>JBEKYY010000002.1:0-272942 GCA_049510395.1 Verrucomicrobiota bacterium
AGGCTTTCGCCCATTGTGAAAAATTCTCGACTGCTGCCACCCGTAGGTGTCTGGACCGTGTCTCAGTTCCAGTGTGGCTGGTCGTCCTCTCAGACCAGCTACCCGTCTTAGCCTTGGTGAGCCGTTACCTCACCAACTAGCTGATAGGCCGCGGGCTCATCGTGAAGCGTCAGGCCTTGCGGTCCCCAACTTTGAAAATCAAAAGATTCCTTCCAATTTTCACATCCGGTATTAGCTCGCCTTTCAGCAAGTTATTCCAGACTTCACGGCAGATTACCCACGTGTTACGCACCCTTGCGCCGCTCCAACTGCAGAATATTGCTACCCCGCAATCAGCGCTCGACTTGCATGTCTTATCCACGCCGCCAGCGTTCGTTCTGAGCCAGAATCAAACTCTCCGTTAAAAAACGTTAGTTTAATTCGTGTCCGATGATTAATCGGACGAATTACAATTTAAAACTCTTCAAAAACAACCACTAACCGGTTGTCAATGAAGGGGCTCTCACTCATCGCACAATTCAATTTTCAATGAGCAACGGATGTTTCCACCCAAAAAATCCCCGGGCATTTCGCCCTTGCTTTTTCCCCATTTAGGGGACAAAAAACCCGAGCGCCGAATTATTGTTTTCAACTCGGCATCTCAGATTCGAGTTTTGAAGGCGCGAAAATTATCAAACTCGCGCCGGTTGTCAACAGGCTTTTGGGCCAGTCGCTTCTTCCGCCACGCGGAAGACTTATTAAAATTTACCAGCACCCGCCAAAGTCGCAAGAGAATTCTTTGTTATTTTTTACCGCATAAATACTGGCAATTCGAGCTATTCCAGCCCGCGCCCGGCTATTTCGTCTTCTTCCAATCCCAAATAATGCCCTAGTTCATGCAAAAAGGTCGTCCGCACTTCCTCCCGAAAAATCACCTCATCCCCTTCGGCAAAATCCCAAAGGTTTTCCATAAACAAAATAATTTGCGGCGGTATTGGAACATTTCCCTCCTCGGCAAACTCCGCCCCTGTGAACAATCCCAACGTGTCCGGCTCAATGCCGTCGGCTTGCAAATCCGCATTCGGCCGGCGCTCAAACGTTACCGGTAATTTTTTCGCCCGCGCCCGTAGCGGTTTCGGCAGCGCGGCAAGTGTCGCCGCGACCTCCGCCGCTGCGACCGCACACAGCCTTTTCCAATCCCGGTTCACATCGCAAGTGTGACGCGCGATTTGTGCCGGCGCAACTTTTTGCCACTTCGCACAGCTTCCGCCGGCCGGTTGCAAACGATGAAAACCAGCCGGTCAGAAGGCGAAAATATCCTTCAGCTCCAGTTCCATCATCGCGCCGCCCTTTCTGATTTTTTCCAGGTCAATTTTGTTTTTGTCCCCGACGATGGAAATCAGCTTCGGCCGGTGTTGCAGGTGTTCTTGGTCAAACCGCAGCACGTCGTCGAGTCCGAGTTGCTGGATTTTTTCAAAGCGCGCCCGGCGCGGGTCAATCGGCACTTCCAGCCGCTCCCAGGAGCGGACCGAGCTGATGATATCGCGGAACCCGATCTTGCCCGTCCGATAGCGGCTGAGGATCGCATCGCGCGTATCGGTGAACCGCTCCGGCGAAGCGGGCAGTTTTTCAAACAGGTCGAGAAAGGCATCCAGCGCTTCTGGTGTCTTGTCCGCCTGGCAGCCAATGGCGCCGATCATAAGGTTGTCCTCCCCCTTGCGACTGCCGTTGCTGTAAACCGCCCCGACTTGATACGCCAAGGCGCGGGATTCGCGCAGTTCCTGGAACACGACGCCGGACATGCCGCCGTCAAAGTAATCGTTGAAAAGCTGGACCTGCGGCTGGTTCGCCTCATTATACTGGCCATCGCCGAATTCAATGCGCAACTGTGCCTGGGCCTGTTCCTTGTTGAAAAGGTAAACCCGGCTTTCGGCAGGGGCGGCGACTTTCAGGAACTTGTACGGCGGTGGTTCCTGCAACGGGCCGGCCACCGAATGCTGCTGCACTATGGCGCGCACCTGTTTCAGCGGCAGCGAGCCGGTGTAGGTGATCTTGTGTTGGTAGTGCAACAGGCTTTTGATCCGGTCCTGCAGGTCGGTCATCGAAAGCTTCTCGAGAGCGTCATTCGGCAGCGCCTGCAGATAAGGCGATTCCTTGCCGTAACGGTTGTAGCGGGCGACGGCGCGGGCGATGGTTTGGAAATCCTTTTTCGCGTCCTCGCGCTGGACCAAAATGATCTTCTTCAACTTCGCCAGGGTTTCGGCATCTGCGGTTGGCTCCTGCAGCAGCTCCATCAGCAGCGCCCACGAAGCCGCAAAATTCTCATCGAGACCCGAAATGCTGATGGTCGTTTCGTTGTCACCCGCGTTGACTGTCAAGTCGGTGCCCAGCTTGTACCATTCCTTTTTCAAGTCCTCGCCGCTGAACCGTTTCGTGCCGGACTTGTCGAGGAGTTCCGTGGCTACTTCAAGCCGGTTGTCATGCCGGCTGCCGAGGTCCACTGAAATTGTCAGCACAAAGAGGTCATTCAGCGGGTTTTTGACGTAGTAAAGCTGTACGCCATCCTGAGCATCTTTTTTCTGGTAATCCTTGCCCGGCCTGACCCAGACCGGCAGGATGGGTTTGACATTCATCGCCATCACCTGCTTGAAAAACTCTGACTGTCGGGTCGGGTCGATTTTGATCTTGTCAATCCGCGGTTTCTCGATTTTCGGCACGTCCTGCTGCTCATCCACGCGGTAACCGGCCACATAGCCGCCGCTGAAATATTTGTTGGCCGCGCGCACCACATCCGCCTTGGTCAGCTTTTCCATGCGGGCGATTTCGCCAACGGCAAAGTCCCAGTCCTGATAATCCAGAAACGCGTCCCGCATCAGCGACACACGGCCTCCGTCTGATTCCAACTGCATTTTGCGGTTCTTTTTGAAATCGTTGATGATCGCCGGAAGAATCCAGTCCTCGAATGCGCCCTTGCGGACCAGTTCCACCTGTTGCAGCAGCAGGTCTTCGACTTCCTTGAGCGACTGGCCTTTTTTCGGGATGCCCCAGAAATATTCGGTGCTGTAATCGTTGTTCAGTTCGGGGTAGCAACCAGCCTCGCGCACCTGTTGCTGCTGGTTCAGGTTCAGGTTGATCAGCCCTGCAGTCGCGTTGTCGAGGACCATGTTCACCATTTTGAGTGCCGGGATGTCGGCGTCGTTCTGGCCCGGCGTGCGGAAGGCCAGCAGCGCACATTCCTCGGCCTTGTATTTGACGATGACGCGTTCGGCGCCGGCCAGCGGATTTTCCTCCCAGGTTTTGCGCGGCGGGACTGGTTCTGGTTTCCATGCCGAAAAATATTTGTCAATGAGCTTGATAGCCTCGCGGGAATGGATGTCACCGGAGATCACGATGGCCATGTTCCCGGGCACGTAATACTTTTTGTAGAAGTCCATCACATGCTCCAGGGACGGGTTTTTCAGGTGTTCGACCTCGCCAATGGTGGTCTGCTGGCCGTAGGGATGTTGCTTGAAAAGCAGTTTGTTCACGGCATCGAAGATGATTTCATCCTTGTTGTCGAGCGTCCGGTTCTTTTCCTCATAGACGATTTCCAGTTCCGGCTGGAAGAGACGAAAGACCGGGTGTTGAAATCGTTCGGATTCGATGACCGCCCATTGCTTCAGCCGGTTCGATGGCAGGTTCACCTCGAAGATCGTTCCCTCGCGCCCCGTGTGCGCGTTCAATCCCTCCTCGCCCATGGTCTTGTATAGCTTGTCCACCTCGTTGGGGATTTCGTATTGCGATGCGAGCTGGTTTTCGCGATTGATTTCCTCGTAAATGGCCTTGCGCTTTTCCGGGTCGGTTTCGTGGAAATGCTGTTCGTACAATGCCGTGATCCGATCCAGATGCAGCTTCTCCAGCGCGTAGTTTGTGGTTCCGAGATGCGTCGTGCCCTTGAACAGCAGATGTTCGAGGTAATGCGCCAGACCGGTTGTTTCGGGCGGGTCATTCTTGCTGCCGGCGCGCACGGCGATCTGCGCCTCGAATCGCGGTGACTCGTGATTTTCGGTGAGATAGGCCGTCAGGCCGTTGTCGAGCCGGTAAATTTCCGCCGCCATCGGGTCTGCCGGGTTCGGCTGGTTGATTCGTTTGTAACCCGCCAGCGCGGAAACCGGCAGAGCGGCCAGAACAATGGCTGGGGTGACGAGGAAAATGAATTTGCGGTTGGAGAACATGGTTGGATGCTTTGTAAGCATTCGGTTTTGGAATGTTGGACAAACGTAAGCGTAATCTGCACAAAGGATAATTCAGCCGCCAGTACTCTTTCATCACAAGAGGCCGGTTGACGCATGGGAGAATACACTCTCTCCCGTGAGGAACGAGCGGGGAGAGAGCCGGCCCGTCCTCCGTAGCGGTTCTGCGAAGGAGGAAGAGAGGGGATTCTGTTTTTAGAACGCGCCGCCCCTTCCCGGCCCTCTCCTCCACTTCGCGGAGGAGAGGGGGGTTGGCAGTTGCGCAATCCACTTACGGTGAATCCGCCTCCACCACAGCCGGCTGAATGATTCGACGCCCTTTCCGAAAGAGGCCAAAATCATCAATAAAAGCAGGGTGGAAGCCGGATTTTTCTGGCACATGAATTGCGGCAAAAAGTTCCATGGCTAGAAAAATGAATGCGTTGAAACTCTCTCAAGAGGTTCGCGGGCACACCGAAGTCACCAACCGTCGGCTTGCACCGCAAGTGGTGCCTTATTTGATGCCGCCCCACTTGCAGCCGGTGAAAATTTCTCCGCCCAAACGCCGGATGCAGATTGCCATTGAGATTGAAATGCGTGCTGAAATTTCCGGCCCGGTTAAAATCATCCACACTGTCTAATTTCGGGGCAGTACCGCACTCTGGATTTTTGTCTCAGCGAAATTCAACCCGTTCAAAGCCCGCTTGACGCAGGAATAATTCCAGTTCCAGCCGCGCCCGCTTGTCTGCTTCGTCCAAAATACCGTCCGTCCGCGCCGCGCGGCGGATGTCGTCCACCGCATTGGCCCGGGCCGTCTGTTCCAAGTCCTTGTCGAACGCGCGCAACAGGCCGGTCGTTCGGTCAACCACCTGGCTGTTTTTATCGTCGAGGTAGGCGTCCACGATTTGCGGCGGCGGCAGGCGCAGGCTGACTTTTTTGCCGGAAATCGCCACATCAGCCGGCGTAATGCGTTTGAGGTCGATGCCCGCCTTGACGATGCCGTGCGCGAGCATGAGCACGCGGCTTTCGCCATACCATTTCACGTCTTCAAGGATGACGACTTTTTCGAGCACATATTTGACCGTGACCAGATCCGAAAGCGTCTGCACCTGCTCGACCACCGTCGCGGTGTTTTCCATGTGCCGGCCGGAGCCTAATTTCATCCAGCGCGGGACCGTGAAACCAAGCCAGACGCCGCCGGCAAAAATGATCAAAACGAACGCCGCCAAAAAAATTCTCTTCAATTTCCGCATGGCCGGAATGTAACTCAAACCGCCGCGTTGCAAAGCCGGAACAAGGAATTTTTGACACGGATTGCACGGATTTTCACCGATTTAATCCGTGTTAATTCGCCTGCCGCGACGGGCGCGAGCACGGCGGGTGAAATCTGTGTCTATCTTTTTCTGGACAAACTTTTTTGCCGGAAGCAGAGTCGGGACCATGAAATCAGATGGGGTGCAAAACAAGATGTCTGTTATTGCCAAACTGCCCGGCATGAAGCCTCTCTACACATTTGCTTTGCTAGCGTTGCTCGCAGCCTTGTCAGGCTACGCATCGGATCAAGTAGACCGAACTGAAGCACCTGATGGATTCTATGTCGGGGCTGACACTGCTTCGAGTTACGCGCTGCAAATTCCTCCAAGTGATGGTGGTTCTAGTGTGATCTTTCAAATCCATGAGAATGGTGCCTTCATTCCGAAGCGCCTCGTTGTTTCCTCCACCGATCTGATACCGGGTGGTTATTTCGTCCAAGTCAGCGGCCAAGGCACGGATAAGATGCCTGTCACGCCGGGCATTGTCATCGTCGCAAGCCACAAAGCGTATTTCGGGAGCGCGAAACGAGTTGGTTCATCCGCGACGGTTTCATTGTTGCTGGACAATCGCGAGGAAGCGGAGGCGGTTGCTTCCATGTTGGAGAAACGTTTTTCATTGTCACCATCGCCAATTGTTTTGCTGGCTACAAATCCGGCTCCCAGTGCGCCTTCAGTTCAAGATACGAACCAACCAGACAACTGGCATTGGAATCAAGCCATGGCAGATGCGCTTTTGGCTAAAGCGAACCACGACGAGAATGACAATCGCGCGTTCAGCGCCTACTCACGCATGATGTATGAGGCAAGACTTCATGGAATGCCGGAGCCACCGAGTCAATTTCCTTTCCCTAATGTTGCAGGCTATGCTCATCATCCTCGGCCTGATTACGTGAATTTTTATGCGATAAATGATCACTATCCAGATTATCTGCTGTGCGAGTATGATGTTGACGTAAAGAATTACAATCAATCCAACGAGCCAAAATGGTTCAAAGCGGCACTTGGGCAAATTCATCGTTCCGGTCCGAAAAAGTTTCCTCCGATCAAATGGGTCGCGGTTGCTATCCGCAACGTAGAGGAACATAAGGATGCGAGCACTTTCGAGCAGTCTTTCAAGGTGGGCGCCATCTTCAAAGCCAGTGACGTGTTTGATTCGTCGCGCAAGTTCTCGCAATTGATCGTTGATGCCGATATGGACCGACATCCTTTCAAATATGATCAGATACAACCAACCCCTGGCGATGCGCAGCGTTGGTTAATCGTGGAGCGTCATGCAGCCACTAATTGTCCAACCGCTAACTTAAAATAGAACTTTCTTCACGTCCGTTGCGCAGCGTTCATTGCCATTTTCCGCTTTGCACTTGCTGCTTTGAAACTAGAATAGGTTCGTGAGCCTGAAATTCATTGGACAATTCCCGGCGTATCGCCCGCGCCGGCTGCGGCAGTCGGCGGCGTTGCGGCAACTCGTGGCCGAAACCCATTTGAGCGCGTCGCAACTTGTGCTGCCGCTGTTCGTCCGGGCCGGACGAAAAATCTGCCGCCCCATCGCCGCCATGCCCGGCGTATTCCAGCTTTCGCCCGATGAACTTTTGCGCGAGGCCATCCGCGCCCACATGCTCGGGGTTCCCGCGGTTTTGCTTTTCGGCATTCCGGCCCGCAAAGACGCAAAAGCCAGCGGCGCCTATGCCAAAAATGGCATTGTCCAGCAGGCTGTGCGACTCCTGAAAAAAGAACTGCCGTCGCTGCTCGTCATCACCGACGTGTGCCTGTGCGAATACATGGAGCACGGCCATTGTGGCGTGGTGCAAGGCGGGAAAATCCTGAACGACCCCTCGCTGAAACTGCTCGCCCGCGCCGCCGCCAGCCACGCCGAGGCCGGCGCGGACATCGTGGCCCCCAGCGACATGATGGACGGCCGCGTGCACGCCATCCGGACGGAATTGGATCGCACCGGCTTTGCCGACACCCCCATCATGTCCTACGCCGCGAAATTTGCATCCGCGTTTTACGGGCCGTTTCGCGAAGCCGCCGAGTCCGCGCCCAAATTCGGCGACCGGCGGAGTTATCAGATGAATCCGGCCAACGCGAACGAGGCGTTGCGCGAGGTCGCGCTCGACATTCAGGAAGGCGCGGACATTGTCATGGTCAAGCCCGCCCTCGTTTGCCTCGACCTGATTTACCGCGTCAAAACGGAATTCGGTTACCCGACCGCCGCCTACGCTGTGAGCGGCGAACACGCGATGATCAAGGCGGCGGCGGCCAGTGGCTGGATTGACGAGCGCGCGGTGACACTGGAAAGTTTGCTGGCCATGCGCCGCGCCGGCGCGGACATTCTCATCACCTACGCGGCGGCGGACGCGGCCCGCTGGCTGAAAGCGGGCTGAACCCCGTGCTTTTGCGTTTGACCAAGATTGGCCGGGCTGGTTACGCTGTGCTTTTCCATTTAACACTATGATTGGGACGATTCGCAAACATTCGGGGTGGCTGTGGTTCATTATCATCGCCGCCACGGTTATTTCTTTCATTTACTGGGGCGCCGGCCCGGCGCGCATGGGCGGTGGCAGTGGCGGCAGAGTCGCCAGCGGCGATTTTGGTTCAATTTACGGTCACAAAATCACACAACAAGCTTTCATTGACGCCAGAAACGAGTTCTATCTTCTTTATTGGTTCCGTTTCAGCGAATGGCCGGATAAAAACCCGAATTTCTCCGAGTCCGCGCTGGAACGTGAAGTCTATGTCCACTTGATGCTTGTTCAAAAAGCGAATGACCTCGGTATTTATGTCGGCAACGACGAGGTTGTGGCAGTGGCCAACGAGATGCTTCGGGCGCTTGGACGCAACGGCCAGGCCGTGCCGCTGAGTGAATTAGTGAAACAAGTTTTGCACCCGAAGGGTCTGACGGCCCAGGATTTCGAAAACTTTGTCCACCAATCCCTTGTCATGGAGCAATTGCAGCAGGCGATCGGCCTGACCGGGGAACTCATCACGCCGCAGGAAGCCGCCGCCGCCTATCAGCGCGACCACCAGGAACTCTCCGCGCAGATTGTTTTCTTCTCCCCGTCGAATTATCTATCGTCCGTCACCGTCACACCCGCCGCCGTCGCGCAATTTTACACGAATTACCTCGCGGAATACCGCCTGCCCGACCGCATGCAGGTCAGCTACGTCGCGTTTGAAGTGACGAATTATCTCGCGCAGGCCAAGGCCGAATGGGCCAGGACAAATATTGACGAGTTGGTGGGGGCCTACTTCCGCCAGGTCGGCGAGAATTACAGAAATTCCAAGTCCCCCGCCGAAGCGAAGGACAAAATCCGCGAGGAACTGATTCGTGACCGCGCCGGAAACGACGCGCGCAAGGACGCGAATGATTTCGCCAACGCCGTTTTTAACATTGATCCGGCCAAGCCCGAAAATCTTGCCACCGTCGCCAAACAAAAAGGACTGCCCGTTCACGTCACCGCGCCCTTTGCGGGAGAATCCGGGCCGGAAGAATTTACCGCACCGCAAGGCTTCACCAAGGCTGCCTTTGCCCTGTCGCCCGACGCGCCCTTCGCCGGGCCGATTGCGGGGCCGAACGCCGTGTATGTCATCGCATTCGCCAAACAACTGCCCAGCGAAATTCCATCGCTCGACCAAATCCGCGAACGTGTCACACAGGAATATCAATGGCGCGAGGCGATCTTGCTGGCCTGGCATGCCGGGACCGATTTTGCCCATACCTTGACCGGCATGACGGCGGGTCGGGGCTTCGCGTCCCTGTGTGTTGCCGCCGGTTTGCAGCCGCAGGAACTGCCGTCATTTTCGTTGAGTACGCGGGAATTGCCGGAATTTGGCGAGCGCACCGACCTGAACCAGCTCAAGCAGGTCGCCTTCACCACCCCGGTTGGGAAGGCGAGTGGTTTTGCGACAAACAATGCCGGCGGCTTCATCGTTTATGTCCAATCCCACCTGCCGATTGACCAGGCAAAAATGAATTCCGAACTGCCGCAATACATTGCCGCGTTCCGCCGCGGACGCCAAAACGAGGCGTTCAACCAATGGGTCAGCCTTGAAGCCAACCGCCAATTGCGCAACACGCCGGTCTTTCGCCAGCAATTCAAGCCCGTGCCGCAAAATAAATCTCAATCGTAATCCTGGTTCAATCAGGATTTGGATTAAGAACAAAATCACGATTGGGAAAAAGTGAGCGCGGCCATCAAACTCTCATCACCCGCCACCCGTGAGTTTTGGGAAATTCCAGTGCTCTTTGAAGACGAGCACCTGCTGGCGCTCGACAAACCCGCCGGGCTGCCCTCCTCGCCCGACCGCTGCGACCCGCAGCGGCCAAACCTGATGAAGCTGCTCCACAGCGCCATCGCAGACGGCAAATCGTGGGCGCGCGAACGCGGGCTGGATTACCTGATGAACGCACACCGGTTCGACTTTGAGATGAGCGGTGTGATTCTACTCGCCAAAACCAAACCCGTGTTGATTGCGCTGGCGAACCTTTTTGGCTCGGAAAAGCCCGTGAAAAAATACACCGCCCTCGTCAGCGGCGAGCCGCCGGAAAATCAATTTGAAGTGGACGCCAAACTCGCGCCGCATCCGGTCAAAATCGGGTTGATGCATGTGGATGCGAAAAATGGCAAGAAATCGAAGACCCGGTTTGAAGTGCTGGAAACATTTCCCCGCGGCGGCTACGCACTCCTGAAGTGCGAACCGCTCATCGGCCGCACGCACCAGATCCGCGTTCACCTGCGTTACGCCGGGTTCCCTATCGTCGGCGACGGCCTGTACGGCGGCAAACCACTCTGGCTTTCGCGCCTCAAACCAAATTACCGGCTCAAGCCCGGACATGAAGAACGTCCGCTCCTTTCCCGGGTCGCGCTGCACGCGGAAGAACTGAGCCTCCCGCATCCCGTCACCGGCGCTACCGTGACGATCACTGCGCCGTGGCCGAAGGATTTGAAAGTTGCCGTGAAATATCTGCGCCAGTTTGCAAAGTAGGACAGGCGTCCTGCCGGTCTCACTGCCGACGCCGACAGCCGCGCCGCAGGCAAAAATACAAACGCGAGCGGCCTTCTGAAACGAGGGCCGCGTTTGTTTAGGTTGATGAAGTTACAACCGGTCTTCCCTTTTCACAAAATTATTGACCGTAAATGTAGCCCAAATCATAAACTTCCATCTCATTTATGGTTTTGCCGGTATCAAAGGCAAAAAAGTCCAAGACATAGTGACTTGGGTTTTGGAAACTGTTTAAGTAAGATACAAGTTCTGCTGCCCTAGCTTCCAAGGCTGATTGTTTGTTTGCTACGCTTTGCTGGTTTTGCAAAATCTGGTTGCCCTGTCTCGATAAATCTGCCGCCGCTCCAGCCAGTTGGTTGTTTAATTGGCCTGAGTGGCTTCGGTAAAAATCAACATCGTTTGCCCGGTTATTAACTGCTGACAAATCAGCATTGTTCCCTTGTTGGATGAACGCTAAATCGCTTCGCTCCCGGTTTACCGCCATGAGTTCGGCCCGCGCCGCGTCAAATTTCCGTTTCTCGGTATTTGGTGGATGCAAAAGATAAACCTTGGCGTGACTTTCAGCATTTGGCGTGGTTTGAATGGTGGCGTCCAAAATCCAAAATGATTCGTTGGTTGTGTAATCTAAAGCTACAATCCGGTTCCATGCTATATATGGTTTCGCTGGCAAATTGGTTTGGGCGACAGAACTGGTCAGGCGCGATACATAGGCCCACCAATTAAAGAGTGGTTGAAGGTCACGCCAACTTTCACCCAAAGCTCGCTGCGGATACAGAAAGGGACGTGCAGTGCAATTTTGAACACCCCACTTGGCTTGTTCACGTATCGCTTGCAGTTGTTGGTGATGAATTTGGTCTTCCCTCTCTTTTTTTATCCGGTCGTTTTTTTCAGCCAAGTCAGCCATTCTCTCGTTGTAACCAAAACGCTCCCGGAGTTCTTCTGGCAGACGGTCGAGACGAATCGTGCCTCCGCCACCGTTGGCAGTAATGTAGATAAGTTTGTTTGCAAATAATCTAGCTGGAATAGCATCGGTAATAAAATTACCAATGGAATTTGTAAACGAAACAGGAACGAGGAGATTGGTGTCAGTGATTTTTCCATCCGCCGGCCATTGCGGCATTCCAGTTGAAGGATCAACATTGGTTGGTTGCGCGAGTGAAACAACACAGCTCGCAAAAAATGCGGCGATTATTGTTTTCAATGCCCCAATTCTGCCTCCATCTCCAGAATCATGCAAGCTGTCACTGTGCACCACTGCGAGTTGACCGTTTTTTTCTCTCCCCCCGAGAGGAAATGGTAATTGGCCGATTCTGGTTTTGCGGATGACCGTCCGTCAAATCCAGTCGCGCGAATTTTCAAGGGGACGGCGAACGATTCTCCTTCTCCGTGGGGAGAAGGCCGGGTTGAGGGAGGAAAATAGGCGAAACTAAATAATAACCGAATAAGTCTCCTGACATAGTTTGGCTCTCACAACATCCGTGCCTGTAAATCCATTCATGTCCAGCAGCTTTCTTACAGTGGCCTCTTCTAAAGGACATCGAAATCCAAGAACTAACCGTTTGAGCACGTCACGATGAATTTGCCAATGATGCCTACCGTCAGCTAATTGGCAGCAATGCGCTTGGTCATTAAGATCAATCTGCAATCTATACTCCTGCTCAAAAGACCAACTAGGCGATTTTCGCCTCATTAAACCATCGAGAAGCGACAACAGGTATTTCTTTTTTTCGTTTTCATCGTGCATCTTGATTAGGCGGTCAAAATCCAAAACAGGACGCTCTGGGGGATATTCCATTTTTACAATGTGGTCGTCCTTCCAAGTGTATTGCACTTCAAAGGCAACCCCTGAATGCTTGTCAGCATAAAGCGACCACAGAGTAGGGTCGGAAATTGTCTTACTAAAACTCAAAATCCCCATCCATGTTTCCAGCCACCGATGATGTTCGTTACTATAATTCTTTGCAAACTCTTGCTGCTGCGGAGTAGCCGCCCCGGTAAAACCGAGCCTCCACTCAAATGGATCATTGAACTTGGACAACTGCCCAACCCTGAACCTCCCAGCTACGAGCGTTTTCAATGCTGCATCAGAATCTAAAAAACGGTAAAGTGGAATTGGATCGGCCATTTGATTAGCCCAAGTTTCTCCAAGCAAGGTCATAGATGGACTTGATAAAATGCGCTCGCAGCCGGCGCTCGTCACTTTGGATTGCGGTCTGGTAGAAAGTAATTCCAATGAGCGCTGATCTCAAAACGGTGAGGTTGCCATCATCCTTATCCTTTCGTGTTTGCATACCCCAAACTGGACCACCGCTAACGCCTTGGAATGAAGTCGGTAGTTCATGCGAAGAACCGTAGTAGCAGGTGCTCTCTATGTAATCCCAACCGTCTCGTTCAAAGACATCACCCTTTCCAATGGCAAAATAGTAGGTCATGTGGTGAACCGTATGGTGAACGCTGTTCCCGTTGATCTTTGTATCGTAATAAAGTCCAGGGTAGCCAATTGAGGCAAGCAGTGTGCCTATTGTTCCGAAAGCTTCCATAATTTCGACAGGATTTTTGTCGAGAGACCAAAATGACCCAATGGCCTTGAACGAAGCAAGGCGTTCGCCTGGTAAAACTTCAATGAAAGCCAAATCTGGTCCAAATTCCTGCGACTGCGGCGTTACAAGAAGGTGCTCTACCACATCTTGAGGTTGAACCACAAGACCGCGTCCGCCTCGGATTACCAGAAAAAGCTTGTCGCTACCAGATGGCCCAAGCCGTACATCAAGCCCCAGACTGTGCAGGCAATGACGAGCAGTCAAGATACCGAAGCGACTTCCTCTGCTGACAAGCACACCGCTACCGATGGCGTGAAATCCATCCGTCCTTCCGTCTCTCATATAGCCCAACGCAACAGAGTAGTCCCCTAGCATTCGCCCTGTCTCATCCATGAAGCTGCGGGGCAGATCGCCCACTGTGAGATGTTCGGTTTTCCTTGGCTCATTCATACTAATTTCCTCGCAATCTCCTCGTCCAAAATCTCCTTCACCGTCAGGGCGACGATGGCTTTGGCCGCTCGGTAGAGCGCCGCAATTGAATCAAGTCTCCGGCGCTCTACCAAGATGCCGCTACGTGAATTACGACACCGCCCAGCTCAAAATTGCCTTCTGCACGTGCAACCGGTTTTCGGCTTCCTCGAAAATCGTGTCCGCGTTGGCTTCGAGCGTTGCGTCGTCAATTTCCTTGCCGCGATATGCCGGCAGGCAGTGCATCACCAGGGCGCCGGGTTTGGCGAGCTTCACCAGCGATTGATTGATCTGATAGCCCGTCAGAATCTTGATGCGTTCCTTTGCTTCGGCTTCCTTGCCCATCGAAATCCAGACATCGGTGTAAAGCAGGTCCGCGTCTTTCGCCGTTGCCTTGATGTCGGTTGAAACGGAAATTTTTCCGCCGGCGCGCTGCAACAAGGCGGCGGACGGCTGGAATTTTTTCGGCGCGGCAATGCGCAGTTCAAATCCGAATTTTGCCGCCGTAAAAATCCACGAGTTCGCAACATTGCACGCGCCGTCGCCGATGAACGCGACGGTTTTGCCCGCAATCGGCCCCCGCTTTTCCTGGAACGTGAAAATGTCCGCGATGATCTGGCACGGATGCTCGTCGTCGGTCAGCGCGTTGATGGTCGGAACGCCGGAAAATCTGGCGAACTCCTCGACGTCGCTTTGCGCGAAGGTGCGGATGACCGCGCCGTGAATCATGCGGCCCAGCACGCGCGCGGTGTCCTTGATCGGCTCGCCGCGGCCGAGCTGAATGTCATTCGCGTTGAGAAACATCGGCCGCCCGCCGAGTTCGTGGATGCCGACCTCGAACGAAACCCGTGTGCGCGTGGACGATTTGGAAAACATCAACGCCCAGGTCTGGCCGGCCAGCGGTTGGGTTTTGTGATGCCCGCGCTCGCGCTTGAACACAGCGGCAGCGTGTAGAATTTTATCAAAATCCGCCCGCGACAATTTTTCCAATGACAACAGATGTTTCATTGTGTGAATCCAATCAGCACCACGAAAAAAGAAATTATAACCGCTCCTGACTTCAGCGCAAACTTTCCGTGCGCCAAGCGCAAGCCGCTTCAAATCAACGGCTTGACGATTCTTTCTTGTCTCTGTTCAACGGCGCGCCAGAGGTACCAGGCGGCAGTGGTGCGGTGGGGACGCCAGCGTTCACCAAATGCGAGGAGTTCCTTCGGTTTCGGCAGCGCCCGCTGACGGTAGGCAAGGCGAAATCCGGTGCGTACCCCAAAATCGTCCGCCGGCAAAACGTCGGGACGGCCCAGTTGAAAAATCAGCAGCATCTCTACCGTCCAGCGTCCGACGCCGCGAACTTCCGTAAGCCGCTCAATGATTTCGTCATCGGACAATTTCGCAATCTGCCTCGACGTCGGCACAACGCCAGACAGGGTTTTCGCCGCGATGTCGCGAATGGCCAGAATTTTCGCCCGTGAAAAACCGACGCCGCGCAAATCATCGTTGGAAACTGACGACAAATCCTCCGGACGTGGAAACCGGCGTCCGGGAAACAATTTTTTGAAGCGCGCGAGAATGGCATTCGCCGCCGTGGCATGGAGTTGCTGATGCGCGACCGCCAGCACGAGCGATTGGAACGGTGAACGCCGGGTTTCCGGCACCAGTTCGCACGGTCCAAAATCCCGGATGAGCCGCCGCATCACGGGATCCTTCGCGGCAAGATGTTTGAGCGCGGCCGGGGTCACAACTTTCGAGCGGAGTTGGTTAGTTGGTTAACCAGATCCGTTTCCGGATAGACTGGGCGCGCCCCTCGCCCCGTCCCTCTCCCCGCCAAACGGGGAGAGGGTGTCCGCAGGACGGGTGAGGGGTTCGATTCTGCATTTATACAGTTCACTTCGGCAGTCATGCGAACCAATCACGCCACTGATTTGATGACTTCCTCGATTTTGCTGATGCCTTCGCCGGCTTCCTGCGGCTTCAGATTCAGCGGCGGCAACAAGCGCACGATTTGCGTGCCCGCCGGAATTGTGAGCACGCCAGCTTCATGCAGGCGATTCACAAATTGCAGCGCCGCCGTTTTGTCGCTGGCGGTAAACGCCCGGATTTTCTCTTTTTCAACCAGTTCCAGGCCGAGGATGAAACCAAGGCCGCGCGCGCGTTTGACGACCTGCGGGTAAGTGGCCGCCAGCCGTTCCAATTCCCGCTTGAACCATTCGCCGAGTTTGCGGGCTTGTTCGTCCAGCCGTTCGCGTTCGATGACTTCAAGCACCTTGAGCGCGACAGCGCAGGCGAGCGGCGTGCCGCCAAACGTCGAAGCATGCGTGCCCGGCCCCAGCAAATCAGCATACGGCGCGCGCACCCAAAATGCGCCGATGGGAAATCCGCCGCCGAGCGATTTGGCCATTGAAACGCCGTCGGGCAGGAATTTTTCGCCGCCGGGAACGTTTTCCAAAATTCGCTGAAAACTTTGGAACCGTCCGGTGCGATAATGTCCGCACTGCACGCCGTCCATGAACAGCAAAAGCTTTTTCTCGTCGCATAACGCGCGCAGGCCGAGCAGATATTCCGGCGTGGCTGGCATGACGCCACCCTCGCCTTGCACGCCTTCCATCAGGATGGCGACGGTCGCGGGCGAAATCGCGTTGCGCGCGGCGGCCAGGTCATTGAACGGAATGTGCCGGAAGCCCGGCGTCGCCGGCTCGAACCCTTTCTTGACCTTGTCCTGGCCGGTTGCGGCAATGCCTGCCAGCGTGCGTCCGTGAAAGGAATTCGTCGCCGTCAGAATTTCAAACCGGCCTTCGTCGTGGCCGAATTTCCGGGCGAGCTTGAACAGGCCTTCGTTGGCTTCCGCGCCGCTGTTGGCAAAAAAGCATTTGCCCGCCCCGATGCGCTTGACGAGTTCGGCGGCGAGCCGGCCCTGCGGTTCGGTGAAATACAGGTTCGAGACGTGAATCAATTTGCGCGATTGTTCGACGAGCGCCTCGGTGATGGCCGGGTGCGCGTGGCCGAGACAGCACACGGCAATGCCGGCGCCGAGGTCGAGGTAGCGTTTGCCCGCGACATCAAACAGGTAACTGCCAGCGCCGTGGCTGAACACGAGGTCGAAGCGGCCATAGCTGGGCACGACGTTCTGGCTGAACAACTCGCGCACGGACTCGAACTGGTTGTGAACGAGCGGCGGCGGTGATGGAACAATTTCTTTCATTATTTATTATTGGCGACCGCTGATTTACGGAAAACGACCGGATTCAGCAACCGCACGTAAATCGTAAATCGTAAATCGCAAATTACAAAACGATTTCCGTTCCGACGCCTTCGTCGGTGAAAATTTCCAGCAGGACGGCGTGCGGCACGCGGCCGTCCACGAACGAAACTTTTTCGACGCCGGATTGGATGGCCGCCACGGCGCTATCCACCTTTGGAATCATGCCCTGGTCAATCACGCCGGATTTTTTGAGCGCATCCACCTCGCTGGTTTGAAGATGGGGAATGATTGAGTCGGGCTGCTTCGGATCGCGCAGCAAGCCCGGGACGTCGCTCATGAACACGAGCCGCTTCGCCTTGAGCGCAATGGCGGCCTTCGCCGCGGCCACATCAGCATTGCAATTGTAAATTTTACCATCTTCGCCGCGCGCCGTCGGGCTGATGACGGGGGTAAAACCGCACCAAATGGACTCCTGCAACGGCGCGGTGTTGACTTCCACCACTTCGCCAACATAACCGATGTCAATTTCCCGGCCCGGATTTTCCTTGTCGTCGAGCCAGAGCTTGCGGCACTTGAAAATATCCGGCCCGGCAAAGCTCATGGCCTTGCCGCCAAGTGTGTTGATGGTTTTGACTATTCCCGGATTGATTTCGCGCGACAGCACGTCGTCCACGATTTTCGCCGTCGCCTCGTCGGTAACGCGCTGGCCTTGGATGAAATCCGCCTTTAACCCGGCTTTTTCCATCGCGCGGGTGATGGCTTTGCCGCCGCCGTGAACGACGACGGGATTGATTTCGACCGCTTTCAGAAAAATGATGTCGCGGGCGACTCCATTGCGGACGTGGTCGTCCGGCGAGTCCATGAAACTGCCCCCGTATTTGACGACGAACGTCGCCCCGCTGAATTTCTGGATGTACGGCAGCGCTTCCAGCAGCGTCTCGGCTTTGGCGATTAAATCTTGCACGGACGTATTCGTAGCAGGAATCCGGCGGTGAATGGAAGCGCGTTTGTAATAACATTTTTGCTTTCGCTGGTGCGGGACTTTCCCTAAATTGCCGCCGTCATGCCTGAGATTACGAAATTCGTGAACAGCGCCGCCGCGAACGTCACCCCGGCCATTGCGGAAAAGGTCCTGCGTCAATTGCCGCAGTGGAAGCTCGAATTCACCCAGATCAACGCGCCGAAATATCCCCATCTCGTGGATCAATTGGAATTTCTCGCCGACGCCGTTGAGGACACGGTGGAAGGCGTTTACAAGGATTTGCCCTATGGCACGATTGCACAGGCGGTGTTTGCGCTCCTCTACGCGCACAAAAAAATGGGCATCATCCCGGACAGCATCATTGAACTGGGGCGCGCGGATGATTCGAGCGTGGTGCGCGCCGTGCTGATTCAAAACGAAAAGGCCTTCTCCGCTTACGCCACGACCCAGGGCGTCAACTGGCAGAAAATCACCAGCCAGCCGTAATGTTCAGCCGCCGACGCCGGCGTATTCCTCGTCCACCCGCAGGTCCATGCCCATGAGCACGTAATCGTGCGTGACGGCCTTCATGTCGAGGACGTAATCCTCCAGTTTCATGAGATGCTGAAACCCAATCTGTTCCAGCGCGCGGATGGCAACCTTGCGTTCGCCGTTCAACTCCGCCTCCAGCCGCCGCAGACCCAGCACCCGCGCAATTTCAACCTGTTCGGCCACGAGAATTTTTGCCACGTCACGCCCGCGATATTGCGGATGCGTCAGCACGGTGACGAGGCCGATGTGGCGTTTCCATCCGCCGAAACGCTGATGCAACGTCGCCTCGCCGATGATTTTCTGCCCATGCAACATCAACAACGGCAGGTTCCGCTCGAAATCCGCGTGCCGGCACCATTCCTTGAAAATCTCGCGGTCGAAAACCGGCCGCTTGATGAACAAACGCTCCTCCTCCGGCACCGCGAGGAAAAATTTGTGCAGGCGGGTTTCATCCCGTTTGCCCAGCGGACGCACCACACATTCCGTCTCGTCACGCAGTTTCATCGAGATTGGAAATTTTTCCAGCGCGTATTCGAGCATCATAGTGATCCTTTCGTTGCTGGCTCTTCTTTAGCACAGAAGCCGTCGCGTGAAAAGGTCGGATGGGAATAATCGCAATTTCGCGGACGAATTTAGTTCTACGAATTCTCCGGCTGACCACGACTGATGGTGGCAACCGGGAGAATCACTTGCCAGCGACACCGCGAAGGTTTAACAAGACATTATGCAAGTCCCGTTGGTGATGACGATCATCGGCCCGGACCGCACCGGCCTCGTTGAATCGGTCGCCCGCGTGGTGGCCGATCACGGCGGCAACTGGCTGGAAAGCCGCATGTGCCGCCTCGGCGGCGAGTTCGCCGGTATTCTGCGAATCGAGCTTCCGGCCGAAAAACGCCGGATGCTGCTCGACGCCTTGCAAGCGCTCCAGAGCCGTGGCCTTACCGTCGTCGTCCGCCCCGACGAAGCGGCGGCCTCCGCGACGCCAGGCCGGCAAACCAAACTCGAAATCGTCGGGCACGACCACCCGGGCATCGTCCGCGAAATCACCAGTGCCCTGGCACGCGCGAACGTGAACATCGAGGAATTTTCCAGCGAATGTGTCAGCGCACCCATGTCCGGTGAAACGCTTTTCAAGGCCGTCGCCCGACTGCAACTGCCTGACGGCTGTGACGATGCCGCGCTGAAAAAGGAACTGGAAAAAATCGCCGCCGATCTGCTGGTGGACATTTCGTTTGCGGAACTCTGCAATCAGTAATGCCAATTTCCAGAGACAATCGGCGCAATCGGCAGGGCGGCGCTCGCCTCGGCGAAGCCTGGGCTGCCGCGCCGCCGAGGATGATGGCCGCGCAGCAGCACGGCCCTACCATCTGGAATTGGTACCGATTATCAACGGGAAATCGTATAAGAAGTCCGGTTGCCATGGAAACATTTGACACCAGCTTGCAGGCCGACACTGATTAGAAAAAACGTGCGCAACCTCGCCCAACCCCGGGTCTTGAAACTGGCCAGCATCGCCTCACTGGTCACGGCCCTGGCGTGTTATCCCCGCCTGCCGCTTTGGCTGAACCGATCCGCTCCAATCTGGTATTTGGAGGCCGTCATTTTCTTTTGCGGCATTGTCCTGTGGGGCTTTGTCTTTGCGTGGCATACGCTCTACACCCATCGGCCGGTCTTTACTCTCAAGCTGGAATCCGCACCGTTCATCATAGTAACCTTGGCCGGAATCGCTGTCGCAACCGCGTTTCACCTGTTTCTGGACCCAATGCTCCGGCTCAAAATGCCGGAAGATTACCCGGCAGATCTGAGACAATGGCTGGCCATGGCGCTGTTTTCCATGGCCTTCAACCAGTTGTTCCTCATCTTCGCCCCTTTTGCCTAGCTCATGCGGCTGTTTCAAAACCGACGGGTGGCCACCGTGCTGACCGTTCTGTTTGGAGCCTTCGTGCTGGCGATCAAATACCGGTCCTCCACAACCCCGATTCCATCCTCGTTGTTTGCGACGCTCCTGGCCGTCAGAATTGGCATGGGATTTCTGTCGGTCTCGTTCTATCTGCGCGGCGGGGTGCTCTTGAGCTGGTGGTGGACACTGCTCGTCGAAGCGAGAAATTTGCTGGATATGGCGGGCAATCCGTAAACCGGCGTGAATCGGCCTTAAAATTTCATGTTCAACCGCGCCGTTTTGATTAACCCTTCGCGCGATGTTTGAACTGCTCAAAACGGACGCGCACACCAAGGCGCGGCTTGGCCGGCTCACCACCGCGCACGGCGTCGTGGACACGCCGGTGTACATGCCGGTCGGCACCCAAGCCAGCGTCAAGGCGCTCGACCCGCGCGAACTGATTGAAATGGGCACGCAAATCATCCTCGGCAACACTTATCACCTCAATATCCGGCCCGGTCTCGACATCATCCGCGCCGCAGGCGGGCTGCACCGGTTCATGAATTGGGAACTGCCGATTCTCACCGACAGCGGCGGGTTCCAGGTTTTCAGCCTCGCCAAAATCCGGAAAATCAAACCGCACGGCGTCGAATTCCGCTCCCACCTCGACGGCTCGCCGCTGTTCCTTGGCCCGAAGGAAGCGATGGAAATCCAGCGCGTGCTTGGCTCGGACATCGCGATGGCGTTCGACGAATGTCCGCCGCACGATGCTCCGGCGCGCGAACAAAGGCTCGCGGTCGAACGCACCATCCGCTGGGCGCGGGAATGCCGCGAGCAGCCCCGCGCGCCGGGGCAACTGGTTTTCGGCATCGTTCAGGGCGGCAGCAATCCTGCCTTGCGCGAGGAATGCGCCAAGGCGCTGGTCGCGATGGATTTCGACGGCTACGCCATCGGCGGCGTGAGCGTGGGCGAGCCGGAGCCGGAGATGTTGAAGGCCATCGAATTGACCGAGCCGTTCCTGCCGGCGAACCGCGCGCGTTACGCCATGGGTCTCGGCACGCCCGCGCAAATGGTTGCACTGATCGCGCGCGGCGTGGACATGTTCGACTGTGTGCTGCCGACGCGCGTGGCGCGAAACGGCACGGCCTACACGCGGCGCGGCGCCATCGGCATCAAGGGCGGCGCTTACAAGGCGGATTTTCGACCGATTGAGGAAGGTTGCGATTGTTTTGCGTGCCGGAATTTCACCCGCGCCTATCTGCGGCATTTGTTGAACGTGAATGAAATCCTCGGCCTGCGCATGATGAGCGTCCACAACTCACATCTGTTTTTAAAAATCATGGCGGACGTGCGCGCACATCTCGCCGCCGGCACCTTCGCGGAGTTTCATCGCGAGTTCACCGCCCATTATACGCCGTCGCGCAAGGTGCTATCCGCCCGGCAAAAGGAAATCGAGCGATAATTCAGATTGTAGCTGGGCTGGAAAGCGGCGGAGGGCCGCCGCAATCCAAGACCCTTCGGACACCCCGGCCGTGACGATTTGCGCGCCAGCGTCTTGGAGTGCGCCGGTCCTCTGGCGCTTTTGACGACACCTGTTTTCATGCTCGGATGCAAAAATTCTTGCCAATGCCAAGGGATATGGCAGTATATTGGCATTGGAAAACCAATATTTGCAAATTTATGGAAAAACCGAAAATCATTGCCTATTTAAAACCGACCTGCGGCTGGAGCAACGGCGTGCGCGCCGTGCTCCGCAAATATGAACTGCCCTTCGAAGACCGTGACATCATCAACGACCCGGCTCAACGCCAGGAAATGGTTGAAAAGAGCGGCCAGATGCTCAGTCCTTGCGTCGAGATCGACGGCCAGATGCTCGCCGACATCAGCGGCGAGGAGGTCGAGGCGTGGATGCTGGCGAACAAAGTCGTGCGGCCGAACGAACTCGTGACGGAAGTGCCGATCAACCAGGCCTGCGGCGCACATCATCGCAGGTGATTCCTTGAAATGTTGAATTGGTAGCACCCGCGTCCCGCGGGTTGTTTCGGGCGTCCCGCCCGAAACCGTCGGCAAACTTCGATTGCGGTTTATCACTCGAACAAAATAATTCCTGCGCCGGCAGAGGCAATGCGGCGGGACGCCGCATTGAACCCGCGGGACGCGGGTGCTACCGACATTTACATTGATTGGCCGCGTTTCAACGCTAACTTTTGTGGTGTGAGAATTGTCTCCTCCATCGCCGCGATGCAACAGCTCGCCAAAAAATGGCAACGCACGGGCAAACGCATCGGCTTCGTTCCGACGATGGGCTACCTGCACGCCGGCCACCTGAGTCTGGTCCGTGAGGCGAGGAAACGCGTCGGGAAGGCAGGCAAGGTTGTCGTGAGCATTTACGTGAACCCGACGCAGTTCGGACCGAAGGAGGATTTTTCGAAGTACCCGCGCGACCTGAAACGCGATTTCAAACTTTGCCGCGAAGCCCGCGTGGATGTCGTGTTCACGCCCGGCGACAAGGAGATGTATCCGACTTTGGACTGCGGTGACATGTCACCGCTTTCAAAGCGCCGACATGTCGGCGCACTCCAAGACTTCAGCACCTACATCGTCGAGGAAAACTTGTCCCGCACGATGGAAGGCGCATCACGACCCACACATTTCCGCGGGGTGACAACGGTTGTAGCCAAACTTTTCAACCTCGTGCTGCCGGATGTGGCGGTGTTTGGCGCGAAAGACTGGCAGCAGGCCGCCATCATCAAACGCATGGTGGCGGATTTGAATTTTCCGGTGAAAATCATCGTCGCGCCGACCTTGCGTGAACGCGACGGACTGGCGATGAGTTCGCGCAACAAATATCTCGCCGGTGATTTGCGCCGGCAGGCTACGGTGCTCTGGCGCGCGATCCAAACGGCACGAACCGCCGTGAAAAGGTCAAAAGCTGTCCCGGCGGTGAAACTGAAGGCGGACTTGAAAAGGTTGATCGAGAGCGAACCGGCGGCGCGATTGGATTATGTGGAATTTTTTGAACCGGATACACTGTCGCCCGTCTTAAAAGCAACACGCGGTGCGCACATGGCACTGGCGGTGTTCGTCGGCAAAACGCGGTTGATTGATAATGCACATTTGTGAAAACAACAAAGCACCGAAAAAACAAAGCAAGTTAAGAGACTCTTTCAGAACCCCGTAGCGGCGTCTCGGCAGAGCGCCGCATTCTTTGCTCAAGAACAGGAGGTTCGCGTCTTTGCGTCTTTGCGTTAAATTTTTGTCGTTGATGAAACAATTCGACTATCTAGTTCTCGGCAGCGGCCTCGCGGGGCTGTTCTTCGCGTTGAAGGTCGCGCCGCGCGGGCGCGTGGCCATCGTCACAAAAAAGGACCAGGCGGAGTCGAACACGAATTATGCGCAGGGCGGCATCGCGTCGGTGACGAGCAAGGAGGATTCGTTCGAGTCGCACGTGCGCGACACGCTCACGGCGGGCGCGGGCCTGTGCAAGAAAGACGTCGTCCGCACCATCGTCGAGGACGGCCCGGCGCGCATTGCGGAATTGATCGAACTGGGAATGAAGTTTTCCGAGCGCGACGCGCTGGACGAGGACGGCGGCAAACAGCTCGACCTCGGCCGGGAAGGCGGTCACTCGAAGCGGCGGATTTTGCACGTGAAGGATGTAACGGGCCGGGAAATCGAGCGGGCATTGCTGAATGCGGCGGCGCGGCAGCCGAACATCGAAATCTTTGAAAACCATCTGGCGATTGACCTCATCACCAGCCAGAAGCTCGGCCACGCCGGCACGAACCGCTGCCTCGGCGCGTATGTGTTCGATAAGAATGCCAACCGCGTCTGGACGTTTGTCGCACCGGTGACGGTCCTTGCCACGGGTGGTTGCGGCAAGGTTTATCTCTACACGACGAACCCCGACATCGCCACCGGCGATGGCGTGGCGATGGCTTATCGCACGGGGGCGGCGGTGGCGAATATGGAATTCGTCCAGTTCCACCCAACGTGCCTTTATCATCCCCAGGCGAAGTCGTTTCTCATCAGCGAAGCCGTGCGTGGCGAAGGCGGCGTGCTCAAATCGCTCGAAGGCGTCGAATTCATGGATGCCTATCATCCTCTGAAATCGCTCGCGCCGCGCGACGTGGTGGCCCGCGCCATTGACAGTGAGATGAAAAAAAGCGGCGCGGAACACGTCTGGCTCGATATCACCCACAAACCGGCGCGGTTCATCATCGAGCGTTTTCCGAACATCTACCAGACCTGCCTGCGCTACGGCATTGACATCACGAAAGAGCCGATTCCGGTTGTGCCGGCGGCGCATTATCAATGCGGCGGCGTGGTGACAAACGTGGACGGCGAGACGGAAATTGCCGGGCTTTACGCCGTCGGCGAGGTGGCCTGCACGGGATTGCACGGCGCGAACCGGCTGGCGAGCAATTCGCTTCTGGAAGCCCTGGTTTGTGCCCATCGCGCCGCACAACGCGTCACAAAAAATTCATCGCCGAAAACCGATTTGAAAATTCCGCTGTGGCAATCGGGTGACGCGCACAATCCGGATGAAATGGTCGTCGTCTCGCACAACTGGGACGAAATCCGGCATTGCATGTGGGATTACGTGGGCATCGTGCGCACGAACAAGCGGCTGGCGCGCGCCCAGAAGCGCATTGCTAATTTGCAGGAGGAAATTCACGAATACTATTGGAACTTCATCGTGACGAGCGATCTGCTCGAATTGCGCAACATCGCCACGGTCGCGGAATTGATCGTCCGTTGCGCGCAGATGCGGCCCGAAAGCCGCGGGCTGCATTACAATCTGGATTATCCGGAGGCAGATCCCGAATGGGCGCAGCGCGACACGGTTTTAAGAAAATCTTGAAATAACGCGGGTGGTGAATACCCTGTTAGACGGTCGCGCGCTTAGCTCAGCGGCAGAGCACTTCCTTCACACGGAAGGGGTCGCAGGTTCAAACCCTGCAGCGCGCACCATCCTTCGCTCTCCTCTCCGTTCCGAGCTGCGGATGGCAGGCCAGCCCCGAAAGCTTTCGGGGCTGCCGCGCCGAAGCTCCAACGCTTCCATCCAATTAAGTCACCTCCAAACGCCGATTAACACGTTCCAAAACAGCTTTCAAACGCCAGTGGCAGCATCAATACACCAAAACAATTGCGACAGCTTGGCGAACCGATGAAACCGCCGACTTGCTGTCAATTGGCGATGGACCAAGAATCCATTTGACCTCAGGGGACTGGCCCAAAAAATCGCGGAGTAATTTCCCTTTCACGGCATAGTTCACGTTCTGCGGCAGACTGCCCATTGAGCGCAGCGCCGCAAAGTCATTGAGCTTGGCGACAATGACACCTTTGACGTTGCCGCCCATGTCCACCAGCGGGCCGCCGGAGTTACCAGGCTGAACTGGGATACTGATCTGATAATCGGCCGGGTCATCCCGCATGCCAGAGAGGCTGCTGACTTTCCCATCCGTATATTTTGGCTCAGTGCCTTGCAGATCAATGGCGGGAAAGCCAATTGTAAAAACCGAATCCCCTAACTGTGCATCGTTGGTTGAAATACAAAGTGGTTTGAACTGGCCGGAGACTTTCACCAAGGCGAGATCGTTAGTCTCGTCAACGCGCACGACCACCGCTGGGAAAACGCCAGTGGAGTTTTTGACTTTGATTTTCCTCGCCCTTTTAACGACATGGGCATTTGTGATTAGATAGCCGTCTTCGGTGATGAAAAAACACGAGCCCGAAGCTTTTAAATCATCACTTTCTGGCAGACTAGCTATGACATCCACCCTCGGTGCCCCCACAATTGGCAATGCAGCAAAAGCTTTTTTCCCGGTTAAAACGGATTCCGGGATTTCTTCCCGCGCACAAACCCGACCAACATCGTAAGCACGGATTGTCCGGTCATCGCCGCGCTTGTTGATGTAGCTATAACTGCCCGTCATTTTGGCGCTAAAATTAATGATATCCGTGTCAGCCGTCGCGTCGGGCAGGTTTTTCACTCGCATCGGAATGCCGGTAAACACATCAGAGGTTGACAAGACAATAGCCCCATCGTCTGAGACTTGAAGAACCCTGGTGTTGTAGAAACTCACCCATCCCGACGGCTTTGCACATAATTGGTCGTTTGCACAAAAAGTCGAGCGTTTGCACAAAAACAGCCGACAGGGAATTTACTGGGCGCTGGACAACAGTTTTATGTCTCCAACAAAAAATCCTAAATTACCACGAAGCCCCAATTCACCAACGATCCCGGTAAGTCGTATTTTGTCACCCCGTTTTAAGCTGGCAGCAACCGAAGCTGTGGGATTGGGCTTTAAGTTAGCCTCACTCCATCTACTCTCTCCTTCTTTGGTTTCATCGCGTGGAACGTCTTTAAGGATGCCACAGTCATAAAACCAATCACCGTTTTTATCTTTAACGGTCATGTTAATCTCCATTTCTGCCGCTTCTTGAGATGACACAAGTCCATCTCCGTGAGGCGGGTGTATTTCGACAAACTCGGCGTCCATATAACCACGTTGATTACGCACTTTTTCAGGAAAGTTTTTGATCAATGATGCCGTCAGTTCCATGCCCAACGCCTGTTTTGCAGCCTGCTCCGCTGCTTGTTTCATTTGCGCTGCATCAGCTTTGGCTTTGGCATCCCATTGCGCCTTGGCCTTTTGCTCGGCTGCAACAGCGACTTGTACTGTATTGGCGCTGATTCCATACCGCGCAAGGACATCCGCAGGCAAATCTTTGTACTTCAACATGCCGGTGCTGCCGTCTGACTTAATCCAGATGATGCCGAGCTTATTGGTGTGGTCTAACGTTACATTAGCATAGACGCGGCCAGACAGGTTGGTGATGGTTACATCAGTAGCAAGTTGCGCGGATGCGGCAGTGGCAATTATCAGACTTAGAAATATCGGATGTGTTTTCATGTTTACTCCTATTTTGTTTGAGCCATCGAAGCCCCACGAAATCGGTTCTTACTGATGTAGTTAAAGGCATGAACGCAACGTGTAAGAATAGCGAAGCTTTGGACTGGCGCGGAAATCCGATTCCGGGCGTGTACCGTCGCACCGTCAAGAATACCAGATTCAGGGTTTACGTTGATGAGCATGGCAAAAAGTATTGGTTGAATGAAGGTGAACGTGATTACGTGCTCCCGTTCCTCACGGTAAGTGAACGCAACGAAAACGGGACTTTCGAGACTGTGTATGACTCTCGATGCAGTCCGCCTCAGCCTGCGACAGTTTGATTTCAAACGTTTCCGTGGCGCTGACGGGCACCCATATTGAAACTTTCATAAAGCCGTCAGCCCCCTCCACGGCAGCGAATTTTCCAATACCGGCAATACGTTTGCTTCCCCGGCTTAACTCGAACTCAACTAATTTGTCGTTGAGTTGGAAAGCCAGTAATGCTTTAGGCTTTATACGTTCTTCAGGAGGGATTTCACCCCTGCGGGGGCGATTCCAGTAAGGCGACTTGCACTTCGGGCACACTTGCGGGTTCTCCACGCCTTCCCGTGGCACCCACTGGTGGCCGCACCGTGAGCACTGAAATCCCCAAATTTGCACTTTTGGCATACGGGTGAATTTTAAGCCCGGACGGGTATGATGTCAAGGGTATTATTTAAGTGAAAATAGTTGTTGACAGACATATTCTCTTTAGGTATATTCCTAAACAGAATATGAATACAAACAACGTAAAAATAGACCCCCGGCAAATACGCGGCGTGCTGATCGCCGTTGCCGCTAAACTGATTCAACGCCGAGGCGAGTGGATTGTGCCCTCCCAGTCCAACAATGGCCGTTATACGGTCAAGCTGGACGCAGAGAAGCCTACCTGTACCTGTCCTGACCACCAGACCCGTGGTTGTAAATGCAAACACATTTTCGCCGTCGAGCACGTTATTCAGCACCGGCAAAACGGTGACGGCACGGCAACAGTGACCGAAGCATTCAGGGTAACGGCTGCCAAGCGGACAACCTACCGGCAGGATTGGCCAGCCTACAATGAGGCGCAGACGAACGAAAAGCACCAGTTCCAAGCCCTGTTATACGACCTGTGCTCCGGTGTTGAAAATCCGCCGCATACCAAGGGCAGACGCCCGTTACCGCTATCTGATGCTGTGTTTGCCGTCACCTTCAAAATTTATTCCACGGTGTCCGGGCGTCGTTTTATCAGTGACCTCGCTGATGCTCAGGCGAAGGGCTACATATCAGACTTGCCGCACTTCAACAGCATCTTCAATTACCTTGAAAATCCGATGTTAAATCCGATTCTGACGGGCCTTATCACGCAAAGCAGCCTGCCTCTGAAATCAGTCGAGGAGGATTTTGCAGTGGATTCAACAGGGTTCACGACCGCCCGGTTTGTGCCGTGGTATGACCACAAGTACGGTGTAACCCGTCAGGAACACGACTGGGTAAAAGTCCACCTGATGTGCGGTGTCAAAACCAACATCGTAACAGCGGTTGAAATCCATGACCGGGATGCCAGTGATACCAAAATCCTGCCGTCACTGGTGGGGACGACCGCCAAGAATTTCGACATGGCGGAAGTGAGCGCCGATAAGGGCTATTCCAGCGTCAACAATACGAAGGTGATTGCCAGCCACGGGGCCATTCCGTACATCGCTTTCAAAAATTCCGCTACCGGCTCACGCGGCGGTCTGTGGGAGAGGATGTTTCATTATTTCCAGTTCAATCGTTCCGAATTTCTGGCCCATTATCACAAGCGGTCGAACGTGGAATCCACAATCAGCATGATAAAAACAAAGTTCCGCGACCACGTTCGCAGCAAAACCGATACGGCCATGAAAAACGAAGTGCTCTGCAAGGTGCTGTGCCACAACATCTGCTGCTTGATTCACGCCATTTATGAGTTGGGCATCAGCCCGGATTTTTCAATGAATGCTGCGACGAAAACGACCAAAATTTCTGCTCCTGAATTGCCTTTGGCATTGGCTCGGTGCGCTTAGAAGTTGGTTCTACACGGTATGGCTGAACCAACTGCTAAACCTGATAATGGCACTGCCACGGTTAAATGCCCAAAATGCGGCCACAAATTTTACTATGATCCCGGCTGGATTAAGGTCAGCGTAACGGTCGGCTGCCCGAATCCGAAATGCGGATATTTGATTCGCGTCAAGAAAACAGAAGGCGGTTGATTGAAGAATCTCCTTG
Source organism: Verrucomicrobiota bacterium (assembly GCA_049510395.1). Classification (GTDB taxonomy): domain Bacteria; phylum Verrucomicrobiota; class Verrucomicrobiia; order Limisphaerales; family UBA11358; genus UBA11358. The sequence goes on from JBEKYY010000002.1 coordinate 29,274, forward strand.
ACGGCGAAGCAATTGGTTCTATACGGGGATGACCGCACAACGTTTATGAAAAATCTTCTTTCTATGGGTTGGATTTTAAACTTACTTTCGGCAGTCGGTTTAGCACTGATTTCATGGTTTTTTAAAACGCCACGCATTAAGCAGTGGGTGGCTGCTATCGCCATTTTCCTGTTGGTTTGTGGAACTATTCTGTCGTGGCGGGAAACACAACGAGCGGAAGGCAAAGCGCGGGAAGCGCAGCAGGCGCAACAAGACGCAAACGACAAAATAGATAGTCTGCGTGGAGAGTTGCGCGAGACGCACCAAGAGCTACAAAAGGCAAACACGACAATAACCCAATTGCATCAAGAGTTACAGGACGCGAAGGCGACAATAGCCCAATTAAATTTAAACATCATCGGACTTTCAGAAAGACTCGGTAAAGCTAAAGATGAAGAATCTCAAAAAGTTATAACAGAAGTAATAAACAGCAGGACAAATGACATCGCGCAATGGGCAAAAGATTTTGTGCCTAATTTGCCCAGTAAAAGAACTGAATTCTTCAATTTGAAGGCTGACGTTGAAAATAGGCAGCGTGAAAAAGAGACAAAAGAAAGGCAAATCCAAACGGAAAACAGTGCTCAACTTAAAACCGTTTTTTCCCTTGCCGCCCAAATGTTGCAGGCTTATGCCCATGAATACGCTGTAAGCGTGGGCAATACAAACATACAAATCAATCCGTTTAAACTACCGGATAATCTCTACGAAAAGGAAACTAACAGCGAAATACGGTTTAGCAGTAACGCCGTTTGGAGCCTAAATTCAACGACGGGTGGGTTTGATATGGAGCTTTATCAGTTCGGAGGATACAATCTGGATTTTCAGATAGGCCAGCCTTTTTTTAAAATAGTTTTTCAGAACGGTACTGATCAAAAATCGGACAAGCTTTATTTGCGGTTAAGCGAAAAAAGAGATAAAATACGTTTTACTTATACTGGAAAGGTGCCGGAAAACATTACAGGTGAATACGATATTTCAGATTACTATGCTCTTATCATCCATAAACTGCAAAGTGTGGTTGAAGCGCAAATAGAGCAGCAAAAAAATTAACGTAAGAGAGTTCCGTGCGTGTGTGTGTGTGAAGTATGTAATTCCCCCAAATAAATTCAAATTAGGGCATTACCCGTTTTTGTGCAGAATTGACACTTGCACAAAAAGTCAGGTCAAATCATGGATTTTTGGGCAAAGCTCATCCCGACTGAGGCTTTCGGGTGTCATAAACAACCCCGTCAACTTTCCGGAAACAACCCGAAACAATTGCATTTTGCAGATTATTTTCGGCCTTGATTGCCTCGCTAGCTTTTATCTTTTCCAGCGTCTCCTTGGTAATATTCCAGGATTCCAGAAAATCTGTCGGAATGGTGTCAGCGTTTGGCGACACTCCACCACCCGAGAAGAGAATCATAATCCGATTGTCAGAAGTCAGGTGAACGTCATTGACGTTCGTATATCCTTTGCCGTTGATCGTGACAGTGGTGAACCCGGCACCGAATACAGAGCGCCCCACTAAAACGGCCACTGCCATCCCGAGCAGGACTTTCATACGGTCACTCTAAAATTTTTCCGTCTGACAGCAAGGCTATTATGCCGGGTCTGGCAGCGACGGCTCATCAGACGGCGGTGCGTATAGCGGAGAATGTTTAAGTCCATCACGCGAACGCTCACCCCATGCAAGACTGGCCGTGTCAAATTTGCAACCAGCACCGCGCCTCGTCCCCCGCTCGCGGATCTGGTTTCAATTCCGACACCACCAGGACAAATCGCGCGCGTACAGCGTTACACTTGCAGAATATGTCTTGCCGCGATTGCCCCATGTTCGCCATGTTGTTAAATTGAAAGTCACGTGTGTATGAACGAACCGCAAAATGCTGGCGATACACCACCACCTAAACAAGACCCACCGTTAAAGGAGTCTCTGCAACCTCTGGTTGATGCGGTGCTGAGCCTGTCAACAAAAGAGGAAAAACCATCGAGACTTCATGTTTTTATTAAACGATATAGTGCGGTTTGCTCGCTTATCGTGAATACGATTGTAATCGCTGTTTTCCTAATGGCGGTCTTAGTGGGAATACATGCCTTCAACCAGCTCAAAACAGGCAGCGTGTTGATTAAGCCATTCGGAGTTTCTCCCGATATTGAAAAGCTCGGCTACCTTAATCGTGGTTCTATCAAAGACATCCTCAACGACAATACAGGAGCCCTTGCCGATGGAAACAAGGCTATCGAACTTGATCCGAATCTAGTGGAAGCCTACGTCATGCGTGGCACTGCTAAAATAAATCTTGAAGACTATAACGGGGCCATAGCTGACAACGACAAAGCCATCGAACTTAATCCGCATTACGCGGGAGCTTATGTCAATCGCGCCTGTGCTAAAGGGAACCTCAAGGATTATGCCGGAGCTATGGCCGATGCAAACAAAGCTATAGAATTAGACCCAAAATGTGCTGAGGCCTACGGGACTCGCGGCAGTTTAAAAGCGCACCTTAATGACTATTTTGGAGCCATAGCTGATGAAAACAGAGCCATAGAACTGGATCCGCATCTCACGGGAGCTTATACTATTCGCGACGCTATCATAGCTGCTCTAAAAAATGCCCCTGGAGCCAAAGTCGAATTAGACAAAGCCGCCGAACTTAAATTCCATTCGAATTAATTCACATTTACGAATTAGCCTTGGAGAGAAATGAAAAAGCAACGCACGGGCGATGCACTGGCCTATTGGCTTTAATATATCTAGGCAGAATTCATCTTCAAGCCACCCTCTAAAGCGGAACCCGTTAGAACTTCAAACGGCTGAAAGTGTAAAATTCGCTGCAAATTGCGGGTGGCGGTGATTCAAGAGTTTGACATTCCACCAAGAACCCTCCTTCGTGACATGCTTGGCGCAGTAGTCCGCCACATCATCCCGGCTGTTTACTGGCTCAATCCGGTTCCGGCCGTAACGCTCAAACCAGGTCCACCAAATGTCCCGTCTGGACTTATTCTTGCAGTCAACCCATAGCGCATGGACGTGATAACCGTCGTGGCCCGGATTCTGTTCCAATGCGTAAAAATACGACACGCCCCACATTTCCCGTTTCATGAACTTTTCGTAACACCGTTGCGCCGACCAAACGGACGCTTCCCAAGCAAACGTCATGTGTGAAACCTTGGAATTACTTTTTCACAGCCGCTCAAAAACGAGCCCCATTTTCAGCCATTCTTCCGGAATCACTGGGAAAATTCCTCGTGGAACTATTACACCTTCTTCCCCTGATCGTTCAAGTTTCTGAGCAAAGGCGTCCAAAATAATGTTAGGAGTTCGATGGGATTCAATCACAGAAGCCCATTGAGCGTAATAGGGTAACAAATTAGTTAAATCAAAACACCCTAGATACTTACCAATCGCTTCAAACCTCAAAATTGCATCCTGCAAATCTTGAAAAGCAATTTCGCCATCGCACCCTGGAGCCAAGGCCAAGTGAAGTTTTTCGCAACTAAACCCATGAAAAACCCGTAGTGTTTCTTTGTCCCGTCCTTCAGGACCACTAGCCGCCTTATCAACAATCGAGTCTGCACCTGTATCCACAGATAGAACCAGGTCAAAGTGATATTTTTCCTGTAATCTCGTGACGAGTTCAGCCTGCGCTTTTGGCTTCTTTGGAATGCATAGAATAAGTGGACAGCCGTCATCCCCTCTAGGCACACTCTGATCAATCAATGTCGAACCGTATAATTCAGATGTCCGTGACGCTAGATCAATCACCTTAGCAGGAACCCGGAACACATGAGGAGTCACTGGCTCAAGAGATTCTTTCACTCGGTGCTTCGTATTTGCGTAAATCACTAGTTCTGGCTTGCGGGGACGTAAAAGACTGGCAATCGCGTAAGCGGAGATAATATCACAACCACCACCTACACCAACAACTAACACCCGCCGGGCAGATAAATCCCTAAGATTAAATTTTTTATTCCAAAGACCGGCAACACGAATTTGTTTTTGCAAAGAAACTCTGCCCCTCTGGAACTCAAAAATATTTTTCATTAACCACTACTCTTTCTTTCTTCGAGGAAAGAGGGGCGTCCAATCTTTACCTCCATACTTGCCAAATGCCCAAAGGCAAGTAAGAGTGTGAGCCGGTGTGTTATATGGGAAAATTATTAAAAGTCCACGGTTCCCGTAACCAAGAGTTCGCTTTTTTATCCAAGCAGTGTCATGATCCCCAGAAGGATCAAAAAGCAGATCCTTCCCTATTGATTTACAATAACGACAGAAAGAAGACTTTTTGTCTGCAAGTTGGAAAATCGTTGGAAGTTCTTTCTCAGGCAGTCCGATGTTAACAGTGGCATTTAACTTTTGCTTCTTTATAAATTTCTTCAGTCTATTTACACCCTCATCAAGGCCCGCTGAAAAAACGAAAGCAAGTTGTTTGCTTTTAAACAACTCAATTTGACGGTTGGTTAACTTTAATCTGCGCGACTCACCCAATTTGTAACTCAATGGGAGTCCCAGCATAGACTCGATCATCGTAACGACTTGTTGCCCGCTCCCCAAAAAGTCATCAATTAAAATGATGTGCTTATCGCCTCCTATCGCGCGTTCTAAATCCGTTATTTCAAATCTGAATTTATCTTTAATATCCCCGGAATAATAAGTGACTATTTGACCACTATCTTTAGCTTCACCCAGCGCACATAAACATGCACTTTGAAGTTCAGCATCAGAACGAATCAACTTTTCCAAGGCCATCAGAGTTTCACTGCGCCCAATAAGTTTGATTTTGCAAAGTGCACGCAAAGCACCATCAATTGCCTCATCGTCTTCGAATTGCCTACACCAATCCAGTATGCGCTGACGGGAAAGGTGGGCCCCATGCACTGCTAACTTTTCTGAAACCACCCCTTCATATCCGGAGGCTTTATCTAATACGCTATCCAGTAATTGGTCGACATCGGCTTTTAGTAGCCGTTTGGGAATTGGTTTTAAATCGCTGGGACACTTGTTGTAAAACCCTTTTGCGTTGAGCTTATTGCGAAGAGAATCAATCGCTGTACTGTCTTGTTTAGCATAGGACAACATGGACGAAGGTATTCGAATCTTATATTGCAAACGTAGTAATTTTTCAGATGCTAAATAAACATAGGGCGCTAATTCTGCTAATGTGAATACATAACCAATGTCATTTGTAAGCAAATATGCGTCAGCCCAACCTCGAGTTTCTGCTGAATCGTCCTTGAACTTAACAACTCTGTTATCTGCCGCTATCAGATATGCTCGCATGATGTCGTTTCCACTAGCGGGCGATTCTGGTGGACTGATTGTAACATAAGGTATCAACGTCTTACCCGGTAACTTTTGCGAAAGCTGCTCCTTATTAAGAAGCTTCAATATGTTTTGCGTTTCTATCGCTATTTCTCTCGACAAAGATTCACGCGTGGGCGAGATTCTGGCGGTATCGCGTAAAAATCGTTCTAGACCTGTCTTTTGTTGCTGATCATGCCAATACGAGTCCACTGGCATGTATTGCGCGAAAGCGAAAGCTCGAACAAGCAACTTTCGTTCACGCAATCTCGCGCTCAAATCTAGAGCAATGTCTAGTGCAACCTTCCTTATCTTGTCATCGCTCTTCGTTACATCACCCCACAAAAGCTTATTAAGATTCAACAAATCATCATCATAAAACAAATACGGAAGAATCATGGGCGATATCTTTGATGCGTAACTCAGATTTTTTAAAAGCACTGTTACCATATGCTCGGCCGAACGAACCTTTTGGTGACGATAGATTTTATCGAATAGCAACGTCCGGCCGAGCATCAATTCGTCGAGAGACCGGCCTCCTGATAGCGCTATACCGGTCATAAAATAGGATGGGTGGTTCCCTTCGACTGTCCGGCCTATATCAACTGGCAAATTGCTTTTCGACAATTCCACAGCGCGCACTTTCTGCACTATTCTGGAAACATCCGTCACATTCGGGATGCCTGCCATTTTTGCATCTCGAAGCATATAATCCAACTTATCTGCATCAAATGGGCCAGAAATTAATTCGTGGAGCAAAGGAATTCGATCATGTATAGGTCGGCCGACAACCACTTTTTTTAAAGAGCCTATGACATCATCAGGTAATTTGTGTGTGGGATGAAGCTGTTTGGCAATCGCAACAAGTTTTTTAAATTCTGAACTTCCGAACATATAAACGGCAGCCATCTCACTTAGCTTCGCTAGTTCAAGTTCTTGTTCATCAGCAAAAGCGTCTGTTACATCAACAATTTCATCTTGATCAGCAAAGGCATTTTCAGACACATGAGACATTAAGCCGTGTCCGATATCGTGGCAAAGGGCAGCCAATCTCAAAAAATTTACCCACTCTTCTTCAACAATGGATTTTCCGCTATGACCACGAGCATTAAACGAAGCAAGCAAACAATTAACCTGATGCACACAACCGAGTGAGTGTTCAAATCGGGTGTGCATTGCACCAGGATAAACCCAATGAGCAACACCTAATTGCCTGATTCTCCTTAACCGCTGGATTAGTGGACTATCAAGGAAGACAACCTCAAATGGTGCAAGTGATATCGTTTGCCAAATAGGATCATTAATCTCCTTGCCTTGAAAACCACTACGCGGCTTGAGATTGCGAACGTATTCAGCGAGTAGCTCGTTTGTGAACTGCTCGATCCCTTTTTTGTATTCCCTTAGAAGATGTAGTTTCATGATGCTGTTGAGCAAAGGCGTAGAATTGCCGACAGAACTCATCAGCAAGCTTGAAAAAAAGCTCCGCCCCTCCAGGCAAGGTTGTTAAATAACTTTGTGCCTCCATTTTGCTCATTTTAAGCCGAATATCCTGAAACATAGGGTTGTCCAAACTTATCAAATTCCTTTTAATCGCACTAGTGACGGAATCGCGAACGGTTGAAGAATCTGAATGTAAGGGGTGTAAACGCACCCGAAAACGCAAATTATAATTTTCTTTCTTGGCGATCGTTTGCAGCAGAGAAAATACATCAGCAACAGCGGCATCGAATTGATCGTTCCGCAAAGAGATGACCGACCAGTTTTTCAATGCCAGTGCAGAAAACAACCCCGTGAAAAAGTCGTCAGCAGTCAACCGAAGTTCCATAATATTAAAATTTAAATATGTGAGAGGGAAAACAAGGTTTTTTCTCACAAAAATCTAATGTTCTGCAAGTTTTCAGTTTCAATAATACTTCTCGCTCGCTGAATTAGCTTAAAAGTCTACCACTCAATCCAATCGAAGCAAGCTTAATTTTCGATTCAAATCTCGCTATTATCAAGGCTTTTTCGATTTTATCTAGCATTAATTGTGCCTTTAATTACTCAGCCATGCCCATGTTCAACCACTTCTCCCACCCATCTTTCCCTTTAAAATTTGATGATGACACAAATGTTCTCCGATTTTTCCTATCCACCACCGAACAACTGTCATTTTTATTTAAAAGCCCACAAATGCAAGGTAAACTTGCCCGCCCCGATTCACATCCTGTTTACAAGCAATCAACAACTTGTTCACCATTCGACATTAAAACGGCGTTCGGGTACGGCATTTTCAAGGGGGTTCACAAGGACATAATTCATCTTCAAGCCACCCTGACGGGCGCGGCGCACGCTCCGCGTGCGCTCGCGCCCGCCAGGGGCCCTTGAATTTCACGTGCGCGTCAGTAACAGTCCGCTATTTTATCCGTGAAACAGCCAATCAAAACTGGTCTTCCTTTTCCTTGAACAGGATGTTGAACGTGGTCATGGAACCGTAGCTGCGGGTGATGTATTGCTGCATTTCCACCTTTTCGCCGTCGGTCAGCTTTTCGTGCGCGTTGATTTTCTGTTCCAGCACGCGCAGGTTGTTCCGCACCATCACGATTTTGTGAAAGAAGGCTTCGAGCGGCACTTCCTTGGCTTGCAATGCCGGGTCGGCGGGATGCATGACCACCTTGCCGCCATGCCAGCGGACGCCGAGTTTTTCAATCACGGCATCCGGTTTTTCCAGACCGAGCCTGACCACGGCGGCATCCACGGTTTGCTCGATAAATTGTCTGAGCGGAAGGTTCAGGCCGCTGACGGCGGTTTGCGGTTCGGCGAGTTCGAGGCCGGCGGCATCCGGCGCGACGGTGCGCTTTTCGCCGCCGTCAAATTGAATTTCCGCAGTGAGTTCGTTCAAAGCCTTGACAACGCCGGTGCCGTATTGCTGGTGCCGCACCCGCATGCCGATGTGGAGGGATTCGATTTTCATGCCGTCATTTTAGCCACAGACCCGTCCTCCGTAGCAACACTGCGCCCGTCCTCCGTAGCAGGTACTGCGGAGGGTGGAAAGGATGGATGAAACACGGCGTAAAGCCGCGTGGCCGCGTGGCGTAGCTTTACGCGGCTATACGCGGATGAACCACGGATTTTCGCATAAGGAGCGGATCGCGTTGCGTAGCGCCGTAGGCGCGGCATCTGTGTAGATTTGTCTGGTGATGGTTCCAAGCTCCGTCAGGAGCGGCATATTTCTTGATGTCGCTCCTAACGGAGCTGAATTATTTTTTGCGGTGATTTTCTACAAATATGCCGCGCCTACGGCGCTTAAAAAATCAAGGCTGACAACTCCGCAAAACGCGCTAGGCTCAGCGACAGCCATACAATTTAAAACCAAATAAACATCATGGCCCGCTTAAACCCGATCGACCGCTTTGAATTCGAGCGCGTGCTGTGGGCCCAGGGCGTGGCCCGGGTCGCGGGCGTGGATGAAGCGGGTCGCGGTCCGCTGGCCGGGCCAGTTGTCGCCGCCGCAGTCATTCTACCGGCCAAATGGGCGGAATCTGGCCTCCCGCATGAACTCGAGGACTTGAACGATTCCAAGCAGCTCACGGCCGTGCAACGCGAGAAATTCTTTGCCTTTCTTACCGCGTGCACCGAAGTGCAATTTGCCATCGCGCAGGTTGGCGCCGGACAAATTGACGCCATCAACATCCTGCGCGCCACGCATCGCGCCATGAACGACGCCCTCGCGCAATTGCAGCCCGCGCCTGAACACGCGCTCGTGGACGGCCGGCCCGTCAAGACCATGGCGATGCCGCAAACGGCGATTGTGCAAGGTGACGCGCGCAGCTATTCCATCGCCGCCGCGAGTGTGCTGGCCAAGGTCGCGCGTGACCGGCTCATGCTGGAGTTTGACCGGCAATGGCCAAAATACGGATTTGCCGAGCACAAAGGCTACGGCACGGCGCAACATCTGGCGGCGATCGCGGTGCACGGCCCGTGCCCCATCCATCGGCGCAGCTTCGCGCCGTTGAGGCCGGTTCAACGTGAACTTTTTTGACAACATAAAATTCCTCCTCGTCGTCCTCGTTCTCGTAATCGAAGGGATAAAATCGAGGACGAGAACGAGGACGATGGCATGAATCTTCTGGAAAAATTGAAAAGCCGACTTGCCGGCAAGGCCAAGCCGGAGCATTTGCGACGCGGTGAACTGGGCGAGCACGCGGCAAAACGTCATTTGCAGCAGCAGGGACTGAAGTTTCTCACGGCCAATTTTCGTTCGAAGCGCGGTGAAATTGATCTGGTCTTTCGTGACGATGATTGTCTGGCATTCGTCGAGGTCAAAACGCGGTCATCCGAGGATTGGACGCGCCCGGCGGCGGCGGTCAACGCGCGCAAGCGGCGATTGCTTTCACAAACCGCACTGGATTATTTGCGCCTGCTGAAAAATCCGGCGGTAAAAATCCGGTTCGATATTGTCGAGGTGCTGCTGGCGGACGGCAAAGTGCATGAAGTCCGGCATTTGCCGAACACGTTTACGATGGCCAAGCCGTATCGTTACGGGTGAAAGAGGGGCGCGGCTTGTCCCAAGCCGCAGCACTCGAAAAACGTCTTGCACGCTGGAATATCTTTGAGGCTCGCATGGCACCCTGGCCGCTGCGAGTTGGGACAACTCGCGCTCCAGCGACAGTGCCCGGTATGCGCCCCGCGCTCCTTTTTCCATGATGCCAGCGTGACATTGACAGGTAAGCATTGTCTAATTGGCAGTGAAGACACTCATGAACGAGCCGGCCGCAGGATGTGAGTTCGCGGAAGAGTCGCCAGCCGATTTGGCGTCTTCGGAATTTTCCAGTCTCTATGCTGAAAACAGCCGCGCGATTTATTATCTCGCCTTGCGTTATCTCGGCGACCCGCAAAAGGCCGAGGACGCCACGCACGACGTTTTTCTGAAGGCTTTCCGCAAGCTGGATCAATTCCGCGGCGAGGCGTCCCTGCGCACGTGGCTTTACCGCATCGCCATCAATCATTGCCAGAACCTCCGTCAGGCCTGGCATGACCGCCACGTGTTTTCCAACGCGGACGACGCCGTGTGGGAAAATGCCGCGGCTCGAACCGATTCGCCTTTGCGTGTCCTGGAAATCAAGGAGCTGGGCCAGCGAATTCAGAAAACGCTCGACGGCCTGCCGGATGAATACCGGCTCCTGTTGCTGCTCGTGGCCGACGAGGAATTGAGTTACGAGCAGGTGGGCGCGCTGGTCGGGCAATCCCCCGACGCGGTGCGCGGGAAACTGCATCGCGCCCGCAAATATTTTGCCGCTCTATTTGAGAAAACCGCCTGAGGAGGCCAAACATGAAACAACAGACCAAACTTTCCGAGGAACAACAGCAACAGTCCCGACAGGTCGGGACCGAGCAGCAGGCGCAACAGCAATCCGCGCGCGAATTTGCGAACGCCGAAGAGATGCTGCGCTACGACGCGGCACACACCACCGTGCCGCCGGCCATTGTCCAACGACTCCAAAAATCCACCGGCGGGGCACCCAGACCAAAAACGTCATGGTGGAAGCGCTTGTTTGGAGGAACCCATCCATGAAAAACCTTTTCCGAAACTTTTTCCTGTCGCTGCCGTGGGGAATGCGCCTTTTTCTGCTGGTCTTCGTGCTCGGTTTCCCGGTGGCCTGGATCGGCCTTCGCGCACAACTTTTTGACCTTTACGGCTGGCTCGCTTTGACGCCGGCACTAGTCTGGAAAGGGCAGGTCTGGCGCGTCATAACCTACGCCTTTCTGCCGGCCGGTCCTTTGGATTGGGCCATAAGCCTGTTCTGGCTCGCGACGCTTGTTTCCGTTTTGGGAAAGAACTGGTCCGCGCGCGGATTCTGGGGTTATTGCCTGTTGGGCGCCTTGGCGGGCGGGCTGTTCATTTCGCTGCTCAAGCCGGGAATGCCATGTGGCGTGGTGGGCAGCGCAGCAATGATTTTCGCCCTGCTGGTGGCGTGTGACTGGATGTATCGCAACGAACGCCTGATCCTGCTCGGCATCGGGGAAATCTCCGTGCGCCAGGCGGCGATTTTAATCGCCATCATCAACTCACTCATCCTGTTCTTCTGCTCAGGCTGGTTCCTGATGCTGGCAATGTGGTGTGGCGGCCTGGCCGGATGGCTCTGGCTGGCCGTGCGCACAAAACTTCTCATGGGGAAAACCCCTCAACAAATCCGGTCCGAACGCATGGCCCGGCTGGAATTATGATTTGCGCCGAACCCATCATCCAACGCCGGAACGCTTCGGGACGTTCGGCAATGGCGCGCGAGCGGGCAAGGACCGCCCGGGCGATGCTGGCCGATTGCCGGCTTTGCGCGCACGACTGCGGCGTCAACCGGCTGGCGGGTGAAAACGGCTTGTGCCATGCCGGCGCCGAGGCGCGTTTTTTCTGCGCGCAAACTGAAGTTTCCGATGAGTTGGAATTGATCCCGACGTTCGCCATCGCGTTGAGCGGATGCGATTTGCGCTGCGACTTTTGCATCACCGGCGCGTCCAGTTGGAATCCGCGGGCGGGCGCGGGCTTTGACGCGCGCGCGATGGCGGTAAAAGCCGAAGCCGCTTTGCAGAACGGCGCGCGAACCATCATGGTATTGGGCGGCGAACCGACCATTCATTTGCCGGCCGCGCTCGAATTTGTGTCGCTGCTGCCGGAAACGGCCAAACTGGTTTGGAAGACCAACGCGCACGGGTCGGCGCAGGCGCGCGAACTGCTCGACGGCATGTTTGATATCTGGCTGGCGGATTTCAAGTTTGGCAATGATGTTTGTGCCCAGCGGCTGGCAAAAGTTTCGGATTATGTCCGGGTGGTCGAAGAAAATCTGCGCTGGGCCAATGAACACAGTGAATTGATCGTCCGTCATCTGCTCATGCCGGGGCATGTCGAGTGTTGCTGGCGTCCAGTGGCGGAGTGGCTGGCCGCAAACCTGCCGGATGTCAAAGTGAACCTACGCTCCGGCTTCTGGCCGGCATGGCAGGCGGCGCGGCACGCTGAATTGCGACGGACGGTCTCAAGGCCGGAAAGTACGCGGGCAGTTGACCTGGCACTGCGCCTGGGTTTGAATTTGGTTCCATGAAAAAGCATCGCGCCAAAAAAGGTTGTGCATCACCCGGCAAAAACCAAGTGAGCGAACTCTTGATTTTGCCGGACGGACAGATTCTGGTCCACAACCTGACCCCGGCCTTCGCCGGGCTGTTACATAAATTGAATCCCGATGACGAGCACATCTCGTCACGTGTCACCCGCCCGCCTTTGCTTCGCTCCGGCGCGGCAAGTACCCCATCACCAAAATCATGAACTTTCAAACTGAACTCGAAACCCTCATCCGCGCGCGTTATCCCATTCTTTACGTCATTTCGAACGAGGAAATGCGCGTGCAAAACGTGGTCGTCGAAATTGCCCAGAAACGCCAGAAGAAGGTCTTCGAGTGGACCTTCAGCAACGGCATCGTCCCCGCCGGCACGTCCATCCAATCGCAAAAAAACCGCAACGCCTCCACCAAGGACCCGCTCGCGGCGCTGGATCAGGTGATCGAACAGGTTGAACCGGCGATTTTCATCTTCAAGGATTTTCATCCGTTCCTGACCAAAAACAATTTCGCCATCATCCGGAAGCTCAAGGACATCGCGCTGCACCTGAAGAACAGCTTCAAGACCATCGTGCTGATTTCGCCGGTGATGGAAATTCCAGCGGAACTGGACAAGGAAATCACGGTCATCAATTTCCCGCAGCCGACCAAGGAGGAACTTGGCGAAATGCTCGACAAAATCATTGCCGAGGTCAGCGACCGGAAACAGATCCAAGTTGATCTTGACGGCGAAGGTCGGGAGCGGCTGCTCCAGGCAGCGATGGGTCTGACGCTGGGAGAAGCGGAGAATGTGTTTGCCAAAATCATCGTCCAAGGCGGCCGGTTGAGCGGTGAGGATGTAAACGAGGTCTTTGCCGAAAAACAACAAATCATCCGCAAAAGCGGGCTGCTGGAGTATTACGCAGCGAACGAGGATTTCTCCAACGTCGGCGGCCTGGCGGTGCTCAAGGACTGGCTGAACAAGCGCGCGGTGGCGTTCACCGACGAGGCCCGCGCGTTCGGGCTGCCCGCGCCAAAGGGGATTTTGCTGCTCGGCGTGCAAGGCTGCGGCAAGAGCCTTTGCGCCAAGGCGGTTTCGCGGCTCTGGCAACTGCCACTGCTGCGATTCGACATGGGCCGGATGTTCGGCAGCCTCGTGGGGTCGTCGGAGGAAAACGTGCGCCAGGCCATCGCCGTGGCCGAATCGGTCGCCCCGGCGGTGCTGTGGGTGGACGAAATTGACAAGGCGTTTGTCGGTTCGCAAAGCTCCGGGGCGACCGACGGCGGCACGACCGCGCGCGTCTTTGGCACGTTTCTCACCTGGCTTTCGGAAAAAAGCGCGCCGGTGTTCGTGGTGACGACCGCCAACGACGTTTCGCAACTCCCGCCGGAACTGCTGCGCAAAGGACGCCTGGACGAAATTTTCTACGTGGATCTGCCGATTGGCGATGAGCGCGGGGAAATTTTCCGGATTCATCTGGCCAAGCGCGGCCGCGACCCGAAAAATTTCGACCTCCCCAAGCTGGTGGAGGCGAGCAGGGATTTCAGCGGCGCGGAAATCGAGGAGGCCATCATCAGCGCGCTCTATGACGCTTTTTACGCCAAACAGGAGCTGACGACGGAGCATGTGTTGACCGCGCTGGGCCAAACCGTGCCGATGGCCAAGACCATGATCGAAAAAGTCAGCGCCCAGCGCGCGTGGGCCGCCGGCCGGGCGCGCAACGCCAGCACCGCCCAGCCCGTCAAAATCGAGCAGGAAGTGCGGCGAATGGAATTATGACATTAGCGAAGACGTAAAATCCGAATTACAGACGAAATGAACTCTTTTTGGAACAATTTGTACGACAACTTCAAGGATCGCCGTTACGGGGCGCTTTTCCTGTCCACCATCCTGGCCTTCTTCGGCCTGTTGATTTCGGGGGTCATCATCAGTGCGATTCTGCGTGAGTTCGGGATGCAGGAGTATTTTCTGGAGGCGTTGCCGGGCATCGGCATTCTGGGTCTGGCGTGGGCCTTTTTGAAATTTCGCCGGGCGCAGGCGGAACGAAAAAAACGATTGTCGCATTCCCCCTTGTCGCGTGACGAATTGCGCGCAGCCCGGTCGAAACTTCGGAATGGAATGAAACCGATCAATCGTCCGGCACCACGAGCTCCGGACACGAACTTGAAATATTAAGGTTATGAGTTGCGTGTGCATATTGACTCCGGTGGTGATTGCCGCGTGGCCGGCGTTCAGCGCGGCCGTGACAGCGGCGGCGGCCTCGCTCGGCTATACCATCGTCGAAGAGGGCATCAAAGAACACCAGGCCGCCACGGTTTCTGAAACCGGGGAACGCCGGGTCTCGCTCGAGATCGAACAAAGTGAAATCGTCACCAATCAGTTAGGCCGTGATCAAAGCATCAAGGTCACGCGCGGCAGCGTGACCGTGACGTTCTCGCGGGACGCGCGCGGCAGGGCCTCGATTTGCGTGACCGGGCCGGGCCATTCGGACGAGGAATTGCGGGCCATCGGCGAGGAACTGAGCCAGCGCGTCGTGCAAAAATATGTCCACCGGCGCCTGCTGGATGAGATTCACGCCCGCCAGTTCCTAGTCGTGGAGGAGGAAGTGGACGAGAACAACGCCATCCGGCTCAAAGTCCGGCATTGGGACGGGTGAATTTAATGAAGAGAACATCCAACATCGAACGCTCAACATTCAACATCCAATGCCATTGCGCCCGCGCGATCAATTGGTTGTTGGTTGTTCGATGTTGGATGTTGGATGTTTTTGAAAAATCTTATGCCCCAACGCGAATTTGAAATCACGATAGCCCCCGACGGCAGCGTCGAGGTGCATGTCAAAGGCTACAAAGGCAAAAGCTGCCTGGAAGCGATGAAAATCTTCGAGCAGGTGGTCGGGGAAATCAAGTCGCAGCGCGAGACCAGCGAGTTTTATGAACCGGACGAGCAGGTGCAGTTCAAAATCGAGCAGCGGCATTAGCGGAAGATTGACGATTTACGATTTCGGATTTATGCGCGAACCGGGACTCGTAAATCGTAAATCGTAAATCGTAAATCGTAAATCGAAGTGGCCAGACCGAACATCGAAACCGTGCATCCGGAATACTACCCGCCCCGGGCGCGGTGGTTCAGCCCGGTCTTCTATTTCGCCAACGCCATCCGGCGGCGGTTCTGGCTGGATCGCATCCATTTGCCACGGGGCATGACCTTCGCCGGAGCGTCGGCCAGTTTTGTGGTGCCGGGCCTGGGCGTTTACATCCGGGGACCGAGACTCTGGGGCGTGGCCGCTTTGCTGGGCTGCGGGCTGTTGATGCTTTTCTACGTGGTGGGTTTCGGGTATTCGGCCGGCAATTTTGCTTTTGGGCTGCTGCTTTCGGCTCACACCATCAGCTTTGTATATTATTGCAGCCCGTTGTTGCAGCAGGAGAACCTGCGTTCCCGGGTGGTTTTAACTCTGCTGGCCTTGGTGGCCATCGGACTGCTCATCTATCTGCCAATCCGGAACGGCATGTTGCAACGCCGGTGGCTACCGCTCCGCGACGACGGACGGGTGTATGTCGTGCAGCGACAATTTCCGGTCGCCGCCATTCGGCGCGGCGACTGGATCGGCTACAAACTTGGAAGCGGCAGCAGTTCATGGGACACTGGCGGGGGGCATGGGACCGTCTATGTGCGGTCCGGCATGGGATTTGGCCCGGTGCTGGCCATGGCTGGAGACCGGGTGACGTTTTCCACCAATGTGTTCACCGTGAACGGCATTCAGCATCCCCTCCTGCCGCACATGCCACAATCCGGTGAAGTGGCCGTGCCCGAAAAAAATTGGTTCGTTTGGCCAAGTTATAGTATAAGCGGAGCCGGCAACGAAGATCGCATTTCATCCATAATGTTGCAGTTGGCATTGGTTCCCGAAAAAGATTTTGTCGGAAAACTTTCCCAACGGTGGCTGTGGCGGCGGCAAATGACACCATGAGCCGGTTTGTCAATCTCGAGTTCGGCGATGAGTCCGAAGACCAGTCGCAGCCAAAAGAAAAAGCACTGGTCAAGGACGAGGCGTATTATTTCAACGAGGCGCGAACGGCGTTTGAAAGCGGAAATTTCGAGCAGGCCCTGCGGTTTTATTCCAAGGTCCTAGAATTCAATCCGGAAAATGCCGCCGCATGGACCGGGCAGGTGTGCATGTTGATCGAGCTCGGCGAATTTCGCGAGGCGAAGCTCTGGGCCGACAAGGCCTTGGAACGGTTTCCCAACGAGCCCGAACTCCTCGCCGCCAAGGCCGTCGCGCTGGGCCGCAACGGCGATTTGCAGGGTGCGCTCGCGTTCTCAGACGCCTCCATTGAGGAACGCGGCGACACCCCCTACGTGTGGCTCGCGCGCGGCGACGTAATGCTCGCGCGCGCGGAGCATCGAGCGGATTATTGTTTTGAGAAGGCGTTGCTGCTCGCGCCCCGGGACTGGTTTATCGCCTGGCTGGCGGCCCGGATCCGGTTTTACTACCAACAATTCGTGCTCGCGCTGAAACTGCTGCAACAAGCCATCGAATGGAACCCCGGCCATTTTCTTTTATGGCTCGAACTGGGTCAATGCCAGCAGGCGCTCAACTTGATTGGTCCGGCCAAAAATTCGTTCTTGCAGGCGCAACAACTAAACCCGCATTCTCGCGAAGCAGATCTGGCACTTATCCGGCTTTCCCAAAAAGGGCTCTGGGCGCGCGTGCGCGGCTGGTGGTGGCAACTTTTCAACCAATGAAAATGGAAAACCTGAACCGGCTATTGTCCGCCGCCAATGAATTTGACGCGTCCGACCTGCATCTGGTGGCCGGGGTGCCGCCCGCGTATCGCGTGAACGGTGAAATCATCATCGCCGACGAGGACGCGCTGACCGAAGACGAAATCACCGCCATGACGAACGGCCTGCTGAACGAACAGCAGCAGAAAAAATTCGACCAGGAATGGGAACTTTGCATTTCCATTTTGCACAGCGTGGCGGGGCGCATCCGCGCCACGTTTTACCGGCGCAACGGACATCCGGAGATGAGCCTCCGTTTTTGCGGTGACAAGGTGGCCACGCGCGAGGAACTCGGCCTGCCTGGAAAAATTGACGATTTGGCGCGCAAACCGAATGGATTGGTCCTGATCACCGGCCCGACCGGGGCGGGCAAAACGACCACGCTTAATTATCTGGTTGACCTCATCAACGGCGAACGCCGCTGCAAGATCGTCACGATTGAAGACCCGATTGAATTTGTCCACGAAAACAAGCGGGCCATTGTCGTGCAGCAAGAAGTGTTGACGGACGTGCGTTCGTTCAATCGCGCGCTCATCCACGTGTTGCGGCAGGACCCGGACGTGATTGTCGTGGGCGAGATGCGCGATCACGAGGCGATTGCCACGGCCCTGACGGCGGCGGAAACCGGCCACCTGGTGCTGGCCACCATGCATTCGCCAAACGTTTCGCACGCGCTCGAACGCATTGTCGGTGTTTTCGAAGGCAGCGCGCAGCGGCAGATCGTGCTGCAGCTGGCCAATGCGTTGCAGGGCATCATTGCCCAAGACCTGCTGCCGGCGGCGGATCGCCGGCGCCGGGTGCTCGCATACGAGCTGCTCGTGGCGAACGGTGCCGTGCGGAATTTGATCCGTGAAAACCAGCTGCACCATCTCGAAAACACCATCCAAACCGGCCGCAAGGAGGGAATGGTGCTGATGGACAACTGCCTTTACGACCTGTACTGCAAGTGTGCCATCACGTATGACACCGCCGTCAGCCGGGCCAGTCACCCCGACCACATCATCCAAGAAAAGTCCCGGGCCGTTTAAATTTTACCGCCAGCCCGTCGCAAAAAACGCCGGGCATGAAACCCGGCGTTTAAGAACAAAATATCGGTTCGAAATACGGCTCACCGCCCCAGTTGTAACGCGACTTCCTTTTCCAGCTCGTGCGCGAGGTCAATGTTCTTGTTGCCCCATTTCGTGCGGGCTTCCACGATGACCGACGTGATAGGTCTGGGATCCACCGCTTCGACGCGCACCCAGACATCACACTGATCCACCTTGCCCTTAAACGAGCGCACCACATTGGTGGTATCGTGCGGTATGTATTCCGTGACGACCGCGCCATCAGTATTCACCACCTTAACCGCCGCCTGATAGACTTGATCCATGGTGCGCTCATAACGCCCCTCCACACTGTCCCTGCCAAAGGGAACCATCGTCGGCGTGTGCGTGTCGCTCACCGTCTTGACACAACCGGCGGTAATAATGGTAATTCCGACCAACGCCGCAAAAATTTTCGTCTTCATATGGGCGACAATCCAATCAAAAAAGCCGCCCGCGTCAAGCACGATTGCATTTTTGCGCGGCTCGACAAGCGCGTCAAAAAATGCGAGCTTGGGAACGTGTCAGCCAACAAGCTGGAAAAACTTCGCGCCGCGCTGCGCGCCCATGGCTCGTGCCTCGTGGCGTATTCCGGCGGCGTGGACTCGGTTTTCCTCGCGCGCGTGGCGCATGAAGTCCTGGGCAACCGCGCGCTGGCGGTGATTGCCGATTCACCGAGCCTGCCGCGGCGCGAATTGCAGGAGGCGCTCGAAATCGCCGGCAAATTTCAATTCCCAGTCCGCGTCGTGCAGACGGCGGAATTTGAAAATCCCAATTACCTCTCGAATCCGGCCAACCGCTGCTATTTCTGCAAGCACGAATTGTTCGAGCAACTGGCGCCGATTGCGCGCGCGGAAAAATTCGCGGTGATTGCCTACGGCGAAAACGCCAGCGACAACGGCGATTTCCGTCCGGGCGCACAAGCGGCGGCGGAATTTCAGGTGCGCGCGCCGCTCAAGGAAGTTGGCTTGACGAAATCAGAAATACGCGAGTTGTCGGCACAGCTAGGTTTGCCGACGGCGGACAAACCGCAAATGGCCTGTCTTAGTTCGCGCGTTCCCCAGGGCGAACCGGTGACACCGGAAAAACTGGCGATGATTGAAGCGGCGGAAAATGTGCTGCGTGATCTGGGATTTCATAATGTTCGGGTGAGGCACCATGAATTGAGGGTGACGGGTGACGCGTGGCGTGTGACGGGAAAAGACTCCCTCGACACTCGTCACTCGTCACTCGTCACTCATTTGGCCCGCATTGAGCTTGGGCCAACGGAAATTCCGCGGTTTTTGGAGGACGGCGTCATGATGAAAGTGGTCGAAGCGTTGAAAAAAATCGGTTACGCACACGTGACGCTGGATTTGCAGGGCTACCGGCGCGGCAGTGTCAACCAGGCGCCGGCCAAAGGCGCGTGAAACTTTTGGCCTTCAACGGTTTTAGATAAAGGGATTATGCCGCAGTTTTCCTACAAGGCGCGCCGCCGCAGTGGCGAATTGGTGGAGGGCGTTTTAGACGTGGCCGACCGCTCGGCGGCGGTCGCGCAAATCGAGCGCCTCGGACTTTTCCCCGTCGCGGTGGACACGGCCAAGGCCGGCGCAGTGAGCAGCACTCAACGCACGGGAAAAGGTGTGGATTTGATGGCGTTCCTGCCGCCAGCGCTGCGTACTGCGCTTCAACAAAAACGCAAACCGAAGTTGCAGGAACTGGCCACGTTCACGCAACAACTGGCCAACCTGATCCAATCCGGCATGCCGCTGACGGTGGCGTTGAACAGCATGACGCATCTGGAGTCGAAGGGCATTTCCGCCGACGTAAGCCGCGAATTAAAGCAGGAAGTGACGGAGGGCAAGGGTTTGTCCGATGCAATGGCAAAACAGCCGCGGGTGTTTTCAGACCTTTATGTCAACATGGTGCGCGCAGGCGAGCAGAGCGGTTCGCTGGTGGCGGTGTTGCAGCGCATGGCGAATCACTTCCAGCAATTTGCCGAGGTGCAGGCAAAATTCTCCTCGGCGCTGATTTATCCGGCGATGGTGTGTTGCGTCGGCGGGGGCATCGTCGCGTTCTTCATGTTCTTCATGATGCCGCGGTTCATGGTGATTTTCAACGGGTTCGGTGTCGAACTGCCATTGCCGACGCGCATACTGATGGGGTTCAGCAATTTTCTTCGCTCTTATTGGTTGCTGCTCGTCTTCCTCATCATCGTGGCAATAATTTTATTCAAACGCTTCCAGGCGAGTGCGGAAGGCGCGCGGATGCTGGATGAATGGAAATTGAACGCGCCGGTGTTCGGCAAGGTGATGAAATTAAATCTGTTCGGGCAATTCGCGCGGACGCTGGGGACGCTGCTCCAAAACGGCGTGCCGGTGCTCACCGCATTGAAAATCACCGAGCAGGTCATTGCCAACCGCATCGTCAAGGAAGCCATTGCCAAAACGCGCGACGCGGTGACAGACGGCAAGACGCTCGCGCAACCGCTGGAGCAGGGGAAAGTTTTTCCCCAATTGATGGTGGACCTGGTGCGCATCGGCGAGGAAACGGGCGACGTGCCCGGGGCGCTGAACAATCTCGCCGGCACGTACGAAAATGAACTGTCCATCGCCCTGCGCGTGGTGACGAATCTCATTGAGCCAATCCTGATCATCGTAATGGCGCTCATCGTGGGCTTCCTGCTGATAAGCATTTTGCTGCCGCTGTTCCGGCTGATTTCACAAATTCACTCTTGAGCCTTGCGATGAAAACGGCGGTCGCCAGAAAAAAATTTCCGCGGCGCGCGTTCACGTTGATCGAAGTCATGATCGTCGTGGCCATCATCGGCCTCATTGCAGCCATGGGCGTTCCCTCCATCCTCCAGACCTTTCGCAAGGAAGGCATGCGCAAGGCGGTGAGTGACATCATGGATTTGTGCAACGACGCCCGCGCACAGGCAATTTTCAGCGGCCAGCCCGCCCAAATCGTTTTTTATCCGGCTGACAAGCGGATGGAACTGGCCGGTGCGTCATCGGGGGAATCGCCGGCGCCGCCCACAAAGGCCGCTCGGTCGGTGACATTGCCAGCCAACGTGGACATCGCCATGCTCGACATCGAAATGATTGACTGGGGCGGGCAGGAGAAGGCGTGGGTGACCTTTTTCCCGAACGGCACATGCGACGAACTGACGCTGGTGCTGCATTGCGGCGACGAGTGGCAAAAAATCACGCTGGAATATTCCACCGCCCTGACCTCAGTCGGCCCGGTGACAAGATGAAAACGGAATTGAAAATCGGCAGGCGGCGCGGGCGCGAACAACGGGCGTTTTCATTGCTGGAGGTGATGATCGCCATCGGCATTTTTTTTATGGCTGTCTTTGCGATTTTGGGACTGGTGTCCAGTTCGCTCGAAAACGCGCGCCGGCTGCAGCGTCCGATCGTGGATGCCGGCCCGGTCGTCGGCTATCTGTTGCACACCAACCAGGTCGAAGGCATTCAGGTATTCGACCTTGGCGATTTCCTAGGCAATGCTTACAGAGGTTACCAGGTAACGTGTGACACGCGTGAAATCGATACGAACCATTGGTACCAGGTGAACTTTATTGTGCAAAGCCCCGACCCGGGCCGGCCGGTCGTCTCAAAAATGACCATGAAGTATTACAGCCCCCACTCACGAGCGGGCAGCCTCGATGGAGCAACGGTTGCAAGATGAAATTGGAAAAAAAATCCCGGCGTGGCGCATTCACGCTGATCGAAATCATGATTGCCATCGCGATCTTCGGCATGATTGTGGCGGCGATTTATTCGACGTGGGTGCTGATTTTGAAGTCGTCGCGAGTTGGGCAGGAAGCCGCCGCGCAAATCCAGCGCGAGCGCATCACCGTGCGGACAATTGAAGATGCGCTCACGTGCATCCAGTCATTTCAATCCTCCATGCAATATTATTATTTCCTTGTCCAAAACGGCGACCAGCCGATGTTGAGTTTTACGGCGCGGCTACCGGGAAATTTTCCGCGCAATGGCCGCTTTGGTGATTTTAATCTGCGGCGGCTGACGTTCACCGTCGAAGCCGGGCCGGATTCGGAAAGAAACCTGGTGCTGCGGCAGAACCCGATTCTCATGGATATGGATCTGGACGAACAAAGTTATCCGCTCGTGCTCGCGCGCGACGTGAAAAAATTTGCCGTCGAATGCCTGGACACCAACAGCGGATGGGTGACCGAATGGAATGATACCAATTCCATCCCACTGCAGGTACGCTACACCCTCGTGGCGGGCGGCAACGGGCCGGGCTGGGCCATAACGAACGTCGTAACGATGCAGTCCAGCACGCTGCCGGGCGTTGTGCAAATGCCTAGGGGCAGTAGCAGTGGACCAGGAGGTCATCCTTGATGAAAGCGACCCCTCGCCACAACTCCGACGGGATTGCGCTGATCATGGTGATGTGTGCGATTGTGGTGTTGTCTGCCTTGGCAGCGGGTTTTGCGCTGTCAATGAAAGTGGAAACCCGCCTCGCGCAAAACGCGAATTCCGAGGAACAACTCCTTTGGCAGGGCGTCTCCGGCGTGCAATATGCGTGCTGGATTTTGTCGCAGCATCCGCTGGGCGAACCCTTCGATTCGCTGAACCAAAAATGGGCGGGGGGAGCAGGCAGCCTGGCCGAATCCAACAGTGTGTTGTCGTCCATCTCGCTCGACAATATTCCGGTCGGAGACGGGACGGTTTCGATTAAAATCATTGACCTCGAACGTTTCGCCAACATCAACACGGCGACCGAAACGGAATTGCAACAGGTGTTGACAGTCATGGGCGTGGATGCGAACGACATTTCCGTGGTCTCCGATTCGATTCTGGACTGGATTGATTCGGATGATCTTCCGCGGGTTGCCGGTGCGGAAAGCGATTATTATCAGGGACTCAATCCGCCCTATTACGCCAAAAACGCGCCGATTGATGACTTGTCCGAGCTGCAATATATCAAAGGTGTAACACAGGAAATTTATACCGGCCACTCGACAAATCAGCCATCCGGCGTCTTCCATTACAAGCTCGGTTTTGGCGCGTCGCCGGGTCAGCCGCACGATTATCTGTTTGGTTTGACGAACGTTTTCACTCCGTTTTCCAACGGAAAAATCAACATCAACACCGCTGACAAAAACGTCCTGCAAACGATTCCTGGCGTGGATGCCGCCGTGGCCGACGCCATCATCAAACAACGTGCCGGGCCTGACGGCGTGGACGGCACGGAAGACGACATGCCCTTCAGCGACCCCGGACAATTGGGAAGCTTTGGAATCAAGGATACGTCAGCTTGCGGCATACGGAGTTCCACATATAAAGTTCTCGTCACGGCGCAACTCGGCGACGTCAAACGCGTATACGTCGCCATCCTGGCCCGCACTTCAGGAACGGACTTTCGAGTCGTGAGCTTTTACTGGCAGTGATTTTTGTAGCGGCGGTCCATGACCGTCGCCAAACCAGCTGTCGCTCACAGAGCGCTGCCATAAATCGGTGTTGAATTTGCCGAGCCGCCCGTTATTGTTTCGCCATGCGCCGGCTTTTGGTGGTTTGGCTTTTGCTCGGTTCGCTTTCGGCAACGTTCGCGGCCGACGCCGTAAGCGGCCGTGTCGTCAAGGTCCTGCCGCTGCTCCTCGACCTCAAGAACCGCGACGCGGTTTCGCCGAGTCTTTACGACCGCGACGCCTACCAGGTTTATCTACGCCACCACACCAACGAAATTTCCGCCATTCGCCTCGACGTTTTGTGGAAAGCGTCGAACGCCAAAGGCGCAAAATTGAAATTGCGCGTTGAACTCCGTGGTATTGGCACTGGCGGTTTGCCGCGCCAAACCACGCTGGAAAAATCCGTCACGCCCGGATTTTTCCGCCGCTGGACTTCTTTGACTTTGGGTGGCGCGGACCATAAAAATTTCGGCGAACTTGTCGCGTGGCGCGCCACGCTGTGGTCGGATGACCAGCTGCTCGGCGAGCAAAAATCATTTTTATGGTGAACGCCGCACTGCCTTTGGCCGTGATGTTTCAGTTCGCCCCGCCCGACGCGGTGGCGGCAACCCGGCAGGCATATTCATGGTAGCCATCAAAATAATTTGCGGTTGCGGTCAGAAATACGCCTTCAACGTTTATCCGTTGAACGGCCGGATGCCGGCGCTGGTTCAATGTCCCGTTTGCGGCCTGGACGGCACCGCAGCGGCCAATGAAGCCATTGCGCGCACGCTCAATCAACCGGCGAAAGGCGAGGACAAAAGGGGCGGCTGGAAATGGTGGCAACAACTCCTGGCCGGCTGGCGCAACACACAATCAAACACATTCACCGGCGCTGCCGGAAACGAACTGGTGGCTCCCGATGACGTCTGGAAGCAACGGGCGCTTATGGCGGAATTGCGGGCGGAGCAGGCCCAGGCCACCGTCACCGCCAGCCTCGCACCCCATCTCGCCCAAGTGCTCAAGGAAGCGCTGGTCCAGGAACTGGCCGTCCAACGCAAGGAATTGCTGCAAGCCCAACAAATCGCCGCCACGGAAATCGCGCAATTGACGCACCACCTGGACGAACTACGGGCGCCCATTCAGGAACGGTTGCGCTCCTACGAAACGCGCATTCAAGAACTCGAAAAAGAACTCGCCGCCCGCAACGAGGAAAATCGCGAATTGCTGAAGCTTAAAATTGAAATGTTGCGCCAGCAGGTTGCGATCGAGCGCACGCGCAGCCGGATTGAATTCAACTGAGACTACGCGGCGACCTTTTCCTCCGGCGCTTTTTTCTCCTGCGTGCGCAGGGCCTGTTCGTAACAGTGCAAGGCTTCGTCATACCGCGCCATGCGGTTGAACAATCCTCCCTTGTGCAGATAGGCGATGGTCATTCCGCCATCCGCCTCAATCGCATGGTCGTAACAGGCAATAGCCTCGTCGAACTGGCCCAGCTTTTCGAGCGCTCCGCCCTTTTTGACCAGCGCGTCGGCGTGTTTCGGCTGCAACCCGAGCGCCACATCAAAACATTCCAGCGCCTTCTGCGGCTCGTTGGCGACCAGCAGCGACTGGCCTTCGGCGAGCAGGTTGGCGACGCACTCATCGCGGTCGCCCGAAACCTTCGGCGCTCCATTTGGTTCGTGAACGGGGGATGAAGTGGCTTCATTCAGCGGGGCGAGTGTGGCCTGTTTCAACTCCAGGATGCGCTTCTCCAGCTGATCCACCATGTTGAACAGCCGCGCGTTCGATTGCTCCACGCTGGCGCTGGTCACCAACGAAGGGGAAATGCGGCCGTTGCCCATGGCAAACTCCGGCGGGCGCAGCGAGGACAATTCAACGAGTCGCGCGACGGTGCGCCACTGCAAATAAGCCATCAACAACACGACCAGCAGGCCAATCGTTCCAAAAGCGCCCGCCAGAATCAGCATGAACTGCTGCATTTTCTGCATCGTCTCAACCTCACTCACGCGCTGGGCGGCGATGACCTGTTGTAACGCTTCGATGCGCGCGGCCATGTCGTCGGCGTTGCGCTTGGCGGCAGCCTCGGCTTGTTGACGGTTGCGCTCAATGGCCAGTTGTGTGTCGTGAAGCTGTTCCTGAATCTGAAGATAACCGTTTATCTGGGTTTGCACCGTGATGACCGCCGCTTCTGATGAAGAAAGGGCGTTCGTTTCGGCGGCAAAAACTCCCGCGCTGAAGGCGGAGCAGACAAAAACAATTAGAAAATTCCGGCGCAGCCTTGCATTCATAGCATCTTGTGGGAGCCTGAGCCGTCGGCCTGCCGATGTCAAGCATGCGGCCGGCTGACTTGTTCGCAATTTATCACCAAGCTATCCACTGGGGCGGCCGCACCCTGTCACTCCTTCTTAAAATCAAACTCCAGCCGCGTGCGCGAGCCGGTCTGGACGTTGCGAATTTCCATTTCCTGAAGCTCCCACTGACCGTTCACCTTCTTGAACGATTTCGGTGCAAATTCCTTGAGCAGCTTGCCTTTCGCGTCGTAAGCCTCGGCCTCCAGGATGCCGCCGGTTTCCTTGTCAATCCACGACAACACCCGCGAATAGCCGTTGGTGGAAGGATTGGGATTTGTGCTTTCCAACAGCGTGTAGGCCCGGCCGCGCTTCAACGAGGTCGTGTTCGGCAATACCTTCTGCTCCGGCCAGTGAAAAAATTCCAAGCCAAAGTCGGCGGCACAGAAATCTGAATTGACAAATGGCATGTTTTTTTCAACTGGAAATAAACCTGTCGCTTGGTCTGGATTACAATAGAACTGTTTCAAATAGCGGTTTACTGACGAGCCATCATGAACAACCGTAAATGTTTCTGTGCAAACCCAAATGCCATTGGGGCCATATTTCAGATAAGCTATGTAATTATTTACCCAATTTGTCGCAGTAATTATGAGCTCACATTTTACAGAAATGTTTGTACGCCTGCCTTTGCCGTCACGTATTTTTAAAACGCCAATGTTGGTAAAATTTTCAGCGGGGCGTTGTTCCAAAAGTTGCTGGGCAAGCTGGCAGCCTTGAATCTCCGCGTTGGACAAATCATTCGTGGTGGCCGCCGCCGCACCAAGGGCAAAAAATAAAATCGCTGCCATCAATGGTCGGGCGGCGCTGCCGCGCCGCCCAAAATCAAGGCCGCGCAGCAGCGCGGCCCTGCCGATTTGGAATTTATCGCGTACTTTCATTTCGCCTCCAACGCCAGCCGGAGAACGTCGGCAATGTGTTGGACGAAATGGACTTTGAGTCTGGCGCGGACCTCCGCCGGCACGTCGAGCCAGTCGGATTTGTTTTGTTCCGGCAAAATGATTTCCTTGATGCCAAAACGCGACGCGGCCAGCACCTTTTCCTTGATGCCGCCCACGCGCAATACCCGGCCGCGCAGGCTGATTTCGCCGGTCATCGCCATCCGGAAACGCACGCGCCGCTTCGTCAGCAGTGACGCCAGCGCCGCGACAATCGTCACGCCCGCGCTCGGGCCGTCCTTCGGCGTCGCACCGGCGGGCACGTGAATGTGAATGTCGAATTTGTTGTAATCGCTCAAATCCAGATCGAGCGATCTGGACTGGCTCCGCAAATAACTCATGGCTGTCTGCGCGCTTTCCTTCATCACTTCGCCCAACGATCCGGTCAGCAACAGATTGCCTCGCCCGCGCATCCGCGTCGCTTCGATGAACAAAACGTCGCCGCCGAACGGCGTCCACGCCAGCCCGGTGGCGATGCCGTATTCGGTGATTTTCTCCGCCGTCTCGGCAATGAACGGCGCGTGGCCTAAAAAGTCCTTCAAGTTTTCGGCTTCCAGCTTGACCGTTGCCGCCTTGCCGTTTTGGGAAATGATCTTGCGCGTGGCTTTGCGCGACAGCGCGGCGATCTCGCGTTCCAGCTGCCGGACCCCGGCTTCGCGGGTGTATTCCCGGATGAGTTTGCGCAACGCGGAGTCGGCAAACTTTACATCCCGCCGCGTGAGCCCATGCTCCTCGATCTGGCGCGGGACGAGATAGCGTTTGGCGATTTGCAGTTTCTCGGACTCG
The DNA here is from genome assembly GCA_049510395.1 of Verrucomicrobiota bacterium. Lineage (GTDB taxonomy): Bacteria > Verrucomicrobiota > Verrucomicrobiia > Limisphaerales > UBA11358 > UBA11358. The sequence continues at coordinate 57,008 of JBEKYY010000002.1, forward strand.
GTGTAGCTGGGCAGTTCAATCACCTCGAGCCGGTCACGCAACGCGGGATGAATCGGCTCCAGCCAGTTCGCGGTGGTGATGAAAAGCACCCGTGAGAGATCGAATGGCAGGTCGAGGTAATGGTCGGTAAACGTGTGGTTTTGCGCCGGGTCGAGCACTTCCAGCAGCGCTGCCGCCGGATCGCCTCGAAAATCCGCGCCGACCTTGTCCAATTCGTCCAGCAAAATGACCGGGTTGCGGCTTTCGATGCGGCGCAGCGTCTGGATGATCCGTCCGGGCATCGCGCCGACATACGTGCGCCGGTGACCGCGAATCTCGGCTTCATCGCGCATGCCGCCGAGTGAAATACGCGCAAATTTGCGTCCTAGCGCGTCCGCCACACTTTTGCCGAGGGAGGTTTTGCCGACGCCGGGCGGGCCGACCAGGCAAAGAATCGGTCCTTTGATCTGCTTGCGGCGTTTGATGACGGCGATGAATTCGAGCAACCGGTCCTTGACCTTGGCCAGGCCGAAATGTTGCTCGTTCAAAATCCGCCCGGCGGCCTTCAAATCCAGCTTGTCCTCGGTGGACTTTTCCCACGGCAAACTCAAAATCCAGTCGAGATAATTTCGCCCGACGGCGTATTCGGCGGCGGCGGGCGGCGTCTGTTGCAGGCGTTCGAGTTCCTGTTCGGCGGCTTTGCGCGCCTCGCCGGGCATGGGCGTCTGCTCGATTTTTTCGCGCAACGATTTGGTTTCGCCCGAACCGGATTCGCCCTCGCCGAGTTCGCGCTGAATGGCGCGCAATTGTTCGCGCAGAAAAAAATCGCGCTGCGTCTTGGCAATGGAAGACGCGACGTCGTTTTGAATTTTTGAACTGAGCGTCAGCACCTCCTGCTCGCGATTGAGCAGGGGCAGCAGTTTTTGCAGCCGTTCGCGGACGGAGATGGTTTCGAGCAGCTTCTGCCGGTCTTCGAGGCTGAGATTCAGATTCGCGGCGATGAGGTCGGCGAAATGGCCGGGATGCTCGGTGTTCAGCGCGGCGACCTTGACCTGGTCCGAAAGTGCGCTGGACATCCTGGCGATTTCCTCGAATTGCTTGTGCGCGTTGCGCAGCATGGCCTGCAACTCAATGGAATCCTCCGTTTCATCCCGCAATAATTCGTAACTCGCGCGCAAATACGGGGCCGGCAGCGCGTATTTACATATGCGAATGCGCCACAAACCCTCGACCAGCACACGCGCGGTGCCGTCGGGAAATTTCACCATTTTGGACAGGCGCGAAACGCAGCCGACTTCATGCAAATCCTCCGGCATGGGTTCGGCGATTTCGGGTTTGCGCTGCAGCACCGCGGCAAACAAACGGTCGCCCGCGACAATGTCATCAATCAATTTCAGGCTTGGCCCGGTTTCGACAAGCAGCGGCACCACCGCGCCGGGAAAAATCACGATGTCCGACAGGCCGAGGATGGGCAGGTTTTCCGGCAATGAACGCGACGATATCCGGGGCAAAGCGTCCGATTTTTCGGCGCCGCCCAGAATGCTGACAAATTCTGTCTCCGGCGAAGTCATCGTCGTTTCCATCTATAAATATAAAATTAAATGCCGCCGCACGGGAAAAGATTCATGCGCGGCCAGGCTAATTCCCTTCGGCAATTGGAACTTTCGTGCTTTTGGTGTGCAATTGGTGTGCCACCGGCACGTCAATTCGCAGAAAACCATTCACATAAATCGCCTTGGCCTGGCTAAGATCGTAATCCTGAGGCAGCTCGAGCACGCTTTCAAACGGCCCATAGCTGATTTCCATGACCAGAAAATTGCATTTGTGCGCCCGGCAAACGTCCGGGCGGCTGCCACTGATGCGCAGCCGACGGCCTTCGACGGTGATTTCGAGATTTTCGCTTTTCATCCCGGCCAGTTCCACCTTGATGACCAGGCCGGTGTCGGTGGTATAAACATCCGTGTTCGGAATCCAACGGCCGCTGGCCGCCCCCCCGCGCCCGCCCACCGCCGAGCTGCGGGGAATAAAATGCATTGTGGAGCTAACTTTGGTAACAGCCATGTTAAAAGATAATAACTGAAAAAGCCTGCATTGGCAAGTTCGCAAAACTTATTTCATTTTGACCACCACTTCGGACCGTTCGCCTTTGCGCGCGTGAAAAACAATGGAGCTTTTCGTCTCCGCTTGCCCGCTCGCCGAACAACCGCAATGCGTGTCGCGCTCAAAACTGAATTTGCGCCGGCGAAAGTGTCCCCACAAAAACAGTCCGGCGACCGCAATCACAATCGCCAGCGAAACGGCCTGTTGCCAATTCATGCGGGGAACATACGCGCAAAAACGGTTCGCGCAACCGATTTTCGGCGTTGAACTTTCAGCGCGCGCCTTTACGCTGCGCCCATGTCCGCTCCGTTCCGCCACCCGCACCGCGTCAGCTACGCCGAATGCACCGTCGGCAACCACGTTTATCACTCGCGCTATCTCGACTGGCTCGAAGCCGCGCGCGGCGAATTCATCCGTTCGCTCGGCGCAACGGTTTTGCAATGGCAGGAACGCGACGTTATTTTTCCCGTCATTGAAGCCCGTCTGTGTTACAAATCACCCGCTCGTTACGACGACCTGCTGGCGATTGAAGTCTGGCCGATGCTCATCAAGCGCGTGCGATTGAATTTCGCCCACCGCGTCGTCAACCAGGACGGCAAACTCATTCTCGAAGCTGAAACGTTCCACGCCTGCGCCGACGTGAACGGAAAACCCAAACGCCTGCCGGAGGAACTGGCTGAAAAACTGAAGCCGTATTTGAATCCGGCGATGGAATTTGATTAGGCTGCCGGCCCGTGTTTGGTTCCGGCTTGCGCACGCGGTTCGCGTCTGCGAGAATTCAGCGGCGGGCGCGAGCGAGCGATGCAAAATTATCCCAAACATTATTGTGGTGTGTTCGGCATTTTTGGACATCCCAATGCCGCCGAACTCACCTATTACGGTCTCTACGCGCTGCAACATCGCGGACAGGAAAGCGCCGGCATCGTCACCTGCCACGAGGGGAAATTTTTCAAGCACCATGGCATGGGTCTCGTGCCGCAGGTTTTTAATTCCAAACTGTTGCACGACCTGGTCGGCAACATGGCCGTCGGCCACACGCGCTATTCCACCACCGGCTCGTCGCACCTCCGCAACGCGCAGCCGCTTACGGTGGATTGCATGCGCGGGCAGATCGCCGTCGCCCACAACGGCAACCTGACGAACGCCGCCCAGCTCCGCGATGACCTCGAAAGCCGCGGCTTGGTTTTTCAAACCACCGTGGACAGCGAGATCATCATCATGATGCTCGCGCAGCCGTCCATCGGCGGCGTTCGAAACACGCTGGTGCAGACTTTCCGCCGTCTCGAAGGCGCCTACTCGCTCGTCATCATGACCGAGAAGGAATTGATTGGCGCCCGCGACCCGTTTGGTTTTCGCCCGCTTTCCATCGGCCGCCTGAACGGCGCGTATGTGCTGGCCAGCGAATCAGTCGCGTTTGACCAGATTCAGGCCCAGTTCGTCCGTGATGTCGAGCCGGGCGAAATCGTCATCATCAACGAAAAAGGGTTGATCAGCGTTCAGGCGTTTCCCGAACACCAGCGCCGGGCGTTTTGCATTTTTGAATACGTCTATTTCGCACGGCCGGACAGCGTGATCGGCGGCCGCAGCGTTTATGAAGTCCGCAAGGAAATGGGCCGCCAGCTCGCGCGCGAACACCGCGTCAAGGCGGACCTCATCGTTCCGTTGCCCGACAGCGGCGTCTGCGCGGCGCTGGGTTATTCCGAGGAGTCCGGCATTCCGTTCGAGATGGCCTTCATCCGCAATCACTACGTCGGGCGCAGTTTTCTCCAGCCGTCGCAATTGATCCGCGATTTCGACGTGCGCATGAAGTTGAACCTGATCGCCCCGCTCGTGAAAAACAAGCGCGTCGTGATCGTGGACGATTCCATCGTGCGCGGCACCACGTGCAAGGCGCGCGTCAAAACCCTCAAGGAAGCCGGCGCCCGGGAGGTTCACGTCGCCGTCAGTTGTCCGCCGCACATGAACCCGTGCGTGTATGGTATTGATTTTCCCGACCGCAGCAAGCTCATGGCGGTAAACCACAGTGTGGACGAAATCCGCAAATACCTGAACGCTGACTCGCTGCACTATCTTTCGGAGGAAGGCATGGTCAAGGCCACCGGCCGCGCCAAGGAATTATTCTGCCTGGCCTGCTATGACGGCCATTATCCCGTGCCCTACGATCCCGTGCTCGACAAGCACATCATCGAACGACGCCGCCGTCAGGCGCAGACGCTCGGTGAAGCCGTCGCCAAGGACAGCGAACAAATCAAATTGCTGCAAATTTAGCCTGTGCGTTGCATATTTCACCCCGGTCATGAACAAACAAACGCTCTCGCCCGCGCAACTGGCCGCCTACATTGACCACACACTGCTGAAGGCGGATGCCACCGCCAAAGACATCGAGAAACTTTGTGCCGAGGCTCGCGAAAACCATTTTTACAGCGTTTGCGTCAATGGGTCATGGGTCAGACAGGCCCGCCATTTTCTGGAAGGCACCGGCGTCAAGGTTGCCTGCGTGGTGGGCTTTCCGCTGGGCGCCATGTCCGGCGATGCGAAACGTTTCGAAACCGAGGCTGCCATTGACGATGGCGCGCAAGAGATTGATGTCGTTCTCAATATCGGACGGCTCAAGGCCGGCGACGACAAATATGTCCTGCGCGAATTGCGTGACGTGGTGGAGGCGGCTGATGAATGGCCGGTGAAAGTCATTCTCGAAACCTGTTTGCTCACCCAGGAGGAAAAAATTCGCGCCTGCAAACTCGTGGTTGAAAGCGGAGCGCGCTTCGTCAAAACCTCCACCGGATTCAGCACGGGCGGGGCCACCGTGGAAGATGTAAAACTGATGCGTGAAACCGTCGGCCCGAAATTCGGCGTCAAGGCTTCCGGCGGCATCCGTGATGCCAAAACCGCGCTGGCGATGATTGAAGCGGGCGCGACGCGCCTTGGCACCTCGGCCAGCGTGGCGATTGTCAACGGTCTTGCGGCCAGTGGAACAAGTTCATATTGAAACGAGGGATTTTATGCAAAAAGGCATCGGCGTCATTTGTCTGGTCATCGGCGTGCTGCTGCTTGTGTGGGGACACGACGTTGCAAACTCCATCGGATCACAAGTCGAAAAGGCGTTCACGGGCGCGCCGGCGGACAAGGCAACGTACTTTTTCCTTGCGGGCGTGGGATTGGGACTGTTCGGCCTGCTCCTGATTTTTGGGAAACGGAAATGAGCTGTTTTAATTCCCCGTCACTTCCTGCGGCCCTTTGCCGCCGTTGACCAAAAATAAAACGGCCATGCGCACGGCGAGCCCGTTGGTCACCTGCTCCAGAATCAGCGAACGGGCCGAATCGGCAATTTCACTGTCAATTTCCACGCCGCGATTGATCGGGCCGGGATGCATGATGAGCGCGTCAGGCCTGGTTTTGGCCAGGCGGGCCTTGTTGAGTCCGAAAAGCTGCGTGTATTCGTTGATGCTCGGAAACATCGTCTTGCGCTGGCGCTCGTGTTGGATGCGCAACAGGTTGATGATGTCGGCGTCGCGAATGGCTTCGTCCATGTTGTGAACCACGCGGCAACCCATCTGCTCGAACGTCCGGGGCACGAGCGTGGACGGCCCGCAAAGCGTGACGCGCGCGCCCAGTTTTGTCAGCGCCCAGATGTCCGAGCGCGCCACGCGGCTGTAAAGGATGTCGCCCAGAATTGTCACGTTCAGCCCGGCAATCTTTCCCTTGCGTTCGCGGATGGTGAAGGCGTCGAGCAATGCCTGGGTGGGATGTTCGTGCGCGCCGTCGCCGGCGTTGATGACGCTGGCGTTGAGCACGCGTGCCAGAAAATGCGGCGCGCCCGACGCGCTGTGGCGCATGACGATGAAATCGGCGTTGAGCGCCTCGAGATTGCGCGCAGTGTCCTTGAGCGTCTCGCCCTTTTTCAACGACGAGGCTTCGGCGGTGAAATTGATGATGTCCGCCGACAGCCGTTGCTCGGCCAGCTCAAAACTGATGCGCGTGCGCGTGGACGGCTCGACGAACAAATTCACGACGGTCCGCCCGCGCAATGCCGGGACTTTTTTGATGGCGCGTTCGCCGACCGCCTTGAACGCCCGCGCTGTGTCGAGCACGGTGACAATTTCGTCCGCCGTAAGTGATTCGATGTCGAGCAAATGTTTGCGGTTCCAGCTCATGGCTTTTTCAAAACCACCTCGTCCCGTTCCGCTCCGGTCTCGGTCAGATCCAGGGAAACTTTCTCTTCCAGGGCGGTGGGCACATTTTTGCCGACGAAATCCGCCTTGATGGGCAGTTCGCGATGCCCGCGGTCAATCAGCACCGCAAGCTGGATTTTCCGTGGCCGGCCAAAATCGTTCAGCGCGTCCATCGCCGCACGCGTGGTGCGGCCGCTGAACAGCACGTCGTCCACGAGCACAACGGTTTTGCCGGTGACATCGAAGGGGATGACCGTGGGATAAACCTTGGGTGCAGCGCGCTGATCGAGATCGTCACGGTGCATCGAAACATCCAGCGTGCCCACGGGCACCGGCTGGTTCCAAATGCCGGCAAGAATCGCGCTGAGCCGCTGCGAGAGTGGCACCCCGCCTTGGGGAATGCCAATCAGCACGACTTCCGCGCCGACCTCGTTGCGCTCAGCGATTTCATGCGCGATGCGCGTCAGCGCGCGCTGGATCGCGGCGGCATCGAGGATGACGGTGGATTCAGGCATGGAAGCAGGTTGAGAGTTGAGGGCGTAAAGCCCCGTGGGGGCCACGCCCTTTTACGGGGTTGAGAGTTGAAAGCCCCCTCGAAAGGCAAAAGAACGGGAACGATGGTCGGAAAAAGAAAATCGCAAACCCGCTCCGTTTGTGGGCGGAGCCGATTCGCGTTGCGCGTTTGGCGTTCATGGTTTCCTTCGCCGCCTCACCGGGCAGCGTTAAAGGAACATTTAATTTATTTTCAGTGACCGGCGACCTGGCGGGTTTTGCGCCAGCTTGAGCGGTGATTGATGATCCAATCCGTCAACGCCTGCTCGAAGCCGATGTCATGCCCCGCCTTCTCCGACTCAATCCACTTGTGCCTGAGAATTTCCTCGCGCTCGGCCTGAAACTCGCGGTAAAGCGAGGAGTTTTTTAACAAATCGTTCGCCGTTGATGCGTCTTTCATAGCGTCCGACATAAATGAAATACAAAATTCGTACCCTAACTTTAAATCCGGCCCGAACAATTAGCAATCGAAATCTTTATTGCTAACAACTTTCAAATAAACACCTTACAAATCATTCAAGCCTGTTTTCCCCGCAGCATTTCGGCAATTTGAACGAACGAACGCCCGGCCGGCTTGTTCGGCACGGACACCACAATCGGCACGCCGCGGTCGCCGCCCTCGCGGATTTCAGACGGTATTATGTCGGTGATCCCGCGAGTGATGGGGTGCTGTTTTGGCGTGGGCAAATTCACCATTATGGCCCTGATCACCAGATGGCAAAAAGAGTGCAAAACGACCCCTTCCGTCAGTTCGCTGGTCACGAAATTCGACAAAGCTTCCTGCCCGCGATAAAATTCTGTCATGACGTATCTGCAAATCAGCGGCATGAGCTGCAACAATTGCGCGCGGCATGTCACCGAGGCGATTCAAGGCGTGCCCGGCGTGCGCAGCGCAACAGTGCTGCTGGATGCCGGACGCGCTTCTGTGCGCTGGAATTCCGGCGCAGAACAAAACGTTTCCGCTGTCATCGAGGCCGTGCAGAAAGCCGGTTACACGGCGAAGGAAATTCAGGCCGACACATCCGCTTGCCGCGAAACCAGACACGCAAGCTGGCAAATCAATCTCTGGCTTGGCGTCGCCGTTACCACCGTGTTGATGGCTGGTGAATGGGGTTTCGGCTTCGGCATGGAGCCGTGGTTTCAATGGCTTTCCTTTGCGCTGGCGGGCACGGTCCAGGTCTTTGCCGGGGGGAAATTTTACCGCGGCGCGTGGAACCAGCTCAAAATCGGCAGCTCGAACATGGACACGCTCGTCGCGCTCGGTTCGACAACCACGTTTGGCTACAGCGCGTGGGCGTTGCTCGGTGGCATGGGCGGCCATGTTTATTTCATGGAAGCCGCCGCCATCATCACGCTCATCAGCTTCGGCCACTGGCTGGAAGCCCGTGTGAGTGCACGCGCGTCGGGCGCATTGGAAAAATTGCTGAATCTCGCGCCACAAACCGCCAGAAGATTGGTTGGTAGGGCCGACCTGCCGGTCGGCCAGGACGCGCGGCAGCGCGTCCCTACCGTGCCTGACAAGGAAGTTGAAGTCCCTGTCGCCGAATTGAAAATCGGCGATTTCATCGCGCTCCGCCCCGGGGACCGCGTGCCGGTGGACGGCGTGGTGACCGACGGAGATTCCGCCGTGGACGAGGCGATGCTCACTGGCGAATCCGTTCCGGTGGACAAAAAAAACGGCGGTGAACTTTACGCTGGCACGGTGAATTTGAACGGCCGGCTCGTCATGCGCGTGACCGCCACCGGCGAAAGCACGGCCTTGGCGCACATCATCGCCGCCGTGCAACGCGCCCAAACCAGCCGCGCCGACATCCAGCGCCTCGGCGACCGCGTGAGCAGCGTCTTCGTGCCGGTTGTCGTCGCCATTGCCATCGCCGCCGCACTTTGGTGGGGGCTCGCGCCGGAATCGGCCAAACACGTTCACGATTTGCTCGCGCCATTTCTTTGGCCGGCAATGATTCCGACCGGCGCGGCCACGGCGTTCATCATCGCGGCGGCGGTTTTAATTGTTGCGTGTCCGTGCGCGATGGGTTTGGCGACCCCGGCGGCCATCATGGCCGGTGCTAACACCGCCGCGCGACGCGGCATTCTGATTCGGGACGGCGTAGCGCTGGAAAAAGCGGGAAAAGTCACCGCTGTGATTTTTGACAAAACCGGCACGCTCACCATTGGGAAGCCGGAAGTGGCGGAAATTTGGGGAGTCCGAAGTCCAAAGTCCAAAGTCCAAAGTCTGGCAGCGGGGCTTGCCCGTTCTTCAACACATCCGATCAGCCAGGCGATTGCGAAATTGTCGCCGAGTGCAATTGATTTGAAAAATTGGCAGGAAATTCGCGGCGCCGGCGTGGGGGCAAACATCGAACATCCAACATCGAACATCCAACATCCAATGGGCAAAGCCCGACTGGGTTCGTTGTGCTGGCTCAAGGAGTCAGGCGTGGATTTGGCGTCGGGCGAAAAATTCATTGCCGAATGGTCCGGGCAGGGCGCAACGATTGTCGGGTTGGCCGTTGACCAATCACTTGCCGGTTTATTTGCCATAAAAGACATGGTCAAACCGGGCGCGCACGACGTGGTTGAAAAACTGCACCGGCAGAATTTGAAAACGTTTTTGCTGACAGGTGACAACGCGCTGACGGCAGCCAGCATCGCGCGGGAAGTTGGCGTCGAAAGTAAAAATGTGTTTGCCGAAGTGCGACCGGAGCAAAAGGCGGACTTCGTGAAAAAACTTCAGGCACAGGGCGAGCGCGTGGCATTTGTCGGCGACGGCATCAACGACGCCCCGGCGCTGGAACAGGCCGACCTTGGTGTTGCCGTGAGCCGCGCCAGCGACTTGGCGCGCGAGGCGGCGGACATCATTTTATTGAAATCGGAGATCGAGGCCGTGCCGGAGGCGCTCGGCCTGGCACGGGCGACGTTGTGGACGATCAAACAGAATTTGTTTTGGGCGTTTTTTTACAACGCGCTCGGCGTGCCACTGGCGGCGATGGGATTCATCAGTCCGATTTTGTGCGCGGCGGCAATGGGCGCGTCGGACTTGATTGTGATTGGCAACGCGCTGCGGTTGCTGCGCTGGCGTTAAGCGCAACAGCGCGGTCAATGAATTGGAAGAAGTGCCCGTTCTCCGTTAATTTCCAGCACCACCCAGTCCTCGCCCAGATCTTTGAAACGCACCGGGATTGGGCCGTCGGGCGTTTGCGTCAAGGCCGTTTCGCCAAGGAAAATAGTATAGATTTTCGTTCCGGCTTGAATGGTCACCGCTGATTTGGCGGCGTTTCTGGTGACGCCTTTCACGGCAAAATATTTGGCAATTACTTCAACTGGTTTTGCCGGACTTTGTGATGCTGAGTTGGTGGGCGTGCTTTTCGCCGGTTGATTGGTTTTGGGTGCAGCCTCTTCCAGCGGTTTTACCGAGTTGGTGGACACGCCTGGGGCGGGCAGGTTTGTCATGGCAGCAGCACCTTGGGCTGGGTTGATTGAGTTGGTGGGCGCGCTGGGAGCGGGCGGGTTGGTTTTGGGGGCGGCCTTTTCCGCCGGTTTAATTGATTTGGCAGGCGCGCTGGTAGCAGGCGGGTTTACCTTTGGGGCCGGCAAGTTTGTTTTAATGGCAGTTTGATATTCTTTTTTTAATTCCTGCTGCTGCGTGGCGATTTCAAATTCATCGGGGTTTCTGGCCGAAGGCCGCAAATCGCCCATCAGCGATTCCAGGATGAAGAGGTTCACGCCGAACAGGAGCGCGTAGGAGATTGCGACGGTGAAAAGGACGTCAACATAAGGTGCATGGGTGACTTTTTTAAGGCACAGCAACAGTACAGTAACAACGATCGGAGTGGAAATGTAAGAGGCAAAGTAAATTCCGATGAAATGGCCAAGGGTCATTTGCAGGATCTGGTCCAAGCCGGTCGCGAGCGCTGCCGACCCCAGCAACCACAGAAAATTGTATTCGAATTTTTGGTCGAGTTTTTGAATCTTGATCATGCCCCAAAGCAGACCGAAAAGGATCGCCGTTTGAACGGCGAACTTGATGAGCATGTGCAGAAGGGCGCCAGACATTGGGTTATTCTTCGTCAGGGCCGTCCCAAATGACAATGTTTTTCTTGTCGCAAATCACGTTGCCCAGGTTCGCGTGAAACCCAGGGGCGAAGTCGTGGCGGATATTATGCGGCAATCAAAGGGCGGCGGGCGTGGTTATTCCTCGCCGTTGCCGGATTCAGCTTTACGTTCCCAGCGGCGGGGTGAGCGTTCGGGCAGACTCGTGTCCACCCTGGCGTAATAAGTTTCCTCGCCGAAGCGCGCGTCGGCTTCCTGCTGCAATTTCTGCGACGGCGTGACGCTGAATCGTTCGTTCGTGTCCATGAAGATGACATCGCCGCCCGGGCGCATGAAACAGAGCAGCAACGGGCATTTGCCGGGGTGCGCCGCCACCAGTTCGCGCACGGATTCCAGTTGCTCCAGTTTCAGGTGCGCGGTGTGCAACCGCAGATGGACCTGCCTGGTGAACCGCCGGGGCGCGTCCTCCAGCGGCATGATTTCTTGCGGAAAAATTTTCGGGCGGTCATCGCCGGTGTTCACCTCCCCGATGACGAGGATGGCTTTGTTTGGTGTGAGCAATTCGCGATATTTGTCGTAGTTCTCGTTCATGCAAAGAATCTGCACCGAGCCTTCGAGGTCTTCGAGCGTGACCATCGAGTAAGGCTTGCCGCTCTTCTTCGACACGCCGTTTTGCACCGCTGCGATCAATCCGCCGATGCGCGTCAGGCTGCGATTCGGCAGCTCCGCGAGCTTCGCCGTGTTCGTGAGCGCGTATTTCTCCAGAATCGGCGCGAAGGGCGTCAGCGGATGTCCGGTGACGTAAAATCCAAGCAACTCTTTTTCGTGCGCGAGCAGTTCGTGCTGCGGCCATTCGGGCAGGTTGCTGATGGATTCCGGCATCGGCGGCGCTTTTTCCTCCAGCGCGCCGAAGAGCGAACTTTGTCCGCGCTGGCGATCGGCGGCGATGCTTGCGGCGCGGCTCAAAGTGCGTTCGATTTGGGCGCAAAGCGTGGCGCGCGTCTGCCCAAAACCGTCGCATGCGCCGGATTTGATGAGCGCTTCAAGAATTTTGCGGTTCACCGTGCGTCCGTCCACGCGCTCACACAGGTCCGAAAGCGAAGTGAATTTTCCGCGGTCATTCCGGGCTTTCAAAATGGTTTGCACCGCGACTTCACCCACACCTTTGATCGCGGCGAGGCCGAAGCGGATTCCTTGTCGTTGTGGCACAGGCCTCTGGCCTGTGTCTCTGTCCGCAGAATTCACAGGCTGGAAGCCTGTGCCACGTTTCGCCGGCGCAAAATGAACCTGGCTTTCGTTGACGTCCGGCTGCAAAACCTCGATGCCAAACTCTCTCGCTTCGTTGATGTACTGGCTCAACTTGGCGGTGTCCGCCATGTCGTTCGTCATCATCGCGCAGAAAAATTCGACCGGATAATTGGCCTTCAGGTACGCGGTTTGATACGCGACTATGGCGTAGGCGGCGGCGTGCGATTTGTTGAAACCGTAGCCGGCGAACTTTTCCAGCAAATTGAAAATCTCGTTCGCCTTTTTTTCGGGGATCTGATTTTGCTCCTTGCAACCCTTGACAAAAATGGCGCGTTGTTTGGCCATTTCCTCCCGCTTCTTTTTGCCCATGGCGCGCCGGAGCAAATCCGCGCTCCCGAGCGTGAAACCGGCCAGCACCTGCGCGGCCTGCATCACCTGCTCCTGATAGATCAAAATCCCGTAGGTCTCGCGCGCAATCGGTTCGAGCAACGGATGCTCGTATTCGATCTTCATCTCGCCGTGTCGGCGTTTGATGAATTCAGGAATCAACTCCATCGGGCCGGGGCGATAAAGCGCGACCAGCGCCGTGATGTGTTCGACGGAACTGATTTGAAATTTGCGGCACAAATCGCGCATCCCGCCGGATTCCAATTGGAATATGCCGAGCGTTTCCGCGCGATTGAGCAGGTCGTAGGTTTTTTGGTCATCGAGAGGCAGGTTGTCGATCGGCACTTCAATGCCGAGTGTACGCCTGACCATTTCACACGTGTTGCGGATGACGGTGAGCGTCTTCAGCCCGAGAAAATCCATCTTCAGCAGGCCGAGGTCGCCGACAGGATTCATCGCGTATTGCGTGACGAGCGTGCCGCTTTCGTCCCGCTTGAGCGGCAGCAAATTCACCAACGGCTGGTCGCCGATGACGACGCCGGCAGCGTGGACGGAGGCGTTGCGCGTGATGTCTTCCAGAATGAGCGCGGTGTCAATCAACTCGCGCGTGACCTCCTCGTTTTCATAGGCCTCCTTGAATTCCGGCGATTGCTTGAGTGCCTTTGTCAAATCCATTTTCAGATCGAATGGAATCATCTTTGCCAGCCGGTCGCACTCGCCGTAGCTCAAACCCATCACCCGACCCACATCGCGCACGACGGATTTCGCGCCCATCGTGCCGAACGTGATGATTTGCGCGACGGAATCGCGGCCGTATTTCTCGCGGACATACTCGATCACATCGGCGCGCCGGTCGTCGGCGAAATCAATGTCAATATCGGGCGGGTTGATACGCTCGGGATTAAGGAACCGCTCGAACAGCAGGCCGTAGCGGATCGGGTCCACGTTGGAAATCTCCAGCAGATAGGTGACAATCGAACCGGCGGCGGAACCGCGCGCCACACAGGCAATGCCGTGTTCGTGACCGTAGCGGATGAAATCGCCGACGATGAGAAAGTAACTGATGAAACCGGTTTTCTCGATGACCGTGAGTTCAAGTTTCAACCGGTCCATCACGGCTTTGATGGCAGCAGCGACGGCGGGATTGTTCAACGTAGCGCAGGCGTCTCGCCTGCCCTCCGTCTCGGAAAGATTTTCTTTCGCGCCTTCTGCGCTGGGCCGCCGGGACGGCTGCACTACATAAGTCGGCAACCGCTTCGGATCGTCAATCCCCTCAACGACAAATTCCTTCCCCTCGGCCTTGGCGTGAATCGTATAGCGCCGGAACAATCCTTCTGCGATCAACTTGCGCAGATAACCTTCGCGCGTGAAATGTTCCGGCGGCGCAAAAACCGGGAAATGCAATTTGCCAAACTCGATCTCCAGGTTGCACTTTCCGGCAACTTCAAGCGTGTTCTTGATGGCCTCGGGCGTGTCGGCAAAGCGCGCCTTCATTTCCTCCGCCGTGCGCAGGTAAAACTGCTCCGGCTCGTAGCGCATCCGTTTCGTGTCAGCCAGTTGCGTCTGCGTGCCGATGCAAATCAGGCAATCGTGTGCGTGCGAATGGCTTTTCTCGATGTAATGAACGTCATTCGTCGCGACGAGTTTGAGGCCGAATTCCTTTGCCCACGCGATGAGGTGCTTGTTGACCTTCGCCTGCTCCGCGACGCCGTGGTTTTGCAGTTCGAGGTAAAAATTCTCCGGGCCGAGCGTCTGCTTGAACCAATCCACCGCGTCGCGCGCCTTTTCCAACTGGTCTTTGAGGATCCAATCCGGGATTTCGCTCGCGAGGCAGCCCGACATGGCGATCAAGCCTTCCTTGTGCGCGGCCAGGATTTCCTTGTCAATGCGGGGCTTGTAATAATAGCCCTCCAGATGCGCGGCGGTCGTGAGCCGGATGAGATTTTTGTAGCCGGTTTCGTCCTTCGCCAGCAATCCGAGATGATGATACACGTCGCGTCCGCCATTGCTGGTTTTCTTGTCCAGCCGGCTGCCCGGGGCGACGTAAACCTCGCAGCCAATGATGGGCTTGATGCCCTTTTCGCGCGCCGCCTTGTAAAAATCAATGACGCCGTACATGGCGCCGTGGTCGGTGATGGCGAGTGCAGGGAATTTCAGTTCATGCGCCTTGTCCACCAGCCGGTCCAGACGGCAGGCACCATCGAGCAGGGAATACTCGGTGTGCAAATGCAAATGGACAAAATCGGCGTGCGGCATGGAGAGAGTTTAACTTTTCACCGCCAAGACACCAAGACACAAAGTTTCGGAATTGGTTACCCGATCATCCGAACGGAACGATGTAATGCGCGGCTGGCCGCTTATTTCTTAAAAAATTCCTTGATGACTGCGACCACGCGCTGGATTTGCGGGTCGGTCAATTCAGGGAAAATCGGCAGGCTGAGACACTCGCGCGCGGCTTTTTCGGCGACGGGGAAATCGCCGGGCTTGTGGCCGAGACTGGCATAGCACTTTTGCAGGTGCAGCGGCAGCGGGTAATGCAGCGCGCAACCGATGCCGTTGGCTTCGAGGCGCGCTTTGAGTTCATCGCGGCGCGGATGGCGCACGACGTAGAGATGATACACGCTTTCGCCCCAGGCGGCTTCGCGCGGCAGTTGCAGCGGCGTGTCCGCCAGCAGTTCATGGTAGTGATGTGCCACGCGGCGGCGTTCCGCCGTCCATTTTAGCAGATGTTTCAGCTTCACGCCCAGCACTGCCCCCTGGATGCCTTCCATGCGGTAGTTGTAGCCGACTTCGTCGTGATAATAACGCGCGGTGGAGCCGTGCTCGCGTAATGCGCGGGCACGTTTGTCAAAAGCCGGGTTGTTGGTCAATAGCGCGCCACCCTCGCCGCAGGCGCCGAGGTTTTTGCCCGGGTAAAAACTGAAGCAGGAAATTTCACCGAACGTGCCAACGGTTTTGCCCTTGTATTTCGCGCCGTGCGCCTGCGCAGTGTCCTCGACCAGCGAGAGCTTGTGTTTGCGGCAAATTGCCAGAATCGGGTCCACGTCAAACGGATGGCCGTAGAGATGCACCGGCAAGACGGCCTTGGTGCGCGGCGTGATGGCGCGTTCGACGCACTTCGGGTCGAGATTGAAGGTGGCGTCGTCAACGTCCACAAAGACCGGCTTCGCGCCGACGTAGGAAATCGCCCAGCTCGTGGCGACAAACGTGAACGGCGTGGTGATGACTTCATCGCCGGGGCCGACACCGAGTAGCAGCATCGCTACGTGTAACGCCGAGGTGCCGCTGTTGAACCCGACGCAGTGTTCCGCGCCGATGAATTTGGCGAAGTCCTTTTCAAACTGCGCCACGTCGGGGCCGAGGCAAAAAGAGCAATGGTCAATCGTGCGCGCAATGACGGCGTCCAGTTCTTTGCGGAGTGGACGCAGTTGCGCCGCGAGGTCGAGATAAGGAATTTTGTCGTCCATTTTGCCGGTAAAAATAATCCGGCTGCGCGGCAATAAACAATCCAAATATTCCGTGGTTTGTTGTAGTAGCGGTCTGCGACCGTCGTAATATAACCACCGGAAGTGGCGACGCTACCATTGAGGGTTTTCACCCCGGCGTTAAAATGCTTTGCAGGCTGGCCAAAACCTGCGCCGGCGAAATCACTGCCAGGCAATGATTCGGGCTTTGACAAACAGCCTCGTTGCCATCACAAGCACATAAATTTCCGACCAAAACCCGATGCTGCCGGCCGGCTGGCGCCCATCGCACCGGCGAGCTGGGGCCAAACAGCGAAATGGTCGGCACGCCCAGACCGGCGGCGAAATGCAATGGCCCCGTGTCGCCGGAAATAAAAACTACCGCCCGTTTCAACAATGCGAGAAACAAAGCAAGCTCAGTCACAGGCGGCAATATCGGCGCGGATGGGGCGAGTTTTTTTAATTCATCCATCAATGATTGTTCACGCGCGCCAGTGGCGGTGGTAAAGACGGGCCGCTGCCCGGCGGCAACGGCCATTTCATAAAACGCCGCCCAATGCCGGAGCGGCCATTCTTTTTTCGGCTGGCTCGACGCGATGTGGCAAAGCACGGCGCGTTCCGGCAACAATTTCGCCGCCGCCGCGGCCAGCGCCGGGTCGCTCTGAATTTCCGGTTCGAGCGAGCGGGGCGTGATGTCCCACGCGGAAAGCAGATTGGCCAGCCGGGCGGATTCATGTTCGCCGGGTTTGGGTTCGTCCTCCAGCACGACTCGCTGGTTGTAGCAAAACCGGCGGCCCAAAAATCCGCCGCGCTGCGCCCAGCCGAGCCGCCGGCGCGCGCCGATCAGAAAACCCAGGATGGCGCCGCGATCATTGCTGGCGAAATCCACCGAGCGGTCAAAGCGTTCGCGGCGCAGCGCACGGACGACCGGCCAGGTTTGGCCCAAGCTCGCGCTTCCGCGCCGGCGCGGCATCGGCCAGACGCGGTTGAGCCACGGCAGATGCTGGAACAGCGGTGCGATTTCCTCCGGCACCAGCACGTGCAATTCGCCGTTCGGAAAGTGGTCGTGAATCGCCCGCAGCGCCGGGGTCATCAGCACCGCGTCGCCGAAGTATTTGAACTGGAGGGCGAGAATTTTTTCGGGCCGTGTGCTCACGAGGCGAATTGCAATTCGTAAAGTTTTTGATAAACGCCGCTGCGCTGAACCAGTTCCGTGTGCGTGCCGGTTTCCACGATGCGGCCCTGGTCGAGCACGACAATGAGATCGGCTTTTTGGATGGTGGAAAGGCGGTGTGCGATGCAAATGGTCGTGCGGCCTTGCATGAGTTTTTCCAGCGCCGCCTGCACTGCCCGTTCGGATTCCGTGTCCAGCGCGCTGGTGGCCTCGTCGAGAATAAGAATCGGCGCATTTCGCAAAACGGCACGGGCGATGGCGAGACGCTGGCGCTGGCCGCCGGAAAACATCACGCCTTTTTCGCCGATGACGGTGTCGTAGCCCTTTGGGTTTTCGGTGATGAAATCGTGCGCGTTCGCGTGCCGTGCGGCGGCGATAATTTCCTCCTTCGTTGCGCCGGGCCGGCCGAGTTCAATGTTCCGGCTGACGGTGTCGTTGAAGAGGATGATTTCCTGTGTGACAACGGCGATTTGGCTGCGAAGATCGCGGGTGGTCACTTCGCGAATGTCCACATCGCCGATGCGAATCGCGCCGCGCGTGGGGTCGTAAAAGCGGAGCAGCAAATTGGAAAGCGTCGTTTTACCGGAGCCGCTGGCGCCGACGAGCGCCACCATGCGGCCGGCTGGAACCGTTAGTTGAATGTCCTTCAACACTTCCTTGTCGCCGTAGGAGAAACAGACATGGTCGAAACAAACCGCCGCGCCCGTCGCGCGCAGGGGCACGGGCTGTGCCGGTTCGCACACGGAGTTTTGCATGGCCAGCAAATCGAAGACCCGCTGGCTGGCGGCGCGCGCCTGTTGAAGCTGGCTCTGAAGGCGGATGACATTTTTGATGGGGCGATACATGAGAAACACCCCGATCGCAAATTGGACGAATTTGACGGCGTGAGAACTCGATTGAAAAGCGAAGTAGATGAACAACAGGGCGACCCCGACAGAGGCAAAAAACTCAATCAACGGCCCGGGAATCTCCTCCGAACGGATGACCCGCATGCGGTGGCTGATAAAGCGCTGGGAGACCTCCTTGAATTGTTGAACCGCTTTTTCTTCGAGGTTGTAGGCCTTGATGATGCGGTTGCCGGTGAAGGATTCGTGCATCACCGTTGACAGTTCGGAGTAACTGTCTTGAATAACGGCGCTGGATTTGCGCACTTTACGGCTGTAGATGATGATGGGAATGAGACAAACGGGAAAAATCAGCGCTATGACCAGCATGAGTTTGGCGTCTAAAATCAACAGGTAAATCACCATGCCTATCACCGTCACCGGGTCCTTTACAATAACCGCCAGCGGCGCGGTGATGGCGCTCTGCAATGCGCTGGTGTCCGAGTTGATGCGCGACATTAAATCGCCGGTGCTGGATTGAACAAAAAAGCCGACGGAAAGATTTTGGAGATGGGCAAACAGCCGGGTGCGCAAGTCGGTGATGGCGCGGATGGCGACCCATTGCAGGCAATACACATTCAGGTAGCCGAACAGGCCGCGCAGGATAAACATGAACGGCACCAGCAAGATCACTAGAATTTTTACCACGGTGGCGGGTGAGGATTCGGATTGTGAAAACCAGGAAGCGATTGTATTCGCGATGGTTTGCAGCCGGGGCGACAGATTTTTCAGCACGGCTGTGGCGCTGTCCGCGCCCGCGCCGGTAAAGACCACGAGGCCCACCAGTGGAATGATCAGCACCAGCAGCGGTTCGACCAAGCCACTAAGGAATCCAAATGCGATGCCCAAGGCCAGGCGCAGCCTGTACGGTTTGGCCAGACTCAATAACCGGCGGAGAAAATCAGTCATTCAGCAGTCATTTTTTGGCAGACGGCGGCAGAAAGCGAGTGTTTTGTTGTGTGGCATGACCGGGAATTGAAACCCATTCTTAACGTCAGCCGCAGAAATTCAATGCTGTTTTTTGATTGTTTGGAGGCAGTGGACGGCGCTCTCCCAGATGGCTTTATATCTTCGCAATCAGTCATCAAACATTTTCATATTTGCCTTTGTAAAAACTCCAGTGGCCGCCGCTCCTTCAAAGCGTTGAGATACCAGTTCACCCAAACAGTGTTGACCGTGGTGCCGGCTGGATAGCAACCCAATCCTTGCGCGACGTTTGCGGCGGAAAGTTTCAGTTCAGCCGCCTTGCGTTTCACATAATCCAACGATAGCCATTTGTAATGCAGCAGCTTCACGGGCCTTTCACCCGCGGCCCATACGAGGAAACGCAAGCATGAGGCGATGGAGGACGGCGAGCGGAGAAGCCTTTCACACCCGGCCCATAGGAGGAAACGCAGACACAGGGAGAAACGCAGGTTTTCACCGCTACAAGAATGGCAGCCTGGCGTGTAAACAAGCTTCGTTTCTGGTTTGAAAATCAGCACCTTGTCGTAATACTTGATGGTATGTTCGTCACGCACGCCCGTCGTGATTTGTTCGGTCAGCAAACCATCGGTTGGAGTTGCGTCGCCCACCATCTGCCAGCATTCACTCGGCACCACGTTTATTTTCCGCCGGTCGCAATCTGTTAGAAAAGCACGCATGTTTGCCAGACCGCGGTTCGGCGGATAAAAAAGAAATTCATCCGCGTCCACCACCATCACCCAATCTGCGCCGCAATCCTTCCAGGCCGTGTTTTTGATCCGGACATTTTCCCGGTCGTCAATCTCACCGTGCGTCGGCGGACGATCGCGCAGCTCCACCAATGGATGCCCTCGCGCAATTTCCAGTGTCCGATCCGTGCTGCCGCTGTCGTAAATGATGATGCGATCCGCGAAGCGCTCATAGTGGCGTAGGAAGAAAGGCAGGATGATTTCCTCGTTGTAAGTGAGCGTGATGATGACGATTTTCATGCGACCCCTTCCAGCACCAGTCAAGCCTCCGGCTTTGCCGGAGGTTGCTGACATAAAATGGTTTTTTCGCCACGATGACTGTCAATCAGATTTTTCATTTCAATGCGCAACCCATTTATAAATCCTTCGAAACCATTTCGTTTTGCGCAAACGACGATAGAGCCGGGCGTGAGGTGGCAACGGCCAATTCTTATGGATGTAATGGGCGTGTTTGTATATGGCTGCGAGATGGCCGTTGTTTCGCAACCAAGAGTCAACCCTCTTCTCAAAAAGTTCGCCCCCATATCGCGGATAACGCGCGGAGGCTGGATGGGACTCGTTGTATATGCGCTGGCGAAAATTTTCTGTGCGGACAAGGTAACATTGATCAGAGAACCCCTGTCCTATGTAGAAGTCATCCGTTTCATCCACCAAGCCATGTTTTTCTCCGCCGGGGTCTTCGCCCGGATGGAGATTGCAGACTTTGATGCGCGAGTCCTGCGACATCAAACGCACCGAGCGGGACACCCAATCAGAAGTGGCTGCCGGCATGCAATCGCCGGCGTAGTGCAAAAGAAAATCGGAGCGGCACAAAAAAATACCCACCAGTTCGGCGATGGAATAGCGATAGCCGAGCCCTAACGATCCCCGACTGATCGAAAAGAAGTCGAGCGCTTCAGCGGCATGTTCCTCCACAATGATATATTTGGATATCCACCCTTGCTGAATGGCACGTTCTGCGTGTCGGGATACAACGGAGTAGTTCTTCACGTTGTTTATCATCAGGATTTTTTCACTGAAGGGATAGGCATTGCGTTCCACCAACAGGCGCAATCGTTCGCCATCAAGAATGCGCTTCCAATCATGTTTCCAACATTTTGTTTCGAGGGTTACCGTAGGTGTCATAAAAAGCGTGAATGTCTAATTCCTTACCACCCGAAGATGGCAGCGCGTATCGCGACTGCACGCCCGAAAAAGTGCAGCGAATATTAAAACAGGTATCATGGAGTAACGGCAAAATCAATCTGTCTGAAAATCGAACCTTCCTTTACAAAGAAGACATCAGCTTGAAGCAATGTGTTGTCTTTCCACCTCGGTAAAGGGGACACATCATACACCAGAAAGCCGCGCTCTTTCATGAAGGCAACCACTTCATGAAATAATGGAGCTGAACGATTGCAGCGTATAAACGATACTTCCAACAAGATCACTTCGGCGTTTTTTAAAGCCTCTTTCGCGCCTTTAAGAACTTCCAATTCGTAACCTTGCACATCCAGTTTTAAAAATGTGCATTCTTTAACTTTTTTCTCGCGTAGAATGTCATCCAGCGTTGTCATCTTAAGCGTGACAACCTTTCCTGGACGAATGGTCACATCTTCAAGCACCGAAGAGTTGGTTTCGGTTCCTTCCACTTCAAAAAACGTCACCTTTTCTTTCTGCTCGGATCCCAAAAGGCATCTCACATAATCCACAGTTCCTGAAAATTCATTGCAAACTTGAACAAGTAATGGCTCCTTGCTCGCTTGCGGCTCAATCATAAGAATGTTTGCATTTGGAAAAACTTTCTTGACCATTTTGGTCCAGCTACCGATGTAGGCTCCACAATCAACAATAACCTCGGGACTAAAACCTTTCTCTTTTAGCTTCTGTAAGCAGAACTCCATGACATTAGTAGTGCAGTAACGTTTGCGGAGACTTTTCTCCAATCTTTTAAGATGCTTCTGAAAGAAATTCATTGGGGGTGAATTGTTAGATGCTCAATCCGATTAATGTTCGTGGAATAAAAGAAATTGTTATGCCGTCAACTTTTTTTGATGTCATTTTGTGTTTCCACCGGCTTGAGTACCCAACCCGGTGAACGGCAGCGCGCCGTGGATGCCAGTTTAAAATCCACTTTGCCGTCCCAGTAATCCCGAAGGAATCGTTTCATCTCGTCGCGCAGCCAATCAGCGTCAAACACGGCGTCCATTTTGACGGTCTGCCCATAAACCTGGCCGCTATACCATTGGTGATAAGCCAGAGGACAGCCATTGAAGAGGTATATCTGTCCAAGCCCGTAGCCAGTGTGGGCCGAGTCCAAAGTCAATAGGCCATCCGGCTGATTTTGCCGGACCAATTGAGTTACTCCAAAGTAGCGCTCCAATGGATGCGTTCCCCATTCGGCGCGCCAGATAAAAGGTTTGGCAGACCAAGCGCGAACACGTGGTGCGTCCATCACCATCAGGCTGGCATGGATAAATTCCGGCCGCGTGCGAAACGCTTGCCCGGTCATCTGTGGGTAACGCTCGCAAAGGTTCGGGTGGGTGGTAAAAAATTCATCGCGCGGACCTATGAGGATTTTCCCTGATTCAATCAGTCGAATGACCGGATCAAGGGAGGCCAGCAACACACAGTCCTGGTCGAGAAATATTCCAACGTGGCTTAGAATCCGGCAAAACATGTAATTCAACAACCCTGTATGTCGGTGCCGTCCTGCCAACGGGTGCAACTCCGCCCCGTGTCGCGCGCACACCTTTTTTGCCGCGAGGAACTCGCACCAAACAGAGCTCGCATCCGCCACCATCACCCGCGCAGCGGGATGGAACCGGCGGACGGCGTGCAGGGTGGCGTCAAGAAATTCCGGCGAATTGAAATGGGCGATGCAAAAGGTGATGGAAGCCTTCGACGCTGGGCGCAGGAGTTGTTGGCTGCGGGACAGCATGGCCGCACCCAGCCGGCGGCAGAACGTGAAGCGCGCAACGCGTTGATGTGAAGTCACCATCTTCCTCGGATTTTACGATAAACGATTTCCGCCCACGGCGAGTTTGGCCATAACGTTGCAAAATGCCAGAGCAGCCATTTGAAACGAGTCGGACAACACAACCAGGCGCGCAGCGCCGCTGGAGGCACGGCCTTGGGTTGTGTTTCAATCAGCGGACGGACCTGGGCAAATTCCAAGTTGCCACGGGCGATTTGCAAGGAGCGTTTGTAGGTGCGTCGCCGGAAAGCGCTTTGCGGCCTTGTCAATGCTTTCTCCAAGATCCCCACAATTTCCAACGTCATATCGAGTGTTCTTCTGCTCTCGTTACCGGACCAAATTCGGTAACGCACCTGGGGTTCCCATACTCCTTTGGCTAGTAGGCCTTTTTCGGCAAGACGCAACCATAGATCCCAATCTCCACTTAAGTGAAATTTCAGATCAAATCCGCCCAGCTCTTCGGCCGCCGCACGCCGGATCATCACTGTGGAAGCGCCAAATAAACACCAGCGCGTCAGATTTGCTCCCACGTCACCGTCGGGAAACTTATGGCGTTTCGTGTAACGCGGGCCAAGGTCGCGCAACCCGTCCCAACTAAAGTAATTGGTGAAAAGCAAGTTGGCACACGGGAACGCCTTGAGCAGTGCGATCTGACTTTCCAATTTTTTCGGCAGCCAGACATCGTCCTGATCAAGCAATGCAATCCATTCCCCTGCGGCATGATGCAAAGCGGTATTGCGCGCCGCTTGAGTGCCGCCGTTGGGCTGACGCAATGCCTTGATGCGGCAATCCTCGCCCGCAATTTTTTGTGCAAGTGCATGGCTGCCGTCGCTTGAACCGTCATCAACGACGACAATTTCGAAATTTTGGTAAGTCTGTTGTAGAACCGAAGTCAGGGCGTCCGACAAAAAGGTTACTCCGTTGTAAACTGGAATTATAACAGAAACAAGCGGGGCGTCATTCATGTGTCGGATTGATTCGCTGACAATAGCGCAAGGTAATGGCCATAACAAGCGTTCAGGCAATTGTTATACAGCGCCAAATTCCGAAGCGGGCAAAAATCCTTCGACTCATGTCTCCTTGCCAATGGTGATTCAATGATTGTTGTTTGATGTCGGGGCTCTCCAGTTCACCAGCATTCCCCAGGCAATTCCGCAATTGCGGCAGGCTTGCAACAAATGTTCGGCGGCTTTTGAATACCTTCGTGGCAGCGTGATCAATGCGGCCAGTAAATGGGCCAGCGCATGAAACGGTGCGCCAACGATGCGCGCAATCCTGTAAAATCCACGATCCAAGCCGCCGCGTCGTGATTTTAATCTTTGAATTGCGATGGAACGTCCATCGTTAAATCGCCCGCGCATCATCCCGCGGAATTTCATGCGGCTGGCTGGCACGAAATGCCGGATGGCCGCGCCGGGCAGCCACCAGATTTCATAGCCTGCGTCCTGCATACGGAGCATCAAATCGCTGTCTTCACCGCGCCCCAATTGCGTGTCAAACATCCCGACCGCCAGCGCTGCTTCACGACGGTAAGCTGCGTTGCCGCCATACAGACTGCCGCGGTAGGGAAGACAATTCGGGGCATCGCCGCGATTAAAAGTTGCGCTGGCGTTGGCCCATTTCGGTAGAGGGATTTCACATTCATTAAACACGGCTCCGCCAACCGCCGCAATTTTTTCCGAAGGCGGCGCGGACAGAAAACGCTGATACGCCGCCAGCCAGTCCAGTTCCGCCGTCTCATCGTCATCCAAAAAAAGCACATACTGTCCGTGGGCTTTTTTTAGTGCTGTGTTGCGGGCGGCGCTGATTCCGATTTCATTTTCGCGGCAAACAGTCAGGCGCGAATTGCCTGCGGCTAGGCGTGCCGCAGTTTCCGGCGTGCCGTCCGTTGAAGCGTTGTCCACGATCAAAAGCTCGGCGTCATCGGTCATTTGCGGCAAAACACTTTCGACGGCGCGCTGCAAAAAGTTCGCGCGATTGTGTGTGCAAATGGCCACAGTAATGAGTGGACCGGATGCTTGAGGATTCGTTTTGGGATTGTCAGTGGTTCCGCCAGTATTCGGCATTTTAAAATATTTAGGTTGCGGACATTAAAAGCAAAAAATTCTCCACCAACAAGGCTAATTTGAGGCGTCCAATGAAACAAATCAGATTAGGGACTTCACCTTGACACTGCCATACCGGCGTCCAAGACTGGCCACATGAACTTGCGGCAATTTGTGAAATACTGGCTGTGGCGCGACACCACCCATCACGGGGAATTTGCCGCACTGCGCCAGTTGATGACGCCGGATTTCCCCCGCATCGTGGTGGATGTCGGGGCAAATGACGGCTTTTACGGCTCAAATTCATTCCCGTTCGTCGCTCGCGGCTGGCGGTCAGTCCTCGTGGAACCACACCCGAAAGTTTTTGCCAAGCTGCAAAAACTTCACCACGCCAGACCCAACGCGACTTGCCTGAATCTCGCGTGCGCTGAAAAATCCGGGACTTTTCCTTTGCATGTTGGCAATGATGGTGAGGCGCCCAGCACTTCGACGTTGTCGGGCGACCCGGAACTTTTGAAAATGCGCACCAAGGGCATGATCATGGTGCAAGTTGAGCGTTTGACTGATGTTCTAGCCACGCAACAAATTCCGCCGGATTTTGGCCTGCTAACCGTGGATGCAGAGGGCATGGACCTGGAAGTCCTGCAAGGGCTGGATTTCTCCCGCTGGCGTCCGCGCCTTATCATCACCGAGGATTATTTGCCAAAATTTCCGGCCAAGTCGGAATTACTCAAAAAGAACGGCTACCAGTTTCAAACGCAGATAGCTGCGAATTCGATCTGGACCGCAAGTGAAATCATGCCGTTAGCCTAATGGACATCAGCGTCATCAGTGTGACCTACAATTCGGAAACGTGCATCGCCGATTGTATCAAGTCAGTTCTGTCCCAACGCGGGGTGGAGTTTGAAGTCGTCGTAGTTGACAATGCCAGCACGGACAACACACTGTCCCGACTCAAGGAATTGAAAAGTCGTGTGATTGCCAGCACGGAGAACGTCGGCTTTGGGCGTGGCAACAATCTGGGATTTGCAGCAACTTGCGGGCGTTATGTGTTTTTGTTGAACCCCGATGCACGGTTGGTTGAAGCCGATGCGCTGGCAAACTTGTGCCGCTTGATGGATGCCAATCCTCGCTGGGGGATGGCAGGAACAATGGTGCGTTTTCCGGATGGAAAACCCGAAAGTCCTCCGGCCACTATTTATTCTGGTCAACGTCATGTCCAACGGGATTTTTCAAAATTACCAGGCAAAATTGCCTGGGTGTTGGGGGCCAGCATGATTATCCGGCGCGAACTCTACGAAAAACTGGATGGCTTTGATCCCGGTTTTTTTCTTTTCAGTGAGGAGATGGATTTTTGCCTGCGCATGAGGGAAATCGGCTTTGAAATCGGCTACATTCCTGAAGTAGTCGTCGAGCATATCGGTGGCGCCAGTAAAGACGCGCGCGATCCTTATGAAGTCTCGGGGCGGAAGCTGAAAGGCCTGCTGCACTTCCGGCAGAAACATTATTCGCTGGACGATTGCGTATGGCTGGCAAAACGCGACTTGAGACGCGCGCGGTTTCGGATGATTTTGAACGGTCTTCTTGCTCGTTTGCAACCGCCTTACTCAAAGGCCTGGCAAAAACATCGCCTCTATCGCGCCATTTGGGAGGTCTCGCGTGACTATCTTGAATCCAGAAAGACGCCACAAGTTTAAGACAACCCCTCATTGATTTTTCGCCGGTTTTTCCCCAAGCAAAATAATTTCTTCCCCGCAACCGGGATCAATTTGCGTCGCACGGTTTGCCTGCGCGGCCTGCCATTCAATCAACACGCGGGTGGCCAACGGCAAATTCGAACGCCGCGCCACCAAGTTGCCGCCTCGTCGGATGATGATGCTCTGCTTGAAATGCTCTCGTGCTTTGAGGCTCGGCCGCGGTGGTCGCATGACCGTAAAACCGCAAGATTCCAGCATCCAACGCAACGAATTTTCCGTGAACAAAACAAGATGGCGCGGGGGATCCAGCGCCACCCAGTCAGATCCGTAAAGTTCATGGCCGCGCGAACCGAAATTTGGCGTGATCACTGTGATATGCCCGTCCGGCTTGAGAAGCTTCCAGCACTGTTGCAACGTATCCATGGGGTTGTGCAGGTGCTCAATTACATGGTTCATTGTGATGGCGTCAAAATGCGCTTCCGGCAGCGACTGCTGCTGGAGCAACCCCTCCCGCACATCCAGCCCGGCCTCCCGTGACTGCGCTGCCGACTTCGGATCGGGTTCCACCCCGGAAACGTCCCAGCCTAGCGAGCGCATTTGCCAGAGAAAGCCGCCGTTGCCGCAACCGATGTCCAGCACACGCGCGCCGGGGCCGGGAAAACGCAGATAGCCCGTGAAAGTGTCAAACCGGCGACGGCGTGAGTTGCTCAAAAAAAGCGGATACCATGCCGCCGGTTTCAAATCGTAACCATAATGAGAATTCAAATAACTGTTCCGCTGCGCAATCCGAAACCGTCGCCACCACGAAGCCGTGGCATAATTTACACCACCGGTCCGGGTGTGCGTCCAATAACTGGAATACGCCGACGCAATCGTCGCCAGCAACGGACGCGGATCAAGGTAGGCGGAACCGCAGCCTTCGCAACGCTGCAAAGCCCACTCGCCGGGCGCGCAACCAATCACACGATCACGCAATCCCGAATGAACAAGTCGCCGGCGCCCACTGCCACACACTGGACATAGGGGAACATTCTCCAATCCTTCAGCCGGCCAGCGATCTGAGTAGCGATGATTGCCATCGGTGGTTGACATCGCCGGAGCATCAGTTTTTCGCGCTAATTTTGTCAAACAGATTCACAGCGGCTCGGGGTGCAAACTTGTTAATCACTGCCGTTCGACCTAGACTTTTTCCAATGGCAGCTTCCGACCTGACAAATTTTCTCCAGCGCACGCGCGGTGCGAAGAAAGTCATGGTTCTCGACCTCGGCTTTCTCGGCGACACTGTTCATTTGCTGCCGGCGCTGTGGATGATTCGTCAATCGTATCCGCAGGCGGAACTACACGTCGCCGTCGCTGCGCACATCACGTCATTCATGGACTGCGTGCCGTGGGTGGACCGCGTCTGGGGTTACATGCGTTATCCGCGCCACGCCACGCTCAAGGAAAATTGGCAGATGGTCGCGCGCCTGCGCCGCGAAAAATTTGACGCGGTCATCAATTTGAACGGCTCCGACCGCTCAAGCTGGCTGACGTTTTTCAGCGGCGCGCACGAACGGCTCGGACGGATCCCCGACGACGGTGGTCCGCCGTTCTGGCGACAGATGTTCACCGCGCACGTCGAATGTCCGCGCACACAAGAGCCGGTTTATCTTCGAAAATGCCGCTGTCTAGCGCAGGCTGGTTTCCCTTTCACACAACCGGAATTTCACATCAAAATAGATCCGGCCAATCTGCGTGCTGCCGAAATTTCCGAGGATGACGCCGGAACTTATTTTCATGTCAGCCCGTTCACGACCGCCGATTACAAGGAGCTCCCGCCAGAGCAACTCGCAGAGCTTATGGCCGCACTCGGGAAAAATTTCCCCGGAAAAAAGCTGGCGTTGTCCTGCGCGCCCACCAAACGCGAGCGGGGGAAAATGGAGGAACTGCTCGCGTTGCTTCCACAAAAACCGTGGCGTGTTTTCGCCGGGAATTTGAACCTCACGCAAGTCGCTGCCGTCATCCGGCACAGCGCGCTGCACTTCTGCGGCGACACCGGCACGCTCCACCTTGCACTGATGACGCAAACGCCGGTCGTCGCGTGGTTCTGGCCCAACCCCGGCCTGCGCGAATGGGTTTCCGTCGGTGATAAATACCGCATCATTGTCGGGGACAACGAACCCCATACGGATTTTCTCTGTAAGATACAGACGGGGGAGCTTGTTCATGATGCACAGTCAATTCTTGCTTCATCAAGCTGAATTCGATTTGCTTTGCGGCTGAAAAATGCCCGCGGGCCGGTTTTGCAGCAGGGAAGGCGGAAAATGAATTGTATTTGCGGCGCCCAGCCTCTCGGTTAACTTTTACCTATCATGATGACGGACAACTGCGGGCTTTATCTCGATTTGATGAAAAAGAGCCTAACCTGCACCCAATATGAGGACTTGGATGGGGCACCTTGGCTTCCCCACAAGCGGGTGCATCGGTGGGCGTTGCGGCTTGTCGTTCCGAAAAAAATCCGCCTATCCAAAATCGTTAAACCCGAGGAACGCTTGGAAGGCAAGGATTGCCCAATGCTAGCACAAACGATGGTGGGGATAGAGCGCTTGAAAAACCTGCAATACTGCGTTGAAACCGTTCTAACCGACGGAGTGCCAGGCGATTTAATTGAGACGGGAGTCTGGCGGGGGGGGTGCAGCATTTTTATGCGGGCAATTCTAAAGGCGCATGGCGCCAGCGATCGAATTGTGTGGGTGGCCGATTCGTTTGCCGGCCTGCCGCGACCCAACCCACAAAAATATCCCGCCGATGCGGGTGACATATTTTACACGCGAGCGGACTTGGCTGTCTCACTGGAAACAGTCAAGGGCAATTTCGAGCGTTACGGATTACTGGATGACCAGGTGAGATTTCTAAACGGCTGGTTCAAAGATACATTACCCACCATGCCAGCTGAGAAACTTGCTGTCATCCGGCTGGACGGCGACATGTATGAATCCACGATGGATGGTTTGACAAATTTATATCCCAAACTGCAACCCGGCGGTTTTATTATTCTTGACGACTATCGCTTTTTGGCGGGTTGCCGGCAGGCCGTTCAAGATTATCGCCAGAAGCACACCATCACTGAACCGATTCAAACCATTGACTGGTGTGCAGTTTTCTGGCGACGAAACAAATGAAATCGTCCCCGGCCCCCTTAAATACCTTCCGCATCCTGTCCACACCCATTAGATAAATCAGTTTCAGGACGAAAAACAACTCTGCATGGCAGCGATAATGAACGAAAGCTTCAAAGCCAGTTGCTGTCAGCCAAACGTCAGCCTCGGTGCCCGGGACTATTACTGGAAAAAGAATGGTAGACGTGGATTCGGCGAAAAGTAAACCAGTTAAAACAAGCGAACCGGAATGCTTGGTGGACAAAAACCGAACGACTGCGTTTTGGGGATACGCTTCTCAAGAAACGGGGGACATGGCGGTATTGTTAATTTGCGGTGTGCCTTGGGATGGGCTGCCAGAAGCGCAAAGCCAATTCGCGCCTTGCGAAACCGGAAACCTTCAATCTACAATGGTGCGTGGATTCTAAAAAATGAAAATCTTCAAGGGCATCGAGCAGGGGATCAAAGAGTGGTATCAGCCTTTGATGGTTCCATTAGCCAACCGCGTCCTTCATGCCGCCGCCACGAATCTCGTCGGGGTTGAGGACACGGTTGAATTTGCTTTCCGGCGCCATTGTGGAATTCGCTTCATGCCCACCCAAGTCCGCAGCGAAATCACCCAGTTTTTGGGGCTGCTGTCCCAGAGACCGCCCGCCACGGTTTTGGAAATCGGCACATACAAAGGCGGAACCTTTTTCCTGTTTGCCCGTGTAGCGACCGCCGACGCGCTGGTGGTGAGCCTAGATTTGCCCTGCGGCCAGAACGACGGGTATCCGGCGTGGCGGGAACGACTTTACCGTGGTTTCGCACGCGACCGGCAGCGTCTTGAAATTGTCCGGGACAATTCGCACGACCCCCGAACGATGGAGAAAATCCGCCAACTGCTTGATGGACGCCCGCTGGAACTGCTTTTCATTGACGGCGACCACAGTTACCAAGGGGTCAGAGCCGATTTTGAATTGTATTCACCGTTGGTCTCGCCAGAAGGGGTTATTGCATTTCATGACATTGTTCCAGGTCCCAGCAGTGGCGGCGTGCCGCAATTCTGGCAAGAACTGAAGCAGACCCGGCTGGCCACCGAATTTGTGGCTGACTGGAAACAAGGAGGATTCGGGATTGGCATGATCCAAAACGATGCAAGGACGCCCGCCCGTGTTAGTCATTTCAGTGTGACTTTGACTTGTTGAAATTTCTGTGTCAGGCTGATCATCCTTTATATGCCGCAGTCATTTGTTGTGGATGTCGTTGTGGCAGCAGTCAAAGAGCTGCCGAGTTTACCCCATTTGCGAGTTGACGTCGTGGTTCCGGCGTGGCGTCGTTAGGCCACATATCCAATGCTGATTAAACGCCTCATTCGAAAGGTCTTCCCGAGAACCACCACTAAACCGTGGACCGAACGGTTTGTCGTAGGTCGTGGAACATACGGTGAACCAGTTGTCCTGCATTGGGGCGAATCCACGACGCTCAAAGTAGGATCGTTCTGCTCCATCGGTGGAGGCGTCACGATTTTCCTCGGCGGAAACCATCGCACCGATTGGATTACTACATATCCGTTCTGCATGTTCAGAGATAGTGCCAAGACTATCGTAGGACATCCCTCCACCAGGGGTGATGTTATTATCGGACACGACGTTTGGATCGGAAATGGTGCAACTATTTTGTCGGGAGTCCACATCGGGAATGGCGCTGTGATCGGAGCCTGTTCAGTAGTCACAAGAGACGTTCCGTCCTATGGCATAGTCGCTGGAAACCCAGCGAAACTGATTCGTTTGCGCTTCAAGGAAGACGAGATTAAGTGCCTTGAAGAGCTTGCTTGGTGGAATTGGGCGGACTCTAAGCTCGATGCCGCCATGCCTTACTTATTGGCCGGCGATGTATCTGCGCTTCGCACTTTCGCACTTGCCAACGCCTCAAAGGCCTAAGTCACTGAAGCCAACCAGCAACAATTTGTAAGCACGCGACCAAAAGGCTCGTCTGCATTATTCATCTAGGTATGACTTTGACTTGGTGAAGTTTCTGTGTCAGGCTGACCTTCCTTTTATGCCGCAGCCATTTGTCGTGGATGCCATTGTGGCAGCAATCAAAGAGCTGCCGAACTTTCCCCGTTTGCGGGTGTTGGATCTGAGCTGCGGCGAGGCGGAGATACTCAACCGTCTCAAATCACTGGGATGCGAAGTTCAAGGCACGCATTATCGGACAGACGATTACATTGTGAAAGATCGGCAGGGACTTTCAAATTTGACGATTGTCCCGGGGGTTGATCTCCACAAGCCGCTTCCTTTTAAAGATGCAAGTTTCCAAGTGGTCATTCTCTCGGAAGTTTTGGAGCACTTGGAATGGCATGGAACCGTGATTCGTGAGGCGGGACGAATTCTGGAGAAGGGAGGACATCTGCTTTTCACCACACCGAATATTTTCCGGCTTCATTCCCGATTCCAGTTTTTTTTCACTGGAAAGCACAAGCTGATCGAGCGAAGACTGGGATGGGATTTGGGCTACGACGAACGATACGCCTATCACATTAACCCGGTTGACTTCCCGCTCGTTCACACGCTGTTGTACCAAGCGGGACTTCGCGTTCGGGAACTACGCTCTACACGGATTAAGCCCGTCAAAACCGCGTTTTTGGGAATATTATATCCCTTGATTTGGTTAAGCTGCCGGTTGACTTTGGACCGGAACTTGAACGGGGCGGGGGCATTTCTAAACGGAGAAAAGGAATTAAACCATTGGTTGTCGCACCCGGCACTCCTTTTCAGTGAACAACTGTTTGTAATGGCCCAAAAACATAATCCATAAATGACCCAACCCGTTACACTCTACATTATTGGCTATAACGAGGAATACAACTTGCGCGAGTTGTTGCCTACAGTCACATGGGCGGACGAGATCCTTTACGTGGATTCTTTTAGCACCGACGGAACGGCTGCATTTTGCGCGGAACACGGTGTGCGCCACGTCAATGTGCCGTTTACCAGATTTGGCAGGATTCGCAACCAAGCTCTTGAATTCGCCTCACACGATTGGATCGTGAGCATAGACACAGACGAGCGCGCCACCCCCGAATTTGCCGCCGAGGTGCGTGAAACTCTCGGCCAGCCCAAACATGATGCCTATTTTGTCCCGCGCCGGAATACGTTCTTGGGCAAACCGGTCCGCTTTGGCGGGATGTATCCCGACTACCGGCAACCACAGGTTTTTGACCGCCGCAAGTTCCGCTACGGGGACGATTTGGTACACGAAGGGTTTGAATGTTCCGGCAGCATCGGTTACTTCAAAAACGCCATTTGGCAACACCCCTGGCCCACGCTGGCGGTGGCCGCCAGAAAGACCGACCGCTACACCGCCCTGATGGCCAGAAGAAAATTTGACGCCGGTCAGCGTGCCTCATTGTTGAAGCTGGTGGGCGCTCCCGCAGTTGGCCTGTTCAGGAAATACATTGCGCAGCAGGGATTTCGTGACGGAATGCCCGGTCTCATTCTCGCCGGTCTTCATGCCTACTATACGTTTCTTAAATATGCCAATCTTTGGGAATTGCAGAACCAGCCGCCATCAGAACAACCGGATCGCCAGCAACAGCCTTGACGTATGGGTGGCACTTTCACACTTGCGCTCATCATCAACACTTTCAACCAGCCGGATTATCTCGATCGGGTCCTCCGGGCGGTGTCGCGGCAGAGTGTGTTGCCGGATGAAGTTCTGCTCGCCGATGATGGCTCGGCGAATGAAACCAAAACTGTGTTTGACCGATGGCGCGCCGGGCGATCATTTCGCTGCGAACACGCCTGGCAGGAACATCAAGGCTTTCGCCGCGCCCGTATTTTGAATCAGGCAATTGGCCTGGCGCGCGGCGATTATTTGATTTTTCTCGATGGCGACACCATTCCGCATCCTCATTTCATTGCGGATCACCGGGCCCTTGCCCGTCAGTCACAATTTGTTCAAGGCCATCGGGCGCTTATCGAACGCAAGGCGGTGGCGTGGTTTGGCTTGCATGAATTTGGGCGCGACCGCTGGCGCACTCTCTGCCGGTTCCAACTGCGTGGGTTAAAACATGCCTATCGCTGGCCGTGGCCATTGCAGCGCGTCCGACGGGATCTTCAGGGTGTGCGCGGATGTAATCTGGCAATCTGGCGTTCCGATCTCACCCGCGTGAACGGTTACAATGAGGCGTTTGTCGGGTGGGGCAAGGAAGATTCAGAACTGGCCCTCCGCCTCATGAATTCCGGCGTGCGCCGGCTTGATGTGCGCGGTTGGACGTTGTGTTACCACCTCTGGCACCCGCGCGTAAGCCGGGACGAACTTGCCGTCAATAACGAACTATTGGCCAGAGCCATTCGTAAAAAATCTGTCCATTGCAAACAGGGTTTAGACCGGCATCTGACGGCAGTTTAATGAGTTCTAGCGCACCAGCCGGTAATGCTTTTTGTCAAACCGGATTCCCAGCCACTGTTCCAATTGCAACATGATGCGATGCTTTTTTTCACGGAAAGTGGGCTGGTGATTCGGGTCGGCTTGAAACAAACCCTCGGCTTTCGGCAGCCAGTCCTGCACAACTTTCGGGTGCGTGCCGGTGAAAAGTTTCAACGTGGCCGGATCAATTTTTGAATAATCCACCCCGGCCGCCGGTTTTTCATCCCAATACTTGTGAACCGCCGCCGCTTTGAGGTTCATCTGCGCTTCACTGCGCACCCAGCCGTAATGATAAATCGTCGCGCCTGTGTGCGCCGCGCGCGGATAGCGACCACGTTTGTGCGAGTCCAACACGATAAAAAACAGACCTTCCGGCCCCCAAGCCGGAATCGTGTTGCGGATGATCCGCGCCTCCGAACGATACCAGCCCGGTGACCATGCCTGGGTGTTCGCATTGCCATAAAAATGCAGGTAGTCAAAGGCCAGCGCCTCGACCCGCTCGTCGCCCAGATGTTTTTCCATCGCGGCGCGGATTTTGGGCAGATCGTCTTCATGCACCACCTCATCGGCTTCGAGGTAAAACGCCCAGTCGCCGGTGCTGTTGAACATCGCGATGGATTTCTGCTGGCCGTAAACGAAACCTTTCACGCTGTAATCCGGTTGGAGGCGTTCGTTCCATTGCGTCGGGATGATGCGGATTTTGGGATCGCCGATGTCGTGCAACCATTTCCCCGTGTCATCGTCGCACGGACCAAGCGCCACGACGAATTCATCCACGATCGGCAAAATGGAACGGATGGACTCGACGAACGGATAGCCGAGCTTCTGCCCGTTGCGCAAAAAGGTGAACCCGCTGACTTTCATGCACCAATGCTAACCCGTACTGTGCTTCAGTCGCCAAACAATTTTTTCAATTGCTCGCGCGCAGCGGCTTCGCGCTGGTTGCCCCCGATTTTCGACGTCCAGACCCGGCGGGCAAACTCAAAATACTCGCAGAAGGTGCCCACGTGTTTTTCCAGCACCGGCTCAGCCTGCCGCTCACTGCATTGCTGGGCCGCGCGCGGGTCGTAGTGCGCGCAGTTCAGGCAGACGCGCAAATCCGCGCCGCAGCGCAGGCAGCTTTCGCCGCGCCCTGGCTGGCCGGTCAATGTCCATTCCTCGCCGCAGTTGTGGCAGTGACGGGTCATTCAGATTTTGAATTTACGACTTTCGATATGCGCATACCCGAATTTTACACTCGTAAATCTTAAATCGTAAATCGTAAATTGGCTGCAAACCATCCGGCATGAAAAAGGTTTTGGCTTCACTTTTCTGGCTCCTGCTCGCCCTGGCCGGCGCGGCCGCGTATGCCACACTGGCGTTTCGCCGGAGCGAACCGGTCAATTCCGCTTACATTCTCATCGCGGCGGTCTGCACCTACGCCATCGGTTACCGGTTTTATTCCAAATGGATTGCCGCGCGCCTGCTGGCACTCAACGACCGCCGCGCCACACCCTGCGAGGTCCACGACGATGGCAAGGATTTTGTGAGGACGAACAAATGGGTGGTCTTCGGCCATCACTTCGCGGCCATTGCCGGGCCGGGCCCGCTCGTCGGGCCGGTGCTCGCCTCCCAATTCGGTTATCTGCCGGGGACACTGTGGATTCTCATCGGCGTTGTGCTCGGCGGCGCGGTACAGGACTTCGTCATTTTGTTTTGCTCGATGCGGCGCGACGGCAAATCACTCGGCCAGATGGTCAAGGAGGAATTGAATTCGCCGGCGGGCTTCATCGCGGTGCTGGCGATTCTGGCCATTCTGGTGATTTTGCTCGCGGTACTCGCGCTCGTCGTGGTCAAGGCCCTCGCCGAAAGTCCCTGGGGCATTTTCACCGTGGGCGCAACGATTCCCATCGCGCTGTTCATGGGCGGTTACATGCGTTTCTGGCGGGTGGGCAAAGTGCTCGAAGCCTCGGCCATCGGCGCCGCGCTGCTGTTGCTGGCGGTGTGGGGCGGCAAACTGGTTTACGAAAATCCGCACTGGTCACAGGTCTTCGGCCTGCGCGACATCACGCTGGCCTGGGCAATCATTGTCTATGGTCTGGCGGCGAGTGTGCTGCCGGTCTGGCTGCTGCTCGCGCCGCGCGATTACCTCAGCACCTTCATGAAACTCGGCACGATCTTCGCGCTCGCGTTCGGCATTCTGCTGGTGCTGCCTGATTTGAAAATGCCCGCGCTGACGCAGTTCCTCGACGGTTCCGGTCTGGTCGTCGCCGGAAAAATCTTTCCGTTCTGCTTCATTACCATCGCTTGCGGCTCTATTTCCGGCTTCCACACGCTCATCGCCAGCGGCACGACGCCCAAGCTCATCACGCGTGAAAGCTACGCACGATCCATCGGCTATGGCGCGATGTGCCTCGAATCGCTCGTGGCCATCATGGCCATCATCGCCGCGTGCGCGCTGGACCCGGGCATCTATCTCAGCATGAACGTGAAAGGCGAGGCGGCAGCGACCGTCGCGAAGGTGACGGCGCTCGGTTTTCCCGTGACGGTCGAGCAAATGAACGCCCTCGCTGGCCAGATCGGCGAGAAATCATTGTTTGGCCGCACCGGCGGCGCGGCCACGCTCGCCGTCGGCATGGCGCAAATTTTCTCCAAAGTCGTCAACGGCTGCTGGCTCGATCTGTGGTACCACTTCGCCATCATGTTCGAGGCGTTGTTCATCCTGACCACGGTGGATGCCGGCACTCGCGTGGGCCGCTATATTCTTCAGGATTTTCTCGGCCACATCTGGCAGCCGCTGGGCGACACGCGCCGTCTCCGCGCCAATTTGGTGGCCAGCGGATTGATGGTGGGGGGGTGGGGTTATTTTCTGATTCAGGGCGTGCGCGATCCGCTCGGCGGCATCAATTCGCTCTGGCCGCTGTTCGGCATCGCCAACCAGATGCTCGCCGCCATCGCGCTGTGCCTGGCAACGACGATTATTTTAAAAATGCAGTTGGCCGGAGCGCCGAGCACCTGCTCGGCACGAATTGAAAGCGAACCGCACGCCGAGACGGTGCTCGGCGCTCCAAAGCGTTCACCTTGGCTAGCGCTCATCACACTGTTTCCCCTCACCTGGCTGGTGGCGGTGACCTTCACTGCCGGCGTGGAAAAAATCTTCCATCCCGACCCGCGCATCGGATTTCTGGCGCAGGCGCAAATGCTTAAGGAGAAAGAACCCGAACTTCAACGCACCCATACAAAGGCCAATTTGGATTCAATGAAGTTCGCAGCCGAGTATTATGCAAAACCTCACGACGCAGAATTTTCCGCCAAGCTGGCAACGCAACAAAAAGTTTGTGATGACACTTGGAAGCTGGTTGCTGTCAACCGCACGCTCCGGTTCAACAACCTTCTCGACGCTACCGTCGCCGGAATTTTTCTGGCTCTCGTCATCGCGATTGTTTTGTTAAGCTTGCGCGAGTGGTTATTGCTGCTGTCGCGCCGCAAGCCAGCGGTGTTGCATGAGACGGAACCGGTCTGGCTGCCGGATTACGCGGTGGTGGAAGGCGGACGCAAGTTTAGTGGCGTGGCTGGCACTGCTGCCTTGGCGCTGGCGCTGGCAAAGGAATGGTCCGGCGAATCGCATCTGGAACGCGCGCACCAGCAGGCGCAGGCGGTTTGCGAATATCATCCCGCAACCGCGCAGCAGATTTACGTTGAAACCACCGAACAGCGGTTCAACGGCGTGCGGCGTTGTTGTTAAAGTAGGACAGGCATCTTGCCTGTCTCCAATTTTTTTGAAAAAGTGAATGGAAAAACAGGCTGGAAGCCTGTCCTGCGTTGATATGAAACTCGGATTATTTGGCGGTTCGTTTGACCCGGTTCACTTGGGCCATCTGCTCGTCGCGCAGGCGGCGGTGGAGGAACTGGGCTTGGACCGGCTGTTTTTCATTCCGGCGGCGCAATCGCCGTTCAAGCCGGAAAGCCGGCCCGCGCCGGCACCCGCCCGCCTGCAATGGCTGCGGCTCGCGCTCGCGGGCAAAACGAATTATGAAGTGGACGACCAAGAAATTCGCTGGGGCGGGATTTCCTACACCATCGAAACCCTGCGCGACTTCGTAAAACGATTCCCGAAGGCGCAATTGTTTTATCTCATCGGCGCCGACAATGCGGCGAAACTCAACGAATGGCGCGAAGCCGGCGAACTGGCGAAGCTCTCGGAATTTGTCGCGATTCCGCGCCCGGGCGGCGCAGCGGCGAATTTTCCGCCACCGTTTCGCGGACGAATGCTCAAGGGTTTTCCGCTGGGCGTGTCATCGTCGGAAATCCGCGCCCGGGTGAAGGCGGGTTTGCCGGTTGACCATCTCGTGCCGTCGCCCGTGGCGGAAGCAATCCGCAATAGCCGGCTTTATCTTTGACCGGTCGTCTTCTTCCTCGTCTTCATTCTCGTACTCGAACAATCGAGGACGATGGACGAGGACGAGAACGAGGAGGACTTCAGACTCAAAAATTTATTCGTGTCCATCCGTGTCCATTCGTGGTTAAATTCTCCCGGCAAATATGGATTCAAAAAAACTCGCCCGGCTCTGCCGCGAATTCGCGGACAACAAAAAGGCGGAAAACATTATCATCCTCGACGTGCGCGACCTGTCGTCGGTGACGGATTATTTCGTGATTGCGTCCGGCACGAGCGAACCGCACCTGCGCGCCATCGTGGACGAAATTACCGACCAACTGCGCGAGGAACACGGCGTGCGGCCGCGTGCGGTGGACGGCACGGTGCATGGCGCATGGGTGGTGCTGGATTTTTTTGATGTGATTATGCACATCATGCGGCAGGACGCGCGCGAGCGATACGATTTGGAAAGTCTCTGGGGCGACGCGGCGCGGGTGAAATCGAGGAGGAAAACCGCCCGAAAAAATTTGTGAGAGCCGGCATCAGGAGGCCCGCTTTTGCAAGATCAACAAATCGGAGACTTTTCACGTCGTCTCCGGCGGGCTGCTTTTCTGCGGGATTTCGTTCGACGCTTTCACCATTTCGTCGAGGAGTTTTTTGAAATCTTCCAGGCCGGTGGATGGGATGATGATGGTATCGCGCCGCCCGCCGACGTCTTCGGTGATGCGCAAGAACCGGCCGCGCGGATTTTCCTTGA
This sequence comes from Verrucomicrobiota bacterium, assembly GCA_049510395.1. GTDB lineage: Bacteria > Verrucomicrobiota > Verrucomicrobiia > Limisphaerales > UBA11358 > UBA11358. The sequence goes on from JBEKYY010000002.1 coordinate 96,089, forward strand.
GCGTGAGGACGAAAGTCTTGCGCTCAATCTGAATCCGCTCGGATTTTAACGTGTCCTCGTTGACCGGCGGTTTGGGCTGCCCGTAAGGAGCCCGTCCGTAAGGCGATGGTCGCTCGTTTGAGATCATAATTGCCCGCTGAAGACGCCCTAAGCGCCCAGTCCAGCTCTAACAGGAATTTCGACCGTAATAGCCATTTGTCAACTGACAAAAATTACAAAATATTCGCTGCCAGTTCGGCGAGTTCAGAGCGTTCGCCCTTTTGCAATTCGATGTGCGCGGCGATGGTTTCGGAGCGGAAACGGCTGACGATGTAATTAAAACCATTCGATGACGAGTCAACATACGGATTGTCAATTTGATACGGGTCGCCGGTAAAAACAATCTTCGTACCATTGCCGACACGCGTGATGATGGTTTTGGCTTCGAGCGGCGTGAGGTTCTGCGCCTCGTCAATGATCATGAACTGGTTCGCAATGCTGCGTCCGCGAATGTAACTCAGCGCCTCAACGACGATGCTGCCGGAGCGCATGAGATCGCCGCTGCGGCGATGGTCGTGCCCCATGTTCAGGTCGCTCAACATTTCGAGCGCGTCGTGAATCGGCTGCATCCACGGCGCGAGTTTTTCCTCAAGCGATCCGGGCAAAAAGCCCAGTTCCTTGCCCATCGAAATCGTCGGGCGCGCGACAACGAGCCGGCGGAATTCGCGGTCGTTGACGACCCGCTTGAGTCCGGCCGCCATTGCCAGCAGGGTTTTTCCGGTGCCGGCCTTGCCCATGAGCGTGACGAGCTTGACACGGTCGTCGAGCAGCGCGTCAAAGGCGAAGTGCTGTTCGCGGTTGCGCGGCTTGATGCCCCAGACCCCTTCGCGGCAGTCAATGATCGGGATCAGCTTCGTGCCGGTGGCGTCCACCTTGGTCAGCGCGGTGCGTTTGGGATTCGTTTCGTCGGTGAGTGTGCAATATTCGTTCGGAAAATATTGTTTGCCGGATTCCAGGTCCAATTCGCCTTTGGCTCGGAACGCGGCTATTTTGTTCGTGGCAACGGACATTTCCGCCATGCCCGTGTAAAGGTCGGTGATGAACACGCGGTCGGTTTCGTAATCCTCGGCCTGCAAACCCAGCGCGTCGGCCTTGATGCGCAGGTTGATGTCCTTGCTGACGAGGATGGTTGGATTTTTCGGCTGCGCTTTTTGAATGCTCGCGGCGAGCGAAAGAATCCGGTTGTCCACGCTGTTGCCATTGGCGTGGGCGTCGCCATTGATGTAGCCATTCTTTTGAAAGGCGATTTGTAATTTGCCGCCGTTGGGCAACTTCACGCCCTCGCTCAGGCTGCCCTCGCCGCGGAAACCATCGAGCATCCGCGACACGCTGCGCGCATTCTGGCCCAGTTCGCTGGACTCACGCTTGAAGCGGTCAATTTCTTCGATGACTTCAATGGGAATCAGGACGTGGTTGTCCGCAAAGCTCAGCAGGGAATTGGGGTCGTGAAGGAGGACGTTGGTGTCGATGATGTAATTTTTCACGCGCTGAAATCTGTGCGTTTGACGTTCTTCATCCGGCGATGCCAGGCCTGGATTTGCTTGTGCCGCTCGGGCAGTTCGTAATGGCCGGAGTAGAGAAAATTTTCGAGCATGCCGAACAAATCGAAGTCCACAAAACGCGGGCGGTTTTCAAGAATGAACGGCAGATGTGTCAGCATCATCTCGAACGGCAACAGGCGTTCTTCGAGTTGCTGGAGCCAGACCTTCTGGTCCCGGCGCCACTGGTCCAGGCAGCCGCGGCCAAATTTGCGTTCCTTGAACCGGAGAAAATCGAGTTGTTCCGGCGCAGGCACAATTTCCTTCCAGTAAATGTCGTTGAGCCGGAACGTCACGCCCTCGATTTCATTTTCGATGCAGCGCCAGAGGATGGACTGGACGTCGCACCATTTGTTGGGGAACAGGCCGAGTTTGAGTTCCTCGTCGAGATATTTGGCCACGACCTGGGAATCGTCGCTGATTTCGAAAATGACGTTTTTGTCATCCTTGATGATGGGAACGCCGTAATAACGCTGTTTGGTCAGTTTCCAAACGAGCGCGCGGTCCTGCGAAGGGATGTTGATGACTTTGAAGCGGACTCCGGCAAATTCCAGGATGCGCCGTTGAACGATGCAGAACGGACTCCACGGAAACTGAATCAACTCAATCATGTCAAAAGTTCCTCGCGTCAGTGACAGGGGGAATTTAGGATGTGAACGGTGCGGTGACAAGTGGAAATGCTCGCGATGCTCACTCGTAACGATTGGGATTCCCATCGTTCCCGCTGAAGGACATAGATAAAAGAAGAATGAAAACATAATCTCGATTACGACTATTGTGTAAACGACACACCGGCGCTGTGAATCCTGACAATAACCATTCCTCGATTAGCGCGACCGAGCAAGAAACACGGTCGTTCCGTTCACCGCCCAACAAGAGACAATCCCCCAAGTTGCCGCCGCTCTTCATAATTCCTTCTGCCCTTCTGGTCTTTGCCTTCCTGCCACCGCTTTACCCTTTTGCAGGGATATTTGCGGCTCCGCTGATTGTCGTCTTGGCCGTATCCGCCTGTATACTGGTCTTCGCGCCTGGATTTGCGCTTCTCGAACTTGCCGGAGAACGTGTCCCCGCGAGTCTGGCACCGGGACTTATCGTTGTCGGCTCGGCTGCTGGCGGCTGGTTGCTCTTCTGGGCTTGGTTCGCGGACTCCTTTATTGGCATGTGTGCATCGATTGCTTTGTCAGCAGCGGCAATGATCACCCTCAGCTTCAAACCTGTTCTCTTTTCACATAAACGGACTTTGGTTCCTGTTCTGGCCTCGGTCATTGTTTGCATCGGCTACCTGTCTGTGGCAGGAGATCGTGGAGGGATGCACTATGGCAACCAACTCATCGGGGGCCGCTATTGGGCGATCATGGATAATGACATACCCCGCATGTTTGCCGATTGCCTCACGAAAGACAGGATCGGTCTGAAGCCCTTTCTGCTTGAGGACTGGCATTCCAGCGACCGGCCTCCTCTACAAACCGGAATGATCATGGTCGCCTACCCGCTTGTGAAGAAAGCGGGAAGTGACCTTGCTTATCTGCTCCTGGGAGTAGCTGTCAATATATTCTGGATTTTGGGGTTATGGGGGTTTTTGCGCGCCGCGGGCATCACCGAGCGTAGGATTTTGCTGGTTGTGATATTGGTAGCATTAGTCGGGGCAGTTTTTATCAATACTGTTTACACTTGGCCAAAAATGCTGTCCGCAGCCCTGTCGCTAACCGTGGGCGCAGCGATTCTAGATCAAAACTGCCCGAAAAGAATCAGGACGCTGGTCGTTGGAAGCGCCAGCGCCTTTAGTTTGCTGTCTCATGGTTCAGCCGCGTTTGCCCTGCTTGGCCTCGCCCCGCTGTTCTGGGTTCGAAGAAAGGAATGGCGAATGCGCGATGTTGTCGCAACGTTTGCCGTCGCGGCGTTGATTTACTGTCCGTGGGTTGCTTACCAAAGCTTCTATGACCCGCCGGGAAATCGGCTGATCAAATGGCACCTGGCGGGGGTGATTCCGCTGGATGAAAGTCACTCCTCGGTCAAAACCATTGTCGAGGAGTATAACAAGATAGGCTTCCACGGCTTTGCGGTTAACAAGCTGCATAATCTTCGGATGTTGCTGGGGGATCCCACCGACTGGAATGGAGCGTATGCCCAGGGGAATGCTCAACCTGGATGGGATTCAACATTCGCAGGACACCTGCGCCATTTTTTTCTTCTTCGTTTAGGACCAGCCCCGGCGCTCCTGCTTATCGGCATGCCATTGCTGTTTACCCGCAGAGTCCGACAGGCCGCCTGGTTGAAACCCCTTGCTGAAGTGCTGATCACCACTTCTCTGGTATATCTGCTGCTTGAGTTCGGCTCAACCCCACAAACTGCAACCTGGCTGTGTCATGCGCCTTACACTTTGCTTCTCCTTTGGTGCGCGCTGGGGGCTCTCGCTATCGGAGAGATGAGTGACAAATGGGTCGTTGTATTCCTGACACTCCATTTGGCTCTGTTTGTTGCCCTGTGGGATCACGATGTTTCCGTGTGGTCTGCCGTGCAACCGCCGCCCGATCCAGGGAAGCCAGACCTGGTGGCGATGTTCATTTCCGGTTTTGCGGCTTTAGCGCTGGTGGTATTGCTTTTGAGTTTAAACCAGAGAGCTGCACAAACTGATGAGGTCGTTGTGCCCTAGATTGGAAAATTTCGCCGCCAACGCTCTTTACACTTCCCCTTCCCGGGACTAAAGTCGCCACATGGCTTCTGATTACGATGCAACGGAGTTTGTGGACACGGATTTTCAAGCGCAAAAATCGCCTTACGGCGCGCCTGCACCCAACGACCCGCTCCGCGCGCCGACGCGCGACGAGGTGGATCGCAAGGTCGTCGAGGCGCAGCAAAAACTCGCCGAGTTGAAACGCGCGCAGGATGATTTGGAGCGCGAACGCGCTGCGCTCGAGGAATTGCGCCGGCGTCAGACGGAATTTCAAACCGGCCGCCAGGAAATGATTCACCATCTCACACGCGGCCTCGGCCTGCTCGAAGAGGCCGAGTTCAATGCCCGCCGTGACGCCGAGCAGATGGTCAAGACCGTCGCCGATTTCCGCGACGCGCTCGATAAAATCCAGGCCATCCACGACGAAGCGTGGACGAAGGACAATTTCAGCATCGAACTCACCCGGGCGCTTACCACCATCGAAAACGCGCGCATGGAATGGAACGCCGCGCGGCTCAAATTTTCCGTCCTGGACGGCGAGGCGAAGGCGGAAGCCGGGGCGGGAGAGGCTCCCGCTTCCGCCGTCTCTCCGTTCGCCAGTATGAGTTTTGGCGAGTTGTGCCGATTTGGTCTGGCGATGACCTGGCCGCTGGTGCTGATTGCCTTGGCCGCGCTGGGCGTGCTGGTCGCCGTTTTGATGCGGCGCTGAAATTCTCGTATGGCGTCCGCGAAGAAAAAAAACGACCCGCTTTCCGACCGTTCGCGCGCCCTCACCAACCAGATTGCCGCGCTCGAATCCGAAATCCAAAAGCTTGATGCGCAACTTCAGCGCACGCCAACTCCGCGTCTGCGTTCCACCGCCATTCCGCACGGCGCGACCATCGCTCGCGCGCACAAACCCGCCCCGCCTCCTCCGCCACCGGTGCATGAGCCGGTTTTCGAAGAGGTAAAACCTTTGTCCGACCCCGAGGAGCCCGCCGCGCCCGACCAATTCAACGAACTGGGCGTCCGCAAATACGATTTGCCCGCGCTCTTCAACCGCATCCGGAACCATTTCCGCCGGCCCACCACGAACAATCCTCGGCTCGTCGCCTATCTGGCCACCGGTGGCGTGCATGGCCTTCGTCCGATGCGCTACGAGAAGCGCGTCGCGCGCAACCGCTTCATCTTTTTTGCCATCATATTGTTCGTTATTCTGTTCGGAACCATCTGTGTTTTCATGCGCAGCCACTGAATGAACCCTCCATGAAATCCCGGCCGATTGAGGCGGTTTCAACTTTCCGTAGCAGCCGAGGTAACGAGGCCCATACTTTAAAGAAATCAGAGCCTCCTCACGTCGGCTGCTGCGGTTTTGAAAAAGGTTCGATTAAACTGTCCATTGCCACCAACACCGGTCAATTTGTCGCACGTTATTCGGAAAAAGGACTGGCGGAACTGGATTTTCCATCGGTGGGGCGAGCGTCCCCGCGAGCCGTCAAGTCCATTGGCGTCCCCACCAAAGTCCGCCGCTGGCATCGCGCAACCGCTGCCGCGTTGAAAAATGTCCTCGCTGGACGTTCGCCCGGGAAATTTCCGCCACTTGATTTATCCAACGGCACAACGTTTCAAAGGAAGGTTTGGAACGCGTTGCGGAAAATCGCCCGTGGCCAAACCAAAAGTTACGGTGAAATCGCCCGCGCCATTGGCAGACCGAGGGCCGTTCGTGCCGTGGGCGGCGTGTGCGGGGCAAATCCAATTCCGGTTTTGATTCCGTGCCACCGCGTGCTCGCCGCGAACAAAAAACTCGGCGGCTTCTCCGGCGGATTAAATCGGAAGCGCGACCTGCTCGCGCGTGAAGGCGTTTCCCTGTAGCAGCCGACGTTAGTCGGCTTAAATATTATTTAGAGCGGACTTGCGTCCGCTACTACTTCGATTTGAAATATGCCGCCCCGATGGGGCTTGAGATGGATTTGGTTTTGGTGCTACAAAGATATCGCACCTGTGGTGCTGGACAGAAACTTAAATGAACAATGAAGTCGCTGCCTGCGCAGTGGGTGAATTGGAGCGAGCGAAGGGATTCGAACCCTCGACATTCACGTTGGCAACGTGACGCTCTACCAGACTGAGCTACGCTCGCTTCCAGAAGAAAGAAGACAGGCTATGCGAACTTGCCGGATTTACAAGCCCGATTTCAGGCTGGCTTGTCCGAACCACCCAACGTCGCACGAATCACCTTGAGCAAGTCGTCGTGGTTGATGGGCTTGTGGAAAAACGCCACCGCGCCGCTGGAAGTGGCCCGTTCCTTGTTTTTCATATCTTCAAGGCCGGTGATGATGATGATGGGAACTCTCTTCGACGGATCCAGGCGGCGAAACCAATCCATGATGCGAAAACCGTCCCACGGAACGCCGTCCACGTCTGGCGGAAAGTTAATGTCCAGCAGAATCAAATCGGGGGTTTCCTTGCGCGCGGCGGCAACGGCTTCGGAGCCGTCCAGCGCGGTAATGACTTGATAACCGCAGCCTTGCAGCTTCAAGGAAATCGTCTTGAGGATGACTTCGTTGTCATCCACCACCAAAATTTTCTTTTTCGGCGCTGCCGAAGTTTCGGCGTTCATAATTCCATGATTAAACAATAATTGACCCGCTTTTTATAGCCAATTTTGTGCCAACCTAACAGACGCTGCTTCTGACACAAAGCAATTTGACGCTTTTTTGGCTTTTGCGCCCTCTCCTGTGCTAAACTGGCCGCGTGAGCAACGTTTTCTATACACCCGGCGAACAGCGCGCGGCCAGGGTCAACGACCTTTTTGCCGCCATCGCCCGGCGCTACGATTTGCTCAACGACCTGCAAAGCTTCGGCTTGCACCGGCGCTGGAAACGGCGCGTCGCCGAACTTGCCGCCGTTCAACCCGGCCAGCGCGCGCTGGATTTGTGCTGCGGCACCGGCGATATCGCATTTGCGCTCGCGCGGCGCGGCGCGGCGGTCATCGGCCTCGATTTCAGCGCCGCCATGCTCGACGTGGCTGAGTCCCGAAATACTGTCCGGGACTCGAAAACCGGGGCGCGAAATCCGACCTTCATCCAGGATGACGCGCAGCAGACTCCGTTTCCCGATGGGACATTCGACGCGGTCACCGTCGGTTACGGTTTGCGGAATCTGGCGAGTTGGGAAAAAGGGCTGGAAGAAATGCGCCGCGTGGCCAAACCGGGCGGGCGGCTGGTGGTGCTGGATTTCGGCAAGCCGGCCAATGAGCTGTGGCGTAAATTTTATTTCGGTCATTTGCGCCGCTCCGTGCCGCTTATTGGTCGGCTGTTCTGCGGCAACGCGGATGCCTACACCTACATCCTTGAATCGCTCAAGCATTATCCGGCGCAAGAGGGCGTTGCGGAAAAGATGCGGGAACTAAAGCTCGTGAATGTGCGTGTCATCAATTTCCTTGGCGGCGCGATGACCATCAACTACGGCGAGAAACCAAAATAATTTCACACGCTTATCCCGCCGTAACCGAAGGAAATTTGCCGTCTATCCTCACATTTGACCCCTTTCATTTGCCATCTAATTCGTTTCGGATTCATCCAAAGCAAGCTTGAGATAAGGCATGCCCTTATGAGTGTTATGGTCATATACCAAGCGGACTCCTTTCTGCTTGGCCTTGTCGATGAGGGCCAATATCTGCTCGCGAGAGAACTCCACGTTACCTTTTTCGCCCATAGCAAACCCGACGCGAACCGTAAAAGAGTGATCATGCTTCGTGGCTGAGTAAATGCCTGCTGAACGGCGCACAGCGTCGAAATTCAAGCCCGAGGCTTTAGCCCAGATGAGTTTCACTTCGTCTGTAATGTCAATCACCGGCCCGGAACCATGAACGGCAAATAGCTCGCCGTTATCGCCATCGAACAGCGCGATGTCTTTATCATCCACTAACCAGTAGTGCCGGCTGTACCAAACCCGCGTCCGATGGCCTTTATCGTCCCAGTAATATACGTGACTCGTCATGCCCCAGTGGATTAGGTCGGTCGTCTTTGAGAAGGTGATAAGTCCGTATCCTTCACCCTGCGGCTTTGTCACCGAACGCGTCACGCAACCAGCCACGCTTGCAGCATAAATAATCGTCACGACCGCAATGACTTTGCGTTGCAGATTGAGTATACGAACGGGGTCTAACATTTAATGGACGGCGTAATTTGCAGCCTATTTTGATTTAAGGCAGCAAAAAAAATCAGCGACCGGATTTTGCCGGCAGTTTGATGGTGGCGCCTTCGCGCGCGGCGTCCACGCACAATTTCGCCCGTTTATTGGCCACGAGCCGGCGCGCGTGCTGGACCATTTTGTCAATCCGCTTGTCGTCGTGGTCTGGGTCATGATGGAACAGGGAAAGTTGTTTGACTCCGGCCTGCAGGGCGAGCGCGACCGAATCGTCCACGCAACCGTGTCCCCAACCGACGTGCTTTTGATATTCCCTAGCGTCGTATTGCGAATCGAGAATCAACAAATCCGCGTCGCGCAGGAATTCAATCATTTCCCGGTCCCGGCCGCCGGTGCGCGGTTCGGCGTCGGGGAAAAAGGCAATCAAGCTGTCGGGCGAGAGCAACCGGTAGCCGACACACAGGCCGGGATGATTGGCACGCATGGCCCGCACGCACACCGGGCCGAGGTTGAAGTTGAAGTCCTTGAGTTCCTCGATTTCGATGTTGCTCGGCAGTTTGTGGAACGGAATGGGAAAGTAGGTGCTTTCCATCTGGCCTGTCAGGGCATTGACCAGGCCTTTGCGCGTGCCTTCGCAGCCCAAAATCCGCAGCTGGCAGCGTGGATTGTAAATCGGTCCAAAGAACGGCAGGCCCTGGATGTGATCCCAATGCGTGTGCGTCAGCAGCATGGTCAGATGGAGCGGCCGATCCTTGAATTCCGTCAGCAGCGAATGGCCCAGCGCACGCAGCCCCGTGCCCGCGTCGAGCAGGATGATTTCTCCGCCGGCGCGCACTTCAACGCACGACGTGTTGCCGCCGTAGCGCACGGTCGTCGGTCCCGGTGTCGAAATCGAGCCGCGCACGCCCCAGAATTTTACGCAAGTGGCCGTTTTGATGGAATCACTTTAACCCGTGCGGTCAAAAAGACAAATCGCAAAAACTGAATGGTCTGGAAATCAGGATGTGGCTGGCAGCCTTTTTGGCCTTGATTCATCGCGAAAAACCTTGCGTGGCACGGCGACTGTTTTAGGATAATAACCTTTGGCATCTTGGCGGATTGGTGGCTTAGTTGGCAGAGCGGCCCCGAAGGTATCCGGGGTTGTTATGGGGATTAAGCCCCAGTTTTGATGGATGAATAATTTTGTGGGTTGGTAGCTCAGTCGGTAGAGCAGCGGCCTTTTAAGCCGTTGGTCCCGGGTTCGAGTCCCGGCCAACCCACCAGCCTTCACTCTCCGCTTCGCTACGAGCTACGGCTCGGCGAGCCAGAACGGAGAGCGAAGGCTGCCGCGCCGTAGCAAGAAGCGCGTAGGCGGGCGAAAACCAGCGACATGCTTTGAACTTCGTCCGGCGGATTAGTTTTGCGCTGACGACAAAACTTGCTCCATACGACTCGCCCCGCTTACTCTGACCACACAATGCGGTTGCTCGACCGATATCTGTTCCGCGAACTGCTTACGCCTTTGGCGTATTGCCTCGGCGGTTTTCTGATTTTCTGGATTTCTTACGACCTGTTCACCGAGTTGCAGGAAATGCAGGAACGCAAACTGCATTTGCTCGATGTCATCGAGTATTCCGTTGCGATGACGCCGGAATTTTTGGTGACGATACTGCCGGTCGTGCTGCTGCTCGCGTTGCTTTACACACTCACGAATCACGCGCGCCACAACGAAATCACCGCCATGCGCGCGGCGGGCGTGAGTTTGTGGCGCCTGTGCGTGCCCTATTTGGTCGTGGGTTTGGTTGCGAGCGTGGTTTTGTTCTGGCTGAATGAATGGTGCGTGCCGCGCAGCACGAATTGGGCGGAACGAATATTGAATCGTCATGTGCAAAAGCCGGGCGATGTTGAAACACAAAACGATTTCCGCAACTTCGGCTTCACCAATGCACGCGATCATCGCACATGGTTTATTGCCGAATACCGCGTAAAAACCGCCGAAATGCTGAAGCCGCAGGTGAACTGGACGTTGCCCGACGGTTCGAGCCACCGCTTGTATGCCGACCGCGCGATACGCATCACCGGCGTCTGGATTTTTTTTAACGCGGCGGAATACTCGCAGACGGACGCCAGCGCGCCGCTGTTGCCGTCATTTCAAACAAACGTGCTGGCGATGCCGGAATTCACCGAAAAACCGGCGGAAATTGAGGACGAGATCAAAATCAGCAGCTATCAGGGCCTCCGCAATTCCCGCCGGGCGGATATTCCACTCAGGGTCATTTTGGATCATTTGCGGCTAAATCCGAATTTGCCGCGCGCTGATTCAAGGTGGCTGTTCACGAAATTTTATGGGCGGCTTGCCGCGCCTTGGACGTGTCTGGTTGTGGTGCTCATCGCCATTCCGTTTGGCGCGGCTTCGGGGCGCCGAAATCTTTTTGTCGGCGTGGCGGGCAGCATCTTTATTTGCTTCGGTTATTTTGTGATCCAGTCCGTCAGCCTTGCGCTCGGCTCGGCTCCTAACGGTCATTTGCCTGTGTGGCTGGCAGCTTGGCTGCCCAATATGATCTTTGGCGCAACGGGCCTGGTGCTGACGGCGCGGGTGCGATGAATTTGAGTTTCGATTGTGAGTGACAAGCATTTCAGGCCGATGTCGCGTTACGAGCGGCTGCAATTGCTCTATCAAGTGAGCAATGTCATTCATTCCACGCTTGAACCCCAGGAAGCACTGCAATTGATCGTAAGCGAAGCGGTGCGGCTGATACACGCGTCAAGCGGCTCGGTGGTCTTGATCAATCCCACGTCGGGCTTTCTGGAAATCCACGCGTCGCAAAACCTGCCGTCTGCGGCAACGCGGCTCAAATTGCGCGTTGGTGAAGGCATCACCGGCTGGGTTGCGCGCACCGGCAAACCCGCGCGCGTCGGCGACGTGACGCAGGATCCGCGCTACGTGATGGCACGCCGCAGTGTGCGGTCGGAACTGGCGGTGCCGCTGGAAGTGAACGGTGAAACGCGCGGCGTCCTCAACATGGATTCGGATCGCGCGGATGCCTTCACCGCGGAAGACCAAGAATTGCTCCGGGAATTGGCGGTGCAAGCGGCCAAGGTGATTCAAAACACCTGGCTCTACGAACAATTGCGGCTGAAGGCGCATTTGTTCGAATCCCTTGCCAGTGTGAGCCGGACGATCAACTCCACGTTGAATCTCGACGAAGCGTTACAGGCCATCACCCGCGAAGCGGGCGTGTTGATGCGCGCGCGGATGTGCTCGCTGATGATGCTGGATGAAAGCCGCGAATGGCTCGATTTGCGCGCCAGCCACGGTGCGGGCGAAGCTTACATCAACAAACCGCGATTGGCCGTCGCCGACAGCCTGCTCGGTGTCGTGGTACGTCGTAAAAAACCGTTACAGGTCGCCAACGTCCAGGAGTCGAGCCGTTATCAGCATGTCGAAGTCGCGCGGTGCGAAGGATTGATTTCGTTGCTGAGCGTGCCGCTGATCTTTGCCGGCCGGGCGATCGGGACTTTGAGCATTTACACGGGCCGTCCGCATAGTTTTTCCAACGAGGAAATCAGCATTTTGAGCGCTTTGGCCGAGTTGTCAGCGATTGCGATTGAAAAAGCGCGGCTTTATGAACGCGTCGTGGACGTCGAGGAACAGTTGCGGCAGAACGAAAAACTTTCCGCGCTCGGCCTTCTGGCCGCCGAGGTTGCACACGAAATCCGCAATCCGCTTACGGTGATGAAGCTGTTGTATCATTCGCTGGATTTGAAGTTTCCGGAAGGCGACCCGCGCGCGAAGGACGCCCGGATCATTGACGCGAAAATCGAGCACCTGAACAAGATTGTCGAGCAGATTCTCGCGTTTGCACGCACGACCGAGCCCAAGCTCGCGCCGGTGAATTTGAATGAATTGGTGGACGAGCTTGGATTACTTGTGCGGCACAAACTGGCGAATCAAAAAATCCGGCTGGTCCGTCAATTGCGGCCGGATTTGCCGGCCGTGATGGGCGACGCACCGCAACTGGAACAGGCGTTTTTGAATTTGATCCTCAACGCCGCCGGGGCCATGCCAGGTGGCGGGACACTCACGGTCGCGTCCAAAGCCATTCGTTTGCCGCGGAGCAATCCGCGGGCAACGCACGTTACGGTGGAATTCAAGGACACTGGTGGCGGCATGAGCAAGGAAGTTCAAAAACGCGCCTTCACAGCAGTTTTGGGCACAACGAAGGCCAAGGGAACAGGATTGGGGTTGGCCATCGTTGGCCGCATTATCGAAACACACCACGGAAATGTCCGAATCAAGTCACAAATTGGCTCCGGTACGACCATTCGCATCACTTTGCCGGTGAAATAAGGAGGGTGCGAGGCTGACGGACCTCCTGTTGGTTGTCTGAAACTCCGGGTGTAATTCAGCCTTCAAATTTTCCAGACTCCGCTCATTGCGAATTCGGCCGCACACGCTATTTTCTTGCCAGACGTTACCGTCGAGTTTATTCGACATGTTTCCAATTTTATGAATTACTCAAAGCTGGAATGGTGGGAGCGATTTCAAAAATATTACACTGAGTTTCCCAAACTTGGGCTGAGCGTGGATTTGAGCCGGATGAATGTGAATGACACATTCTTCGCGGCGATGGAACCGCAAATTCAAAAGGCGTTCACCAACATGGCAGCGCTCGAATCTGGGGCCATTGCTAATCCGGATGAAAATCGCATGGTTGGACATTATTGGCTGCGGAACCCATTGCTCGCGCCATCGCCGGAAATTCGCAAGGAAATTGAAGATACCGTTGCTCGAATCAAGGATTTCTCAGCTAAAATTCACGCGGGTAAAATTCGCGGTGCCGGTGGGGTGTTCAAGAATTACCTTTTGATTGGTATTGGCGGGTCGGCACTGGGGCCGCAATTCGTCGCCCACGCTCTGGGTGATCCGCGTACCGACAAACTCAAGCCCTTTTTCTTTGACAACACCGACCCAGACGGCATGGACAGGGTTCTTGCCACAATTGGATCCGATCTGGACAAAACCCTTTGCATTATCATTTCCAAGTCCGGCGGCACCAAGGAAACCCGCAACGGAATGCTGATAGCGGAAAATGCCTTCAAGCACGCAGGCCTTCATTTCGGACAACACGCCGTTGCCATTACCACGTACGGCAGTGAACTTGATAAGCACGCCATGAATAACAAATGGTTAACACAATTTCCAATGTGGGATTGGGTTGGTGGCCGGACCAGCGAGTTATCAGCAGTCGGGCTATTACCAGCCGCCCTACAAGGAATTGACATAACTAATTTAACTTTAGGAGCTTGTGAATGTGACATGTCAACAAGGCTGTCTAACGTTAAAGTAAACCCAGCAGCACAGCTTGCACTGGCTTGGTACGAGTCAGGTAACGGTAAAGGAACCAAAAACATGGTCGTTTTACCCTACAAAGACCGTTTGGAGCTGTTTTCAAAGTATCTTCAGCAACTGGTGATGGAATCACTCGGCAAAGGACAAGATTTGAATCGGAATGTGGTCAATCAGGGAATTGTGGTTCTCGGAAATAAAGGTGCAACAGATCAACATTCATATGTTCAACAGCTCAGGGATGGGCTGAACAATTTTTTTGTCGTCTTTATAGAGGTTTTGAAGGATGGGAATAAACAAAGCTTGGAGGTTGAATCCAAAGTGACATCCGGAGATTATCTTCACGGATTTTATCTGGGAACCCGCCAAGCACTCGCTGATAAGGACAGGGAATCTGTCACCATCACAGTCAAAGAAGTTTCTCCCTTTGTGGTTGGAATGCTCATCGCATTGTTTGAACGGGCTGTCGGCCTTTACGCCTCATTAATCAACATCAATGCCTACCACCAACCTGGCGTCGAAGCTGGCAAGAAGGCTGCCGGCAGGGTGATTGAAACACAGCGCAAGGTGCTGGATTTTCTCTCCAAACAACCTGGCGCGCTGTTTAGTGTTGAAGAAATCTCCAAAGGAATTGGTGCGGAAGATGAAGTTGAACACATCTTTAAAATATGCGAATATCTATCCACGAATCAAAGCGGAATAATATGTAAGTTGTTTGGTAAGAGCATATTAAAACGGAAATATGCTATAATTTAATTTCTAATGTTTGTTTATCCAAAACAATACGACGTCATTGTTGTCGGTGCTGGTCATGCCGGGATTGAAGCCGCATTGGCTGCTGCCAGAATGGGCTGTCAAACTTTGCTGCTCACCATGAATGCAGACACCATCGGACAGATGTCCTGCAACCCTGCCATCGGCGGACTCGCCAAAGGGCACCTAGCGCGCGAAATTGATGCCTTTGGGGGAGAGATGGGCAAGGCCACAGACATGACCGGATTGCAATTCAGAATGCTGAACACAAAAAAAGGTCCGGCTGTTTGGGCACCACGAGCACAGTGCGACAAAAAGGCTTATCAATTTCGGCTTAAATGGGTCTGTGAATCAGAACCCAATTTAGATTTAAAGCAGGGACAAGCGTCAAAAATACTTCACAAGGACGGAGTAGCCTTTGGAGTCGAAACCACCCTTGAAGTCCAATACCTCGGAAAGACAATCGTAATAACGACGGGGACATTTCTTCGGGGATTGATGCATGTTGGATTAAACCAGCAACTTGGCGGACGAGCTGGCGATTTAGCCGCGTTAGGCCTGTCAATGTCGCTTAAAGAAATCGGCGTTAAGCTTGGCCGGCTAAAAACCGGGACTCCCCCACGACTTTTGAGACGATCAATTGACTTCTCCAAAACAGAAGCTCAATCGGGAGACGAACCGGTTCCTTATTTCACATTCTGGAAGGATGATTTGTTCCACATGGAACAATCGGCCCAAAATTCGTTTGGCAGCGGCCGTTCCGCCGTGAAATACCCGCCAGGTTCAATCCTAGATAAAATCAATGGCCAATTGAGTTGCTTTATAACATTTACCACACAAAAGACCGCAGAAATAATTCGCTCAAATCTACACAAATCTCCTTTGTATTCAGGCACTATTGAAGGAATCGGCCCAAGATATTGCCCGTCAATTGAAGATAAAATCGTGAAGTTTCCAGAAAAGGAGCGGCATCAAATTTTTCTTGAGCCGGAGGGGGTTGAAACTGACGAATTCTACGTCAATGGCTTCTCTACAAGTCTGCCGTTTGAAGTCCAAGTGGAATTGGTCAGGACAATCATAGGCTGCGAAAACGCTGAAATCATGCGTCCAGCCTATGCTGTGGAATATGATTTTGCCTACCCAACACAATTACTGCCATCTTTGGAAACAAAGGCCTGTAGGAATCTGTTTTTAGCCGGACAAATCAACGGAACATCCGGATATGAAGAGGCTGGTGCCCAAGGAATTATCGCTGGGATTAATGCAGCCAGAAGAATCAATTCCCTCGACCCAATCATCCTTCGGCGCGATCAGGCGTATATCGGAGTCCTGATTGATGATTTAATTACCAAAGGTACGACTGAGCCCTACCGCATGTTCACATCGCGCGCTGAATATCGACTTTTGCTCCGTCAAGACAATGCCGACTTGCGGCTTTCAGACATTGGACATGAAATCGGTCTTTTACCTGAACGTAAGTATTCAATATTTTGCTCCAAACAGAAAGCTATATTAGAAGAACTGAATCGTTTATATTCAACATATTATGTAAGTAATTCTTTGGCAAAAATTCTCTCCAGACCTGAAGTCGGCTACAAAGATTTGCCGAATCGCAACGACGCTCTGTCCGGGGAGGAAATCCAGCAAGTTGAGATTGCCATCAAATATGCCGGGTACATCGAACGACAGGAGACAGAAGTTGAGAAGTTCAAGAACTTGGAGGACAAGCAGATTCCCGAATCTTTTGAATTTTCATCGGTGCCAAGCTTGCGACTTGAAGCACGCCAGAAACTTTCAAAAATTCGTCCAACGACCATCGGTCAGGCGGCCCGAATTTCCGGCGTGTCGCCTGCGGACATCAGCATCCTCATGGTCTGGTTGAAGCGTTGTGGCGGAGCTGGCGAAGGAAACGATATGTCAACCGATGCCGAAACTTGCAGTGCTTGCGAATCGGAACTCGATGGGTAATGTGAAGTGATTTTTTGGCTGTCCGACATGGATTCGAACCATGAATAACGCCTCCAAAGGGCGCTGTGTTACCGTTACACCATCGGACAAGCCGGAAAAAACATTAAACTTTACGTGCCACTCACGCAAAGGGAAAATCATCAATAACAATTTTTGCAAAGAAAGAAGGTTTGCCCGCAACATTTCCTGCCCGCAAGATGTCGTAATTCGTAATGAACAACGTTTCAGATGAAACAACTCCACGTGTTGTCACAGCCGTTACTCCGGCTGCGCCGACATCGGACTTTTCCAAGCCGGTCGTGCGACCAAAGAAAGGCGTGCTAAAGATTGCCGCCGAAGTGCTTAATCATGGCGGACCAAGCTATCTCCAGTTTGCCATCACGAACATTTGCAATGCGGACTGCGATTTCTGCGGTTTTGCCCGCTCCAAGTTTGATCCCAAAGCCCGGCACAGCGTGACGCTGCAGGAAACGCGTGACGTCATTGACATCGCCGTCAAAAATCACGTCGGCTATCTGTTGTTCGTTGGTGGCGAACCGATGGTGCATCGCGATTTGCGTGCCATGACGCGCTACGCGGCGGAGCGCGGGATTCATCCGATGATTTGCACCAACGGGGGGCTTTGGACTGAGGAAAACATGCGCGGCCTCGCCAGCGACGGCCTGAGCAGCGTGATCATGTCCATTGACGCGCACGATGTTTCCAAACACGAGAAGAACCGCGGCCTGCCGGATGTCTGCAGGAAAATCAAACGCGCCAACGAATTCTTCCATTCGATCGGCATCCAGACCACCGCCAGCATCACGGCGAGCCGGTTGATTGACGATTATGATCGGCTCCCGGAATTTCTCGAAACCCTGGGATTCAAAAGTTGCACGTTCAGTTATCCGCTGACTTCGCTGGCCAGCAGCTATCTCAGCTTCAGCGACAGCGGGCTGGTCAATTACTCGAAGGATGAATTGATTGAGCTGTTTGAGAAAATTAAACGGATGAAACAGCGCAGCAGTTTCCAAGTTGTCAATCCGGCGGAATCGCTGACCGAAATGCAGCGGCATTTGCATGGCGAAAAGGAGAAGTTCGGCTGCCTCGGCGGGCACAAATATTTTTACCTCGACTGGAAACTGGACCTTTACCGCTGTCATTTCTGGGAGAAACCCGTGTGCAAGGTGTACGAGTGGGACGACTCAAAACTCATTCGCGACGGTTGCACCCGCTGCATGATTGACTGTTACCGTGACCCGAGCGTGCTCCAGTTCGTTGCCATCAGCACCAGCGACGCCTTCAACAATTTGAAAAAAGGCAGGCTGATTTCGGCGGCAAAAAACGTTTTCGATTCGCGCAATCTGGCGTCGATCAAAGCCGTTTGGGAAGACCGCAAGTGGATTAGCGGTGTGTAATTCATGCAAATTCCCTCTTGTTATCCGGCTCGTTCATGGTAAGTTTGTGGCCCTTTTTATGAAGACGGACATTCATCCGAAATATGTGGACGCGGAAATCCGTTGCGCCTGCGGCAATGAGATCAAGACCCGCTCCACCAAGCCCGTGATCATCGTGGGCATTTGCAACGTGTGCCACCCGTTCTACACCGGTCAGCAGAAGTTTGTGGACACCGCCGGCCGCGTGGACAAATTCCAGCAACGCGCCGCCAAGACCCTGGCCGCCCAAGCGGCGGCGGCAACCCGCAAGAAAAAGAAGTAGCTTCCCGATATTGATCCGCCTGTGCTCTGTTTCGGCAGAATGCAGGCGGTTTCTTTTTCCAAAGCAAATGCCCGTGAAATTTACGATTTACGATTGCCGATGGACGCGTATTTCGCGCAGCCATTCGTCAATCGTAAATCGCATATCGTAAATCGAAAATGGACCTGCGACCGCACATCGAAAAATTCTCCAGGCGCCTTGCCGAGGTCGAGGCCGCGCTAAGCGACCCAAAAGTTTTCGACAACCCGCAACGCGCGCAGGAATTGTCCAGGGAATACGCCCGGCTCAAGGAGCTGGTCGCGTACGGCGGGAGCTATTTGAAAACCCTCGCCCATTTGGACGAGAACCGCGCGCTGTTGAAAAGCGAACCGCCTGATTCCGAACTTGCACAACTCGCCAAAGACGAGGCTGCCCGGCTTGAAATCGAGGGGAAACGTCTCGCGCAGCAAATCCAGTTCGGCATTCTGCCGCCCAACCCGACCGATTCGCGCAACACCATCATCGAAATTCGCGCCGGCGCAGGCGGCCAGGAATCCGCGCTGTTCGCCGCCGATCTTCACCGGATGTATTGTCGCTACGCTGAAACACGCGGCTGGAAGGTGGAAACGATGGATTCCAACCCGTCCGATCTTGGCGGTTTCAAGGAAATCATTTTTTCCATCATTGGCACGGACGTTTTCAAGCGGCTCAAATACGAGAGCGGTGTCCACCGGGTCCAGCGCGTGCCCGCGACCGAGGCACAGGGCCGCATCCACACGAGCACCTGCACCGTCGCCGTTTTGCCCGAGGCGCAGGAAGTGGACATCGAAATCAAACCGGAGGAATTGGAAATCAACGTCTGCCGCGCTTCCGGCAAGGGCGGGCAAGGTGTCAACACCACCGACTCGGCTGTGCAGATCATCCACAAGCCCAGCGGCCTCATTGTCCGGTGCGCCGATGAGCGTTCGCAGCAAAAGAACCGGGTGAAAGCGTTGAAAGTCCTGCGCTCGCGCCTGCTGGAACGCAAAATTAACGAGGAAAACGCGAAATACGCCGCGCAGCGCAAAGACCAGATCGGCAGCGGCGAACGCAGCGAAAAAATCCGCACCTACAATTTCCCGCAAAACCGCGTCACCGACCACCGCGTTGAACTGACGCTGTACAACTTGGCGAACTTCATTGAAGGCGACCTCGACCCGCTGCTCGAGCCGCTGATGACACATGATTTGGAGGAAAAATTGGAGGCATTGAAGACGTGATACGTGGTGCGGGTTGCGTCAAGCAGCGATTGGCCGTCGGTGAATACTTGACGCAATACGCAACACGGCGATCGGGCCAGCCCATTTCATTTGATTTATGACGACGAAACATCAATCACAACCGCACGGGCTCATTTTTGACTGCGACGGCACGCTGGCGGACACGATGCCGTTGCACTGGCGCGCTTGGAACATGGTCACGCAGCGCCATGGACTTCATTTTCCCGAAGACCGTTTTTATTCGCTCGGTGGGGTCCCGGCGCGCGACATTCTCAAGCTGCTGTCGCAGGAACAGGGCCGTTCGCTCGACCACATCGCCATCGCGCACGAAAAAGAAGAAACCTACCTGACAACTCTTTCGCAAATCGAACCCATCCACGCCGTCGTGGAGATTGCGAAGGCGCATCATGGTAAAATCCCGATGGCCGTTGCGTCCGGCGGCACAGAAAAAATCATCACCTTGGTGCTGGAACGCCTGAACATCCGATATTTGTTCGATGCCATCGTCACGAGTGAAATGGTGAAAAACCAGAAACCCGCCCCGGATATTTTTCTCGAAGCCGCGAAACGGATTGGCGTCGAGCCGAAATTTTGCCGCGCCTACGAAGACACGGACCTCGGCATGGCCGCAATTCGTTCAGCCGGAATGGAAGCGGTGGATGTGCGGGAACTGATCGCCAAGCGTTAAAGCCTGTCCGGCTTGCAAGCTAGACATCATGGTTTCGTCGCTGAGTTCGTGGAAAGCACTTCGATGGAATCGAGAATCTTTCGCACTTCAATTGCGAGCTTTTCTTCGTCTCCATCTAGTTGGTGGACATCTTTCGGTTTCAAGTTCGCGTCTCGTTTGATGCTCCCTTCGCAAAAGTAAGCGAATCCGTTGGAGCCGAAGACATCTCTCCGGGAGTAAATCCAAAAGGCATTTGTCATTTGACTCGTCTGCAAGTGCTGTGAATTCATCCAGTCAGTAGAATTTGTGCCGGGCTTCGGATAAATCCTCAGGTGCTCTTCCTCGGGAAGCTTGATCGCTGAGATCACAATTCTATACTGAACATCCGTAATAGGACTTTCCACAAGCGGATATGCCAACAAGGACCACCTGCGCCCCTGGTCTTCAATATCTGTTTTCCAATTGGGAAGCTTTATCTTCAGTCCGATTCGAGGGTAGGTATGAGCCTGCCATTCCTCGTTAGTCTTCTGCACAGAAACTGCGTCTTCGGCTGAGCCAGTAAGGAATAAACTCAACGTCAGAAAAGCAATTAGAAAAAGAGACTTCGCGTTCATACTCAACCCTGTCCGAGCTTCTTCGATTTTTCTGTCGCGGCGCGGACGGCGCTCATCACCACGGCGCGCAACCGGCCCTTTTCCAGTTCGTGCAAGCCTTCAATCGTCGTACCGCCGGGGCTGGTGACCTGGTCTTTGAGCGCGCCGGGATGCTGGCCGGTTTCCAAAACCATTTTGGCCGCGCCCAAAACGGTTTGCGCCGCTAGCTTCGTCGCGATGTCGCGCGGTAAACCGGCCGCCACCCCGCCATCACTCAACGCCTCGATGAATTGATAAACATAAGCCGGGCCGCTGCCGCTCAGGCCGGTCACGGCGTCGAGCAGCGTTTCCTTCACCTGAAACGCGATCCCGACGGCGGAAAGAAGTTTCTTCGCCATTTCCCCGTCCGCTGCCGTCGCGGATTTGCCGAGCGCAAAGGCCGCCGCCGCTTCGCCCACCAGCGCGGGCGTGTTGGGCATGACGCGAATGACCCGTGCGCCGGCGGGCAACGCCGCTTCCATTTTGGCAAGCGTCACCCCGGCGGCGATGGAAATCAGCAGATGTTCATTGGTGAAATTGCCGCGCTGCTCGGCCAGAACCCCGGCGACCTGGTCGGGTTTCACGGCCAGAATCAGGACGCTGGCGAATTTCAAAACGTCGGAATTGGACGCGGCGGCCTTAGCCCCGGTTTCCTTGGTGAAAGAGGTGCGGGCCGCGGCGGACACGTCGCCGGCGATGATTTCCTTGGGGAAGACAATTTCCGCGCGGACGAAGCCACGCGCCAGCGCCGTGGCCATTTTGCCCGCGCCGAGAAAGCCGATGGTGAGTTTGGTTGCCATGGAAATTGTGTAGCAGGCCATTTTGCCCAGCGAAAGCGAAAACGCGCCGATGAATTCGCGGCTTGAATTTACGCGGACACAATCTATTTTAAGTCCGGCACGAAAAGTTGTTGAAATTATAATTTTTACGTCATGTCAAACCGTCAAACATGGGACACGTTTGAGGCAATGCGCCACGCCGCCGAAGAGGGCAACGCGCAGGCGCAGTGTTATCTCGGCGTCTGTTTTCAAAACGGCCAGGGCGTGACCCAGGATTATCACGAGGCGGTGAAATGGTTCCGTCGCGCGGCCGAACAGGGCGATCCCGTCGCGCAGTGTTATCTGGGCGTGTGTTATTTGAACGGCGCCGGTGTGCCGCAGGAATTCGGCGAGGCGGCCAAGTGGTTGCGCGAAGCGGCGGAACAAAACGACCCCGCCGCGCAATTTAACCTCGGCATGCTTTACGAAACCGGCCAGGGCGTGACACAGAATTACGCCGAAGCGGTGAAATGGTATCGCGAATCAGCGGAGCGCGGCTACCCGGCGGCGCAATTCAATCTGGGAGTCTTTTACGAGACGGGCCAGGTCGTGCCGCAAAATTTCCAACTGGCCGTCAAATGGTATCGCGACGCCGCCGAACAGGAATGCGCGCCCGCGCAGTGCAATCTTGGCCTTTGTTACCAAACCGGACGCGGCGTGGAGCAAAATCAGCAGGAGGCCGTGAAATGGTTCATCCGCGCCGCGCGGCAAGGCGACAAGACCGCCCAGCACAACCTCGGTCTGCACTACGCCTCGCAGGAAATTACTGAAACCACTGAAGCCGCCGAAGATTCGCCGTGAACATCAGTGTGCGAGTTCCGCCAGTTTCGCGTTTGCACGCCCGTCATCAATAATTTCAGCGGCCAAATCCCAGCCTTCAACCAGCGACTCCGTTTTGCCCGCGACGAACAGGGCGGCGGCGGCGTTGAGCAGGACTGCGTCGAGTTTCGGTCCGCGTTCCCCGCCTCGCAGAATGCGCCGCACGATTTCCGCGTTGGTTCTGCTGTCGCCGCCGATTAAATCCGCCAGCTTCGCAGACTGGACCGGGAATTGTTCCGGTGACAAAACGGACGTGGCAAAACCGCGTTCCTGATAAAATTCAGCAACCGTGTTCCGGCCAAGGGTCGAAAGTTCATCGAGATGACTCGCAGCCGAGACCGATCCGCATACAACCATTGCGCGCCGCACGCCGAGCGATTGCAACACACGGGCGAGCGGCTCGCATAATTCCGGTCGCGGCACACCGACGAGCATCGCCGAAGGCCGCGCGGGATTCAGCAGCGGGCCGAGAAAATTGAAGATCGTCCGCTGGCCGCGTTCGGCGCAGAGTTTGCGTGCCGGGGCAATGTGCTTGAATGCGGGATGATAATTGGGCGCAAAGAAGAACGCGAAGTGATGTTTGCGCAATGAGCGCGCAGCTTCCGCCGGGGTCAGATTAATCCGCACGCCGAGGGCTTCGAGCACGTCCGCGCTGCCGGCTTGTGAAGTAATCGCCCGGTTGCCATGCTTGGCGACCGTCACGCCGGCGGCGGCGCAGACAATGGCGGTGGTGGTTGAAATGTTGAATGTGCCAAGCCGGTCGCCGCCGGTGCCGACAACGTCAAGGATTTCCCGCGCACGGGTTTCGGCATCGAGCGGCAGTTGAATTGATTTGTCACGCAGGGCGCGGGCGAACGCGGCGATTTCGCCGGGGGTTTCGCCTTTTTGCGCAAGCGCGCTCAGGAAAGCGGCTTTGCCGGCTGCCGGAACTTTCTCGTCAGTCAATTGTTCAACCGCCAGGCGGACTTGTTCGTCCGCGAGCGGACGCGCAGCGGCAAGTTGCAGAATGAGCTTTTCAAGCACGGGACAATTCTAAGCCGCGGCGCGCCCGGCTCAAACCGAAAGTGCGCGCGGATGAAAGCGTGGACAGTTGCACAAAATCCAGTAACTTGTCTGTCGGTGGCGCTGTCTAAATCGGCAACAGCGGACGAATTGCAATTATATGGCAGAAAATCAGAGCAATCATTGGATAAAGTGGGCTGTCGTCATCGTGGCCGCCGGCGCGGTCATTGCAGGCGGCATCTGGTATTTTAAGGGCGATCACTCCGGCGCTCCGCAATATCAAACCCTGCCGGTTGCCCGGGGCGACCTCACGCAAGTGGTTACCGCCACCGGCACGTTGAACCCCGTCACCAACGTCACGGTCGGCAGCCAGATTTCGGGAATCATCCAGACGCTGTATGCGGATTGGAATTCGCCGGTGAAGGCGAACCAAGTGGTCGCACAGCTTGACCCGGCCACCTACAAAGCTGCGGTGGCGCAGGCCGAAGGCGATCTCGCCAATTCGAAAGCAAACCTCGAACTGAATGAAATCCAGGCAAAACGTTCCACGGAGTTGTTCAAAGACAAACTGATTTCCGATTCCGACTACGATACCGCCATGGCTAATCTGCATCAGGCCCAGGCAATGGTTCAGATCAAGCAGGCTTCGCTGGACAATGCGAAGGTCAATTTATCGCGCTGCACCATTTATTCGCCGGTGGATGGCACCGTCATTTCACGCAACGTGGATGTCGGCCAAACCGTTGCCGCGAGCCTGTCGGCGCCGACGCTGTTTGTCATCGCCAACGATCTCACCCAGATGCAGATTGACGCCAACGTCTCCGAGGCGGACATCGGCAACATTGAGGAAGGGCAGCCGGTAACCTTCACGGTGGATGCCTTTCCGGACCGCAAGTTCAACGGTCGGGTCATGCAAATCCGCAACTCGCCCACCACGGTGCAAAATGTTGTTACTTACGACACGGTCATTGAAGTCAGCAATCCTGATTTAAAACTCAGACCGGGCATGACCGCAAACGCTTCCATCGTCACCGCCCTGCATACCGGAGTGTTGAAAATTCCCAATGCTGCCCTGCGTTTCCGACTGCCGGAGCCGCCCACCAACAAGACGTTCACCGCGCGGCTGCTGGCAAAAATCGGCGTGGGAAAGGAAATGAAACCCGCTGCCACCAATACCGCGCCCGTCGTGAAGAGCAGAGACACAAACAAGACTGAAGTTGCCGCAAGCGCCGGGGTGCCGCTCACGGGTAATGAACCGCCGCAGGAATTGTTTCGTCGCGTCCAGGAAATGCGTGAGCGCGGCGAGGAAGTGCCGGCGGAGATTCGCGCGAAACTCCGCGAATTATTCCAGAGTGGCGTGTTGCAACGGCCCGGCGGTGGTGGCGGTGCAGGTTCACGCGGGTCACAACCTGCGGCACGCACCGTTTACATGCTTGTCACCAACACGCCATCCGGAGAACCGGCGCCCCAAGCCGTTCGCGTCAAGACCGGCATCACCGACGGTGCCAACACGGAAATCACCGACGGCCTGAAAGAAGGCGACGCCGTCATTGTCGGCATCAAGTCCCTACAGGCTGCCGCTGCCAATTCTGCTCCCGGCGGGGCGAGTCCATTTGGCGGCGGTGGTTTTCGCCCCGGTGGAAGGTAGGCGTAGAGATGTTTGCATGAAGCCTGTCATCAATCTGGCGGACATTCACAAGACCTACCAGACCGGCGAGGTCGAGGTGAAGGCGGTGCGCGGCGTGTCGCTGGAAGTATTTCAAAGTGAGTTCGTTGCGCTTATGGGCGCGAGTGGTTCGGGGAAATCCACGTTGATGAACATCATCGGCTGTCTCGACCGGCCTACGCAGGGCCGTTACCTGCTCGACGACATTGACGTTTCGCAACTCAACCGTGACGAACTGGCCGACATCCGCAATCAAAAAATCGGATTTGTTTTTCAAGGCTTCAACCTGCTCTCGCGCACGTCGGCCTTGGAAAATGTTGAATTGCCGATGCTCTACACCCGCCATCACTTGTCCAGCGCCAGCCAGCGGGAGCGGGCTTTGCAGGCGTTGGCGATAGTCGGCCTTAATGAGCGCGCCGACCACACGCCCAACCAGCTTTCCGGCGGCCAGCAACAGCGCGTGGCCATCGCCCGTGCGCTCGCCAATCAGCCCGCGCTCCTGCTCGCCGACGAACCGACCGGCAATCTCGACAGCCGTACGAGCATCGAAATCATGGGTGTGTTTCAAAAGCTCAACGACCAGGGTATCACCATCGTCATGGTCACCCACGAGCTGGACATCGCCCATTACACGAAACGGATGGTCGTGATGCGCGACGGCAAAGTAGTTGGTGATTCGTCGGTGACCAATCGCCTCAGCGCGGAGACAGAACTGAATCGCCTGCAACAGGAGCAAAAGGCGGCGCAACTCGCCCATTGACCATGCGTTATTTGGCGGTCATCAAAATTGCTTTTCGCGCGCTGCGCCGGAACAAAATGCGGACGGTGCTCACAATGCTCGGTATCATCATCGGTGTCGGCGCGGTCATCGCCATGGTCGCCCTCGGCAAGGCGGCGAAAGTCCAGGTGGAGGCGCGCATTGCCGCGCTGGGCCAGAATGTCATCCAGGTTTTTTCAGGCAGCATCAACCGCGGCGGTGTTTTCACCGGTTTCGGCGGCGCGGGCACGCTGACGGTTGATGACGCCCTGGCGATCCAGAATGAAGTTCCCGGCGTGCTGGCCGTCAGCCCCGAAGTCCGTAACGGCGCCCAGATCACGGCGGGAGAAAACAATTGGAGCACAACCGTCATGGGCGAGGGCGTGGATTATCTGACCATCCGCCAATGGGACCTCGCGCACGGGACGATGTTCTCCGAGGCCGACGTGCGGTCCGCCGCCAAGGTCTGCGTGCTCGGGAAAACCACGGCGGACCGGTTGTTTCCTGACGAAGATCCGATAGGCAAAATCATCCGGATAAGCATGCGCGGCGGGAGCGCCAGCGCCCCCATGAAGGTTCTTGGCGTGCTCGTGCCCAAGGGCGCTTCCATGTTTGGACAGGACCAGGATGATACCATCATCGTGCCTTACACCACCGCCATGAAGCGCTTTTCCGGCGCCACCACGCTCCGCATGATGCAGGTGTCCGCAACCAGCGCCGAACAAATGGCCCGTGTCCAAGACGGCATTGCCACGCTGCTGCGCCAACGTCACCGCATTCAGCCGGGCCGCGATGATGACTTCATCCTGCGCAACCAGCAGGAAATTGCCGAGGCGCAAACCGCCACCACCGATGTGATGACAGCGTTGCTTGCCGGCGTCGCCACCATTTCGCTGCTCGTCGGCGGCATCGGCATCATGAACATCATGCTCGTCAGCGTCACCGAGCGGACGCGTGAAATCGGCATCCGCATGGCTGTCGGCGCGCGCGGGCATGACATCCTCCTGCAATTTCTCATCGAAGCCGTCACGCTCAGTTCCATCGGCGGCATCCTTGGCATTGCCCTCGGCATCGGCGGCGCAAAAATGCTCACGGTCATCAAACATTGGCCCACGTTGGTTTCCACCAATTCCATCATCATCGCCTTCGTGTTCAGCGCGGCGGTGGGAATTTTCTTCGGCTTCTATCCGGCGCGCAAAGCTTCGCAACTCGACCCCATCGAGGCGTTGCGCTATGAATAGCGTGTGACTGCTGAAATCCTGTCCACGCACACGCCCGCGTTGTTCGACGCCGCCGTGCGGCGCGCCACGGAATTGTTGCGTGCAGGGGAAGTTGTGGCACTGCCAACGGAAACGGTCTATGGCCTGGCCGCGAACGCGCTGGACGAAAAGGCCGTCGCCAAAATTTTTCAAATCAAGGGGCGTCCGGCGAATAATCCGATTATTGTCCATATCGCGAGCGTCGAAATGGCAAAACGCTGCGTAACGGCGTGGCCGAACCCGGCGGAAAAATTGGCGTGGGCATTTTGGCCCGGGCCACTGACACTCGTACTGCCGTGCGCAAAGGAAATTCCCGGCATGGTCACCGCGGACGGCAAGACGGTCGGTGTGCGCTGGCCGGGTCATCCGTTTATTCAAGCGGTGATTCGCGAATGCGGATTCCCGCTCGCTGCCCCGAGCGCGAATTTGTCCGGGCGTGTTTCACCGACGAACGCCGAACATGTGCGCAAACAGCTCGGCGACAAAATTTCTTTGATCGTGGACGGCGGCCAATCGCAAGTCGGCATCGAATCCACCGTGCTCGATTTGACGATGTCGCCGCCACAAGTTTTGCGTCCGGGAATGATTCACGCTGAATCGCTGGCCGCCGCGATTGGAGAATTTAGGATTTTGAATTCAGAAGCCAACAGCGAGCATGACAAAACGCTCCGGAGTCCGGGAAGGTTACGGAGACATTATTCACCAAAAGCAAGGTTGTTGGTTCTGAGCTGGCGTGACGATGCCGATTTGAACTCTCAACTCTCAACTCTCAACGCTCAACTTTTGGATTGCCACGTCATTGCCCATACGCACATTCCATCGGCGGAACATTTTGCGCGGGTGAGCGTGATTCCGCATGATGCAGGGGCGTTTGCGCGGGCGATTTACGCGGAGTTACATCGTTGTGACGAGGCGGGTGCGGGATTGATTGTAATCGAAACACCGCCGGCATCGCCGGAGTGGTTGGGCATTGCCGACCGGCTGCGGCGGGCATCGGCGTAGATCTATTGAGCTGTTTTCCAGCGTTCCCGATCCGTGAGGAACAGGCGTTCGGGCAAAAAGCCGGTTGGCGCGTTGCGAAGCGGGAAACCCTGAGGAATTTGATTTTGCAGCAC
Organism: Verrucomicrobiota bacterium; assembly: GCA_049510395.1. Classification (GTDB taxonomy): domain Bacteria; phylum Verrucomicrobiota; class Verrucomicrobiia; order Limisphaerales; family UBA11358; genus UBA11358. The sequence continues at coordinate 124,189 of JBEKYY010000002.1, forward strand.
TCCCGAGGTGATGAAATTGCCCCAACTGTGTTCGCCGGCGCGTATCAAGTCGGAGGCGAATTTGCCATTCATCGTTTCGGGCGTGAGGTAGAGCGCCTGCACCGGCTTCAAGTAATCGTTGATGGCGAAGAAATCGTCCTGCGCGTTCAGCGTCAGCCAAACGCATTGATGCCGCCCATACCACGCGACCGCCCACGGCACGTCGCTCATCATCAGTTCATTTTCGTTCATCCAGCCTGCAGTTTGCTGGATGTCTGGTGGATAATACGGCGGATAAACCACCGGCGACGCTTTGGGCGACAAGAGCATGAAAATCATCGGCAAACACGACAGCGCCGCGAACACCGTAATGACGGCGTAGTGCAATTGCATCGCCGGCAGTTTCATTTGTCTCAGGAACGTGAAGAAAAAACTCACGCCGTAGCAAAAAACCAACGGGACAAGCAGTACGAGCAGGTTTTCGGAATTCACTTCCGGCGATTCATTCGAAAGCTGTGTCTGCCCCAGCGCCTGGACAACAATGAACGTGCCCAGGCACATGAGCAAAAAATAACGCATTCGCCGCGTCGCTGTACCACGAAAACCCAACAGCAAACCCGCCAGGAACAGCAGACTCGCCCAGCTGCCGCCCAGCTTGGGCAGGTCGTTCACCAAAATGCCGCGCGCATTCCCCAGAAATTTCAACACATACAGCTTGAGCAAAAACACGTGCGTCAAGTCGGGATGCACCGACCGTTCCAGCTGGAATCGTGGAAATAAAACGGTTCCCTCCACGATTGCAAAACCCGCCGTGCCGAACGGCGCGCCGCTGACCACGAAATTGCGGATCACCCACGGAGTCAATACAACCACAAAGGCGCCCAAAGCCGTCAGCGTGTGCAACGCCCGCCGTTGCCCGCTGAAGAAAAACAGGAACAACGCGACGGGAATAATTGTCCAGCCGAACGCATACCGGGTCAACGCACCCACGCCCGTTAACACGCCTGACGCCAAGGCCAGCCCCAGCAGCCAGTTCAGGCGCGGCTGCGGTTCGCGCGCCACTTCTTCGATCCGCAACACGCACCACGTCAGCCCCAGAAAAATCACCATCAGCAACAGCGTGGACAGGCCCGATACGCTGAATCGCCACAGCAATTCACAACCGATGGTTAAAAGCGCCGACAGCCAGGCCACGTTCACGTCAAACAATTTTCGCGCGAGAAAAAATGTCAGCCCCACCACCACCAGCAAAAGAACCTCATTGAACACTGCAATTTGAAAATCCGGCTGATAACGCCAGAAACGGCTGTTCTCGCCCCAGAAAGGTTTCATGAGTTCAACCGGGTACCGAAACGTCCGCACGGTCATCAGTCCGGCCAATACAACCGGATACACCGGCGGATTTGCCAAGTCCGGGTGGGGGTGGTATTTGATTTGTGCGAAATCCAGGTTGGTGGTTGCCGGCGCCGCGGCCTGTTTGGCCTCGTTGTGGCTTTGCACGAGGTAAAGACTGAACGGGCGGATAAACAACGTGGTGTAACCTTTGCCACCCGCGATGTTGCGCGCCAGTTGCGCCGAGTCCATCGCTTCTTGTGTGGCGAGATTCCGATACGCGCGCAAATTGTAAACCAGCGCCAAGCCCACAACCGCCAGGCTCAACACGAGGAACCGCAGATAACGCGACCCCGCGCCGACCTCCGACATGTGAATCAGTTTCTGAAGCAGTTCCCTCAATGGCATAGATCAAAATCCTTCCAAATGGTATAGGTGCAATTTGCGATGAAACGTTCGCCGGCTCATGCCAATTTTTTTCGCCGCCAGTGTGCGATTGCCATCCGTTTCTTTCAAGGCGCGAATGATTAATTGTTTCTCCGCTTCCCTCACCGTCAAATCATTTCGCGCCAGGGATGGTGTCAGATTGCCGGATTGACCGCCCGCCCGCACCGGCATGGGCAAATCGCGCGCCGAGATTTTTTCTCCGCGGCACAACACCACCGCATGTTCGATGGCCGCGCGCAACTCACGCACGTTGCCCGGCCAGGAATAATTCATCAGCCATTCGAGCGCGTCCGCCGTGAAAGCGTTCAATGACTTGCCGTTCTCGTGCGCAAACTCGCGCAAAAATCTTTGTGCCAGCAGCGGAATGTCGCCCGCCCGCTCGCGCAACGGAGGTATTTGAATTTCCACCACGCGCAATCGGAAAAACAAATCCTCGCGAAACGCGCCGCCCTTGACCCGTTCCTCTAGATTTTTGTTGGTGGCGGCAATCAGCCGGACATCGGCGGTCAAGGTCTTGTTTGAGCCGACGCGTTCAAACGTCCGTTCGCCGAGAAAACGGAGCAGCTTCACTTGAATCGTCGCGTCAATTTCGCTGATTTCATCGAGAAACAGGGTTCCGCCCTGCGCCTGCTCGAAGCGGCCGATGCGGCGCTCGTGCGCACCGGTGAACGCGCCCTTTTCGTGGCCGAATAACTCGCTTTCCAGCAGCGTCGGCGCGAGCGCGGCGCAATGCACCGTGACCAGCGGCTGTTTCGCGCGCGGGCTGAGTTGGTGAATTGCCTTCGCCACTAGTTCCTTGCCCGTGCCGCTTTCGCCCGCCAGCAACACCGTCGCGCGCGTGGGCGCGACTTGCCGGACAATTTCAAAAACCTCCTGCATCATGGGCGATTCGCCAACGATGTTTTCCAGGCCGAACTTCGAATCGAGTTGTTGACGCAGTGAAACATTTTCGACTTCTAGATTTTGCTGGCGCAATGCGCGCGCGATGCGCATTTCCAATTCGTCAATTTGCAGCCGCCCTTTGGCGATGTAATCGTCCGCGCCTCGCTTCATTGCGTCCACTGCGAGTTCCTCCGAACCGTAAGCCGTCATCAAAATGCAGATGGGCGGCCGGGCCAGCGACTTGGCGCGCGCGATGAGCTTCAAGCCGTCTTCGTTCGGCAGGCGAAAATCCGTGAGCAACACATCAAATTTTTCACGTTCGAGCAACTCTGTGGCCGCTTTGGCATCTTCAGCCACATAAACGTCGTAACGATCCTCAAACGCCGCGCGCAAGCCGTCGCGCGTCGGTTTCTCGTCATCCACAATCAATAATGTCGGTTTCTCAGTCATAATTTTTTCAGCGGTGAGTGTCGACGGTTTTTTCCTCGAGCAAACGCGGTTTGCGTTCATGCAATGGCAACCAGACGCGGAAAGTCGTGCCGCGACCGACATGGCTTTCGAGTTCAATTCTGCCGCCGTGCGCGCGAACGATGCGCTGCACAATCATCAAGCCAAGGCCGGTGCCTTTTTTCTTTGTTGTGTAAAACGGCTCGAAGATGCGGTTGATTTGTTCCTGCGGAATGCCGCCGCCCGTGTCCTCAACGCTCATCCAAACGCCATCCGCGCCTTCACCAGTCTGCAACGTGAGCGTGCCGCCTTGGGTCATCGCGTGCATCGAATTCTTGACGAGGTTCACCAAAACCTGCTGCATTTGTGTGGGATCAATCGGCGTGGCGGTCAATTGGCGCGCCAGTTTGAGCTTCACGGTGAGGCCGCGATTGTCGAGTTCAGGCCGCAGCAATTCGAGCGTTTTTTCCACCACGGCATTAAGCGAAGTCACTTTCAATTGCAGCGGCGCGGGGCGGATGGCCTGCAAAAATTGCGTGATGATGTAATCCAGCCGGTTGATTTCACCTTTGGCCACACCAAGGTATTGCTCCAGTTTGCGGGAAATATCCGCCGTGTCAGCCTCGACCGACAAGATTTGCGAGCGCGGTCGCGAACTCAATTTCGGATTCGCGGGGTTCGGCTTGAGTTTTTTCAACGCGCGCTCCATGAGTTGCAAATGAATGTGCAGTGCGTTGAGCGGATTGCCGATTTCGTGCGCGACGCTGGCGGCGAGCAGCGTGAGCGCCTGCACCCGTTCGCTCTCAATGGCTTCAAAGGTTTTCTGCCGCGCCTCGGTCGCGTCGTGCAAAATGAGCGCGACGCCAGAACTGCCGGCGGCTTCGCCGTCCAGCGGCGCGGCGTAGAGCCGCAAAAAACGTGGACGTGGATAATGCACTTCAAATTCGTGGCGGGTGATGCGTTCACCACCGGTGCCATCCGCCCGCGAAATCTTTTCCCAATCCACCTCGGGCAGCAAAGTTGTGATGTGCTGTCCTTCGACGCTGGGTTGCAAACCAATCAACCGGGTGACGGCCTGGTTGAAATAAATGACGTGACCCTGTTCGTCCACGACCAGCACGCCGTCTTCAATCGTGTTGAACAGCGTTTCGAGAAAACTGCGCTCCCGCGCCAGCCGCTGGACGACAGTTTGCAGACCTTCCGCGTCCAGCCGCCCGATGCGGCCAAGCACTTTGTCGAGAAAACTGGATTTGGGCGCTGGCATTGAGTGAAATCAAGATTTCAGCGTGACAATTTGGCACAACCAGGGGATTTGTCAAATCAAAAAAGGGCTTTGGTGGCACAACGGAAATTTAACCCGGGAGGGACGCCGTGTCGGCGTCCCAAGCTCACGTTTAAGAAAATGGGGCTTGATTCTAGGTTAAACCACTCGCAGATATGCTCATATGAAACCGTGGATTAAGAAGCAGTTGGTCACTTTGGTGGTGCTTCTCTCTATCTTCGTTGCTGGCAGGCTCGTGTGGCCTTTGCTTCCTGTTTCGATCAGAGTAAAGGCTATTCGCGCAGAATATTCAGTAACAGACGATTGGTATCCGACTTATAACCAATTGGGAAACATGTTGAAGTTGGGCATGACCACAGAAGAAGTGGGTGCCATCTTGGGTGCGCCAGATATTCAGGAGGCCGTGGCTGGAGGGAAGCGATGGAATTATTGCGAAGTGGGGCCTACATCTGGTGGCGGTTGCGTCGTGGATTTCTCACCGGATGGAAATGCCTTTCGCCTATGTTATTTCGTCAACTATGAGCATCTCGTTTTCCGTGACAGCTCTCACCGCGAGTTCGGAAATCCCGTGGATGGAGGCAGATTTGAAGGTAACCCAGGTCTCAAGATGCGTTGGAATGAGTGGTATGGAAAGAAGCGGCCTACTCCGTAATTAAGTTTTGTTTTCACCCGTCGTCAGTGCCAGGAAAATATCTTCCAGCGGACCGGACGCTCCGCTCTGACGGCGCAGTTCGTCGCGTGTGCCAACAGCAATCAGTTTTCCAACGTGGATGATGCCGATGCGGTTGGCCATTTCCTCGGCCACGCTCAACTGATGCGTGGAGACGAGCACGGTCATGCCTTTGACTGAGCGTTCCTTCAGCACGTCCTTCACCACGCGGGCGTGTTGCGGGTCAAGACCCACCATCGGCTCGTCAATCACAAACACCTCCGGGTCGTGTAATAGCGCGGACACGATGGCCACACGTTGGCGTGTCCCGTGCGAAAGACCTTCGAGCGGGAGATTCACGAATTCATCCAGATGAAAACGCGTGACCAATTCCTGCCCGTTCGCCTCGATTCTTGCGTCATCCATCTGGAACAACTGGCCGGTGAAGCGGAAAAATTCCCAGGCCGTCAACTTGTCGTAGAGAAACGGAAAATCGGGGACGTAAGCAATGCGCCGCCGCGCTTCCAGCGGTTGCAATTGCATGTCAAAACCGCACACCCGCGCGCAACCGGAGGTGGGTTTCATCAGGCCGGCGAGAATTTTCAGCGTGGTTGTTTTTCCCGCGGCGTTCGGCCCCAGCATTGCGAAAAATTCGCCCCGCGGCACGGTGAGTGTAACGTCGTTGACCGCCACGAGGTCGCCGAATTTCTTGACCAGATTGATGAACTCGATCATGTCATGCATTTCAGGAACCGCCAAGCTGGTCGAGCACCGCGGTCATGCCACCCGGCAATTCAACGCGCAAAATTTCGCCCAGGGTGCTGACGTAAATGACGATCGGATGGTCGAGCACGCGCGTTTCCAGACGGTAGGCCGACACCGGCTCGTGGCTCACCATCAGCCGGTCGTGATGAGCTTCCCAACGGAGACTGCTGGCGAGTGCAGTCGGTGTTTGCGGAATGGCAGGCAAATCCAACTCGCTCAACAGGCCGCCGCCGAAATCCCCCGCGAACGTGTGCAACAGCGTGTTGGGATTCTGCAAATCGGCAAAGGTGAAATCCCGTTCGATGACTGCGCCGTCGCCGGTGATTTTCAAATGAACGGTTTGGTTGGTGGCTGCAGAATGGATCTCCACCGCAGCACCATGCGCTGATAATTTCAGATTCAATTCGCGCCAGGCGCGGCGGGACGAAAATTGAATGCGGCCATTGAAGTTGAGCCGGTTTGCGTATTCGCCGCCGACACTCACGTTGCCATCAAACCGGATCTGGTAGCCGGCGCGCGCGACGATGCCTTCCGGCGGTGGTTTGTCCTCATCAAGCACGGCCATGGCTTGTTCAACGCTGGTGGAAAATTGGCAGAAGCCGGTCCTTTGCCCGTCTTGATAAACCGTGAGTGACGAGGTGTCCGGCGCGGTCAAAACTTTCCGCCACACCAAATCCACCGGCACGGGAATGCCACTGCCGCGCGAACCATATTCCGACCGCCATAACAGCAGGTTCATCGCGACCCAAAATGCCGCAATCGAAAGAAATGTGACGCGCGGAATCATGCGGGCCAATCACGGTGACGGAAGGTTCAAGACCTGGCCGGTGCGAATCCGGGCCAGATTCACACCCGGATTTGCTGCCTGCAAGGCACTGAGTTTCACGCCAAATTTGCGGGTGATGCCCATCGCTGTTTCGCCCGCGACGACCGTGTGCGTGCGCGGCACGGCCCCGGCTGGCTTCGGATTTGCGGGAAGGCCCGTGTTCGCACCGGCTGGCGTGGTGGAAACATTTTGCGCCGGTTGAACCGGCGTTGGACTTATGGTTGGCTGCGGCGTTTTGTAACCCGGGGTTGGCGTCGAATTGGTTTTGGCCGCCGCCAGTTGACTGGCGTAATACGCGCGCCATTTGGCGGCTTCGTCCTGCAATTGCCGGTTTTGCTCGGAAAGTCTTTCCAATTGCTGCTGCGCGGCGGGTACGCTCGGCAGCGGCAACACGTCCGCGGCCAGTTGCTGTTTGCAGCGGTAAATGCGTTGTTTGATGACGTCCGCGTTATCGGCGTTAGGGTTTAACTTCAAATACGCCTGGTAATGATAAATTGCCGCGGCGGGATCGGATGTCTTTTCGTCGTAAAGCCAGCCGAGTTCAAAATGCGCCGTCGCTGAATGGGGATTCGCCTCCAGCGATTGCTCGAACGCTTCAATCGCGCCTTGAAAATCCATGGCGTTGACGCGGCTTTTGCCTAGAACAAAATGCGGCTCTTTTTCCTCGCTCAACTGGCTTCGCCCCGACGGCGTGCAACCACTCAACGCGACGGCGAGCCACACCACGCAGGCACCGCCCACCAACCTGAACCAAAATGACATGACATGAACCTAAACAAACCCTCCGGCTTGCGCAATCGCGCGCTGCAAAACCGGGCTTGAGATTCTGCGGCGCACGGCGCAAGTTGATGCCGGTTGCGCGCGTGGCGGAATGGCAGACGCGCCAGACTTAGGATCTGGTCCCGAAGGGGTTGGAGGTTCAAGTCCTCTCGCGCGCACCAACCTTCGCTCGCTGTGCGAGCTACGGTTGGCAGGCCAGCTTTATTCTATGTGTGGCAAGAGTGGAGGCTGCCGCGCCGGAACGAAGTGAAGGCGGGCCATGCGGCGGTAACGCTTCAAGCTTCGACCCGGCAGGCAAGCCGCCAACACCTAATGGTTGGCTGGGTGCCGGATTTGCTCCTTTTTCTCCTCCAACTCGGCTTGAAGCGATTTGCGCTCCTTGATCAGTTGCTGCTGGAGCGCTTCGACTTTCTCGGAATCACCCGTCATCGCCACCTTGGCGATTTCGTCCCGCAACGCGATTTCGCGTTCGGCAATTTTCGCGGCGTATCTGGCATCCAGCTCCGCGAGCTGTTTTTTCTGCGCGCCGGTGAGTTTGGTGGCCGGAGCGGCTTTGCTGAGCCGTTCCATCGCGAGTTCGTAGGCCGTCTTCATTCGATTTATGATTTCAGGTTGCAGATTGTGAATTAATCGCGCCTTCGCCTGGCTCGTGTTGCGTCAGGTTAATTTCTGTTCCCGCAACACTACGCACACGGCTTGGTTTGTGCAAGCGGCGACAATATCAGCCAAAAGAAAATTTCCCCTGGCCGCTGGCGTTAATCAGAGTCACTAATTAAAATTCTAAGGACTTGGAATAGGCTTTACTTGCATGGTGTAAATCGCTTGTTTTCAATGAGATAAATCCATCATTAGAATTTGACACGTTCGCATCAAGTGACTTACTGTGACGTGGCAACGGTGTCGCGCTGATTTGGCTTCAGCAGTCATCTCGCCTTGCGTCGTAGAAATTTTTAACCGCGGAGTTCCATGAGTGACACAATGACAGCCGCGTCGCCGGGTGGCGCGCCGAAAGTTGCGAGGATTAACGAGGCGGTGATCCGCATCGCCGGCAATTCGCAGGATGGCATTCAGGCCATCGGCGGATTCCTCGCGCGGCTGGCCGGCCGTAGCGAGCAGGAAGTCATGACCTTCATGACGATTCCGGCCACGATTTCCGGCGGCCCCTCGATTTTCCAGGTGCGCATCGGCTCGGGCGAGGTGTTGAGCGCGGGTGACGAGGCCGACGTGCTGCTGGCGTTTTACCAACATTCCTACGAAGACCACATCGGCTCGCTCAAAAAAGGCGGCATCGTGCTTTTTGACGCCGACCACGTCGAACCCCAGTCTGAATGGCAGAAGGATTACCGCCACGTCGGCATTCCCATTTCCACGCTGGCTGTCGAGGCCATTGGCGGCACGGCCAAGGACAAGGGCAAAAACATATACGCGCTTGGCCTGATCGCGCGGACATTCGATCTCAACGTGCCGAAACTGGAAAAACTGATTGCCGAACGCTTTGGCGGCAGGGATGAAAGCATCGTGAAAAATGCGCTGGTGGCATTTCACGCGGGTTATGCCTACGACACCGGCAATTTGCTGGAAACTTTCAAATTCACCGAAGGCCCGGGCAAAGGCGGCCATCAGGTCGTCATGAATGGGAATGAAGCGCTGGGTTACGGTCTCATTGCCGCAGGCGTGCGGTTCGGCGCGGGTTATCCCATTACGCCATGGACGGACGTCATGGAATTGCTCCGGCGCGAACTGCCCAAATACGGCGGTTCGTTCATCCAGTGCGAGGACGAAATCGCTTCGGTTTCGATGGCCATGGGCGCGGGTTATGCCGGGCGTGTCGCGGTCACGGGTTCCAGCGGTCCGGGTATTTCTCTCAAAATGGAATCGGTCGGCTGGGGCGTGATGGCCGAGGTGCCGGTGGTGGTTGTGGATGTCCAGCGCGGCGGGCCTTCCACCGGCTTGCCGACGAGCGTCGAGCAATCCGATCTGAACATTGCCCGCTTCGGCAGCCACGGCGACTCGCCCCGGGTCGTGCTGGCGCCGGCCAACGTCGAGGATTGTTTCCACACCGCCATCGAGGCCGTCAACATTGCGCGCAAATACAACGTCCCGGTTTTCATTTTGAGCGACCAGGCCATCGCCACGCGCATTGAGGCGTTTCCGGAGCCGGACCTCGAAAAAGTCTGCCAGGACATTTCGCCTGACCTGACGATGGTTCCCGATTTCACGCCGTATGATTTGTCCGCGCCGGACGGGGTTGTTCCGCGGGTCGTGCCGGGCACGCGCATTGCCAGCGGCAAATATCCCGTTGCGACCGGTCTCGAGCACGATGAAGCCGGCCACCCGACCAGTGCGCCAAAGGTGCACCAGGCCATGGTCGCCAAGCGGCGCAGGAAACTGCTGGCCCTCCAGGCGACACTGCCCGCGCCGAAGGTTTACGGTCCGCCGGAGGGCAACGTTCTGCTCGTCGGCTGGGGTTCGACGCAAGGCCCGATTCGCGAAGCCGTGGACCGTGCCCGCGCCGCCGGCGACAGCATCTCATCGCTGCACATCAAACATCTCCATCCGCTGCCGAACGGGTTGGAAAACATTTTCTCCGGCTTCCACCACGTGTTCGTTGTGGAGATGAACGATGAAGGGTTTTACGGGTACGGCCAGCTTGCCGGGATGCTGCGCGCCCGTTATTGCGATCCCCGGATCCGGGGCATCAACAAGACCGACGGCCTGACGTGGAAGGTGAAGGAGATTCTCGCGGCGGTGAAAATGAAACTGTCCTCGAACGGTCACGCCGCCAAAACCATCTAATTTTCAAAGCCGAAAAATTTTATGGGCGAAACGATTACTGAAAGTCCCTCGCGGGTGGCGGTTGCTGTCGCAGCGCCGCCCCCTGATTCTGAACGCAGGGGGCTGACCAAAAAGGAACTCGCCGCCGACCACCCGACGTGGTGTCCCGGTTGCGGCGATTTCTCGGTGCTCGCGCTGTATTTCAAGCTCATTGAGAAACGGAAGTTGGGCCACGAGGATTTCGTCAGCGTCGCGGGCATCGGCTGTTCGAGCCGGTTTCCGTATTTCGTGCAGGCGCACGGCGCGCACTACATCCACGGGCGCGCGCTGCCGTTCGCCGCGGGCATTTCACTCTCCCGGCCGGATTTGCATGTGTTTGTTTTCGGCGGCGACGGCGACGCGTTTTCGATTGGCGGCAATCATTTCAGTCACACCGCGCGCAAAAACGTGAAGCTCACCTATGTCGTCATGGACAACTGGGTTTATGGCCTGACGAAAAAGCAGACTTCGCCCACGTCGCCGCTCGGCTTCAAGAGCAAGACCGACCAATGGGGCGCGGTGGATTATCCCATCAACCCGATGAAACAGGCCATCGCCGCCGGCGCCACGTTCGTTGCGCGCACCACGTCCACAAACCCCAATCACGTGCTGGCGATGATGGAGGCCGCGATGGACCACGACGGTTTCAGCTTCATCGAATGTCTGAGCGAATGCGTGGAATTTTACGAAGGCGCGTTTGACGCCGCCAATCCACGCAAAGGCGGCATGTTCAAGGAAGTTCCGAAAAACCACGACGTGACCGACGAAACGGCCGCCTACCAGCTCGCCGGCACGGATTTCCCCGGTTACTTCGGAATCTTTTACAAAATCAACAAGCCGACCAAAAACGCCAAGGAGGCCGAAATCAATCGCGGCATGATGGAAAAAGTCAAAGGCTTGAAAGACTGGCAGATTCTCCAGAAGACCTTCGACCGGATGAAATAGCCTCATTTACGATGTGCGATTTGCAATGGACGCGATCAATGTTGCCTTGCGCGCAAATCGTAAATCGTAAATCGTAAATCCCGATGCCCATTTACGAATTTGCCTGTCCGAAGTGCCGAAGGATTTTCAGCTTCCTGTCGAAGCGCGTGAATCCCGGCCGCCTGCCGGTCTGCCCCAAATGCGGCAACAAGAAAATGTCCAAGCAAATCAGCCGCTTCACCATGAGCAAGGGATTAAAGGAACCGGCGGCAAAAGGTGAGATGGCCGGTGGTGAACCGCTGATGCCCGACTTCGACGATCCGCGCGTCGAGCGCGCCATGATGGAAATGGAACGCGACATGGAGCATCTGGACGAGAACAATCCGCGGCACATGGCGCACATGATGAAAAAGATGAAAAACCTCATGCCGCCGGGCTCGGTGCCGAAGGAACTCGACACGGCCATCAAGCGCCTCGAAGCCGGCGAAGACCTGGAAAAAATCGAGGCTGACATGGGTGATGTGCTGGGCGATTTTATGGGCGGCGAAGGAAGCGGTGGCGGCGGTTATACAAAGGACAGCGGGCTTTATGACTATTAGTCCACGGTCCACAGTCCACGGTCCATCCGCCGGGAGCGTTGACGACGGACTGGGAACTGTGGACTCCGGACTGTGAACTTTTTATGGCCCACCTCCACGAAAAAATTGACTTCACCGTCGCGATTTTTGTCGTTCACGGCGGCAAAATTTTACTCATCCACCATCGCCAGTTGAATCACTGGCTGCCGCTAGGTGGGCACATCGAACTGAACGAAGACCCGGAGCAGGCCGCGTTGCGCGAGGCGAAGGAAGAAAGCGGTTTCGACGTGGAATTGCTCGGCGAACGTCCGCCCACGACCGGTCCCGGCACCCGCGCGCTCCTCGCGCCGCGCTTTTTGGACATCCACCGCATCAACAAAACCCATGAGCACATCGGCATGATCTATTGGGCGCGGCCAAAACGTGGCAGCGGCGCCCACGCCGCCGCTCCCAAACTCGCCGCCGGCGAGCATCACGACATTCGCTGGTGTTCCGCCGATGAATTGGACAAGCTGGAACCGCCAATGTCGGACGCGGTGAAATGGTATTGCCGCACCGCCATCAGCGAGATTTCCAGCCGGACATGATCACAAAAAAAGGACGCCAGTTTAAGGCCGTTTGCTTCACGATCCAGGGGACGAGTTCCTTCGCGGTGTCGTTATATTTCTATTACCTCTATTTTTTGATGCAGCAGCAGTTTGGCTTTGGCGACAAAAACAATCTCGCCCTCGCCGCGTCGCTCGGTTTCGTTTATGTCTTCGCCTCGTGGCAGGCCGGGCGCTTTGCCCAGCGGTGCGGCTATTTCACCGCCCTGAAAACCGGCTTCGGCATCATGCTGCTGGCCCTGGCCGCCGGCTCGCAACTTCACACCGCGCCCGGCTTGATCCTGGCCACCCTGGCGCTGACCGTCGGAATGTGTTTTTTGTGGCCGACGATCGAAGCGCTTGTGAGCGAGGGCGAAGATGCGGAAGGCCTGCCGCGCGCCGTCGGGACTTACAACGTTGTCTGGGCGGGAACGAATGCGCTGGCCCTGTTCAGCGGCGGCACGCTCGTGGAAAAGTTCGGGTTCAATTGCATTTTTTACATCCCCTTCGTGATTCTTGGCACGCAACTGGCGCTGATAATCTGGCTGGAAAAGCAGGTAAACGAAACCACTCGAAATGCCGGCCATGAACCTGCGCTACGGCTGCCGCCCGACCCGCACCGCCCTTCGCCGGCGAAAACCAGGGCGTTCCTGCGCATGGCGTGGTTGTCCAATCCCTTTGCTTACATCGCCATCAACACGCTCATCGCCGTGCTGCCCGGCATCGCCGCGCGCTTCCAGCTCACGCCGATGTTCGCCGGGTTTGCCTGCTCGCTCTGGGGCTTCGCGCGGCTCGGCACTTTTTTCGCGCTGTGGTTTTGGCCGGGCTGGCATTACCGGTTTCGCTGGCTGGTGGGGGCGTTCGCCATGCTCATTGTCTCGTTCGCGGCGATCTTGATTGTGCCCAGCCTCGTTGCGATGCTGGCGGCGCAAATCTTTTTCGGCGTTGCGATTGGCCTGATTTACTACTCGTCGCTGTTTTACTCGATGGACGCGGGCGAGGCGAAAGGCGAACAGGGCGGCATCCACGAAGCAGCCATCGGGGTCGGCAATTTTATCGGCCCGGGCGTGGGCGCAGCGTCGCTGCAATTTTTCCCGCAATCCCCCCACAACGGCGTGATTGCCGTCAGCGTGTTGCTGCTGTTCGGACTGGGCGGGCTGGTGGCGATTTGGAAGACCGCCCGGTGAAACAGAATTGAAAACATCGAACAACCAACATCCAACACCGAACATCCAATGTGAACCCCCGACGGTCACTTTGATTGGATGTTGGATGTTGAGCGTTCGATGTTGGATGTTTTCCAGTTCTCTTCTGCTTGGTTTCTTTGTCTCTTTGTTGTTAATCTAATTCCCATGTCCGCCGAACAACAAGAGCCGAAAGAACGCAAGAACCTTGACGACCGCGCGAAGATGACCGAGCTGGAGCGCATCCGCCACTCCGCCGCCCACGTCATGGCTACCGCCATCGCCAAGCTCTGGCCCGACGCCCAGTTCGCCTCCGGCCCGGCGGTGGAAAACGGCTTTTACTACGATGTCGAACTTTCTCACCGCATTTCGCCGGAAGATTTCCCGGCCATCGAGGCCGAGATGAAAAAGGAAATCAAGGCCAACCACGTCTTCGAGAAAATCACCGTCACGCGCGAGCAGGCCCTGGAAGATTCCAAGAAAGGCCGGCTCGGCGCGCTCGGCGAGCGTCCGGGCAACCCGAGTAAATTCAAGATTGGCAACCTGCAGGACATTCCCGAAGGCGAGCCGATTATCTACTACAAGAGCGGCGATTTCATTGACCTGTGCGCCGGGCCGCACGTGATGCGCACCGGCAACATCGGCGCGTTCCGGCTCACCACTGTGGCCAGCGCGTATTACAAGGGCAACGAACGCAACCCGCAGCTCCAGCGCATCTACGGCACCGCGTTCAAGAACAAGACCCAGCTCGACGAGTATTTCAAAATGATCGAGGAGGCCAAACGCCGCGACCATCGCAAGATCGGCCAGGAAATGGGGCTATACGCCATTGACACGGAATATGTTGGCCCCGGCCTGCCGATGTGGCTGCCCAAAGGCGCGGCCATCGTTGAGGAACTGGAAAAGTTGGCGAAGGAAACTGAATTTCAGGCCGGTTACGTGCGCGTCAAGACGCCGCACATCGCCAAGGAGAAAATGTACCTCACCAGCGGACACCTGCCGGTGCTTTATGCGGAGTCGATGTTTCCGCCGATGCAGATGAAGCTAGAAGTAGAACAAGAGGCTGAACTGCTGAAATTGCAGCGGATTCGTAACGAGATTGAGGAGACAGCCAAATCAAACAAAGAGCGTGCCGAGGCGCTATTAAAACGTCCAGAGTTGGCTCAATACGCGGGTGAACTTGAGGCGATGAAGAAGCGGGCCACGGAAAGTGAAGGCCGTTACGTAGAAATAATTGAGAAGACCAACGCTTTGTTGAGCAGTCATCGGTATTACCTCAAAGCCATGAACTGCCCGCATCATCACCGCATTTTTGCGGCGGAGCCGCGCAGTTATCGGGATTTACCGTTGCGGTTGGCGGAATACGGCACCTGCTATCGCTACGAGCAGTCCGGTGAATTGTTCGGCCTCATGCGCGTTCGCTCGCTCAACATGAACGACGCGCACATTTATTGCACGCCGGAGCAGTTTGCCGCCGAGTTCAACGCGGTGAACGATTTGTACCTGAAATATTTCAAGATATTTGCTATCGACAAATATGTCATGCGCTTCAGCACGTCCGCACCGGAGGGCATGGGCAAGAAATATGTCAACGAACCGGAACTGTGGAAGAAAACCGAGGACATGGTCCGCAAGACGCTCATTGAGTCGAAGATCCCGTACGTGGAGGTGCCGAACGAGGCGGCGTTTTACGGGCCGAAGATTGACGTGCAGGTCTGGAGCGTCATCGGCCGCGAATTCACGCTGGCGACCAACCAAGTGGACTTCGCCGTGCCCAAACGCTTCGGGCTTACCTACCGCGACAAGGACAACACGGACAAAACGCCGTTGTGCATCCACCGCGCGCCGCTGGGCACGCACGAGCGCTTCATCGGCTTTTTGATCGAACATTACGCCGGCAACTTCCCGCTCTGGCTCGCGCCCGACCAAGTGCGCGTGCTGACGTTGAACGACGACGCGGCGTTGCTGGATTACGCCAAACCCATCGTGAACGAATTGCGCGCGAACTTCGTCCGCGTGAGCGCCGACTTCGGCACCGACCCCATCAAGGCGAAGATTGCCGAAGCCGAGAAGGCGAAAGTCCACACCATGCTCGTCATCGGCGGCCGCGACGTGGAAGCCGGGAACGTTTCGGTGCGTTTGCACGGCAAAGGCAACGTCGGTGCGAAGCCGAAGGCAGAAGTCGTAGCCGACATTTTTACGGCGATTAAGGAACGGCGGGCGTGAAAGGATTCTGGCGATGAACCCGATTTTTCTGGCAACGCTCACCGTGACCAAACCCGGCGCCGTCGGCATTGGCATCGTAGCGCTGGTCGTGCTTTACCTGGCATTCAAAGTCACCAAGTTCGTCATTAAAATGCTGCTGCTGCTCGCCGCCCTGGCCGCGCTGGGTCTGGCTGCGTGGTGGTATTATGCTGCACACCATGGCTCATTCTGAAACAAAGCTCGCCAACTTCTTCCACTGCAAAACCGACTTCGGCACCGACCAGATCAACTCCGATAAATCGCGAGCAGGCGCGAAGATTGTCGAAGCCGAAAGGCGAAGTCATCGCGGACATCCTGGCGGCGATCAAGGAACGTCGGGCCTAAATAGGCCCGGCGGCTGACCCATGGGCGATTCCAAGACAGCCGGGAAGTTTTTCATTGGCGGCGGGTACGGGTTGTTTCTGGCCTTCGCCGGCTTTCTCCTCTTTTATCATTTGGACAATCACCTGTTGTGGGGTGATGAAGCGGAGACGGCGGTTCTGGCCAAAAACATCATGCAGTTTGGCGTGCCGAAGACTTTTGACGGGACCAATTACATTCTCCTTCACGGCCAAAAGGACGAAAACTGCGATCATGTATGGGTCTGGTCGCCGTGGTTGCAGGAATATTTCGCGGCGGGTTCATTTGTCCTTTTGGGTCCGACGACTTGGGCAGCACGCGCGCCGTTTGCCTTGATTGGCTGGTGCAGCCTGGTGGCGCTGGCCCTGGTCGCTTACAAAATCTACCGCAGCCATTGGGTGGCCCTGGCCAGCGTGGTGCTGCTGGGCACTTCGGAAGTTTTTCTGCTGCATGCGCGGCAATGCCGTTACTACTCAATTTCAGTTTTTGGGGAAATCCTGCTGGTTTACGGAATCCATCAACTGTTTACCCGGAATCGGCGGGGCATCTGGTTGACGGCGTTTGCCTTGGTCCTGCAATTTTACAGCAATTACATCATCACGGCGGCGAACCTGCCGGGGTTGTTTGTTCTGGCGTGGATGCTCCGCTGGCAGGGAAAGCCCGCCGTGCTGCGCGTAGTCGCGGTCCCGGTTGTTTTGATGGTTGCCGCCCTGCCCTGGCTGGTTTATGCGCATCCATGGGGACAAATGGGCGTGGCCGGGGGGGTAAATTATTTCCGGAAAGCGTGGGAGTATCTGGTGGAGTTTCATTTCCATTTTATTCCGTTGTGTTTCCTGCTCCTGCCGTTCTTCGGTTTGATCCCGCGGCGCCAAGACCGGCAAACAACCGGGCCGGAAATTCCGTGGCGATGGGAGCGGCTTTTGTTGCTCTGGCTGCTGCTGTATTTAGTCATGATCTTAATCCCCCCCGATTCTTATCTGCGTTATCTGCTGCCCATTTCGCCGGTCGCGTGTCTGCTGGCCGCCGCGTGGATTTTTCGCCACGTCAAATGGCGCGCGCTGGCGGTGCTGGTGGTGGCGATCCAATCTGCGAGCAATGTTTTTTCAATCATGACGGCTTATCCTTTTCGGGAAACGCATACGCTGCGGTTTCCCCTGGTGGAATATGTGGGCGGCATGGCGGCGCCTTACACCAACCGCTTTGCCGACGCGCTCGCCTTCTTCAAAATGCATGCGCATCCGGGTGAAAGGGTTCTGTCCTTTGACCCTGAATTCCCGCTGGTTTTTTACACGCAATTGAGAATCATTGACGTGCGCATGATGGCGCCAGCTGCCGAACAGTTGCCGGAGTGGATTCTGCCCAGCAGCGCTTCGGGTGTCGTGGTGCAGGATGGGGGTGCGCTGCCGAAATTTCTGAAGCCCCGCTATGAGATGATAACCATCCCGGTGCATGATTCGCCCCGGTGTGACAGCGTTCCCGAACCGGATTTATATCAATACCAAAGCGTCCAAGCCCGCGCGCCTTTCATCATTTACAAGTTGAAGGCCGGCGCAAATGACCACAGGTCGCGGTGATGGGTGCTGTGTCCATTTGCACAGCAAAGGCGACCTCGGGGCAAAGCCGATGGCGGAAATGGTTGCAGATGTTTTACATGTCATTAAGAATCACCGACCGTGAACTTCTTTTTCCAACGCCTCTCCGCCGCAGTGCCTGGCGTCTTCGGCGGCAGAACGGGTGACGGCCCCTGGCGCGCCAAGACGGTTCTCGCTGCCGCAGCCGTCGCGCTGATAGGTCTGGGTTTGTGGTTTTCCGACGCGGTGAAAGGCCGCCCTGCCGCCGGGCCGGGCATCACGGCATCTGACACCGGCAGCCCGGGGACCTCCGGCGCGCCGTCAAATTGGAGCAGGCCGGTGCCGGGCTACGTGCGTATTTGCGTCAGTTATGTGGGCGGCTTCTTTATCGGTTGGGCGTTTCGGCGGTTTCTTAAGGCGGCGGTCGCTGGCACAGCCCTTATCATCGCGCTCCTCGCCCTTGGGCGACATGTCGGTTGTGACACTACGCGCGCAGGAGCAGGTCAAACGCGGCAGCGCCTGGGTCCAGCGGGAAGCGACCGAAACGAGGGATTATCTCCAGGGATGGCTGCCCTCCGCTGCTGCCGGTGGCACCGGGGTGTTCTTCGGTTTCCGTCGCAACCGCAAAACAACCGCTTCCGGACCCCCCAAGCCTCCGGTTGACGAGCCTACGCCGGTCCAGTGATTTCATTCCACAATGTTGTTCGACAAATTCCCACTGATGCGCATCCGCGTTTGACTATTTTCAGGTGATTCACTACTGTCGCCTTCCGTAAAACCAACAACGAAAGTCCGGGAAACTTATGCCGCCGAAAATTGCCGAAAAGCCCGCCGCTGAAACCAAAGCCGCCGCGTCGCACCAGCGCGAACTCGACGCCGCCATTTCCACCATCACCAAAAGTTACGGCGAAGGCAGCATCATGCGCCTCGGCGACGCGCGGGCGCTGGTCAAAATTGACGTGATTCCGACCGGCGCGCTGGCGATGGATCTGGCGCTCGGCGTCGGCGGGATTCCGCGCGGCCGCGTCGTGGAAATTTTCGGGCCGGAATCGTCGGGCAAGACCACGTTGATGCTCCATGTCATCGCCAGCGCGCAAAAAACCGGCGGCCTGGCGGCGTTCATTGACGCCGAGCACGCGCTCGATCCAGGCTACGCAAAAAAACTCGGCGTGAACCTCGACGATTTGCTCGTGTCGCAGCCGGACAGCGGCGAGGAAGCGCTGACCATTTGCGAAACGCTCGCCCGCTCGAATGCGCTCGATGTCATCGTGATTGATTCCGTCGCCGCGCTGGTGCCGAAGGCCGAGCTCGAAGGCGAGATGGGCATGGCGACGATGGGGATGCAGGCGCGGCTCATGAGCCAGGCATTGCGCAAGCTCACCGCCATCCTCGCCAAGTCCAAGACGACGTGCATTTTCACAAACCAGTTGCGCGAAAAAGTCGGCGTGATGTTCGGCAATCCCGAAACCACGCCCGGCGGCAAGGCGCTGAAATTTTACGCGAGCGTGCGCATTGACATCCGCCGCAAGGACACGCTCAAGGACGACGCGGGCAACGCCATCGGCAATCACGTGCGGGTGAAAATCGTGAAGAACAAGGTCGCGCCGCCGTTTGCCGAGGCGGAGTTCGACATCATTTACAACCACGGCATCAACAAGGAAGGCTGCATTCTCGACGTGGGCATTGAAAATGGCGTGGTGGACAAAAAAGGCGCGTGGCTGCAATTCGAGGGCGAGCTGATCGGCCAGGGCAAGGAGGCCGCGCAGAAGGCGATGGCCGAAAAACCCGCACTGGCCAAAAAGATTGTAGATGCCATACTTGCCAAACGCGCAGCGGCTTGATGGCCGCAAGTCATTCGAAGCATGAGCAGTATTTCTGACGTCGAAATTGATCTGGAAAAGCTTTTCCTGCCTGCCTGGGCGCAGGAGGCGCCGTCGGCCAATCGCTATGCGAAATTCGCCGGCGAACCCTCCGGACGCGACGATCGCCAGCGCGAAGGCCGCCGGGGCGGTCCGCGGCCCGAGCCATTCGGAGAACGCCGCGGCCCCCGCCCGCCACGTTCCGGGCCCAGGTTCGGCGACCGCAAGAAAGGATTTTCCCAGCGCGATGACCGGGGTGAGCGTCGTCCCGCAAAGCGGGATTTCGAGCCACCCGCACCGTTGCCGGAAATCGCCGTTACATTTTTACCGGACGAAAACGGTGTCGAATCACTCGCTCGCCAGATCAAGGTGACCGGCCGCGCGTATCCGCTGTTCCAGATTGCGCAAATCGTTTTGCAAAAGCCGGAGCGTTACGCCGTGCAGCTCGGGGTGAAGAAAAACGCCGATGGCACGGTCAAACAGCCGCTGTTCGTCTGCGCGCTGGACGACACGCCGTGGTTGAGCGAGGACGAGGCGGTCGCGCACGCGCTTAAAAATCATTTCGCCACGTTTTACCAGGCCGAACGCACGGCCACCGAACCGCCGAAGGGCACCTACACTTTTGTGGCGCAATGCGGCTTGAGCGGTAAGATTCTCGGCCCGCCGAACTACCACGATTACCAGAACCAGCTCCGCAAGCTGCACGCCGAGCGGTTCTCCCGGATGCCGTTCGATGCCTTCAAATCGCGCGTCAAAATTGTGCGGGACGAGGAAGTCGTAAAAAAATGGATCGAGGAGCAAAGTTTCACCACCGAGTACACCTGCCTCAACGTGCCGGAACCGCTCAAGCTCGCAAGCCTCGAAGACGTGGAGAAACATTTCCGCGCCGTTCACAAGGATACCATCATCAAGCCGGTGGAATCGCACACGCTCGGCGGCGTGGCGAGCCGCAAGCTACGCAGCCGTGAATTGCAACGGCTCGTGCGAAACGATTGGGAACGACAGAAATATTTCCCGCTGCAACTGGCCACGGGTCTCAGCCGGCAATTCGCCACGCACGGCCTGCATTTCTTCAAGGTCAACAGGACCTTCACGCACGTCAGCGTCGCGCGTCCGCAGTTCCTCGACCTCGAAATCACACCGGTTTCGGAAAGCATCAAACGCATCGTCGGTCACATCAACGCGCACCCGAAGTGCACACGGCGGCAATTGATCGAAGCCCTCGCGCCGACGCCGCAACCGGCGGTCATTGAGATCAAGCCGGAGGTGCAGCCGGCTGCCACTGCGTCCGCTGAGCCGACGCCGGAACAGACCGCCATCATTGCCGATTTGCACTGGCTGGTGCATCAGGGGCATGTCCTTGAATTTGCCGACGGCCGGATGGACACGGCCAAAAAGCCCGCGCCCAAGCCGCCGACCCAGGCTGCGCCGGAGGCTTCGCCGAGGCGAGAGCCGGAAGCAAGGCCGACGGAGGCGAAGCCGGCTACAGAAGGCGAGGCCGCTCCAAACACGGTTGAGCCGGCGGGTGAAGGTCCCATTTTAACCGAAGCTGAAATTCCCGCGAACGAACCGAAGCCGGCCGTTGAGCCGGAACCAGCCGCGGAAGCAACGGCTGAAACTTCCAGTCCGATTGAAACCGCGCCGACCGAACCCGCCGCCGATGCGCCCGCGAGCGAACCGGCGATCGATGCCTCCGCGGATGAGCCGGCGCCCGGCGAAAACCAGCCGACTGCGTGACCAAAGGTAGGGCGCTTTCTCCGAAAGCGCCGATTTGGTTGCGGCGCGCTCGGAGAGCACGCCCTACCGGTAAAATCCTTGCTTTCCTTAATTTGCCGCACTGTTAGCTTTCGCTTATGCCTTTCATCAAATTAGGGCTTTCTCCGGCGGTTCTCGAAGGTGTGCGCGCGGCGGGTTACATCACTCCCACACCGATTCAGCTCCGCGGCATCCCGCTCGTGCTCGCCGGCCGCGACATCATCGGCAGCGCGCAGACCGGCACCGGCAAGACCGCCGCGTTTGCGCTGCCCATTCTCACGAAACTGGACCGGCACGCGCCCGGTCCGCGCGCGCTTATTCTCGAACCGACGCGCGAACTCGCCGCGCAGGTTGAAACGGCCATCCGCGATTTCGCGCGCTTCACCAATTTGAAAGTCACCGTCGTCTATGGCGGCGTTGGTTACGGCCGGCAATTGGACGACTTGCGCGCGGGCGTGGACGTGCTGGCCGCCACGCCGGGACGTTTGCTCGATCATCTAGAACGCGGCACGGTCCGGCTGGACAAGGTCCAATTTCTCGTGCTCGACGAGGCCGACCGGATGCTGGACATGGGATTTCTGCCCGACGTGCGCCGCATCGTCGAACGCTGTCCGCGCCAGCGCCACACCTCGCTGTTTTCCGCCACCATTCCGCCGCAAATCGAAACGCTCATTCAATGGGCGATGCGCAGTCCCGAAACGATTGAAATCGGCGCGCGCCGGACCCCGGCCGAAACGGTGAAACATGTCATTTATCCCGTGGCCGATTCGCAGAAATCCGACCTGCTGCTCGAACTGCTGAAACGCGTGGATTACAATTCGGTGCTGATTTTTTGCCGTACTAAGCACGGAGCCGACCGCGTCGTGGGATTGCTCAAGCGCAACAATCACGCCGTGGCCGTGCTGCACTCGAACCGCACGCAGAAGGAACGCGAGCAGGCGTTGCGCGGTTTTCGCGACGGCCGCTACGAAGTGCTCGTGGCGACGGACATTGCCGCGCGCGGGCTGGACATAGCGGACGTGAGCCACGTCATCAACTACGACGTGCCGCAGCATCCGGAGGATTACGTCCATCGCATTGGCCGCACGGGCCGCGCGGAAGCGCACGGCGACGCCTTCACCATCATGACCGCCGAGGATGGCAGCCACGTCTTCGCCATCGAACGTTTCATCAGCCAGAAAATCCCGCGCGTGAAACTGGAGAATTTCAATTACAAATTCACCATGCTGTTTGAGGGGGGAAAGCCCGGCCAGCCCAAAGGCGGCTACGCCGGCAAAGCGCGCGGCGTGCGCGTCCACGGCGGCTACCACTTCGGCCCGGCGCGGCGGAGAAGGTAGATTCCGCAACGGAATTCAAGGGACGGTGTTTCTTAGATTAGATGCGAACCATCAAATTTATTGCCGGACTTGGTTGTTTCGTTGCGGCTCTTAGGCCGCTCAGTCTCACGTTATTTGCATTTTCGAGTTTAGGCGGCGCAGAGAAATTGCAGATGTTTTGCGGCGCCTCGATTATGGCAGTCTTGACAATAGGTTTGATTTGGGCCGGTTGTTTTTTGATTGCCCGGCGAGGTCTGCCACTGTCGCAAAAAGCTAAAGTTCTGATTACCCTCCCTTTCATGGGAATTATGGTAGTGGTCGCCCTCCCCAATTTCATCAAGGCAAGAAGCACAAGCGCTTCAAATGCCTGTGTCAACAACCTGCGCCAAATCGACGCCGCTGCGAATGAATTTGCTTTGGAACACGGGAAGACAAATGGTGGAGCCATCAACTATCCCGATGACCTAACGCCTTACATCAAACTCAACAGTCAGGGAAAAATTCCACCGTGTCCACAAGGTGGTATTTATTCCATCAAGAAAGTCGGCGATGCTCCGACCTGTTCGCTCGCCACAAACGGTTTTCCTTGGCACGCGCTACCATGAGCCAAACCTCAAGCGCAAGAGGCGCGGAATCTTTGTAGCACCCACACCACCTGACATCGCAAGCTCCGTAGGAGCGGCATATTCCCCAAATATTCGCTCCTACGGAGCTTGGTTTATTTATAATTTCAATTCTACAAATATGCCGCGCCTCCGGTGCTCCCAAATGTCATCGCCGCCCAATTCAGCCGCCAATATTTAATTTGCGACACGTTTTTACTGTGGTTTAAAATGCACTTGTTAGATGAAAGAACCCAAGTTAGTGGAGTCGTGTTCGCCGGAAGTTAGAACACCCATTTTACATCTGGGCTCTGCGGCGGTTCCAATTCCAAATTTCCTCTCTGACTTCTGGTGTAAAAAGAAAACAACTCTGATCTGTCTGCTTCTTTTTGGTTTTGTGGTTTGGGTATTCTGGCCGTCCCTACGTTGTGGTTTTTTGTTTTGGGATGACACGGCTGATGTAACTAGCGAACCCCATGTAAATAGTGGTCTTTCACTGGGAAATATCACTTGGGCTTTTTTCACTCTGGAACATTGCAATTGGTATCCCTTGAATTGGCTGTCGCACATGCTGGACTGCAAGGTTTATGGATTGGAGCCGTGGGGGCATCATTTAACCAGCGTTTTAATTCACGCGCTGAACAGCGTTTTGGTATTTGTAACCTTCAGGAAGATGACCGGGGCGGCCTGGCGAAGTTTGGCTGTGGCACTTTTATTCGGCTTGCATCCCTTGCGCGTGCAGTCGGTGACCTGGATTTGTGAGCGCAAGGATGTTTTAAGTTTGTTTTTCTGGATGCTGACGCTGTTGGCCTATGCGCAATATGCGCAGGAATGCAAAAAGGAAAATGGAAAGGTCATAAAATTCTACAGTTTGGCATTATTGTTTTTTAGCCTGGGTTTAATGAGCAAGGCCATGCTGGTGACTTTGCCGTTTATTTTGTTGCTGTTTGATTACTGGCCGTTGGAACTTTATCGAAAAAAAGGTGGGGCGCGAATGTTGATGGAAAAACTTCCGTTTCTTGTGCTCGCGACTGCAGACAGCTGGATTACGTTAAAGGCTCAACAGACTGCCGGTATTACAGATGAAATGAAGAGTCTTCCCATGGGTGATAAAATAGGAAACGCTTTGATTTCCTATGTCCGATACCTGGGCAAGTTTTTTTGGCCTGAAAATCTCAGCGTTTATTATCCACATCCGGGGCATTGGCCGCTGTTCAAAGTTATTTGTGCCGGTCTTTTTGTGCTGGGGGTCTCAGTGATGGCAGTTGGGTTGCGGCGACGAATGCCGTATATGCTGGTTGGCTGGTTTTGGTATCTCGGGACTTTGGTTCCGGTGATAGGCCTGGTGCAACTTTTGTCTCAGTCAATGGCAGATCGTTACACGTATATTCCCATGATCGGTTTCACGCTGCTTTTGGTCTGGTTTGTCGCAGACTTGACCGGGCAGTGGCGGTACAAGCCGGTGATGATGCTTGTGATTGGCACATCAATGATTATCGCGTGTGTAGTAAGAACACGCTACGAAATTAGCTTCTTCAAGGATGACATCACTCTTTGGCGGCGCGCTGTGGCTGTTACGAAGAATGAATATAATTGGTGTCCACATTATGCTCTGGGAACGGTGCTCTGCGCAACCCCGCAACGTGATGACGCGCTTAATGAATTCCAGGAATCCGTTCGAATCAACCCCAATTATGCTAAATCACAGCTTTTTCTCGGTAATGCATTAGAACGAAAAAATCATTTCGACGAGGCCATATTTCATTACCAAAGGGCATTAGAGCTTAATCCTGACTGGGGTGTTGCTTGGTATAATTGCGGATTTGTGTTTTTTGAAAAGGGTGAGGTGGATAAAGCAATCGGTCATTTAAAAAGGGCTGTTCAATATGAACCAAATAATACCAATTTTCATAATGCTCTCGCCGCTGCTTTGGGCTTTGAGCAACAAGGTTTGGAGGCGAACATCGGGCTTCGAGAGTTTGTAAAACAAAATCCCGATCGTCCGGACTTGCTCAACAATTTGGCATGGCGTCTTGCCACATATCCGGATCCCAAGATAAGAAATGGAGCTGAAGCGGTGCAGTTGGCCGAGCGCGCGTGTCAATTGACTCACTATCAAATAACCGCAACTGTCGTCACCTTGGCGGCAGCGTATGCGGAAGCAGGGCGTTTTGAAGAAGCCGTCACTAATGCTCAACTTGCCAGTTCGATGGCTTTGAAATCAGGAGAAGAAGTTCTTTTGCAAAAAAACGAAATGATGCTGGGCCTTTTCCGCACTCATCAACCCTATTACGAGGGAGTGCCGCCCCAGTTTTCCAGCCCATCAAATCATCAATAGACGGGGGGCTTTTCGATGTCCATCAGTCACGGCTTTATCGGCGGCCCAAAGGCGGCTACGCCGGCAAAGCGCGTGTCGTATGCCGCGCCTCCGGCGCTCCGAAGTGGCACAACCGGATTTGAAAAACGTCCGTTGATTCCCACTCAAAACAGAACCGCCCTCCGGCTGCGGGCCGGAGGGTAGCGGGGAAAACTCAGCATTACTTTCCAACCGATTCTTCCTCCGGAATCCGCATGCAGTAGAACGAGCGATAGACGAAGACCAGCGCGACGAGGAAGAAGACCGCGCCGATGGCCACCTTGGCTACCGCATGGTCCTTCTGCATGGTCACCGCGATCTGGGTCGCCAGCAGGCCGAACAACGTGGTGAATTTGATCACCGGATTCATCGCCACGGACGAGGTGTCCTTGAACGGATCGCCCACGGTGTCGCCCACGACGGTCGCGGCATGCAGGTCGGTGCCCTTCTCGCGGAGGTCCACTTCCACGATTTTCTTCGCGTTGTCCCACGCGCCGCCGGCGTTGGCCATGAAGATGGCCTGGAACAAACCGAAGAACGCGATGCCGATGAGGTAGCCGATGAAAAAATACGAGTTGAAGAACGCCAGCGCGAGCGCGAAGCAGAACACCACGATGAAGATGTTCCACATGCCCTTCTGCGCATAAACGGTGCAGATGCGGACGACTTCCTTGCTGTCCTTCTCCGAGGCCGTCTTGGAGTCGAGCTTCATGTGTTCCTTGATATAGACCACTGCGCGATAGGCGCCGGTGACGACCGCCTGGGTGGACGCGCCGGTGAACCAGTAAATCACCGCGCCGCCCATGAGGAGGCCGAGGATGATTTCCGGCTGCACGACACTCAAGGCGTCAATAACCGGCTTGAAGGCTCCCGCAATCCCGGAAGCCACCTGGGCCTCGTACATTTTCTGCAACAGGATGATGATGCCGAATACCATGGTTGTGGCGCCGACGACGGCGGTGCCGATGAGCACGGGTTTGGCGGTGGCCTTGAAGGTGTTGCCCGCGCCGTCGCCCTTTTCCAGTTGATACTTGGCGTTCTCAAAGTCCGCGTCGAAACCGAAATCCTTCTTGATTTCCTCCTTGATGCCCGGGCGGCCTTCGATCTGGCTCAGTTCATACACCGACTGGGCGTTGTCGGTGACGGGGCCGTAGCTGTCCACGGCGATGGTCACCGGTCCCATGCCGAGGAAACCGAAGGCCACGAGGCCGAACGCGAAGATCGGCGCGGCGAACTTGACTTCCGGCATCAACGTCAGGATCGGCGAGCCGGTGTAGGTGGCGAGCAGGACGCTGATGAACATCAGCGTCAGGATGCACAACCCCATCCAGAACGCGCAGAAATTGCCGGCCACAAAACCGGACAAAATGTTCAGCGAGGCGCCGCCGTGTCTGGAGCAGTTGGTGACTTCGCGGACGTGCCGGGAAGTGGTGCTGACGAACACCTTGGTGAATTCCGGAATCAGCGCGCCCGCCACGGTGCCGCAGGAGATGATGGCCGAGAGCACCCACCAAAGGCTGGCATCGAAGCCGGGCTGTTTCGCCAACAGAAAGTAACTGGCGGCAAACGTGATGGCGATGGACACCACCGACGTGATCCACACGAGATGAGTCAGTGGCGCTTCAAAGTCGAAATCCTTTTGGTGGCCGTATTTGGCCTTGCTGAAGACTTCATTCACAAAGTAGGACACCAGTGAGGTCACGATCATCAATGCGCGCATGACGAACAGCCAGATGATGAGCGTGGCGCAAATGGGTGCGTTGCTCTCCAGGGCCAGCGCTAGGAACGCAATCAGCGCCACACCCGTCACTCCGTAGGTTTCAAAACCGTCCGCCGTCGGGCCGACCGAGTCGCCGGCGTTGTCACCGGTGCAGTCCGCAATCACACCCGGGTTCTTCGGGTCGTCCTCGGGCAGCTTGAAGACGATCTTCATCAGGTCGGAGCCGATGTCGGCAATCTTGGTGAAGATGCCGCCGCAGATGCGGAGGGCGGAGGCGCCGAGGGATTCGCCGATGGCGAAGCCGATGAAGCATGGGCCCGCGAGGTCCTTGAGGAAGACCAGGATGCAGATCATGAAGAACAATTCCACGCAGACGAGCAGCAGCCCCACGCTCATGCCGGAGCGGAGCGGAATGCCCAGCGTGGCGAACGGGTTGCCCTTGAGGGCCGAGAACGACGTGCGGGAATTGGCGACGGTGTTGATGCGGATGCCGAACCAGGCGACGCCGTAGGAGCCGAGGATGCCGAGAATGGAGGCGGCCAGGATGACCGCCACATCCCGGATGCTTTTTTCCTCCAGCACCTTGAAATAGAAAAGCATGCAGGCGGCGATCAGCACCCAGAGAATGACGAGGAACTTGCCTTGCTGGAACAGGTAGGTTTTGCAGGTTTCCCAGATGGTATGGGAGACGTTGCTCATGCATGAATGCACCGGCAGGGCCTTGGTTTGCTTGTATTGCACCAGCCCAAACAAGGCGCCGACAAAGCAAAGGAAAATGCCCACGTACATCAGCGTCACGCCGCTGACTCCGCCCAAACCGTCGAACTTCACCTGCGTCAGGTCGGGAATTTTGATGTCCGCCTCACCGGCAAACACGTTGGTTGCAAGGCCGAACAAGCAAAATGCCGCAAGTGCCCACAATAAAATTTTAGTTTTTTTCATAAAAAGGTGTTGGGGGCGGAGGCTAACAAAGCTCCCTGTCGTCGCCAACCATTTTTGGCAAAGAACTCTCCAAAAATTGAACTGAATTGAACAAAAACCTGACGATTTCACCCTTTTCCTGGCTTGTGACTCGGTCATAAGCAAGCCCATTGAAATTCGAGAACGAGGACGAGAACGAGGACGATCAATAACAGTGGAGTCGCCGGTGCACGCATTTGACCTTGTCGCTCACGGTGCGTTTCCTCATCTTTCCGGTGATGGACGAACGCGCGGTTTCCACTTTGAACAAATCGGACGCGGCGTTGGAACTGACGCTGCGCCCGTCGCTCTTTTCCGAATTCACCGGCCAGCTCAAGGTCAAGGAGCGCCTCGGAATCGCCGTGCAAGCGGCGAAACAGCGGAGCGAAGCGCTCGACCACATCCTGCTCAGCGGTCCGCCCGGCCTTGGCAAAACCACGCTCGCTTACATCCTCGCCAAGGCCATGGGCGCGAACCTCAAAAGCACCAGCGGCCCGACCATCGAGAAAGCCGGCGACCTCGCCGGTCTGCTGACGAACCTCGAGGAAGGCGACGTGCTGTTCATTGACGAAATCCACCTATTGCCGAAGACCGTCGCAGAGTATCTGTGTCCAGCGATGGCCGACTTCAAGCTCGACATCATCATTGACCAAGGGCCGAACGCCCGCAGCGTCCGCCTGAATCTCCCGCGCTTCACGCTCATTGGCACGACGACGCGGAAGGAGCGGATGATACATACGCTTTTGTCATCTTTTCCAATTGTTGAACAATTTGTCGATTATACTGCTGAAGAACTGGCGACCATCGTCGTCCGTTTTGCCAGGCTGATGAACTTTGAAATTGACGCTAACGCAGCAGATCGAATTGTGCGTTCGGCAAGCGGCACTCCATTAGGGGTCTTGCATCGGTTTAGGCGCGTTCGCGATTATGCGCAGGTCAAACATGACAGACGTATCACCGTCGCCGTTGCTGACGAAGCTTTGCAAATGCTGGGTTCAGCGGAGCAAGTGCCTAAGTCCATCCCCGGACGCGAGAATATCCCTTCAGATGTACGCAGGGAAGTTTGGCGCAGGGATGGCGGCAAATGCGTGAAATGTGGGAGCAGAGAAAACTTGGAATACGACCATATTATTCCCATCTCGCGAGGAGGAAGCAATACGGCGAGAAATATCGAACTCCTTTGCGAGAGTTGTAATCGCTCGAAGGGAGTTTCTATCGAATAAGGCAGAGAGAATGACTAAACCAAAAACAGAAAAGATGTCCACACAAGCTCGCGCTCCGAAGTTGATGCCAAAAAAAGAACGGCCAATCTCCACGCTGAATGAGCCCGACGTGGTGCTCGAAATGACGCTACGTCCGTCGTTGTTTTCCGAATTCACCGGCCAGCTCAAGGTCAAGGAGCGTCTCGAAATTGCTGTGGCCGCCGCCCGAAAGCGCAAGGAGGCGCTCGACCACATTCTGCTAAGCGGTCCGCCCGGTCTCGGCAAAACGACGCTCGCCTACATCCTCGCGAAGGCGATGGGCGCGAACATCCATGTTGCCAGCGGTCCTGCAATCGAACAGGCGCGCGACCTCGTCGGACTACTCATGCAGCTTGAGCCTGGCGACGTGCTGTTCATTGACGAAATCCATCGCCTGCAAAAAACCATCGAGGAATATCTCTACCCGGCGATGGAGGATTTCAAAATTGAAGTGGTGATTGACAGCGGTCCAAACGCGCGCACCGTGCCGTTCACGCTGAAGCGCTTCACACTCATCGGCGCGACGACGCGCAGCGGATTGCTCACCGCGCCGTTGCTCACGCGCTTCGCCGTCCGCGAGCGGCTGGATTACTATGTCGCCGAAGACCTCGAAAAAATCATCGTCCGTTCGGCGCGTTTGTTAAAGGTGGAGATCGAGCCCGCCGGCGCGCACGAAATCGCCCGGCGCAGCCGTGGCACGCCGCGCATCGCGAACAACCTGCTCCGCCGCGTGCGCGATTACGCGCAGGTCCGGCACGACGGCCGCATCACCGCCGACGTGGCGGACAAGGCGCTGGCCATGCTGGAAATTGACCAGAACGGCCTCGACGAAATGGACAAGCGCATCCTCGAAGCCGTCATCGTGAAATTCGGCGGCGGGCCGGTGGGCGTGAATTCGCTGGCCGTGGCCGTGGGCGAGGAGCCGGACACGATTGAAGAAGTCTATGAGCCGTATCTCATCATGGAAGGCTACCTCAACCGCACGTCGCAAGGGCGCGTCGCGACGGAGTTGAGTTACAAGAAACTCGGGTTGAAACCGGCGGCGGGAAACCAGTCAAAATTGTTTTGAGCCAGCTTTTAGAGTCCGTGCCGATCGTGACACATAACGCGACGACCGCTCTGGTTAAAATTTGATTTTGAGGGCGAAGATTGTTTCTTTTTGCCATGTTGGGCGTTCTCTTGTGGCTTGGCAGCTTGGCGTTGAAGCAATTCGGCCCATTCGCGCCATTCGTGTAAAACCGTCATTCGCCAGACACGGTTACCACAATGATGCGGCGGCGGGGTTTGATGTCGCATTCCAAGTGGAAGATCTGTTGCCATGTGCCCAGCACCGGTTTCCGGTCGGCCACCGGCACGGTCAGGGACGGGCCGAGCAGCGTGGCCTGCAAATGCGAATGGCCGTTGCCATCGTGCCAGGCCTGTTCGTGTCCGTAGTCGCGGCCCGGCGGAATGAGTTTGTCCAGAAGATCGGGGAGGTCTTCCAACAGGCCCGGCTCGTATTCGATGGCGCCCAGCGCGCCGGTGCTGCCGACGTTGAACACGTGCGCCGTACCCGTGCGCACGCCGGAGTCATGGACAATCCGCGCCACGTCCGCCGTGAGGTCGTGCAGGTGCCGGTGGCCCCGGGTTTCCAGCAGGATTTGTTTTTGATAAATCATGCCTTTCTCTTGCGCGGAATGGAACCGGAACGCAATGCTATTTCCGGCCTCCCATTTCCTAAATCGTCCGAACTGCCGCCAGGTTTTGGAGTGCGGTGGTAAGCGAAGCGCGACACCGCTTTGGGAGAAGGCTCTCAAAAATTCGCACGCCCGCCAAACCCTGAAAGCGCCGTCGCCATTACGCTCTGCCGGCGCAGTCCAAGACGCTGCCGCGCCGGCCTCTTCATTCGCCGACGGATGACAAATCCAGGAGCCGCGTCTGCGGGAGGCGTTCGGCGATGATCAGCCGCGTAAAATTTACCCAGCGTTGACAGCAGTCGAGCACGATGCCGTCGGAGGTCGCGATGATTTCGCCGGTGTGCGACAGGACGTGGTCGGGACTGAAAGTCAGTTCCACTTCCATGTTCCAGCCGGCCTCGGCGGCGGCCTCGCGGATGAGGGTCTTAAGGCGGCCGCTGTTGGAGACCGGCTGATCCAGCCACCAGCGGCAGCAACTCACGCCCAAGGCCGCGGCGGTTTCGCCGACCAGGCGCAGGGCGGGCAGGGTCTCTGCCAGCTTGCGATAGCGGCGATGTATGCCGGCGATGTCCCGGCAACAGCCGTCGCGGCACAGCAGGACAATTCCGCCGGCCAGCGCGCTTTCGAGGATGGTCAGCACGTTGTAGCCGTCGAGCCAGAGTTCGCGGCCCTGCAATCGGCCGGGTTCGACGCGGAGTTTCTGACGGCGTTGGACGTCTTCGCGCGAACAGGCGTAACGGGAGACGGCCATGCGCTGGCGGCTGGTGAGGTTATGCCGGTTGCCTACCAGTTCGACGGCCGAGCGCGGGGCGTAGCCGCGGTCGAGCAGCCAGCAGAGGTCGGCGGCGGCGGCGCGCAGGGCGGGCAGTTGCCGGGCGGCAAAGAGCCGCTCGTCCTGGGGAGCGAGGCCCCGGTGTGTTTGATGCCGTGCCATGGGGAAAAGATTGGCTTGCCGAGTCGTAGCTCCCAGCGTCTCTATCTGCGGGATCCAGCCCGCCTCCGCGCGCTACGGCGCGGCAGTCTTCGCTCTCCGCTGCGCTGCAAGCGAAGACTGGTGCGCATAGCAGGACTTGAACCTGCACGGGTTGCCCCACTACCACCTCAAAGTAGCGTGTCTGCCAATTCCACCATATGCGCACCCGCCCACATAATGAACCAAGCGACGGCATTTTGTGCAAGTTGAATCGAATCCTGTGCGCAAGGCGCGGGCACGCGCAAAATTTTTCGCGCGTTCTTTTTAGTCGCCCAAAAACCATTGCCAGCCGCGCCAGCGATTGGGGTGCGCGGGGTGGAACCCTTCGCCATGCGTCGGCCTCAAATCCCATTGCATCAGCAGGCCGATGCTATGCGCGCCGCGACCGTGCGACCGGATGGCATCCACACCGTAGGCGTAAGCGGCCATGATTTTGAAACGGTCGGACGGCGAGCGATATAAAATGCCGCCGCCCACGCCGCTAAGCCAGTTGCCGGGCTGCCCCTCCCCGGGCAAATAATCCACGACCGCGCTGGACGCGTTTACGTTGAGATTCCAACGCTGGCTCTTGTCAAGCGGCAGGAGATAATTTGCGTTGAGCAGCACGAATTGCCGCGCGCTGATTTCCTGGAAATAATAACCGGGCAGCAACAGCGGGAATTCCGACACGAGCGGCAAATATCCACCAAGGCGGTAGGTGCTGAAACGGTCGGCGTCCATGCTTGTGCCAGCCATCAGTCGCACGTCAAAATTTTGCTGGCTCTTGGGCAGCGTGTAGGACAGCGCCGCTTCGGCCCAAAATAAATGTGAATGCGATTCGACTTTGCGGTCGTCGTTGAATCCATACGTGCCCGACGCGGTGCGGAACTGCCCTTCATACCAGACGGTCAATTCCATCGCGAGCGCCGGGAACAGCGTCGGTTCGATGCCGCCCCAACGCAGCCCGGTGCGCACGTTGAACTCGCCACGATCTTCCGGCAATTGGAACGTGGGCGACGTGCTGTCGTCGCGGGCAAAAGTGGAATAATGCGCCGTCCCGCGCAGAATCAAATTCAACGGAATCTGGTCGGCGGGATTGAACAAATGATAAACGCTGGCTGAAATTTCGCCGCCGTGACCGATGAACGATTCACCCGGGAGAAAAGCGCCGCCGTGGATTTCGTTGTAACTGTCCGCAAAACCGCCGCCCGCCAGACCGATGGCGAAGTCCGTGTTCGGCCCCAGCCCGCCGACAAAGCCGAATTCGGAATCGAGATACACCGGCGCCAACGCCAGCCGC
Organism: Verrucomicrobiota bacterium; assembly: GCA_049510395.1. Taxonomy (GTDB): domain Bacteria; phylum Verrucomicrobiota; class Verrucomicrobiia; order Limisphaerales; family UBA11358; genus UBA11358. The sequence goes on from JBEKYY010000002.1 coordinate 157,574, forward strand.
AGCGTCAGGTTCGTGCGCAGGAAATCCGGCTGGTTGTGATAATAAAACGCGTAACCGGCGAACGGCGCGTGGCCCTCGAATGCCTGATTGTAGCCGAGCTGGATCAGGTCGCGCTTGACCGGATCAATTTGCGCGCACGCGAAAATCGGGGTGAACAACGTCAGCCACAGCAGCGCGCGCCCGATTGGTTTCATCGCCGTTTTCGTAACGCAAAGCCGCGCCGCCAGCAAGTGGATTTGGTTTGGAGTTCCGCCTTCAGGCGGTCCGGGCAACACAGATTTTTCTCTACCGCCTGAAGGCGGAACTCCGAACGAACGGTTGCCTGGTTCACTCCCCGCTGGACACGCGGAAAATTTTCCGGCCTACTGTTGCACCAATGCCGCCACTCAACACTGAATTGCTGGCCAAAGCCAAGTCGCTCGGTTTCTCCGACCGGCAAATTGCACATTTGACCGACACGACAGAGGACAAAATCCGCGCGTTGCGGAAAAAACTCGGCCTCGTGCCCAGCTACCGGCTGGTGGACACCTGCGCCGCCGAGTTCGAGGCTTACACGCCGTATTATTATTCGACCTACGACCGCGGCGATGATGAGGTGAAGGGCAACACCGCGAAGAAGGTGATGATTCTCGGCGGCGGGCCGAATCGTATCGGCCAGGGGATTGAATTTGATTATTGCTGTGTCCATGCTGCGTTCGCGCTCAAGGAGGACGGCTTTGAAACCATCATGGTCAATTCAAATCCCGAAACTGTTTCCACCGATTACGACACCAGCGACAAACTTTTCTTCGAGCCGCTCACGCTCGAGGACGTGCTTCACATTTACGAGCGGGAAGGTTGTTGGGGAGCGATTGCGCAGTTCGGCGGGCAGACGCCGTTGAACCTGGCGCTCGGCCTCCAGAAAAACGGCGTCAATATCATCGGCACCTCGCCACAGAGCATTGAGATTGCCGAGGATCGCAAGTTCTTCGCCGCGATGCTCGACAAGTTGAAAATTCCGCAGCCACCCAACGGCATCGCCACCAACGAAAGCGGGGCACTGGCTGTCGCCAAGGGCCTGGGTTATCCGATCCTGGTGCGCCCGTCCTTTGTGCTTGGCGGGCGCGCAATGCAGATCGTCTATTCCGATGCCGAGCTTCAGCATTACATGCGCTTTGCGGTCGAGGCGTCGCCGGAACGTCCGGTGCTCGTGGACAAATTTCTGGAAGATGCGACCGAAGTGGACGTGGATTGCATCGCGGACGTCGGCCGCTTCAAAAACCCTGACGACGGCCACATTGTCATTGGCGGAATGCTAGAGCACATTGAATTCGCCGGCGTTCATTCCGGCGACGCCGCAATGGTTTTGCCGCCGCACACGCTTTCCAAAAAGGTCATCGAGACGATTCGCGACCACACGCACGCGATGGCGCGCGAGTTGAAAGTCATCGGCTTGATGAACGTTCAATATGCGGTGAAAGGCGAAAAGGTTTACGTGCTCGAAGTCAACCCGCGCGCATCGCGCACCGTGCCGTTCGTGAGCAAGGCGATTGGTTTTCCGCTGGCCAAACTCGCCGCGAAAGTCATGGCCGGCAAAACCTTGAAGGAACTTGGCTTCACGAAGGAAATCTGGCCGAAGTATTGGGCGGTGAAGGAATCCGTTTTCCCGTTCAATCGCTTTCACGGGCAGGACATCCTGCTCTCGCCGGAAATGCGCTCGACCGGCGAGGTCATGGGACTCGACGCGGACCGCGGCATCGCCTACGCAAAGTCGCAAATGGCCGCCGGCTCACCGCTGCCGCTCGGCGGAAAAGTTTTCATCAGTGTCAGCGACGCACACAAAAAGGAAGTCGCGGCGGTGGCAAAACAGTTCGCCGATTTGGGTTTTGAACTGGTCGCCACCGACGGCACAGCGGCCGTTCTGGAAAAGGCGGGGCTGAACGTTCAACGTGTTTTCAAGCTCACCGAAGGCCGGCCGAACGCGATAGACCTGCTCAAAAACAAGGAGATCCATCTGGTCATCAACACGCCTGCCGGTGAGTCGCCGCGCGCCGACGAAGTAAAAATCCGCACCACTGCCGTCTATACCGGCACGCCGATCATGACGACGCTCAGCGGCGCCAAAGCCGCCGCCCGCGGCATCGCCGCGTTAAAAAAGAGCGGTTACGGTGTGCAGACGTTGCAGGAATATCATTAGTAGGACAGGCGTCCGGCCTGTCTCCATATTCGCAGCAAGAACCGGACTGGTCATCTCACCTAGGGCAGGAAAACTGCCGCTGCAAAATCAAATAAGTTTGGGTTGGACGGATTGGCGGAAGGAATGTTGTTTTGACGCTGCCCTCACTTTTTATCCTCTCCCCCAGGAGAGGAAATCACCATTAGCCAATTCTGATTTTGCGGATGCCCGTCCGGCCAATCCCGCCGCTGGATTTTTCACAGACGCGGCGAATGTTTCTCCCTCTCCGCCAACGGAGTTGGGGGAGAGGGCCGGGGTGAGGTGGCGCGTGAAACATTTTCCCCCGGAGCGCGAGTTGTTCCAACTCGCAGCGGCTGCGCCAAACCTGACCGCGTGGGATTTTTCGAGTGCGCTTAACTGGCCACGCGCTGCGGATTGAGACAATCCGCGCTCCGAAGACAAGCGCTCTCCGACGGTCGGGGGAAAACTTCCGCGCCGGGCGAGAAAAACCGCCGCTGCCAAAATCATTTTGCGATGGACGCCCGGGGAAAGTGGCGTTTGAATTTGTGTCATATGAATAATCTAACCCATTCTGTAACCTACGAAGACCGCTCTGCGCATGTTCAGTATCACATTCGTCCCACAGGAAGTTGAGCGCGCGGGCGGCACTGGACGCCACGGGAGCGTTGCCAGAGAATGTGAATTACGCGGTGAAGAGCCGGGAGGGACGGCATGTTGCCGTCCCCAATTTTAGGGACGCCGGCACGGCGTCCCTCCCAATCCTCGAATCCGTTCCCGCCGTTTCCGCCAAGCTCAAAGAACCAATCACGGCTGACCGGAAGTTTGAAGATGTCGTCAAGTCGGCGCAGGACGCGGCGGTGCTGGTTCTCGTTTATTGAAAGGTAGGGCGGTTTCTCCGAAACCGTCGTGCGGCCGGCTCGGAGAGCCAGCCCTACCACGGTGCCGGATGCCAATTTTCTCGACAGGCGCGATGCCTGTCCTACTTTGACGGCGGTGAAATCTGGAACAACAAATCTGCTCCCGTTGCTCAAGCAATATTTCGGGTTCACCTCGTTCCGTCCGTTGCAGGAGGAAATCATCCGCGATTCGCTGGCCGGGAAGGATGTTTTCGCGTTGCTGCCCACCGGCGGCGGCAAATCGCTCTGCTTTCAACTGCCCGCGATGGCACAACCCGGACTGACGGTCGTGGTGTCGCCGCTGATTGCATTGATGAAGGACCAGGTGGACGCGATGCAGGCCGGCGGCATTCCGGCTACATTTCTCAACTCCTCACTCGCCCAGAATGAATCGCGGGCGCGGCTGCGCGGTCTGCATAACGGTGAATTCCGCCTGCTTTACCTCGCGCCGGAGCGGCTGATGTTGTCGGGGGTTCTTTTGGATTTGCAACGTTGGAACGTGCGTTTGCTGGCCGTGGACGAGGCGCATTGCATCAGCGAATGGGGACACGATTTCCGTCCGGAATACCGCCAGCTCGCGGAGTTGCGGCAGCTTTTTCCCGAAACGCCGATGATGGCGCTCACCGCCACCGCCACCGAACGCGTGCGCGCCGACATCATCAAGTTGCTCAAGCTGCGCGAGCCGCGTTGCTATGTCGCCAGCTTCAACCGTCCCAACCTCACCTACCGCGTGCTGGCCAAAAACAAACCATACGACCAGGTGTTGGAATTCGTCCGCGCGCGACCGAGGGAAAGCGGCATCGTTTATTGCCAGTCGCGCAAATCCGCCGAGAGCGTGGCGAAACGGCTGAACGAGGACAGCGTGAAAGCCCGTCCCTATCACGCCGGGTTGACTCCGAAGGAACGCACCGAGCATCAGGAACTATTTCTGCGCGACGACGTGCGCGTGATTTGCGCGACCATCGCCTTCGGCATGGGCATCAACAAGCCGAACGTCCGCTTCGTCATCCATTACGATCTGCCGAAAAACATCGAGGGTTATTACCAGGAAACCGGCCGCGCGGGCCGCGATGGTCTGCCGGGTGATTGCGTGCTGCTCTTCAGTGCGGGTGACGTGATCAAACAAATGCAGTTCATTGATGAAAAGCCGGACCTGAAGGAACAACAGATTGCGCGCGAACAATTGCAGAAGATGGTGCATTACGCGGAATGCGCGGGCTGCCGGAGACGGGAACTGCTGGCGTATTTTGGCGAGAAGTTTGGCGGATTTCCCCCTGAATCCGGTAGGGACGCGTTGCCGCGCGTCCAAGCCGACCGGCAGGTCGGCCCTACCGAATCCATCAATTGCGGCGCGTGCGACAACTGCCTTTCACCACGCGCCACTTTCGACGGTACGCTCGCCGCGCAAAAGTTTCTCTCCTGCGTTTATCGCATCCGCGAGAAAACCCGGTTTAGTGTCGGGCTGAACCACGTCATCGAGGTGCTGACCGGCGCGGACACGGAGAAGATTCGCAAGTGGAATCACGAGCAACTCTCAACCTACGGCATCGGCAGGGAACACAGCCGGCCGGAGTGGGCGGCCATTGGCCGGGAGTTGATCCGGCTTGGCCATTTACGGCAAACGTCTGGGAAATTCAGCGTGCTGGAGTTAACCAATGACGGGCTGGCCGCGCTGAAGCAACGCCGGAAAGTGACCCTCACCAAACCCATGACGGTGCCGGAATCGAAAGTGCATCGCGTGGGCGAAATCGCGTGCGACGAGGTGTTGTTCGACCGGCTGCGCAGGCTCCGCAAGCAATTGGCCGACGAGCGCAGCGTGCCGGCTTACATCGTTTTCTCCGACGTAGCGCTGCGGCAGATGGCCCGTGATTATCCGGCGAGCGAGCGCGAGTTTGCGCGCATCACCGGCGTTGGCGAAAAGAAACTGCGTGAGTTTGGCAGCGTGTTTCTCGCCGAAATCGCCGCGCATGTGGAAAACAACCCGCGCCAGTTTTTCGCCGATGATTCATTCGCCACACCGCCGGGTCGCAGGTGAGCGTAGCAATGTGACTGTCTTGTCCTCGTTTCTCAAGCTGGTAGGGCGGTTTCTCCGAAACCGCCGTGCGGCCGGCTTGGAGAGCCAGCCCTACCAATGCGCCGATTTCCACCGGGATTCGGTTTGCTTTATTTTTTCTCCTCCGGTTTCGATTCCAGCGGATTGGTTTTTTCAAAATTAAGCGCTGCTGAATTGATACAATAGCGCAAGCCGGTCGGTTTCGGGCCGTCGTCGAAAAGGTGGCCGAGGTGGCTGCCGCAATGCGCGCATAACACTTCCGTGCGGTGCATGCCGTAACTGTTGTCCTCGCGCAGAATGACTTTTTTCTCCGTGGCCTGATCATAAAAGCTTGGCCAGCCACAGCCGGAGTCGAATTTGGTATCCGAGGTAAAAATGATCTCCCCGCATGCCGCGCAGCGGTAAACCCCCGGTTCCCTGGTGTTCCAATACTTTCCGGTGAACGGCGGCTCCGTGTCGGCCTGGCGCAGCACGCGATATTGTTCCGGCGTCAATTCCTGGCGCCATTCCGCGTCGGTTTTGGTGACTGGAAATTTCATGGTTCGATTCGTGGTTGAGTTGGCGGTTTGCGGCGCGGCAGCGACGTTGTTGGTCGGCGAGGCATTGCAGAGCACAGTCAAAATCAGCACGCCGGGCGCAAACAAGTCAAACCTCATTTTCATGATTCGAACAAACAGTGCTTCGCGCCGAAAATGGTCGAATAACAATTATCCGTTGTCGGGACCGGTTTCTTTGCGGCGGCGAAGGTCAGCCCGCCGGAGATTGGGGGGCGGGGACGGCGCAGCTGATGGGACTGACTGATAGTGATACTCTGGATTCCACATCCGGCCACGCAGCGCGTTCACGAAGCCGTGTGGCCACTGAGACGAGGCGCTGCCGGATGCCCCGACCCCCAAAGCCTCCAAGGCCGCGGGATCGAATAGTTTCTCGAAGAGCGGGAAAATCGTTTCCTCCTCCCGACGAAAATGCTCGCGGGAAGCCTTAAGCCCCGCCCTCAGGAACCGCACCGCCTCGACGAACTCCGCCGCCAACGTGGCGTGTTGCAGGCACGCATCAATCTCTTGATGGTCCTGGTACAATTGATTCATCTCGCCCTTTTCCGCCAGGGCGTGGTCCAGCGCCGCAAAGGCCAGGTTCTGCTCCACGTCGGCATGGCGGGAAAGCACCCCTTCAACCAGCCGGGCGAGCAGTTGCACCTCGGCCACCGTCCGCACGTCAGGCAGGAGGCGGTCAATCTCGTCAAACAACTCGCAAAACAGGGCATGTTCCGTGGTCAGAAAATTCGTAATGATATTATTTTGATTGATGGTATTCATGTGAACAGTTTATCTCAGCCAGGTGGAAAACGCAAGGGATAAAATTGCGACCGTTGTGTTATTTGAGCGGGTGGCGGAATCGGTGGCCTGGTGACTGGCGACACGGTGCCTTGTCCATATTATGAAACGCATGAATTATCGAAAGCTTTCTCCGCCGACAGACGCAACACGCGATAACGGTGCGTCCACGGATCAATCCGGCACACGGGGCGATAATCACAAAATTTACACGGTGTTTCATGGCCTTTGCGATACGGATCCACCTGCGCCGCGCCGGAAAAAATCGCCCGCCCCATTCCCTTCAACTGCGCTTCAACGCGGTCGAACAACTTTTCAAATTCCGCCTGCGGCAGCGCTTCAGTGGACCCTTTGCGCAGTGAGCCGTCGTGGTTGCGGTTGTAATTAAACTGGTCGCCGCACGGCACCTTCGGGCGGTTGTCAAACTTGCCCAAAAAACTTGCATCAAAACGCCCGGTGTGACGATAGGCAAGTTTGCGCGCGTCAGCTGCGTCCGCCAACGCTTCGTCGCGCGTGCCGCCGCTTTCATATTGCCCGCGCAGGTTCACGTAAAAAACGCCCGCGGGAATCAATTGTTGCACGCCCAAAAGCGCGCGCGGATCCGGCCAATGACGCACCGCCGCCAGATACGCCAGCAATTGCAATTGCACGCCGTGCTCGACCAGAATTTTGTCGAGTTTTCGCTGGCCGGATTTGTAATCCATCACCACGCATAACGCGCGGTCACCGGGTTCACGGCACAAATCAATGCGGTCAATCCGGCCCCGGAGCGCGAGTCGGTGTCCTGCGCCCAAATCAATTTCCCACGTGGGCGCGCCGCCGGCGCCGAAACCAAATTCGAGTTCGGACACCGCCGGGTCGAATTCATATTGCCCGCGCATCCAAGTCACCAGCGTTTCGACAAAATCCTGCAACGATTCCGCCAGCACGCGCGCGGTGAACCGGCTTTGCTCGCCGGTGCACAACAGGCCGTCGCGGTAATTCGGCGCGAGAACCGCGGCGATTTTGCCCACGTGTTCACGGGCGTCCGGCGGCGTGATGTCGCGCCAGCGTTTGCCTTCGGCGCTCAATTGCTCGTGGAACATTTTTAACACCTCGTGCTGAAAACTGCCCTGCTCGCGCGCATCCAGCTCAAAAACCTTCCGCTCCTCGGCGCGCAGCCCGGAATGAACGAAAAACCGGAACGGACACGCGGCAAACTCCTCCAACCGGCTCACTGAGGAGTGCAGGGTCGGGCCAAAAAGTTTTTCCGCGAGTGCGGGGGACAAACTTTCCGTCGAATCCGGCTCGCGCAGGGCGCGCAAGCTTTCGGCCAATGAAGCAACGATGGGAAGTTTTAACAATTCGCCCCAGTTTTCAACGCGCCCCTCGCCCCGTCCCTCTCCCCGACCAGCGGGGAGAGGGTGGTCACCGCTTTCTGTGACCGGGAGAGGGGTTTTGATTCGATTCTCACTAGTTGCCTGAATTTCCACCAGCATCGGCGCGATTTCGCTCACGTGTTCCGCATCGGCCAATTTGATTTCTCCACTGGATTCTTCGATGTCGAGTCCGGGGAAAATCCGGCGCAGATGTGCGATGAACGGCGACGGATTCAGCGTTTTGCCGTCTGCGTCGTGACGTGAAAAAGTCACGACGAGTTTTTCGCTGGCGCGCGTGCAGGCGATGTAACCGAGATAACGCTCGCGCGCCAGGCGTTCGCGCAAATCGGGACCGGGCGCGCCGGCGCGTTGACCCAATTCATCACGGTCGGCGTCCGTCAAAATCGTTGGCGCGGCCGGCGCGGCGGGAAAAACCGATTCGTTCACGCCGAGCACGAGCGCCAGTTTCAAATCGGGATTGCGGGCGCGGTCAATCGCGCCGACGAGCACTTGATCGAGCGCGGGCGGAATCACGCCGACGGTCAGGTTCGCGAGGCCGGCTTCCAAAATCGGCAGCCATTCGCGCAACGGCAGCGCCTCGTCCGAAAACGCGAGGGCGACGTTGTCGAGCCACGTGTTCATTTGCTCCCAAACCGTCTGGTGGGGTGACGGGTGACGGGTGACGGGTGACGATTTTCCCGGGTCGGCCAGGCTCCAGCGTTCCAAGGTTTGTTCGACTTTCATCTCTGACCAAAATTCACGCAGGGCATTGGTCAATTGCCCGCCGTTCGGCCTGTTTTTCCAACGCGCGAGTTGCCCGGCAAATTTTTGAAAGGGCGGAAAAATGATTTCGCGCAAACGTTCGAGGGACTTGGACAATTCGGGGTTTTCTGCGATTTGAATGGGTTCCCGCCATTTTGCGCCGTGCCAGCCGCGGGCGAGCGCTTCATTTTCAAGCCGGTCAACTCCGCAGGCGCGGAGCGGTGTTTCCGCTTCGTCCGCGAACGAAAAACCGGCCTTGAGCGCGGCGAACCAGTCATCGTGCGGCCAGTCGAACGCGACTGTGCGGAGCGAGCTGCGGGTCAGTTCCGCCAGGGGGTGATGCGCCACAGATTCCCGCCGGTCGAGAAAGAACGGAATCCCGTAGCGACGAAACACGCGCGCCAACGGCTTGTGATAGCCGTCGAGATCCCGCACGAGCACGGCGGCATCGCGAAAACGCCCGCCGTGGCGGACGAAGCGCCGGATTTCGCGCGCTGCGCGCGTTGCTTCGGCGTCGGGGTTTGAACAAACTGCGATGCGGACGGAATGTAGCGCAGCCGTCTCGGCTGCACGGGTCTTTGCCGGCGGGACGCCGGCGCTACTTTGCCAGCGCTTTTCCAAATTTTGTAAAACCGGATCTCTGGCGAAACGATTCTTGTTCGAACCGCGCTTGAGAATTCCGACACTGACTTCGCAATCCGGCAAATTTGCGATTCGCTGGCGGCACTGTTGAAATGTTTTACCGACGGGCGACCAGATTGAGAGCCAAGAAGTTTCGGCTTCGGGTTCATTTTCTAGGCAAAACGCCAGTGTCGCGCGACAGCAAAATGGGACGACAGCGGCGAGCAAATCCAGTTCCTGCGGCGTCATTTCCGCAAAGCCGTCGAGCCATAGTGCGTCAATCTGAAACGAGGATGGAAAATAGAAGATGGAAGATGGCGAGGCGCTGGGATCGCTGCCCGACTTTGGGCTTTGGATTTTGGACTTTAGACTATCGGTGGCCACGTCGAGCAGGCGATTCCCGTCCTGCAATTCGTGTTCGGTGAGCCAGTGCGTGTAGGTGTCGAGCAGCAGCGCAAGGTCGAGGAGTTTATCCTGAAGTTCACGGTGCAAATCGTGGCGGGCGGACAGCACCCGGAGTTTGGCGGGCGTGAATTGATGCTGTTGCAGTTCGCCGAGCAACTGGCTGAGTTGTTGGGCAAAACCGGGGCGGCGTGTGCTTTGGCGAAACAATTTCAATTCGCTTTCGTGCCGCATCAACAGGGCGCGCAAGACCATCACCCGGCCTTCCTCGGCGAGCAATCCCGATGGCATCGGGGCGCCGCGCGCGTCCAGGACAAACCGTGCGAGCCGCTCGAACGAAAAAATGTTCAAGCGCGTGTACCCTTGTGGAGCGCCATCGGCGAGCAACTGGCGTTCGAGTTGAAACGTCGCCTGCTTGGGCGCGAGCAGAACCAGCGGCGGGCCTTCCGGCGACTTGTGCAATGCCTGGCGGATTTCCGCAAGACAACGAAACGTCTTGCCGCTGCCGGCTGGCCCAAGGAGAAAATGCGCTTGCACAGACTTCTTTTCGCGCAAAGACGCCCAATCGCAAAGCAATTTATTGCCAAAAATTGCCAAAGGCTGACTGGTCGGCGGCCATATTTTTTGTTTCCTTTCCTAAAAGTTAATTTATCATTCTCTCTGTTTGAAAATTCGGGGTTTTGTCGAGAGGAACAATTAAATTCGAAAACTTATGCCACTGACACATACCAAAGAGCTGTTTGCAAAGGCGTTGAAGGGCAAATACGCGCTCGGGGCGTTCAACGTCAACAATATGGAGCTAATCCAAGCCATCGTTGAGGCCTGCGAAGAGGAAAAAGCGCCGTTGATCCTCCAAATCTCGAAAGGCGCCCGCCAGTACGCCAACCCGGTCTATCTCAAAAAACTCATCGAGGCGGCGGTCAGCCTGTCCAACATCCCCATCACCGTCCACTTGGACCACGGCGACACCTTTGAACTGTGCAAACAGTGCATTGATGAAGGTTTCACCAGCGTGATGATTGACGCCAGCCACGAGCCGTTCGAGAAAAATGCCGAGATTACCCGCAAGGTCGTGGAATACGCCCATAAAAACAATTGCTCCGTCGAATCCGAGCTCGGTCATCTTGTCGGAGCGCAGTTCGATGAAGGTGAAGAAGGCGGCGCACGTTCCACCAGCGGCCACTACACCAACCCGGAGGAAGCCGTCAAATTCGTCAAGGAAACCGGCTGTGATTCGCTCGCCGTCGCCATCGGCAACTCTCATGGCGCTTACAAGTTCAAGGGGGAACAGCACTTGGATTTGGAACGTTTGAAATTGATCAAGAAAGCGCTCATGGACGCCGGCATGGGTGATTATCCGCTGGTGCTGCATGGCGCTTCCAGCGTTCCGAAATATCTCGTGGAGGAGATCAATAAATACGGAGGCAAGATGCCCGATGCCCAAGGTGTGCCGGAAGCCGACATCGAAGTCGCGCGGCGCGTGGGTTGCACGAAAGTCAACATTGACACCGACCTGCGGCTGGCCATGACCGCCGCCATCCGCAAGGTGTTCGTGGAAAATCCAAAGGAATTCGATCCGCGCAAATACCTCGGCCCGGCACGCGCCTATGTCAAGGATTTGGTTCGGCACAAAGTCAAAGATGTTCTGTGCTGTGCCGGTCATGCCTTCGATTGAAATCCGAATTTTTCACCACGCCCCAAGCCAAACGGCTTGGGGCTTTTTTGTTTTCAAAACCAGAAGCAACTCGAACGAAAATCGTGCGCCAAATTTGGGTAATGTCCCACTAGATTGTTGCTGTAAGGATTTCATCAATGCTCCATGCTTTATCGGTTAATCCTGCCGCTTGGCCGGGTGTTTGGCCATGTGCTCCATGCTTCCGCACGAAATTGAAATGACAGACAAACAGTGCAACGGCGTGCCGCAGGTTTTCCAATTTCTTTGAAAAGCCTAATGTCGCGCGGGTGAACCGGCGTGTGAATGTCCGCACAGAAAGATTTGTTCGCTCGGCGTGGCAGGTGGTTGCCATCGCCATATCAGGGGTGCCAATTCGACACTGACGCTTTATTGCTGTCACAATCATGGGATTTTTCCAGCGGGAAATGTCGTTTGGGAATTTCAGTCCAAAAATCTTTTTTTCAGTCGCATAATTAATGCCAGCTCCAAACACACTCACCACGGCACCATTCCCCCGCCAGTAACCCCAATATTCATCCGTTGTAAGTTGAAATCGTCCCTGCATTCGGCGTTCAAGGTCTTTCATAAAAACCAGCGTGTTTTCTTTGTCGCGTTTTGAAGTATGCCAATTAATGATTAACTTACTGGCGCGATCCACGCTCAAAAAAGTAAAGAAATCCCCCCGCTCCATATCATCCCGCGTTGTCTGTTTCGCTTTGCAGCCGACGAATGTGTGAATCTCATCCACTTGGACATTTTCGGCCTTTACATCGTGGATTTTTACATCAAGAAATTCGGCACACTTTTCCCCCGCAGATTCCAGAATCGAAAGCACGGTGTCACGATGCAGACTGGTGAACCGAGACACGGCCCGGACGCCCATTCCCTCACAGAGCAGATGGACAACCTGACAGGCTTGTGCGAAGTCCACGCGCAAGCTGTCCAATGGCTGGAATTCACTCATTGTTTTACCACATCGAACACAACAATAGCGTTGCACGGTGCGGTTCTTATTCTGAAAACGTCCGAATTTCTTAACTTCTCCGTTACAGCAATGACAGTTCACTTGACCTTTCGCGGCCAAGACTTAAATTTTGCGTGTATCTTCACGATACGCAACTTTAGGTCTATGGCCTTTGGTTGCGAAGCCGCTGTGTTAGTCGCACGGCGGCTTCTTTGTTTATTCTCGTTTAATTATTTGTTTCCGACACTTTCTTTGCCAGTTTTTGCATGAAATCTCGTGCCCGGTCAAACACCCCCAAAGCTTCGGATGCCCCATAATTACTCTGCGTGTGCATGACATGATTCCGGTCATCTTTAAGAATATTAAGATGGTTCGCCAAAATTTCGTAATCTCGAAAATGGCTTCTTATTACCCTTCTTTTTGCTTTGGGCTTTTGCCTCTCGGATTCAATTTTCAGATTGATTCCTCTGATTAATTCGCTCCAAGTTGAATCCTTGATTGTAATTTTTTCTTTGCCTCTATAAACCACCACGCGCAAACGGTCGGCAAGTATTCGCATCCCAATTTCTGTGGCGCGGATCAGGTGAAATACTGCCGCCGTGTTCAAATCCACCGCCAAACAATTCGCAGCATTCTTAATGTCATCTCGCGCCGAAGGAAACCCATTCACAACGTTTTTCCCAAAAAGATTTTCTCCATCCCTAAAAAATCCCACTTTTCCGGGATCAACAGAGATGAAATGTCTTTCCATGAGCGCGCTATCAAATGCATTCCTCAATTCATAGAGTTCATGCAGTATTGTTTGTGCGGTTAATTTGAAATTTCGTTGACCGACCAAAGTCCGAAGCATGACCGTACGCACATGCACATTGGTCCACCCCAATCCTGAAAATTGATTGCCAATACAAACATTGAGAAGATGGTCGAAAGATTTCTTGTCCGCCTTGCTCAAAATATATCCGGCTGGTTTGGATTGAAGATATTTGGCCCGTTCTTCGATGAATCGGGGAATCTCACAAATTTGCCAGACAACAAATTCTTTCATAATGTCAAACAAGGTGATTGTTTGAGCGAAAAACTGTTTCTAAGTCGCACCGATGACAAGTCTATTGTTTGAAGGTGTTTTCATGGTTTTAATTCCTTTCATTCTTTCCAGCAACAATCTGGCAGGACACCGCCCAAATTTGCCGTGTTTGACACAAGGTTTGTGCCAATATGGCGCTTATTAACAAGCTGCGGTTTTTGTTTCCGGTTTTGTAAGTGACTCAATATAAACGAAATACCGCTTTTTATGCCGACTGGCATTGAGGAAGCTAAAATCAACTCGAACAATTAACGAAAGGATAACTGTATGAATCTGACACGATATCAAAGACCTGATTTGGGTTGGGCGGGTTTCGGGCGGCTGTCGAGTTTGCGTGATGAACTGGACCGGCTGTTCGAATCGCCCTGGACCGAGCTGGCCCGCACTTCGCAACTGTTGAGCGGCTGGACTCCGGCACTCGACGTTCATGAGGACAAGGACAACTTTGTTGTCCAGGCCGAATTGCCCGGCATGAAGCGGGAGGAGATTGACGTTTCGTTGCACGATGGGGCGTTGAGCATCTCCGGTGAACGCAAGACGGAAAAGAAATACGAGGAAGCTGAGGTCTATCGGACGGAGCGCTTCTTCGGCAAATTTCAGCGCACGGTGACATTGCCCGCGCCCGTGGCGGCGGACAAGGTCAAGGCGCAATACAAGGACGGCGTCCTGACCATCACCCTGCCAAAAACCGAAGCGGCGAAGCCGAAACAAATTGACGTGAGCGTGAACTAAAAGATTCGGGCGCGATGTCCCCATTGCGCCCGGCCTAAATTTCAACCAAAGGGAAAAAACATGAAAGCAATTGTACAGGCAGAACCAAAGGCGGCGGCCGAACGGACGGAGTCCCGGGAATTCGTAGTGCCGGTGGTGAACATTTTTGAGACCCAGGGCGGTTACGCCCTCGAGGCGGAAATGCCGGGCGTGAACAAGGACGGCCTGGAAATCACGCTGGAAGGCAATGAAATCACCATCCTGGGGCGGCGCGCAGCGGAGCTGGTCAACGGCGAGTTTTTGCTCCGTGAACGTTCCGCGGCGGATTACCGGCGCGTGTTCGAGCTGGACCCAGCGATTGATACGAACAAAATTTCGGCGAAGATGGAGCAGGGTATGCTGACGCTGGCCCTGCTGAAATCCGAGCAGGTCAAGCCGCGCAAGATCGCCGTCAGTGATTAGGCGGCTGGTTTTTCAAAACAGCTCCCACGGCCAACCGGCCGTGGGATTTTGTTTTGTCATTACGCCCGGCGGGTGGATTCGAGCCTTCCGCCCGAAGGTGGATCAAAAAACGGGCGGGTGCGGCGATCACACACGATTTAACATCGCCCACACCCGCCACGCGCCCAGTTCTCATCGGGCAAGGCCAACCTAACCCATCGCGGCAGTCTGGCAAGTAATTTTGGAAAAATAATTTCCATCTTCAGTATTGGGTTCGTATCTTTTTTCAAACATCCTTACATCCGGTTCGGTTCGCCCGAACCATCAACAATGCCGAAGAAACACAGGAAGCTGAAATTCGCATGGCTGTTGCTGTGCGTTGGGTCCTTTATTTTTCCCGCGCCGGCGGGCGCGGCTGACCAGTCCGGGTTACCGTTCATTGTGGATGTCTGGACCAGCAAGGAAGGGTTGCCGCAAAACTCGGTCATTTCGGTGATTCAAACCAAAGACGGGTATCTTTGGCTTGGAACGCTCAACGGTCTGGTGCGTTTTGATGGAAACCGCTTCACCGTTTTCAATCAAAACAACACGCCGGGTTTGAACAGCGACCGGATTGTTTACCTGTTTGAAGACAGTCACACAAATCTTTGGATCGGAACGGATACGGCCGGGTTGGTATTGGTGAAGGATGGAAACGTTAAAAGTTTTGACATCGGGCGCGCCGGCCATGAGGGAAGAATTGTGTATGCGTATGAAGATTTGACCGGCTGCGTCTGGTTCTATACGGCGGACGGACGCACCAGCCGGTATCAAGATGGCAAGATGATCCCCGATCCATCCCTGATTTCCAGGGAGTTGGTGCTTCGCGCTGCGAAAGTATGGATCCCCGGCCAATCAAACAGTTTTTGGAGCATACAAAATGGCCGCGTGCAAAAGTGGAAAGGCAATCAAAGGAAACGCGACCTCGGAGGTTATCCGTGGAGAATAAATACGATAGTTGCCTCCGCCTGTGAGGATAGCGACGGCAACTTGATTGTTGGCACGCTGGGCGAGGGCGTTTTCTGGCTGGGCGCGGATGGAAACTGGCGACGCATCTCGACGGAGCAGGGATTGTCGTCGGCCTTTGTGCTTTCACTCTGCATGGACCGTGAAGGGACCCTGTGGGTGGGAACCGATGGCGAAGGCCTGGATCGAATCAAAAGAAAAACTTTCAGTGCGCCGACCGAACATCATTCGTGGGTTGTCCAATCGATATCCGGGGACGAGTCCGGTGGTTTGTGGACGGCTTTCAACGCCCATGGTGTGTCTTATTGGATTACAAATTCTGTGCAAGATTTTGGCGTCAGCCGGCATCAAAGTGCCTGGACCGTACTGGTAGATCGCCGGCAACGAGTCTGGATTGGAACCATGGACGAAGGACTGTTCCAATTTCAAACCAACCATTTTCAACCCGCGCCCGGCGCGGAAATCCTTGGCCAGCAAATCTTCGCTTTGTTAGAAGATCGCGCCGGACAATTATGGGCGGGCGCCCAAAATGGCCTGGCGCGCTGGAACGGACAGGACTGGAAAATTTACACGACGCACGACGGTCTGTCGGGAAATATCGTTCGCGCCATTGCGGAAGATGCGGAGGGAAACCTTTGGATTGGAACGGAGAGCCAGGGCCTGAACTTTTTCAAGGCCGGAAAGTTTAT
The DNA here is from genome assembly GCA_049510395.1 of Verrucomicrobiota bacterium. Taxonomy (GTDB): domain Bacteria; phylum Verrucomicrobiota; class Verrucomicrobiia; order Limisphaerales; family UBA11358; genus UBA11358. The sequence goes on from JBEKYY010000002.1 coordinate 173,745, forward strand.
TTCCATTCAGGCGGCGGGAAACGGACTGCCCGGCAATGATATTTCCTGTCTTTACCTGGATCAGGACGGCGTCTTGTGGGTGGGAACCTCCGGTCACGGCCTGGCCCGCTTTTTGAAAGGGAAGTGGACCCGTTATTCGACAGACAACGGCCTCGCCAGCAACAGCATTGATTACATCATCGAAGACGACGCGGGCTGTTTATGGATCGGCTCCAATGCGGGATTGATGCGAATTCAAAAACAGTCGCTGAACGATTTTGCCAATGGAACGGTGGCTTTCCTTTCGTGCCGGACTTATGTAGAAACCGACGGACTGCCGACGCGCGAATGTTCGGCCGGTTCACAACCCGCTGCGTGCCGTACCCGTGATGGCCGATTATGGTTCCCCACCACCAAAGGTTTGGTGTCGGTGAACCCTGCGGACCTCAAGCCCAATCGCCAGCCCCCCCTGGTCATGATTGAATCCGTACGTGTCAGGGGGCGGGAGCAAAAAACCAATCGCTTTAGTTCGGCCTGGCAACCGTCTGTCATGGTTCCACCCGGTCACGAACAATTGGAAATTCATTATACCGCCCTGAATTTTCCCGCACCCAGGGAAGTGCAATTCAAATATCGTTTGGAAGGCCGCGAGACCGCCTGGACTGAAGCCGGTGATACGCGCGTGGCTTATTACAACAAGGTGCCACCGGGGAATTATCGTTTCCATGTCATTGCCTGCAATGAAGACGGTGTGTGGAACGAAACCGGCGATGCACTTGCTGTGACGGTGCAGCCTCAATTCTGGCAGACGTGGTGGTTTCGCGCCGCCGTCATCCTGTGCCTGGTCGGAACCATCGTTGCCGTGGTGCGTTATCTTTCCACACAAAAGCTGCGGCGCCAGTTGCAGCAACAGGCCTCACTGGAAAAGGAACGCTCCCGCATCGCCCGCGACTTGCACGATCAACTCGGGGCGAATCTCACGCAAGTGGCACTGTTGAGCGAAATGGCGGAAGCTGACAAAAATTCCCCGGCGGAAATTGAATCACACGTGCAACAAATTTCCCAAACCGCGCGCGAAACGACCCGTTCCCTCGACGAAATCGTCTGGGCGGTCGATCCTTCCAACGACACGCTGGAAGGCCTGGTCAATTACGTCTGCAAATACGCTCAGGAATATCTTGCGCTGGCCGGATTGCGTTACCGCGCCGAGATGCCGGTCCAACTGCCAGCGGTTAACATTCCGCCGGAAGTCCGCCATAACGTTTTCCTCGCCTTCAAGGAAGCCGTCCACAACGTGGTCAAACACGCGCAGGCGTCCGAAGTCCGGGTGCGATTGCAATTGCAGCCCGGCAATTTTACGCTGAGCATCGAAGACAACGGGCGCGGCCTGGGTGGCCGGGACGCAAATGCGGCACCGGCGAGAAATGGACTTCGCAACATGCGCAAACGAATGGAAGACATTCACGGAGAATTTTCAATCAGCCCCGGAGCGGGGGGCGGAACGATAGTGTGCCTCGCCATTCCTTTTGGTAAAGCAGTTTAGAAATCAGCGATATGCCCATCACCGTTTCCATCGTCGAAGACAATGACAAGCTGCGTGGAACGCTGGCCCGTCTCCTCGACCGGTCGGATGGTTTCCGCTGCCTGAGCCAGTACGCCACCGCCGAGGACGCGCTGAAAGACCTGCCCCAGGCCCGACCCAATGTCGTGCTGATGGACATCAACCTGCCCGGCATGAACGGCGTCGAATGTGTGCGGCAATTGAAGGCGCTGGCGCCGGAAATCCAGGTCATGATGCTCACGGTTTATGAAGACACGGAAAATATTTTCAACGCGCTGACGGCGGGCGCCAACGGTTACATGCTCAAACGCACCTCCAGCAAGGAACTGCTGGAGGCCATCCGGGAAGTCCACCGGGGCGGTTCGCCGATGACGATGCACATCGCGCGCAAAGTCGTGCAATCGTTTCAACAAACGGCGGCCACGGCGCAGCCCACGGAACATCTTTCCCCACGCGAACAGGAAGTGCTTGATTTCCTGAGCCAGGGGCTTCTCTACAAGGAAATCTCGGAGAAGCTGGGGATCAGCTATGAAACCGTGCATACCTACATTCGCCGCATCTACGAAAAGCTGCAGGTCCGCACCCGCACCGAAGCCGTGGCCAAATTTCTCCGCCGCTGACAGGATTTTGGCGTTTCCACTTTATTTTCAATGGTTTATGCGTTTTGATGCATGTAACCAGAACTGGTGACTGGCAGGGGACATGGCCTCTGGTATCTTAATTCCATCGTTGGTGTGCAGAAACGCAGGGTTCCGTGTGTGAAGTAAGGCGTATAAATGCGGCGCCGCAGCCAACAAAAAGTTCGTAGCCGCGCAGCTACGAGACGTTAATTTAAGCGCTTAGTTCTCATTGAGAGGCCGGAGTAGTGTCCGGCCTCCTTCTTTTTGGGGCCCCTGCCGGGATTCTCCCTGAAGCCCGGCCCGGCGTGCAGAAACCGGCAATTCCATCAGCCCAACCGAACTTTGCGCTTGAGACCGGCAGCCGGCTTTGGCTCAATCTGTGTCCCTTAGTGGTAGGTTACCCAAGCGGTCAACGGGGGCAGACTGTAAATCTGCTGGCTTTGCCTTCGATGGTTCGAATCCATCACCTACCACCAGCCTTCGCTTGGAGCGCAGCGTAAAGTGAAGGCTGCCGCGCCAAAGCACGAAGGTGCGTCGACGGGCTAACGAGCTGAAAAGGAGCCATGCGCTCCGAGCTTCGGCTCGGCGAGCCACCCCGCATTTTCGATTTGGAATAATTCAGGAAAAATTTTCTCTGCGTCTCTGCGTCTCTGCGTTAAAATGTAAGAATGTTCGATTCGTTAAGCGGCAAGCTCCAGAACGCCTTCCGAAATTTGCGCGGGCTCGGAAAAATCTCCGAGGCTAACGTCGCCGAGTCCCTCCGTGAGGTCCGCATGGCGCTGCTGGAAGCCGACGTGAATTTCAAGGTCGCCCGCGATTTCATCGAGCGCGTCAAAACCAAGGCCATCGGCGCGGAAGTCATTCAAAGTGTCCAGCCCGGCCAGCAAATCATCAAAATCATATACGACGAACTCGTGGACCTGCTCGGCTCGACCAACGCCGGGCTGAATCTTGGTGGCAGCCCTAGTTGCATCCTGATGGTTGGTTTGCACGGTTCGGGCAAAACCACTTCGAGCGGCAAACTCGCGCGGTTGCTCCAAAAACAGGGACGCCAGCCGCTGCTCGTGGCTGCGGACGCGAACCGCCCGGCGGCGATGGATCAATTGGAAACGCTGGGCAAGCAATTGGAAATTCCCGTCTTCGTCAAACGCGGCGAAACGGACGTTCTGAAAATCGCCCGCGAAGCCCTCGATTTTGCGAAGGTCAACAGCCGCAACGTTTTGATATTCGACACCGCCGGGCGATTGCAAATTGATGAGCCGCTGGTGCAGGAACTCGTCCGGTTGCGCGACCTCTTGAGGCCGCAGGAAATTTTGCTAGTCCTCGACGCTGCCACTGGCCAGGAAGCCGTGAACGTCGCCACGCATTTCGACCAGGCCCTGCAAATCACCGGCTCCATCCTGACGAAGCTCGATGGCGACGCGCGCGGCGGCGCGGCGTTGAGCATGAAGGCCGTCACCGGCAAGCCCATCAAGTTCGGCGGCGTGGGTGAAAAACTCGACGAGTTTGAGCCGTTTCATCCGGAACGCATGGCCTCGCGCATTCTCGGCATGGGCGATGTCGTCAGCCTCGTCGAGAGGGCTGCCGAAACCGTGGACCTGGACGATGCGAAGCGCATGGAAGAAAAGATGCGCAAGGGCCAGTTCACGCTGGAGGATTTTCTCGAGCAATTGCGCCAGATGAAAAAACTCGGCTCGCTGGAATCCATCGTTGGCATGTTGCCCGGCGGCGCGGAGGCATTGAAGCAGACCGATATTTCAAAGCAGGAAAAGGAATTCAAGCACATGGAAGCGATGATTTGCGGCATGACGCCCAAGGAACGCCTGAATCCCGCCATCCTCAACGCCAAGCGCCGCGTGCGCATCGCCAAAGGCAGCGGCGTGAGCGTGACGGAACTGAACACGATGCTGAACAAATTCGGCCAGATGCAGCAAATGATGAAGAAAATGGGCAAGTTCCAGAAGATGATGGCGAAGATGGGCGGCGGCCTGCCGGGGATGCTGCGGAGGTGATTTTAACCGCCAAGACGCCAAGGCGCAAAGCCACAAAGTCTTGCTGATGCCCTGAAAGGGCAAAAGAAATTAACCCAGGGTTGGAGCGTAGCGACTACCCTGGGGAATCGTCCCACAAAAATAATTCTCCCTCTCCTCGCCAAACGAGGAGAGGGCCGGGGTGAGGAGTCGAATTAAAATTCACCAATGACCACCGCAGTTTTGGCGATGTAAACGCCCGGGCCGAGCTTCGGTTTTTTGCGCAGAAACTTGTCGAACCGCTTTTCCATCTTGCTCAGGCACGAGTTTAATAAGGTTCCTGTTCTTCGCGCGAAGAAAATAAACGAACCCCTCTCCCGGCGCTGTGCGCCGCCCTCTCCCCGCCTGGCGGGGCGAGGGCATGAATGGCAGATTGATTTTCTATTTCACTCGGCGCGCGCAAGGGTTAAAATACAGATGTCGTATGACCAAACCGGTTTCTCATCGTCCCGCACCGCCACGCCGGAGATTGCCGCGCTCTTTCAAGGATTTAACGCCGTCCAAACATTTCAATCCGCGCACGTTTTTCCGCGAACTCGTCTGGAAAACGCTGCTCACCCGGCGCATCGGCCAGCACCGGCGTCCGGTTTTCCCCAAGCTCAGCCACGGCCAAGTCGCGATTACCTGGATTGGCCACGCATCGTTTTTGATCCAGTTCACAAACTTGAATGTTTTGATTGATCCGAATTTTGCGAACTGGCTGTTTCTTTTGAAGCGCATCAGACGCGCCGGGTTGAAAATCAAGGATTTGCCGCGAATTGATCTGGTGCTGCTCACGCACGCGCATTTCGATCACTTTCACAAGCCGACGTTGCGCCGGCTGCCGCAACCGAAAATCGGCGTGATGCCGTACGGCGTGGGTGATCTGGCGCAAGACCTCGGCTTCGCGCGCATCATCGAGCTGGATTGGTGGGAGAGTTTTGGGCAACGCGACTGGAAGGTGACGTTCACACCGAGCCGGCATTGGGGCGCGCGCACGTTGCACGATCATCATCGCGGTTATGGCGGATTTGTCCTGGAACATCAGGGCCGGAAGATCTATCACGCGGGCGACAGCGCCTATTTCGACGGCTTCAAGGAAATCAGCCGGCGGCTGGAGCCGGAAATCGCGCTGCTGCCGATTGGGGCGTATCATCCGGAATCGTTCCGCCACGTTCACATGGGGCCGGACGAGGCGATAAAGGCGTTCATGGATTTGCGGGCGCACTGGCTGGTGCCGATGCACTATGGGACATTTAAATTGTCGTTCGAGGATCTCAACGAGCCGCCGCGGTGGCTGATCGAGATTGCAATAAAGAAAAACCTCATGCAAAAAGTGCGAATGCTTGACGAAGGCGTGCCGGTGGTGTTTTGATCTTGACCATTGCGCCGCCCCAATATGACCGACGACAACGGTAATTCCGACTCTTCGCTCCTCGACGCGGTTCGGCGTTACGTGCCACTCGCGGTTTGGGCCATCGTCATTCTGGTCGTTCTTGCCATTCCGCTGAAAATCATCAGCTACGGTTTTCTACCGGGTGACGATGCGCTGCGTCACGCGGCCAAGGCGGTGAGCGGCAAACCGTGGCCGGACATTCTGGTGCTGGGTCCCGCTTTCAGGATGGATACCAACTTCGGCTGGCATTTGCTACTGCGGCAAATTTATCTCCAGAGCAAATGTGACCCCCAAAATGAGGCACGCGACACCGAAAAGCTGGTCTTGTTTGCCGTCGTGGCATTGTTTGCGCTGGTCAACTGGTCGGCGTTGCCGTGGTTGAAACGGCCCGAAGCCTGGTTGATTGCGTTATTGGCCGTGGCGCTAGCGTCAGATCTATGGATGCGATTTTCGCTCGGCCGGCCGTTTATACTGACCATTGCCGGGCTGCTGACCATTCTTTTTGCCTGGCACGCTCACGGTTCATCTCCGCCCAAATGGTGGACGGTGTTGTGGATGGCGCCGTTGATTGCCGCCTGCACGTTCGTGCATGGGGTATGGTATCTCTGGATGCTGCCGGTGGCGGCGTTTTTCCTCGCCGGCCAATTTCGCTGGGGATTGATGCTGATTGCGGGATGGGCGGCGGGAGTATTCCTAGGCGCTTCATTCACCGGGCATCCGTTGGCGTCCCTTTACCAGGCACTCGTAATGGCCTATCGGGCTTTTGGAATGCACATAACCCAGCGCACGCTGGTCGGTGAATTCCAGCCGTCAACGGGTGATGTTTTGGGGTTGGTCCTCCTGGGCGGCTTGTTGATTCTGCGCCAACTGGCCGGCCTGAAGGCGCGACCGCTGACCTCCAATCCGGCATTCTGGCTGGTCTGCCTGGCCTGGGTGCTCGGCTTCAAGGCGACCCGTTTCATGGAAGACTGGGGGTGGCCGGCGTTGATGATGCTGATTGCCTGCGATTTGCAACTGCTGCTGCAGGCGCGATTCGCAGCGGACTCTTTCAAGCGGCTGGCCCTGACCTGTGGGCTGGCGGTGGCGGTATTTCTGGCCATCACCAATGATGGCGGCAGCCGCTGGACGTCCAATCTCACCCAGCAATATCTAACCACGGCGGAACATCCCGAACTTAAAGGCTGGATGCCGGAAAAAGGCGGGATCCTTTATTCCGCGGACATGACGATTTTTTATCAGACATTTTTCAAGAATCCCAATGCAGACTGGCGATATATTATTGGCTTTGAGCCCGCCCTGATGCCCGATGAAGATTTCCAGGTGTTTCACAAAATCATGTGGAATTATGGCGACGCCAAAGCCTACGAGCCGTGGTTGAAAAAAATGCGCCCGCAAGATCGCCTCGTCATCCGCGGCGGCAGGGGCAGCTTGCCGAGCGGTTCGCAATTGGAATGGGAGTATGGTGTCAGCGGCATCTGGATTGGACGCCTGCCGCGCGTCCCGCAAAGCGGGACACCGCCAGAAGAGCTGCCGCCCACCATTCCCGCAACGGTGCCGCACGAAGCTTCAACCCATGCGGTGAATTCGGCGAAGTGACAGCGCGTCGAACTTTCGCGCCAGAACAAAATCTCTTTTCGTCAAACCACCGGCGTCATGCGTTGTGAGCACGAGCGTTACCTTGTTCCAGCGGATGTCAATGTCCGGATGGTGCCACGCCTGCTCGGCGAGTTCGGCGACCGCGTTGACAAATTTTATCGCGGCGGGGAAATCCTTGAACTGATACGTCCGCGCAATCGTCGCGCCTTTCTTTTTCCAATCCGGCACGGCGGCAAGTGCGGTTTTGATTTTTTCTATGCTCAATTTTTCCATGCTAACAGTTCGCACAGCTTTGGTTCCCCGTCACAAAGGATTACAGAATGGAGAATGAAAGAAATCCGGCCCGGGCTTGCCCGTTGTCCGTTTCCACCTTCTGCTTTCCTAAACCGGAACTATTCGATCGGAGTGCGCCCGTCCCCGGGCGCAGCAACGTCCAAAGTTCGCTGCGCGCGGAAATGCGAGCAGTCGTTGCTGCGGAAGAAGGCTTCCCCTTGGTGGCCGGATACGTCGTCGCCGAAACTTCGACCGGAAGTGTTCTTGCGCCGCTGCGCCCGGGGACGGGCGCACTCCGGACTGCATGGTTGGCTAAAACCATTCCTTGCGTCCGTCCACGTAGGTTCGCACGAACTCTTCATCGGACTTGCACAGATAAATGATGCCTTCGATGAGGCCGATGATGTGGGTCACCACTCCCGCAATGCCGCAGGTCAGGATCGTCGCCAGCAGCATGACCAAACCTGCGCCGGTGTAGCCGAGGATGAATTTGTGAATGCCAAGCGAGCCGAGCAGAATCCCGCAAACGCCCGCCGGAATTTTGTTTGACGCCCGTGAGGCAATGGTGGACGGAGGCGGCGCGATCGGCGGCGGAACCGCTTTTAGTTCGGATGCAAATTCAGAAAATGAACCCAGCGGTTTCCATTCCTGGGCACCTTCCATTTGAACCGAGGTTTGGGCGTTGACGCGGTTCTCGGCAATCCAGCGCCGTATTTCCTCCGCGCTTACCGGGCCGTATGGCCGTCCGTCCGTTCCGATGATTTTATACATAATGCGCCTTTCTTGTTTCAGTTACCGTCACAAAAAATTCACGGCTGCTTCGGCGGTTGGCCGGGCAAATCTGTCATCCGTGGCGGAATGGGTTTTGATTCAACCTGCCCGTCCGCTTTTGCCTGACGCAACAAACTTAAACTCGTGACCAGCGACCACAACCAGCCTGCGCTGAATAATAACAGCCCCCACTTCCACATCCAGCCGGATGAATCCGGCGGAACCGTCTCGCCGAGTTGTTGTAGAAAAACGCGATAGCACAATTCAAATATCCAGCCAACGATCAAAACAAAACCCGCGAGGGCGAGCAGCAATTGACCGGTTCCGGCAAAAACCCGGCGCGCTATCAGCGAACCCAGGCCCGGGGTGGCGGCCAGATTGATCAGGGCACAGCTTGCGGCTCGAGCGCGGCTTAATGGTCGGGGCGGCTGGCGGGGCATGGGACATCAGGTGAATTGCGATTTTACTTCCGGCCTGTTCAAAACCACCAATGCCCAGATGCCAAACGGAAGCCCAAACACACAGCAGCACTGGCACGGCAACATCGCGGCAACAGAAGCGACCGTGGCCAAGGTGTGGTTTTGCAACCGCAACAATTTAATCGCGCCGAACAGCACAAATCCGTTTAGCGCTGCGATCACAAGGTTGATCACTCCTGCCAATGGCCCGCGCATTCCTTCCAGGAACGCCTGCATTTGGGGCGGGATGTTTGCCGGCATTTCGTGGTGGAACAGCATGCCGCCGGTGAATAAAGTAAAAAGGCCGCTGAAACCATAATACGCGGCCCCCAAGCCAGCCGTTACAATAAGAGCGATTGCCGGACCTTTGACCGCTTGCAGCGCCGCTTCGCGTCCGCCGCCCGCCCCGACCGCAGAGGGTGCGAATGGTGGCGGTGACGGCGGGGCGGATCCGGCGGCCAGCGCATCGGCGAATTCAGGAAACGCCGAGAGCGGACGCCATTCGGCGTCGCTTTCCTCCTTCGCAAAAGATTGTGCATTGAGCCGGCCGTCGGCAATCCACCGGCGCACGTCGTCCGGCGTGACCGAGCTGTATGGTTTTTGATCGCCGCCGATGACGGTGTAGGTTGCCATAATTTTGTCCCGTGTTCGCCGACTTCTAGTTCATCGCACGCAACGACGCAAGCCGTTTTACTGTAGCGGCGGTCTATGACCGTCGCCAATTCCCGGCGCTCACAGAGCGCCGCTACAATGTTCACGTATTCTTCACAAACAACTTCCCCGGCAGTTGCTTGACCACGTGCTTCATCTCCAGACCCAACAGCGCCACGCTGACCGCCGAACTCGGCAAACTGCTGCGCCGGATGATTTCGTCAATGCTCGATTCCTCGTTGTTCAACGCGTCATAGACGAGTTTTTCGTTTTCGGACAGGGTAAGGGCCGGGAGAACGCCGGTCTCGCCCGGCGACGGCGGACGGTTGCTACCCGGGAACAAATATTCGAACTCGCTCAAAATGTCCTCCGCGCCTTCGCACAGCTTCGCGCCTTTTTTGATCAGGTCGTGGCAGCCCTTGCTGCGCGGCGAATCAATCCGCCCGGGCACGGCGAAAACCTGCCGTCCATATTCCGTCGCAAAATTCGATGTGATGAGCGCGCCGCTGTGCAGGTCCGCCTCCACGACCACCGTGCCGAGTGTCATGCCGGCCACGATGCGGTTGCGGATGGCGAAGGATTGCTTGTCCGCGTTGCGGTTGAATGGATATTGCGTGATGACGGCGCCGGATTCGGCAATGCGCTCGAACAAATCCCGGTTCTCCGGCGGGAACACGATGTTGATGCCCGTGCCGAGCACGCAAACCGTCCGCCCTTTCGCCGACAGCGCGCCCTGATGCGCCGCCGTGTCAATCCCGCGCGCGCCGCCACTCACGACCGTTACGCCCACATAGGCCAGTTGATAAGCCAGTTTGCGCGCGGTCTCGATGCCATAGTGCGTCGTCATGCGCGAGCCGACCATGGCCACCGCGTTTTTGTCCTTCGCGGTCAGCGCTCCCCTGACGTAAAGCACCAGCGGCGGGTCGTAGATTTGCCGGAGCGACTCAGGATAATCCCCGTCGCTTTGAATCAAAACGTGGCAGCCGAAATCCGAGATGCGTTTCAATTCGCCGGCGAGGTCAACCGTTTTCTCCCACCCGGCAATCGCCGCCGCAGTTTCGTCGCCGATGTTGCGGACGCGGCGCAGTTCGCTCTGGGACGCCTGAAGAATTTGGGGCGCGTCGCCAAAATGTTCCAGCAACAGGCGCGCCCGCACCGGGCCGACGTGCTCGATGAGATTAAGCGCAATGAGCGCTTCCCTTGAGTCCATGCGGTTTGAATAACGGTTGCGAATAAAAGCCGCAAGAATTGTTTGGCGCTGGACACAAACTTGCGCCAGGAATAGTGTTTCAACGCGAAACGAGATAGGCTGCAAACCAAGCCGCCCAATAACTGTTAAGCGACTTCGCACCATGCATCACCCTATTAATATCGGATTCCTGTGTCTGATGCTTGTCGGATGCGGTCGTGCGCCGACGGTGCAACAGCATGCATCGCTCCCCGAGCGTTACTACGTCATGGAGGCGGCACTTCGCTACATGTTCGACCAGTCCGCTTCTTTTGGAAAGGAGCGCGAAGTTGAGTCTGCTTACGTCATTGAGCGCGGAGAGTTTTCTTCAGAGTTCGTCTCTGCTTTCAGGGGTTATAAACCGACTGTTACAGATTCGATTGACGTATCTACTGAGCGAGGTATGGCCTTGGACAAGGCCACCGATAAGCCAATCAAACTTTGGTCGGTTAAGATTGGAGAGATGAACGGTGATCGTGCCACTGCATATGTAGAGTGGTATTCAGGTCGTCTAGCTGCTGCTGGTTACAGAATTCAGCTTCTCAAAAAAGGCGGGAGATGGATTGTTGTCTCAGAGACGATGGTTTTCGTTTCATGATGCCTCCTACCAACCAGACAGGCTGCAAATTTCCTTCGCCCGTTTCCCAAGATTGATTGCGCGGCAACTTCCTGCTATTGAATCTGCGTGCCTGATCCCAGTCTGTTGCTCCTCATTCCGGCTTACAACGAGGAGCGCCGCATCGAACCGGTGCTGCGCGACTACGCGCGCTTTTTTCAGGAAAACTATTCCGGCAAATTCCAGATCGTCGTCGTGCTCAACGGCTGCACCGATGACACGCTCGGGGTCGTCCGGCGCGTCGCGGCGGAATTTCCGGCGGTTCTCCGGGTGCTGGAATTCAAGGAACCGATTGGCAAGGGCGGCGCGCTCATCGAAGGCCTCAAGCTTGCCTCCTTCGGCGATTTGATCGGTTACGTGGATGCCGACGGCGCGACGCTACCACGGGCGTTCCTGGAGCTGGTCCGGCACATTGGCGACGCGGATTGCGTGGTCGGCTCGCGCTGGCTGCCGGATTCGGTCATTCACCAGGCACAGACCGGCAACCGGCAATTCGCCAGCCGGGTGTTTCACACCATCGTGCAACTGCTCTTCCGGCTGAACATCCACGACACGCAATGCGGGGCAAAAGTGATGAAGCGCGAAGTCGTGGAAAAAGTCCATTCCTTCCTGCGCATCGCCGACATGGCATTCGACATCAACCTGCTCGTCGCCATCAAGCGCGCCGGTTATCGCATCCGCGAGGTGCCGACCGAATGGACGGATCAGGCTGGCTCAAAAGTCACGCTGTTCCGTTCCTCGCTGACGATGTTCCTTTCCGTCGTGCGCATCCGGCTGATTTACTCGCCGTTTTACACATTGTTGCGTCCATTACGTCCGCTGGAAGGCTGGGTTTACACCAAACTTCGCGCGCCGCGACCGTTGTCCGGGACACAAGTCCAAAGTCCAAAGTCCAAAGTCTAAAGCCGCACGGTCAGTCAACCTTGGACTTCGGGCTTTGGACTTTGGGCTTTCCAAGTGAACCACGCGCACACGGCCAGCAGCAACAGGTTGAAAACGCCGAGCGTCTGCAGCATCAGCCGCAGCCCGGCTTGCGGGTCGGCCAGATTTCCCGCGTGGCGGCCAACCGCGGCGAGCGCCACGCCGTAACCGATGGCCAGCAGCAACAGCACCGGCACAATCCCGAAATGCGAGCGCGCGAGCAGATTGTTCACCAGCGCATAGGCCAGCGCCAGCGGCACCATCGCCCACGCATACCACGGCAGCACCGCCGAGGCCACGGAGATATAGTCCTTCGTGTAAAACAGCTTTATGATCCACGGCCCCAGAATGGTCAGCCCCAGCGCGCCGCCCGCCGCCAGTATCCCCGTGCCGAGCAGCACCACGCCCAGCAGGTTGCTTTTTTCCGACCGCGCCACGCTGTGGACGATTTTCGGAAACATCACGGTGGCCAGCGGCACCACCAGCCACAGGAGCGCCCGTGACAATGTCCCCGCGCTCACATAAAATGCCGAATCATCGCCGGAAAAATACGCCTTCACGAACATGGTGTCCGCGATGAACAAAAATTGCACCGCGCCAAAGCCCAGCATAAGCGGGCCGATTTGCGCCAGCAGACTGCGCCAATCGAAAGGCTGTGACGGCAGCAGCCACAGCGACCGCGTCTGCCAGACACCGATGCCGACGCCCACGGCCAGTCCCAGGCAGACGCCGGTCATCATGCCCGCCGCATAACCGCCGAGCAGCAACACGATGAACGACGCCATGCCCACCCGCCCCACGCCGTTGAAAATGTTCGACCAGCCCAGCCAGAAAAAATTCTGCTGCCCCTGCAACACACCCCAAAACAGCGGCAGCCAGAACGAAAGCAACACCACCACCAGCGTAATCCACAGACCGGCCGGATTGGTCAATTTCCAGGCCGTCAGAATTTCCGCCTGCCAGATCCACACGCCGAGGGCAAACAGCAGACACAAGCCAAACGTTCCCAGCCAGGCCAGCCGGATCATGCCCGCCAGTTCGCGCTCCCGGTTCGTCGCCAGCGCCCGGGCAGTCTGCTGGGCAAACACCATCTGCAATGGCATGCTCGGCACGAACATCGCCACCACCAGCAACACTCCGAACACGCCGTATTCCGCCGGCGGGATTTTTTTGTTCAACAGATGGATTGCATACATCAACAGACCGGTGGACACGTTTGAAATCATCAGCCAGCCGCTTTGCCGGAAAAAATGTCCGTGCTGCGAAGTTGAAGTCGCCGGAGTCGCGGCGGTTTGAGTTTTCTCTGCAAGCATGAGCGTTGGACAATACGCTGCCGGCCTCGTTCAGGGAAGCGAATTCAAATTTGGGAGGGACGCCGTGTCGGCGTCCCAAACTAAATCAAAAAATGGGACGGCGGCACGCCGTCCCTCCCACAAAAAATCACGGAAGCGATTTTAGAAAGTTCAGAAGCAGATTTTTGCCGCGTTCCAGCGAATCCAGCGAAATCCATTCGTCCGCCGTGTGCGCCTGCGCAATGTCGCCGGGGCCGAACACCACGCTCGGAATGCCGCCCGCCGACAACACCGCCGCGTCGCAGAAAAAATCCACACCCGCGGGCCGCGTCCGGCCGACGCTCCGCAGGAAGTTACGGACCAGCGGCAGCTTCGGACTTGTTTCCAGCGGCAGGCACGGCGCGAGCTTCGTGCTGGAAATTTTCGCCGACAATCTTTTCGCGCGCAGCAACGCGGCAATTTCCTGCCGCACGCCTGTTTCCGTTTCGCCCGGCAGCGTGCGCCGGTCAATGGTGATGACGCAACGGTCGGGCACGATGTTCGGTTGTGCGCCGCCGGAAATCATGCCCACGTTCACCGTCGCCGTGCCGAGCAGCGGATGCCAGCGTTTTCGCAATCGCGTGGCGTAATCGGTTTCGAGCATGTCCACGATGCGCGCCATTTCGTGGACGGCGTTTTGGCCAAGCTGCGGCGTCGCACCATGTGCCGCCTTGCCGCGCGTTTCGAGTTCCAGCCATAAACTGCCTTTGTGCGCGGTGACGACCTGCAATCGCGTCGGCTCGCCGACGATGGCCAAAGCCGTAGGACAGGCATCTTGCCTGTCTCCATTTTTCCCAAAAGTCAGAGACAGGCGGGACGCCTGTCCTACGAAGGCACGTGAGCCAGCCTGCGCGTTTTCCTCGTCCACCAGCCCGGCAAAGACAATTTCGGTTTCACTCGGACGCGATTTTGTGTTCACCAGCTCGCAAAGCGCGGTGAGCATCGCGGCCACGGACCCTTTGGTGTCGCAGGCGCCGCGCCCATACAACCGGCCGTTTTTCCGGCGCGGAACAAATTGCGAGTCGTTGGCGTTGACAGTGTCGAGATGCGGTGCGAGCAGGATGGTCTGGCGGACTTTACCCGGCGGCAGCAATCGCGCGATGATGTTGTAGCGAGCCTGATCAGTTTCTTTTGTTTGGTGGGGCGAGCGTCCCCGCGAGCCGGAATGGCCGTCTGCAAGGACCGGCTCGCCGGGAGTCTCGCCCCACCTTTTGGACTCAACGGGCGAAACCTTTTGAAATTCGACTTCGAGTCCGGCGCACGCAGCGACGGTGGCGAGAAAATCCGCCACATTCTTTTCACCATAATGGCGGGCCTGTCGCGCCGTAGCCTCGCTCTGCGGGGCGAAGGCGGGATTCACGCTGGGCAGCGCGATGAGTTCGGCCAGGAGTTTTTCCGTGCGCATCATGCGCCAACAGCGTGGCAAATCTCAAAGCCCTTTGCCACTTTCTTCTCGACACGGGATTTTTTAGGCCTAAAACGATCATGAATGAAAAAATGCACGTACTGTGGAAAGGAATACCCAGACGAAGCCTCAGAATGCGTGATTGACGGTCAACCTCTCGCATCTTTTCCGCCAGAACCCGAATTGACTGACGGCGATCTTCATGACGAAGCAAAAATTGTAACCATCCGTACGTTTGGCAGCCATGAAGCCGCAGAAGTGGCTGTGGCGAATCTCGAAGCTCACGGCATCGCATGCTGGGTCAAAACCGACGATTGCGGCGGGATGTATCCAAATCTGACAGTGGCGGGTGGAGTGCGTTTGCTCGTTTGCGCAGCGGATGCCGAAGCAGCCATTGCTTTGCTCAATGCACAAGTATCACCCGCAGAAATAAACCAGGTCGAAACTGAAGCAGTTTCTTTTCCCCCTCCAGAAACTGTTCCGCCCAAACGTCTGGCATGGGGTCAAATTCTGTTCGGGATTGTCGTTGGGATAATCCTTTGTTTGGTTTACCAGTGGGCAAACAAACTCGGAACACAAACTCATTATCATTACACCAAAGACGGTAAATGCGATGAGGCTTGGGTGTATCGCAATGGACATCTCATTGAATTTTTACAAGATCGAAACCACGACGGACAATGGGATCATTGGACTTACTACGAAAACGGTCGAAGAGTACGTTCGGAATACGATAACAATTTTGATGGGAAGCCGGATGACTTTTGGGCGTTTTTAAATGATGGGACAGACACTTCGCAGAGAGACACGGATTTCAACGGCACACCGGATTGGTTTTGCACATACAAAAACGATATAATTCAACAGGCGGACATGAGGCCCAACGGCTCAAAATTTACAACGACGCGTGAAATTTTTCACAATGGCGTGCTGACTGAAATTTGGCGGGGCGGCGATAGCAATGGCAATTTTAAAGAAGTTGTGCGATACGACCCGTTTTTCAATCCAATCAGCACGAACATGACTGCATTTTGATTACTGTCACCATTCAAGTAGTTTCAAACAATTTCC
The DNA here is from genome assembly GCA_049510395.1 of Verrucomicrobiota bacterium. Taxonomy (GTDB): domain Bacteria; phylum Verrucomicrobiota; class Verrucomicrobiia; order Limisphaerales; family UBA11358; genus UBA11358. Next base: position 189,631 of record JBEKYY010000002.1, read on the forward strand.
ACCGGACATTTCGGCAGGGCGTCGAGAAAAGATTGGCCGTATTGCTTCGTCAACACACGGTTGTCCAGCACCACGATGATGCCGGTGTCGGTCTTCGTCCGGATCAGCCGGCCCACGCCCTGCCGGAATTTCAAAATCGCCTCCGGCAATGAAAATTCGCTGAATGAATTTCCGCCGCGCGCTTCAATGGCCTCGATGCGCGCCTCGATGAGCGGATGGTCCGGCACGGCAAACGGCAGCCGGGTGATGATGACGTTGCTCAACGCCTCGCCCGGCACGTCCACTCCCTGCCAGAAGCTGTCTGTGCCGAACAACACCGAGTCCACGTCGTCCTTGAACTTTTCCAGCATCGTCGAGCGCGGCGTGCCCTTGCCCTGCACAAAACACGCGACCTTAAGTTTATTGAAGAACGGTTCCATTCGTTCGCCGAGTTCCTGCATGAGCTTGTAATTCGTGAACAACACGAACGCCTTGCCGTGGGTCTGCTTCACGAAATGGGCAATCCAATGTTCCAGCGCATCGGCATAACCGGCTTCGCGCGGGTCGGGCATTTTGCTGGCGACAAACAATTTCATCTGCCGCTCATAATCGAACGGTGTGCCGACCTGGAGCATCGTGGCGGATTCCGCACCGACGCGGCGGACGAAATAATGTAGCGCAGCCGTCCCGGCTGCACTGGCCTTCATTTGCTGGCTGCTCCGGCTTTCTCCTTCCCCTTTTCCCTGCAGGCGGGACGCCTGCGCTACTTTGGTGCCCAGCGTCGCGCTGGTTATGATGATACTGGTGTCGCTCTCAAACAGGCGCCGGCGTAAAAAATCAGCGACATCTATCGGCGCGGCGTTCAATGCGAGATTTTTGTGCGCCTTGCCGCTGCGTTCCACCCAATAGACGTGGTCCATTGCCGTCTGACCAAGAAAGGCTGCAATTCCCTCCCGGAATTCGCTCAGGCGGCGGTTGCTCTCCACCAATTCCCGTCCGACGTGATCATCCTCACTCATTTTGATTAAATTGCCGATGGCTTCACGCAATCGTTGAATGGGCAGTGTGATGTTGTCTTCGATCAATTCAGGCCGTCGGATGCGAAGCTCCGTCCACTTTCTTCTGGTGGGGCGAGACTCCGTCGAGCCGTAACTGCCGCCTTTGGTTGAAGCTGCCATTTCTTCGCAAGCCTGCTCGACGTTTGCAAAAAAAATGTCGGATTCCTTCAACAACCCCTCCACCAGCCTGCCCTCCCGGCGCTCGAACAACGTGGCAAACAAGCCCTTTTTGGTGGTGGGATTCCAAAGCCGATGCAAGGTGTAACGCAATTGCCCGTTCGATATGCTGAGGCCGATGTATTTCGATGCCACGGACTCCATCGTGTGCGCCTCATCAAAAATCACGAAGTCGTTCTTGAAAAGAATCCCCCCCTCGATTTCCTCTTCCGCCACGCCCAGCAAGGTGAAGAAAAGGGTGTGGTTTAATACCAGCACATCCGAGGAAAGAAACTTGTTCCGAGCGCGTTGAAAAAAACAAACGCCACGGTCTTTGCCAAAGTCCGATGGGAAGCCGCAGATTTTTGAGGAACACAACCCGCGTTCGGAGCAAACTTCCGCCCAAACTTTCGGGTCCGGTTCAATTTCGAAGTCGGAAATACTGCCGTCCTTCGTTGTTTTCGACCACTTGACGATGCGCTCCAACTCTTTTTTTTCAGAGGACGTAAACAATTTGCCTGCCTGCTGCAGAGCTTTGTTGAGCCGGTAAGTGCAAAGGTAATTGCCGCGGCCTTTGAGCATCGTGAAGTTGAATTTCACCGGCACGGCGAGTGCGCCGAGCACATCGGCGAGCATCGGCAAATCCTTTTCGGTGAGCTGCTCCTGCAAATTGATGGTGTGGGTGGAAACAACCGCCTTCTTTTTATGCGCCACCGCGAACAAAATCGCCGGAATCAGATAGGCCAGCGATTTGCCGACGCCCGTGCCGGCCTCGACCGCAAGATGCCCGCGGTCCTGGAGCGCGCGCGCCACCGCCACGGCCATTTGTTGTTGCTGGGGGCGATACTCGAAATTCTTCGCGCGCGACAGCAGTCCCGTCGGCGAAAAGATCGCCTCGACCTGCGCGACCAGGTCAACGCCCGCTCCGGCTGGCTGATGTTCGATGATGGAAATCACTGTTCAACCGCAAAGTAACCGAGAAGCAAAAACTCATCCAAACAAAACCGACGATTTTAAGAATTGACTCTTGGAAAATCGGCACCACTTTGGACCCGTCGAAGGCGTTCAAACCAAAACTATCAAACATCATGAATGAAACCATTCCGCCTGTCTCCGGCAACCTGTCTCAACCCAAAACTTCCGGCCTAGCTATCTGGAGCCTGGTGCTCAGCATACTTGGCTTGGTCCTTTTACTGGTCTGCATCGGCCCATTGTTTGCCATTCCTGGGGTCGTTTGCGGCCACATAGCTTATTCGCGCATCAAACGTTCCGGCGGAACGCTAGCCGGAGAAGGCATGGCGTTGGCCGGATTGATCACCGGTTACGTTAGCATTGGCCTGTCTGTCTTTGTTCTGCCGATGATGTTGGCCATCGCCATCCCGAATTTTGTCAAAGCGCGTCAGACGGCACAAACCAACGCCTGCATCAACAACCTTCGCCAGATTGACGCAGCGAAACAGCAGTGGGCACTGGAAAAAAGCAAGGATCAGGGCGCGGTTCCCACGGTTCAAGACCTAACGCCATACATGAGAAATGGCATTTCCCCGAGTTGCGTTGCAGGCGGCATTTACACAATCGGCGCCGTCAGCAATACGCCTGTCTGCTCGATTCCCAAACATAAATTGCCGCAGTAACGTTGACCTCCGGAAAATAAAAAAGGCACGCCCCGATTTGGAACGTGCCCGGTTTGATGGTGCTTGATTTAACTACGGCGTCATTTGCTGCCCTGCGGTGTTTCCGTTGCCTGTGGTCTTCCCACTAGCGCAATCCGGCTCGCCACATTGACCCCGTTGATTTCGTCATAGCTGAAAACCAGTTTGTCATTCGGTTTCAGGTCGGACAGCCGTCCGTTGATTTTGCCATCGATCACAATGGCGCAATTGTCGCCCAGGTTGAATTTCTTCGTGTCGAACAGCGACTTGGCCTTGACGGTTTTCGTATCGAGATCAATCGCCGTCAGCGAGCCGGTGTACGTCTCGCTGGTCTGGGTAATTTTCCGTGCGGTCGGTTTGTCGTCAGGTGTTTCATAGGTCACCGTGACGTAATTGCCGGTTTGAATGTCCGCCAGCGAGCCCGACTTGTCACCGCGGAGCATCACCTTGCAGTCGCCCGCGATGGGGAACGTCTTGTCCCTGCCGCGCCCGTGCAATGTGATTGTGCGTTGGACCGGGTCACAGGCCGTCACCGTGCCCTCGGAACTCATTGGTTCCTGTGTGACGCGGTCGGCCACGAGCACGTTGTGCATCTCTTGATAAACGACCTCGATCCGCTGGCCCGGACGCAAATCGCCGATCGCACCCGCACCTTTGTCCGCAAAAGTGTAGGCGCAGTTATCGCCGAGGTTGAACGTCTTGCTCGTAAAAAATCCGTCCAAGCGAAGCGTGTGTTCCTTCGCGTCAACGAACATGACCGTGCCGGTGTAGGATTTGTGCGCGATTGCGTTCGTATCCGTGTCTTCCGCCGGCGCTGTGAGTGCACCCGCCATCGTCAGGACCGACACATAAACCGCCGTCCAGGTGTATAATACTTTTGTTTTCATAATAATTATTGGAGAATTCTAACCGGCATCGCGTTCAACTTCCACAACAAATCTTACCTGCCAAACAAATCCATCTGCGGCGGCGGGGTGGGTTGCCTGAGCAGGGGCCGTGCTCCTGCAGGCGTCCCCGGGCTGGTGACTGCGGGAGCGGAATTGTGCCCGGAACGAGCACCGCAGAAAAATGGCACCGAGCCTTGCAAAAATTCTTTCCGTAAATTTGTCAGTACCTGCCCGGCGGTGATGGTGGCGCCGGCTGGTTCGTATTGCTCATTGCTGGTAAATTGGTCATTTCCGGTGAATTGGTCATTGCCAGTAAATTGGTCATTGCCAGTGAATTGGTGGTTTGAGTCGCTGCCGATTCCAGGGCCTTTTTGGCAGCTTCGGCATCGATTTTGGCCTGCTCGGCGGCAGCTTCCTCGGCCGCCTCTTCCCGGGCCCGTTTTTCCCTATAAGCATTCTCCTCCGCAATCATTCGCTCCCGCAGTTGCGCCATCGCCTTTTTCTGCTCCAAATCAAATTTGGCGGCCTTCTCGGGATCGTACCTGTAACGGCGCTGCCAATCATCAGGAAGCACATCGAACGGGACTCTTTCCATCCCCAGCCCGCCACCGGTGAGAACATAGCTGACCGTTAGCCCCGCCGGATCCACCCTTTCAATGTAAAATTTCTCATAAACCGCCCCTGACTTCGTTACCAGCGTGTCCGATGAAATTCCGTTTGTCACCTCCGCTGGAGATCCCGGCTGATTGGTTTGGGCCGGGGCCTGTCCCATCAGACCCACCGATAAACCAATGATTAAGATGATCGTTTTCATGTTTCGTCTCATGTTGGCCGAATTGGAAAGAGAACCCCGTGCCACCGGCACGTCCGGGCTGCCGGGTTATTCCTATTCAACACGCATATCTTCTAACAATATACTTTTCGCCCAACCAGCCCTTTTCTTCAGTGCCCGAACAAATCCATCTGCGGCGGCGGGGTGAGCTGCTTGAGTTTGTCGCGGTCCTGCTGGTGGCGAGGCTGGCGCACAGTGCCTTCAGGCGTAAGCTCGGACTCTTCGAGGTTGCCGAGAATCACCTTGGCGCGCTCCAGCACTTCCTTGGGCACGCCGGCAAGGCGCGCAACGTGGATGCCGTAGCTCTTGTCCGTGCCGCCTTCAACGATTTTGCGCAGAAACACGATCTGGTCGCGCCATTCGCGCACGGCCACATTGAAATTTTTCAGCCGTGGCAGCCGTTGCGCCAGTTCGGTCAGCTCATGGTAATGGGTTGCAAAAAGCGTCTTCGCGCCGACCTGGTTGTGCAGGTGCTCGACGATGCTCCACGCGAGGCTCAGGCCGTCGAACGTGCTCGTGCCACGCCCGATTTCGTCGAGCACGATGAGACTGCGCGGCGTGGCGTTGTTGAGGATGTTCGCGGTCTCGGTCATTTCGACCATGAAGGTTGATTGCCCACGCGTGAGATCGTCGCTCGCGCCGATGCGGGTGAAAATCCGGTCCACCAGATCAATTCGCGCCTCCACCGCCGGGACGAACGATCCGGTGTGCGCCAGCAGCGTGATGAGCGCCACCTGCCGGATGTAAGTGCTTTTGCCCGCCATGTTCGGCCCGGTGATGAGCACGATCTGGGGGAAAGCCATATTCACTTCCCTCGCCCCGCCTGAAGGGGGGAGAGGGTCGGGGCGAGGGGTTTGTGAACGCGCCACCCCCCCTTGGCCCTCTCCCCCGCTTTGCGGCGGAGAGGGAGAAGAAAGCGCGCTACTCGTCAACCCCGCATCATTCGGCACGAAGCGTTCGTCGGCGAGATTTTGTTCGAGCACGGGATGCCGGCCGTCGCGGATTTGCAGCACGCCTTCGTCGCCGACGACCGGGCGACAGTAGCTGTGCAAGCGCGCTGTCTCGGCGAACGATGCCAGCACGTCCAGTTGCGCCAGCGCGGCGGCGGTCTGCTGGATTTTGGGCAGTTGACCGAGCACTTCCTCGCGCACACGTTGGAATAATTCGTATTCCAGTTTCACGCTGCGTTCCTCCGCGCCAAGGATTTTGCCTTCCATCTCCTTCAGTTCGGGCGTGATGTAGCGTTCGCCATTGGCGACGGTCTGCTTGCGGATGTAATGCGGCGGGACCTTGTCGAGGTTCGACTTCGTGACTTCGATGTAGTAGCCGAAGACGGAATTGAACCGGACTTTCAGCGAGGTGATGCCGGTGCGTTCGATCTCCTGCTGCTGGAGTTTCGCAATCCAGTCCTTGCCGCCACGCGTCGCGTCGCGAAGTTCGTCGAGCGCGGCATCGAAACCGTCGCGAATCATGCCGCCTTCCTTCACAGCGAGCGGCGGGTCATCCACGATGGCGCGCGAAATCAACTCCACGAGATCGGGTGATTCGGTGAGTTGGGAATTTAATTCGTCAACCAAACTGGTGGGGCGAGCGTCCTCGCGAGCCGTTGGCTCTTCTTTCACCAGCGATTCGGCTCGCGGGGACGCTCGCCCCACTGAATCAAGGATTGTTTTCACCGTCGGAATTTGTTCCAACGCCATGCGCAGGACGACGAGGTCGCGGGCGTTGCCACTGCCAGTGCTCAACCGGCCAATCGTGCGCTCCAGATCGCGCACTTGGGAAAGCTGTGCGCGGAAATTGTCCAGCCCGTCAGAATTCCCGATGAACGTCTGCACCGCTTCCTGCCGGCGGCGAATGGGTTCAATGGCGGCGAGCGGCTGCGACAACCAGTCGCGCAACCGCCGGGCGCCCATCGGTGTGACGGTGCGGTTGACCACGCCGTAAAGCGACGCGGCGCGCGGCGCGTCGTGATGAAGCGGCTCCAGGATTTCGAGATGCCGCAGTGTTGCGAAATCCAGCGCCAGATAGTCGTTCCGGCGATAAAACGACAGCCGGGTGAGATGCTTCACGTCGCGGCGCAGGTGTTGCGTGAGATAATGCAGCGCCGCGCCCGCCGCGCCGATGGCGGCGGTGCGATCCTTCAGCCCGAAGCCGTCGAGCGATGCAACCTTGAAATGGTCGCGTACCGTGTAAAGCGCGGTTTCCGGCGCGAACGTCCAGTCGTCGTAGCCGTTGAGAATCCAGCCGAAATCGGATTTCAAAGCAACGCTCCCCTCGCCCCGGCCCTCTTCCCGCCCGGGCGGGGAGAGGGTGGCCGCAGGCCGGGAGAGGGGTTCATTTTCAATGTTGGACTTGCGTCCGCTGCCCCGAAGCAAATCACGGAGGGCGCCAGCCTCGCTGGGATAAATAATTTCCGCCGGGCGCAAACGCTCCAATTCAGTCAGGAGGGCTGATCCGGACTCCAATTCCGTGGTCATGAAATCGCCCGTGGTCAGATCCACCAGCGCGAGGCCGAAGGTTTTTCCCAGCGGATAAATCGCGGCGAGGAAGTTGTTCCGTTCAGCCACGAGCATCCGCTCGTCGAAATGCGTGCCCGGCGACAGGATTTGGGTGACCTCGCGTTTGACGAGCTTGCCGGGCCGGGCATCCTCAAGCTGGTCGCAGATGGCGACCTTCCGTCCGGCCTTGAGCAGCCGGCCGATGTAGGCATGGGAGGCATGATGCGGCAGGCCGCACATCGGCACGCCGTTGCGGGCGGTGAGGGCGAGATTGAGAATCTGCGCGCCCGTCTGGGCGTCCTCAAAGAACATCTCGTAAAAATCGCCGAGCCGGAACAACAACAGTGCGTCCTTGGGCAGTTCGCCTTTGATGCGGCGATACTGCGTCATCATGGGAGTCAGTTGAGCTTCGGCGGCCATCGGCGGGAAAGTTAGGCGGAATATTTCATAAGGTCGAAAGGAAATTACTCACAAGCTCGGCTCAACTTGCAGCTTGGTTACGTCGCCAAAGAGTGATCTGGATCCCGGCGGCTTTTAATTCGTTTTCCGCTGTCGCGCTCCGGCACAGTCCAAAAACCTCGTGGCCCAAGCGGACAAGTTCCACTCCAAGGGGCAAACCGACGTAGCCGCAGCCGACAATCAAAACACGCACGACATTTATGATTTTTGATTGATGATTTATGATTGCTCTGCCAGTTGGAGCATTGAGTTTAATCCTAAATCATAAATTATAAATATTTCAGCCCATCACGGCGGCGAAACGCAGGCCGCGCGTGCTGACGCGGAGCAGTTTGAAACCGAATTCCGCCATCACGGTCTCGTAAATCAAGACGCCGGTGAGGATCACGTCGGCGCGCAACTTTGGCAGGCCGGTGATTTCCATGCGTTCAGTGAGCGGCAGGCTCCAGAGCCGTTTCCGGTGCGCTTTCACCTGCTCCAGGCTGAGACGCGTGGCCTCCATGCGTGCGCGGTCGTAACGGTCGAGCTTCGCCTCCATGCGTGCGAGAATGCTTGTCGTGCCGCCGGTGCCGACGAGTTGGATTTCGCCGGGTTTGGAACCGGACTCGCGGCGCAGCGCCGGCTCAAGTCCGGGCCGGACTTCGTTGTGCAGAAATTTTTTAATCCAGTCGCGGCAGGCGGTAAATTCACCGCGCGTCGGCGGGTCGCTGTGCGGAAATTTTTCAAGCAATCGCACCGCGCCGAACGGGAAACTGTGCGCGAAATGTGTTCGTTCGCCCTGGCCAAGAATAAATTGCGTGCTGCCGCCGCCGACATCCAGCAACAACAACGGCGTCCGGGCCAGTTCCGGGTCGGTGGTCACGCCTTGAAACGCCCACCCAGCTTCCTGCCCGCCGGAAATGATTTCAACTTTGAGGCCGGACGCGCGCTGGATGGCGGCGGTCAATTCGCCGGCGTTCACTGCGTCGCGCGCGGCGCTGGTGGCGATGACACGGATGGAGGCGGCTTTGTGCTCGCGGGCGGTTTGGGTGAATTCCGCCACGGCCTCGGCAGTGCGTGCGATGGCATCAGGCTGGAGTTGTTGTGTTTCGTAAAAACCCCTGCCCAGACGCGTTTGCCGGCTTTCCTCGTGTGCCGGTTGAACGTTGCGTCCGGCCACGTCGGCCACCAACAACTTGATCGAGTTGGTGCCGACATCAATGACTGCGCGGCGAACGGGTTCCACGGGCCATCAGACTACGAAGCGCGATTGGTGAACCCCAAGCGAAAAAATGTTACTTTTCTGTGCGGCGTTGCGCTGAGTCCCACGGCGTGTATGTTCCCACCATGAACCTTTACCTTTTGCGGCATGGCATTGCGGTGGAACCCGGCACGCCGGGGTACGAGAAAGATTCCGAGCGCCCGCTCACGTCTGAAGGCAAAAGCCGGCTTCGGCAAACCGCCGCCGCGATGAAGAAAATGGATTTGCGGTTCGACCTGATTCTTTCCAGTCCGTTTTTACGGGCAAAGCAAACCGCCGAAATCATCGCTGAATCGCTGAAGCTGAAAAAGCAACCGGGATTTTCGGATACGCTGACACCCGACGGCAATCCGAAGGCGTTGGTTCGGCAATTGAATGAGTTAAAGCCTGCACCGGAAGACGTTTTGCTCGTTGGCCATGAACCGTATTTGAGCCGGCTGCTCGCACTGCTCACGACGGGCGAAACGGGCATGGCGATTGATTTGAAAAAGGGCGGCTTGGGCAAACTGGAGGCGGAATCCCTGCGGTTGGGCCGTTACGCGAAATTGGTGTGGCTGCTCACCCCGCGGCAGATGGAATTGATGGCGTAACTAGGTGCATTTGGGGTGGGGCGAGACTCCCGGCGAGCCGGGTTCAAAGCCGTTGACGGCTCGCGGGGACGCTCGCCCCACCAGTTTTTCAATTACTGCTTTCAAAACTTGAAGTCAGCCGACGCGAAACGAAATTCGCTGAATTAAATCCCGCCCGAAGCTGTGCTGCAAACGATCGAGAATTTCCTTGCGGTGGTAGCGGACGATTTCCGAGAGCCACACACTGCTGTCCACGCTCACGAACAGCGTGCCTTTCCGCACCCCCGCCGGCTGCGCATGCGCGACGATGTTCGGGTCAATCAGCGAATTCCACACCTTGACGACCTCGGCTTCGGCGCGCCGCTGGTCCATGTGCAAATCTTTTGTCACGCGCGGCAGCACGTCGCTGACCCGGCGCGCACGCACAGCCTGCGCGGCTTCGAGCGGCACGAGGTCCACGCCGCGCCATTGCGCGAGCACGCGACGACGGGCGGACATTTTTCCCGAACCCAGCGGCGGAATGTATTTGGGCGGCGGCATGAAGCTGGGAAATTTTCAACCGAACGCGCTGGGAAAGCAAGGTGGTAAAATTTTTCCGCTTGCCTGCTTCGGCTTTGTGGAGCAAAGTGAATGGCATGGAATCGAATTGGGCGGTTGAACATCTGCAAACCATCCGCACGCTGATGGAGCGTTCGGCGATTTACCGGCGCGCCCTCGCACCCATCATGCTCTTCGTCGGCGCCCTTGGTCTGGCGGGCGGCGTGGCGGGTGTGGCCCTGCGCGTCGAGAGCATGCACGCGTTCGGCTTGTTCTGGCTGGGCATCGCCGCCGCAGCGGTGATCGGCGCCTTCCTGCTGGCCCGCCGGCAGGCGCTCAAGGAACGGGAAACGTTTTGGTCGCCGCCGACCCGGCGGGTCGCCCAGGCGCTGCTGCCCGCGCTTTTTTGCGGACTCTGCATGAGCCTGGTACTGGTGCTGGTTGATGACGATGATCTCCTGCCGCTCTTTGTCATCCTGTGCATTCTCTTTTACGGCTGCTCGCTCCATGCCGCCGGTTTTTTCATGCCTCGCGGGATGAAGCTTTTCGCCTGGGGACTGATTGGCGGCGGGTTGTTGCTGTTGATTTGGGCCGCGCAGGATCCCGCCGCGCCCGCTCACACCGGCCATCTGCTCATGGGCTTTTTCTTTGGACTGCTTCACCTGGCTTACGGCGCGTATTTATATCTAACCGAGAAACGGAAGACTGCGGCGTGAATCCGGAACCTTTTCTCCAGCTCGATCGTGTGATTCACGAGAAAGGCCGGTTGGCCATCATGTCCATGCTCGCTGCCTCGCCGGAACTGTCGTTCACCGAGCTGCGCGACGCACTGACCATGACCGACGGGAACCTCACCACCCACATCCGCGCGTTGCAACAGGAAGGGTACGTGGCCGTGGCCAAGTCGTATCAAAACAACCGTCCGCTCACGACCTGCTCGCTCACCCCCACCGGCCGCAAGGCCTTCGCTGAATACATCAACCTGCTGGAGCAAATCATCCGGCAAACCAAAAAATAAACAAATGTTTGAACACATCGGAATCTGACCGGTCTTTTGCTTTGTAATACAAAGTGAATAACCAATGACATTTGAAGGGTAGGGCGTGCTCTCCGAGCGCGCCGCGAAACAGGCAGATAAAAGAGCCAACGGCACGATGAGGACATCGCGCCCTACCTTGGAAATAAACATGAAAATCATCCGGGCCGAACATCTGGGCATGTGTTTCGGGGTGAAGGGCGCCATCACGCTGGCGCTGGGGGCCGTGAAACAGGAACCGTTGACCATTCTGGGCGATCTCGTCCATAACGAAACCATGCTGGCGGAATTGCGCGCGCAGGGCATTCGCATTGAACAACAAGCCGCCAACGTGAGCACGCGGATGGTGATGGTCACGGCCCACGGCGCGTCGGAGCGCGCGTTGCGCGAAACGCGCGAACGCGGCCTGAATGTGGTCGAAGCGACCTGCCCGCTCGTGCACGTTGCCCATCGCAGCCTGGCCAAGCTCGTGCGCGAAGGTTATCACCCGGTCATCATCGGCAAGCGCGATCACGTGGAGGTGCGCGGCCTGACCGGAGATTTGGACGAATTTGACGTGGTACTGGATGAGGGGGACGTGGCCAAGATTTGCGAGCGGCCGCGATTTGGCGTCGTGGCCCAAACCACTCAGCCGATTGACCGGGTCCGGCATCTGGTGCGGCTGATTCGCAAACGCTTTCCGCAGTCGGAAGTGTGTTTCATTGACACCGTCTGCCAGCCGACGAAGCAGCGGCAAAACGCGGCCATTGAACTCGCTCAAAAATGCGACGTGGTTATCGTCATCGGCGGCGCGCAAAGCAACAACACACACGAACTGGTCACAACGTGCTCCCGTTTTTGCGCGAAGGTGCATCACGTGCAAACGGCAGCGGATCTGCGTCCGGAATGGTTTCTCAGCGCGGAGATGGTTGGTCTCACCGCAGGCACTTCCACGCCGGATGGAGTCATTACGGAAGTGGAAGGGTGCCTGAGTGCGCTTGCCGGTCAGGCAGAAATGCCAGCCACCGACCGGGTTTGCGCCAACCAGAAACACGAAGGCAGCGTGACGCTGCATGAGGCCTGAAAATATCCGGGCTGTTGGAAAATCTTTGGCTCACTTGAATGTCAGACACGAATGAAATGAGCAAATTGGAATTCGCCATCGTCGGGCTTGTGGTCGGAATTGCCTGTCCTTTGCTGACGTTTGTGGCCTTCTGGTGGACGGCGGCCTCGTTTCACCTGTACGTATTACGCCTGCCGACCGGCATGATTGTCACAGCCGCCCTAGCGGGCTTGGGGCCGGGGTGCTTATTGGATGTTGTCTTTCTGCGGCGCTGGGTGGAAAAGTTCTACACCGCGAACCTGCGCTGGATGATCGTTGTTTATCTCGGCTTCTTCGTTGTTGCGTTTGCCTGTTTTATGGGGTTCCCCGTCGGCACTTCCTTGTTGGGTGTTGGCGCCGGTATTTATGCCGGGCGCAGAGAAAGCCACCGCAAGGTTGATAGAAGCCGACTTGCAGTCGCGCTGCGCCGGGCGGCGGTTCTGACATCGTCCATCACATCGGTGGCGGCTTTGCCGGTCGGAATCCTCGGATTGAGAGAACCGGGCGTTGCGAAATGGCTTGAAGCCGTTTTTGGCCTCGACCGCAGCCGTTTTTACGGAACCGCCGGTTTCGTTCTGGTCGGCGTTTTCTGTTCTGTGCTCTTTGTGATGCAATACTGGTGCACTCGAATGGCCGGACGCCTGGCTTTTAGAATCGCATCGGTTCGCGTGACGAAAGCGACGCTGACCGGTCTAAATCCTTTGCGCCGCAGCCCCGCAGCGAATGTACGGAGATTATAACGGTATGAACTGGTAGGGACAGCGCACTGCGCTGTCCGGACGCCGCAGCGCGGCGTCCCTACCAAAATAAATTTATGAACGACAAACCGAAAAGTTTCTGGAAGAAAACATGGAAAGGCCCGCGCCTGTTTTTGATTTGGCTGGTCTTGATGATAGTCACGATCGTCGCATTCTCAATTGGCATTTTGACCATTGGCAAGCCATTTACAGAACCTGAGGTCTACGAGGTTTTGATTTCTGCGGTCGTTGGTGCGTCTCTATTGTTCGGTCTATGGCTGTTCATCCGCTGGCTGCGCTGCTGGCGCAACTGCAAGCGGTTCCTTTTCGGCCTGGCCTGTTTCGTTACGCTGATTGCGCTGTTTTACGCCGAGGAGGACTGGCGCGGGAAATATGCTTGGGAAAAATTCAAACGTGAATGGGAGGCCAAAGGCGAAAAATTTGACCGGCAATCCGTCGTGCCGCCGCCGGTGCCGGACGACCAGAATTTTGCGCTCACGCCGCTGGTCTTCACCAGCTATGGCCAGATGCTGACGCGCGACGGGAAAATGATTCCGGGCAAGGAGCGCGCCACGAATTTTATGAACCGGATGCAAATGAGCATTGCCGGTGACGACAGCTTGCTAGATTGGCGGACCAATGGCACGGGCAACTGGCAAAAAGCTGAAGCCGCCAATCTGACGGCATGGCAAACCTACTATCGCGCGCTGGCAACTAAAACGAATCTGTTTCCCATCGCGCCGCAGCCACAAACCCCGGCACAGGATGTGTTGTTGGCGTTGAGCAAATGCGATTCCACAATTGAAGAATTACGCGAAGAGAGCCGGTTGCCTTATTCACGGTTTCCGTTGGAATACGACAAGGATCGCCCTTTTGACATTTTGCTACCGCATCTGTCTTGTCTGAAATCCTGCGGCCGGGTTTTGCAGTTGCGTTCCCTCGCCGAGTTGCAGAACAGCCAGAGCGAAAAAGCGCTGGCGGACGTGAAACTGTTGCTGCGGCTGACGGATTCGATCCGCACGGAGCCGTTTTTGATCTCGCATCTGGTGCGCATCGCGATGGCGAACCTCGCGCTCCAGCCGGTCTGGGAAGGTTTGGCAGAACACAGATGGTCGGACGCGCAACTCGTCGAACTCGACCGAGAACTAGCCGACCCGGATTTTCTATCCGATTACAAGTTGGCCATGCGCGGAGAAATGGTGTTATGCCAAGAGGGAGTCATTGACTATCTGCAACGTCACCCAGAACAGATTTCAAATATGTCCGATGATGGTGGCTCAACCCGGTCAGCTCCAACCGTAAGCATCAACGATTTAATCCCCAGCGGCTGGTTTTACCAAAACCAGCTTCGTTGTTCGCGGTTTATGGTTCAACAGTGTTTGCCATTGGCCGATTTGGAGCACCGGATCATTTCTCCGGCGAACCTTCGTCAAGCCAATGCGGCGCTTGATTTGGAATTTAAACATGCCAGTCCTTACAACAGGCTTGAGGTCTTGTTTCTTCCCGCGCTTGGTGGTGCCGTGAAAAAATTCGCCAACGCGCAAAGCTCGGTGGACCTGGCCCGGGTGGCGATTGCGCTGGAGCGTTACCGGCTTGCGCACGGTGAATATCCCGAATCGCTTGACGCCTTATCGCCGCAGTTCATCGCCAAACTGCCGCACGACATCATCAACGGCCAACCTTTGCATTACCGCCGAATTTCCAATGGACAATTCTTTCTCTACTCGGTTGGTTGGAACGAGACGGATGACGGCGGAGAGGTTGGTCTCAGAAAGGACGGCTCAGTGGACATCAGCGCCGGCGACTGGGTCTGGCGGTATCTGGAGAAATAAAACCGCCAAGGCGCAAAGACCGCCAAGTTTTCGGCGGATCTGACAAGTTTATCAGCATAATTTTCCGCTCCTAATTGTGTCCATTCTGCAAATCCTTTCTTTTTTCTTGGCGGGCTTGGCGCCTTGGCGGTTAAAGTCCTTTCGTGAAAATCACCAATCTGAATCCCGACACGGACATCGGCGCGAGCGCGTGGCTGGTGGAGGTGGACGACCATCGCATTTTGCTCGACGCCGGGATGCACCCCAAACGCGAAGGCCGCGCCGGGCTGCCGCTGTTTGGCAAGGCGGGGCATGCGGATCTGGACGCAATCGCCATTTCACATTGCCATCACGACCACGTCGGCGGGCTGCCGGTGGCCTGCCGGCATTTCCCCAAGGCGCACGTGCTGATGAGCGAGCTGAGCTATTTCATCGTCGAGCGCGTGCTGCATAATTCGGTGAACGTGATGACGCGCCAGCGCGACGAACTGGGCATCCGGGAATATCCGCTCTATTCGCATGACGAGGTGGACGACCTCACGCCGTCGTTTCAGGGTTTCAAATATAATCGCGAAGTCGAATGGGCGGCGTTTCACAAAACCCGCGCCGGTTTCGCCTCCCCCACGCTGGAATTTTTCGACGCCGGCCATACGCTGGGCTCGGCGGGTATTTTGATTCGCGGCAAAAAGGAGACACTTTTTTACACCGGGGACGTGTGTTTCCACGACCAGACGATTTTGCGCGCCGCGCGATTTGAAGACGTGAAGGCCGACGTGCTCATCATGGAGACGACGCGCGGCAACCGCGCGCTGCCGCCGCATCTTTCCCGCGAAAGTGAAATCAAGCGGCTCGCCGCGGCCATCCAGCGTGCGCTCAAACGCAAGGGTTGTGTGCTGATTCCGTCGTTCGCGCTGGGGCGCACGCAGGAAATCCTGGCGCTGCTGGCGTTGCTCATGCGTGCGGGCAAATTGAAGCAGCAGCCGGTTTACATCGGCGGGTTGGGGCGCGTGTTCACGGAAATTTACGACCTGGAAGCGCATCGGACACACCGGCAGCACACGAATCTGCAATTGCACGAATCGCTGGAGCTCATCGTGCTGGAACCGGGCCCGGCGGAAAAAATGAAGCTCAGTGGCGGGCGCATCTTTGTGATTACCGCGGGCATGATGAGCGAGAACACCGCCGCGCACGATCTGGCCGTGCGCATGCTTGGTGATGAGCGGCAATCCATTTTCTTCGTCGGTTACGCGGACCCGGACACGCCGGCCGGACGGTTGAAGGCGGCGAAACAAGGCGAAACTTTTGCGTTCAGC
The DNA here is from genome assembly GCA_049510395.1 of Verrucomicrobiota bacterium. Classification (GTDB taxonomy): domain Bacteria; phylum Verrucomicrobiota; class Verrucomicrobiia; order Limisphaerales; family UBA11358; genus UBA11358. The sequence continues at coordinate 205,476 of JBEKYY010000002.1, forward strand.
CCCAGCGCCGGTCGCGTCACTCGCAAGTGCGAAGTGCTGGATTTCGATTTGACCGCGCACGCCGACCGCGCGGATTTGCTGGATTTCGTCGGGCAGGTTTCGCCGCGCGCGGTTTTGCTCAGTCATGGCGGCGAGGATTCACGCGCCTGGTTTGAGGGGCAAATCCGCGCGCGCCATCCGAAAATCAAAATCATTCAGCCGCAGCCGGCGGGGATGGTTTCGGTGTGAAAGGCAAAACCGCCGGACGAAATGAATTCGGCCGGCGGTTTGTGTGTTCCGCGTCCCAAGTTTAATCAGTGTCCGCCATTGACGATGTTGGCGAGGTTGAAGATCGGCAGGAACATGCAAACGACCATGCCGCCGATGACAACTCCCAGGAAGACAATCAGCATGGGTTCGAGGAGCGACATGAGGCCGGAGAGCGTGGTTTCAATTTCTTCGTCGAGAAAGTTCGAGACGCGCTCGAGCATGCTGTCAATGTTGCCGGTTTGTTCGCCGGCGGTCAGCATGCGGATGATCATGTTGGGGAAAATCGGGTTCTTGCCGAGCGCGGCGGAAATGCCTTCGCCCCGTTCAATGTCGAGGGCGGCGGTCTTGATGGCTTTTTCCATGATGACGTTGCCGACGGTTTGAGAGACAATTTGCAGCACTTCCAGGATGGGCACACCACTGCGAACGAGCGAGGCGAGCGTGCGCGTGAAGCGGACCAGGCAAATTTTATGCGCAATGGGGCCGAAAACCGGCAGTTTGATGCGGCGGGCATCCCAAAATATGCGTCCCGGTTTGGTCTTGATGAAATGCGACCAACCCCATATGGCCGCGGCCGCGCCGATGATGAACAAGAGCAGAAATTTTTTGATGAGGTCGCTGAGATTAATCAGGAACTGGGTCGGTCCGGGCAATTGCGCACCGAAGCCGGAGTAAATTTCCTTGAAGGTGGGGACAACTTTCACCAGCAGGAAGATCGTGATGGAAATCGCCACGATGGTCACGGCCGACGGATACATCAACGCGGTCTTGACCTTTTTACGAAGGCGTTCGGCATTTTCCAGGTAAGTGGCCAGCCGCCCGAGAATCTCGGCCAGCAAACCGCCTTTTTCGCCCGCTGCCACCATGGAATAGTAAAGACGGTTGAATGTCTTCGGATGCTTTTGCAACGCCTCGGAAAAACTTTCCCCGCTTTCAACGCGCGTGCATACGTCCCGAATCACGTCGCGCATGACCTTGTTCGGCGTTTGGTCCGCCAGCGCTTGCAGGGACTGCACGATGGCAATGCCCGCCTCAACCATCGTCGACAACTGGCGGGTGAAAATGACCAGGTCGGCCAGCGCCACCTTGCCGCCCTTCATTTTGCCTCGTTTGGAGATCTTTTCCTGGATGGACACCACCAAAAGGTTGCGATTAAGCAACGCGGCGATGGCAGCCTGTTCCGTCACGGCTTCGACCGTGCTGTTGATTTCCCGGCCGGTGGCCGTCTCCCGGGCTAAATAGGCATATGATGGCATATCTTTGATTTCGTAATAAAACCGCTCACAAAACTCACCCCAATCGCAACTCCGCAATTGGGTTTCCGCCGTCTGACAAAGCACAATTTGTTCCAGTCTGGCCCGCTAAAATCCGATGAAGCAGAATCCCTAACTTCCAAAGACTGGCATGGTTATGAATGCTCGAATTTCACACAACTGCGGCACAAAATTGAATTGGAAACACTGGCGTCAATGTAAATCATTGGTTTTAAGAATGTTGCAATAACGCGATTCCCCCAAAAAAAATGTTGTAATAATTTTGGAATTCTCCTATTTTCATCGCAATTGCACCATTTGGTGCCGGGGCAAATAGGTTTTTGCCCTGAAGTGCAGAGGCACTAAAAACAGAAACCAATTAAAACAAACACCATCGGAGGAACCAGATGAAGTTTAATAAATGGACAGTGGGTCTCGCGGCCATCGGGGTGGTCAGCCTTGCCTCGGCGGCGCGCGCGGACGAAAAAATGAGCCCGGTGCAAACCGCGCTCTCCAACACCACCATCAGTGGTTATGTCAGCGCCTCGTTCAACTGGGCCATGAGCCCGGGCGCCAACCATTATCAATACTCACCAGGGGTTGCTATTCCCTACCAAGGTCCGAACTATAGCAAACAGGACGGTTTCAATTTGGACGTGGTGAAGCTGTCCATCGCCAAGCCGCAGGATGAATCACCGTGGGCCGCCGGCTATCAGGTGGATTTGCTGTTCGGCCCGGATGCCGTCGGCTTCAACCCATCAGCTAATGCTGCTAATAGTGTTGGGGTCGATGACGGCCCAGCGAGGGTGACTACTGAGAGGATAGATTTTGCCATCAAGCAGGCGTATGTGTCGTTGCGGACGCCGGCGGGCAACGGGATTGAATGGAAGGTGGGTGTGTTTGACTCGCCCATCGGCTACGAATCCTTCGATGCCGGCAATGATCCGAACTACACCCGTTCCTGGGGCAATGCGATTGAGCCAACGGAGTTAACCGGTTTCCTGGCTTCCTACAAGGTCGTTGATGAATTGTCCCTCTCGGCCGGCTTTGCCAACGTATTGATGGCGGGAATTAATCAAAGGGCTCACCCCTTTGGTGCTGGTGTTTTGGACCAGAGCAAGGATTGGCACAAGGCGATACTGGGTTCGGCAACGTTCACAGGGCCGAGTTCATGGGGTTGGGCGGCTGGTTCATCGCTCTATGCCGGCCTCGTTTATGGATTTAACGGCCAGAGTGGTGGTCCCTCGGGTTTCCACCAGGGCGGCAATCAGATCAACTACTATGCTGGCGCGACGATGAACACACCGTGCAAGCAGTTGACGATGGGCATGGCCTTCGACTACGCACACAACTTTCGTGGCGGCTGGGAGTACCCCACGTATTTCGCGGAGGCTAATGTCATGGCTGTCGGTTTGTATGCAACTGTTAAGGCCACGGACAAGTTGAGCTTCAATGCGCGTGGTGAGTATGTCTATGGAGAACTGAACTACAACAATGAGGTGGCGGCTGCAGCGAAAAATGGCAGCGCAGACGGGATTGCGTTGACGGGCACTGTCGAGTATGACCTCTGGGCCAACGTGATCAGCCGGCTGGAATTGCGCTGGGATCATCTAAATAGTGTTCCTAATAATTCCGGTGTCATCAGCAATCCTAGCCCGTTTTCCGACATCAATGCAGAACCCGGCACTACCCACTCACATAAAGACTCACTCGGGTTCTACGCGAACATCATTTACAAGTTCTAATCTGATTTAGAACCTTTTGCCCCTTCCGGGAAAACCGGAAGGGGCTTTTTGTTTTTGGAGTGCGGCGACACGTCGCCGCTTTTCCCCGGCGCGGCGTGTCACGCCAGCCCAAAGCGCGGACATGTCCGCGCACTCCAAAAAAATTGCATAGTGCACTGGTTTGGATCCAAAATCTCCTCCATGAACTGGCCCCACGCGCCCGCTCATTGGCTCTTTGAGCCGGGCATCTACATGGTAACGGCAGGCACGTATCAGAAAACCCCACATCTCAACGCGCCGGCCCGCCTGGATTTCTTTCTGGAATCACTTTTCAATTATGCCGGTGAGTTTAAATGGTCGCTGCACGCATGGGCGGTGTTGGCAAATCATTATCATTTCATCGCCGCTTCGCAAAACCCCGCGACGTTGCGGCGTTTCATCGGCAAATTGCACATGAAATCGGCGCAGGAGTTAAACTGTCAGGACCAAACGCCGGGACGAAAAGTGTGGTTTCAATTCCGGGACAGCCACATCACGTTTGAGCGGTCATATCTGGCGAGGTTGCATTACGTCCCCTACAACCCAGCCATCCATGGCGTGGCGGAGCCGGCTGAAAATTACAAATGGTGTTCCGCTTCATGGTTCACGCGCAGTGCCACATCCGCCTTCGTGAACACGGTGAAAAACTTCAAGACCGATCATCTGAACGTGCCGGACGATTTTTAAGTTTGGACTGCGGTTGCATTTCACCACTTTCTTTCCGGCGCGACACGTCGCGCCAGCCCAAAGCGCGGACACGTCCACGCACTCCAAAATTTCTGACCCCAGCCATTTAGAACAAAACTTGGCTTCCTTCGCGCTTCCGCTGATAATCCGCCCTCCAAATGCAATTCATTCGTGACATTTACGCGGCGAAATGCGCGGCCAGCCGGCCGGTCATTTCCTTTGAATTTTTCCCCCCAAAAACCGGCGAGGGCGACCTCAGTCTTTTGGAGAAGCAAATACCCACCCTGCTCCAGGCCAGACCCGATTATTGCTCCGTCACCTACGGCGCCGGCGGCAGCACGCGCGACAAAACATTGATGATTGTGGATCGCATCCAGCGGCAGCACGGTCTCACGGCGCTGGCGCATCTCACGTGTGTTGGTCACACCCACGAACAGGTGCGCGAGCTTTTGGAAAAAATCCGCTCGCTCGGTTGCCAAAACATTCTCGCGCTGCGCGGCGATCCACCGGGGGGCGGTGAATTTCAGCCGACGCCCGGCGGTTTTGAATTCGCCGCGCAACTCGTCCGATTCATCCGCGAGTCGGGCGATTTTTCCATCGGCGTCGCCGGTTTTCCCGAAGGCCACATAGCGTGCCGGGAAGGCAAACACGCGGATTGGCGGCATTTGAAGGAAAAAACGGACGCCGGCGCGGATTTCGTTCTCACGCAATTGTTTTTCGACAACGCGGATTATTTTGAATTCCGCGATTACGTTGCCGGCAAGCTTGGTGTTTGCGCACCGCTCGTGCCCGGCATCATTCCGATTTTGAGCGCGTCGCAAATCACGAAATTCACGCAGCTTTGTGGCGCGAAGATCCCGCCGCCGCTCCGGTCAAAACTCGATCAATTGGCAAGCGATGACGAAGCCGCCGCGGAATTCGGCATCGAATACGCCACGAAACAGTGCGGGGAATTGCTGCGCGCCGGCGCACCGGGGCTGCATTTTTACACGCTGAACAAATCGCGCTCCACCATGCAGGTCCTGAAAAACCTCGGCCTGGCATGACCCGGCCATTGGTAGCGCCGAGATTATGGGGTTTGGACTTGATGTATCGCAGTTCCAGTTGGCATGGACACAGTTTGATATGCTCCGGGAAAGGCGGCAGAGGGCCGCCGCACTCCAAGACGCTGTGCGCGGCATAATGATTTCTGATATGCGCGAAGCGTCTTGGACTGCGCCAGCCCTCTGGCGCTGTGCAAGCAGATGAAGCACCCGCGAGGTCCGCATGAACTTTTGTGTGCCAATGACAAAACGAACCTGCGGCGGCGGCGGCGACCATTAAAACAAATTGTTCGCCATGATCCCGATGACACTCAACGGTCCCTGGTCTTCCAAACCATCGGCCATTTTATCCAGTTTTTGCAGCGAGAGCTTGGCGTTTTTGTAGAATTCCTGGTCGTTGACGAGTTTGCCGACCGTGCCTTGTCCCTGATTGACCTTCTGCAAAACCTGGTTGAGATTTGTCATCGAAGCGGTGGTCGCGTTATAGAGCGTTTCGTCGGTCACCAGCTTGCCGATGGTGCCCCGGCCGGCGCTGACGCCGCTGACGACCTGGCGCACCTCAGCCACGGTGTCTTGCAAATTGGTCACCGTCGTCAGCGCAGAAGCATAAAGCGAATCTTCATAAATGAGTTTGCCGACCGTGCCCTGCCCGCTCGCGATCTGGCCGGAAATACTTTCAATGTTGGAAATGGCTCCGGCGATGTGGCCGCTGTTTTGTTTGATGAAATCAGTCAGCGGCCCGAGCAGATTGTCTATGGTGTCGGGGGTGAAACTTTTGGTGAGGTTTTGTATGCCGGCGGCGGCGCTGTCGAGCTTGGCCATGACGGCATTGAGGTCGGGCTGATCCTCGGTCGTGAGCACCGTGCCGTCAATCGCTCTGGTCGCGTCTGCTGAACCAAAGTCAACGGAAACAAAATTCTGTCCCATCAAGCCGGTGAATTTGACGACGGCCTTGCTGTCCGTCTTCACGACGGCGTCGGAATGAAGCTTCATCGTGACTTCGCCCTTGTTGCCGGTGAGCGCAATTTTTTCGACGCGGCCGATTTCCACGCCGGCCATTTTGACGCTGTTGCCGACCTTCAAGTCCTGCACGGTGTTGAACAGCGCGCGAACGCGGTAGCCGCCGCGCAAGGATGCCATGCCGCCCAGCGTTTCAACAATGAACACGGCGGCCATGGCCACGAGGACCACGAAAACGCCCAGACGAGTTTCGAGTGAGTTTTTCATAAGCTTTTGGATTGAGATTCGCGTTTAAAATCTGCGCGTAAAAAATTTTGGACGAGCGGGTCATCGAAACGCCTTACTTCATCCGGCGTGCCGATGGTGAGAATGCGGCCTTCATTGATGACGGCAATGCGGTCGGCCACGCCGAACGCGAGATCGCGGTCGTGCGACACCACCAGCGACGTGACGCGAATGCGTTGCTGGAGATTGAGAATTTCCTCGCCGATGACAACCGACGAAAGCGGATCGAGCTCGCTCGTTGGTTCGTCATAAAGAATCAGTTGCGGCTCGATGACCAGTGCGCGGGCAATGGCGACGCGCTTTTTCATGCCGCCGGAAAGTTCGCTGGGCATTTTGTCCTCGGTACCTTTGAGCCCGACAGTATCAAGCATTTCAGCGACGGTGCGCGCGATTTCCTCCGGCGGTTTGAGCCGGTGCTCGCTCAAGTAAAGCCCGACATTTTCGCCGACGGTCAGCGAACTGAACAGCGCGCCGGATTGGAACACGAGCGCGAGCCGGTATTTGCTGGCAATTTCAGGCGATTGGATGGATTCGCCATTGATGAGGATTTCGCCGGCGTCGGGCGGTTCGAGGCCGATAAGTTGCTTGAGCAACACACTTTTGCCGCTGCCGCTTGGCCCCATGATGACAAAAATTTCTCCGGGCTCGACTGCGAAATCAAGACCCCGGAGCACTTCCTGCCCGTCAAAACTTTTGCGCAGGCCGCGCACCTGGAGGCTGACCCCGGAATGGTTGCTGGTTGAGGTGTTCATTATTTCAGCAGAACGCGCGTGAGCACGTAGTCAAAAATCACGATCAGGACGATGGAATTGACGACGGCCTTCGTGACCGAGCGGCCAATGCCACGCGGCCCGCCGATGGTCGCCAGGCCCTGGTGACACGAGACAATTCCGATGATCAGCGCGAAGCAAAAACTTTTGAACACACCGTTGGCCACGTCCTTCAATTCGACCACGTCACGCAAATTGGCCCAAAAGGCCTGAAATGGAATTGCGATGTGGCTGTTGGTCTCGGCAACGATCGCGCCGCCAAGCCAGCCAATAAGAATCGCAAAAACCACGAGCATCGGCAGCGCAACCGCAATGGCGATCAGTCGCGGCAGCACGAGGTAATGAACCGGGTTGATGTTCATTGTGCGCAGCGCGTCAACCTCCTGATAAACACGCATGGAGCCGATTTCCGCCGCCATCGCCGAACCAATGCGTCCCGCGATAAGAATGGCCATCATCACCGGCGCCAGTTCCTTGGCCATCGAGATGCCGACGATGCCGCCGACGGCGCTGGCCAGACCGCGTTCGACAAGCACCGGGCCGGTTTGCAACGCAATGACCGCGCCGATGAAAAACGACAGCACGCAGACCATCAGCAGGCTCGCGTTGCCGATTTCAAAAAATTGGTCGAAGACTTTCTGCCGCTGCCGCCACGCCAGCGGCAGGGACAGCAGCGTGCGCCAAAACAATAGAAAAATTTCACCAATGTTTTCAAACATAATTTATTTCACCGCGCGGCCCGTTTGCGCATGCCATTTGAACGCCGGAACATAAAACAAACGCAACTTTTTCATTTCCGAATCCGATTGATACTGGAAAAACCCGAACAGGAGCGAGCATTTTTTCGACGCGGGCATCGTGTCGTGGCGATATAGATTCCAGAGAAACGACTGGCTGGCGGCGCCGGCTTGGGGATTGTTTTCCGAACGCCACAACGACCACAGCGGCGACCAGTTGCGCTCGATGCCCCGGTTGTTGGGCAGTGCCGATTCAACCAGCGCGAGAATTTGCAGCCGGCTGTTGCCATTAAAATCGTGGCGCCAGGTGAACAACGGCCAGAAGTCAACGCGCTGCCGCTCCGCGCCGGTTTCGGTTTTTTTCTCCGTCACACTCGAGAACAGATAAAACAAAATGCGCGTGCGTTCCCGATCCAGGATCTCGGTATGCAGACGGTGGTACTTGTAAAGTGGCCAAAGATAAAAATCGCTCTCGGCGGTGGCGTTGTGCGCCCGGCTGAACAAAGGAAATACGCGTGTGGTGGTTTTGCCCTCGCCGCGCGCAATAACCACGAATGGATACGGTCCCTGCCATTCGTGATATTTTTTTTCACGGTCGTCAATCCAGGTGAAAAATGGCCAGAGCACGGAGGTCGAATCGCGTTGGGGAGAGCGGAGCCCGCTGTAAAACGGCCAGTCGACGCCGAGTTTTTCCGGGTTATCGGTGCCGATGCCGTTATTCTGGCGAAAATGAACCGGCCAAAGGGCGAAAAATTTGTCATGGCCGCCGATGATTTCCGTTTCGCCAAAGCCGTTGGTTTTCGTGGTCACGTCCTTGTGTTCACTGCCGATAAGCGGCCAGAATTGCCACCCCCGCAGGCCCTCGCCGTGCCGCAGATGGAAAACCGGATAAAGATAATTGTCGGTAATGACGTCCCTCTTCCGCGACTCGCCATAAATGGGAAAAAGGACGAAGAAAATTTCGTCGCGAAACAGCCGGTTTTGGAGGCGGCCATAGAGCGGAAAGAGCGCGGTATAATTTTCATCCGGGTTTGGCGAGCGTTGCTGAAAATAGACTGGAAAAAGCGTGAAACGTTTTGCGGTTGAATCATCCGGATCCTGGCCGCCGGAAAAACTGAGCAGTTGGCCGAACTGCCAGCGGTATTCCATTCCATAGCACTCATAAGTCAGCACCGGGTAAAGCAAATCGAATTCCTTTGATTCGGTTGTGGGATCGGCGTCATAAGAAAGCAGCGGCGGGACGGCCCATGTTTTTTCCGTGTCTTTTTCCTGGTTGTAAAAAAATGGCCCGCTGGCTTCGGTCCGGTGACCGGAATCCAGCGTCAGTGAAAATTGATCGAAGATCGGCCCGGCACGAAAACCATCCCCGGCAAAGGCGGCGGACGGAAAACTGATTGCCAAGCCCAAGTAACAGATTCGCAAGCGATGAATGAACATTTTGGACCGGGGGAACCTGTTCCTGCCTTTAAGCCGGAAGAGCGAATTTTGGCGGGATTTTGACAAGATATTTAGCGCCTTGCGTTATCGTTATTGAAAACGGGATTTGCTCGTTTTCAAGCCGTTAGAGGTTAGGTTTAACATTGATATTGACTTCTTGCGAATTTTCTTTATGCTTTTTTCACACTTGAGGTTTTACCTCGGTTCCTCCTGACCCGGTGTCGACGGCGAGTTGTCGGCACTGGGTTGTTTTATTAAAGGACGCCACCGGCCAAGCAAATTCAACAACGCCGGCAAAAAAGTCAGCCCTGCAATCATGCACGTGGCAATGCCCGTGGCCATCACACACCCCAGACTATAAATGCCGCGGTGCTGGGCGAGAATCAGGCTGCCGAAACCGGCGATTGCCGTCAATCCGGACACCAGCACGGCTTTCCCGGTGCTGCGCGCCAGAATGCCCGGCGTGCGCTCCTCGGCGAAACGGTTCAGGATGTGAACCCCGTTGGTCACGCCAATGCCAATGACCAGCGGGAGGGTCATGATGTTTGCCAGATTGATGGGAATGTCGAACCAGCCCATCAACCCCGCCAGCCAAAGCGTGCCAATGCCCACCGGCAGCAACGACAAAATCACCGCGCCAAGACTGCGGAAATGGAAGAACACCATGAGGGCAATCGCCGCCAACGAATACCAAGCTGCTTGTACATAGCTGTCTTTGAGCAGGGTCTCGTACTCGTAAAGTTGAACCGGCGTGCCAGTAACATTGGGATCCATTTTCCGCAAATCGGTGACGAATTTTTCCTGCTTGTCACGCTGCCAGACATCGTCCCGGGGGTAAACCTGCAATAACAATTTCCCGGTGACACTCACGAACCGGTCATGCAACGCCGGCGGCAAATCCTCGACCCGCAATGGCGCGCTGTCGTCCTGATGTTGCAGAACTTGGAAGGTATTGAGCAGGTCGGCAAATAGCGCGCGTTGGAACTGCGCCAGCTTGTCCGCGTGCTCCTTGAGCGCCAGGGTGTCGCCCTGCAACATCGTCTTGCGCAAATTTTCAATCGCCTGCCGCAGGGCAACCAACTGCCGGGTCAAAGCCGGTTCGCTGTTCCCCACTTCTTCCAGCGCGTTGCCAAGATATCCGTAAAGCCCGTACAGCGTCCGGCTCAGTTCGAAAACATCCACCGCGCGGGTGTCCGGCGGGTTGAACTGGAGCGATGCGATTTCCTGTTTGATCTGACCGACCAGTTTTAATTTTTCGCTCTGGTCTGCCAGAAAATCACCATAAAACGGCGGTTCAATGTCCGCCACCGTCGGCAGTTTTCGGATTTTTTCCGCCAGTTCCACCGCATTGGTGAGCGAATCCGCAATGACCGCACCGTAAAGCAGGGATTTGTCCGCCGAATCCAGCAGTTTTTGTTCGAATATCACCGACGGCAGGCTGGGGCTTTGCATTTTGATCAGGTTGTAATCGAAATAGACTTTGCGCGCCCCAAACAGCGCCGCCACGCACAACCCCAGGGTGACGCCCAGCACCAGCACCGGTCGTTGCAGCCAGATGTTTTCGATGCGGGCACGGGTGGCATCCTCGGTCGCCTGATGGTCAATCACATTTTGTTTTCCGCGCATCAGCATCGCCGGCAGCATCGTCATCATCGGGATGAAACAGACCATCAAACCTCCGCCGCAGATAAGCCCCATTTCCTCGATGCCCTTGAAATTCGTAAGCGCCATGGCCAGAAACGCGCCCGCCGTCGTCAACGCCCCGGTGAAAATTCCCTGCCCGGTGAATACCATCGCCTTGGTCAGTGCCGCCTCCGCCGTTTTGCCATGGCGCAATTCCTCCTCGTAACGCGTGATCAAATGCACGCCAAAGTCAATCGCCAGGCCGATGAGCATAGGTACAAACGTGATGGTCAAAATGTTCAAATGCCCGACCGTCAGCGTGGTAAACGCCAGGGTATAGCCCAGCCCAATCACCAGGCAAATCGTGGCTTTCACCGGCCGGCCTGTCTCGTTGTAGCCATATATGAAAATCAGCGCGCACAAAACCAGCGACACGATGCTGGCCAGTGTGATGTCCTTCTGCGATTGCGTCATTTCATCGTAATCCAGCACTGGTTCGCCGGTGATTCCCACATTGAGGCCAGGTACTTCCGCCTGCGTCTGTTTGACCAGCTGGCGCAAACGATCAACCACATAACCGGTCACCTCGTCCTGCGTTTGCCGGCCCCGTTGGTGTTGCAGATCCACGGTTGGGCCATTCGTTTTCGCGTCGGGCGCGTGCGTCGTCACCAGAAAAATCCGACCGTTGGCAAAGGTGATGTAATTCGAGAGCACGCCACTTCCGCTGGTGTCGAACAAGGCAATGACATTGGGCGACGGCGGAGTGCCGGGGTGTTGCAGGGAATCGGTGGCCTGGGTCACGATGCGCGTCAACGCGGGCAGCGACTTGACCAGTGATTCCGTGTCGGCGCTGGCCTCGCGCGGCGCGGTGCGGAACGCCGTGTTGATCTGCTCAAAAAACGAGACCAGGTTCGTCGTTTGGGTGAACTGCCGGACGAACGGCCGGGCGGCCTGGAGCATGGTTTTCATCTCCATCAGGTTCGTCTCCGACGCGTAGAGCAACGCCTTGGAGCCCATCATTGCCAGGCTCTGCTGGTAAAAAACGTCGCGGAATAAATTCGTTTCCTCCTGCATTTTGGCGGCAACGCGTTCGACGAACTGCCGGTTTTTCTCAATATTGTCGCTTTCCACGACCACCACCAGGTCCCCCTGCTGGGGAAATTCCTGCTGGAGCCGGAGATAATTCTGATGATATTTCTGGTTGGGCCCGACCAGATTGTCCCGGTTCATGTCGGCCTTCAGGAAACCGATCGTATAAAGCACGCACAACAGGAACAGCGCCACCTGGGGATAAAAAAACCAGCGGGGATGACGGCATACCGCCACCGTCAGTCTGGCCAGCGACCGCGCGAGAAAGGAATCGGCGCTTAATGCCTTCATGCTTTGTGGCTGTGCTTGAGGTTCATGCCTTTCCCGTTTCGTCGGGAAATTCGGCGTTGGAATAAACTTCCTTCACGTCGTCGTGTTCCTCCAGCGCTTCAATCAATTTGTTGACCGCCGCGATGGCCGCTGCGCCGGCCAGCGGCACGGTGATGGTGGACAACGACGTGATTTCCGCCGCTTCGCATTTGATACCCCGGGCTTCAATTTGTTTGTGCACGGCTTCAAAATTTCCCGGCTCGGTCAGAATTTCATATCCCTGCGGCTCGGCCTTGAAATCCTCCGCGCCCGCTTCGAGCGCCAGCTCCATCAATTGATCCTCACCCGCCGCTTCGCGCGACACGATGATTTGCCCTTTCCGCTGAAACAACCGGCTGACCGATCCCGGTGTCGCAATGCTGCCGCTGTTCTTGGTCACGATGCTGCGAATGTCCGACGCCGTGCGATTGCGATTGTCCGTGCTCACCTCGACGAGCAGCGCCACGCCGCTGGGCCCGTAAATTTCATAGGTCAAATCCTCGAAGTTCGCGCTTTCCCCGCCGCCGGTGCCCTTCTTGATGGCGCGCTCGATGTTGTCGTGTGGCATGTTCGCCGTGCGGCACTTGAGCAGCACCATGCGCAGGCGCGGATTCATGCCTGGATCGCCGCCGCCGATTTTGGCGGCAATGGTGATTTCGCGGCCCAGCTTGGAAAAAATCTTCCCGCGCTTGGCGTCAATCGCGCCTTTGAAGTGCTTGACTTTCGCCCACTTGCTGTGTCCAGACATTGTTGTTTATTGGTTGAGGCTTGAAAGTTGAGGGTTGCAACCGATCCTTCCCCGGCCCTCAACCCTCGTCTGTCAACTCGCCGCCTCCACATAAACCGCTGTGCCGTAACACAGCACCTCGGTGATGCCCGCCGCCAGCTCCGTCGCGTCGTAACGCACGCCGATGACGGCGTTGGCGCCGAGTTCTCCGGCATGGGTGAGCATCCGGTTGAAGGCGTCTTCGCGCGTGCGTTCGCAAAGATTGGTGTAAAGCGAAATGTTCCCGCCGAAAATCGCCTGAATGCTGGCGCCAAAATTCCCGACGATGGAGCGCGACCGCACAATGATGCCGCGCACGACGCCGAACGATTTGATCACGCGGTAACCGGGCAGCTCAAACGTCGTCGTCGTCAATGGATGTGTCAGACTCATAGGCCAACGATTGAACACGACGACACGCGCCGACAAAAGCGAAAAGTTCCGTTTGGCCGGTGCGCGGACGGCTTGTCCGCGCGCCTAAGGCGAGAGCCACGCAAACGCCGGCAAATTCCGCAACACGGTAAAGACAAACACGGTGACGAGAAGCGCCCACAACATTACGGGTGACATGACGAATCCGACCTCTCGTTTTCGGATTTTTCGCATGACCAACCATGCGCCCTGCACCGTCAACGCCGTGAGCGTCAGGACGAACAGCGCATTGTCATGCAACGCGCGGACCAGGTGGCCGTGCAACAATTGATACGCCGCCCGCGTCGCGCCGCAACCCGGACAGTTCAAGCCGGTCAGCGAATGAAACAGACAAACGGGGAAAAAACCGTGCTTCGCCGGATCGAAGAAAAACAGAACCGCGCCCGAACCCAGAGCCGCCACCACCAGCACGACAACCGTGAAAAATGCGAGCGACTGCGACGCGGCGATTTTCGGCGGCGCGGATTGTGATTCAGCGCGCATGGTTCAGGTTCAAAAAGACTTGAAATACCACCTGATGTTCGGCGGGTGGAGTGCGGAATGGAGCAAAGCCAGCCCGAAACTCAAAATCAGACTCGCGGCCGAAAGGATCAGTCCGGCGATGGCAAGACCGCGACCTTCGTAAAGTTCGGGGTGCCGGTTGATTTGCGACAGCCCGATGAGCGAAAAAACCAGTCCGAGGATGTTGAACGGACATCCGCAGCAGCACGTCAGCGACAAAATGCCGAAAATCAGTCCTGCCGTGGCAAAGGAATTGGTCTTGGGCAATTGGCCCGCCGTTGACGTCCCCGGCTTCAGCGGCCCGATCACAGGCGGAGTTGGTGGCGCGAAATGTCCCGCAAATTCCGGCAGCGCGCCGAGCGGTTTCCATTCCGGGGCGCCGGGAGCGAGTGTTGGCGTCTGCGCGTTGGCGCGGCCTTCGGCAATCCACTGCCGCAACTGCCCGGCGGTTGCCGGACCGTATTCTCTGCCGTCCGAACCAAGGATTTTATACATACGCGCCTCTCTACTCGTCCTTGTTTTCCCCGGCCACACCACCGGCATCCCTGCACACGCCACGTTTTGCCCCCGCCACAAAGTCCAGCAAGACTTTCGCCGCCGGGCTGGTGAATGTTTCTTGCGCTTCCATAATCGCCTCGCGCAAATTTTTCCCGCTCCGAAACAGAATCCGGTAAATCTGCTTCAATTCCAGCCGCTGTTCCGCGGAAAACCCCGCGCGGCGCAGCCCAACAATGTTCAACCCGCAGATCTCGTTCAACCGGCGCGCCATTGTGAACGGTGGCAAATCCTGGCTGATGCCTGAACCGCCTTGCATCAGCGCCAGCGTGCCCACCCGGCAAAACTGATGCACCAGACAGTTGCCGGAAATGAACGCGCCGTTCTGCACGACGGCGTGCCCCGCCACCATCGCGCCGCCCCCAAGGATCACGTGATCGCCCACCACCACGTTGTGCCCGACGTGACAGTGAGGCGTCAGGAAATTGTGCGAGCCGACAACCGTTTCCCCCTCCGGCGTATTTGCGCAATTCACGGTGACATGTTCGCGAAAGAGGTTGTGGTCGCCGATGCGCAGTCGCGTCGGCTCGCCTTTGTATTTCAAGTCCACCGGCTCGTCACCAATGACACAGCCGGCGTGAAACTGATTGTGCGAGCCAATCGTCGTCAGTCCTGTGAGATAAACGTGTGGCCCGACGACGCAGTGCGCGCCCAGCTCCACGCCTTCGTCAATCACGGCACACGGCCCGACGCGAACGGTCGAATCCAGCTTGGCCTTCGGATTAATGATGGCCGTTGGATGAATCACAGGGTAAAAGTGGCTCATTCGGCTTGATTGCCAAGTTCAAAATGCCGCACGGCCTGAAGATACTTTGTCCCACCGTGGTTTCATGGTAAATGTTAAGCTTGAAATGACCGGCACAGCCATAACTGAATCAATCCGCAATCCGCAATCCGCAATCCGCAAATTACCGGAGTTGCTTGCACCGGCCGGCGATTGGAATTGCGCCCGCGCCGCCGTTGAAAACGGCGCCGATGGAATTTATTTCGGCTTCGAAAAGTTCAACGCGCGAATGCGGGCAGACAACTTTACCGGGGCCGACCTGCCGAAGCTGATGGAATTCCTCCACCGGCGCGGCGTGCGCGGTTATGTCACCCTCAACACGCTGGTCTTTGAAAATGAACTTGCCGATGCTGAAAAATATCTGCGGACGATGATTGCCGCCGGAGTGGATGCGGTGGTGGTGCAGGATGTGGGCATTTGCCGGCTCATCCGGCAACTCTCGCCTGATTTTCCGATTCACGCCTCGACCCAGATGACCATCACCAGTGCCGCCGGCGTGGAATTTGCCCGTGAACTCGGCTGCAACCTTGTCGTGCTCGCCCGCGAATGTTCCATCGCCGAGATTGAGAAAATCCAGCGAGGTCTGAATGACGAATGTCAAATGATGAATGGAATGGAGGCCGGCGCAAGTTCACCATTCGCCATTCGTCATTCGTCATTTCCTTTGGAAGTTTTCATTCACGGCGCACTTTGCATTGCCTACTCGGGCCAATGCCTCACCAGCGAGGCGCTGGGCGGACGTTCGGCCAACCGCGGCGAATGCGCGCAAGCGTGCCGGATGCCTTACGAATTGATTTCCGACGGCAAACTCGCGCCGCTCGGCGACCGGAAATATCTGTTGAGCCCGCAGGATTTGGCCGGGCTGGAAGTTTTGCCGGAATTGATCCGTGGCGGCGTTGCCTCGCTGAAAATCGAGGGCCGGCTTAAATCGCCCAAATATGTGGCAAACATTACGCGGATTTACCGGCAAGCGATTGATAATTGCGGAATGCGGAATGCGGAATGCGGAATTGCAACGGCGAAAGCAAATCCGAAATACGAAATACGAAATACGAAATACGAAATGGAGATGGCCTTTTCGCGCGGCCTGCATACCGGCTGGTTCGGCGGCACCAACCATCAGCAACTCGTCCACGCGCGCTTTGGCAAAAAACGAGGCGTGTTTCTCGGTGAAGTCACGCGCGTGCTGCGTGATGGCGTGACCATCCGCCTCGAAGGCCCGTTGAAACCGGGCGACGGCGTGGTGTTCGACGCCGGCAAACCGGAGGAAAATGAGGAAGGCGGGCGGGTTTATGAAATCCGAAAGGTAGGGCGCGGTGTCCCCACCGCGCCGAAAGCACGGCTTGCTGCGGAGAGCAAGCCCTACCTGAATGAACTCCGCTTCGGCCATGGCGATATTGATTTCTCGCGCGTCCACATCGGCGACAAGTTGTGGAAAACCAGCGACCCGGAATTGGAGCGGCGATTGCGCCAAAGTTTCGAAGGTGACACGCCTAAATTTCAGCGGCCCATTGAAATCGAAGTGCATGGCGTCAAAGGCAAACCGCTCATACTCATTGTGCACGATGAATTCGGAAATGTCGCAACAGTCGAATCATCCATGCCGCTGGCGAAAGCCGAAAAACAGCCGCTTACGACCGGACGTTTGCGCGAGCAGCTTGGCCGCCTCGGCGGCACGCCATTCAAACTCGGCGAGTTGAAAAACAATTTATCGGGTGAAGTTTTATTGCCGGTCAGCGAGTTAAATCGTTTGCGCCGCGAAATCGCCGTGGAACTGGAACGATTACGCGCGCAACCAAAACGCTGGACGCTGAACGCTGTAGGTAGCGCAGGCGTCTCGCCTGCTGTGTTTGGCGTCCCGCCGAACGCAACCGCCGTTGCGGAAGCCCAATTGATTGCCCTCGTCCGCAATCTTCCCCAACTCGAAGCCGCGTTAAAATGCGGCGTGACGACCGTTTATTGCGAATTCGAGGATCCGAAAAAATATTGCGAAGCCGTAACGCTGTTTCACACCGCATACGGCTGTGAATCCGCAATCCGCAATCCGCAATCCGCAATTTTTGTGGCTCCCCCGCGCATCTTCAAGCTGGGCGAGGAATGGACGCTGGAGCAGGTGCGTTCCTGCAACGCTGACGGCTATCTGGTCCGCAATTACGATCACCTGAAGTTCTTTGCGAACGACCGGCGCATTGGCGATTATTCGCTGAACGTGGCCAACCGGCTGGCAGCGGATTATTTCAAAAACAAATTTGACTTGGAACGCGTCACCGCGAGCTACGATCTGAATTTTCAGCAGCTCGAAGCGTTGTTGTCAGCCGCGCCGCCGGAATGGTTCGAGGTAACGATACACCAGCACATGCCGATGTTTCACATGGAGCACTGCATCTTCTGCGCGTTTCTTTCGAGCGGCACGGATTTCCGGAACTGCGGCCGTCCGTGCGACGTGCATGATGTGAAGCTGCGCGACCGGGTAGGCGCGGAACATCCGGTGAAGGCCGACATCGGTTGTCGCAACACGGTGTTCAACGCGCTGGCGCAAACCGGCGCGGAATACGTGTCGCGGATGATGGAACTCGGCGTGCGGCATTTCCGCGTGGAATTCCTCAACGAAACGTTGGAACAGGTGATGCAGACCATTTCAAAATACCGCCAGCTTTTGCGGGGTGAAATCACCGGCACGCAACTCTGGCGCGAATTGAAACTGATGAGTCAGCTTGGCGTCACCCGCGGTCAGATCGGGAAATGAGCCGTCTGCGGCTGCCTTCCGGGTCTTGCCGACCAAGCCCCCAAAATTATCAGTCCGCAGCCCATCCAAAGCGCCAGCACGATATACGATGCGGAGAAATAAACCTTGTTGATCTCTTGCGACTGCCGCTCCACACCCGGATTCAGCACCGCCAACATCAGAAAAGCTAGGCAAACGTAAACCGGCAACAATCCCAATACCCACCTGCGCGCCAACGCAGCCATCCGGTGCAGAAAACAAAATGGCACCAGGCACAGCGGCAGGTAAAGCCAGCCAAATTCCTTTCCTGCCACTACAAAATACATGCGGATCTGGCCGAAAAACCGCACAACGCCGGACGTCGGATTCATTCGTTCGTATTGCCCGCGGGTTATCAGATGGAAAAACCCTTCCGTCGTGCGGGGATAGGCCCAGTTCATCGGCGGATTCATCATTGAGGCAATCGGCGCGTAGAAGTAAACCGCCAAACCTATCAAAAACAACCCGATGCAAATCAGGACTGCCTTCCATTCCGAAAATGCCCCGCGCGTTCCTATCACCAACCCAATGCCCATCAAACAGGTGATCGCACCCGGCAATAAGTAAAAAAATAGCCCGCCGCCGCCTCTGAGCGACGGGAAATGGCCCAACCAGATTCCGCCTAGTCCGGCCAGAAATAAAAAGCCAGCAATCAGGAACATGTCCCGAGCGGTTTTTGGGTTTCCGGTCATGACCAGAAACGGGATGGCCGGTGCGAAAGCAAATTCGACCTGGCTGTTCGTCAACAACAATCCATAAACCAAAGCAGCCGCGTAAAGATATCGTTTGAGTTCCGGCTGAAAACACCAGCGCATCAGCAAACAAAGAACGATGCAGAGCAGCAAAATGCTCAACGGCCAGACATTGACAATAACCGCCTGTGGCCAGAAGGCGCCGTTCAAGCCAAAAACCATTCCGGCAGCGTAACCACATACAGTGCGGAGCCATTTTTTATCGTTCGGCTTCAATCTTTGATGGTCGGGCATCTGCTCGAAAATAGCCGCTCCGCCTCGCGATACCATCAAAGCAATCACGCCACAGGTCAACGCTCCCGCCACCGCCGAGGAAACTGCCGCGCGCCATGCGATGTTTGAGAATGGCAGTAGTTTGGTAAAAATCTCCGCCCATAAGGTCCACAGCGGGTAGCCGGGCGGGTGCGGCACGCCGCCATACATGGCCGCAGTGGACCAAACTCCTGAATTGTCCAAACCCACATCTGGAGCGAGCGTGAAAAGATAAACCAGCAGCGCCAGCAGTGTTGTAGCCCCAAAACTTAGCCAATCGTTTTGCTGAAAGAACGGCATGTCCCGCGGTGCGCCCGGCATCGCACCAGGCTCACCGGTGGAATCATCCGATTTCGCGGAATCGCGTTCTGCATTCATTTGCCGCGCACAAAATCCGAATACTCAACCGTCACTCAATAGACACCGCCGAAGACAAATTTGTATGTCCTTTTTGCGACAAACATCGACTGCCACTCATTGGTAAAAATATCCCAGCTCGCGCAATGATGCGTAATCCTTCGGCCGGTCGGGCGTGGCGCGGCCGATGATGACGTGGTCGAGCACCTCAATCTTCAAAAGCTGCCCGGCGCGAATCAAATCGCGCGTCACCTTGATGTCGGCCTCGCTCGGCGTCGGGTCGCCGCTCGGATGATTGTGCGCAAGCACCACGGCGGCGGCGTTGGCCGCGATGGCGGTCTTGAAAACTTCGCGCGGATGCACGAGCAACGTATCAATCGTCCCATCGGTAACCGGCTCGACCCGAATCAGCCGGCGACGCGTGTTCAGCAGCAGGACCTGGAGGGTTTCCACGTTCCTCACCAGGTTTTGTTCGCGCAGCAGTTGAACGATGGCCTCCGGGTTGTCGAGCACCGGCGATTCGCGCTGCAAATCCTCCGCCATTTTCCGCGCCAGCGCAAACGCGGCCACCAGCGTGACCGCCTTGTCGCGCCCGATGCCTTTGACCTTTTGCAAATCGGCGATTGATGCCCGCGCCAACGTTTGAAGCGTGCGGTATTTGTGCAGGAGCTGTTTGCCAATTTCCACCGCGTTCGCACCTTTCAATCCGGTGCGCAGCAGAATGGCTATCAATTCCGCGTGGCTCAAGGCATCCGCGCCGAGCGCCACGAGCCGTTCGCGCGGACGTTCACTGGCGGGTTGATCTTTGAGCCTCATGCCCTCTGACATGGACGGGACTGTAAACGGATCACACCTCAAAAACACGCGGAAAATTCATGGCAACTTTTTCTGGACAAACCATTTTGCCAAACACAAAGTCAAAAATAATGAAACCGGATGAACTGTCCCGACTTTGCGGGACGCTGTGTGCTATCTGTTCGCCATATCACCCATACCCGTAACTCTTCGTCAGTTCGTAAAGGACTTCGCCGATGCCCTGCAAACGGTCGATGCAAGCGGCAGGGCGCACAAGGCCTTCCGGCCTGGGATCGGTCCATTTGGGGAAGCAGACGCGACCAAAGCAGCGCTCGAGATACTTCGCCAGCGCAACCCAACGACTTATGGTGCAGCTGTGACGAAAAGGCAACCGGACTTATTGATTCCACACCAGTGGCAGATTGAGCTTAAGGTCATCCGACCTTTCGGCGACAACGGCAAAGAGGCCGAGAACTGGTCGCAGAATCTTCTTCATCCCTATCAAGGCAATACCAGTTCGATTGGCGACTGTTTGAAGTTGATCCACTCGGCTCGACCCGAGCAGCGAGCAATTGTTGTATTCGGCTTCGAGCATGACCCGTCACGGATACCTTTAGACCCATGCATTAAAGGCTTCGAATTATTGGCTCAGCAACTTGTGTAAATTCGGCTTTCTACACGGGTGGAGGAAAGCCGAAAGCCATTAATTCATCCGGAGCATCAAGTTTTAAGGGTTTTTGGATGGGAGGTTCTGGGATTAAATGGCGAACAAAGTGGTCCAGCCAATGGGAGCCAGTCGATTCGCTCAGATTGAAATACGAACGTCATCAGCAGTTTGAGGTGGCGCGTTTGACTCAAATCCCCTCGCCCTGACCCTCTCCCCGCTTGGGCGGGGCGAGGGAATAAAATTGCGCCTCCGGCGTTTTTCGGCGCTTAACAAATCTGTGTTTCATCTGTGTTCATCTGTGGCTAAATTTCCGCAGGCATGGAACCGCCGCGCCCCAAAAACGATTCGCTCACTCCGTCGCAACGGCAGGCGGTCGCCGCGCGCGGCAACGTGCTGGTCATGGCGGGCGCGGGCACGGGCAAAACGCATACGCTGGTCGAGCGCTGCCTGTATTGCCTGTGCCTAGAACAGCCGCCCGCTTCGCTCGAAGAAATTCTCGTGGTCACCTTCACCGAGGCCGCTGCCGCCGAAATGCGCCGCCGGTTGCGCGAACAACTGGAGGAAAAACTTCGCGCCGCGCCGGACGAACCACGCTGGGCGGAACAAATCGCGTTGTTCGACACCGCGCACATCGGCACGCTCCACAGTTTTTGCCTCAAGCTCGTGCGCGAACATTTCCATGAACTGGGTCTCGACCCGCAACTCGCCGTGCTCGACGCTGGCGAGGCGCGCCTGCTGGCCGACGAAGCCCTTGATGAAGAACCGCAGGAACACTACGCCGGACAAAATGAACTGGCCGGGGCGGTCCAGAAACTGATCCAGATTTACGGCGGCGGACGCGATCAAGCGATTCGCCAGCTGGTTTTGCGCCTGCACGATTACGCGCAAACCCGGCCCGATGCCGACGGCTGGCTGGCGCGGCAAATTGAAAAATTCGCGGCGCCCGCACCGGACGAATGGCTCGGGTGGCTGCTCACTGCGATTCGGAACTGGCGCGATGAATGGCTGCCAGCCGTCGAAAAACTTAAAGCTGTAAATGAGAAAGCGTCAGAACTGCTCGAAATCTTTGTACAAAAAGGTAGCGCAGGCGTCTCGCCTGCAAAATCCAAAATCCCGCCGGATTTGCCATCCGACAAAAGCGTTCGGCGCGACGCCGAACGCGGCAGGCCAGAGGCCTGCGCTACAATATTTTCCCGTGAAAGCGCCGCTGAAATTCTAGCGCAAATCGTTGCCTCCGACGGCAGCTGGCCGGCGGGCAAAAAAACTGCTCTTTGCAAACCGCTGGAAGATTTGTTCGACGCGGCCAAATTTCTCGTCTCGCTCGCCGCCGTCAAAAATGGTAACGATCCGCTGGCGGAAGATTGGGACTGGGTGCGCGGCCACATGGGCGCGTTGGTACGGTTGACACAAAATTTCTCCGTCCGGTATGCCGCGCGCAAACGCGACGACGGCGTTCTGGATTTTCACGATCTGGAACAGTTCGCGCTGAAACTGCTCTGGGATTTTGCCGCGAACCAGCCTACTCCTGTCGCCGGACGCTGGCGTCAAAAAATCCGGTTCGTCTTCGTGGACGAATATCAGGACATCAACGCCGCGCAGGACAAAATCATCCAAGCGCTCAGCCGCGATGGGGCGAACGCAAACCGCTTCCTGGTCGGCGACGCGAAACAGAGCATCTACCGGTTCCGGCTGGCCGACCCGAAAATCTTCCGCGATTACGCCCAAAGCTGGTGCGGCAAAAACGGGCAGACCATTCACCTCGCCGAAAATTTCCGCAGCCGTGAGGGACTGCTCAACTTTGTCAATTCCGTCTTTGAGCCGCTCATGCGCGAGGAAATTGGAGGCGTGCGTTACGATGCGGAAGCCCGGCTGAAATTCGGCGCGCCCGACCGCCGCGCGGAACTCGGCGCGGCAAAAGATGCTTCCCCGCGCGCGGAATTGCTGTTGCGTTTCAAAAAGGGCCGCAACGACGCGGAACCCGACAATGACGACCTGGCCGATTTGCAGGAAACGGAAAAGGAGGCGCGACTGCTCGCCCTGCGGCTGAAGCGGCTTGCAGCCGGGAAGCACGATATTTGGGCCGCGGATGAAAAACGGTTTCGCACCGCCGAATGGCGCGATATGGCGGTCTTGCTGCGCGCGCCGTCGGGCAAGGCGGAAATTTATGCGAAGGAATTTCAGCGCGCGGGCGTGCCGCTCATTGTTGAGCGCGGCGGATTTTATGACAGCAGTGAAATCACGGATTTGCTAAGCCTGTTGCAACTGCTGGACAATCCGTTGCAGGACGTGCCGGCCATCGCCGTGCTCCGTTCACCGCTCGTCGGCCTGTCGCTCGATGAACTGGCGCAGATTCGGCTGGCGGCGAAGGGCGTGCATTTTTGGACGGCGCTCAACCGCTGGCGCGATGTGACACGTGACGGGGGTCGTGTGACAGGATCGGAAGCAACGGCGGGAATTTTTCCAAAGGTGGACAAGTTTTTGAAAGATTTTTCCCGCTGGCGGCAATTGGCGCGGCAGGCGTCGCTGTCGCAATGCCTGGAAAACATGCTGGCCGAGACGCATTACGCCGAGTGGCTGCGCGCGCGCCCGCGCGGCGCGCAACGGCGCGCCAACGTCGAACGATTTCTGGGTCTCGCGCAAAAGTTCGACCAGTTCCAGCGGCAGGGATTGTTCCAGTTTTTGAAATTCATCGAGGCACAACGCGAAGCCGAGATTGAGCCGGAGGTCGCGGCGGTTGCGGACGAAAACGCCGTGCGGTTGATGAGCATTCACCAGAGCAAAGGACTGGAATTTCCCATCGTCGCCGTCGCCGATCTCGCCAAGCCGTTCAACACGCAGGACCTGCGCGGTGAAATCATTTTTGACGAGACCTTCGGCCTGTGTCCGCGCATCAAGCCGCCGCACACGGGCCGGCGGTATCCGAGCCTGCCGCACTGGCTCGCGCAATCGCACCAGCGCCGCGAGCTATGGGGCGAGGAATTGCGCCTGCTTTACGTCGCCATGACCCGCGCGCGCGACACACTGATTTTGACCGGCGCCATCACGGAAAAAAACTGGGAAACGCTTTGGACCAAACCGGCTGCGATCACGACGCAAGCCATCGTCGCCGCGAAAAGTTACGCCGACTGGCTGGGTTTGTGGTTCGCGCGAAATCAGGTTCAAAGTCCATCCGCCTCCGCAAAGCTACGGCGCGATGAAAAGTCCAAAGTCCAAAGTGTGACAAAAGGCGAATTGCCACATTTGCGCTGGCGCATCGCGGATGACGCGGAACTTCGCGATGATTTAATCTGTAGGAGCCAGGGTGGCGAGGTTCAAACAAAAGATAAGTCAGAGATTTCTTCCGCCTCCGCCGAGCTGCGGCGCGACGAGCGCGTCGTCTCCTACAAAAACACAATCGAGCTTGACGCCGCGACAGCGGAAAGGCTGCGCGCGATACTGTCGCGGAAATATCCATTCGCCGCCGCGACGCAGCGCCCGGCCAAGTCGTCAGTAACCGCATTGCGACGCCAGGCGGCTGAGGAACTGGATGACGAAGCAGAACAGATTTTTCCGGCGCGGAATTTTGCGCGGGCGGAACGGCGAAATTCGCGCACCAAACTTTCGGCGGCGGAGACGGGCACAGCGCACCACAAATTTCTTCAGCATGTCGCGCTGGAAAATGCGACCGACTTTGCGGCGCTCGAATCGGAAGCCGGCCGTTTGGAGCGGGAAAAGGTTTTGTCGGCGGACGAACGCGCAGCACTGAACCTGGAAGACATCGCGGCGTTTTGGAATTCGGAGCCGGGCCGGAAAATTTGCGCGCAGGAGGCAAACGTCCGGCGCGAACTGGCATTCACGGCGCGTTTCAGTCCGGCGGAACTGGCGGCCATCACCGGCTGGAAATCCGAGCCGGGATTGGAGGACGAATTCGTTGTCGTGCAGGGCGTGGCGGATTTGGTGGTGCTGCTGCCGGAGGAAATTTGGCTGGTGGATTTCAAGACGGATGAAGTTCGTTCAGCCGAACTGCAGGAGAAAACGCGGTTTTACGCGCCGCAACTGAAACTTTACGCGCAGGCGCTGGAGAAAATTTATGCGCGGCCGGTCACAGAACGCTGGCTGCACTTTTTGTCCGCGCGGAAAACGGTGAACGTGGAAGCCGAAAGGTAGCACCCGCGTCTCGCGGGTCATTTCGGGCGTCTCGCCTGAAACTTTCAATGCATTCAAGCGATCAAGGCAATGCGGCGGGACGCCGCATTAAACCCGCCGGAGGCGGGTGCTACCACAATTCACCCCGGCGATTCGAGTGAGAACTCGTCTCCGGCATTCCCCGGCGCGGGTGATGCGGCGGCGGTGGGTTTTTCGGCTGGCGTTTCCGCCGGCGCATTCCAGTCGCGCAGACGCACGAGCGCGGGGCGCAAAAGCCGGCCCTGAAACGTGTAACCCAAACCCATGGTTTCGGCAACGACCGCACCAGCCGGCGGCGTTTCCTTGCTGCCCGCGACCTGGTGTTGTTCGGCATCGAACGGCGCGTCGGGTTCAACAACAAACGGCGTGAGGCCAAGGCGGCGCGCCGTGTCGCGGCAGGCATTCTGGAAAGTCGTGATGGGGGCGGCAAACTTCACGTCGCCGGAGTGCATGGCGGCAGTATGCAGCGCGAAGACGTGGTCGAGGATGTGCACCAGCACCTGCAACCAATCGAGCTCGCCGCGCCGCAATTTTTCAACTTCCAGCCGGAGTGTGGCCTTCTCGCTGTCGTTCATTTTTTTCATGAACTCGCTGAACAGCCGAATCTCCTCCGCCATTCGGTCGGCGACTTCCTTCGCAACAGTGGAGGTTTTTTCAGCCTGCACCTGCGCGTTCGTCCATTCTTTTGTGGCGGACGAAATTTGCGCGGCGAGCTTTTCCAAATTTTGAATTTTTTCGGCGACCGCGCCGAGTGCATTGACTTCCAAGGCCTTGCCCATCGCACGATAATCGAGAATGAACGGGATCACACCCAGGATGGCTCCCGCGGCAACGCAGCCGGCGGCAATTCCCCAGTGGCGGAACGGCAGGGGTGAGTGCAGGACAAAAAAATAACCGAAGACCATCAATAGCGCGTCCCCGAGCAAAAAAGGCCACTTGGGAACCTTCCAATTTGTCACGTCGTTCATAAGGCCAGTTTCGGAGAAATGCGGGGCGAGCGCAAGCTGCATGAGGCGGATGGCTTTTTATTCAAAGCAGCTGAAGCATTACAGATCTACCTTTGCGCTGTTCGTGGCACATTCCAATCTGTACCGTGTTCCCTGCACCCACAAACAAACGCCAGCACATGCGGCCGGACTCACCGATCTCCCCTGGATTACCCATGAGTTGCTTGCGGGATGTAAAAATATGAAAATGTGTTGACTAGAGCTGGAATCTGATCATAATCCAATCATAATCATATTCCAGTTATGGCGGCCCCATCAAAAAAAATCCAGGTTGTCGTGGATGAGAATGTGCATGGAGTTCTGACGAAAATGGGCGCCGCCGGATTGCGGGGCAAATCAACTTCGGAAGTGGCTTACAAAATTCTCGATGAATGGATTTGGCATAATCAGGAAAAACTTGTGCAAAATGGAATTTCATTGAAACCGAACAAGGTCAAACGGAGGACATGACCTTGTGTCATTGATGTTATCATCAAAATGTCGAATTATTGGCTCTTGTGGGCGTGAGTCGTTGGGGAGGAAATCGTTGGTTTAAATCTAATAATCATATGCTGGCATATATTGACCCTGGATTGGGAGCACTCATGTGGCAGGTAATCGTTTCGGCACTTGTTGGCCTGCTGTTCTATTTGAGGAAATCTCGAAGGTGGATTGTGGGGGTGGTTAAGAGCCTTGCCCACTTGAAATAGCCCGCCATGAGAATGAGCGGCCATTCAACCGGGGATGACCGCCGATTTTATTTTATGGAGTTTAAAGAGCCTCGGGGCTCTTGCAGACGTTTGTTTGCGAAACTTTACCGCTTTCTCCTCGACTAAAGGCGCGCGCTGGAAATCATTGGCGCGTGCGCTCCTGTGTGATTTTCAACCCGGCGGCCCGCGGTAACAAAGCCCGGCACTTTCGCCATCAACTTGATGCCATCGGTGTGCAATGCGTGTTGAAGGCCACCACTGCTCCCGGTGCCGCGCGCCGACTCGCGGCGGAGGCCGTGGGCGAAGGTTTCGATTTGATTATTGCCGCCGGCGGCGACGGTACAGTGAACGAGGTGCTCAATGGCCTTGGTGACGCGCCGGACGGCTTTGTGCGTGCGCGACTCGGCGTGCTGCCGCTCGGCACGGTGAATGTTTTTGCCCGCGAACTCAAAATCCCATTGCGTGTTGAACGCGCCTGGGATGTTTTGCAACGTGGACGTGAAATGCGCATTGACCTGCCGCGCGTGGAATTTTCAGCGAATGGCATCCGCCAGCAACGTTACTTTGTTCAACTCGCCGGAGCGGGTTTTGATGCCCGGGCGATTGAATTGGTGGACTGGTCGCACAAGAAAAAAATCGGGCCTCTGGCCTATGTCATCGCCGGATTCAGGGCTTTGCGCGAGCCGCAACCCAAAATCAACGTATGCGCCGGCAGCCAAAATGTCACCGGCGAATTTGTGCTGGTCGGCAATGGACGTTTTTACGGCGGGCCGGTCAAAACTTTTCCCCAAGCCGATTTACGCGACGGGCTGCTGGATATTTGCATCCTGCCGCAGCTCAATTGGCGGACGCTTATTCGTTGCGCGCCGGCTCTGCTCGCGCGCCGGGAACCCCCCGTGAGCGCCGTTAAAAATTTTCAGGCGGCCAAATTCGTTTTGACGGGCGAAACAAAGACGGCCTTTGAACTGGACGGAGAGTGGGCCGGTCATTTACCCGCAACCTTCTCGGTCGAGCGCGAAAAGTTGCGCGTCATTGGGTCTTGATCACCATCTTTTTTGTCCGCAGCCGCCCTGTGGGAGGGGATGAGTCCGCGCCATTTTAAAAAGTGTGCGCCGACCGACGCTGGCGGCTGCTGGAATCCGGGTTTAATCCCAGATGCGGAACGGGATGATGTTCCGCTCCAAAAAAAATCCACACTTCGGACATTTGCCCGGTTGTTGCCAGGGGCGGATACGATGTAATGGCGAGACGGGACAAGCCGGGTTAAACTTCAGCCATTGGTGCGCTCCGCGCGGCGGCAGCCGGTTCAACGTCGCGGCGAATTTCGGCGCGATCTTGGGCGGATTTTCCCTAAGCCGCGGTGAAACTTTGACCCCGGTCACGACGTCGTGGAGCGCCTTGCAATCAGCGCAGGTGATGGTTTGAACGGCAAAATGTTCGCCCTCATCCGCCCCGCCGGCGACGCAGGCGCGATAACCGCATCTGAAACATTCGAACAAAAAGGTGCGGCCCATGGGTGATGAACACCATTGGACAAAGCTCCAGTCTGAAAATCCAGTCTGAAAACCACTTGCGGAGTTCTCTGGGCAAAAATCCTTTTAGAGCAGTGGTTTGCTGGCAAAGGCCTTGCCCGAATGCGATTTCAGATAGCGCTCGAAGGCGAGGGCTTTGTCTTCCTGCTTGAAGGCGCCATAAAACTCGATCTGCCACGGACTGAATTTGGCCGTATGCAGGCTGCGGCCCTGGTTATGCGTGAGGAGCCGCTGTTTGAGGTCCCGAGTAAACCCGATATAGGTCTGGTCCGGCCGGTTTACACTTCGGATGATGTAGACATAGAACATGGCCCGTGCTCCGTTTCGCTCCGCTCAATTCCGCAGGGCACACTTCGCCAAATCCCAGCGAAGCCCTCACCTGCGGCTTTTTCCTGCCGTAAACGTGGCCTGTCACGCGTAGCCCACAAGGCGAAGCGTGGAGGCGGCGGGAGTTGAACCCGCGTCCCTGGCAAACAAACCAGCCGCGACTACATGCTTAGTCCGGAAAAGATTTTCTGCTGTGCGATGGCGTCCGGACTCGAATCGCACTGCCTAGTCCGCAGGATAAGATCTCGGTTGCCGGCGCGCAGACTCCGTCTGCAACCCAACCTGCTGTGGCGTCCGTCCACCGTAGCAGGTGTCCAGTGGCGGACGTCGTGGCCTTAGGCCGCGAGAGCTAGTTCTTGATTAGCTGTTTTGTTTGGTTCGATTTTTAACGAGGCCAACGAACCATCCTCGGCATGCCGCCTCTGGCGCATTCCCCAGGTCGAAACCAGTGCGCCCCCATCCTTTGATTCGGCACTACTATAATCTTTCAATTCGCTGCACGGGTCAAGTATCGTACGCCCCGGCCAAATTCAATTCCCGTTGCAGGAATTCCCAACAGGTGCTATTATCCAAGAAACTTAAAAGACTTATGCAAGGAAATAATAATCAAAGCTCGCGCCGGCATTTCCTCAAGACCACTTTGACCCTGCCCGTTGCGCTGGCAGCCGCGCCGGCGATGATGACGCAGTCCGTGTCCGCCGGGGACGCGCCGACATCCGCTGCAACTGCTGTGCCGCTGCCCAAACGCCAACTCGGGAAAAATGGCCCGCAAGCTACCATGCTCTGCCTGGGCGGCATGATGGCCGCGCTCAGTCCGCAATACCTCGACATCGCCTGGTCCATGGGCATCCGTTATTTCGACTCGGCGGATTGTTATCTCGGGGGCAATTCCGAGAAGATTTTCGGCGCGTGGCTCGCCAAATACCCGGAGCGTCGCAAGGAAATTTTCCTCGTCTCCAAGGACCATCCGCACCAAGGGCCCAAGCAGATGCTGGAAATGATTGACCGCCGGCTCGACGCCTGCGGCACAAAATATCTCGACGCCTTTTACATCCACGGCCTCGGCACGCGCGAATACGGCAACGCCTCGCTGGAATGGCCCAAGAGCGACGAGTTTAAAAAAACTGCCGAGGCGCTTAAAAGCTCCGGCAAGGTTAAGATGGTCGGTTTCTCCTGCCATGACGGGCGATTGAACGATTACCTCAACGCTGCCGCACAAGGCAGATTTTTGGACATCATCATGCTCAAATACACGCCGTTCTTTACCAAGGGCGACGCGTTTGACCTGGCGCTGGACGCAGCGCACCAAGCCGGCATCGCGCTGGTTGCCATGAAGACGATGCGCAACACCCGGGACATTCCCAAACGCCTGCCGGAATTCGACAAGCTCGGCCTGACCACGCATCAAGCCGTGCTGCAAGCCTGCTGGAGTGACCCGCGTATTTCCGTCGTTTGCAACATGATTGACAACGTGGATCAAATGCAGACCAGCTCCGCCGCCGCGCGTAATTACAAGGCGCCGTTGAAAATCGCGCACATCCAACTGCTCAAAGAAACCGTTCTCGCCGCGCGCCCGACGATGTGTCCGGGTTGTCCGTCCTGCGACGCCTTTGCCGCAACGTCCGGATTCGCGCTGCTCGACATCGCCCGTTTCGTGACTTACTACGAACAGGACGGCCTGATGGAAGCGCGCGAGTTTTATCACGCCCTGCCGGTATCGGCCCGGAATGCCGACGGAGTGGACCTGGCCGCGTTGCGCGATGGCTGTGCGTTCCGCATTGATTACCCGGAAATCGTGAAGCGCGCCGAGCGCAACTTCGTATGAGCCGGCTTTGATGCATGGCCGCCCCCGCTGTCGCCAATCCTCCGACCGGAAATCGCAAAACTTTCCGGCGCACAAAAGTTTCGTCGCTGGAGCGCGTCGTAAGCCTGATCATCGTCGTTTTGCTCGTCGTCATCGGTGTCGCGATCTGGCTCAAGGGAAAACACTATAATCCCGACCGTTTCGCGCTCAACACCAACGCGTTGAAATCCACCGCTGCGGCCGTCGAAGGAAAATCGGGCACCGTTCGCGGGGCGGACGTCAGCCCCGGGGAAACAAAGGCCGCTGTCATAGCTCCAGCCAACAGCAAGGGTGACGCCGTCGTCGAACCTGCCGAGGGAGCCGTCGCGCCCACACCGGCCGCCAAAGGGGAACCGCTGGAAATCAAACTCGACGGGCTGAAGCCGATGGGCGACACGGAATTTTATAACGCGGACATTTTATTTGAGAAAATTGACGGGCGTGCCCCGGCTTACCTGAATTTCAACTTTCAAAATCTCCGCTGCCGTTCTTTCTCCATCACCGGCACGTCCCGCAGTTTTGTGGATGTTTATGAATACCGCTTCGACACTCCGATCAACGCCTTCGGCATGTTCGCGCTGGAGCGCGATCCCAAGGGCGGGCCGCTGGCTTTCGCGCCGGACGGCTACGCGAGCGGGATGGGATTCTTCTTCCGGCAAGGCCCGCGTTACGTCCAAGTGATGGCCTCGGACCAGAATGCAAAGACCCTCGAACTGGCGAAGGCCATCGCGGAGGACCGCGCGAAAAATCTTCCTGCCGACGACACCGGCCTCGACGCCCGCCGCCGTTTGCCGGCAACTGGGCTGGATCCGGCGAGCGTCCAGTTTGTGCAGGAGAATGCCCAAGGCCAGGCGTTTTTGAAAAATGTCTTTCAGGCGAATTATGATTTTGCCGGCAAAAAACTGCCGTTTTTCCTGATGGTGGCGACCCCGGCAGACGCCGCGGCAGCGTGGAAATCGTATCAGGATTTTGCCGGCCAGTTCGGCGGCAAAGTGACGGTGCTGCCGGACGTGAACGGCGCGAAGATTTTTGCGGCCCAAAATTTCGGCACGTGGAAGGTGATTTACCAGCGGAACGGCGAAATCGGCGGCGTCGTGGACGCCGGCGACGGGGACCAAGCCCGGCAGTTTGTGGAACAATACCTTCAAGGAAAGTTACCATGAAGCGAGAATATGTCCGCCAGGTTTTGAAGTGCGCCAGACCTTCCGCCTTCGCGGCGCGCCAAAGCGCCGCTCCGGCGCGACGGCGGCTGGCGCTGTTCGGGCGCGGCTTGTTGAGTCCAAAGCGGTCCCGAGTGGTCGGGACCGCAGTCCAAGACGCTGCCGCGCGAACGCGAGCGCATTTTGATTCCGGCCATGAAACCTGAAGTCCAAAACGAACCCAGCAGCGATGGCGGTATCAGCCGGCGCGAATTCCTCGTCCGCGCGGGCGCCACCGGGGCGTTGCTCGCTGGCGCGGCTGCGGGCGGTTACGCCCTGTGGCAGCCGAAGCATTTTGTCCCCGGCTTCGAGCCGGAAAAGGGGTTGCAGCTTCCGAGCTACGCCATCGAGCCGAACAAAACCCTGCCGTCGCTCGCGATTGCGCACGGCGCGGAACACGATACGACCGTCCGCGCCGCCATCGGCGCGCTCGGCGGCATGTCGCGCTTCATTCGCAAGGGCGATGTGGTCATGATCAAACCGAACGTCGCATTCGACACCCCGCCCGCGCTCGCGGCGACGACTCATCCGGAAACGTTGCGCGCCGTGGCGAAGCTCGTGCTCGAAGCCGGCGCGGCCAGAGTGTTCATCGCTGACAACCCGATCAACAGCCCGGCTGGTTGTTTTCTCAAGAGCGGCCTGCGCCAGGTGGCCGACGATTTGAATGTGGATTTGCTCTACCCGGAATCCGGCTCGTTCGCGCCGTTGCAACTTGATGGCGAGGTGCTTCGCAACTGGACATTCTTCCACGAACCGTTCAAGAAGGCGACGAAGGTCATCGGCGTCGCACCGTGCAAGGACCACAACCTTTGCCACGCCTCGATGACGATGAAAAACTGGTATGGTCTGCTCGGCGGACGCCGCAGCCAGTTCCATCAATATATTCACAGCATCGTCTCGGATTTCGCGCTGATGATGAAGCCGACGCTCGTTGTGCTCGACGGCATGAACGTGCTGATGAAAAACGGCCCGACCGGCGGACGGCTCTCCGACGTGAAGCCGATGAACACGGTGGTTGCGGGCACGGACATGGTGGCGGTGGACAGCTACGGTTACACGCACTTGATGGAGCGTGATATCGTCGAACTGACCTACGTTCATAAGGCCCACGAACGCGGCTTGGGCAACAAAAACTGGAAAGATACGATTTACAAAGAGGTCCAAGCCTAGGACAAGGACACGCACAATTTTAAAATGCTGAATCAACGAACCCCTCTCCCGTCCTCCGGACACCCTCTCCCCGCCCAGCGGGGAGAGGGCCGGGGCGAGGGGATCTTTACAGTTAAACCCAAAGTTCTTTGGGCCACCTTTGCCACGGTATGAAAACCCGCACTGTCCGCCGCATATCTCAGTTTTTTTTCTTCAGCCTGTTTCTGTTTTTCGTCTTTGTCACCGACCTGCGGTATCTCAAAGGCTATCCGGTCTCGCTGTTCCTCGAACTTGATCCGCTGGTTTCCTTTGCCATGGCCATCACCACGCACACGGTTTACATGGGTTTGCTGTGGAGCCTGCTGTTGATCCTCCCGACGCTGCTGTTCGGGCGCATCTTCTGCAACTGGATTTGTCCCTACGGCATCCTGCACCATTTCATCGGCTGGCTGATGGGCAAACGCCGCGCGGAGGAACGTGAACGCATCGAGGCCAACCGTTACAAAAAACTGTACTCGCTCAAATACGTCATCCTCATTGCCATGATTGTGGCGGCGGTTTGCGGCAGCCTGCAAATCGGCTGGCTCGACCCGATCTGCCTGTTTCATCGCTCGATGACCGCGGCGATTTTGCCGATGCTGAACCTCTTTTTCCCGTCGAGCGTTTACGTGCGGCAATACTTTCACGCCGGCGCCTGGGTCATTGGTTTTCTGCTCGTGTTCCTCGTGGGCATGAACGTGGTGATTCCGCGATTTTTCTGCCGCGTGCTCTGCCCGCTCGGCGCGTTTCTCGGCACACTGTCCACGGCTGCGCTGTGGCGCATTGACCGCGATCCGCACAAGTGCGTGGACTGCGACCTCTGCCTGAAGAGCTGCGAGGGCGCTTCCGACCCGCACACGCAATTGCGCAAGAGTGAATGTTTCGTCTGCTTCAACTGCATCGAAGACTGTCCCGAAGACGCCATCTCGTTCAAGTTCATGCCGGCGCTCCAGCGCGAAATCACCGCGCCCGTCGTGCCGGGCCGGCGCGCATTTCTCGGCACCTTGCTGGGCCTGACTTTCTATGCTTTTGGCCGGGCCTCCGGCGCATCGGACCGGAATTACAACAAAAAGGTCATTCGTCCGCCTGGTTCGGTGGAGGAAAAGGATTTTCTCGAACGCTGCATCAAATGCGACCAGTGCATCCGCACCTGTCCGACGAATGTGTTGCAGCCGGCGCTGATGGAATCCGGTCTGGAAGGCATCTGGACGCCAATCCTCAACATGAAACTCGGCTACTGCGAGGTGAATTGCACGCTGTGCGGCCAGGTCTGCCCCACCGGCGCCATTCAGCGCATCACCATCGAGGAAAAGACCGGGCTCGGTCCGTTCGCCGCGGAAGGCCCGATCCGGCTCGGCACGGCATTTTTCGATCATGGCCGCTGCCTGCCGTGGGCCATGGAAACCCCGTGCGTGGTCTGCGAGGAGGTCTGCCCGGTGTCGCCCAAGGCGATTTACTCGCGCGAAGTCACCATCATCAAGCGCGACGGGAATCCCATCACGCTGCGCCGGCCTTACGTGGACCCAGCGCTGTGCATCGGCTGCGGCATTTGCGAACACGAATGTCCCGTCACCGACGAAGCGGCCATTCGCGTCACCGCCGTGGGCGAAACGCGCTCGCGCGACCGCCGCCTGCTGATGGACGGCGGCGTCACCAGCGCCCCGCGCAGCCTGGAAAGCAAGCAGCGGTAATTTTCGTGCAAACACGAATGGTTTGTCTTTTAATTGTTTTTGTCAGGTAACTCTTTTAAAACCATGACAACAAGTTCTGAGGCAAAGCGAACTGACTGCCAAATCTCAGGAATGGCGGGAGAATTCCTTACCGCTGGAAAACTTTTCAAACTTGGCTTCCAAGTTTCTATCACGTTGGGCAATGCGAAAGGGATTGATCTCTTTGTGTACAACCGGGAAATTGATCACACTTTCCAAGTTCAGGTGAAAACGCTCCGGCGGAAAAACTGTTTTCCTCTGAAAAGGGAAAGTCTCAAGCGGGATCATGTTTATGTCTTCGTGCTGCTCAATGACAAAGACAAGCAGGAAGAATTCTTTTTGGTTCCAGGCCGAGATATCTTAGAAAATCCAGATCGCTTCTTCGGCTCCTCATATAGGAAGCAGCCACCCAGTAATGTTCCTGCAGTCAATTACGGGCCGCTGAAGGAATACAAGAATAAGTGGTCTGTCTTCGACAAAAAATTTCCCGCCTGAATTCTCATGACTGTGCCCTTGACTTCCGGCCAGCGCCCTCGCACTTGTCGCGCCTGCGGTAAAAAATACGAATATCCCGTCAAGGGCAGCGATGCCACTCGTCATCATTGCGCTGACTGTGTTGTTCTGCCGGTTGATGTGCGCAAAGTTTTTGAACGCCTCCATAACCGTGTGACCCAGCTCGAAAACCAGTTGCGCCGGCTCCAGGAAAAACCCGCCAGCCCACCGCCGCAGGGTAACTGATTTAAACCGAAGCCGGAATTATTTCAACGCCGCCGGCACTCGATCGCGTTGGACGCTATTGCTCCACTCCCACCCGGTAAAAGCGGGCATTGCCCGGAAGAACGGCCGTATCAGTTTCGGTGTTGGTGGGCGCGGTGGCGGCAATGTTCGTACGCACGGTGGAATTGAAACCCGTCAGCAGATTGGTGGCGCGTTCAAGCCGGTAGTATTTTCCGGCGACACTCGGCCATCTCACCACAAAAGCATTGGTATTGCCGGAAGGCCGCGCCATCAGCCGCAGGTATGAGCTTGCATTGGTCGGGTTCGTTCCGGCCAGCCATTCCGCCAGATTGCTCATGCCGTCGTGATCGGCGTCGGCATTCGGGTCGGTGCCAGTCAGGTG
Organism: Verrucomicrobiota bacterium; assembly: GCA_049510395.1. Classification (GTDB taxonomy): domain Bacteria; phylum Verrucomicrobiota; class Verrucomicrobiia; order Limisphaerales; family UBA11358; genus UBA11358. The sequence continues at coordinate 241,084 of JBEKYY010000002.1, forward strand.
CCCGAAATACTGCAACTCCCACCAGTCCGGCAGGCTATTGGTATCGGTGTCCACCATGCGTTGCAGGTTGAGCCGACCGCCGGTGCGCACCTTGGTCTTCAAGCCGGCAATGACATCCACGTTTGCCAGGACGCGCTGGATTCGCTGGGTCACGGTTTCAGAGGGAAAATTCATAGCGGCGAACGCGACCGCGCCGGACACATGTGGCGTCGCCATCGAAGTGCCGTCGAGATATTGATAAACCTTGGCGGGGTCGGGGGTGTTGACGACTGTTCCGATGGCGGGGAGGATTGCTTTCAATGCAAGCCCGTCAGCCTGGGACAAGGAAACGGCGGGAATCCAGTTGTTGCTGATTAGCAATGAGCCCGGAAAATTCCCGCCGGAGTTGTTGTAAATGACGGCTGCGCGGGCCCCGGCGGCCATGGCGTTGCCCACCTTGTTTGAAAAATAGAGGGTTCCGCGGACCATCAGCGCGATGTTGTTGCTTACGGCTGTTGGAAAATCCGAGGGATACCCCAGCCCGCAATCATAAACCGTAGCGGTGATGCCGGTGGTGGTGCCGGAATACGTCAGCTCGTTGGCGGTATAGGTTGTGGACCCCTGCTGGACTTGGGACTTCTTGCCTGCCTGGGCAACGGGCAACGTGGACAGGATGTTCACCCCGGGCGCACACAAGTCCACGGTGTTGGTGCCATAATTTGAAAAGTTGGCCAGGGCGTCGTTTTGGTCGGTGGCGGCCACGACAATCATATTAGTCAGCCGGTAACTGGCGGGATAAAAGGCGGTGATGTCATTGTTGGCGGTGTTGTTTCCCGCCGCTACGCAAAAGATGATCCCGGCGTCGCCGGCCGCCTGCATGGCGGCGCGCTCGGTGCTGTTCGACCCGCCACCACCAAAGGATTCATTGATGGCGACAATATTCACCCCGTTAGTTTTCATCATGATCGCATAGTCAATTGCCTCGATGATGGCGTCGTCTGGCAGGGAGTTGCCATCACTCGACGCCCGGAGCGCCATGATCCTGGCTTGATAGTCCACCCCGATCACGCCTAACTGGTTGTTGCCGACGGCGGCAATGGTTCCGGCGACGTGCGTTCCATGAGAACCGGAGTCCGTCGGATTGGGAAGGTTGTCCGCAAAATCATAACCGTAATAATCGTCCACGCGTCCGTCCCCGTCATCATCCACACCGTTGCCGGCGATCTCGCCGGAATTGGTCCACATGTTGCCGGCCAGGTCCGGGTGCGTGTAATCCACCCCTGTATCAATGACGGCGACAACCATTTGATTTGTGGTTGGCCGTGCCAGCCCCCAGGCCGCGACAAACCGGATGTCGTCTCCCGCCGTTCCCGCAGTCCCGTTGATATAACGGCCGGTGTTTTGAAGTCCCCACAGATTGGTGAACAGTGTGTCATTGGGCACGCCGGTGACCCAGCGCAGGTAATTCGGTTCAACCGTTTCTACCGCCGGGTCCCGGCTCAACTCGGCAATCAGTTCCGCCGTCGTCCGGTTCCTGGAGCGTATCAAACCGGAATGGCGTCCCCGATCCCGGGAGAGCCCGGCAAAATGTTTCGTCAACGCCAGCGAATGGCCGCCAAGCGACTGCTTGGCGGCATTTAAAGTCACCGGCGGCTTGAAAGTAACAATGACCTCGCCTTCAACGTATTCTTGAGCCGGATGGCTCGGGCCCGCCGGCGCCCCGCTGACAGCCAGGCCCAGAATCACGAAGGCGGCTGATGCTCCCCCTCGCCAAAAGGTCTTCATTAAACGTCTCAAAATTCTTCATACTATTATAACACCCCGGGAGCGGTTTGACAAAAAGTAAAACGGGGCGGGAATCACTTCCCACCCCGCTCTTTTTCGTTGGTAGGGACGCTGCGCTGCGGCGTCCGCGGACGGCCCGGTGGGCCGTCCCTACCTTAATAATCCATTCCGCCCATGCCGCCGCCCGGACCGCCCGGCCCCGGGCCCGGTTTTTCCTTCTCTGGAATGTCGGTGATGAGGCACTCGGTCGTGAGCAGCAAGCCGGCAATCGAAGCCGCATTTTGCAGCGCGGTGCGGGTGACCTTCTTCGGGTCCACGATGCCGGCTTTCACGAGGTCTTCGTACTCGTTCGTGGCGACGTTGTAACCTTCGTTGCCCTTGCGCTTCTTGACTTCCTCGACGACAACGGAGCCTTCCACGCCGGCGTTTTTCGCCAGTTCGCGGGTTGGCGACTCAATCGCGCGCTTCACGATGTCCACGCCAATCTTTTCGTCTTCGTTGGCGGATTTGACCGTTTCAATGGCGGACAGACAGCGGATTAGAGCCACACCACCGCCGGCCACAATGCCTTCCTCAACCGCCGCGCGGGTTGCGTGCAGGGCATCTTCGACGCGCGCCTTCTTTTCCTTCATCTCGGTCTCGGTCGCAGCGCCGACATTGATGACGGCCACGCCACCGGCGAGCTTGGCCAAGCGTTCCTGCAACTTTTCCTTGTCGTAATCGCTCGTCGTCTCTTCAATCTGGCGGCGGATCTGGTTCACGCGGCCCTGGATGTCTTTGGAGCTACCGCCACCTTCGACAATGGTGGTGTTGTCCTTGTCCACCACGATTTTCTTGGCGCGGCCGAGGTCGGTCAGTTCAATGCTCTCCAGCTTGATGCCAAGGTCTTCACTGATGAACTTGCCGCCGGTGAGGACGGCGATGTCTTCGAGCATGGCCTTGCGGCGGTCGCCGAAGCCCGGGGCTTTCACGGCGCAGACGCTGAGCGTGCCACGCAGCTTGTTCACCACAAGCGTGGCGAGCGCTTCGCCTTCGACTTCCTCGGCGATGACGAGCAGCGGTTTGCCCGAGCGCGCGGCCTTTTCGAGCAACGGCAACAGGTCCTTCAGGTTGCTGATTTTCTTTTCGTAATTGAGGATGTAGGCGTCCTCGAGTTTCACCTCCATCGTCTCGGCGTTGGTGACGAAATAAGGCGAGAGATAGCCCTTGTCAAATTGCATGCCTTCGACCACCTCGAGCGTCGTCTCAATGGACTTCGCCTCCTCGACCGTGATCGTGCCATCCTTGCCGACCTTGTCCATCGCCTCGGCGATTTTGTCGGCAATTTGGAAATCCCAGTTGGCCGACACTGCGGCGACCTGGCGGATTTCGTCCTTGTCCTTGACCTTCTTGGTGATTTTGTCGAGCTGGCCGACGGCGGCTTCCACGGCCTTCATGATGCCGCGCTGGATGCCGATGGGGTTGCCGCCGGAAGTGACGAACTTTAGGCCTTCGCGGTAAATGGATTCCGCGAGCACTGTGGCGGTGGTCGTCCCGTCGCCCGCGGTGTCGCTGGTTTTGCTGGCGACTTCGCGGACCATCTGGGCGCCCATGTTTTCGTAGGGATCTTCCAGTTCGATTTCCTTCGCCACCGTCACGCCGTCCTTGGTGATGGTTGGGGAGCCGTATTTCTTGTCAATGATCACGTTGCGGCCCTTGGGTCCGAGCGTGGCGACGACCGCCTTGGAGAGCTTCTGGACGCCGCGCAGGATCGCCTGCCGCGCCGCCTCATTAAACAGTAATTGTTTTGCTGCCATAATATTTAATCTTTGTAGATGGTTATTTGTTGTCCGTCTTCACTTCGCTTGGCGCAGTCGCGCCGAAGCCGGAGGCGAAGGCGGAAGGGTTAAACGAGCACGGCCAGGATGTCGTCGGAGGACAGAATCTTGTATTCCTTGCCGTCTATTTTGATTTCGGTGCCGCCGTATTTGCTCACGAGCACGCGGTCGCCCTTTTTGACTTCAAACGGAATTTTCTTTCCGTCGTCGTTGGTTTTGCCGGTGCCGAGGGCGATGATGATGCCTTCCTGCGGCTTTTCCTTGGCGGTATCGGGGATGATGATGCCGCCCTTCTTGACTTCCTTTTCTTCGACCGGCTCGACCAGGATGCGGTCGCCGATCGGTTTGACGTTAAGTGCCATAGTTTGTCTTTGTTTGGTTGTTGGTTTGAACTGTTAATCGTAATCAACTCCCGCCGCACCCGCGATGGGAAAATTCCATCGTCCGAAGCCCCTTCGGGTTTTGGACTGCGGCAGCCCTCTGCCGCTTTTCTGCTCGGCCATTTCACACCTGCCAAAGCGCCAGAGGACTGGCGCACTCCAAGACGCTATCGCGACCAGCTTGCTCAAATTTGTCTGCGCCATGTTCATTTTAGTTTCGACGTCCCGCACCTTCCTTAGCGGTAAAATTCCTTTCACTCTTGGAAGTAAAAGTTGAAATAATTGCCCCCACTTTTCGTTTTTTCAAAATCACAAATTTGGATAATTTTCCCGTCTTCCATCTTGAGAAAAGCAGCCTCTTCTTCCAGTGGTACATTCACCGGCCAATCATCTGGGAAAAAACTTCCGTGGGAGAGTTGATTGGCGGCTCCTGTGACTAGTAAATCTACATTGCCAGCGCGAACGACCCGACGTCCTTCGTTTAGAATTTCACATCTTGTGATTGGTTTCATGTTATTAGATTAGTGTTTACTTCTTCTCATCAACAACTTCCGCGTCAATCACGCCTTCGTCCTTCTTTTTGTCGTCGGACTTGGCTTCGCCTTTCGGCTCGCCGCCGGATGGGCCGGCACCCTGCGCCTTTTCCGCCTGGGCCTTCGCGGCGGCGGCCTTGTAAAGCTCGGCGCTCACGGCCTGCCACGCTTCGTTCAGCTTCTCGGCAGCAGATTTGATGGCAGCCGTGTCGCTGCCTTTCAATGCTTCCTTCACATCCGCGGCGGCTTTCTCGATCTTGGCCTTGTCGTCGCCCGAAATCTTGTCGCCGGTGTCCTTGAGCATTTTCTCGGAGCGATACACCGCGCTGTCGGCTTCGTTGCGCGTCTCAACTTCCTCGCGTTTGGCCTTGTCCTCGTCGGCATGCGCCTCGGCGTCCCGCCGCATCTTCTCGACTTCATCCTTCGAGAGGCCGCTGCTGGCGGTGATGGTTATTTTCTGTTCCTTGCCCGTGCCGAGGTCTTTGGCGCCCACGTGCAAAATGCCGTTGGCGTCAATGTCGAAGGTCACCTCGATCTGCGGCACCCCGCGCGGGGCGGGCGGAATGTCGGTCAGATGAAACTTGCCGATGGTCTTGTTGTCCTTGGAGAACTGGCGTTCGCCCTGGAGCACGTGGATTTCCACGCCGGGCTGGTTATCGCTGGCAGTGGAGAAAATTTCTGATTTGCGCGTGGGAATCGTCGTGTTGCGCTCGATGAGCCGTGTGAACACGCCGCCCAATGTCTCGATGCCGAGCGACAACGGCGTCACGTCGAGCAGCAGCACATCCTTCACTTCGCCCTTGAGCACACCAGCCTGGATGCCGGCGCCCACGGCCACGACTTCGTCCGGGTTCACTCCCTGGTGCGGCGGTTTGTTGACGAGCGAGTGCGCCACTTCGACAACTTTCGGCATGCGGGTCATGCCGCCGACGAGTACGAGTTCGTCAATCTTGCTCGCCTCGATGCCGGCGTCCTTCAAACAGGCCTTCACTGGGCTGATGGTGCGCTCGAACAGCGCGTCGCAAAGCTGTTCCATCTTCGCGCGGGTCAGCTTCATGGAAATGTGTTTCGGTCCGCTGGCGTCCGCCGTGATGAACGGCAGATTGATTTCGTATTGCTGCGCGGACGATAGGGCTATCTTGGCCTTCTCGGCCTCTTCCTTGATGCGTTGGAGCGCGTCGGGTTGCTTGCGCAGGTCCATGCCACTGTCCTTTTTAAATTCTTCGAGTATCCAATCCATAAGGCGGCCGTCCCAGTCGTCGCCGCCCAGGTGCGTGTCGCCGTTGGTGGCCTTGACTTCGAACACGCCGTCGCCGATTTCCAAAACTGAAATGTCGAACGTGCCACCGCCCAGATCGTAAACGGCTATTTTTTCGTCCTTCTTTTTGTCGAGGCCGTAGGCGAGCGACGCAGCGGTCGGTTCATTGATGATGCGGAGCACGTCGAGCCCGGCAATCCTGCCGGCATCCTTGGTGGCCTGGCGTTGTGAATCGTTGAAGTAGGCCGGAACGGTGATGACGGCCTGCGTGATTTTCTCGCTCAGACGCATTTCGGCGTCGGCTTTGAGCTTGCCCAGGATCATCGCGGAAATTTCCGGCGGCGTGAACGTCTTGGGCTTGCCATCCACTTCCACTTCCACGGCGGCGTCGCCGTTGGCCGCCTTCACGACCTTGTAAGGCACGCGTTTGATTTCTTCCGATACTTCGTCAAATTTGCGGCCCATGAAGCGTTTTATGGAGTAAACGGTGTTGCGCGAGTTGGTGACGGCCTGGCGCTTGGCCGCTTCGCCGACGAGCCGCTCGCCGCTCTTGGTAAACGCGACGACGGACGGCGTGGTACGTTTGCCTTCGGAATTTTCCAGTACGAGCGGTTCGCCGCCTTCCATGACCGCCATGCAGGAGTTTGTGGTTCCCAGATCGATGCCTAATACTTTTGCCATAAAAAATTAAAAATTGGTTGTCTGCTCCCTATTCCAATGCAATAACGGTGCCGTCATTTCAAAAACGACATGGAAGCCTTGCAAACAAAGGTCGGATTTCTCCTTTTCCTGTTTTCGAACTGGCTGAAAAATAGTGCCAAAAGCGTCACTTTGGCACAGTTGCCCATGCCGTTTGGCACAGTTAAAAGGTAGGGCGCGATGTCCCATCGCGCCGAAAGGCGGCGCGTTCGGAGAACGTTCCCTACCTTTTTTGATTGTCGGCTCGAACGGTAGGGCGCGATGTCCCTATCGCGCCGAAGGCAGCGGGGGTAAACGGTCATTGGGCCGATAAACCCAAGGCCAATCTTCAATGCGGTCGCACAATTTTCTTCTAATCGGATTTGCCTGGATGTAACTGATTTTTTCGGTCTCCTCGTGGTGGTCGCGCAAACGATGATCGAAGAAATCGCGCTGCCAGACGATTTTCTCATTCCGCGCTAGAAAACGTTTCCAATTGGTCATTGTCGCCTTCATTCCCGCCTCTCGCGGAAACGCAATTACGGCATGGAGATGGTCCGGCATCAACAGCATGAGCCGACAATACCAAACCAATGCTTCGTGGTTGTGCGCGGCAGCGGCCAGCACAGCCCGGCCTGTTCCTTTGCGACAAAGCTGGTTTTCCATCCGCGGTTCGCAGTTGATGGTGATGAAAAAGAATGAACCGTCCGAAATCCAAGGTGGAATTTCACGGCCGAGGCGGGTGCGGACAGGAATATTCATCTTTGAAAAGTTGCCGTTTGTGATTCAGCCGGACAACTCCAAAATTTTCTGGGCCGACGCGTTCGGAGAACGCGCCCTCCCTATTTGATTGTCAGGTTAATCCAAGCTGCTGCGGCGCGATGGGGACATCGCGCCCTACCTTTTCAGCTCACTTGCTTCCCGGTTTGACCGCTGGGATCGCCACCAATTCCGGCGGCAATTTTTCCGGCTTGAATACTTCGACCTGCAGCGTGATCAGGCTGGCAAAGGGCACGCCGAAATTTACCGCGCCGTTGGAACGGTCCACAATCGCGGCGACTCCGGCAACGTGGCCTCCATGCGCACGGACAATATCAATCGTCTCCTTGACGCGTCCGCCTTTGGTTACCACGTCTTCGACGACGATGATTTCTTCGCCAGGCACAATTTTGAATCCGCGCCGCAACACGAGCTTGCCTCCCTCTTTTTCCGTAAAGATGAACCGCACGCCAAGCTGCCGCGCGACTTCCTGTCCGATGACCAGCCCGCCGAGTGCCGGCGCGATGACGGTGGCGGCGCGGAATTGGCGGACCTTGTCGGCGAGGGCGCTGCCGAATTTTTCGACGTCGGGCATTTGCTGAAGCGCGAGGGCGCATTGAAAGTACTGGCGGCTGTGCAATCCACTGCGAAGGATGAAATGGCCTTCGAGCAGCGCGCCGCTGTCACGGAAAACCTGGAGAACTTCGTCGTGGGTCATCGGACTGGATGTTAAGTCCAAAGTCCAAAGTTCAAAGTGTAAAATTAGGGGAGCGGTTCGCCACGTCAACCAGACATCGCAGTACGGCGGCGCGCCCCTCGCCCCGCCCGGCGGGGAGCGGGTGGCGCGAAGCGACGGGTGAGGGGTTCGTATATTTCTTCTGGCTTCTGAATTCCGAATTCTGAATTCTGGCCGCGTGCCGAAGTGGATTAAATTCATCATCGCCATCCTGCTGCTGCCGGTCTGTGCCGGCGCGGCGCGGGCGTTGTGGCTGGTGCTGTGCGCCAGCGGCAAGACGGACGTGGTTTGGGTGCCGTTGCTGGCGGGCGCGGCGTGCTGGGGTGTGATTTTTCTGCTGCTGCCCAAACCGATGTGGCTTTATGTGTTTGGCCACGAATTGACGCATGTGTTATGGGTTTGGCTGTTCGGCGGACAGGTTAAAAAAATGAAGGTCTCTTCCGCCGGCGGCCATGTCGTCGTGAGCAAAACCAATTTTGTCATCACCCTGGCTCCGTATTTTTTCCCGTTTTACACGGCGCTGGTCATTGCCGTGTTCGCCATCGGCCATTTCTTTTGGGATTGGTGGAATTATCTGGTCTGGTTTCATCTGCTTGTCGGTGCGGCGTACGCATTTCATGTGACCTTGACGTGGCACGCTTTGAAAACGCGGCAATCGGACATTTCGTCGCAGGGCTGGTTGTTTTCGATGGTGATCATTTTCCTCGGCAACTCCGGCTTGTTGCTGTTGGGCTTGCCATTTTTGACCACGAAAGTCAGTCTGTTCAACGCGTTGGGCTGGTGGCTGGAGAGCTCGGGACAAATTTTTAACTGGCTGGCGCGGCTGTTCAAATAATTCGACCGGAAATTTATCAACAATTCTGTCTTGAATTAAACCGCGAATGGGTTCAATCATTAAAAAAGCAACGTATGGATTTGGGTGATATTTTAAGCAAAGCGCAGATTGTTCCCGACTTGCGCGCGGCAAATCGGTGGGAAGCAATTGACGAGTTGATTGAGAATCTCGTCGCCACTGGCAAGCTCCAGCCCGGCGACCGCGATGCCGTGACGGCCGCCGTCAAGAAGCGCGAGACTTCGATGAGCACCGGCATCGGATTCGGCATCGGCATCCCGCATGCCTCTACCGATTTGATTTACGAGGTCGTCGGCGCGCTCGGCCGCTCAAAGACGGGCGTCAACTTTGACGCGCTGGACAACCAGCCGGTTAAGCTCGTCATGCTTTTTCTTGTGCCCCAAGGCCAGTTCCAGAAACATCTCCACACCCTGGCCAACATCGCCAAGTTCCTCCATAAACCCGATTTCCGCCAGGCGCTCGAACAAGCTCCCGACGCCGACGCGATGCTCAATATCATCAAGGAATACGGGAAAAAATGATGGTAGGGTCATCGCGCCGCGATGACCGGACGCCGCGGCGCGGCGTCCCTTCCTTGCAGGCCAACTTCGCCGTATTTTATCCGTGTTCTTCCGTGTCCATCCACCCTCCGCAGTATTGCTACGGAGGACGGGTCCGTGGTTAAATAATTTCCGTGCTTCCGCACAAACAAATCGAACTGAAGCTCCAAGCCGCTGTCCGCGCGGTCCTGCCGGATGCAGATACGTCCGCTGTTCTCGTCCGTCCGTGTCCCGATCCGAAATTCGGCGACTACCAGAGCAATGCGCTGATGTCGCTGGCCAGGGAGCGAAAAATAAACCCGCGCCAGCTTGCCACCAATGTGCTCGCCAAACTCGACGTCGGCGATTGGTGCGGGAAGTCTGAAATCGCCGGCGCGGGCTTTCTGAATTTCCGGCTGAAAAGTGCCGCGCTCACCGGCGCACTCGAGGCCGCCGCCCGTGGCGAACATTTGTTTTTTGATAAAACCGCGAGCCCACGGACGGCGGTGATCGATTTCAGTTCGCCAAACGTGGCCAAGCCGATGCACGTGGGCCACATTCGCTCGACGATCCTCGGCGATTGCCTCGCGCGCACGCTGCGCCTGCTCGGCCACCGCGTCATCACCGACAACCACATCGGCGACTGGGGCGCGCAATTCGGCATGTTGTTGCTCGGCTGGAAACATCAGCTCAGGCCCGACGCGTTGAAAACCGACCCCATCGGCGAGATGGAGCGGCTCTATAAAATGGTCAGCGCCTCCAGCGAAGCCATGCAAACCGTCCGGGACGCCGCCCGGCAGGAACTGGTCAAGCTTCAGAGCGGCGATGCGGAGAATCTGAAAATCTGGCGGGAAATGATTGTGCTGTCGCAAGAGCAGTTCGACACGATCTACGGCCGGCTGGGCGTGAAGTTCGACCATACGCTCGGCGAAAGCTTTTACAATCCGCGGCTCAAAACGTTAGTGGAGGAATTGGTCGCCAAAGGCATTGCGCAGGAAAGCGAAGGCGCGATTGCCATTTTCTTCGACGGCCCGCCCCAGCTCAAGGAGCAGCCTGCGCTCATCCGCAAAAGCGACGGCGGATTTAATTACACAACGACCGATCTGGCGACGCTGGCATATCGGCTCGAAACCTGGCGGCCGGATGAAATCATTTACGTCACCGACGGGCGGCAGCAATTGCATTTCCAGCAGGTCTTCGCCGCGTTTCGCAAATGGCAGGAGCGCCGAGCACCAGCTCGGCGAGATTTGGAGAATTTGCAAAGTGCCGAGCCGGTGCTCGGCGCTCCGAAACTTGCGCATGTCTGGTTTGGCTCGATCCTGGGCGAAGACGGCAAGCCGTATAAAACCCGCAGCGGCGAGACGGTAAAGCTGGCCGACCTGCTTGACGAAGCGGAAGAGCAGGCTTTCAAGATGGTTTCCAAGAAAAATCCTGATTTGCCGGAGGCACAGCGCCGCGAGATTGCGCGGGTTGTCGGTCTGGGCGCCGTGAAATACGCCGACCTGCTACCGAACCGGCAAAGCGATTACGTGTTCAGTTGGGACAAAATGCTGGCGCTGCAAGGCAACACCGCGCCGTATCTGCAATACGCCTACTCGCGAATCAAAAGCATTTTTCGGAAGGCGGAAGAAACACCCAACATTCAACATCCAACATCCAACTTCCAATTGGTGGCAGTGGAAGAGATAGCGCTGGCAAGGCATTTACTGAATTTCGGGCTGACGCTGGAAGTGGTGGCGGCGGAATATCGCCCGAACTTCTTGTGCAATTATCTTTATGAACTGGCCGGGAAATTCACGTCGTTCTACGAAAATTGTCCGGTGCTCAAGGCCGACGACACTACTCGCGCTTCGCGTTTGGCGTTGTGCAACCTGACCGCGCGGGTTTTGAAACAGGGATTGGACGTCCTCGGCATCGAAACCGTCGAGCAGATGTAGGTGCGTTTTTGTGAATAATCTGTGAGTAACTTCTCCGGTTTGTATCTTGCTTTCTTGGGGTTTCCTTTCATGATGTTTTTGTATTTTGCGAGCGGCTCTTTTAAAAGTCGCTGGTAAATCAGATTCAAGAAAGGAAAACCTTATGAAAAGAATTGTTGTGTTTTTAGCCGTTGCTTTGTTTTTCTCAAGCCCAAGAGCTTTCGCCACGATTTCCTTTTCGGACAATTTTAACTCTTATGTCAATGGGAACCTTGCTGGCCTCTCACAAGATGCCTTGGGCCAGGGAACCTGGCGTCAAACCGGCACTGTTGCGACCTCGCCCATTCAAGTTAACAACGGCACGGTTGTTTTGTTCACCGGGCAGGATGCTTATGCTCCTCTGACCTCTACAATTTCCATTACGTCCGGTTCGACTTTCTACATTGGAGCGACTGTGGATTTAACTGCCGCCCAAGCTACTGGTGATTATTTCCTGCATTGGACTCCCACTGTCGGCAACTCGACCATTTTCCCGGAACGTCTTTTTGCCAAGTCCTCGGGCGCCGGTTTTGTTTTTGGTTACGATGGGGCGTCTGGAGGCACGGTTAATTATAGCTCCACCATGTTAAGCTTTAACACTTCATATCGTATCGTCCTCGCTTATACCGGCGTTAATGGGGCGTTGAATGATACTTTCGCCCTTTATGTCAACCCAACAGACACTTCGGTGGAAGGTAATAATACCGCTTATTTGACGAGTGGTTATGTGGGCACTGGCGCCGAGTCAACCACGGTTGCGGGAATCAACCTGCGCCAAGGCGGAGCCTCCAGTGCTCCCTCGGTAATTCTTGATAACTTGACTGTGGCAACCCTCTTCAGTGACGCGGCTCCTGTTCCCGAACCTTCAGCACTGGCTTTGGGTCTTGTTGGCGGGTTGGCGGGTTTGGTCGCTCTTCGGCGCAAACGATAGTTTTCCTTGGTTTCTGATCTGTAAGCGAAAGAGCCGGAATCCCCGGCTCTTTCCTTTATTTCGCAGGTGTATTTGTGTGATTTGATCGCACGCTTGTCCCTTTGCTTCCTGCACTTTGAACGTGAGAGATATCTCCTGAAGTTTCAACCTTAACTCAACCGCATCGGCATGACGACGTAGAGGAACGGGCCGTTGATCTTGAGGACGCCAGGGCTAAGCTCGTCAATCAACTCGAAAAACACCTCGTCTTCGGTCAGTGAATTAAGCGGGTCAATGAGATAGCGCGGATTGAAGGCGATGGCGATTTCCTTGCCCTTGTAGTTCACTGCGAGTGTTTCACGCGCCTCGCCGACCTCCGGCGAATTGGCGGTAATTGCGAGGTTGTTTTTGCCGAAGGTGAGCTTGACGGAATTGGCCTTCTCGCTGGTCATGATCTCGGCGCGGCGCAGGGCTTGCAGAAACTCCTCGCGACTGAGCGGCACACGCTCCTTGACCTCGGCGGGTATGACCTGGCGGTAATTCGGATAGTTGCCTTCAATCAATTTTGTGATAACGAGCACGGAAAATCCTTTGTCGTCCTTGAGCGCAAATGACGCCTGGTTCTCGCCAAACTTGATTTCCACGTCGCCCTTTTCCTGCAGCAAGCGGTTCAATTCGTTCACCGCTTTGGCAGGAACGATGAATTCGCCGCTGCTTTTCTCGGCGATGTCCACTTCCTCATCCACCAGCGCGAGCCGGCGGCCGTCTGTGGCGACCATGGTCATTTTATGGTCTTTCAGACTGATGAAAATGCCATTGAGCACGTAGCGCGATTCGTCGGTGGACACGGCGAACGAGGTCTTGCGCATCATCGCCTTCACGGTTTCCTGGGGCAGGGAAACTTTCTTGTCTTCCTTGAATTTTGGCATTGGTGGAAACTCATCCGCCCCCAAGCCGTTTATTTTATAAAAAGAGGCGTTACACCGGATGCTGGTGACATTTTTATCGTCAGTCTCGATGTCCATTTCATTGCCGCCCAGTTCCCGGACGATACCAAACAACTTTTTCACCGGCACGGTTGTGCTGCCGCCCTTTTTTACCTTCGCTTCCACCTTGCAAGCAACCGTCACGTCTAGATCTGTCGCGGTGAATTCCACATGGTCGCCATCGGCGCGCATCAGCACATTGGAAAGAATGGGCAGCGTCGTGCGCGTACTAACAACATTTTGAACGGCTTGCAGGCCGGCGAGAATTTGATCCTTGGCAATGGTAAGGTTCATGCGCTTTTAATAGTAATTCTTTCCAATTATTAAATTATCCGTATTAAGAGCTGTGAATAAAGCAAACAACTTGAAATGTCAAGGCGGCCACTGGGTTTTTTAATGGAAGGAAAAACGAGAAAAACCGGATTTAAAATCTGCTAAACTCCCAAAGTGGGAGTTTTCCACAAAGTCCCCATTCAATTAACAGGAAAAGGACGGGTTATTTTCCAAGTTGTGCCCGATTAACAATTTAAGGCAGCACCTGCCCGACTAGAAAAAATTCCTACGCTGTCAAATCTTGCCCAAGAGAAAAAAGAACGAGCGAATTTGCCTGGGCGCGCCTCCCTAAGGCGACAATCACAAGCGAAGGTTCGAGAGATCCCGCCGAATAGGCCGAACCACTTAAAGTACAAATTCCCTCAATTTCCAGCCCGGCCAGAAGCGAAATGCTGTCCGCACCACTAAAAACAACAAACGCAACGGGTTTCGCCAATCGCCAGTTGCGAAAACCCGACACACCCACGCCGTCAATTTTTTGCAAAAAACAGAGGCGGAGTGGCGAGTTAAAAAGATCGCGTCCCTTGCGTTTTGAGGTTAAAAATAAGGGCAAAAGAAGGGGCTGACGTAAGGAGACACAGATTTTCTGCAAAAAAGAATTTGAGTCTCGTTGCCTCGACTACTTCAAAAATGAAAACATGGGTAAAAATTTGTGGCATTACGAACCAAGCCGACGCACAAGCTGCCGTCGAGGCAGGCGCGGACCTTCTGGGCTTCATCTTTTATGAAAAAAGCCCGAGGCACGTGACCATTCCCCGCGTTGCTAAAATTTCAAAGCAATTGCCGCCATTCGTCTTGGGCGTTGGAGTTTTTGTGAATGCGGCGGAGGAATTGGTCACGCGCGCCATCGGGGAATGCGGTTTGGCCCTGCTGCAGTTTCAAGGCGACGAACCGCCTGAATTTTGCACGCGGTTCGGCCTGATGAGCATGAAAGCTTTCCGCATCCGCGACGCTGAATCGCTGAAGGAGCTGCCGAAATACCCCACCGAGGCCTGGCTGCTCGATGCTTACTCGGCCGAAAACCTCGGCGGCACGGGCGAAAAATTCAATTGGGACCTGGCCGTTGAAGCGCAAAAATTCGGCAAACCTGTTTTTCTCGCCGGCGGATTGACGCCGGAAAATGTCGCTGCCGCCGTGCGCAAGGTGCAGCCGTTCGGCGTGGACGTTTCCAGCGGGGTGGAATCTTCGCCCGGGAAAAAAGACCACGCCAAGGTGCGCGCGTTCATCGCCAACGTTCGCCAGGCGGAACAAAAGTGAAACGCATCGCTGTCTTTTGCGGTTCGAACAAGGGCGCCCGCGCCGCCTATGCCGCGGCAGCGGAAAACCTCGGACGCCACCTGGCCAGACGCAGAATCGAACTGATTTATGGCGGCGGTTGCGTCGGGCTGATGGGTGTTCTGGCGGACGCCGCGCTTCAAAATGGCGGACACGTCATCGGCGTGATTCCGCAATCGCTCGTCATCAAGGAAGTGGTGCATGAAAAACTGCCCGACTTGCGTGTGGTGAAAGACATGCATGAGCGCAAGGCACTGATAGCCGAACTCGCCGACGGTTTCATTGCGTTGCCCGGTGGCTACGGCACCATCGAGGAATTTTGCGAGGTGCTGGCGTGGAGCCAGCTCGGCTATCACCAAAAGCCGTTCGGCCTGCTGGACGTGGCGGGCTTTTACCGCGGGTTCCTGGAATTTTTCGACCACGCGACGCGTGAAGGCTTTATCCGGCCCCAACACCGCGAGCTGGTCATGGTGGAGGAGGACGCGGAAAAATTGCTGCACCGGCTGGAAACCTTCCAACCACCAAGTGAGGTGAAATGGGTCAGGTAGTCAGAAAGAGAATTTTTACCATGGATGGACACAGATGAACACGGATAAGGAAGGGCGCGTCACTCCGTGCGAGCCGTGGCTCGCATTTGTTCAGGCGGCGGGCAGAGGACTGCCCGCCCTACCGAATTTTTTCATCTATATCTAACCGTGATTGATTTTGCTTTTCTCGTATTCCCACCCTCAGAGTTTTAAAATAAATCCTTTGCGTCTTTGCGCCTTTGCGTGAAAATTGGCCGATGAGCAAGCATTCCAGCGCAAAAATGCCGGATGCCCAAGGCCATTTCGGTCCCTACGGCGGACGGTTCGTGCCGGAGACGTTGATGCATCCGTTGCGTGAACTGGAGGCGGAATACTTCCGCGCGCAAAAAGACCCGGCGTTCAAGCGCGAGTTTGAGTATTACCTCCGGGAATTCTGTGGCCGGCCCACGCCGCTTTACTTCGCCGAACGCCTCACGCGCGAACTCGGCGGCGCGAAAATTTATCTCAAGCGCGAGGACCTGCTCCACACCGGCGCGCATAAAATCAACAACGCCATCGGCCAGATCCTCCTCGCCAAACGCATGGGCAAGACCCGCATCATCGCCGAGACCGGCGCTGGCCAGCACGGCGTGGCCACCGCCACAGTCGCTGCCATGTTCGGATTGAAATGCGTGGTTTACATGGGCGCCGTGGATTGCGAACGGCAGGCGCTCAACGTGTATCGCATGAAAATGCTCGGGGCCGAGGTCGTGTCCGTGAAGGCCGGCCAGCAGACGCTCAAGGAAGCCATCAACGAGGCCATGCGCGACTGGGTCACGAACATCCGCACCACGCATTACATCCTCGGCACAGTCTATGGCGCTCATCCGTATCCGGTGATGGTTCGGAATTTTCAGCGTGTCATCGGCGACGAAGCGCGCCGGCAGATTCTGGCCAAGGAAAAACACCTACCCGACCTGCTCGTGGCTTGTGTCGGCGGCGGCTCGAATGCGATGGGACTGTTTTATCCGTTCCTCAAGGACAAAACCGTGAAGATGGTCGGCGTGGAAGCAGGCGGCCGGGGCATCAAACCCAACCAGCACGCAGCACGGTTTCACGGAGGGTCGCTCGGCGTGTTGCAGGGCACGCGCTCCTATATTTTGCAGGACAAAAACGGGCAGATCCAGCTCACCCACAGCGTCAGCGCCGGACTGGATTACGCCGCCGTGGGGCCGGAACATGCGTGGTTGCATGACCAGAAACGCGTGGAATACACCTACATCAAGGATGACGCGGCATTGGCTGCATTCATGAAACTGGCGCAGATTGAGGGAATCATCCCTGCGCTGGAAAGCGCCCACGCGATTGCCGAAGTCATGAAACGGGCGCCGAAAATGGGCAGAAACAAGCTCATCATCGTGAACCTGAGCGGCCGCGGCGACAAGGACGTGTCCCAAGTGGCGGATAAGGTAAAGCTGGATATGCCGAAATAAAACTGGTGGGGCGAGAGCCCTCGCGAGCCGAAGCTCCAAGAGCGAAAACCACGACGCTTTTGGACGTGCCTTCGCCCATCAGGAAAAAGATTTGCGAGTGAGCATCGGCAAGTGACGAGCATAGCTGAGGTAGCACCCGCCTCCGGCGGGTTCAATTCGGCGTCCTGCCGAATTGGGTTGGTGGGCGAACGGCCAGAGTAGATTGCACCAACAAAGGCGCGACGCCCGAAACAACCCGCGGGACGCGGGTACTACCACATTTTCTCCGCGCCTTCGTCCATCTGTCCGGCTTTCCAATCCGAACGCCACCGGTTATTTTTTGTCGGTTAAGCATGGATGCCGCACGACAACCGCCGCGGATGGCGCCGCAAGGCTGGCTGGGATTGCTCCTGCTGGTGGTGTGCTGGCCGTTGAACTGGACGCTGCCGGGCCTGCGGACGGCCTACCTGTTCTTCCCGCTGTGGCTGGGTTACATTCTGGTGGTGGACGCGCTGGTCTGGTGGCGCGCCGGCACGTCATTGTGGACGCGTTCACGCAAGGGATTTGTCCTACTCTTCATCCTGTCCGTGCCGGCCTGGTGGCTGTTTGAAATCATCAATTGGCGGACGGGCAACTGGGAATACCTTGGCGCCGGCACCTTCACCCCGCTCGAATATTACGCACTTTGCACAGTGTCGTTTTCCACCGTCATGCCGGCCGTGTTTGAAACCGCGGAACTGGTACGGACGTTCCGCTGGGTGAAATCGCTCCGGGCCGGGGCGCGCGTCTTGGACACGCCCCGGGTTAACCTCAGCTTGCTTTTCGCCGGACTGGTCACGCTGGCGTTGACGCTGGCCTGGCCGAAATATTTCTATCCGTTGGTCTGGATTTCGCTGGTGTTCATCTTCGAGCCGGTGAATCGCCGGCTGGGCCGGCCGCATTTTCTGGCATGGTTGCACCACGGTGACTGGCGACCGGTGATTTCGCTGTCGCTGGGTGCGCTGATCTGCGGGTTCTTCTGGGAGATGTGGAATTACTGGTCCTGGCCGCAATGGACGTATCACACGCCGGGCGCACAATTCCTGCACGTCTTCGCAATGCCGCTGCTGGGTTACGGCGGCTACATCCCGTTCGCACTGGAACTTTACGGGCTGAAAAATCTACTCTGGGCGCGCGGGCCGAGGCTGGAACTTTGAAACCGGAGCTTTCAGCGGAGATTCTTATTCACCGGTTCCGGAAGCCGGCGGGTTAAGCCCGGCGTCCGGTTTGCGGTGGAAAACCAGAAAAGTCTTATCATACTGAACATAAGGCTTCCCCGGCAGCCAACGGATGGCATTGATTTTGTCACTTGCATCAAACACCTGAACTAGTTCATAGAAATTCCGCAGTCCATTGGTGTCCACATAGGTCCCTTTTTGGGCTTCCACCGGTCGCAGCACCAACCAGTCCGGTTTGAGTTCGAGATAGACCTGGTTCTGTCTGGCCGGGCCAAGCCGTTTGCGGGCCTCGACCACCTCCTTGGAAGCGAGGCCGGGATAATCGAGCATTTTCAGCCCTGAATAATAGCCGATGTAACCGAGCGGTTCCAGCATCACGGTGTCTTGCGGTGTCCGGGCGTGATTGTGCAGCCAAAGACCGATGGGGCGGCGCAGGCCGTTTTCGATGAGGGACTGTTGAACCTGGAGTTGCTGGGCGACACAAACCGTGACTGCCAACTGGCCGGCTACCAGGCCGACAGCGGAAAAGCGCAAAATTTTCGGGAGATGTGCAAACCATTCGCGATTCCAACCAAGCTGCGGGAACTTCATGGACAGACAAAGCGCTTGATCGAACAGCAGGCCGATGGTCAGATAGCCAAACACCGCCACAATCGGCAAATACCAAGGGGGAAAGTATTTCAAGACGTCAGACAGATAAAAATTTCCGAAGAAGTATGCCAGGGAAAACAGGCGGGTTTGAGGTCGTAACACAGGAACCAACCAGACAAGCGCCGCCAGCGACCCCAGAATAGAAGACAAGGAAACGTAAGATCCAAACCAGCCACCTAAATTTGCGTAAGCCGGCAGGAATATAAATGGCATGCGCGGAGCAAAAGCAAAAGGGGTCAACAACTTCAAGGGGAATATCACCAGACCGATGACGAGATCAGCAAACGAGATTGGAGGTCTGTTTGCCGCCTTGGCCGCGATGCTGTGTGGGAATGGCGAACCGTAATACCACCATGCCCATAGAAACCACGACAGATATAAAGCGGCGCAGACCAGCCCTGCGCCGAAGAGCATCTTTCCCCACTCAATCCGCGATTTACCGGCCGGCCTGCCGGACAGGAAAAAAAGCGTCCCCGCGCCAAGGATGGTGATGTAAACGCAACTGTCTGGGCGGGTCCACATCAAGCCCGCCCAACCGACGCCGAGGCGAAGCATCTGACGCGGCCCGGCCACAGCCAAACCGTGAATCGTCAGCGCCAGAAAGAAAACCAGCAGACCGGTCTCCATACCGTTGATGCTGAAATCCACGAGCTTGGCATCCAGACCAATCAGCGCCACCGTCAGCCAGCAGGAAACCCGGCGCAGTTGCAAAGTCTGAAGAACCCGGAAAAGCAGGACCACCCCTGCAGCCAGTGCCCCGAGGCTCACCAACCGATACAGCCAGAGAACCAGATTGTCCGATTGATTGCCCGTCAACCAGCAAAACGCCGCCGGCAGGAGAACCCCCAGCGGCGAGGAGAATGATTGCAGCCGTTCGCCGGGAGTAAAAACGAGGCCGTAGCCGGTCGCCAGGTTTCGACTGGCGCGAAAGGCGATCAAATAATCCTCCCACAAGTGATGGGTGTAGGACGCAAACACCAAGCCAACCAGCAGTACAGCTCCCGCAACCAGCACCTCCGACCTGATTGCCGCCGTTTTCATGCCACAGGAAAATAACTTTCCTGGCGGGGCAATGCAAGGTTTGCACTTCCCGTATTTTCCCGTTTAATCCCCGCACACATGAATCACCTTTTGGCTATCACCACCAATCTTTTTCCCATCTGGGTTTTGCTCGGCGGCGCGCTGGCGTTGATTCATCCGCCCTGGTTTACGTGGTTCAGCGGCGATTTCATCACGTGGGGACTCGCCGTCATCATGCTCGGGATGGGCATCACGTTGAGCGTGGATGATTTCAAACGGGTGCTGAAAATGCCGCGCGCGGTCGGCATCGGGTTCGTCGCGCATTACGCCATCATGCCGTTTCTCGGCTGGAGCATCGCGCATCTGCTCCGGCTCGAAACGCCGCTGGCCGTGGGGCTGATCCTCGTCTCTTGCTGTCCGTGCGGCACGGCGTCGAACGTGGTCAATTATATCGCGCGGTCGAACGTCGCATTGTCGGTGCTGATGACGATGTGTTCGACGCTCGGCGCAATTGTGATGACGCCGTTGCTGACAAAATGGTTGGCGGGCACATACGTGCCAGTGCCGGCGTGGGGCTTGTTTCTGAGCACCGTGAAAATCGTGCTGGCGCCGGTAATTATCGGTGTGGCGCTGAACCGCTGCGTGCCGAGGTTCGTTAAATTCATCCTGCCGGTGTCGCCGCTGGTTTCAGTGCTGACCATCACACTTATCTGCGCGAGCATCATCGGCAGCAGCGCAGACGATTTCAAACGGTCGGGTTCGATTCTTTTGCTGGCGGTGTTCCTGTTGCACTCGGGCGGGTTTTTACTCGGTTACTTTTTCAGCCGCCTGTTGCGTTGTGATGAACTCACCAGCCGCACGATTTCCGTGGAAGTGGGCATGCAAAATTCCGGCCTCGGCGCGGCGCTGGCGAAGGAGCATTTCGCCCAAATGCCGTCGGTCGCGCTGCCGTGCGCGATTTCGGCAACATTTCATTCGGTCATCGGCAGCCTGCTCGCGGGCGTTTGGCGTTTAAGGCCCGTGTGCAAATAGGCCAGCGCCCGCATTTGGGTTCTGCCGGAGCGGGCGCACCCTGGCCTTGCAATAAAACAGGATGCATCGGTTCAGCAGGAACGCCGGATTCATCCGGCAGAATAGTTAATCACGCGTGCCCACTGCCGCATGAATGCGGCGTTCCAATCGCAGTCCCCGGGCATACTGCCAGAGAATATCCGCTCATTTTTTTATCGTCGAAGGGGTTGTCGGTTGATAAATTTAATTTTTTTAACATGGAACCGAACGGAAAAGACAAGGTCAAGGTTGCCCGCGTAATGTGCGAAAAGGGATTGTGGCCGGCGGTGCTGGCGTTCGCCCAAAGTTGGCGTGAAAGAGACCCGTCCGATTACCAGGCGCTGTATTACATCGGCCTGGGCTTGAGCGGGATGGGACAATTTGCCATGGCGGAAACGGCTTATCGGCATGCGCTGGCGTTGGAAACCACCGATGCCCGGGTGTGGAACAACCTGGGGGGACTGCTCTACGAAAAATTGCGGCGCCCCAGCGAGGGCATACGCTGCCTGGAGCAGGGTTTGAAAATGGATCCGCACAATAAACTCGCCTGGTCAAACCTGGCCACGATGGCCGGCAGAATGGGACATCATCACAAGGCGCTGGAATATGCCGACCGGGCCATCGCGCTGGACCCGAAGCTGGTGGAGGCTTATCTGCACAAGGCCACAGCGGCAAAGGCCTTGAAAAAAATGGATGTCGTCAAGGAGATTTGCCACAAGCTGGCAACCATCGAACCGGAAAAATTCCGCCGCGGGCGTTGAACCCGGCAGCTTGTTTCAATGCCGGCAATCAGACAATCTCACGCCGTGATTTACGATGCGTCATTGGACGAGTTGCTGCAGAAGGTCTGGGACGGCCAGCGCATCAACCAGGCCGAGGCGCTGCGGCTTTATCCTCTGCCGCTCGAGGAACTCGGTGCGCTCGCCGACCGCCGGCGGCAACTGGCCAAGGCGAAGGATTTCAACGGCCGCGGTAACGACATCGTCACCTACATTGTTGACCTCAATGTCAACTACACCAACGTCTGCAATGTCTATTGCAAGTTCTGCGCGTTCTATCGCGTGGAAAAGGACGACGACGCCTACGTCATCACGCTCGACGAGATGGACAAGAAAATTGAGGAGACGGTCGCGTTGGGCGGCACGCAAATTTTGATGCAGGGCGGACATCACCCCAAACTGACGAAGCAGTGGTATCTCGATTTACTCTCGCACATCAAAACGAAGTGGCCGCAGGTCAACATCCACGGATTCAGCCCCAGCGAGTTCATCCATTTCCGCGAGGTGTTCAACGAGCCGCTGGGAAAAATCATCGGCGATTTCATGAAGGCCGGGCTGGATTCAATTCCCGGCGGCGGCGGGGAAATTCTGGTGGACCGCGTGCGCCAGAAAGTTTCGCCGCTCAAGGCGATGAGCAACGACTGGCTGGAAGTCATGGACGTGGCGCATGGCTTGGGACTTCATTCTTCGGCCACCATGATGTTTGGGCATGTGGAGACGATCGAGGATCGGATAGAACACCTGGAGCGGCTGCGCGCGCAGCAGGACAAGTCCAACCAACGTGCTTCCGGCATCCTGCCGGAAGTTCAAACCAAAGGTGAAGTTGGTTCTGCCGGCAAGATGCCGGCAGCACGCTACGGAAATTTCACCGCCTTCATCTGCTGGACGTTTCAGGCCGAGCACACGAAGCTCAAGGCCCCGACCGTCGGTGCGCACGAATATTTGCGGACGCAGGCACTGGGCCGGATATACCTCGACAATTTCACCAACGTGCAAAGTTCGTGGGTCACGCAAGGACAGGAAATCGGCCAGGTCGCGTTGAAATTCGGTGCGAACGACCTCGGCAGCATCATGATCGAGGAAAACGTTGTCAGCCGGGCGGGAACGACGTTTCGCATGACCGTCGCGGACATGCAACGGCTCATCCAGGAGCTCGGCTACGAACCGCACCAGCGCGACAATTGGTACCAGCTGGTGAATTAATCAGCGTCGGCTCGCGAGGACGCTCGCCCCACCAAAAAGCGGCAAAATTTGGGAACGTTTTTTGCGGGACGCCGTCTAATGAATCAGTTATGTCATTCCACCAACCAGACAAGCCATGAAAACACTCGCTTCCATTCTCTGTCTCGGCGCGGCAGGCGTGCTCGCCGCTTTTGCCCAGCCGGCGCTGACCATTTACAACCAGGACTTCGCCGTCGTGCGCGACACGGTCCCGCTCGACCTCAAATCCGGCGTCAACAACGTGCGCTACGCCGACGCGACCGCGCGCGTCGAGCCGGACTCGGTGATTTTGCGCGACCCGACCGGCAAACATTCGCTCCAGATCTGGGAGCAGAATTACCGCAATGACCCCGTCACGCAGGAACTGCTGCTGTCGCTGTTCGAAGGCAAGACGATTGATTTTCAAAACTTCCGCCTGAAGGACAACACCCAGACGCGCGAACTTATTCCGGGCAAAGTCGTCCGCAGCGGCTACGTGCCGGGCGGCGGCTCGGAACAGCCCATCATCGAGGTGAACGGAAAACTGCAGTTCTCCCTGCCCGGAACCCCGCTGTTTCCCGATTTGGGCGATGACACGGTGCTCAAGCCGACACTGAACTGGCTGCTCCAGTCTGACAAGCCGGGCAAATTCGACGCCGAGGTCAGCTACATCACCGGCGGATTCACCTGGGAGGCGGATTACAACCTCGTCTCGCCGGAAAAGGGCAACACGGTGGATTTGATCGGCTGGGTGACGATGTACAATCAGAGCGGCAAGACGTTCCATGACACCAAAATCAAATTGATGGCCGGCGACGTGAATAAGATTCAGCCAAAGGCTTATACAAAGAGGACAGCCGAAATGTTTCTTGCGGGTGCTGCTATGGAAGCTCCCGCCGTGACCGAAAAAGCCTTCGACGAATTTCATCTTTATTCGCTGGCGCGGCCCACGACGTTGCTTGACCGCGAAACCAAACAGGTGGAATTCGTCCGCGCCACGGACGTGACAGCCCCAACGATTTATGTTTATGACGGTTCGTCCGACTACCGCTTTTACGGCGGGCTGATTCAGGACCGCGGTTACGGTACGCAGGGCAACAAGAAGGTCCGGGTGATGCGCGAATTCGTGAACGCGGAGACGAACCACCTCGGCATCGCACTGCCCAAGGGCAAGCTGCGGTTTTATCGCCGCGACGCCGACGGCCAGATGGAATTTGTGGGCGAGGACATGATTGACCACACGCCGCGCAACGAGACCATCCGCGTAACCACCGGCAACGCCTTCGACCTCGTGGGCGAGCGCAAGCAGGCCAATTTCCGCGTGGATACCAGCGACAAGTTGCTGGACGAATCGTTCGAGATCAAGTTGCGCAACCGCAAGAAGGAGCCGGTGGAAATCCGTGTGGTCGAGCATCTCTACCGCTGGAACAACTGGGACATCACGGCGAAGTCGGACGACTTCAAGAAGACCGACGCGCAGACCATCGAGTTCCGTGTGCCGGTCAAACCCGACGAGGAGCGCACGGTGACATACACGGTGCATTATTCCTGGTAACGGCGTTGGAGTCGCGCTCTCGCCTCGGCGAAGCCTCCGGCGCAGCCTGGGTGGCGTGAATTTTCACAATTTAATTTTTGCGCCCGACCCAAAACAAACTTGCCCGAACCTTTTGAAAAGAAGCAATCTTCCTTATGGCAGATTCGCCGACATCACGAAAAGTCAGCAATCCGAAGACGCGCTTCAACTGGCGCGTCAGCGATTTCATCCGCCGGGTGATGGTCTGGTGGCTTGAGCTCCGTGCGCGGATTACCGGCCGCCGTTATTATTGCTCCGCGTTGGGAGGCGAATCGGATTACAACCTCACCATCAATTCCGACCTGACGATCTCCTGTTGTTGCCAGGATTATGATGGCAGCGGGCACATCGGCGATCTGCGTAAAAATACGTTTGAGGAAATTTATTTCGGCCCGGTCGCGCAACATTTCCGCGATGAACTGGCCAAGGGAAAACTGCCGATTACCACCTGCGCGCGGTGCAGTGATTTCCGGCGGCTGCCCGCAAAAGGCGCGGCGCCGCCCAAACCGCAATTGCCACATCGCGGGATACTGCTGGAAAATACCGTGCTGTGCAACGTGGACTGCATCGGCTGCGCGCGGGAAGGCGCAGCCAACATCCGCTCGAGCAAACGGATGCCCTTGGAAGAACTCAGCCGGATGGCCGACCTGGTGCACCAGCTCAAAATGGAGAAGCTGTTTTACCTGAATCTCGGCGAGCCGTTTTTGTCGCCGACCATCAGCCAGGAACTGCCCTTGTTGCGCGCGAAAAATCCCGGCTGCTGGATTCTGGTTTCCACGAACGGCATGCTGTTAAACACCGACGCCAAGCGTGAGGCGGCGCTGAGCCTGAGCCACATCCTTTTTTCCGTCCACGGCATCAGCGACGAGATGAGCGCGAAATACATGCTGGAGGGCAGTTTTGAAAAAGCCCACGCCGCGATGAAGGTGATGGTGGCGTATCGCGATGCACGCGGGCTGAGCCAGCCGGTGCTGGAATGGAAATATCTTTTGTTCAACTGGAACGACCATCCAAAGGCGATCCAGCGCGCCATCGAAATGGCGAAGGAAATAGGCGTGGACATCATTTCGTTCTGGCCGACACACAATCCGTTTTACGGGGTGTCCTGGCGTTATCATCTCGGCTGGATGAACCACATCGGTGTCAAATGCTGGAAAGGGCGCGAAGTGATTCTCCGGCCGGAAAACGTCGTCACGAAGCGGTTCCATTGATGTCCTCCGGCGTTCGTCGGCCGTGGGTGGCTCACGGCGAAATGAGCCTCGACGCCGCGGACAAAGTCTGCGATGTAATGGCCGAGTTTTACGGAAATAAAAATGCCTGAAACGCCCGAGATCAGCTTCGTCATTCCCTGTTATAACGAGGAGGGAAATCTACTCGCGCTCATCGCGGCCGTCCGCGAGACGGTGGAGCCGCTCAAGCGGCCCTATGAGGTCGTTATCACCGATGATTGCAGCCGGGACCGCACGTGGGAACTCCTCAAGCATCTTGCAGCGGGCGACCCGCGTATTCGCGCCCAGCGGTTCGCGTTCAACTGCGGGCAGTCCGCGGCGCTGTGGGCGGGCATGCAGGCGGCGCGCGGCCGGGTCATCGTCACCCTCGATGCCGATTTGCAGAACGACCCGCGTGACCTGCCGAAATTGCTGGCGGCGCTCGAAAAATTCGATTGCGTCTGCGGCTCGCGCGTGGAGGCGCGACGCCAGAGCGATGGGTTCATCCGCGTGGCGTCGTCGCGGATCGCCAACTGGGTGCGCAACGTGTTGTCCGGCGAAAAGATCAGCGACGCAGGCTGTTGCTACCGGGCGTTCAAACGCGAGTGCATCGCGGACCTGAAATTTTTCAAGGGGATGCATCGCTTCATGCCGACCCTGTTCAAGATCGAAGGCTTCACCGTCACCGAAATCCCGATTGCGGCCAACCCCCGCCATGCCGGACGGAGTCACTATGGCATTTGGAACCGTTTGTTCGCATCGTTTTATGATTTGCTGGCGGTGCGCTGGATGAAGAAGCGGATGTTCCGCTACCGAATTGCCGAGCGCGTGAATTAATGTTGCAGGGCGCATCCTGCCAGTCCCCGTGAACGGAGCACCGGTTTTCGCCCCGGCGAACTGGTGGTGCGGTTTATTCTGGCAAATCACGGCTTCTTGTGGAAAAGTCCATGCGCGCATCGTTTGCCAAAGGTGTGCGGGGATTTTCAATGACAAAAAAAGGCTCGTAACTGAAGGAATTTTTATGGAAGTGATTGCTGGGAAAAAATCCACGCCGGGATTGCAAACTCTCCCCGGTGACGACGTCCGCCAAATCATGTGGCGTTTCGCCGACCGCTACGAATTGCACATGCTCGTGCAGGCCAGTCGCGCCGTGGCGCGCGGGCCGGTCGCCCGTGTCGTCGCGGACGGCGGACGCAACTCGCACGAGTGGACGCCTGCGAAAGCAGGACTGCTTCAGCGCTTTGACGAAAGCGGCATTACCGCCGCAGCCCTTGACCCGGAGGAGGGCGGCTTCATCGCCGGGCCGAAAAACCTCGCGCTGGCACTGGTTGCGTTCGAACTTTCGTGGGTGGACGCCGGGGCCGCCACGTGCAGCCTTGCGGGCAATCTGGGTTTGGCGCCGATTCATGAGCGGGGAACGCCGGAGCAGCGCGCCAAATACGTCGGCGGCGCCGCGCCGCTCAACCCGGGCGAGAAACGCAAGCAGGTCCGCGCCGCCTTTGCGCTTACCGAACCGATCCCGTTCGCCGGGGTTGAGACCGGAATGCTCGCCGGCAAAATCCGTGTTGCCGAGTGGAAGGACGGCCACGAGCCGGTGCTGCAAGTGGACAAGCGCGGGCGATTCATCACCAACATGGGCTTCGCCAACGTCGTCACCGCAGCCGTGGATTCCGACGACAAACGAATCAAGGGCAGTTGCATGATCATCCTCGAAGAAGGCGACCCCGGCACCTGGGACCGTGGCACGCCGACGAAGAAACTCGTCCACCAGCTTTCCTCGACCAACGATCCCGTCTTCAATCTCAAGGTGCCGGCCGGCCGCATAGTCGGCGGCTACACGGTCAAGGACGGCATCATCATCCCAAATTATTCGAACGGCGAAATCATCGAAGCCGTCTTCCGCCGCACCCGCGTGACCGTCGGGCTGATGACCGCCGCGAAACTGCTTTCCGCCGTCGAACCGGTGATTCTTTACCAGCGCCGCCGTTTCCGCGGTGGCGAAGGCGCGCCCGGCACGCCGCGCTACGAACTCGGTTTGCAGCAAAAGGAAGACGGGTTGCATCGCCTCGTGGACATCTGGGCCGCCGGCGAGGCGAGCGCCTCGCTCGGCTTCGAGGCCGCGCGGATGTTCGACGTGCTCGACCCGCTGGAGAAACAAAAGGACCAATTGCTGGCTGAAAGAAAACTCACCGGCCGTGCCGCGCTCAAGGAATTGGCGGCGAAACAAAAGGATGCGCTGGAACTGCTTCAGATCACCTCCCAATCCGTTGGCGAACGGGAATTGAAGCGCCAGGAAGAACTTGAATCCGACCTGCTCGTTCAATTCGTCAAGCTCGACTCGCTCGCCAGCGTCCTTTGCCCGGCGTGCAAGCTTTGGAACACCGGCCACGGCGCGACCATGATGCGCGAGGCCGTCAGTCTCATGGGCGGTTATGGCGTCACGGAGGATTGCCCCGGCTTCCTCGGCCAGAAGTGGATGGACGCACAGCTCGAAGCGACCTACGAAGGGCCGGAAGCCGTGCAACGGCTCCAGCTCTCGATCACGATGACCAATGAACTGTTCCTCGCGCAATTCCAACAATGGATTTTGGAAATGCGGCGCATCGCCTCCGACCGGCCCGGCACCGGCGCCTGCACGCTCGCCAGCGCCATGCAACTCTGGCTCTGGACGCTCAATCACGTGCAGGAAGCCAAGGATGCCGATGGCGTGAAGCTTTACCACAAGGCGCGTCAGGGCGTGACCTTCCCGCTGGCCGACGCGCTTTGCTGGCTGCTCGCCGCGCGGCAGTTCGTCCTTGATGTGATCGAACTGGAAACGAAAGGCGCTGCGAATCCCACGCTCGCCGATGGCTTGGACGGCACGGTGGGTTTTTTCATGGACCTTTGCCATGTGCAAAATGCGCGCGCTGCCGGCGAAGTCGGCCGCACCTGCGCCGAACTCGTCCATGGCTACAATCGTCATCCGGCGTGGGACGAAACCAGCAGCCACGTCTGCTATTGCGCCGCGGAACTTGAATTGCTTGAAGGCGTCATCCCCGGCATTGCCGGCTCCGCCCGCGCCTACTCGGATGTGTTCGAGGCCGGCAGAGAGCATCCGCTGAAAGCCGGCCCGTGCGTGAAGTTCGCCGGGCTTGAAGACTTCGTCCGCCTGCGGGCGAAACTCGACGGGTGCCTCACCGGCTGCCGCCTGGCCAAGGACCGCGCCGCCGAGGCGCTGACAAAGGTGATGACCCGCGAAGCGCTGGATTATCCGGTTTAAACTTACGCCAAGGGACGCAATCTTAAACCGTATCTATTCAATAAAACCACGGATGAACACGGATGAACACGGATTAAGACTAGGTAAAAGGTTTATTCAGTGAATCCGGAAGGTTTCCTTTATTGTTGAACTCATTTACTTTGCTGAAATCCTTTTCCTATCCGTGTCCATCTGTGTCCATCCGTGGTTAAAAGAATTTTTTTGCATGGATACAGCTTAAGTGAACCCGCGGTTGAATCGTTTGACAGCTTTTCGCGCACGGCCTATGCTCGCCGTCGTTGATGAGAAAAGCCTTTGGCAATCAACGAAAGGAATCTGATTCTATGAAAGCACAACGAGTGGATACCTGGGCGGTTTCGGTTGCGGACAGACCCGGCGCTTTGGCGGCCAAACTCAAGACGCTGTCAGCAGCGGGCGTGAACCTTGAGTTTCTCATCGCGCGGCGCGCACCGGAGAAGCCCCGCACGGGCGTCATCTTCGTTACCCCTATCAAGGGACCGAAACAGTGCGGCGCGGCCGGGGCCGCGGGATTCAAAAAGGCCAGGAACCTGCACACGGTGCGGATCGAAGGGTCCGACAAACGCGGACAAGGCGCGAAAATCGCGCAAGCGCTGGCCGGGAAAGGGCTAAACCTGCGCGGCATGTCGGCGGCGGCCATCGGAAAGAAATTTGTCTGCCACATCTCCGTGGATAGCGAAACCGACGCCACAAAGGTGATGCGCGTGGTAAAAGGCC
Organism: Verrucomicrobiota bacterium; assembly: GCA_049510395.1. GTDB lineage: Bacteria > Verrucomicrobiota > Verrucomicrobiia > Limisphaerales > UBA11358 > UBA11358. The sequence continues at coordinate 270,509 of JBEKYY010000002.1, forward strand.
TGTAATAGCCGTGTGGCCTAAAATGTAGAATGGTGTTTCTGTCGGAAGGGCGAGTTATACGAGCCCCTGAATTGTTCGGAAAATCCGGCAAAGACTTGGGACTCGCAGATCTCGTCCCTCCGACAAATCAAGGCAGAAACCACCCCCAAGTTGTACCCTCCGGCCCGGCGGCCACAATAAAGCTGATTGCTTTTGTTGGCCGTCTTAGTAATCAGTTCGCCCGTGACTGAAAAGAACCCGCCATTAATTGAGCGCCAGCGCATGGACGTGGACATCGTCTGCGTCGGCTTTGGTCCGGCCACGGGGGGATTTCTTACCACGCTCTCGAAGCAACTGGTCAATGCGGATCCCGCCGCTGCAGGACCGGCCGTCGAGAGCGCGACCATGCCGGGAATGCCGCCGCAGATTGTCTGCTATGAGCGTGCCGATGACATCGGCTTCGGCGTCTCCGGGGTCGTGACAAAAGCGCGGGCTTTGCGTGAAACGTTTCCCAATCTCGACCAGGCGCAGATTCCAATGTCCGCGCCGGTCGGCGAAGAAAAAGTTCTTTATCTGCTTGATCCTGTCGGAGCCAGCCGCCGCTCGGTCACGTTGCTCGCGGCGGATGCGATGATTCGCGCCTTCAAGTGGGCGCTGCCGGTGGAACACGACGCGCTCAATCTGCCGTGGACGCCTTCATTCCTGCACAAACACGGCGGCTTGGTGCTTTCGATGGGTCAGTTCATGCAATGGGTCGGCGCGCAGGTGCAAAGCACCGGCACGGTCCAGATCTGGCCCGGCACACCCGTGTCGCAGGCGCTCATTGAGCAGAACAAAGTTGTCGGTGTCCGCCTGCTCGACCAGGGTGTGGACAAAAAAGGGAAGCCTGCCGATGGTTTCACACTAGGCATGGACATTCACGCCGCGCTCACGGTCGTCGCAGACGGCCCGGTCGGTCCCATCGGCCAGCAATTGGATGCTCACTTCGGCATGCCAGACGGCCATCATACGCGCGATTGGGCGGTGGGCATGAAGTTCGTCGTGGATTTGCCGAAAGACACGCCGCTCAACCCCGGCACCGTCTTGCACACGTTCGGTTATCCGGAGCCGGAGATTTTTGGATTCTTTTACGTCCATCCCGACAGTGTCGCGTCGCTCGGCATCTTCGTGCCGTCGTGGTTCGACAGCCCCATGCGCACCGCCTACCGCCAGCTCCAGCACTGGATGCTGCACCCGTATCTCTGGCGTTACCTCAAGGGCGGCAAGCTCCGCTCGTGGGGCGCGAAAACGCTCGGCGAATCGGGCCGCCGCGGCGAACCGCATCTCGCCGGGGACGGCTATGCGCGCATCGGCGAAGGCAGCGGCAGCACAAACGTGCTTACCGGTTCCGGCGTGGATGAAGCCTGGGCCACCGGGACACAACTCGCCGAAGCCGTGCTCGAATTGCTCAAGGCAAAGAAACCGTTCACGAAGCAGAACCTAGAAGAAACCTACGTGAAGCATCGCCGCGTAAGCTGGGTGGAAGAGGAAGCAATCGTGGCCGAGAAATCGCGCGATGGTTTTCAAAAAGGCGTGGTGCGCGGCATGATCGGCATGGCGCTGGCAGGTTTGACGAACGGCAAACTCACACTCGCCGGCGACCCCGTGCCGCCATGGAAACGCATCCCGTCCATCGAGGAATATTATCGTGGCCGGGTATCGCCGGAAGAAATTGCGAAGCTTCATGCCGGATGCCAGGTGCGGAACAACTCACTCCACGGCGCGCTCATGGAAAAGGTCGGCTGGCCTGCCATTCCCTACGACGGCCAGTTGCTCATGTCGCATCAGGACGCGCTGCTCATGGGTGGCAAGGTGCAGGCGCCGGCGGGCTACGGCGACCATGTCGAGTTTCTCAACCCGGAACTATGCGAGAAATGCGGCACGAAGATTTGCATTGAAGCCTGCTCCGGCCAGGCCATCACACTGGGAGACGCTGGCGTGCCGAACTTCGACCGCGAGAAATGCGTCCACTGCGGCGCATGTGTTTGGAACTGCGCCCAACCATTGCCGGACGATCCGGAGCGCACCAACATCGCCTTCCACGCCGGCACGGGTGGATTGCACTCGGCGGAGAATTGATAGGAAATCTTGTGAGCATCGCACATCAAATGATCTGGCGAACATGCGCGCGTTTTTTGTGGGCCTTGGTTCTGATTGGTCTGGCCGGCTACGCGTTCTACTTCCTGAGATTCGCCGCCGTGCTGACGACCTATCCTTTCGATTGGGAGGAATCCGACGGCAATGTACTTGTGGCTGGAAAGCTGCTTAGTGCCGGGCGTTCCATCTACAACGACCCTTTTTCGTTTCCCATGACGCCTTACGTTTACCCACCGCTTTACCCGACCGTGGTTTTTGTGCTGACGCGGCTTTTTGGCGAATCGGTGGGAGTGGCCAGATTTGTTTCCCTTCTGGCCAC
>JBEKYY010000020.1:0-63212 GCA_049510395.1 Verrucomicrobiota bacterium
AATTGAATCTCCCGGGAAACACAACCTTACCCTTCGTATTCCCAGTCCGACACGTCTCGGGCGAAGTGTTACCCATGTCCTGAAACACCTGTTACCTATCTCTTGACAACTGAACAGCGGCGCGGCGTCCCTACCAATCAGTGTTTCGCCATTCGCGCGCGGGCTTTTTCGAGGATTTGCCGTTCGCGTTCGGTCAAACTTTGAATTCCGCGCCGGGAAATTTTGTCGAGGATGGGGTCCACTTCACTTTTCACAAATTCGTCGTTGGACACATCCTCGTCCGGTTTGTCCGATGCCGAGCGCCAGAGAGAACTTTTGCCGACCCAACTGGTGATGAAATTGCCGGGCGCGGCACCGCCCGAAGGAAGGCCCGATTGCATCCGGCGGCCTTGACTGAATTGGCGGATGAAAACCACACCCGTCAACATTCCGCCCAGATGCGCAGCGTTGGCGACGTGGTCAACCGGGAAAACGATGCCCGCCACCGCCAGCACCGCCGAAAAAATCAGCATGGTCTTCGCGTGAAAGGTTATGGGCGGGAACAGCAGGGTCAACTCGCGTTCCGGGAACAGGACGGCATAGGCCGCCATCAATCCAAATCCGCCCGCCGACGCGCCGACGACCGGGCCGCCGAAAAGACCCGGCCAAGGCAGGGCGACGAGCACTTGAAAGATTCCACCCACGCCGCCGCCGGCCAGGAACAGGACCAGGAATTTCTTGTGGCCGAGGGTTTCCTCAATTTCACGGCCAAAAAGGTAAATCGCCCAACTGTTGATCAGAATGTGCCACAAATTGGCATGCATGAACTGATAGGTAAGGAGTTGCCAGACAAATCCGTGTTTCAACCCTTCAACACTCAACGCGAAATAATTGTTCAGGGAAAACTGCGGCGGATTACCTAAAGTGAAACATTCGACCAGAAAGACGATCGCGTTGACTGCCAGCAGAACCACGGTCAACGATACGCGCGGCAGGTATTCCGGCTGGCGCATATAGTCACGATCTTCAAGCATAGCTCGGCAACCTAGCCGCTAAACGGCTGTTTTTCAATGGACATTTGTGACCGGTGCCGCCACTAGAACATCCGCTCGCGCTGATGCGGTTAGGATGGAAATGGGGAATCCAGTCTTCGCGGCTCATTTGAAGAATGGGGTGATGGGGTGATGGAGTAATGGAGTATTGCAAGCGAAGTTTCACCACTCCAGCACTCCAAAACTCCGTCACCCCGCGCTAATCTGCCCGTCAGCCAGTTCCACCACCCGCTCCGCGTGCGCCGCAACCTTGGCATCATGTGTGGCAATGACGAGTGTGGTCTGTTTGTCGGCGCGGAGGTTCTTGATCAACTCCATGATCTCTCCGCCGGTGCGCGAATCGAGATTGCCGGTCGGTTCATCGGCCAGCACCAGTTCCGGTTCGTTGATGAGGGCGCGGGCAATGGCCACGCGCTGTTGCTCACCGCCGGAAAGTTCGTAGGGTTTGTGTTCCATGCGGTCCTTGAGGCCGACCCGCGCGAGCAGGTCGCGACCCCGTGCCCCGGCTTGTCCGGCGGGCACGCGCGCCACCCGTGCCGGCAGGCAGACGTTCTCCAGCGCGTCGAGTTCCGGCAGGAGATAATACGCCTGGAAAACGAACCCGACGCGGCGGCGGCGGAAATGGGCCAGCTCGCTTTGCGAAAGCGCGGCCAGATTCTGGCCGGCAAAGTGGATTTCGCCCGCGTTCGGCGCGTCGAGACCGCCGATGAGATGCAGCAAGGTGCTTTTGCCCGCGCCGGACGCACCGCGCAAGGCGAGGAATTCGCCGCGCGCCACGTCGAGATTGACGCCGCGCAACACTTCAAGCGCGCGTTTGCCCAGCGTATAGGTGCGGATGAGATTGTGGGCGGAGAGCAGGGGTTCATTCATGACGCAGCGCCTCCACCGTGTTCATTTTACTGGCGTGACGGGCAGGGAGTATCGCCGCCAGGAGGCAGATGAACAGGGAGCCTCCACAAATAATCACAATGTCCGGGGGAATAATCAGCGCCGGCAATTCGCTGAAACCGTAGATGGAAGCCGGGAACAACTCAAAACCTGTCAAACGGTCCATCACATGCAGAAAATCATTGCGAATGGACAAGGCGAACAACCCCAGCCCGAGGCCACAGGCGACGCCAAAAACGCTGACGATGATGCTTTGAATGACGAAAACAAACATGACCTGGTTGTGGGTGGCTCCCACCGCCTTCATCAGGCCGATTTCACTGGTCTTCATCACCACGAACGTGATCAGGGTGCAAGTGATGCCAAAGGCGGCAACCACGACAATGAAGAACATGATGTAAAACATCACGTTCTTCTCCACCAGGATCGCGTTGAGCATGGTGGAGTTCTGTTCCATCCAGGTGCTCGCCGTGAATTCATAACCAAGGGTTAGTTCCAATTGCCTTTTTACCTCCGCCGCCTGGTAGGGGTCCGTCAACATCACCTCCAGCTCGTGCACGGAATCGTGCAGATCGTACAAATCCTGCGCGTTCTCCAGCGATGTGACGATGAACAGGTTGTTGAATTCGTAGTAGCCCACGTCAAAAATGCCGCGCACCTCGTAATCCTCCGGCAAAATGGCCTCCTCGTTTTCCTTGCCGTGGTTTTTGCGCATCTGCTCGATATCATGCGGCGAATAAATGGCCAGCCGGTCGCCAACGTGAAGCCCCAGATGACTGGCAAAACCGCTGCCGACGACCACGCCATGACCGCTCAAATCAAATTTCCCCTCCACCATGCTCTTGGGCAGGACGCTGACGCCGCCTTCGGCTTGCGGATCCACACCGCGCAAAATGGGCGCATCCACCAGGGCTTGTAGGTTGGTGTCCCTCTGTGTTTCCACCAACACCTTGCCAATCACCAGCGGTGAGACGCCACGGACATTCTTGTTGGACGCGATGACGCCCGCCACCCGGGCGTAATCCGGCATCGTCCGGCCGCCGCGGTTGAAGACCTGGACGTGCGAGTTGAAGCCGAGGATTTTTTCACGCAGGTCGTGGTCGAACCCGCTCATGACGCTGATGACAATGATGAGCACCGCGACGCCGAGGGCGACGCCGATGATGGAGATGAGCGTGATGATGGAAACGAAGGTCCGTTTGGGCCGCAGATAACGCAGGGCCAGCAGGAGTTCAAACGGCAGTTTCGACATGGACGGCAGGCTAAAGGTGTGTCTCACGACTGTCAATGAAGGGGCGACTGCTGTAGCGGCGGTCTGTGACCGTCGCAAAATTCATCGGCGCTCACCGACCACCGCTACCGATTAGCAAGGCACAAACGGATTGCCTTTGGGTGGGGCTGAATCAATTCGCGGCAAAAAAAGCTGGCCGAGAAACAAATAGACCCAGCCCAGCGCGAAATGCGCGCTGAAGATGAAGCAAAATTGGACCAAATCAAGCGCGGCAAAATCATAAAGCACAACGGCAGCGGTCAGTAGCAATGCGCCCGGCATCAACGCCGCGCCCGCCAGTTTCCAACTGCCGCGGAAACTCAAATTGCGGTTCGCAAAAAAGCCGATGAGCCACGCCGGCAGAAAATAAACCGTCGCCAGCGCCGCCCACAATAACATCAGGCCCGCAACGACAGCCAGGACCGTGATGGCCAGCCATTCCGGCTCCCACGCACCCCAGAGCGGTTCCAGTTCGGTGCGGTTAAAAGCAATGATCCAGTCGGACGGATAATTCCATTCGGCGTAGCCGAGCAGCGAAAAAACGCGGAGGGTTTCCCGGCCGAATTCAAATTGCACGTCGGCCGGCGAATGGATCTGGCCGCTGTGATTCGGATCAACAATAAACGCAAGAAACCGGCCTTCGGCGAGGATTTGGGGCAGGTGGCTGGACCAATCCAGCCGGCCCGAACGAATGGTGCCGGTGGCGGGCAAATGCCGGATTGCGGCGCGCACGGTCGGGAAACAGCCATCGGAAAGAAACCAAACGACGGCGGCGGCGGCGAGTGACGCGACTACGAATTGCACGAGCAGCAGACGGCTGAGCCGGGCGTGTGCAAAAGCCGCCACCCCGCGTGGCGTCAACGGTTCCCAGGCAAAAGTTTTGTCAGCCGATGCGCTCATTTGGCCACAGATTGGCACAAATGGAACACAGATGGAAATTCCCTTTCAATTTCTGTGTTCAATCTGTGTTTCATCTGTGGCTCAAGTCAGTCTTTCTTTTCCGCCACTGTCAGGTTTTTTTTCTTCCGGCGGCTTTTGCGGATTCTGGCCGGGCGGCGGCGTGTGGATGACCGCCACGGGATAACGCAGTTTCATCACATCGTCCACGAGCACTTCGACGAAATAAGTTCCTGCAGTCTTGAATTCGACCTGGCCAAAAACCATTACTCCGGTCGCGGACAAGGCCGGGTCGCGCAACTCAAATTTCATTTCGCTTTTGCTGACGACCGTCGTCTGGTCGGGCGCGATGAGCCGGACGGTTTCAGTAAACTGGCCGATGCCCGCCGTCCAACGGTTGAAGACGCACAGGCGCGCGGCGACAATGGGCAGTTGCGGCACGCGCAGAAAGCTGATGACGCCGATGAGGAACAAATTTCCATTCACTTCCTGGCGGACCTCCTCGCACATCAGCGAGCATTGCAAATCCGGGAGAATTCGAGTTGGGTTCATAATTTAATTTCGCTGTGGCGGCGCTCATGAGTGCCGCCGTTCGTTATCCTAAAATCCAGCAGTCATAGACCGCCGCTACAGAGAAAGGGTTTCCGCGGCGCGAACCGTGTTTTGCATCAACATGGCAATGGTCATCGGGCCGACACCGCCGGGATTGGGTGTGATTTTGCCGGCGATCGGCTGCACGTTCGCAAAATCCACATCGCCCACCAGTTTTCCATTCACGCGGTTGACACCCACATCAATCACCACCGCGCCGGGCTTCACCATGTCCGCCTTCACGAATTCGGCGACGCCCATCGCGGCAATCAAAATGTCCGCGCGGCGGCAGTGCGCCCGGATGTCGCGGGTGCCGGAATGGCAAATCGTGACGGTCGCATTCGCACCTTTGGCCTTCTGGCAGAGCATGGCGGCCATCGGTTTGCCGACAATGTTGCCGCGACCCAGAATCACCACTTCCGCGCCGTCGGTTTTTACATTCGAGCGCACAAGCAGTTCGCGGATGCCCGCCGGTGTGCAGGGCTGAAAACCGGTCGGGTCGCCGAGCATCAACTTGCCGACATTGACCGGATGAAAACCGTCCACGTCCTTCTGCGGCAAAACCGTCGAGTAGACGATTGATTTGCGAATTTGCTTCGGCAGCGGCGCCTGGACCAGAATCCCGTGCAGCCGCGGATCGGCATTCAGCTTTTTCAGCAGCGCGAGCAATTTGTTTTCGCTCGTCGTTTCGGGCAGGACGTGGGTTTCAGAAAAGATGCCGAGTTCGGCGCAGGTTTTCTCCTTGCGACCGACATAAACCCGGGACGCCGGATCTTCGCCCACACGAACGAACGCGAGGCCCGGTCGGACCCCGCGTTTGTTCAATTCAGCGACGCGCTGCGCCAGTTCCCGCTGGATTTGCGCGGCGATGGCACGGCCATCAATGACCCTGGCTTTGTCTGGGGCTTCGGACGATGATGTGTGGAACGGCATTTATGGAAATCACTTGAATGCTCTGGATATTGATGAGCGGCGTGTCCTTCCATCGCACATCAAGACCCTCCTCGCCCGTGACAATAATCCGCATATTGACGTAACGGCTCAGGTCGAGGGTCGGAGAAGTCGTGTACAGATAATTGATGTTAACGCCCGTTGCCGGGTCATACAATTCGTATTTGGTCGGCGCGGCGATGCTGCCCACGGCGCGCACGACACCTTCATGGGACACCACGCGTGGCTGCAGCTCCTGCGGTGCGGCGGCTTGGGGCATGGTCGGTTGTTCGGGAACCGGTGCGGGCGCGGGCGCCGCCTGGGCTTCCTGTTTCAAATACATTGCGGCAACAAAGGCATAGCTGTTGCCGGGCGGATCAATTTGCATCCAATCGCCTTTGGTGGAGATTTCGTTCACCGCCGTGCCCCGCTCGATGACGCCGAGAACGCTGTAATTTTCGCCGGGACCGCCCCGCATGTTCAATTTCTTCACCGACACAGTTTTGCTGGCGGCGTCAATGAACCTTGAGTTGACCCAGACATGCGTGCTCGAGGGAAGGGCGATTTTCGCCCATTGCGCTGGTTCATTGACTTTGTGCTTGTCCAAATTAATCTGGTCCAAAACCGTCACGGTTTCGCCCTTTTTCAAATGGGCGACAACTTCACCCTTGAGACCGGCCTGGCCGCGGGCGTTGATGTTGGCCGTTACTTCCGCCGCCCCGGGCACGAGGGAAACCATCGGCTCGTGGAGGGGTTTGGCCGGCGCGGCCTTGTGCTTCTTCTTGACGGGCGCCACATTTTGGGCCGGCTCCACCGCCGGCGCGGGGGTGCTCGGCGCAGGTGCAACCGCCGGGGACGGCGCGGGGATGGGAGGCAGTGTGTTTGTATTGTCCTGCGCGACCGCGCTCATCGCGAGCATCACGCCCAAGGTCAACCAGCAATTCATTTTCATATTTCCTGAAGTAAAGTCCTTATTTCCGTCTCTGTCAATGTCCGCCATCGGCCCGGTTTCAGCTCGCCCAGTTTGATTTTGCCAATCTGCGTCCGCTGCAACCGTTTCACCGCCAGACCCTGCGATTCAAACAACCGCCGCACCTCGCGGTTTTTGCCTTCGCCCAGTTCCAGTTCCACCACGCTCCGCGCGCGACTGGCTGAAACGAGCCGCGCCGCCAGCGCCCGGAGCTGTTCGCCCGCGTGCCACACACCGCTCGTGAACTGCCCGAGCATCGCCTTGTCCACCCGGCCTTCAACGGTGGCCACGTATTTTTTGCGGACACCGTAGCGCGGATGGGTCAGGTGCAAGGCGAATTGTCCATCATTGGTCAAAAAAATCAACCCCTCACTGTCAAAATCCAGACGGCCCACGGAATGCAGATTTTGCCACTCTTTTGGCAATAAATCATGGATGGCCGGACGCCCCAATTCATCCCGGGCCGAACAAACGCAACCGGCCGGCTTGTGCAGGGCCACGTAAAGCTTGCGTTTGGCGCGGACGGGCCGGCCATCCACCGTTACTTCATCGTGGATGGGATCAACCTTGGTTCCGAGCAACCGTACCTGCTGGCCGTTGACGCCGACGCGCCCGGCCAGGATGATTTGTTCACCCGCGCGGCGCGAAGCCACGCCGGCGTCAGCTAAAAACTTTTGTAAACGGACCACAGAGCGGAATGACGAATACCAAATGACGAATTGCGTTCCATTCGTCATTCGTTATTCGACATTTTTGCTACACGTCAGGCTTGGTTTTACGGAGGCCGGTGATGCGGTCGCCTTCCTTCCACTGGCCGCGTTTCTTGAGAATTTCGACGCGCTCGAAGCGCTTGAGAACATTGCGCTTGCCACCCAGGGTGGACGCCGCGCGCAGACTGCGATGCTGTGACATAAATTGTTTTTGGTTGAATTTTCAGTAAAAACGAGCAGTCAGGATACCAAATCAAACCGTTCCGGCAATGATGAAATTTCACCGTTTCAATTCCTGTGGCTCATCTTGACACTGATCCGTTTGGAGTCCCGCGTTTACGCGGTTCGGGCGAACGACAAGAAAACATTAAGCCGTAAAAGAACACAGCGCAGCGAAAAATCAATACACCAGCACCAGCACCGCCGCTGAAGAAATCTTAACGCAAAGACGCAAAGACGCAAAGACACAGCGCGGCGCAGCCGCAACCAAAGGAGCGCGGACAGCTTTGTCCGCGTGAAGGCGCCGATGCGGCAGGAACTCACGGACAAAGCTGTCCGCGCTCCGGAAAAATCTTCGCAGCGCACGATGATTCTGACCTATTGCAGTGCAAGATAAACACCGCCTATCCTTTGCGCCTTGGCGTCTTTGCGTTAAACCCGGTCGTCATTCAATACACGAGGACGAGCACGGCGGCTTGTTCCTACCGCCGCGCGCGACCGGACCCGGAATGCCGGCTCCAGCCCGGTTCAGCTCTGCTCCGCCACGCGCACCACTTCGCCCCGCAACACATCCAAGGCCACCGGCTTGTACAGCACCGGCAACTCGACGGAATCAATGAATTTCTGGAACTGTGACCGGGCATCCAGCCCGACGATAAAAATAAACCGCCGGGCCAGCGACGGATTCGTGCGTCCAACCGTGGCATACAACAGGTCGCCTTCAACTCCGGACATCTGAAGATCGCAGACCACGGCATCGAGGTGGTGCTCGAGAACGAACTTCAACGCCAGCGCGCCATCGGGCACAATCGTTGCCTCATAGCCGTCACTTTCGAGGGATTCTTTGAGGGACCAGGCGAGTTGAATATCGTCGTCCACGATCAGGACGTGCTTTTTCCGAGGTGTGCCATTATTGGTATCCATGACGACTGGCCTCGGCCTGATAATACATCCGAATGCAGACAATGCAAGCTTTTTAAGTGTTTTGGGGGTGGTGGGGCGAGCGCCTGTCGCGCCGCAGCCTGTGGCGAAGGCTGATACTCGCGAGCCGCCTTCGTTTCATTTCGGCGCGCCGAGACCGGCTCGTCAGTAGCCTCGCCCCACCGAAAGAATGATTACCGCTACCCTTTCAACGCCTGCTCCCGTTCCAGCAACGTGGGATGTGAATAGTAAAATCCGCTGTAGCAGGGATGCGGCGTGAGATTGCTTAAATTCTTCTCGTTCAGCTTGCGCAACGCGCCAATTAGTGATTGCGTCCCGCTCATCACCCGTGCGGCGAAGGCGTCGGCCTGATATTCGTAACGCCGCGACCACCAATGGAGCGGCGGGGAAAACCAGAACGTGACCGTCCCCGCCAGCAGTCCAAACAACAGCAACGCCGGGGCAATGTTTCCCGGTTCAAAACCGAACGCGCGGTAGAACCATTCCTGCCGGGCCAGAACGGAAATGAGATAAAAGCCGGCGAGCGAACCGACCGCCGAGAAGGCCAGCATTTTCGGGATGTGCTTTTTTTTGAAGTGACCGATTTCGTGCGCGAGCACCGCTTCCAGTTCCGGCCCGGTCAGTTGCTGAACCAGCGTGTCGAACAACACGATTTTTCGAAACCGCCCGAAGCCGGTGAAGAACGCGTTCGAATGCCGCGAACGTTTGCTGCCGTCCATCAACTGGATGCTTTGGGCGCGGAATTGGGTTCGCCGCGCCAGATCGAGCAGCCGTTCGCGCAGGTCGCCTTCCGGCAGCGGTGTGAATTTGTTGAACAGCGGCAGAATCAAAACCGGCGCGAGCACGCTCATCAGGAGTTGAAATGCCAGCAACGCCGCCCATGCCCACAGCCACCACCACGTTCCCGCCCATTGGACAATTTTCAGGATGAGCGCCAGCAGCGGATAGCCGATGGCCAGCGCCAGCAACAGCCCTTTCAGGAGGTCCATCCACCAGATTTTTGGCGTCATGGTATTGAACCCGAATTTTTCCTCCAGCCGGAATTGTGAAAACCAACTGAATGGCAAACCGGGCAATGACATCGCCAGGCCAACAGCAAACAGAAATGCCGCCATCGCCCACACCGGCTGGCCCAAACCCCGGGAAAAAAGCTGAAACACCCACGGTAAAACGCCGCTGAACAAAACAAGCAGCAGGACGGCGACGTTGAAGGTGTCCTCGACGGTTCCCAACCGCTCTTTGGCCAGCGTGTACGCGACGGATTTTTTATAAGTCGGCTCGTCAATGATTCCATGGAAAGCTTTTGGCATTTCGCCCGCGTGCGCGAGCACATGACGGCGGTTGAGCGAGGCCAGCCAGAGTTCCGCCGCCAGCCGGGCGAGAATCAAGCCGGCGGTGAACCAGGCAACGATGTTTGCAAGTTGCATTCCTCGATGTAACCAACCGCTGCGATTTGGACTGCGTGGACATGTCCGCGCTTTGATGGCGGCGACATGTCGCCGCACTCCAAAATTACCACTTCAATTCCGGCAGCCGGCGGGCGACTTCCTCCGCGTTGGCGCGGCTGTTGAAGGCGCTGATGCGAAAATAACCCTCGCCTTTCGACCCGAAACCGCTGCCGGGTGTGATGACCACGCTGGCTTCGCCCAAAATTTTGTCGAACGCCTGCCAGCTTGTGACGCCTCTCAGCGATTTCACCCAGATGTAAGGCGCGTTCACACCGCCGAAAACCTTCAGTCCGGCTTTCTTCGCCCCGTCGCGCAAAACTTTCGCGTTGCCGAGATAATGCCCGATGAGCGCCTGCACCTGCACCTTGCCCTCGGGCGAGTAAAGCGCCTCGGCGGCGCGCTGCACGATGTAGCTCACGCCGTTGAATTTCGTCGTCATGCGCCGCAGCCAGAGCGGATGCAGTGGCTGGAACTCGCCGGATTTTGTCTGCGCGTTGAGCGACTTGGGCACCACGGTGAACGCGCAGCGGACGCCGGTGAACCCGCCGTTCTTCGAGCAACTGCGGAATTCGATGGCGCAGTTGCGCGCGCCGGGAATCTCGTAAATCGAATGCGGCAGATTGGAGTCAGTGATGTAAGCCTCGTAGGCCGCGTCGAACAAAATGACGGTCTTGTGTTCCAGCGCGTATTTCACCCACGCTTCGAGCTGCGGACGATTGGCCGCCGCGCCGGTCGGATTGTTAGGCGAACAAAGATAAACCACGTCCACATGCCGCTTCGGCGGCTCGGGAATGAAACCGTTGCTTGGTTTGCACGGCAGATAAACGAGCCTGGCGTAAGTACCGGCTTCATTGGCCTCGCCGGTATGACCGGCCATGACGTTCGTGTCCACGTAAACCGGATAAACCGGGTCGCTGACGGCGATTTTGTTTTTGTGGCCGAGGATGTCGAGGATGTTGCCTGTGTCGCATTTCGTGCCGTCGCTGACGAAAATCTCGTCGTCAGCCACGTCACAGCCGCGATCGCGAAAATCATTTTTAGCAATGGCGGCACGCAGCCATTCATAGCCCTGTTCCGGGCCGTAGCCTTTGAACGTCTCGCGCACGGCCATTTCATCCACGGCCTTGTGCATCGCGGCGATGGTCGCAGCCGGCAGCGGCTCGGTCACATCACCGATGCCGCAGCGGATGAGACGTCTGGCCGCTTCCGGGTTGGCTTCGCAAAACGTCTTCACACGCCGGCCAATTTCGGGAAACAGATAACCGGCCTTCAGCTTGAGATAATTGTCGTTAAGCAATGCCATAAAGTTGAATCCAGAATTCAGAATTCAGGAGACAGAATAAAGCCGAAAATCACAATAAAATTCCTGCAATGCAGGCCGTCATGTAACTGGCGAGCAGGCCGCCAATCATCGCGCGGAAACCGAGCCGGGCCATTTCACCGCGGCGTTCCGGCGCGAGCGAGCCGATGCCGCCGACCTGGATGGCAATGCTGGCAAAGTTCGCAAAGCCGCACAGCGCGTAGGTCGCCAGCGTGAAACTGCGCGGGTCGAATTGCGACGTGGATCGGGTGAGATCAAGGTAACCGATGAACTCGTTGAGCACGATGCGTTCACCGAGGATTTGCCCGATGCCGAAGCAATCCTGCGTCGGCACGCCCATGAGCCACGCGAACGGCGCGTTGACCCAGCCAAACACAATTTGCAGCGGCTGATCCGTATGAACGCCGGCCCAGCCCAGCACGTGGGCAATTGCGTAATTTGCCAGCGCAACAACGGCGATGAACGCGATGAGCATGGCGATGACGTTGATTGAAAGCATCATGCCGTCGCCCGCGCCACGGCACAGGGCGTCAATGCTGTTGGTGGTGGTGCGCGGCACGGCGGCGGGCGCGCTGGCGGCGGTTTCGCTTTTCTCGGTTTCCGGCAGCATGGTTTTTGAAATCAGCAGCGCGGCCGGCGCGCTCAACACCGACGCGGTAAGCAGGTGGCCGGGCATGTCGGCACGGCCGGCGTCCTGGCCGAGCCGGGCATAAACCGCCGCGACACCTCCCGCGATGGTCGCCATGCCGCCAACCATCATGCAGAGCAACTCGCTGCGCGTCATGCGCAATACGTAAGGCTTGATGAGCAGCGGCGCCTCGGTCTGTCCCATGAAAATATTCGCGGCGGCGGAAAGTGTTTCACTCCCGCTCGTCCGCATCGCCTTGCGCATCACCCACGCGATGGCGTGCACGACCTTTTGCAAAATGCCCCAGTGGTACAGCAACGACGAAAGCGACGCGACGATGATGATGGTACCGGTGACCAGCACGGCAAAAATCAATCCGTTTTGCGGGCCGAATTTGTCGGCCAGCAAAACGTTGTCCGCCAGCGGGCCGAAAACGAATTTGCAGCCTTCGTTGGAAAATTGAATGAGCTTCTGCACGGCGCGTCCGGTGAGGTCGAAAACTTTTTTTCCGAATTCCGTGTCCAAAATCAGCACCGCGAAAATGAATTGCAGGCCGACACCCCACAGCACGGTACGCCATGGAAATAATTTTCGTTTTTCGGAAATCGCCCACGCCATGCCAACCATGGCAACCAACCCGAGCAGGCTGATGAATTTCAATTCCATGAACTACTTGTGGCAGAAGGCCTCGTTGACGCGCTGGTAGGCCTGTTTATAGACGTGCGGGTACAAGACGCCGACGAACGGCAGGTTCCGATACCGCTCCGCGAAGTCGAGGCCGTAACCCACGACAAAGTAATCCGGAATTTCAAAGCCGATGTAGTTTGCCTTCACCTTTTCGACGCGGCGCACGGACTTGTTCAGCAGCACGCAAATTTTAATCCGGCGCGGCTTGAGCGCGCGCAGTTTGGGCAGCACCCGGCTTATGGTCCTGCCCGTGTCCAGAATGTCGTCCACGAGCAGCACGTCGCGACCGCGCATGTCCAGCCGCAGTTCCTTCGTGAAAACCAAATCACCCGATTCCGTACCCGCGCCGTAGCTCGACACGCCCATGAAATCCAGCCGCAACGGCAGCGACAGATGCCGCATCAAATCCGCCAGAAACATGACCGTGCCGTTGAGCAGTGAAACCACAACCATTTCGCGTCCGCGAAAATCGCGTTCAATTTCCCGCGCCATCTGGCGGATGCGCCGCTCGATCTGTTCGTCGGTGATGAGGATGCGCTCCACTTCCTTGCGCCAGCGCGGCGGGACATTTTGAGTAGCACGAGCCATTGGTGCGAATCGTAATCGGTTTTGGCCGGTTGCCGAGAAATTTTTTCAATTCCGTTTTTAACCGCTAATCAGCGAAAATTAGCGCGGATTAGC
Organism: Verrucomicrobiota bacterium; assembly: GCA_049510395.1. GTDB lineage: Bacteria > Verrucomicrobiota > Verrucomicrobiia > Limisphaerales > UBA11358 > UBA11358. Next base: position 13,214 of record JBEKYY010000020.1, read on the forward strand.
GGTTCAACTCCGTCGGGTCCATCACGGTTTGCGGCCCAATGCCTTGGTCATTTCCTGCACGAGCCAGGCGGCTTCGGGCTGGCTGGCGATGCCGCTGGCGATGGTGATTTTCTTGTCGGCGCGGGTAATGAGTTGGATATCCTGAAAAGTGCGCTGGCCGCTGGTCATGCCGACTTTGGTTTCAAACCGCGCAATGTTGCCTGCGTCAAAATTGCGCGTTCGCCCGAAGATCAACCAGCGGTTCGCCGCGCGCACACCGGTGGAGTCAATCGTCACGCGGCTCGATTTGAACCAGAGATTCAAACAGGCGACAAAAATTAAAACATCCACCAAGCTGAAAACGATTTCAAAAAACAGTGATTTGAACCCCAGATAAGCCGCCGCCGTGAACCCGGTCCAGACGAAGAAAATAGCCGTCAACAAAAGCGTTGTTCCCAGGTTCCGCGCTGCCGGAAAATAAAACTCCCGTCCGCCGGGGCCATCGGTGAACTGGATTCGGGAATGTTCATCGCGGCGGATTTCTTCAACCGGCATTTGCAGCGACGCGGTCGGATCAGGCTCGTCCACTTCGGCGCCCGCAGCCCCGGCGACCTTGAACACCGGCACATCAAACGTCGCGGAAAAATCCGGGCCGGCCATTTTTGCTTTCGCTGCCAGCCGCCAGATGATGGCCTCGTTGCCGCGCGCAAAACATTCCGGCTTGTTCGCTGGCAGCTTGAAGAAAACAGGAATGCCACTGCGGCCAGGTTCGGGTTCGGGCAGGTCGGCGTTGGAAGTGAAAACTTTTTCGTCCTGCCAGAGGATGGTTTCGGAGACGCTACGGCTATTGCCTGAACCGGAAACGACGCGGCGGATGCAGGATAATTTCAGGTGCAGGCCATGTTCCAGTTGCAGCCGCGCACCGGTTTGAATCAAACCTTCCAACGTGCCGCCCAGCGGGGCCGGAATTTGCGCCAGTTCAAAAAAACAATCGCCGAAGCGCCTCCGGGCGAGCATTGCGCGCACGACGGCAATGAGAAACCCAATCCCGATCATGGGGAAAATCAGCACGATCAGTGCCTTGTAATTTCCATTGTGCAGTTCTTTCGGCAGGGCTGCAAAAGTATACATCGCGCCGATGCCGCAAAATGCCAGCGCCATGATGGAATACATTTTCACCTGCGCCGAGGTGGATGATTTGATCCGTCCGGCTGCCCAGTCGGCGCGCAGCAACCACGGCTGGTCTGGATGGAGCGCTTTGAGTTCAGCGTCCTGTTGGGATTTTTTCCGCGCCCAGACGGACAGAAACATCATACCTAGGCCGGCGCTGGCAAAAATTAGCCCAAACAAACCGAGCATGAGTGCATCCTTGGTTTTGCCCTCGATGAATTTTGAAACCGCCTTCTTGATGGCAAAAATCCCGATACCCAGAAATGGCAATCCAAACAGGAACAGGAAAACCGCGCTGAAAATGCCCGCAGATTTGGCGGGAGGATCTGATTTTCCCGGATTGAATTGCAGGTCGCTCATGGCTTGATTGATTTGCGCCAAGGATTTTCCAGCCGAACGATAGCGGCAATTACAATTTTAAAGAAATTTCAGAACTCAAGCATGCTTTGAGTCGTTCTCGTCCTTCTGCGTATAGCCATTCCGTCAGCCTTGCCGGAAAATTCCCCGGCGAAACCTCAATTCCGTAAACGCTTCGGTTACTTCAGCAACGCATCAAGATGGTCAAGGCAAAGCTGCGACCAGGATTCCATCTGCTCGCGTTTCATCTTAAGCTGCTCAATGGGAATAAACCCGACCTGGGTGATGACCTGCTCGTTTTTCTTCACCTGTTCCGGCGCGCGAAACAATACATGCACAATACCGAAATGAACCCGACCGACTTCAGTGGAATCGTCGTTGATCAGACCAACGGGTCGTGCGTCAAAGGCACCTTGAATGGCGAGTTCTTCGCACACCTCTCGCTTGACAGCCGCTTGAAACGCCTGCAAGCCGTCGGCAAAGAATGTGTGATCTGCGTCATTGATGTGGCCACCGATGCCAATTGATCCTTTGGCAGCCAAACGTTGTTCGCCAGCCTTCTTGCCACGAACATAATGAAGAATACTCTTTCCATCAGTGACCACCACGTATGGGATAATTTGTTTGAAGGATGGATCCATCTCCGCTCGGGCACGGGGCTGAAAACTGTTGTTTTTCTTGTCCAGGATTTCGGGCAGATAGCGATCAACATCAGCGTTGAAACCTTGAAAAACACCCAGCTGCTCAAATAGCGAGCGGGGAAAAACAAGGACATTTTCGCCTGCAATAGACATGATGGGATGAGAATACCGGAGTTGGAATTCGGACACCAGAATTTAGCGGCCACCGAAAAACATTTGTCATTTTGAATTCTGGATTCTGACTTCTGGCTCCTCCCCTAAATTTTGCGCTTTGAACTTCGCCCGCAACCGCCTATAAAAACTTCATGCCAACGCTTCTGACCCATGGCGGCCCGGTGATCTGGTTGATTTTGATCGCCGCGGCCATTGCTCTCGCCACCTTCATCGAGCGCGTGCTCTATTGCCACCGCTCGCAAATCAATTCCGCCGAATTCCTCAACGGCGTCCGCACCGTGCTCAAGCGCGACAATGTTGTCGAAGCCATTTCCATCTGCGACGCCACGCCCGGCCCGGTCGCGCGCATCGTCAAAACGGCGATTCTCAACCGCGATCGCGGCCGCGACCGCGTGCGCGAAGCGGTCGAGGAAGCCGGCCTCACCGAAGTGCCGCGGCTCGAGGAGAAGTTGAATCTGCTTGCCACCATCGCCCAAATCGCGCCGCTGCTGGGTTTGCTGGGCACCATGATCGGCTTAATGGATATTTTCAGCCAGATGCAGGAAGCTGGTTTGTATGCGCACTTTGGGCAGGTTTCCCACGGCATCTGGCAGGCGCTCATTTGCGCGACAGCCGGCATCGCCGTGGCCATCCCCGTTCACGCCGGTTACAACTATCTCGTCAGCCGCATCAATAAAATCGTCCTCGACATGGAACGCGCCGCCGCCGAAATCGTCAACATCGTCACCGAGAACGGAAACGGCAAACCCTCATGAAATTTCCACGCAATTCCCGGCTGCTGCGCAGCCCGTTTGACATGGCGCCATTCGCCGCGGTTTTGTTTTTGCTGGTCATTTTCCTGATGCTCGGCGGGCTCGCGCCCATGTCCGGTCTGCCGTTGCGATTGCCGGTGGCGAACAACCTGCCCGGCACCGACAAACCGACGGTCACCGTTGCCGTGGACGCCAAGGGCCGATTTTATTTTGCCAATCAAATTGTCGCTGAAAATAATTTAAAATCAGCCCTTAAAACCGCCGCCCAAAAATCCCGCGAACCGCTCACGCTCGTCATTCAGGCCGACAAAGCCGTGACTTACGACCAGTTCATCCATCTGACGTTGCTTGCGCGCGACGCCGGCATCCAAAACGCGTTGCTCGCGACGTTGCCGCGCGCCGTCCCCGCGCCCGCCGGACCATGAACGCTGCTTCCGCCGAACCGCATCCGGCCGGACTTGCGGGAACGACCCGGGTGGCGCCGGAGGCTCCGCCGAGGCGGGAGCCGCAAGGCAAAGGCCCGTGGACGCGCGGCCGGTGGTTGACGGTTATCGCGCTTGTTTTCGCCGCGCATGTCGCATTGCTTTTCGTGTTCGGCGGGCGAAAACAGATTGTCCCGCGCGCGGTGACAAACGTCCCGACCCTCAAACTCGCGGACAATTCCAGCGAATGGCTGGCGCTGAACGACCCCACGCTCTTTGCGCTGCCGCATCAGAAGGATTTTGCGTCCGCCATCTGGCTGCAAACGGCCGCTTTGAAACAACCATCGTTCCCTTGGACCGAACCGCCGCGCTGGCTGCCATTGTCAACCAATGAATTGGGACTGGTGTTTAATCAATTCATGCAGACCAATCATTTCGCGAGCTTTGGACTTCAATTAAAACCGCCGCTTAAACTCAGCGCGCCCGGGTTGCCGATTGCACCTGCGCTCGCGCAAAATTCCACGTTGCGCGTCGAAGGCGAACTGGCCCAACGACAGTTGCCATCACAAATCAACCTGACGAATTGGCCGTATGCGAACGTGATTGCGCCGAGTAAAGTGCAGGTGCTCGTGGACGCGGCGGGCAATGTCGTTTCAACCGTTTTGCTACCTCCCGACAGCGGTTTTACCCCCGCCGATCAGTATGAAATAGCCGACCAGCGCGCGCTCGAACTCGCCCGTGCCATGCGCTTCACCCCGTCATCGCACCTGACCGTTGGCCGGATGATTTTCACCTGGCACACCGTGCCGCCACCCGCAACAAACCCGCCGGTTAGCTCGTAGCATGAACATTCCCACGTTGATTGTGATTTATGTGGCCTTGCTGCTCGGCGCGCTGTGTGGTTTGGGGATTTATTCCGAATTGCGCCGCCGCCGCTTCGGCCCGACGCATACGGAGGACAGGATTTTCCGCTGCCAGACTTGCGGTTACGTTTATACGGACGACGCGGACGTGGACCGCTCGCGCTGCATCCAATGCGGCAAATTGAACGAGCCGATTGTGTTTTAACAAGAAGCGGAGTGATGGAGTATTGGAGTAATGGGGTGTTGCAATCAGCACCGAAAACTCTTTTGCCCGGCGCGGGCGATGTGATTATTCTGCGCGCATGGCCTGGCGCATTCATGACAGCGTGATTCGCGGCAAGATTGACAATCGCGTGAAGGGCATTGTGCGCGGCAAACTTTGGCTTGATGGCCTCGACGAACCAGTGAAACTCGATCTCGAAGGCAACGCCTGCCCCGACCTCGCGGGTTGTCTGCTCAAATTCAAGAATTCCGCCAAAACTTTTCCGATGCGCAAGAAACCGGAGTTCAATCCGCTTCAACGCGGCAAGATCGGTAATCTCTCGGCGTCGCAAAAGATGCGGGTGTTCACGATTCCCGATGAGGAGGCGTTCGCCATGATTGATCGTGGCGAGAAACCGTCGGAACGCGTCGCCAATGCGCTTTACCTCGAATGGTTCAGCGAAGGCAACGGACGTGTCGTCATCGAAAGCGCGGATTTTGAGTTGAACATTTCCGCACCGGAGTGGCGGTTGACATCCGCCGAGGAAAAGCAGCGCGCCAAAGACGCCGAGACGGGCTGGGAAATGTTCTCCAAGCAATTGAACGATGCATTGGAGAAACAAAAACGCGGGCAGAAGGACCCGGCAGCGGAATGGGACGAGTACGATTACGAGCGGTTCATGAAGGAGTGCGACGCCCGCACGGACAAATACATGGAACTGCGGGAAAAATACGGCGACTCCGATGAGGCCGAGACGAAAATTGCGAAGGAAATGGGGTGGGATTGCGAGGACCCGCCTTCGCATGAACGCTTCGGCGCGGCAGGCGAGGACGACGACGAGTTGATGTCCGTCGAGGAGATGAATCGTATTTGTGAGGAAGCCGCGAACGAACCGTTGCCCGAACCCGAACCGCACCGGGAGGGCATAGACTGGATTCGCACTGCCGATGGTAACATCCGGCATCCGCTCCAGCATCGCTGTCATGAAAGCGCGATGAAGGTCTGGCACGAATGCGATGAGCTGGGCCTCAAGGAATCCGAAGACGACGATTTGCAGCAGTTCGTCTTTGAATTTCAAACCACGAGCGTAAAACTCGGTGGCGCGTTGCATGGCATAGCCCAGGGCCGGGAGCCGCGCGACGGCGCATTCACCGTTGCCTACCTGAAACGCGCGCTCGGCCATCTGCATAAGGCGCAGACGGGGCTGGAGGCGGTTGCGCCGAGGAAACTGCTGCCGGAGAAAATGGTTTCCGAAGCGCGCAAGGAATTGTTTGAAATCCGCGAAGGAATTCTCCGCCTGATGGACGAGTTTCGCAGGCGCAAATGAACACCATATTGCCAACCCAGACGAAAATTATCCGGGCCACCGAGGCCGACCTGCCGGCCATTTCTGAACTGGCCGGGGTCATCTGGCGCGCGTGTTATCCGGGCATCATCACCCACGCGCAGATTGATTACATGCTGGTGCGGATGTATTCGCTCGACGTGCTGCGCGACGAAATCCGTTCCCAAGGAATCCGGTATGACCTTTTGCTCGTGGACGGCAAACCGGCTGGCTTTGCGTCTTACGGACCGACAGCCGAGCCGGGCGTGATGAAGCTGCACAAGCTTTATCTTCTGCCGGAACTGCACGGTCGCGGGCTGGGCAGCCTCCTGTTGCAGCACGTCGAACGCGAAGTCCGCGCCGGGGCAGGGCGCCGGCTGATTCTTTCCGTGAATAAACGCAACGCCCGGGCCATCGCCGCCTACCAACGAAATGGCTTTGTCACCGCCGATTCCGTGGTTACGGACATCGGCGGCGGGTTTGTCATGGACGATTTCATCATGGCGAAGGAATTGGGCTGAACGCGTCAGGCACCCACCGATTCCGACACGCGCTGAATTTTCACCGCCTTGCCACTGATGTCATCAATTTCAATCACCGCGCCGTGAAGGAGCACGCGGTTTTTCGCCACTTCAAATCGCTGCGGCATGTTGGTGAGAAAACGTTTGAGGACAGGCTCGATTTCGCGGCCCAGCACGCTTTCATGCGGGCCGGTAAAGCCGGCGTCGGTCAAATACGCCGTGCCGCCGGGGAAAATCTGTTCGTCCGCCGTTTGCACGTGCGTGTGCGTGCCCACGACCGCGCTCACCTGGCCGTCGAGCATCCGTGCGAATGCAATTTTTTCCGAGGTCGCCTCGGCGTGAAAATCCACGAAGATGAGTTTCGTCTGTTCGCGCAGCCGTTTCACCTCGTCGAGCGCGAGGAGAAATGGATTTTCCAGCGGCGGCAAGAACGTGCGCCCTTGCACATTCAACACCGCAATTGAAAGATTGGTGGGGCGAGCGTCCTCGCGAGCCGAAGCTTCACGTCTGCCAGACGGCTCGCCGGGAGTCTCGCCCCACCGTTTGAGTATAATTTGAAAAACTCCGCTGCCCTGGCCGGGTGTGCCGGGCGGATAATTTAGCGGTCGCAGAAAGCGTTTCTCATTCTGGAGCAGTTCCATGACTTCCTTCTGGTCCCACAAATGGTCGCCGCTGGTGATGGCGTCCACGCCGGCGGAGAAAATTTCTTCGGCGGTTTTGTGTGTGATGCCGGAGCCGCCGGCGGAGTTTTCGCCGTTGGCGATGACGAAATCAAGCGCGTGTTGTTGCCGTAGTTTGGGAAGCAGTTCCGCAACCGCGCGCCGGCCCGGTTGTCCCACGATGTCGCCGATGAAGAGCAGTTTCACGGGACCATTTTAACCACGAAACGCACGAAACACACGAAAGAAAGCGACCACGAATGAATGTGAAGAAACCTGAATGACAAACCCCTCTCCCGGTCCCGCTTTGCGCGGACCACCCTCTCCCCGCTCTGCGGGGCGAGGGGCACGTTTGATGAATTAAGTCAAAGCCAACAGGCGATGGAACCGATGGCGGCGGCGACCAGCCAGATGAGCAGTACGGCGCGGGTCCGGCTCAGTCCCGTGCGGACGAGCCGGTGCGAGAGGTGATTCGTGTCGCCAATCCAGAACGGTTTGCCGGCGCGGGTGCGCAGGATGACGACCCAGGCGAGGTCGGCTAGGGGAATGGCCAGCACGAACAGCGGCGAGAGAACGGCCAAGGGGTGCGGGTTCCTTTTCGTGTAAAAGTGCGGCAGGATTGCCATCAACGCGAGCAGGTAACCGACCAGATGGCTGCCCGCGTCGCCGAGAAAAGCGCGGGCGTCCGGAAAATTCCAGGGCAGAAAACCCGCCAGCGCACCGCACATCAAAAAACCGGTGATGGCAACGAGGTATTCCCCGCGGCCCGCGGCGATGATGGCGAACTGCCACGCGCCGATAGCGCCCAGCCCGGCGCACAGGCCGTTCATGTTGTCCATGAAATTGAAGGCATTGACGACCGTGAGCACCCACAGAATGGTGACAATGTAACTGAACGCGACGCTGGGCACAAAGAGCGTGATGCGCTTGCAGGCGGCGGCAACGAGCACGGCGATGAACAATTGGCCGATGAATTTCGGCAATGGTTTCAGTTCATGTTTGTCGTCCAGCCAGCCCAGCACAACCATCACCATCGCACCGAACGCAATTACCCCAAGTTCAGCCGCACGACGATTCAGTCCGTGTGCAATCAGGTGCGTCTGGCTGGTGATGTTTACACCGAGCTTGATCAAAATTGCGCCGGCCGCCAGCGGCAGCAACATGCCCGTGAGGACGGCCAGCCCGCCGGCAAGCGGCACTGACGCGTCGTGGATTTTGCGCTGGCCGGGGTCATCCACGAGATTTGCGTGCAGGCACCATCGGCGCCAAAGCGGCAAGGCGAGCAGCGTTGTCAGCAACGCGCCGGCAAAGGCAGCCAGAAAAAAGTTAAACGGGAAAACCATGCTTCGTAAATTTTTTTACTGATTCCCCTCTCCCGGTTTCGCTGCCGCTCAACCACCCTCTCCCCGCGAGGCGGGGCGAGGGACGGGGCGGGGGCATTCGTGCATATTAATCCGCTGATAAATTCACTCCGCGTTCGGCGGCCAGTTTCAGGTAGAGATGGTAGAGGTTGTCCACCATTTGTTCGACAGCAAAATTTTCGCGGACAAATTGCTGTCCCCGGCGACCGAGGCGCTCGCGCAACGGCGCGTCGTTGGCGAGTTGGAGCAGCCGTTGGGTGACGGTGGCAATGTCGCCGGTGCGAACCAAAAAGCCGGTTTCACCTTCGAGGCATACTTCGTCGGCACCGTCGAAGTCATAAGCAACGACAGGTTTGCCTGCCGCCAGCGCCTGCGGCAACGCGCGGGAAAGCGCTTCACGCGCCGACAGGTGGGCTAGGCAGTCCATGATGCCGACATAACGCGGCACTTCGCCGGGCGGCACGAGGCCGGTGAAGATGACCTTGCTTTGGAGACCGAGCGCGCGGACCTGATTTTCAATTTCATTCCGCAATGTGCCGTCGCCAACCAACAGCAGCCGCGCCTGCGGAGTTTGGGGCAGGATTTTTTGGAACGCGGCGAGCAGATCGGCGTGGCCTTTGAGTTTGAACAACCGGGCGATTTTGCCGATGACGAAATGGTTTTCGTTGAGTCCGAATTGCGCCCGAAGGGCAAGATCGTTCGTCGCGCGCAAAAACGGTTCCACCGGGAAGCCGCTGAAAATGCGCGTGTACATTTCCGGGCGTCCGATGCCAGCCGCGAGGTAGAGTCGCGTCATGGCCTGGGCGGAACAGACAAAATGCGTGGTAACTCCGGCGGCGTAACGTTCGGCAGCGGTAAAAATCCAGTTGGCCGGCAATCCTTGGAACGGGCCGAAGGAAGGACCGTGAATGTGGTGGATGATCACCGGCACGCCGGCGCGCCGGGCCGCAAGGCGGCCAAGAATTCCTGCCTTGCCGCTGTGGGTGTGGACGATGTCAGGCTTTTGTTCGCGCAGAATTATTTCGATCCGGCGCAACGCGAGCCAGTCTTTCAGCGGGTGAATCGGGCGGACGAGGTCCGGAACGCGCGTGAGAATTTCCGGCGTGCCCGCGAATTCAGATTCAAGCGAGCCTTCGGGGCCGGTCGTCGGGCCGGAGAGCAAATGGACTTCGACCCCGGGTATTTGGCGCAGGCCGAGCACGGAGGCGACGGTGTTTTCCTGCGCGCCGCCGACGACCAGCCGGGTAATGATGTGCGTGACGCGCATTGGCGCGTTTCAGGGTGAATGGCCTTTGAGTTCGCGGAGCCGTTGAATGACGTTTGTGGCCTCGGCGGTGTTGGTGTTCGCGTTGGCCAGATAAAGTTTGTAGTTTCCAATCGCTTCGTTCGTGTTGTGCTGGCGCCAGGCGATTTCGCCGAGGCCGTAGGCGACCTGGAACGAGTTGGTGAGCGATTGTTGCAGCGTTTTGAAATCGGCGCGCGCAGCGTCGAGCTTGCCGATGTTGAGACAGGCAATGGCGCGATTGAACAGCGCCGAAGAATTATTCGTTTGAGTGACAAGCACGCTGGTGAAAGCGGCAATGGCGTCATCATAGGCTTTGAGTAGGATGGAAACGTAGCCCCGTTGGAAAAGCCAGGCCGGGTCGTCGGGTGTAAGCCGGAGCTTTCGATCAATCACGTCAAGCACGTTGGTGAACAGACCGTGCGTCAGATAAGCCTGCGCCACGGCGCTGAGCAGAGCGTTATCGGTGGGATGAAGGGCCATTTCGGTTTCGAGCAGTTGCGTTCCGTGGGCCACGTCGTCTTTTTGAAGATAGGCGGCGGCGGCGATGACGTTCAGTTGATTTTTATTCATTTTGTCGAGCGAGAATCTTTCCGGGTGTTCCAGCGGGTCGCGCAAGGCATCGAGCGCGCGGTCGGACAGGCGGGATAACACGTAAATTTGGCCGAGCCAGAGTCGCGCGGCCAGATTGTCCGGCTCGAGTTCGCGAACGCGCGCCAACGGCGCAACGGCCTGGCGAAAGAATCGGTTTTGCACTGCCAATGTAATGCCATCCGCTAGGCAAAAACTCGGTTCGTCAAACGGCCCGTTGACATTGAGCACTTCGTTCCAATCGCGATATTTGCCAAACTGATCACTGGTGATTTTGGACAAGTCCAGCGGCACGCTTTTGCCGGCTCGAAGGCTTTGATTGAACCGGAAATTGATTTGCGCGACGAAATTGTCGGGATTGACTTCTTCTGCCATGATGAAACATGCGGCGGCGTTTGTAAGATCACCGGCACGTTGCAACTGAACACCCCAGAAATTCAGGCCGCGCGAGTAAAAGGTTCCGGCCAGGATGGCATTTTGATTTTGTTCGCGGGGCACGTGAAACCTATCCAGCAATCGCTGCCCCAAACTGCGTGGCGCATTCGGGGCGGGCGGTGTGACTGCGCGTTTAATGGGAGCGAACGCCTGCGTTTCCACCCGCGCCCAGAGTGCCTGGTTCTCAGCGATTTGATTTTTGTCCGGTAACAATGGCAACAGCGTGTCATTGGGCAGTAATTTTAGTTTGTAGGCCAGGCCGTGCGGCTCCTGATAGAATTGCTCGAAATAGTAGCCGTAGCTCGGATGCAGGTAGTAAAGCTCGTTGGATTTGGCCAGCATGGTCAAGGCGCTGACAAGTCCAATCGGCTTGAGCGGTTTCACGTCTGTCGCCGACACCAGTTCCGGCCACTTTTGCGGAAATTTTTTGTGCAAGAACCGGAGATAAGAGGGCCAGTTCAGGGACTGGGTGTCGAGCGGCATAAAATCCTTCGCCCGGCCGTCCCGCGCCAATGCCGCCTCCACCAGGAATAAACGCCTCGAATCATCGCTCAACAAAATGCCGCCCGAACGCGGTAAATTTTCCTCCACGAACGATGCGTATTTTTGGAATGTATCATCGTTTGCCGCGCGGATTTGCGGCGTGTTTCTGTAAATCAGCCCTATTACTGCTGCCGCCGCGAACACCCAAACACTCACAACCACCAAAGGGTTCAAGAATTGAGCCACCGGTGGCTTTGGCAATGGCAATCGGCTGCTGGGGTCTTTGCCAAAAATGAGCAAAAAATATCCGCTGAAATAACCAATGCTCAATGCGCCGAGATAATAAAGTGTCAAACACGGCGACCCCGAGGCAATATGCCGCGGGCTGAACGGCGGATCAAATGCCATCCAAACGCAGAGGACAAAAAGAGTGGCATGCGCCAGATGAAACAGGAAACTCGTCAACACCAGGCCGATTTGACTGTGGTCGCCAAAGGACGCTTTCCAGCGAATCGCCATCATGAACACCGGGATCAGGTAAGCCAGCAACAACGCCAGGAATTCAAAATATTGCGGTGGGTGGAGGCAGTAGAAGAAAAAAACTTTCAGCACTTCATATTGCGGAACCAGGCTGATTTTCAGTGTCTCCCAGAAAGTTACCGGCAACTTGCCCGAAATCACGATCAGCAGTGGCAGTAAAAGAAAAAATGTCATTCCCAACAGCCCGCACAAGAGCATTCGCCGGAGGAACCGCAGATTAAAGAAGCTCAAGCCGCGAATCCACACTATCGCGGGTACGAAAGCCGGAAAAAATCCCACCATTGCCCAATTGTTTGCCATGCCCGCGCCATACACGAACGAGGCCAGAAACAAACGCCACTCGCGTTCATCCAGCCGGTATTCCAGCAACGACCAAATCACGAACGCGAACAGCAACAGGTCGAACATCTCGTCCGTATAATTCGTTGCGTTCTGCCAAAACGTTATTTGCAAACCGCAAACCGACACGGCCAGAACCGGCGGCAGCCACGCGCTGCCAGTGGTCAAAAACGAAAAATCGCTGTGTTCACGTTTGCGTTGCATGTCGGTCCGGTCTTGCGGTAGCAGCGCGACTGACCGCGCCAGCAAGCCGAGGGTCAGGGCCGCGCACACGGCGGCAAATATATTCAGCGCGATTGGAATTTGCCCCGGCGACAACCAGTGAAATGGAAAGGTGACCAGAAATGAAACCGGTTTCACAACCTCCGGTTGCCACGTCCAGCCTGATATTTTGGCGACCGCCTGAAGGTTGGCTGGCGATACCGCGGGGTTCAAAGATATCCATCGGTTCAACGTGAACCAATAAAATGCAAAGGCTGCCACCGTCAAAAGCCAGGGCAAAAATCGCGGCGCAAAATTTTTTCTCGGGTCAGTTCGCAGTTGTGTTGCCATTAAGTTTGTTCATTTGAATCCATCCGGCGCCTTCTGGCAAGACTTTGTGCCAGCGCGCAAATCCGCCACGCATTCGACGTGTTGTGTTTGTGGAAACATATCCAATGGCTGCACGCGCGCCAGTTCAAAGACACCATTGCCGCACAAAATGTTCAAGTCGCGCGCCATCGTTGCCGGATGACATGACACATAAATCACTTGCGCCGGCTTTGTTTCACGCAACAATTTCAACGTCTGCGGCCAACAGCCTTTGCGCGGCGGGTCAAGCAATACCGTTGTGGCTTGCGGCGAAAAACGCTTCAGTAATTCCGGCAAAACCGCCTCCACCGCCGACGCCATAAACTCGCCGTTGCTGATTTTCCGCGCCGCCGCGTTGCGCCGCGCCGATTGAATGGCGCGCTGATCGTATTCCACGCCGGCGAACGATTCGACCGCGTCCGCCAGTTCGATGCCGAAAAAACCAACGCCACAATACAGGTCCGCCAGATGCCGCACGCCGCTGTCGCGGAGAAACCCGCGCACCGTTTTGACGAGCTTCGGCAGCAGGGAAAAATTGTTTTGGAAAAACGAGTCCGGCGGCACGTCCCAGCCTTCCGGCGGCACGCGCAAAACGACTTTGATCCCGCCTTTCGGTGGTGGATGCGCGCGGACCCGCCGGATTTCTTCGTTGAGCACCGGTTCGGCGATTTTGCATTCCTCGATGTCCTCGACCAAACCGCAGTCCCAGCGCACAAAACCGATGTTCAGTTTTTGTTCCGGTTTGTTCCACTGGCTGCGAATCATGATGCGATTGCGGTAGCCGTAAGGTCGGGGGCAGGGGATGACCGGCGCAACCCGTGCCTGCTCAAACCCGCCAATGCGCTGAAACAAATCGGCAATTTGTTTGTGTTTCAATCGAAGCTGTGTGGCGTAATCAACATGCTGATACTGGCAGCCGCCGCATTGGGCGAAGTAGCGGCACGCCGGTTCGACGCGCTCTGGCGACGGCTGAACGACGCGCAAAAGTTTCGCGCGGGCGAAATTCTTTTTGGCCTCCGTGATTTCAACCTCAACGACCTCGCCGACGAGCACAAACGGCACGAACACGACCATGGAATTACGGTCGAAGGTCGAGGGTCGAGGGTCGGGGGTTGAGACGTCAGCCGAAACTGTTTCTGCACTCGACACCGCGCTTGCGCGCCCGACGCCTTCACCGCCGAACGCGATGTCTTGAATCGTCAAGGTAAGTTGGTCGCCGGTTTTAAAAGGCACACGTTCAGCTTAGAAAACGGAACGCTCTCAAAAAAGACTTTTCACCGTGCTGGGTCGCTTTTTGTGGCGATGGCTTCGGAAAAAATCGCCAGCACTTCCGCCCGGATGACCGCGCCGACCAGCTTGTTTTCCGCCGGATTGTTGACGACGGGCACGTTGCGCAATTCACTTTCCAGCATCGCTGGCAGCGCCTCGAGCAACCGCTGGCCGGGGGTGAGACATTGGGGCGGCGGACGCATTACGTCGTAGGCGATGACCGCGTCCAAATCCTGCGCGGCGTTCAAAAATTCCTTTAAATCCTGCAACGCCACCATGCCGAGCAACCGCTGCTGCGCGTCCACGACCGGCAGAAAATTATTGGAGTCGGTCAAAAAGCGGTCGGCGATTTCCCGGAGCGGTGTGTTCTCGCGCACCGGCATTACCGGCGCGTGCATGAGGTCGCCGATGGTTTGTTCCATGGTTGCGCCGGGGCGGCTGGTTTCCTGGCCGAGCGCCAGGCCTTTGACGCGGAGATGCTCCGTATAAACCGACTCGCCGTGCAATTGCCGCGCCACCAGAATGGAAACCACGCACGCCAGCATCAGTGGCGGGACAAGCGAGTAATCCAGGGACAATTCAAAAATCAAAATCATTGCCAGCAACGGCGACCGGGTTGTCGCCGCCAGCACCGCGCCCATGCCCACCAGCGCGAACGCGCCCGCCGGCATGCCCGCCGCTGAATTCCCAAATTGGTGCAGCGCTGTGCCGAACAGCGCGCCGGCACTTGCGCCGATGAACAACGTGGGTGTGAACACACCGCCCACCGTGCCGGCGCCGACCGTTGCTGCCGTGGCCACCCATTTTGCCACCAGCAATCCAGCCAGCCACAGGAGCGGGTTTGCCTCGGTAAGGAATTTTTCGTGCAAAATGCCGTTGGTCACGGAATAGCCATTGCCGCAGACGCCGGGAAAACCGATGGCGATGACGCCCACCAACAAACCGGCCAGCGTCAGCCGGAGATAGATCGGCCAGTTGAACTTGCGAAACTGTTGTTCACCCATGCGCAGTAATTTCAGAAACAGCGCGCCAACCGCGCCGCAAAGCACGCCCAACAGCACAAACCACGGCAGTTGTGACAGCGTGGCGGCGGGAAACGGCGGGATTTTATACCACGGTTCAATGCCAAAGAAGCTGCGTGACACCATTGCCGCGATGACCGACGAAAAAACCAGCGGCGCGAAGAGGTTCATCGAAAAATTTCCCAGCACAATCAGCGATGCGAACACGGCGCCCGCAATCGGCGCGTTGTAGGCCGCCGCGATGCCGGAAGCCGCACCGCAGCCGACCAGCAATCGCAACCGGTACGGCGGCCATTTCGCGATCTGGCCGAGCTTCGACGACAGCGTCGCCGCCAGTTGCGTGATGCCACCTTCCCGCCCGATGGAGGCGCCGGTAGCGATGCTGATGATGGCCGAAACGGTTTTCACCAATTCCGTGCGGAATGGCAGCCGGCCGTCGCCGGCGACGACAACTTCGAGCAGGTTGGTCGAACCCTGCGGGCCGACGATTCGCAAGCCCCAATGCAAAACCAGTCCCGCCGCCAGGCCGCCCAGGGTCGGAACCAGAACGCGTTCCCAATCGTTCAAGCGTCCGGCGACTTCCACCGGGTCACCCGGCTGAATCAGATGAACTCCGTAATAGAAAGCCAGGTTTACCAAACCGCCAATGACGCCGACCAGCCCGGCCAGCACGAGGTGGAATGCTTCTTCCCGCAGGACCAGTTTTTCGCGCAGGCGCAGCGCGCGCCGCCAGTGGCGGTGAAGAAAATCCCGCGCCCGCGTGACCATGCCGCTGTTCATCCACGACTGCACAGAACAATTTTAAACCCGAACGACAGATTTGGCGAGGCGCGGCTTTAAAACAGCGATTGCATCGGTGGGGCGAGACTCCCGGCGAGCCGCAAATTTCCAGGTTCCCGGCTCGCGAGGACGCCGCCCCACCAATTTTTGAAGTCCTCGTCCGGCTTACCCCGAACCCGCAGTTGCCGATGGTGGCGGGGCGGAGGAGGCCATGCCAGAGTGCGCCCGTCCTCGGGCGCAGCAACTGGCTTCATTCAAGCCACGGAACATTTCCCAACCGCCCGCCCACTTTGCTGCGGCCGGGGACGGCCGCACTCCGCAACGCAGAAACTCAATTTTGGAGTTTGGGCTTACTTCTTTTTCAAACCGGCGATGGCGTCCTTCATTTCGCTGAAGTGAGTGTCGGGATTGCCCGCGTCAGTGACGTGAACAATTTTGCCGTCGAGGCCGATGAGGAAGCTGACGCGACGCGCCATTTTCCGGCCCACCACCCGCACGTCATAAAGATCAACAATTTTCCCGGCAGGGTCGGCGAGCAGGTGGAAGTTCAAATTGTACTTGGCGATGAACTGTTTGTGGCTCTCCGCAGAATCAAAACTGACCCCGAGGACCTCGACGTTGTCCTTTTGCAATTCGCCCATGCGGTCGCGGAAACCACACGCCTCTTTCGTGCAACCCGACGTGTTGTCCTTCGGATAAAAATAGAGCAGCACGATTTTTTTGCCAATGAGGCTGTCCAGCTTCAACATTTTGCCGTCCTGATCCTGGCCGGTGAACAGCGGCGCGGTGTCGCCGGCCTTGGGAACGGCGGCAAAGGTGGTTGCGGCGGAAAAGAGGATGGTACCGGCGACCAGCAGGCTGGCGTAACAGTTTGTTTTCATAATGAATTTCCTTTTTTGTTTGTGCTTGCGGAATCTAGCTCACGATTTTGCACCGCGCAATTTCACGTTTTTCAGGCGCTCGACAAAATCGGTGAAGCCGTTGGCCTGGGCTTTCAAACGGCCGAGCAATTCGGCGTCCTTGAGCCGGCCCGAGGCGTCGAGCAAATTGTTGATTTGCGGCAGGAAAACGCGTTCGGGGTAGAGGTAGGCGTTGCGATAGCCGAAAATCTGCTGGAGCTGCTCCACCGGACGCAACGCGCCCCAGGTTCCCGCCGCCACGCCGGTGAAACACACGGGCCGACGCTCAAAGCTCTCCGGAAACTTCAGCATGTCGATGAAATACTTCAGCACCCCGGGCAGGCTGCCATTGTATTCCGGGGTGACGATGTGCAGGCCGTCGGATTGCAAAATCGCATCCGCAAAAGGCCGGAATGATTTCGGTTTTTTCGCGTAGGAACCCGGTGAAAAAATTTCCGGCGGCAGATATGCGAGGTCGAGCACGCGCAGCGGGACCTTCAATTCGGCGTAAATTTCCTCAAGGTGCGCGGCGATCTTGCGTGTGTTGCTGCCCGGACGATTGGTACCAATGATCAAGCTAATCATGGCATTCAATTTAGCTGATGAAGCGATTTTGGCAAATATTTGCTTAACGCTTGCGCGGCCGGCGGCGCAGGCCGTTTTGCAGCCACAAGCGCCACACCATAAACAACGCCTCGCGGATGATGTGGCCGGACATCTTCGAATGACCCTCGGCGCGGTCAGTGAAAACGATCGGCACCTCGACAATTTTGTATCCCTGCCGCCAGAGCCGGTGCGTCATCTCGATCTGGAAGCTGTAGCCGTTTGACCGGACATCGTCGAGTTGAATGGCTTGCAGCGCGTGGCGGCGGAAACATTTGTAGCCGCCAGTGGGATCGGTGAACGGCATGCCGGTCACCGCTCTCACATAAATGCCCGCGCCGCGGCTCAACATCAGGCGCTTGAGCGGCCAGTTGACGACGCGGATGCCATTCGAATAACGCGACCCCAACACGAGGTCGGCATTTTGGCTTTTGGCAGCGTCCAGAAATTGCGGTACGTCATCCGGGTTGTGCGAAAAATCGCCGTCCATTTCAAAGATGAATTCGTAGCTGCGTTCGAGCGCCCATTTGAATCCGGAAATATAGGCGCGCCCCAGGCCGTTCTTTTCCGCGCGATGCAGAACGTGGATTTCCGGGTGTTTCGCTGCGAGTTCGTCGGCGATTTTGCCCGTGCCGTCCGGCGAATTGTCATCCGCCACCAGCAGTTCCACCGGCACGGGCAACGACAACAGCCGCTGCGCCATGCGCGAGAGATTTTCCCGCTCGTTGTAAGTCGGTACGATGATGAGGGTCGGATTCATGCCGGGTGACGCCGCGAATAATTATACGGAAAACGCGCGGGAAACAAGTGGGCAATTCTGCCATGTCTGAATTTTGTGTAGCGTCGAGCCTGCGGCTCGACCAAATCGGCGCACAGCGCCGACACTACAACAAAATAACCCACCATCGTCAATTCGATGAACGGCGGGCAGGGCCATCCGTTATGAAGTTTGATTGCCTCGTTTTGCCTGCGCGCCTAAGCTCAAAGCATGTTCGCCTCGCTGCTCACCAACATCGAGAGCTGGAACTTTCTTTTGACCAGTCCGTTTTGGCTGGCGGTGTCCATCTTCCAAATTTGGATGCTCATTGACGCCATCCGCCAGCGCGAATGGATTTGGGCGCTGTTCATTGTCCTGGGCTGGGGATTGTCCTCCATGTTGTATTATTTTTACGTTTATCGCGCTGTGCCGTCCGCCACGCACGGATTTGAACTGCCCGGCGCGCACAGTCGCCGCCGCATCAAGGAATTGCAGGCGCAAATTCATCACCTTGACAAGGCGCACCACCATTCGCAACTCGGCGACATTTATTTTCAACAGGGCAAACTCGACCAGGCCGGGGCCTGCTACCGCGCGGCGTTGGAAAGGGATCCGCAGGACATTGACACCCGCGCCCACCTCGGCCAATGCCTGCTCCGCCAGAAACGCGCCGCCGAAGCGCGTCCGTTGCTCGAAGGCGTCATTGCCGAAAATCCGAAACATGATTACGGCTACACGATGATGGCACTGGCCGAAACGCTGGCTGCCCTCGGCGAAACCGATTCGGCGCTCCAAATGTGGCAACAGGTCACCGCGGAACATTCCTACGCGCGCGCCAAGGTGCAACTGGCCGGGCTTTACCTCGCCAAAAACCAGCCGGAGCTGGCGCGGACGGAATTGAAGGATGTTATCAGTGACGACGTGCATGCCCCAACGTTCCAGCGCAAACGCGACCGCGTCTGGGTGTGGCGGGCAAAGGGGTTGATACGGAAATTGTAACTGGCTCTGCAGTTGTCTCCATGATTTCATCAATTCAGATGAATCGCCTTTGTTCCAATGGTATCGACTGACGTCGGCGGCTACATATTTTTGAAACGGTTCTAATACTTGGAACGGAAAGGCTGGGAAGGTGGAGGCAGCGGCAGGATCAGCCGTGGCGAATGGTATCCCAACCAGAGCAGGATGATGCCAGCAATCCCGCAAGGGATGACAATGAAAATAATGCCGCTACCAAAAGAGATCCAGCCATAGCGCCGTCGCTCTTCGGTTGCATTCTCAACCCACATGCCTAGGCTGCTGTTCGTCGCTCGTTCTAACCGAGTGAGCTGGTTTGTAACTGAGCTCGCTATGGCATTGGCAATCGTGATCGCTTCGTCAGGCTTTTCGTTGTAATAGAAAATTTGAGCCGGCCCTTTCCCGTTCCTTGGGTAGGATACTCGAATTCGACGCACGAGAAATGGATAAATATCCTTTGTTGTCATGCGCTCGCCGCCGAAATAACGAGTTCCCCACTTATTGGCCAGATTCAGAGAATCGCAAACGGGATAAAGGACGTTGGTTGATAAAACAAAACTTTGCCTGCTGCAAACCGAGGCGAGATTTGCCCGCTGGGCCGGATTTTCCGGATCAAATCCGACCAGGGCCGAAGCCGAGTAGATTGGCATTCCCCACAAAACGACGAGTTGGTAAAGAAATGCCCCAATTGCAATGACAACCAAGGCCCAGCCCGCGGGGATAAGCGTCCAACGTTTCATTGGATTTCAATAAAGATAATTACTCCGTTGAAAATGTAAACCTCTCCATCGCCTGCATATCTGGCAAATGCCAGTCGATTGAAAATTTATTCACTCGCAGTGGCCGCAAAATTTTCTATTCTACTTTCGTGTCCGCTCTAATCGCCATCGTCGGTCGCCCGAACGTCGGCAAGTCCGCGCTGTTCAACCGCATCGTTGGACGGCGCATCGCCATCGTCCATGACCAGCCGGGTGTGACGCGCGATCGCATCAGTGCCGAAGCCGAGTGGCACGGGCGCGCCTTCACGCTCGTGGACACCGGCGGCATCGGCCTGTTGCGGCGTGAAAAGGCGGGCGATGTCATCATCAAGGCGGCGATGGAACAGGTGGATCTGGCCATCGAGTCCGCAAATGTCATCATTCTTGTCGTCAATGTGCAGGAAGGAATTGTGCCGCTGGACCGCGAAGCCACGGAAAAATTGCGGCGCAGCGGCAAACCCGTTTTGGTCGCGGTCAACAAGGTGGACACGAGCCGCGCGGAAACAGGCCTGGACGAATTTTCCCAACTCGGCTTCGACAAAATATTTCCCGTCAGTGCGATTCACGGTGAAGGCATCGAAAATTTGATGGACGCGGCAACGGCGGCATTGCCGCCGCAGAGTGACGAGTGTCGAGTGTCGAGTGACGAGGGATCGCCTGCGACGGACAACGGCCCTGACTCGTCACCCGCCACCCGTCACCCGTCACCCTTGAAGCTTGCCATTGTCGGCCGGCCCAATGTCGGCAAGTCATCCATTATCAACGCGTTAACACAATCCGACCGGGTCATCGTCAGCCCGGTGCCGGGCACGACCCGCGATTCCATTGATGTGCCGTTTGAGGTGGAAACCGACGGGGTGCGGCAAAAATACGTTCTCATTGACACCGCCGGCATGAGAAAGGCGCGGCGGGTGGACGATTCGATCGAGTTTTTCAGTGTCCAGCGCGCGGTGGATTCCATCGAACGTTGCGACATTGCCGTGCTGGTTTTGGACGCCGAGGCCGGCATTTTGGAACAGGACAAAAAGATTGCGGACAAAATCGTTGAAGAGCGCCGAGCCTGCATCGTGGTCGTCAACAAGTGGGATTTGGTGGCGGAATCCGTCCGCCAGGTGCGCGAAGAGGAAATCGAACGACGCAATAAAAAGCAACGGCGCGAAGGCCAGGCAAAGATGATATCCACGCTCGGTGAATTCGGCCGGTGGGTGCAGGAGAAATTGTTTTTCCTCGATTATGCGCCGGTGATTTTCACGTCGGCCACGTCAGGTTTCAACCTCGAACGTCTGCTTGAGGCCGTGCGCTACGTCGCGGCGCAGTTGCAGCAAAAAATCCCGACGGCGATTTTGAACCGCACATTGCGCGACGCCATTGAGCGCCGCCAGCCGGTCAGCGCGGCGGGGCACCGTCTGAAGTTTTTTTACGCGACGCAGGTGCGGCAGGCGCCGCCGACGTTTCTGCTGTTCATCAACCGCGATGAACTGTTTTCCGACCCGTACAAAA
The DNA here is from genome assembly GCA_049510395.1 of Verrucomicrobiota bacterium. Taxonomy (GTDB): domain Bacteria; phylum Verrucomicrobiota; class Verrucomicrobiia; order Limisphaerales; family UBA11358; genus UBA11358. The sequence goes on from JBEKYY010000020.1 coordinate 34,481, forward strand.
AATATCTGGCCGGTGAATTGCGCCGGGCGTTTGGCTACGAAGGCTGCCCGATGGTGCTGGTGCCCAAACCGCGCCCGAAAACCGTTGAGCCGATACGAAAATTCAAATTGCCGCAATGGAAACACTCCGGGAAATATCCGCCGTCACGCGGAAAAAAATCGCGCTGAATTTTTTGTTCACAGCGGCGAATAAGTTGTCGTTTGCACAATGCAGACGCGAGATTTGCCCGGTTTTGTTTGGGAATATCGTTCCCGTAACTTTCCTGCAACTTTTTTAAGAATTTTCTTGCAACCACAATATGTAGCGCATATTCTCCGTTCGTTGCCCACTAAATGGGGTTTCGCTTGGAATTGGGCGGTCGGCGAAAACCTGGAAAGCGGGCTGAGAAGCTAATTTTCCCGACCGGTCTTCGGTGTCAAGGCGGTCGGGTGATTTGTTACAAAATAAAATTTCGACCGCCGCGAAAGGAAAAATTCATGATTGACGCACGCGAAGAGGTTTTGGTTCCGGCGTCGCATAAAGGCAGTCGTCGTTCCGCAACGGTGGCGGCAGGTCGCCATGTCAAGACCAATGCCGGCGCGGCGAAAAAATCGGCGCGCGTTGAGTGCGTTTTCAGCGATCCAAAGGTCAAGCCCTTCGACCAGATTGAATGGGACCGGCGCACCGCCGAAATCACCGATGACGCGGGCAAGGTCATTTTCAAGCAGGAAAATGTCGAGGTGCCAAAGTCGTGGTCGTTGCTCGCGACCAAGGTGGTCGTCTCGAAGTATTTTTACGGCGAACAAAACACGCCGGAGCGCGAGACCTCGGTGCGCCAGCTCATTCATCGCATTTCCCGGACGATTGCGGATTGGGGCGTCGCGGATGGCTATTTCAGCAAGGCGGACGGCGGGATTTTTTACGAGGAACTGACCTGGCTGTGCCTGAACCAATACGGCGCGTTCAACTCGCCGGTTTGGTTCAATGTCGGGCTGTTCCATGAGTACGGCATCGGCAAAAACTCCTGCAAGGGCAACTGGTTTTACAGCCGCAAGACGCGCCAGGTCGAGCGCGCCACCACCCAATACGAATATCCCCAAGGCAGCGCCTGCTTCATCCAGTCAGTCCAGGACAACATGGAAGACATCATGCGCCTCGCCCGCAGCGAAGCGATGCTCTTCAAATACGGCTCCGGCACGGGCACGGACCTTTCGCCAATCCGCTCGGCCAGGGAAAAACTCAGCGGCGGCGGCCAGCCCAGCGGCCCGATGAGTTTTCTGAAAGTTTATGACCAGGTTGCCAATGTCGTGAAATCCGGCGGCAAAACCCGGCGCGCGGCCAAAATGAACACGTTGCGCGACTGGCACGGCGACATCGAGGAATTCATTGACGCCAAGCAGAAGGAGGAAAGGAAGGCGTGGGCATTGATTGAACAGGGCTACGATGGCTCCTACAACGGCGACGCCTACGGCAGTGTGATGTATCAAAACGAAAACCTTTCCGTGCGCGCCAGCGATGAATTCATGCAGGCGGCGCTCGCCGGCAAGGAATGGTGGACGCGCTCCATCACCACCGGCAAGCCGCTCGAAAAGAAGGACGCCGCAAAATTGCTCTACAAAATCGCCGAGGGCACGTGGGTTTGCGGCGACCCGGGCATGCAATACGACGGCGCCATCCAGAAATGGCACACGTGCAAGGGCACCGAGCCGATTCACTCCACCAATCCGTGCAGTGAATACGTTTTCATCAACAACACCGCCTGCAATCTCGCGTCGCTGAACCTGATGAAATTCAAACGCGAAGACGGCAAATTTGACGTGGAACGGTTCAAGGCCGCCGTGCGCATCTTCATCACCGCGCAGGAAATCCTCGTGGACAACGCCAGCTACCCGACCAGGGAAATCGCGGAAAATTCCCACATCTTCCGCACCCTCGGCCTCGGCTACGCCAACCTCGGCTCGCTGTGCATGAGCTACGGGCTGCCGTATGACAGCAGCGAAGGCCGGGCGCTCGCCGGCGCGATCACGGCCATCATGACCGGCCAGGCTTACGAGCAGAGCGCGGAAATTGCCGCGAACCTCGGCGCATTTCCGGGTTACCACGACGCGCGTTGCGCGCACGTGTCCCAACCGCTGGCGAAGGACAACGTCGAATCCATGCTCGGCGTCATTCAACAGCATCGCGACGCCGTCGAACAAATTCAGCCGAGCCAGGAATTCAATTATTTGAAGGACGAGGCGCGCAAAACCTGGGAAGGTGCGCTCGCCAAAGGCCGTCAGCACGGCTACCGCAACGCGCAGGTCACCGTCCTCGCCCCGACCGGCACCATCGCATTCCTGATGGATTGTGATACGACCGGCGTCGAACCCGACATTGCGCTGGTCAAATACAAGCTCCTCGCCGGCGGCGGCATGCTGAAAATCGTCAATCGCGGCGTGCCCGATGCGTTGCGCCGCCTCGGTTACAGCGCGAAGGAAATCGAAGGCATCGTCGCGCACATCGAAAAATTCGACACGATTGAAGACGTCGAGGATTGTAGCGGCGAGTCTGCGACCGCCGCTGATCAGCGACGCTCACAGAGCGCCGCTACAGTAAAAAGCGGTCTCAAGCCGGAGCATTTGCCGGTGTTTGATTGCGCCTTCAAGCCGTATCGCGGCAAGCGCAGCATCCATTACCTCGCCCACTTGAAAATGACGGGTGCCGCGCAGCCGTTCATCAGCGGGGCCATTTCCAAGACCGTCAACATGCCGAATGAATGCACGGTTGAGGAGGTCCGTGACACCTATGTCCAGGCGTGGAAGATGGGGTTGAAATGCGTGGCGATTTATCGCGATGGTTCGAAGCGTTCGCAGCCGCTCAACACCAAAAAGACCAATGATGGCAGGGACAAGACGGCCTCCGCCGGCACGTCCGCGCTGGAAGCCCGCATCAAGGAACTCGAAACCGTGGTGATTGCTCTGCGCGCCGAAACCGGCAAGCCGCTCCGCCGCCGTCTCTCGGACACGCGCACGGCGGTCACGCACAAATTCGACATTGCCGGCCATGAAGGTTACATGACGGTCGGATTGTTTGGGGACCAACGGCCGGGCGAATTGTTCATCACGATGGCCAAGGAAGGTTCGACCATCGGCGGTTTGATGGACAGCATCGGCACGCTCACCAGCATTGCCTTGCAATACGGCGTACCGCTGGAAGCCCTCGTCCGCAAATTCGCGCATCAGCGGTTCGAACCGAGCGGCTTCACCAAAAATCCCGAAATTCGCAACGCCGCCTCCATCACCGACTATGTGTTCCGCTGGCTGGCGCTGCAATTCATTCCCGGTTATCGCGAGGCGGTGGCGGCCAATCGCACGCAGCCGGAACTCGCCATGCCCGGTTTGCTGGAAGAGGAAAAAAAAAGAGTGAACCGTCCGGTGCCTGAACTCCAGTTGGCTGAAGACAACGACGTGCTGGAAGTGAAGGAACCCGGCAACGGCGACGGCCATCGCAAGCCCGGTCCCGCCCGTACAGTGAAATCTCTCAGCGACTCCGTCGCGCATTTCCAGCAGGACGCGCCCACGTGTCCGAATTGCGGCCACGTCGCCGTGCGCAACGGCGCCTGCTTCAAGTGCCTGAACTGCGGCGATAGCCTCGGCTGCTCTTGAGGAACCGACAACGCAACAGGTCGGGGAATTTCGATTCTCCGGCCTGTTTGTTTTGGCAGGGTGTCAGTTTGCAACTCCGGTGGGGCGAGCGTCCCCGCGAGCCGTCGTTACTTTGACGCCCCAAAGCCGGCTCGTCAGTAGCCTCGCCCCACCGAAAACATCCCGTCGTCCTTTTTGTCCGCGCGCTTGTATCCTCTTGCTGCCGCGATTATGCTCCGGCCATGAGCGACACCACCTTTCGCATGCGCGAAGATCCCTGGCGCATCTTCCGCATCATGTCCGAGTTCGTGGATTCATTTATGACCCTGACCGAGGTCGGCCCCGCCGTGACCATTTTCGGTTCGTCGCGGACGAAGCCCCGCGACAAGTATTATTGCGCCACCTGCGACATTGCCAAAGAACTTGCCAAGCACAAGTTAGCCGTCATCACCGGCGGCGGGCCGGGCATCATGGAAGCCGCCAACAAGGGCGCGGCGCAGGGTGGCGGCAAATCCGTGGGCCTCAACATCGAATTGCCGCATGAACAGGCCGGCAACCGCTTCGTCAACCTCCCGCTGCACTTCCACTATTTCTTTGCGCGCAAAGTCTGTTTTGCCAAATACAGCCTCGGCTTCATTTACATGCCCGGCGGCTTCGGCACGCTCGACGAATTTTTCGAAATCATGACCCTCGTCCAGACCGAGCGCATCCCGGAATTCCCGCTCATCCTGTTCGGCAGCGAATACTGGAAAGGACTGGTGCACTGGATGAAAACCGAAATGCAGGAGCGGCACAAACATATCAACCCCGGCGACCTCGACCTGTTCAAGGTCACCGACGACCCGGAGGAAGCCGTTCACATCATCCTTGATTACGAACGCCGCGTTGGCCCGCCCGCGATGATGCCCAAGGCGTTTGCGTGAAGTTGGTTAAAACATCGAACCCTGCGTCGCCAAGGCTATGCAGGGCAGGCATCCAACATCGAACATCGAATAAAAACGGGGTGATGGAGTATTGGAGTGTTGGAGTAATGGTGCCATGCCGATTCAATACCCCATCACTCCATCACTCCGTTTCCGGGCTCCTTGACAGTTCCCGCAACCGGCGCGAGTATGCGGTGTTGAATTGACAGGTGTTGATTTTATGAAAACCCGAACCTCTCCCGGCTTGTTTTTGACAGTTACCATCACCGCTGCACTCATCCTGACAGCGCGCAACGTTCCGGCACAGGATTCCACCACCACCAGTGCCGCCCAAACCGCCCCGGTCCAATTGTCCTACGGCGTCTCGCAAATCGTGCAGCTTTCGAAGGCGAAAGTGAGCGACGACACCATCGTCAATTACATCCACAATTCCGGCAGCAGCTACGGCCTGGATGCAAGCCAGATCGTTTATTTGAAGCGGCAGGGCGTCTCCGACACCGTCATCAATACCATGCTGAACCAGCCGCGGCAGTTGGCACCGGCCGCACCGCAACCGGCCGCTTCGACTGCCAGCAGCACGGCTACCGTTGTCACGCAGCCGGCGGTGACTTATGTCCAGACCGTTCCCTCCTCAACGGTCTATGTCATTCCGGACACGCAGACGTATCGGTATTACAACAATTATTATCAACCATACTATTATCCGTATTATGGCGGATGGTATTATCCGCCGGTGACATTTTCCTTTGGCTTCGACGGTGGCTATCGCGGCGGTTATTACCACGGCGGTTGGGGTGGCGGTTACCGGGGCGGCTACCACGGTGGCGGCGGCCGGCATCACTGACGCGGGGGAAATGGGGTGTTGGAGTAATGGAGTATTGGAGTAATAGTGCTTTGCCAATTCCCCACGTTCGGTGCCTGCCGTGCCGAAGCCTTGGCGAAGGCTGGTCCACGCTTCAGTGTGCCGTTTTCCATCCTCCACCTGCCGCGCCGTAGCTTCCGAGCGAAGGCTGGTCCTCCCTCTGCCATCCTCGCCTGAAAATCTTTGCGGCCATTCCGTCTCCCTCAGATTTCGACACGACCAGCCACGGATGAAAATTCTGGCGTCCTCCCTGTCTCACCGAAGCCTTCGGCGTAGGCGGATGCGCCTTTGCGTCTTGGCGTGAGATTCAATCTCCATCCGCATTCGTGTGCACCCCGAAAATTCGGGATGCCGGGATGCCGGCGCGCCAGATTTTGAATTTTTTTTTGGCAACCTTGGCAATTGATTTTTATCCATGTCTGGGAAATATCCATGTCCATTCATGTCCGTCCGCGGTTAAAAACCGTTGTTCCTTGGTGGTTGAATTTTGGTGTCCAATGTTTGGCCTTCCGCGAGCGCCTTTCGCCCTCGGACTTGCCCTCCGGTCCACTTGAATTCTTGTCCGTGGCAGTTACAGTAACTTCACGCCTGGGAGTCTTGGTTTCAACCGGACCTCAGGGAAACAAGGAAACACAAATCAATACCAGTCTATGAAACATTCAAACATGATTAGTCGTCTGTCAGCCTTGACACTCGGTCTTTTGGCGTTTGCCGGGATTGCGCGCGCCCAATGCGACCTCTATCCCATCGCCTTGTCGGTGCAGAGTCTGGCCAATGTCCAGCCCGGCATGGTCATCGCCAATATTTTCAACGGCTCGCAGCCCGGCAATTTCGGCTGGCTGACCTGGGCGGGCAGCCCCAAAGAACTGGCGCTGGTTTACAGCCTCACGCCGCCCGGCAACAGTTACACCTACGTCGATCCCTTCAACCCCGGCAACACCCAGGTGCAAACGGGCAGTTGGGTGCAAGGCAAACCCGGCGTCTCCAACAGCGAAAGCGTGCGCGACGCGCTGGATAACCTGAAAAACATGGTCATCACCGTGCCGGTTTGGGACCAGGCCAAAAGTCAGGGCAACAATACGCTCTATCACATCGTCGGTTTCGCTGACGTGCAAATTATCAGCTACCAGCTTCCGTCACAAAACGTCATCAGCGTGCTGCTCATCGACGTTGTAGATTGCGGCGGTCCGCACGACTGACCCGCGTTGGGGAAAATTCACAGACAGCGCAGGACCATCATCCGGCGCTGTTTCGTTTTTCAACCACGGATTTCGCAGGTAAAAATTAGAAACCGCCAAGACGCCAAGTGCGCAAAGCAGGAAACGGGACAGGATATATAAACCACGAAATACACCAAATACGCGAAAGGCAAAAGATTCGGATCGCAACCGAAGACGGAACAGGAAACCTGTTTCTTGCATTTTAAAACAGCTCGCCGTTCGTGTGTTTTGTGTGTTTCGTGGTAAAAATCTCTGTGTTCTCTGCGTTCTCCCTGTCCACCGAAGCCTTCGGCGTAGGCGGATGCGCCTTTGCGCCTTTGCGTGAGGTTCGGTCTTCATCCGTGTTCATCTGCGGTTAAAACCTTTACGCCTTTTGCGCCTCTTTGCGGCCATATGGTTGCCGTTGACGAGCACCGGCTGCGAGTCTAGCTTGGCGTTGGCAGACACGCTGTGGGCAAAACACGGCTCATGGGTCCAACCATGAATCCAAAGACTGAACAACCAAAAACGGCACTGCGGAACAATCTCTTGAGCCTGATCCAGCAATGTCCCGTGGAGCTGTCCAACCCCGAAGATTGCCCTTTGTTCGCCGTCCGCAAAGCGGGACCCACCAGACGCCTGCGATGGTTTAATGATCTGACCGAAGATGATTTGGTTTATCTGAACACTTACCACTGCATTTGTGCGCAGCTAAAAATACAATCGCGCCGCATTTCATTAGCCACGGATGAACACGGATGAAACACGGATAAAACATCTGTGAAAATCTGTGTAAATCTGTGGCTAAAAACGCTTGATCTGGATCGCTGATCTGTCAACCCGCTCGCGATTCATCGGAGCCCGCTCGCGAAAACTTTCAGAGCCCGTTCGCGAACAGATTCGGAGTTGATCCCGGCGTGCCGAAGAAAGCGCCATTGTTAGCAGGATAATTTGAATTGCACGTTTATTGGGTCTGCGTTAGAAGAAACGCACAGGCTCCGCAACCTGACAATCATTTCCGATGAAACCGATTATCTGTCTTCTCGTGGTACTGACGTTGTTCGCCGCCCGTCACCGCGTGGCCGCCCAGGTTGCCTTCAAGCTCGCCTCCTCGCCGGGTGTCAGTAGCCCGGTTCAATCGATCACGACGGCGGATGTGAACGGCGACGGCAAACCGGATTTGATCGCCGCCTTGCGCACTGCCAGTAGCGTAACCGTGTTCACGAACAGCGGCAACGGCCTCTTCGTCTCCAATGCCAGCTATGCCGTCGGCACTTTTCCTTATCAGGTCATCGCGGCCGATGTAAACGATGACGGCTGGCCCGATTTGATCACCGCCAATAATACCAGCAGTTCGCTGACGGTTTTGACCAATGACCGGAACGGAGGTTTCGTGCTCGCCGCGGCGATTACCAACATGCCCAGCCAGCCCCAATCCGTCGCCGCCGCAGATATAAACGGGGACGGTAAACTGGATTTGATCAGTGCCAACTGGGCCATGGACTCAATTACAATTTGGACGAACAGCGGTGGTGGCACCTTTGTTTCCAATGCCACCTACAACGTCGGCACCACGCCGTCCTTTGTCATGGCCGCGGATGTCAATGGCGATGGCAAGCCCGATTTGCTTGTCGCCATCGCCAGCCAACTTTCCGTGTTGACGAACAACGGCAGCGGCGGTTTCGCGCTCGCTTCTTCGCCCTACCTGGGCGGCGGTCCAACTTGGATCACCGCGGCGGATGTCTATGGCAACGGCCGGACGGAATTTATTGTCACGGCCTTTTACCTGAGCCGCCGGCAGTTTCTCGTATTCACGAACAAAGGCGCCGGCGTTCTGGATTTCACCGCCCACTATGCCGCGGGCAGCGGCACGATTGCCGTTGTGGCCGTGGATGTGAATGGCGACGGCATGGTGGACCTGGTCGCTCCGGACCAGTCCGCCGACCTTCTGGTGTTGACCAACACGGGCACCGGTGTTTTCGGCTTCGACACCACTCTGACGGTTGACAGCGGGCCGGTATCAATCGTCGCGGCCGATGTAAACGGCGATGGCCTGGTGGATTTGATCAGCGGCAATTCCACAGCCGGCACGCTCACCGTGTTGACCAACACCGGCGTCTTCCGGCCGCGGCTTGCGCTCAAACGTTCCGGCGCCAACGTCATCGTCACCTGGCCGGTCAGTTGGACGAATTGGACCTTGCGGCAAAATGCCGGTTTGGATCCGGCTGATTGGACCAGTTTCAGCGGCCCCGTCGGCAACGATGGCGCCATCAAAAGCGCGACCAATTCAGCGCCGGTGGACAACCGCTTCTTCCGGCTGTCCTACCCGTAGCAGGACGGGTGACGGGTGGCGAGTGGCGAGTGGCGGGTAAAAAAATCTGCGTTAATCGGCCCGTCCTCTCCATCCTCCGTAGCAGGGCTACTGCGGAGGACGGGCGCAGTAACGCTGCTACGGAGGGTAGACGAAATCTGCGGACCAACTCCTTTGCGTCTTGGCGTCTTGGCGTGAGATTCGGTTTTCAACCGTGTTCATTCCGCCGTCGCCGAGGCTATGGCGGACAGGCTGTGGCTAAAAACACTTGATCTGGATCGCTGATCTGATCAATTGATCCCGGCGTGCCGAAGAAGTCCAAACCAGCCAAACGCCGACCAGAAGGGGTGACACGTGACACGGGACAGGTGACACGAAAAGAAAAACCTCTATACCGGAAACCGCCGCCGAAACCAAAAGCATCTCGACAGAATTTACAGAATTTACAGGATAAAACTCATTCGGCCCATTCTGTTGATTCTGTCAAAAATTCCAAACCCCTCTATCGGAAACCGCCGCCCAAACCTCCCGGAGGGGTGACACGTGACAAGTGGCATGTGACACGAAAGTCAAAAGGAGTGGGGCGAGAGTCCTCGCGAGCCGAAAACACCATCGGACATCCGGTTCCTCCCGCACACTTCACCCTCCGCGAAGATGGCCAAATCGAGGTAGGGCGCGCAGTCCCTTGCGCGCCGTCTCCCGAAAACAAACCAGCGGCCGGCAGCGGAGTGCCAGCCCTACCCAAACTCATCTTCCAATCCGACACCCCCTTCATCCGCCTCTACCACGGCAACTGCCTCGAACTGCTCGACGCCATCGCGGCCAAATATCCTGACGGCCGATTCGACGCTATCTTTGCCGACCCGCCTTATTTCCTCTCGAACGGCGGTATCACCTGCCACGCGGGCAAAATGGTCAAGGTGGATAAGGGCGACTGGGACGTCTCGCGTGGACCGGAACTGAACCACGAATTCAACACCGAATGGCTGCGACGTTGTCAGCGCGTGCTCAAGCCGAACGGCACCATTTGGGTGACCGGCACGCACCACGTCATTTTCAGCATCGGCTACGCGATGCAACAGCTCGGGTTCAAGATTCTGAACGACATCGCCTGGGAAAAGCCGAATCCGCCCCCGAACCTGAGCTGCCGTTACTTCACGCACTCCACCGAGACGGTCCTCTGGGCCGCAAAAAACGAAAAGAGCAAACATGTGTTCAACTACCAGGAAATGCGGAAGGTAACGGGGAAGCAGATGAAAACTGTTTGGAGAGATGTGGCAAGTGACAAGTGTCAAGTGACACGAAAAAGCGGCGCGCCGTCCGGCGCTTCCGAAATCATGTCACCTGTCACCTGTCACCTGTCACCGGCCGCCTCTGATCCTGTCACCCGTCACGTGTCACCTGTCACCCCTTTCTCATCCGTCTGGACAATATCCGCGCCGTCCACGGATGAGAAAGAGTTTGGCAAACATCCAACGCAAAAACCCGTGGCTTTGGTGGAACGCTGCCTGTTGGCCTCGACGAACGAAGGGGACCTGGTGCTGGACCCGTTTCTGGGCAACGGCACGACGGCGGTGGCCAGCCTCCGGCTCAAACGCGGCTGTGTCGGCATTGAATTGGACGAAGCACATCTTAGTACGGCGGTGAAGCGAGTTGAAACAGCAATCCACGACGCAACCGATTTGTTTACAGCTTCCGCGGGGAAAAGGTGAATCTATGGCAAAAGAAAAACCCGATAAAAAGCCGGTTCACGCGCAGCAAGTAACATTTCGGCTCACCACACGAACCAGAGCCGACCTCCGGGTCGAAGTCCTAAAGCAATGGATAGCTGAAGTTCCCGGCACACCGGAATATCGCAATACATATCGTTACGACGTGGAACAGCTTTCGAACGGAAGCTGGATTTTTGCAAAACGGCCAGCTTGGAAAAACAAAGGAATAGATTTTGAAGTTTATTGTGAAAATTTCCCCATGCATGGAAAAGCTTCCCGGCCAAGTCACGATGACGTCATCAGCGAAATCAAAAGCATCATTTCCGAAAAGCCGAATTGTGAAAAAGAGCTTTTCGGAGCAATCAAGCGGGTTTGGGAATGCATTCCGCCTGACGAAGTCATGGCTTCTTTGGGTGTCCTGAAAGGCTATTTGAGGGCTGAACGCCTCTTGAAAATTCTACGTTGGCTTTTCATTGAGCAGGACTTGACATATTGGATCGAAAGTGGCCGGCACATGCTTCGCGGCAAAATCGAGAACGAACTCTCAATTAATTTGAATGACTTCTCTTGACTCGGCGATCCGAGACTGATCTAGTTTGAGGGTGCGGATTGATGAATTCTCATTTCGTTTCGGCAAAGAGATTATTGCATCTCGACCAGAGACTTTCGCCTCGATTCTGGCTGCGGTGGTAAATGCTCAAGAGGCTTATTTGCGAAGGCCGAAGATTTCCATAGCGGCTCATTTGGTTCGAGAGTTTTCAGGCGAGGGCTGGCCAAAGTGCGGGAAATCAGAGCCAAGCTTTTCATTTCTCAAAGACCGCGTGGCGATTGAAATTGAATTTTCCCGTTGCGAATTTTTGTCACGCGACTATCTCCGTTTTCTTTCCGCCTACAACTCGGACAAAATTGATGTCGGTGTCCTGATTACTCATTCCGAAGCCGGCTTGGCTCGTGTGAAATACAAAGCCGTCGCTCCGTCCATCATCCGCGTTAAAGCCGACCTCGCATGGCTGCGTGGCACCATCACCGTTCCCATCTGGGTCATTGCGCTGAAATGATTTCAACGCAGAGACGCGCACAAATGATGGCATAAGCCGTTCATTGTCGCAATGAGTTTTATTTGGGCGACACTTCCTTAAGACGTAACAAGACTCCCTACAAGCTCTTGAGCCAGTATATTCTAACTGGCCGCAATCGAATGCCTTTGTCCGTTTGAACGGAGTCAAAAGTCGGAATGCTTTCTATTTTATATCCATGCGTGCGCGCCCAATCCATAGCTGCCTTTGCCAAACTGGAATTGTCGCAGTTCATGAATCTTTCTGCCATCGCTTCGTTGCCCGTCTCGTTAAGTTCTCCGATCAGCTTTTTCTCACCGGATATTTTCACGAGAGCCTCTACTAGTGTCGGCGAGCCTCTAATACTATTTGTCACCCCATTCACTGTTATCACACCTTCGACGTCCATCTCCTTTAGAAGAGACATTAATGGCTCGGTAGCCCGGCCATCCCTTATCTCGCCCAAAGCCCAGACCGCTCCAGATTTCACGTGCGCATCTTTGTCTTTCAGAGCAGTGATTAATGGGATCACAGCATTGCTACCCATTTTAACCAAAGCATTTCTTGTTTCGTAATGCTTCATTGCCGCAATCAGAGTTTCCGGACTGGCTGCTTTCGCCAGTTCATCCCATTTCATTCCAGCTATAAGGAAATTAATTCGATCACTGTCGGTTGCCGGCTTATAGCCAAGTTTTTCTAACGTTTCAGCCGCTTTGAGTGAAAGCTGGGGGAAGTTAGTGTCTAATAGATAGGGTACGAGGACTTTGATCGCTGGTTCACCAAACTTCACGAGTTCATCGAATTTGCAGTTTCCCGCCAAAGACAAAATCTCTTCATCTGGATTCGAAGGTTTCCACCCCATTTGTTCCAATGTCTTAACGATGCCGAAACGAAAAAGAGGGTCTCGCGACTTCAGCTCGGTGAGTAACACGCTTTTGGCCTTGTCACCCATTTTGACCAGTGCATCAACGGCGCTCGGTGTTTTAATTGTGTACTGGTTCTTTCCGAGCCCTGGTCGGAGAGACAATTCATCGACCAAAGGTTCTATCGCTCTTGAATCCCCTATTTCGCCCAATGACTCTGTCACCTGTTCCACTACTTCTTCCCGGTCGGCAGCGTGAAGCACGCCAATCAGAGGTTCGACCGCTCGAACATCTCCCACTTTGCCCAACTCCTTTGCGGCAGCACATTGTTCTTTGTAATCGCGAGACGACCGTAGTTGCCTGATTAAATCATCAACCGTATCGGCATAGGATAATACTGAGGAAAATCCGCAAAATGTGGCCACAAGGATTAAAGCATGTCTAGCCGGTCTCATTGTTTCCCTCCTTTGCGAAAGTTCTGGTAGGGTACGCCACTCCGTGCGTGCTGTCGTCTAAAAACATTCACACATGCGGTGGGCAGAAAATTGATTCGACTTGCCTTGGCGGCTCTGCGTCTCCACGTCACTTGCTCGCGCGCCGGTGGAGCTGCGTTGAAAACTTTTCGCCTCCCACAACAACCGTCGGCAACGCAAACTGACAGAGTCATGTGATTTGATGGCACAGAATTCCGCATCAGCCCGGTGCATCATTTCAATGTCGTGCCTGTCTGTTGTCAAGCGCTGTTTCTTCTTTCGATGTGTCTGCTGACCGGCTGCTCGACCGTGGCAACGGAAACGGGTCGGAAACGGGTCGGAAACGGGTCGCCCATTCGGGCGAGCGGTCAACAGTAAAACGTTGTCCCTTCCCGATTTTTCCTTCTCGGGTTGACCTGCGGATGAAGCCCGGCTTTGAAGAGCCGCATTCGAACCTGTCATTTCTTCACAGGATTCCGTCTCGCCTTTTCACAGGCGATCCGTTCAGTCAGTCGTCACTTTTGACACAAAACGGGTATCGAAGCGGGTTGTGCGTCTCTAAAACTGATCCGTCTTCACTACGCTTCCGTCTTCGTCCCGCATTGCGGGACTTCGCCGAGACAAGTCGCCGTGACAAGCCTAGCTGGAACCGGGGCATCCGGCCAGTGATTATTCATGCCCAAATTGCAAATTCTGGTATCAACTCAAAAGCCAGAAATCGCGCTTGGGCGAGTCCATCACGGACGGCGCGTATGCGGCGATGATGAACGCCATCCGCCACGACGAGACGCCGAACTTCTATTTCATGCACCCGCCTCCGTTGCACTACGGCGCGGCAAGATAATTTGTCATCAAGCGCACTCGTCGCGTCGAAGTCCTGCTTTACGGGACGAAGACGGAAAGCCGCTCACGCAACCGCCAGCACCTTGACCTCACGTTCCAGCCGTTTACCCAGGCGTTCCTCTTCCACTTCCAGATCATAATGCGCCTGCAGGTTCAGCCAGAATTGCCCGGACATCTTGAAATAGCGGCCCAACCGTAATGCCGTGTCCGCAGTGATGGCCCGTTCGCCCTTGACGATTTCATTGATGCGGCGCGGCGGAACCCCGATGTCCAGCGCCAGCCGGTATTGGCTCAAACCCATCGGCTTGAGAAAATCCTCATCCAGAATCTCCCCCGGAGTGATGTTTGCCAGCAATTTACTTTTCATGTTCGTTCAATGATAATCAACAATCTCAACTTCATGCGCGGCGGAACCTTCCCAACGAAAGCAGATGCGCCACTGGTCGTTGACGCGGATGCTGTGCTGCCCGGCGCGCCTGCCCTTCAACCCTTCCAGCCGGTTGCCCGGCGGCACCGCCATTTCCCGCAATTCGGTTGCGGCCTGCAATTGCAGAAGCTTTCGCCGGGCCGTCCGCTGGATGTCCGTCGGCAACCGCCGCGACACCTGCCCGCGAAAAATCTTTTCTGTCTCCGCGCCCGCAAAGCTTTCAATCATTGCGCACACAACCTTAACGCACGGCGTTAATAACGTCAAGGCCCCCCTCCAATTTTTCCAGGCGGGCTTGATTCAATCCAAAACCTCCTGCTCGTCCCCAGCTTCGCGTTTCCGCCGTCGGCAATTATTAAACGAAAACCACTTTCACCAACTGCAAGACGCGCTGGTTGGATTGGCTGCAACTTTGCCTTGAATCGGGTCCCTGTCGAAGCCCGCATTGCCGTCGTCACCACTATTCTATCTCCCTCTCCGCCGTCGCCGACGGGGGAGAGGGCACGGGGTGAGGTGGCGCAAATCAAAACCCCTCGCCCTGACCCTCTCCCCGCTCAGTCGCGGGGCGAGGGAATGTTCGAACGGGTGGTAATTACCCCGGCAACCGAAGTCCGTGCAAAATTCAAGCGGGTAAAACCATTAAAAGATATTTCCGTCGCCCAACGCGGCTGGACACTGGATGTCCTCAACGCCATCCGCCGCCTCGGCAAAGCCGAGTTCACGACTACGGATGTCTATACCTTTGAGCGCGAGCTGGCCGAATTGCACCCGGACAACCCCGTAAATAACACAGTTACACGGGGCAGGCCGCCACGTCCGGGACAACCCCGTAAATAACGACACGGGGCAGGAATCCGCCAGCAACTACAAGTTCTTCGCGACGCGGGATTGCTGTTGCACGTCGTCCGTCTTCGCGCCGCTTCGCCGAGACAAGTCGCCGTGACAAGCCTGGCTGGAGCCGGGGCATCCGGCCAGTGATTATTCATGTCCCAACTTCCGCCTTCATCTGATTTCCGTCTTCGCAATGCTCCCGTCTTCACCGAGTTACGCCGCGGCAAGTCGCCGAGACAAGTCGGCGCGACAAGGCGGGTTACCTCGGGCGATCTTCTCGTAGCGCTTCGCGCAAGACGTTCAGCATGATCTCGGCCGTATAGGGCTTGGGGATGAAATGCCGGATGCCGGCGTCCTCGGCTTTGGCCAGCCCATCCTTGGAAGCCAGACCGCTTGAACCGATGATCTTGATATTCGGATTGATGGCTTTAAGGGCAGTAATGGTGGCCGGGCCGCCCATGACGGGCATGACCATGTCGATAATGACTGCATTAACCTCCTTCTGCCGGCGCGCGTAAAGCGCAACCGCCTCGACGCCGTTTGCGGCCAGCAGGACGCGGTAGCCGAAACGTTTCAACACGTTTTGCGCGAGATTGAGGATGGGTTCCTCGTCGTCCACGACCAGCACCAGCTCGTTGTGGCCGCGCGGCAGCCGGGAATCCGCTGCCGGCTTTTCCTCTGCCGCCGTGGGATGGGCGGGGAAATAAACCTTAAAAACAGCGCCCTTGCCCCGTTCGCTATAACAATTGATGAACCCATCATGGCTCTTGACAATGGCCAGGGTGGTGGACAAACCCAGCCCCGTGCCTTTGCCGGGTGCCTTGGTCGTAAAGAATGGATCAAAAATCCTCTCCTGAATCTCCTTCGGAATACCCGTGCCGGTGTCCGTCACGGTGATTACCACATACGGTCCGGGCCGGGCTTCCAACTTCCTGGCGGCATAAGATTCATCCACCGTCACGTTCGCGATCTGAACGGACAGTCTGCCGCCGTTGGGCATGGCATCGCGCGCATTGACGCAGAGATTCAACAGAACCTGATGGAGTTGCGTTCCGTTGCCGATGATGGTCCAGAGGTCTGACGGACAATGGAGTTCAAACTCCACCGACTTGGGGAAGGTTTCATCGACGATCTGTTTGATTTCGCGGGCGATGTGCCTGGGATTGAGGAGAACGCGCTCGCCTTCCATGCCGCGCCCGA
The DNA here is from genome assembly GCA_049510395.1 of Verrucomicrobiota bacterium. GTDB lineage: Bacteria > Verrucomicrobiota > Verrucomicrobiia > Limisphaerales > UBA11358 > UBA11358. Next base: position 50,782 of record JBEKYY010000020.1, read on the forward strand.
AGGTCAACACCTGTTTGACCAAACTCGCGCCGCGCTGAACGTTGGCTTCCAAGGATTCCAGCAGTTTCTTCCCGTCCGAATCGGCGTTTTTCTCCTTCAACACCTGGACCGACATGAGGAGCGGCGTCAGGATGTTGTTGAGGTCGTGGGCGATGCCGCTGGCGAGCGTGCCGATGTTTTCCATGCGTTGCGCGCGAAGGAACTGGGTTTCAAACCTTTTCTTCTCCGTGATGTCGTTGCTGATGCCCAAGATGGACTTGGGGATTCCCTGTTCGTCGCGCACCAGCGTCCAGCGCGCTTCCACAACCACTTCCTCCCCGCTTTTCGTCCGGGTGGTGAATTCACCCTGCCAGGTGCCCGTTTCCAAAATGGTTTTTCCGGCCTCCTCGTATTTCAAGGTATTGAACGTGTCCTTGGGCAAAAGTTCCGCCATTTTCCGCCCGACGGCCTCAGCCGCCGTCCAGCCGTAAATCCGCTCGGCACCCCGGTTCCAATACAGAACGCGGTCTTCCATGTCGCACACCCTGATGGCATCGTGGGCCAGTTCCAGCAGCCGGGCCTGTTCGCTGATCTGCGCCTCGGCTTTCTTGCGTTCGGCAATTTCCAACTGCAAATTTTCGATGGCCTTGGCCATGTGTGCCGTCTTCTCCTTGACCATAAATTCCAACCCGTCCCGCAAACGCTTTTCTGCCTGCTCCGCCCGCAGACGTTCCCGGAGCAGGGTTTCGATGTGAACCATGCCGGTGAGCAGCAACAGCGAAATCAACGCATAGACCACCTCGATTTCGGATCCCATCAAGGCGCCGTTATTGAACGATGTTACGGATTGAATGAAATGGAGCAGTGCCAGGAGCAAAAACGCCCAGAACAGCGACCAGCCCACCCGTGCCGTCCCGAAGATCCGATTTAGTCGCAACGCATAACCGGCGACGATGAATTGGAGCAGGCCGCTGACGAAGCCCAGGACCTCCTCGAAGTTCATGCGGCACTCCCTTGCACGACAGCATGACTGCCGCCTTTCGACGCCCAATGGTGCCGAAGATATGGGCACATCATACCCTGATTTTGTGCGAATAGTCCTTGGCCACTCATTTGCATAACAGACAAATTAACAATAGCACTTGGAACCCCAATACCATCTTCAAGAGCAAGAGTCTCAACAACATGCCGCGAATCCAACCTTGTGTTTGCACACCAATTCAGCATTAACTTATACGTGGGAATTACTGTCATCTTTCATAATTTTCGTCTCATTCTTTTTGGCGGTGGTGACGGACGACGAAAGCTGCCCGGGGCGGCAACGGATTGCCAGCCCAGCAGCTTCCACAGAGTTCAAATTGCAAACTTGCGATGACAAGCACCGGCTCGCCCGTTTCCTTCTCCTTTTTCGCGCAGAGCGCGACGAACTCGCGGAAGCTCCGTTTTTCGTCCTCAACTTCCTCGTTCGTGGCTTGGTAAAGGTTGGAAACGGGTCAGTCCTGGAAACGGGTCAGTCCTAGGAAACGGGTCAGTCCTAGGAAACGGGTCAGTCCTAGGAAACGGGTCAGTCCTGAGTATTGACACAAACCGATATTGAAGCGGGTTGTTCGTTTCCCAAACTGATCCGTCTTCGCTATGCTTCCGTCTTCGCGCGGCTTCCAACTTCGCCAAGCTTCGCTGGACAAGTCGCCGTGACAAGTCGGCGCGACAAGGCGGATTTTGGTTTCAACTCAAAAGCCAGAAAACTTTTTTACCGCCAAGTCGCCAAGCACGCCCGTCCTCTCCATCCTCCGTAGCAGGGCTACTGCGGAGGACGGGCGTAGCAGTACTGCGGAGGGTGGACCAAGTTCTGAAAAAGAGAAATCCGAAACCTTGGCGTCCTTCCTGTCTCGCCGGCCTGTCCAGCGAATCCCGCAATGCGGGAGAAGTTGGAAGCCTTTGGCGTAGGCGGATGCGTCTTGGCGGTTAAACCCCACATTGAATTGGCTTGCTGTTGCACGTCGTCCGTCTTCGCTCCGCTTCGCCGCGACAAGAGCGTGGTTGCTGGCGGCTGCCGTGAATTGGGTTTGGTGGTAGGGCGGTGCTGCTGCGCCGCCTTGCAAAATGGCTGCGGAGCACCGCAGCCCTACCGTTGATTCATATGGGTAAAACACCCCATAGCGCCCGCGCGGTTTTCCCTATTACCATTCGGTCATGGTCAACAACCAAACATCCGCGAATGGGGTTCAGACCAGCGAGCTATCGGGGATAATCGCCAAGTTAATGGCCGTCATCAAAGGCCGGATTCCCACCGGTTATGAGGATAAAACTGGTTTTCATTACGGAATAGACGTCACATCACCCCTTGAACGACCGTCGGAAAGCCGGACCAGCCTATCACCCGCAACCCGGCTCCACTGAAAGCGGTAGCTGGCGTCTGCCGTGATTTGATACACGTCCGCCCACACCGTTGCTCCCCTGGGAGAATCCGGCTCAATCCATCTACTTTTTCCGATACCGTTCGTGAAGATGTTTGGGAATGGACGGGCTCAAAAATGTGTTCCCCTTGTGGACTTCCCGAATCGCGTGGCACAGACTGTCAACGGCGGTGTGTTTGATCAGATAGCCCATCGCGCCGGATTTGGCCGCCTCTTCGACATACGCTTCATCACCGTGCGCCGAAAGCATGAGCACTTTGGTGGCGGGGGCGGCTTTGAGAATCTGGCGCGTCGCTTGCAAACCATTGAGCCGCGGCATGGCAAGGTCCATCAGAACCAATGCGGGACGAAGTTTTTTGGCCATGGCGACCGCCTGATGGCCGTTTTTTGCTTCGCCGACCACTTCAAGGTCGTCTTCGAGTTCCAGAAGTTTTCTAATATCCCTACGCACGAGCGTGTTGTCGTCCGCCAGCAAGACAGTGATTCGCTTCATGTATAGTGTTGCGCCGCAGACATTGGTGCTTAATTAACCTCAATGTTGTGTGTGATTGCCACTCTGTCTATGGGGTGAACACCCCACGTTCTGCCAAGTGAGGGCGGGCGTTAAAACAAATCATTGCCCTGATTTTCTCCGCGCGTCCGCGTTAATTTTCCATGACCGGCAAACTGGCTGCCGCTTACCAAAGCGGTTCGCACCGCGCGCGCGTCGTCACGGAAGCTTGGGGTGAATCCAATCTTTATTGCCCCAACTCCGATGAACCGCGAGCAGGCTCCGGTAAACTCCGTTTCCGCGAGCACGCGACTAAGTCGGTGTCGCGAGCAGGCTGTTCATCCCCAAAACTGACCCGGCTTACGCTACCAAACTGAGACCAGGGTTTTCCTAGTGGCGGCAAGGAACACCCTAGTCGCGGTCGCACCGGATGGGACGTAATGGTATTTATGACCAAAAAAGAACAGCAGCGCATCTTAAAGCAAATTGCCAAATCCATCGAAGAAACCAATGTTCTGCTTCGCAACTTGGGGATACCGGTTAAGGACTCACAAGCTCAATTCCAAAAAGTTCGGAAAAATGTCCGATCTTCCAAGGCAAAACGGAAAAAACTGAAATAAGGACGCCAGCAACAAACTAATCACACACGACCAAATCTTGCGAGATGTCAGTTTCATCCACACCACGTCGCCAGCTTTGCCTTCCCGCCCTGCGCCATCATCAAGCGCCGTCCCCTCGCCCCGACCGCCCGCCGTGCCGGCTGGATTGGATGCAACTTTGCCCTGAGTCGCATTCCGGTTGAGGCGCGCATAGCCGTCGTCACCGAAAGCCAGGTTGCCCCGGCGGCCGAAGTCCGCGCGCAATTCCGTCGCGTCAAACTGTTGAAAGACATTTCCATCACCCAACGCGGTTGGACGTTGGACGTGTTGAATATCGTGCGGCGTATCGCCGAAGCGAAACGCGCCGACGCCTTGGAGTGCGGTGGCACGACACCGCTTTCCCCCGACGCGACATGTCACGTCGTTCCAAAGCGCGGACATGTCCGCGCACTCCAAACCGGATTCACGACCTCCGATGTTTGTGCTTTTGAGCGCGAACTGGAAAAACTCCATCCCGATAATCGGCACGTGCGGGATAACCCCGTAAATAACACAGTTACACGGGGTAGGCCGCGTAAAAGACTTCGTCTCACGCGGCAGGAATTCGCCAGCATTTGCAGGAGTTGCGTGACGCCGGTTTGCTGCAGCACATTGAGCGCGGTGTCTGGCGTCTGCCGTGACTCACCGTTCCCCTCCGGGCCATCGGCGTGAAATCATTTTTACCTCCGCCTATGGGGTGAAGACCCCATAGTAACCGTGCCGCGATGTGTTATCTTGTCGCCATGAATATATTATTACTCATGCTTGTTCTTCTTCTCTTGTTCGGCGGCGGCGGGTTTTACTTTGGCGGTCCCGTCATCGGCGGCAGCGGGATTGGCCTGCTTCTGGCGATATGCCTTGTCGTCTATCTCGTGGGCGGATTCCGCACGAAAAGCCCATAGGATGGCGCGACGTCCGCCTTCTTCCGCATTGCGGGATTCGGCGAGACAAGAGCGTGGCATCTGGCGGCCTGCTCGCGATGACTATCGGAGCTGCCGTGAATTGATTTCTGACAGAATGACAGGATTTACAGGATATTTTTCCCAATCCTGTTCATTCTGTTAATCCTGTCAAAATGCCTTCGTTTTCTTCGTTGGCTTCTGTGAATCTTTCCCGGTCTGGCGCCACCGCCACCCCGGCGCAATCAAGCGGAAACCACGCCCAGGACTCGCGGCACGAATTCACGACTGAAAAGATCCACCCATCGGCCCTCCCGGTCACGAAAGGCCATGCACTTGAAGCCGTCACATTGAACTTGCACCGGCAAGCCCACAACCGGCAATGGCCCGTATTTATTTATTTTGAATTCCTGAGCTTTGTCTTCCATGCAACAACATACGCTGGAATCAGGGAAAGCGCTCACTTTATTACAGTGTATATTTCCCGAAGAATGTGTGGACATTGAAGGGAATAACTGCTTTAATTGGTTTAATGCCAACCAAAGGCTTTTCATGCTGAAAAATTATTTTGGAAAATTGCTTTTTCCACGCTTGCATCGGTCACAATACAACCAACAGTTCAAAATCATTGCGGCCACCATATCGCTTGGCCTGATCGTCGCCGGCAGCTTGATCACGGTAATGATTTTGAGAGGAGCTGTGGGCCGATAATCGCGTCATTAAACAATCACCCCCACATGAAAATCAAATCCATCAACAAAGAACTCTGTGGTGAAAACAGCATTGCTGTGACCACAGACCCGAAGTTGACCGGGCAGGTCTATGAGAAGTTCCGGCAGATGTTGGAGACTGACGAGCAACTGGGTCTTTATCAGCTAACCTTGGCCAAGGACGGAATACTGGTTTTCAGTCCTCCGGCCTTCCCGCCGGGTTTTCGTGAAAACATAGAACGCCTTTTGAGCAGCGCAGAGTCATACTTGAAACATGCGGCTGAGGCGCGCCAGGAGAAGTCCGACCGTGAGCGCACTACAAAAGAGCAGGTGATACAGGCGGCGGCCAAAGCCTTGGGCGTGCCGATTGAGTGAGCCGCCGGTTTCGTCCGGTTGCGTCCACACTCATCGTTCCCGACCGGTTCAACCGCGAAAGCGAAAATGGGTCCTGAGCATTGACACAGGCCGGAATTGAAGCGGGTTGCTCGTCTCCCAAACTGATCCGTCTTCGCTACGCTTCCGTCTTCACTGAGATACGCCGAGACAAGTCGCCGTGACAAACCTGGCTGGAGCCGGGACATCCGGCCAGTGATTATTCCTGCCCCAATTTTTTTACCGCCAAGGCGCCAAGCCCGCGAAGGAGTTGGTCCGCAGATTTCGCCGATTAACGCAGCTAAAGACATCTGTGAAAATCTGCCTGTCCCCCGTAGTCCCGCACTGCGGGACGGAGGGTGGATGTTCATTCCGCCGTCGCCGAGGCTATGGCGGACAGGCTGTGGCTGAGCCTTGGCGTCCTCCCTGTCTCGCCGGCCTGTCCAGCGAATCCCGCAATGCGGGAGAAGTTGGAAGCCTTCGGCGTAGGCGGATGCGCCTTGGCGGTTAAATCCTGTCCATTCTGTCAATCCTGTCGAAAATTTTTCACCCCAGCTCCGGCGTCTGGCAGCCTGCTCGCGATGACTATCGGAGCTGCGTGAATTGCCAACTTAGTTCCTTACCCGTGGCAACCTGGCCGGGTTGCAAAAAAGTTTTGATGAGTTCGCCTTCGCCGCAAACGGTCATGCCTCGAAATTTCTTGAACCATGGACCGTCCGGCACTTCGGGTTCAGTGCGGAGCCAATTCGCCATCAGCCCCAGTTGATCGGCGGAGACGTTGCGGCGGCTGACGCGGTCAAGCAAATGATCGAGCAGGTGTGGCGGCAGATTGTGGCGCCGGATTTGCGGCATGGCTATTCGCCGTAAAAGCCGCGGTGGATTTCCTCGCGCAATTTTTGGACTTCAGCGGGATTGTCAGAGTCTGCCATACGCTGGGCGAGTTCAGACAATTTTTCCCCGGATAGTTGGCGTTCGCGCGCAAGTTCCATGGCGAATCGTATTACCCGGGATTGTTCGCCGGGAGTCAACTGCTTGATTTCTTCAATGACGCCGGTTGCGGTCATGTCCAAAAGATACTGGAAATTCCGCCTCGTTCAAATGCATTTTTCAAAACCTTCCGCCTTCACCCTGTTTCGGCGCGACACGGCGCCGCGAACCACACGCGAGGGCGCGTGTGCTACCTATTTCACCCGCGAATTATTTCCGACAGGAGGCACAGGATTTACAGGATATGGTTGGGAGATAGGAGTTGGCAGATGGGAGTTGGGTTAAAAGAAGCGGAAATCCTGTTCATTCTGTTCATCCTGTCAAAATGCCGTGTCGTTCATCGCGTCTTGGCGTCTTGGCGGTTAAATCCCCGCGTTGCTGCTGCACGTTTCCGTTATCTCGGTTTGCTCCTGTTGAACCCTGCCGATTTATCCCGATTAAGCTTGTGCATCCCGGTTTCAGGCGTAAGTTGCCTTTGCTAACGGAGCATCGTTTACCAGGTGTCCGACTGCCCCCGGATGGGGCGTTCCCTCTCCTCTTATTCCCTGCACTGCAATGCCGGAGCCGCATTGGCGGCCCTGAAACAGGCGTAAACCAGGACCAGAAAGAACAAAGTTATGACCATAGCCACAGAAAAAACTCCGGCTCCCACTACCAGCGGGCAGAGAGCCATGAAATCAATACATAATGCGATTGCCAAGGCGGCCACGTTCAATCCGTTAAAGTCGGGAAAAGCAGCCCCATCATGGGAGGCAATCGGGACAAAGGCCTACGAGATTTGGATGTTGCGGGGACAGGAACACGGCCATGACCAGGAACATTGGTTCGAGGCCGAACGGCAGTTGCGGCAGGGTTGAAAACCGGAGGCAGGGATGTCGGAGTTCGGTGAAAGGAAACCGAATGTCGCCGCCGACAACTGGAACCAAAGGATCAGTCAACCGGAAACAGGTCGGTTCTTGATATTGACACATGGGGTATTACCGAGGCGAAACGCGCCAGCACTTTGGACTGCGGTGGCACGACACCGCTTTTCCCCGACACGACATGTCGCGTCATCCCAAAGCGCGGACATGTCCGCGCACTCCAAAATGAATTCACGACCGCCGATGTTTATGCTTTTGAGGGCGAGCTGGAACAATTACAGCTGCATTCTCAAATTACATTTGAAACACTTCGCGGCGCTTAGTACTTACTCTGCATTCATAGGTTAAACTTTTATGCCTTCGTTGTTTTGCAAAGAGAAGTAGTTATGCACTTGGGGTCGCTCTCCTTTTCTTGTACCAAGAAACGATGAATAGTATTCCTATAACCAACAGTGGAATTGCCATGACCATACAAACCATCAGAATGAACCAAAATAGGAATATCAGCCCAGCGATTCTTCCGTTCTTCCAAGAATAGAAATACCCCACAAGGAAAACGACAAAAAGGAGTTTGACAAATATCATTTCGAGATCCCACGGATCAAAATTCGGGTTGTCGCTGATAGGATTTCCCGCGCCGGATGGAATGAAACTCATAATAAAGAAGAACAGGTACAACAGTCCATAGATTGTGGTGGCTACTTGAAGCGCAGAGGGAAATCTTCTCTTCTTTGCGTTTGGAGTGCTAATGAGATCTACCATTGGATAACTCCTTTCTTTGTTAGATTGTGAATGATAATTACGACGCAAAACATTGACGCATAACTCATGTAACTACGCCATATGTAATTCGTGTGTTCTAACTCGGGATTTCCCATTTGGTTTCTTGCCCACGACGAGCGTTGGGCTTTTTTGTGATTCTCTTCCCTCGCCACAGGTTAGCAAGCCCTTTTTCCGGTCCGCCCTCGGTTTTTCTCTGGCACAGGGGGGTGTTCCGATGCCTTTTGGGGCTCCAATGCCCTTTTTCTCCCGAATGGAAAACGAAAACGGGTCGGTCCTGAGTATTGACACAAATAAGTTTCAACTCAAAAGCCAGAAATCGCGTCTCGGGACTGACTCGATCGCGCCCGCTCGCTCGGCCCTCGCGGGCCTTTGCCCCGCAATGCGGGACAAATTCCTTTCGCCGGTGGGCTTCATCGCTCCCGCTCAGTCGGCCTCACGGCCTTTGCCGTTGGCAAATCCTTTTCGCCATTTCCCAAACGGCTCAAGTCCATCACGGACGGCGTCATCGTGAAGGTCGAAGGCTGCCCGTCCTCCGCAGTAGCCCTGCTACGGAGGGTGGAAAGGCTAAAGGCTGAAGTAAAAACAAAAACCAAAGCAATGCCATCCGTCACGACGAGACGCCGAATTTCTATTTCATGCAATATGAACTCGCCACGTGGCGGATCAAGCATCAGGGAGAGCTCTGGCCAAAAGTCCCGTCCGCCCGCCGGTGCAGAATCACGTGGTTCCCATCCGGGTCGAGGATTTCGATGGCCTGGCAGCACCCGTAATCCTGGGGTTCCTTCACAATCCGAACGCCCTGCCGTTTCAGCTCTTCATATGCCGCATGAACGTCCTCAACCGCCAGGGCGATGCGCCCGCCGGTAACCGGGTCCGGCAATTTTTCCCCGCCCTTGAGGGAGAGCGTGAGGTTGCCGCAGTTGAATTCCGCCCACTGCCATTCTTCACTGTAAACCTCCTGGGGAAGACCCAGAACGTCGCGATAGAATTTTGCCGCCCGCGCCAGGTCGGACACCGGATGCATGACGAAGTCAACTCCGCGGATTTTCATTGATGGAGCCTGCCGGTTGTTCAACCGCCCAAATGCGATTGGATGGGTTCACGCAACCGACGCTATTCCCCGTTTCCTTCCTTGTCCAACAGATTTTGGGCATTCCCGCCGCCGCCTACGCCTTTGAACGGGAGCTGGGCGAGTTGCATCCGGACAATCGAAACATCAAAGCGAAGATTCGCCAGCAGCTTCGCTGCGACAAGAGCGCGGCCTCTGGCGATTGCCGTGAATTGTTTCCGACAGGATGCACAGGATTTACAGGATGTTTTCCCCAATCCTGTCCATTCTGTTAATCCTGTCAAAATGCCGTGCAGTTCATCGCGTCTTGGCGTCCTGGCGGTTAAATTCCCGGCTTGTTTTTCACGGAATTTCGGGCGATAGTCCTGCCATGGAAATTGTTTTCACCGTGACGCAGGAAAACGACGGCGGCTATGTAGCCGAATGTCTGTCGCACGACATTTTCACCCAGGGCAACACGTGGGAGGAGTTGCGCGCCAACGTGCGCGAGGCGGTATCCGCTTATTTTTTTGACCAGCCCAAGCCCGCCGCGGTGCGGCTGCATCTGGTGCGGGATGAACTTCTGGCTGGGGCATGAAACTCCCGCGCGATCTAAGCGGCGCGGAGCTAATCAAACTGCTCTGCAAACATCGCGGCTACCGTCGGGTCAATCAGGAGGGCAGCCACGTAATTCTGGAAACGGATTCCCCGCGTCACCACCGGCTGGCGGTTCCCGACCACAATCCGCTGCGCATTGGCACCCTCAGCGCCATTCTGCGGGCCGTGGCCGAAGTCAAAGGCCTGAAAAAGGAAGATATCCTCAATCCGCATTAGCAGTTCTCCGCGTCTCTGCGCCTCTGCGTTAAAAATGCGCGCCGGCGAGCACCGGCAGTTTGTGCCCCAGTCTTAACCCGACAAGAATCCAATCCTCCAAGGTCGAGCGGAGTTCGCTTTCGCATTCGCGCAAGGATTGGCCGAACGCGGCCACGCCCTTGAGCTTGGGGATTTCGCCCGCAAACGAGCCGTCTTCCAGCTTGTCGTAACGAGCCAGTTCCAAAGCGGCTTCAATGTAAGCAGTGAGCGGAAAAGCCATGGAGAAAAGTTATACGATTTTCGGAGGAAAACAAGCCAGACATTTCTTCTGCTAAAACCAAATGTGTAGTCGAAGCCCGCGAAAGATTCCGGCGCATCAAACCGTTGAAGGATATTTCCGTCACCCAACAACAGAAAAAAAGATCTCGCCATCAAGGCGCCAAGCACGCCAAGCAGAAATCCGGGCCACAGATGGGCACAGATGAAACGCAGATAAAGACATCTGTGAAATCCGTGTTCATCTGTGGCTGAAACCCTGGCGTCCTCCGCGTCTTGGCGGTTAAAACTCCGCGTTGCTGCTCCACGTCGAGCGCGGTTGCTGGCGCCTGCCGTGACATTGCCTTGAAGCGGTGCTCAAGCCACCGTAATCCAGACGCTCCGCGCGTTCCAAGTTATCAGTCCAGAATCTTCTGCATGATGTGAACATCCAAAAGCCTGCCGAACTTGCGCCCGACCTCTTTCAGCGTGCCGACGTGGACAAAACCGGCGCTCTCGTTCAAATGAATGCTTTCCCGGCTGCCTTCTGCCACTCGTGCGATGAGCACATGAAACCGCAACCGTCGCGCCTCTTCGATGATTGCCTCTTTGAGTTTTCGACCGATGCCTCGCCCCCGATGCGTGGAGTGGACGTAAAACGTGGTCTCGGCGGTGTCATCGTAAGCATGGCGCTCCGACCAGCGCGACAACGAAGCCCAACCCACGACCTTGCCATTCACCTCGGCCACCAATATGGGGTGTCTCTCGTCGTGAGATTGCAACCATTGCGTGCGTTCCGCCACGCTTTTCGCCTCGGTGTCGAATGTCGCCGTCGTGGTCAGAATCGCCTCGTTGTAGATATCGGTAATGGCTGGCACGTCGTCAAGACCGGCGCGTCGAATCGTGACTGACAAATTCGCGGACATGGCGTGCGGTTGCCGGCCCAATCTGTCATTAAACCGCAGAAATGCGGTGTGATTTGTTCATGAAAACGACGCTAGGCGCCGATTTCCTGATTGTCCATAAGAATGTGACGGCGCGTTCGAGGCCAGTCAGACCGACCGGACGCCGGATTTTTATTTCATGCACTACAGAAGAAAACCAAGGGAACAAAGGCTGGGAACAGGTGGCATGTGACAGTTGACGGGTGACACGTGACAGGTGCCACGCTGTCCGATTGCTGACTGTCGCTTCGTTTCCTTGGTTTGCTTCTGTGGGTCTCCGAGAGGGATTTATGACCTCGGAATGGGGCTTACTTGCGCCTGCTCGACCGGCCTTGAACCAACCGGCGCAGGGTTGGGGCATTCCGGCAGGTCCAGCAGGGATTGGGGGTGTTTGCCATCGGCCTGAATGGTCAGATATTTCTTGCCGTCGGCGGTCAGCCCGACATCCAATTTCAAGGCGTGGGCATCTTTTTCCACATAATAGGCAAACAGGCCGCGCTCGATGGATTCGATGGCCTCCGCCTGTGAGTGTTTCCATCGCAATTCCATTGAATCTCCGCCGATGGCGCGGATGCGTTGATGCGGGTCGGGTTGGTCAGACTTATCAACCCATTTTACTTCGAGCAAAATGGCCATAAAAACTCGATCACGCAAAGCTGGTTTAACGCCATCTTCTTTGACCACAAAAGCCATCGTAACGTTTAAAACTGTAAATTTCCGCCCTGCGTGGTGGGTCGAAAACGGGGCGGAAACGGGTCGGAAGCGGATCGGTTCTTGATGGCCAAGTGACACAAACGGGTATCGACTCAAAGGGGGAGCGCGACCGTCCCGCCTGCGTGGCCGAAGCCACTACGTCGCGGCAAAGGCCCGGTCGCCGTTGGCAACGTCCCGTTGCGAACCGCTTCAGCAGACAGCGTTCGGCGTGACGCCGACCGCCACGCGCGAGACGCGCACGCTCGCCATTTCACCCGCGAACTGGAAGCCGGATTGTTGCTGCATGTCGTCCGTCTTCTCCCGCGGTGCGGGACTTCATCGCGGCAAGAGCGCGGTTGCTGGCGTTTGCTGTAATATTGTTGTTGGTGGGGACGGCTCGCCAAGTCGTCCGTTATTCGGTCGCCCCGGCGGTGTAGAGTATCAGAACATCGGTAACAGTGTTTCAGGACATGGGTAACACCGAATAATGTGTGTCCATGCCTTGGATCAATACCGAACCGATGGAACAGAAGATTGCTT
>JBEKYY010000021.1:0-79331 GCA_049510395.1 Verrucomicrobiota bacterium
AACAGCCCCCGGCCATACATCCTCGCCGTCATCCACTCGTAACCCGCCACCATCAGCATCGGCACCGCCAAGCCCACCAACCACCAGACCCCAAACTTCCGGGTCCGAAGCAGGCTCAACAGGGGCAGGAGGGGCAGCAAGGTTAACGCGCTGTATTTGGTCAGCACCGCCAGACCCGCCAGCACTCCCGCCACCACAAACCACCACCCGCTTCGCTCCTTCCCCAACGCATGCTCCCAAACCACCAGCGCCCACATCCAGAAAGTCAGCATCAGCACGTCGCACATCAGCGTCGTGCTCGACACCAGAAACACCGGCGTGAGGATGCCTATCAGCGTCGCCAACAGCGGCCGCTCACACCACAGCCGCGCCAGGGAATAAAGGCCCAGCGCGGCGGCGAAAGCCACTGCCAGACAGCCAAGGTGCAGAACGTTTTCGTTCCAGCCAAACAAAGTGGCCACCCCCGCCAGAAAGTAGGACATCAACGGCGGATTACAGTTGGCTTTCCACATGGGGATGGTGGAATCCCAAATATTCACTTCGGAACCGAAAAAGTCCGTTGGATGATGCTGAATCCATTCCCCAGCCCAAACGAAGAGCACATCATCCACATGGATGGCCTTGTTGATAAACGGGCCCAGACACACGACCAAAATGAGACCGATTACGATGCGGGGATGTGTTGCCAGCCAGGATTTCTTCACAGGCACGGGGTCTGATTCGGCATTCATCGAAACGCCGTAAACGTTACCAACGAATCAACCTCCAAGCAATCTTCGGAAGTTTGAGCGGAAGGATAATGGTCGCCAGGGTCGGGACCATCACCCAAACATTTCGCAGTATAATGGAATCGGTTTGACGCAGTGGATGGCAGCTAGTAAATTGTGCGTCCTGTTGGGTTCCGAAGCAGCTCAATGGTTGAGTCCCGACGGGTCGGGATTAACCGGCGGGTTGCGGGAATAGATTAGGGTTCCAGAGTAGCTCAATGGTAGAGCAGCCGGCTGTTAACCGGCGGGTTGCAGGTTCGAGCCCTGCCTCTGGAGCCAATTTTGGCCATAGAAAGAATTTCTTCAGATCGGCAACTCTTTGAATATTGAATAGAGGGTAAAAATATGCCTGACAGAGAAGTCGAAAACATTCGCGATCTGATTTTCTACCAGTACGCAAAGATCATCGCCCGTAGTGCGTTCTCGGTGAAAAATGGGAAAGAAGCCAAACAACAACATTACGGTTTCATCAAGAAGACCTTCCGAGAACTGAAAGCTGGGGACAAGTCATGGTCCCAGATCACTCGCGAAGACTGGCAATTCGTTGAATCGGAAAAGAAGTGCATTTATTGTGGTACCACCCAAGACTTGCAACGCGAGCATATTATCCCGAAGTCGCTGCGCATCAAACTGGAGTGTGCGACCTGTGACCGCGTCCAAGGAATTCACAATCAAGTGTGGGCCTGCCAGTCGTGCAACTCTGCGAAGGGCGATTTGGGTCTTTACGAGTTTTTACAGAAATTGCACATGGGAGAACCAAAATTCTACGACTTGATCCCACCATTGGTGGAGAAAAAGTATTTGAAGACGATTGCCAATTGCCACGAATGTGCGGGTACGTTGGAATCTCGTGATTTGGATGGAGATGGTGAGATCACGGTGCTGGACATTGATCAAATTCTTCACAAAAGTGCCAAGCCTCCACTTCCTACCAATTCAGCAGGAACGTTTCAATGAACCCGAGTGTTCACCGTGAGCTATCGAATCGTAATTTCAACTTCGTATATCAGCGGGTGCAAATGGCGGGCGAGCACTTCGACTTCCGGGAGTTCAGGCATGAATGCAGAGGAATGACGAATGACGAAACCCAAAATGCCCCATGAGCGCGAAGGCACGGTGATTGGTTTCGGAATTGGGTCATTGGGATTTCTTTCGTCATTCGGGGTTCGTTATCAGTCATCGGTTCCTGACTCCGGCGATGAATCCACTGGAAACACCGAAGAACCCAAATTCTTTATTTCCGCTTTTCACGTCACACCGTCACCAGCGTGCCCACTTTTTCGCCCATAACCACGCGACGAAGATTGTGCGGCTTGAAGAAATCAAAAACGATGATGGGCATTTTGTTGTCCATGCAGAGTGAGAACGCCGTCGAGTCCATCACCTTGAGCCGCCTTTGCAGCGCTTCGAGATACGTGATTTCCACGAAGCGTTTTGCCTTCGGATTATTCTTCGGGTCGGAATCGTAAACGCCGTCCACCTTCGTCGCCTTCAAAACCACTTCCGCGCCGATTTCGTTGGCGCGCAACGCGGCCGCGGTGTCAGTCGAAAAAAACGGATTGCCCGTGCCGCCGCCGAAGATGACCACGCGGCCCTTTTCCAGGTGCCGCACCGCGCGACGGCGGATGAACGGCTCGGCGACCTGTGACATCACGATGGCGCTTTGCACGCGGGTGGGCGAGCCGAGCTTTTCCAGCGCGTCCTGCAACGCCAGCGCGTTGATGATCGTGGCCAGCATTCCCATGTAATCGCCCGTGGCGCGCTCGATGCCGTGTTCGCTGCCGGATGCCCCGCGAAAAATGTTCCCACCGCCGACGACCACGACCACCTGCACACCGAGTTCGCGCACCTCGCGGATTTGCTCGGCCATGTGGCGCACCGCACGGGAGCAAATGCCGACGCCGTTTTCGCCGCCGAGCGCCTCGCCGCTGAGTTTGAGCAGAATCCGGGAAAATTTTGGTTTTTTGGCAGTCGTCATAAAATTGGAAGCGCGCGCGGCATCGCGGAAATTTCTAACAGCCAGCGGGCCATCCGTCAAACCAAAGTAGCGTGTAAAAACAAGGACGGCGTCCGGACGAACGCCTTGGCAATTATATTTATGCAATTTTACGCCGCGCTTTAGCCAAGCGCCGGAGGCGCGGCAGACAGCAGCCCACGGTGAACCCGTGGGAAAATGGCGTGGGATGGATCCAAGCCCCGGAAGGGGCGAAAGAAAAGGCCTTGCTCATGCACGAATCTGTCGCCCCTACCGGGGCTTTTAGCTATTGATTAACGAACCCACGGCTTTTCGCCGTGGGCTACTCCCGGTCGCCGCTCCGCGGCTAAAAACAAAAAGGCGTTCGGGATGGACGCCTTTTGAATGATTTATTTCGCAGTTTTACGCCGCGCTTTCGCCGACCTGAAACCGCACAAACCGGCGGATGGTGATTTCGTCGCCGAGCTGCTTGGCGATTTGCGCCACGTGTTCCTTCACGCTGATCTCGGAATTGCGCTTCACGAAACCCTGGTCCACCAGACAGTAGGTCTGGTAAAATTTCTCCAATATGCCCGACAGGATTTTTTCCATGGCCTGTGCCGGCTTGCCCTTGAGGCGGTCGGATTGCGCGGCGATTTCGCGTTCCTTGGCAACGACCTCCGCCGGCACCTGCTCGCGCGAAACCGCGTGCGGATGGCCCGCCGCGATCTGTAGCGTGATGTCCTTGACGAGCTGCTTGAATTCTTCTTTGGTCGCAGTTTCCGCCCTGCCCGCGCCGACTTCGACGAGCACGCCGACCTTTGCGCCGGTGTGAATGTAACCGGCGATGAGTCCATTGCCGCCGACCTCCATCCGCGCGTGCCGGGCGATTTTGATGTTCTCACGGATTTTTGCGACGAGCGCCTCGCGTTCGGTTTCCAGACTGGCTTTGGCATCGGCGGCCAACCGCTTCGCCGCTTCCTCGCAAAACGCGCGGAACAGTTCGTTGCGTGCGACGAAATCCGACTCGCTGTTTACTTCCACGAGCACGCCGAGCTTTCCGCCGGGCGCGATATATTGGGTGATGGAGCCCTCCTTCGCTTCGCGCACGGATTTTACGGCGGCGGTGGCCCGGCCCTTTTTGCGCAGAATGTCCACGGCGGCGCTGAGGTCGCCCTTCGCTTCGGCCAGCGCCTTTTTGCAATCCATCATGCCCACGCCCGTCATTTCACGAAGTTTGGCAACGTCAGCAGCAGTAATTTGAGACATATTAATCGGTTCTTGGTTGAGAGTTGAGGGTTGAGGGTAAACAGACCATGACCCGGGCCGCGGCAAATCAAACCGGCGCCTGCGGAGCGGCCTCCACCGGCGCGGTTTCGGCGGGCGGCGCTTCAGCCGGCGCGGCTTCTTCCGCCGCCGGACGGCGCGAATGTTTGGATTCAAACTCCGCCTGCGCCAGCGTGATGGCCTGGCCGACAGTGGCCAAAATCATGCGAATGGATCGGATGGCGTCATCGTTCGCGGCAATGGGAAAATCCACCAGGTCGGGATCGCAATTCGTGTCCACGATGGCAACGAGCGGCAGCTTGAGTTTGCGCGCCTCGGCGACGGCGTTGTGCTCGCGTTTGATGTCCACGACGAACATCGCGGCGGGAATCTTGTCCATGGCGCGGATGCCGTCGAAATACTTTTGGAGCCGGCCGGCTTCGCGGCGGATGACCGCCTGCTCCTGTTTGCCGTAATTGGCCAGCGTGCCGTCTGCGTCCATCTTCTCAATTTCCTTCAGCCGCTTGATGGAGGACTTGATCGTGTTGTAATTCGTCAACGTGCCGCCGAGCCAGCGCTCGGTGACAAAAAACTGGCCGCATTCCTTCGCGGTCCCCTTGACGCATTGCTGCGCCTGCTTTTTGGTGCCGACGAACACCACCTTGCCGCCCTTGCGAACCGTTTCAGACAAAAAATCGCACGCGGCTTCGAGTTGCGTGAGCGTCTTGCTGAGGTCAATGATGTGAATGCCGTTGCGCGCATCGAAGATGAACGGCTTCATCTTGGGATTCCAACGCCTCGTCTGGTGTCCGAAATGGACGCCCGATTCCAACAATTCTTTTACGCCAATACTTAACACGATTTTCCTTTGGTTGAAAATTCGTCCCGCACTGCGGCGACGAACCATCCCGCGGAACACGGGATTGAGTTTGATGTTGTTATGGCCGTTCCACATTCACTCGAACGCGGAAATCAAGGCCGTTTTCCTTTGCCAGTTGACCATTCAGCATCTTGCAAAGGGCTGGTTAAAATAGCAAATACGCGTGTAATGGCAATAGTTATTTTCCATCTGGACCTTTATTGGGTGCATCTCAATTTTTGAACAGCGGCGGAAAATTCTCATTAGCACCGGGCTTCAGCCCGGTGATGATGATCGAAAAACATCGGAAAGCCGTTTTAACGGCTTCGGTGTGCAGGGAAACCCGTTGAAACGGGTTTTGTCCTCGTGACAACTGGTTTCACCCGGCTGAAGCCGGGTGCTAATGAGAGCGTCAAACCGGTTTGCTCCGGCAGACTTCTCATTCCCGTTTTCGGGTTACAAATTACTCGGCGGCGGGGGGCAACCGTGATAGATTTCCTCCGGCGATTCGCCAAATCAGCGGGTCGCCCCAAAAGCCCAACGAAAGGGTAATTTATGGCACAGGCAATCATGGATCCCGAAAAGGTGCGGCGGTTTGCCGATGAACTGCAACGGTTCAACACCGACCTGGAGAACCGGCTGGTTTTGCTGCAAGCCCGATTCACGTCGCTGGGGGACACCTGGCAGGACCAGGAACACGAGAAGTTCGCCGACGAATTCAAACTGGCGATGAAGGCGCTGAAGAAGTTCGTCGAGCTGTCCAAGGAGCACACGCCTTATCTGTTGAGAAAAGCCCAGCGCATCGAGGAATATCTGAACCAACACTGACCGCCGACACCAAACGATGCCAATGAAAACCACAGCGAAAACATCGGAGTATTGGAGTGTTGGAGTGTTGGAGTGTTGGAACATTGCATCACTCCATCACTCCTCCGCTCCATCTCCCCGTTTCGTCTGACCATGGCCGAACGCGCCCAAGTCACCTCCTTTGAAGCCGTGGAATCCTTCCGGGCCGACCTGATTGTATTCCTGAGCCGGGCGCGCGCCGTGTTGGAGGAGGCGAGCGACGATGTCCTGCGCACCCGGCTTTGGGTGCAAAATGATCAACGCCGGCTTTGGGAAGGTGAAACGCGCGTCCGCTACCGGAAACTGGAGGAGGCGCGGTCGGAGTTGTTCAACGCCAAGCTTTCCCAATTTCAAGACTCGACGGCGCTGCAACTGATGGCCGTGCAACGGGCGGAGCGCGCCGCCCGGGAAGCCGAAGCCAAATTGGCGCTGTTGAAAAAGTGGGACCGGGACCTGGAGAACCGGACCGACCCGCTGGTCAAGCAGGTGACGCAGTTGCATGGGTTCCTGACCATTGATATGGGACGCGCGGTCGCTTACCTGGTCCAGGTGGTGAAGGCGCTGGAAGCGTATGCCGACGTCGCCACGCCGGGCATTTCAACTGGCTTGACGGCACCGGGAAACAAGGCGGACATTGGCGGGTCGCCCGGCGCGCTGCCAACCGGAACCTGCAAACCGGACGGCGGAAAGGGAAAACGATCATGAGCTTGAGCGGAAGCAAAAACCGGCTGGTCGCCATCACGAAAGAACTTTCGAACCGGTGGGATGAAACCAAAAATTACTGGCGCGACGCCAAAGCACAGGAATTCGAACAGCGTTACATGCTCGAACTCTTCGCCAATGTGGACAAGACTGTCACGGTGATGGAAAAGCTGCATGAACTTCTAACCAAGGTCAGGAACGATTGTGAATAGTTGATTTTTTGTTTTCGCGCGAAGGGGCCGAAGGGGAAAGCCCGTTAGGGCTGACATATTTGTAGCACCGCACCGCAGTCATTTTCAAAAGCTCCGTTAGGAGCGACATCATTGGAAATACGGACGGAATATGCCGCCCCGACGGGGCTGAATTATATTTTGGTTTGGAGTTCTACAAAGATGTCGCGCCTGACGGCGCTGGGGCGAGTCGTCCGGTTCGCCATTCATCCGCACCCAAAACTGGCGCGACGCGCAAACGGAACCTGCGTCAGTTGGATTTTGAAGTTTTTGTTGCGACGACAATCCTTGATTGAAATTCGCAAATCTGCTTTCATAAATCCATGCTAAAAAAGGCCACAGCAAAAACAACTGTGCATGCCGTTGTGTATGCACTTTGGCCCAATAAATACTGTTAGCTCCACACGAACGCACATGGATACTCCAACAACTCAAACCGATACGATGGACGAGATCACGAACCTCCGACTTGTCGAGAACGGGCTGTTTCACATTGAGTTCGAGTGTGATCGCGCAGTGCCTAGCTACTTTCGCATCGCGCGCGAAGCGCACCTATTGCTCTATCGCAGTATGACCGAGGCTTTGCGCGGTTCAGCTAACCTAGCGGTGACTGCCCAGCTACCAAATGACCGCAGTGTGTGTTACCAACGCGGGACTGGACAGTGGCAGGAAATCCACCGTACGGTCATTCCCGAGTGCAAGAAAGCGTGGCGTTTCTCGGAACCGGCCCCCTGCGCGCCACCGAACACTTCGACGCGCTGCTCTGCACAACCGTCTGACCGAAACTATCTCATTGGGTTTTACGACACTCTCGCCATGATTCAGACGGAGTGCTTCATGGGCCGATTTGTTCACAGCAGATGGCGTTTCCTCCCCGATATGGACATGAAGCACCTAGAGTGGCTCCACGAGCGTATCAGAAACGAATACGAGCACTTCGTTCCCAAGTTTTACATCGCCCCGGCAAGAGACCTGCTACAGGCGTCTCGTATATGTATTGATGTTTCTGACAACGTTCTCTTCGAGTCCAACAATGTTCTGTTTCACGGAATGTCCCAAGAGCCTCTACGCAGTTTGCTGAGATCAGTCTTTGGAAAGGTTAATGATTTACGAAACTAGGTGCTATCAAATCGCTACAAGCAACAGCCACCGTGCCGGACAGTTGGAGCGCGAGAGAAGTCACGCCGCTACGATTGCCGTCGCGAGTGCGGCTGCCAATGGCTGTGCCTGATCGGACGTTAGGCTGCCGCGCACACCGCAAGTTATGAATCGGATACAAAAGCAATTGTTGGTGTATGGAGCCGCCGTGATGCTTGCGATGGTTAGCGAAGGGGTTGTGAATTCCAGCCCAGTCGCCGGCGGCAGCTCAATCGCCAGCGGCACAGGATTTTTCATTACGGACAATGGTTATTTGATTTCAAACAATCACGTCGTCAAAGACGCCGTGAAAGTTAGTTTGCTCACCAGCGCAGGTTTGATTGGCGCAAAAGTTGTTCAAGTGGACGCGGACAATGATTTGGCTTTGTTGAAAGCGGACGGAAAATTTTCTTCATTGCCCATCGTAGCGAGTGACGCTGTGAAATTAGGCGGCACGGTGGCGACGGTCGGTTTTCCCAACATCGACTTGCAGGGATTCTCGCCCAAGTTGACCAAGGGAGAAATCAGCAGCCTCAACGGCGTCCAAGATGACCGGCGCTATTTTCAAATCAGCGTGGCGGTACAGCCGGGCAATTCAGGCAGTGCACTGGTGGATGCACACGGCAACGTGGTGGGCATCGTGTCGGCTAAGTTGAATGTGGCGGCGGCGCTGGCGGTGAGTGGGGTGTTGCCGGAGAATGTGAATTATGCGGTCAAAAGCAGCTTTCTTTTGAAATTTCTCGAGTCCGTACCAGACGTGGCAAACAAGCTCAAAGCGCCGGTCACGGCTGACCGGAAGTTTGAGGATGTGGTGAAGTCGGCACAGGATGCGGCGGTATTGGTGCTCGTGGTCGGAAAAGGTCGAGAGAGCAACACAGCACAGGAAAACCCAAGTGGCAGAGTGGCGTCAGGCAACACTCAGGACGACGTTGGAACACAATCCGCTGCTGAATTTGAGAGAGAGTTTTATGCCAGATACCCATATTTGAAACCGTATGCAATCATCGCTAGTTGGGCTGCAAACCAAGTTGCTGCTAATGGTCTGCGAGGGACAAAGGATGAAGTAATGCAGGCGTTCGCATCGGCCACGATGGGAGAAATCCGGCAATTCAACTCGCGGGTCGAGCAATTAGAGAACATCGCCAACGGCATAACACCTTTGCCACAATTTAACGAAGCACCACCTGATGCCAGAGACTCGTATGCGCTGGCGAATTACTATTTACGGCAAAATGCTGCGGTTGACAGGTACGAACAACAGAAGGCCGCTCTCAAGCAAGTTCAACAAAAGATTAAATTAGTGAAACAACAGGAGACTGAGAAGTGTGTGCAACGTGGACAAATGGAGCTTGGTCAAGCCGGGATTCTAGCCTTGGCAACGCCGGAAGAAATCAAAGCCGCGCAAGATGTTGCTCAAGCCCGCGCGATTGCGGATAAAAAAAGAGCCATGCAGGGACAAATAAATGCCGTCCGCTGGCTGCAACCGCAGGCCACCAATGGCGATGCATCCGCGCAATGCAGTCTCGGTATGCATTATCTGAACGGTCAAGGTTGTGAGACAAACCGAGAACAGGCTATTTACTGGCTACAAAAAGCTGCCGAGCAAGGCAATCTTGAAGCCTCGAATAAACTCGTTAGCCTCCAAAAATGAAACGCAAAGCCACCGGCGGCGACGACAGCGGCGGTCAGCAATAAGTAGTTGCTTTTCCGCAAAACAGAAACGCGCCATGCTGGTTCGCATGTTTCGCACGCAGGATTTGCACTCACAAACACACTCGCGCACTGGACGGGTTTCGTTTAGCTTTTGAGGGACAACGTCTGTGAATAGGCACTTGGGAGTCAATGAAATGCTCGCGCTTTTGGACCGGTTCCGAAGCGCTATCCAGGATTTTGCCGACCGGGAGGAAAAATTAAACGGCGAGTTTCGCGCCCGGACCGCCGCGGAAACGAAGGCATTTGAAGCATCAACCCAGGAACAGGCATCGCAGTTGTCCGAACGCATCGCCGACGCGAAAACCGGCTTGGAAGCGGAAAGGAAAAATTGCCGGTCCAAATTCGAAAGGCGAAAAGCCCGCATCACCCAGGCCCACCTCACGTGCAACCGGCAGGTCATGGAGGGAACCGACCGCGAAGGACGCCATAAGCACTGGCTACAGAAGAACACCGTGGATGCGGAGCGCAAACGGGACGCCGAACTGGCAAATGCCGCCACAACCCTGGAAAATTTCAAAAGCAAGCTGGCTGAAAGGCGGGAGCCTTTCGTGCTTCTGGAAAAAACGACCCGCAGCGCTTTTCGCGGTTACGGCGCCTTCCGCCGGCTGCTCTCCCCGCACCGGCCCTGGCCGGAACCCGCCCTCCCCGCCGATGAAAACCAGTTGTTCGAAGAGCTTCGCCGGTTGGAGACCGACATACGTAATGAATTGAGTCACTTCGAAAAAATTCCGCTTCCGAGGTTTTTCAAATACCTGCCGTTGTGGCTGATGATGATTCTACTGCTGCTGGTATTTGGCGCCTCGGTTCCCCTGTTCCACTACCTCGGATTGAACGCCGTCGCTTATTGGGTGACAGGCATAGCGCTGGTTTTGCTTGGGGTGATCGCGTGGATGATTCATCAACACGGAGAGCGCCAGGCCGGGCAGGCCGCCAGCGCGATTGCCGCCAATCTGGGGAAGGCGCGTCGGCTGCATGACGGCTCGCTGGACCAGGCCGAATTGCGGTGCCGACAGGAGCAGGAACGAACCACAAAAGAGTTTGAGAACATTAACCGCAACCTCAATCAACAATGGAAGCAGACCTTGAAGGAAGGTTATGATACGCGTGGCATCCGGGCCCGGCAGGTTGATGAAAAGGGGATTCGCGCCCTGCAAAAAAACGAGCGGCTCCACTTGGCAAGACTCAAACGGATTGAACGCGATCACGACGACAACGTCACGCGTCTGCGGCAGGAGGCGGACGCGCAGGCGGGACAGCTCGCGGATGCTCGCGCGGCGAAAGTGGCGAAGCTGAACGCGGACAACCAGACCCGGTGGCAGGCGCTGGAAACGGAGTGGAAAGATTGCCTCCAACCGATTTATGAATCCATCCGCGCGGCCAACGCCGCCGCGGAGGAACTTTTCCCCGACTGGCAGTCGCCCGCATGGAAAAAATGGACGCCGCCGCAGGATTTCAAAAACGCGGCGAAATTCGGACGCCTGGAAGTGGACGTGGCGAAATTTGCCGAGGCGATGCCGAAAGACCGGCGCCTCGCGCTTCCGGGACCGTCCACGTTTTCCGTCCCGCTGGTGCTCGCCTACCCGCTCGAAGGCTCGATCCTTTTTGAAGCCGCCAAAACCGGCGGCGATGAATCGGTCGAGACCATCAACAACATCATTTTCCGGCTCCTTTCCACCACCCCGCCGGGAAAATTGAGCTTCACCATTTTCGACCCGGTCGGTCTCGGACAAAACTTCGCCGCGCTGATGCATCTCGCCGATTACGAAGAGAGCTACATCAACAGCCGCATCTGGACGCAGACGAATCAGATTGAGGAAAAGCTCGCGGAATTGAACGAGCACATGGAAAAGGTCATCCAGATGTATCTCCGCAACGAATTCGCGACGATTACGGAATACAATGCACAGGCGGGCAGCATTGCCGAGAAATATCATTTTCTCGTCATTGCCTCGTTTCCGGTGAACTTCAGCGACACGGCGGCACGGCGGTTGCGAAACATCGCCGCCAGCGGCGCCCGGTGCGGAGTGCACACGCTCATTCATTGGGACCAGCGGCACGCCCTGCCACCCGAATTCGTTCCCGATGAACTCCGGAAAAACAGCATCGGGCTCGTCCGCACGGAAAAGGGTTTTGAATTGTCCGGCTGGCGCAAGGCCGGAACGCGATTGGTCCTCGACCGGCCTCCATCCCCGGAATTCGCGACGCAATTCCTTCATGAAGTCGGCCAGAGCAGCAAGGATTCCAATCGCGTCGAGGTGCCTTTCGAGCAGGTTGCTCCCCCGGACGCCAAACTCTGGACGGAGGACACCACCGATGAACTCATCGTGCCCATCGGGCGTTCCGGCGCGACCAAATTGCAACAGCTCGCCATCGGCAAAGGCACACGCCAGCACGCGTTGATTGCCGGCAAGACCGGTTCCGGCAAGTCCACCCTGTTCCACGTCATCATCACCAACCTGGCGCTCTGGTGCAGCCCGGAACAGGTCGAGTTCTACCTCGTGGACTTCAAGAAAGGCGTGGAATTCAAGTGTTACGGCAACCGCCGGCTGCCGCACGCGAAGGTGGTGGCCATCGAAAGCGACCGGGAATTCGGATTGAGCGTGCTTCAGCGCGTGGACGGGGAACTGCGCCGCCGCGGCGACCTCTTCCGCAAATTAGGCGTGCAGGATCTCGCCGGTTACAAGCGCGCGGGCGGCACCGAGCCGATGCCCCGTTCGTTGCTGATCATTGACGAGTTTCAGGAATTTTTCACGGAGGAAGACCACGTCTCGCAATCCGCCGCCGTTCTCCTCGACCGCATTGTCCGGCAGGGCCGCGCCTTCGGCATTCACGTGCTGCTCGGTTCACAGACCCTGGGCGGTGCTTACACGCTGGCCCGCGCCACCATTGGCCAGATGGTCATCCGCATCGCGCTCCAGTGCAACGAGGCGGACGCCTACCTGATCATGGACCAAGACAATCCGGCCCCGCGCCTGCTCTCGCGTCCCGGCGAAGGCATTTACAACGATGTTGCCGGTTCCATCGAAGGCAACAGTCCGTTCCAGACCGTGTGGTTGCCCGAAGAAGTGCGCGACGGTTATCTTGCAAAAATCCGCGCGCGGGCCGATCAAAATCAGAATCAATACCCGGGGCCGTTTGTATTTGAAGGCAATGCGCCGGCAGACGTGAAGGAAAATCCGGCCCTGCAGACGGTGTTGCAGGCGAAATCCGTGAAACCGGCCGCCCAGGCGCGCATCTGGCTGGGCGCGCCCAATTCCATCAAAGGACCGACCGAAGCCGTTTTCCAAAAGCAAAGCGGCAGCAACCTTTTGATTGTCGGGCAAAGCGAAGAACGGGCCTTGACTCTTCTGGCCGTCGCGCTCGTGTCACTGGCGGCCCAGTATCCAAAAAAATCCGCACGTTTCATCCTGCTCGACAGTTCGCCTCCGGGATTTCCCCAGCGTGAATTTCTGCAACGGGTCATCAAGGCGGTTCCGCACGAAATCATTCAGGCCAACAACAGCAACCTCGCGGAAATCATGAATGGCCTGGCGGGGGACTTGAAACGCGGCGATGAAAAGGGCCGCGCCCTGGAAACATTTGTTTTGATTCACGGCCTGCAAAATTACAAGAAGCTCCGGCAGGAGGATGACTTCAGCTTTTCCAGCAGCGACGCCGGAAGCGCCGCCAACCCCGCCGCCGTGCTGCTCAACCTCATCAACGAAGGCCCCAGCCACGGATTTCATGTCATCGCCACCTGTGACACCTACAACAACGTGAACCGGTTTCTGGGCCGGAAGACGCTGACCGAATTCGAGATGCGCGTGCTTTTCCAGATGAGCGCCAGCGACTCCGCCAGCCTGATTGATGCCCCGGACGCCAGCACGCTCGGCCTGCATCGGGCGCTCTATTACAACGACCGGGAAGGATACATCGAGACGTTCCGGCCGTACGCGCTTCCCGGCAACGATTGGATTGAGGAAGTATCACAGGACCTCAAGCGGTTGCTGGGATAATTAGACTCCTGTATCGTTTGGCTCTTCATCTACCCACTCTTCTCTAACAAATTTTGGAAGGTTATATTTCACATCCACCGCGCCAGATTGTTCGATCTTCTCCTCGATTTTCCAGATTTGGAGTGCGGTGACATGTCACCGCTTTCCAAAGCGCCGACGTGTCGGCGCAGTCCCAAATTTTCGGAATTCGGCTTTACTCGTCACACATACAGCGCGCTCTGCAAATCGCGCACGAGCACGCTCATGAACGGATAGCGTTTGTCCGGGTCGCGCGCGATGCACTTTAAAATGACTTTTTCGAGCACGAGGGGAATATCCGCGTTGTGCTCGCGTGGTGACGTGGGGCGGGAAGTGTCCATCTGCGCGGCCAGGATTTCCGAGGGGGTCTCGCCGGGAAATGGTTTCTGGTTGGTCAGCAATTCGTAGGCGGCAACGCCGTAGGAAAAAATGTCCGCGCGCGGGTCAATGGGTTTTTGCTGCAACTGCTCCGGCGCCATGTAACTTGGCGTGCCGGGGTTCTTCGACATTTTCTTCGGTTTCTCGGGGATCGGCTGGGCGAGGTCAAAATCAATCAGCCGCACATTGCCGTTGCGCGTCACCAGCACGTTTTCCGGCTTGAAATCGAGGTGCATGAAACCGCTCTCATGCACGTGGCTCAGGCCCAGCGCCATATCAATCAGGATTTGGGCGACGTTTTCCGTCAGGATGGGGTCGTGTTGCGCGAACAATTCCTTCAAATTCGTCGCCTCGATGTAATCCATGACCATGTAAAGCGTTCCGCCCTGCCGGCCATGCTCCACATAGCCGACGACATAATCGTTTTCATTGATTTTGGAAAGCACCTCGCACCCGCGCAAGAACCGGCGGCGGGCCAGCAGATTGAACCGCAACCGGTCATTCAATTTCCGCAGCGCAAAAGGTTTGCCGCGATTATCGGTCACCAGCCAGATCTCGGCCATGCCGCCGCGGTTGATGAGTTCCTGCGTATAATAACGCCCGAACCGTTCCTGCTTCACCGGTTCGGCTGCCACTGCTTTCTGAGATTCACGCACCATTCTGTCTATTCCTTAACACGTTGCGTCCGCCAACGCGAACAAAACTTTTTTCATCACCCAAGGATACGGACGAAATGGGATTGTCCCTGGTGACGAAAAATTCACGCGATGACCTTGAACTCCGTTTTTAACCGCTCCCCCATCCATTTCAACGTCATTGTCGTCTCTTGTGCGCCCTCTCGAAGCCAAGGCCGGACCAAGGGGGTGCATCTCACATTTTGTGCAGGTTTATCTGGCCCTCATTAACACCCTGCTTTAGCGGGGTGTCGATGGCTGACCTGACGTCGTAACCGCTTCAGCGGTTTTCTCCACACGGGAAACCGCTTAAGCGGTTGGTGGGTCTGGGCTTCGCTCCACACCCCGCTAAAGCAGGGTGTTAATAAAATGGCCGCAGAGGCTGCGGTTTCCGATGTTGGAGCCAGTTCATAAACTGAGATGCGCCCCAAGCCCGGATGGCGTCGAATTCGCACTTGGCTTGAATTGCGTGAAAACGTATTGTCGCGCCATGCGACCGCTCCGGGCGCTGGTCATTTATCTGGTCGTGGTGTTTATCGGCGGCGCTTTGCTCGCGCCGTGGCTTTACCGGCTCGCGCAAGCCGCCGGGCATTCGTTTCCTCAAATCGCCGGCGTGCCATTCCACCACTTTGTGAATCGCTCGCTGCTGATTCTCGCGCTGGCCGGACTCTGGATGTTGCTGTGTGCGCTCGGCGCGACCTCGTGGCGCGAAACCGGCCTAGTCCATATTCACGGCCAGTGGAAAAAGCTTTTCGGCGGCCTGCTGCTGGGTTTCGTTTCGCTGGCTGTTGTCGCCGGAATCGCCATCGGCGGCGGTGACCGCGTTTTTGTTCAGGGCCTGACCGCCCACAAAATCGTGGGAACCATCTCCAACGCCATCGCCACGGCAGCCATCGTCGCCACCATCGAGGAAATTTTATTTCGTGGCGGCATTTTTGGCGGATTGCGGAGGATTCTTTACTGGCCGCTCGCTTTGATTGCCAGCAGCATGATTTACGCGCTCGTCCATTTCCTGCAACACGCGGAATTGACCGGTCCGGTCGCCTGGGATTCAGGACTGATTCTGCTCCCGCGGATGCTGGGCGGTTTTGCGGATTTCCACACGCTCGTTCCCGGTTTTTTCAATCTCACGCTCGCCGGCATCCTGCTGGGCCTCGCGTACCAGCGCACCGGCAACCTCTATTTTTCCATCGGCCTGCACGCGGGCTGGATTTTCTGGCTGAAAACTTACGGTGCATTCACAACCAGCACGCCGCGCGCCGCGACCTGGTTCTGGGGCACGGACAAATTGATTGACGGCTGGCTCGCCTTGATGGTGCTCGTCGTCACGCTCGTGATTTTCAAGTTTCTGCCCCTCAAACCGGCGCGCGAACCGTTTGCGATTTCGCGATGACCGCGCTCGTCGAACCATTTCAAAATTGGTTCAGCGTTGGCCTGGGTTTTTTCTATCCCGAAATCTGCCAGCTTTGCGAAACCGAACGCGCTACCGCGAGGGACGGCTTTGTTTGCGCACGCTGCTGGTTGCAGGTGCGCTTCATCAAACCTCCGTTTTGCGGACGCTGCGGATTGCCGTTCGAGGGCGACATCACGACGCCGTTTGAATGCACGAATTGCCGCGAAATGGAATTGCACTTCCGTTCCGCGCGCTCGGCGGTCGTCGCCCGCGGCGGCGTCCTGGAAGCAATTCACCGCTTCAAATACCAGCGCCAGTTGTGGTTTGAACCTTTTCTCGCCGGCCTGTTTTTGCGCGAAGCGGCGCCCGCGTTGCGCGGTCAAAATTGGGATTTAATCGCGCCCGTTCCACTCCATTCAGTGAAACAGCGCGAACGCGAATTCAACCAGGCCGGACGTCTCGCCACGCGCTTGAGCGCCGCCCTGCAAATTCCGTTGAACGAAAAGCTGCTCCGGCGGGTCATCCCCACGGCGACCCAGACCCTGCTGACACGGCAGCAGCGTACGGCGAATATGCGCGGCGCGTTTGCCATCCGCCCCGGCGTGCGTTTGAACGGCGAGCGGGTGATTTTGGTGGATGATGTTTTCACGACGGGCGCGACGACGAGCGCGTGCGCCCGGGTGCTTTTGGCCGCGGGGGCGGGCGATGTTTGTGTCTGGACAGTTGCGCGCGGACTTTAGTACTATATTGTTCAACAACTCATGGGCACGACTACTTTTACCAAGAAATCGCTTGGTCTCGAAACGGTCGAGCCGGCATTGACTCCGACGACGACCGACAAGGCGGCGACGTTGCCCAAAAAGCCCAGGCTCGGCGCCGGCAAATCCAAAAAACGCGACATTCCGGAGGGGCTGTGGACGAAATGTCCGAAGTGCGAAACCATGGTTTTCGACAAGGAACTGGACGAAAACCTGAAGGTTTGCCCGAAGTGCAATTACCATTTTCCCATTGGCTCGCGCGAACGGATTCACTCGCTGGTCGAAACCTGCACGTTCGAGGAAATGGACGCGCAGATGACGAGCACGGACGTGCTCAGTTTCACCGGCGTGGACACGTATGCGTCCAAACTCGAATCGCATCAAAAAAGGACTTCGTTGAAGGACGCGGTCGTCACCGGGATTTGTAAAATCGGCGATGAACGCGCCGCGCTCGGCGTGATGGATTTCAATTTCCTCGGCGGTTCGATGGGCTCGGTCGTCGGCGAAAAATTGACGCGGCTCATCGAACGCGCGACGGAAAAGGAACTGCCCGTCATCATCATCTCCAGCAGCGGCGGCGCGCGCATGTATGAAGGCATGTTCAGCCTCATGCAAATGGCCAAGACCGCCGCCGCGCTCGCCTACCACGCGCAACAACGCCTGCCCTACATCAGCGTGCTCACGCATCCGACCACGGCGGGCGTGATGGCCAGTTACGCGAGTCTGGGCGACCTGATTCTGGCCGAGCCGGGCGCGATGATCGGTTTTGCCGGCCCGCGCGTCATCAAGGACACCACCCAGGCCGAATTGCCGCCGGGATTTCAGACCGCCGAATTTCTCCTCGATCGCGGTCTCATTGACGCCATCATCCCGCGTACCGAAATGAAACAGCAACTGATTGAGTATCTGAACTTCCTCGCCGTCCGGAAAAAAGCCGCCGCCGCGGCGTCATAATATTTTCACCGCCTGCCGTCATACCACAAAGTGCAGGATTCGCGGCGGGTCAGCGCCCGGCGGTTGAAGAGCACGTGTACCAGCAATTTGAGGTGATCCCGCATCGTGTAAAGCCGCATCTTCCGCGCGGACGTCACCAGCGGATGCGAGTGTAAAATCACGATTTCCCTGCCCTTTTCCCGCGCCAGACGCTTCAGCCGTTTGCTCAAATCCAATTCCTCCGCTGCAAACAGTTCGTTGTTGAACCCGCCGATTTCCCGGAACGCCGCCGCCTCGACAAAAATGAATGAACCGGCCAGCCAGCGGCCCATCCGGCTGGACCAGTTCCAGGTCCACGTGAAAAAACCAGCCAACAAAAACTTTTCATCCATCCGGACGGTTGAGCCGCCAGCCAGACAGCAACCGGAACTGATTTGCCCCGCAACTTCGGCAAACAGGCCGGCACTGGGACGCGAATCCGCGTCCACAAAAATCAGCCAGTCGCCGGTGGCCGCCGCCGCGCCGGAATTCCGGGCGCGGGCGATTTGATTGATCGGCTCGAAGACGACGGTTGCGCCCGCCGCTCGCGCGATTTCGGCCGTGCGGTCGGTGGAATTGTTGTCGCACACAATCAATTCAAAGTCCCAACCGCGCTGCGCGAACGCATTGGCCGCTGATTTTATCCGCGCCAGCGATTCGCCGAGCAACCGCTCCTCGTTAAAGGCTGGAACAACGACGGAAATCTTCATTGCACGCAATTTGCTTCATCCCCTGCCCGGTTTCAACCAACGACTCACGCCGGCAGCGTCCCGATTTATCTGGTCGGCGCGCCGTTGCTGCAACGTCAGGATTGGGGAATGGCCGGGTTCTAATGACGAATACCTAAAGAATGCCCAAGCCCGAAATTCCAATCGCGCCATTGAGTCATTGGACATTGGAACATTCCTTCGTCATTCGGGTTTGGGCATTAGTTATTGTCCCGATGCAGTTCACCCCGACATCCAATGTCAGGGCACATCACCGCCGCCAAACAATATCGTGCTCAAGCTGCATTTTCCGCGTGCTTTTTTGGCCAAATGGTTTTTATTTGTGGGTATGACCATTTGGATTCTGGTTTGGGGGATCATGCTGTCGCTGGCCGCTATCGGTTACCGGCAGGGCGCGATTCGCGTGTCGTTCTCGTTGATCGGCATTATTGTTTCCGCGTTGCTGGCCGGGCCGCTCGCCAAATACGTCAAGCCGATGCTGCCGCACGTGGGCATTCATGACCCGACCGTCATCTGGCTGGTGTCACCGTTGATTGTGTTTTGGGTTCTGTTGATTCCGTTCAAGTCGGTGGGGTTTTTTGTGCATCGCAAGGTGGAAGTTTATTTCAAATACAAGGAAGAAGGCGTACAATTGATCCGGTGGAACCGGCTGAATGCCCGGCTCGGCCTCGGTCTCGGCCTGATGAACGGCCTCGTTTATCTCTTGCTGATCTCGTTCATCATTTTCGATTTGAGCTACTGGACGACGCAAGTTGCCACGTCCGACAATGAGGGCATGCTGGTCAAACTGCTGAACCGACTGGGGCGTGATTCGGAAACCACCGGGTTTGCCCAGATTGCGCGCGCCATTGACCCGATGCCGGACAGTTATTTCAAGTATGCCGATCTCGCCGGACTGCTCTATCAAAACCCGCAGTTGCACGACCGGCTGGCGGATTATCCGATGTTCATTTCGCTGACCGAACGCGATGATTTCAAACAGCTCGGCCAGAACACCGAGTTTCAAAATGCGTGGAAGCAAAACGCACCCATCCGGGAATTGCTCGGCAACGAACTGTTCAAATCCATGTGGGAAAGCCGGAAGGCAGTCAACCTGGTCTGGGGCATTATCCAGGACAATTTTGACGACCTGTACGCCTATCTGCAAACCGGCCAGTCGGCGAAATATGGTTCGGAAAAAATCATCGGCCGTTGGGAGTTCAACATCGCCGCGACCACAAGCCGGATGCTCGAGACACGACCGGTCATTTCGTCGCGCGAGATGCGGGTGCTGCGCGCATGGGTGACGCAGTCATATACCAAGACCGCGTTCGTCGCCGGCGCTGATGGCCAGGCGTTCCTGAAAAATCTGCCTCATCTTAAATCGCAGCCCGGGCAGCCGCCGATCACCGAAACCGCCACGTGGAAGGGTAAATGGAAAGGTGACGGGACTGATTACAAATTGTCGCTCAGCACCAGCAGCCAAAAACAATCCATGCCTGCCGAGATCGACGACAACCGGTTGACGATCAAAGACGACAAAACCACGCTGGTGTTTACCCGCGAATAATTAATTGCGGACGGCCTGGTCATGAAGGTTGTCATCCGGCCCGCCACGACAGTTTGAAGTGGATTTCGGCAGTTGAACCTCACGTTGACGCCGCAACTGGTGGAAGAGTGAAATGGTCGGGGCGGTGAGATTTGAACTCACGACCTCTTGCACCCCAAGCAAGCATTTCGGTTTCTGTCTCGTTGTTCATTGTTGCCTTTCGTTGTGTTTGTTTAGCCATACCTATACGCCAGCATCCCTGTAATTGCAAGGCTTTTTCGCTATCTACGCCCAAGTAGGCGCAAGAAAATGTTTGGCGACGTTTGGGGGCCTCGCCCGGCTTTGGGGAATGTTTGGGGACATGAAAACGAGCTGAATGTTTGGAGAACCTTTGGGCATCCGGGGTGGGCGGGGATCGGGGTTTCGGCCACGCCATATTCATTCAACGGCGGCGCGGACGGCTGGCGGGAAGGATGCCTGCAAGCTGGCGCGGTGACTGCCACGCGGCGGGGGCCGCGTGCCGCCGGGGGACGGCGGGAAGCAGTCACCGTGACAGCGCCGCAGCCGGTGGCCGCACAAGACGCTGTTATCTTCAATGAACCGGGCCGGCGGGCGCGTGTCGCGTGGGGAGACGGCGGGGACCCGATGCCGAGGGTTCACGCGCCAGCGGGATACGGCATGGGGGCGGCTTTGCAGATAACAGCTCTTGTGTGGCTACCGGGTTCGCATCCTTCATGCCAGCCGTCCGCAGAGCCAATGTTGAACTTTCGTGGCCGGGGTTCGTCGGGCGAGTCGCGCCAGCGCGAGCGCGGTTTGCGCTGACTCCTCGGCCAGCCAGCGGAGCGTCGGGCGAAGTGCGGCAAGGGAAACAGGGGGGCGCAGCGTAGCACGGCGCGTAGCCGGATGAACGAGGTGTCAGCCCATTGCCGTTTTTGGAGTGAGGGCGGACTGTTTCGTGTAGCGCAGCGAAACGAAAGCTGGCCGCGCTCACGGAATTTCCACCGGGGCAGCGCACGTCTTTCCCGCCTGTCTCGGCAGTTTGCGACCGTCGGAATGCAGCGAAACGTCCGCGTCGCCTGCAAAGCGGTTCGTGTAGCGGAGTGAAGCGGACGCAAAGCTGGCGAGTCAGGCCGTGCGCGGGCCAAACCGTGCCGAGGCTGGCGCGGTGCCAGGATCGGCTCGGTGCGGCCGGGTTCGTTCCGAACACAAACTTTCTGCCGTTCGCGGGGCGCGGAGCGCCCCGTTGCCCCGTCGAGTCGCGCAGCGACGAGGTTTCCTGCCGGGCACTCGTGCGCCAGAAAACCGTTGAACGTCGTGGCCGGGTGGACTGGCACGGTGACGATCAAACGTGATGGGACGTTATCCGCGCACGAGTGCAAGCGTCCGCACGCCGGGGGTGACGTGCGGACTAACCTGTGAAGGCGTGCGGCTCGCCGCGTCAGCGGTCGAGAGCGACCGGCATCCGTGCGCGGGAACCAGCATTCAACAAGAATTGACGTTCGCTGGTTGCGCACCCGTTGGTTTTGAGCGCGACGCAGCGCAAAGCGCGAACTGATTCAGCGGGATTCGCCAAAAAGCCAAGCGACAGAAACTTTCAAAGCGCGGGCGATGGCGGCGGCTTCGTAGTCCATCGCGTAACGGGATTGATTTTCGATCCGTGAAATTGCCGTCCTGTCCATGAGTATTCCCTGCGCGGCGAGTTTCCCGGCCAAATCGTCTTGGCTCACAACGGGGTTGCGCTTCAGGCGGGCTTCTCGCACCCGTGCGCCAATGATGTTTCGTTTCGTCGCCGTGATTGTTTTCTTCATTGCGTGTGTTTTCCACACGCTTGACTTTTACCGTGTTCCGGCGTCGAATGAGTGTGAAGTCCACACAGAGCAAGCGGGCTTTCCCAAAACTAAAACCGAATATGAAAACGAAACGACTGACGGCGGTAGCAATCTTGGCTTGTGTTTTGGCATCCGCTTCACTGGTTGACGCGCAGTCTTTGCAGACACTCTGTTCATTCAACAGCACAAACGGGGCGGAGCCGTATGCCGCGCTGACGATGGGCAATGACGGCAATTTCTACGGCACGACTTCGCAAGGCGGCAGCTATACTATTGGCACGGTTTTCAAAATGACGACCAACGGCACGTTGACCACGCTGGCTTCCTTTGCCCAAACCAATGGAGCGTCTCCGTATGCCGCGCTGACGATGGGCAATGACGGCAATTTCTACGCCTTTGCCCAAACCAATGGAGCGTCTCCGTATGCCGGGCTAACGATGGGCAATGACGGCAATTTCTACGGCACGACTGCTAGAGGCGGTAGCGGGGTAGAAGGCGGTAGCGGGGGTTATGGAACGGTTTTCAAAGTGACGACCAAAGGCACGCTGACCACGCTGGTTTCTTTCAAAGGCACCAATGGAGCGTGGCCGTATGCCGGGCTGACGATGGGCAATGACGGCAATTTCTACGGAACTACTTATGTAGGCGGTAGTATATATGATGATGGCACGGTTTTCAAAATGACGACCAACGGCACGTTGACCACGCTGGCTTCCTTTGCCCAAACCAATGGAGCGTCTCCGTATGCCGCGCTGACGATGGGCAATGACGGCAATTTCTACGCGGTAATGGTATGGGAACGGTTTTCAAAGTGACGACCAACGGTATGTTGACCACGCTGGCTTCCTTTGCCCAAACCAATGGAGCGTATCCGGATGCCGGGCTAACGCTGGGCAATGACGACAATTTCTACGGCACAACTCAGGAAGGCGGTAGCGGCGGTAACGGATATGGTGCTGGAACCGTGTTCAAAGTGACGACCAACGGAACGCTGACCACGCTGGCTTCCTTTGCCCAAACCAATGGGTTTCTTCCGTATGCCGCGCTGACGATGGGCAATGACGGCAATTTCTACGGCACGACTTCTTACGGCGGTAGCGCTGGTGATGGAACGGTGTTCCGTTTGTTGCTTCCGCCAGTTGTCCGACCGACATTGACATTGCAATTTTCGGCAGGGTGTCCGCAGTTAAATCTGACTGGCATGTTGAGCAACAACTTCGTTGTGCAATACAGCACCAATTTGGCAGGCACCAATTGGATCAATCTGCTTTCCCTGACCAATTTGTCGGCCAGCCCGTATCAGTTCCTTGATCCTGCCGGCGTTGAGCAACCAGCGCGGTTTTATCGGGCGTTTATGCAGTGAACTTGCGGCCGGACTCTGGCCGCAGACAATTTTTCCACCGCACCGTCACGCGAGCGATATACATTGCACGTCAGCCGTTGCCAGTCGCCGGTTTGGGTGTTCCACTTCCTTCCCGCCACTGTTCCCATTGCTCAGCGTCCGATTCGACGGCCTCCAAGCGGACATCGTGCAACCATTTCTCGGCGATGTCGGCAGCCAGTTGACCGCTCGCGCTGGCTTTAATGGATTCAAGGCCGATGGCCAGATCGCTTTCACCCGCGCTCCCGTTTGTGCCAGCACCATCACGCTCCGTCCGGCATTTCAAGTATTTGTTGGCCGTGGTGACGGCGCTTTCAATCGTCCGCCCTGCCGCCGTCAACTCGGCTTCCCAATTCAAAAACAGGATTGGATGCCCGTCGAAGTGCTCACCCTGAATCAATTCGACAGCGGCGCGGTGCGCGTATAAATCCTTGAGCAGCACGGTGAATTCGTGGCTCCACTCTTTGAGCGATGTTTCGTCATTGCCCGCTTCCGTGAGCGCGGCGTCATGTGTTGCCGTGTGCGCCAAGACATCCTCCAGAATCAGGGCGTGAAGCGCGGACAACTGGAGCGCGGCCTGCAAGCCGATGCTCTCGGCTTTGCGCTCCATCGCTTGATTCACCCGGCAAATCAGTAACTTCAAGGTGTAAAACTCATTCCACAGCGCATCCGTCATCCGATGCCTGGCGCGGATGTCTTCCAGCTTCTGTCCGGGGTGCAGTTCGCCGGCCTGTTCTTCAAAGGCGTAATACGGCCGCTGCATGGGCAACTCGTTAATGGGCAATTTGGCCAGAGCCTTCAAGTGGTCAAAGGCGCTGGGATATTTCCGCGCTTCGTCAACCAGCCGGATGGCCCATTCTTTGGGCGTCAGAAACATTTCGAGTTCGTCAAGGCGTTTGTGGGCGGTGGTGGTTGTCATAAATGTTCTCCGGTGAGTTCAAGTTGATGGGCGCCTGCCTTTGAACAGGGATTCCAATTCAGCGAGCCGGCTTTCCAGTTCGCCCTGGCTCGTGGCAGCCAGCACAATGTTCGCCAGGTATCCGACCGCGTTGGCCACACGCGGGTCAATCTCGCCGCGCCGAACCTGATTGATCGTTTCGGAAAGCAATTTCACCACGCCTGCGCTGTCCTCAACCTTCACGTCCGGCGCGTCGGCGGGCAGTGTCGCCATTTTGTTCGCCAGTCCGCCCCGCGATTGCGCCTTCCGTCTCGCGGAGGCTTTTGCAGGATCGTGGAAAAAACAATGGCGTGACCCCGGCAGCGCGGCAGCGCGGCAAGCCGTGCCGTTGCGTTTCGTGGCGGCGCATGATTTTTGGGGCTCGTGCTTCATTCCATGTCTGTCCAGTTGGTTGACAATTGAAACAGTGTCCCGTCAGCTTTTTCGCTGTTTGACAACCCTTCAAGTTTTTGGTTGTTTTCAGTCTCACCGATAGGCGGCTTTACACGATCACCATTATGACAGCACTCGAAGCCATCCCGAAGGTCTCTGCTCTTATCGCTGACCTGATTAAGCGAGCGAAGGACAGAGAGACACAGGCCCTTGTCCAGCAGATACAGGAGCATCAGCTTGTAATACAGCAGGGCTTGATGGACGCGAACGCGAAGATTGCCAAGATGGAGGACGAGCATCCGAAGGCGATAGCGGCACTCAAGGAAGAGCACCGTAAGGCGATAGCGGAGCGAGAAAAACAGATCACTCAATTGAAAACACCATGCCCGCCAAGAAGTGGCAAAATTATTGGCGAGGTGGACTTGAGCACCGATTGATTTAATCAGTTTTCTAACAAGGCACTTTTGGTTTTTTTCAAGCAACCGGATAGGCATAGTTCATTCGTCCTCTGTAATTACTTGAGTAAGCCCCGTATCCCCCTCTCCGGCGGCGGCGTTTAGGTCCGGCAACGGGCCGAAAAGAATACAGCGTCCGGCCTCGCGGCGACGGTCAAAGGCGGCGCGGTCGTTTGCATACAAGTCCGCCATGTCGAGTTCGCCGTGGTGACGCAGCCAACGGATAAACCGGGCGGCTCTGATTTTCTCGACCGCCTGATAATGGCGATTCCATGCCGTGTTCAATGCTTTCCAGTCCGCAGGCGTTTCGGGATGGTCGGGATCAAATTCGTTGGACTCCGGCAAACCTTCGCGCTTTTCGATGGAGCGGATTTTCTCACGCAACCGATTCAGTTCACGATCCGTCTCGAAAATATCCTCCACCGACCTTTCCGCGTGCCAGGAGATGATGAAAAAAGGCAACTCGTCATTCTCGTCGCCGGAGGCGCGTTGAGCTTGTGCAAATTGTAAGGTGTCCTCCGAACTCAACGCCACTTCATCGGCCTGAACTGCGCTACAAAATCGCGCAAGCCGGTCATGCCACGTCGCCAGGTTTTCGAGCCGGCGGGCATGGCCGAGAATCAAATCGGCGAACTGGAGCAAACCAGCCGCGCCGGGTTGGAGTTGGTCTGATGATTTCATGGTCTGTCTTTTCTTTGGTTGCGCGGTTCACAGTTCACCGGCGGCGCGTTGTGGTTTGCGGCCCTTCATTCCACGCCTCCTCGCTGCATTCGCAGGAGCGCAACCTTGACGGAGGGCCAGTCGAACAGGACCAACCTGCCGGGCGTTTTGATGTATGGCAATTTGCCGGATCGCCTCCAATTCTGAATCGTCCCGACGCTACACATCAGGCGGCGCGCCACTTCTTTCATGCTGATGAATCCTTCCGGGGTGCCAGGTAGTGACTCACTCGCCGCCAGCGTAGTTGTGTCCGTGGTGGCATCGGACTTTGAAAGCTTGTGCTTCATGCCGCTAATTGAGCGCCATTACGTGTAGTTTTGCCAAGTGGTTCAAAAGGACAGATTTGGGTCCAAAATGGCCTTTTGCCAGCTTTGCACTCGACCCGGTGTTCCGGTTTGAATGCAGACAGTAGTTGCCGGTCTGGACGATTGGCAAAAGCAAGTCTGCTCGCTTTCGGGCGCTTGGTGGAGTTGAAAGGCTCCGGGTTACAATGGCTCCTGCCACTTGCTTTGACCCTCGTCCAGACCAAGTGCCCGTTCAGTCTCAAGAGAAGGCGGGGCACCATGCGACTGCCGCGCTGCCCCGGCTGGTAATGCTCCAGCCCCGCGAAGGCGGATGTATGAAACGGGCGGACAATCACGGTGCGTGGATTCAATAACCGGCGCACTGAAAAAGCTGGCAGGCTCCTTTTGCTACTTGCTGGCGGCTGTGAATCGTGCGGGCGTAACCGCTAGAGGCTTTGTCTGGTTGACTGTGAGCCGAGAGATTCCAAAAGCTCCGAAGCCCGTCCGAAAGATGCGTGCGCGTTCAAGCAACAGCGAGCCCACGGAAGTGGGTTTGCTGTTTGCAACCGAGCCGAACCGAAGATGCTTGCATTTCAAGATAGTGATGGGAACGGGCGAGCCAGCCCAGGCTGATCCTTGGGCTGTGTGTGATGCTCTGAACTGGCGAGAGACTGGCGGCCACTTTCACGGTCTCGGCATACTCTTCGTCGCAGAGCAGGGCAAATAGGATTTGCTACTGAAATTCCCCTTTGCTCCAACGCCGCCGCACTTTTCTGACGAAGTCAGGCGTCACCGTGATGCCGCGTTCGCTCAAATAGCGCGCAATCTCCTTGTCCTGCACCTGTGCAATGTTGATGAGCTTTATGTGTCGGCGTGGTCCTCCAGTTATATCTCCCACACATTCCGAAATCTGCTTCTCCGTCGTCTTCGGGTAATAGTGCCGGTATTTTTTTCTCACTTCTTCGTTGGACTCAAAGTCCTCCTTCGCAAGCTCCCGAAATGGAATCGGCTTGTTGTGCTTCAGTGCCCAAAGGTCGCTACACTCCAAAACGTCACGGACGGCTTGGGCTCGCGTTGGCCTCATCTTCTTTCGCCAACTCGCCATGATGCGTTGATGAATGAAGCAAAAAACCTCCATCACCAAGAGAGGGTCACGTGCAAGGCATTTTTTGAAGTCACGCGCTTCAACGGGCCACGCTTCGAGCTGCCCCAAGACTTCTGGAATTGCGCCCATGAAAACCAGTGCCGGGAGTTCGGGCGGCGGTTCAACGCCCATTGCCCGAAGGTGCTTCTCCACTTCCGGGAGGAGGACGATGTGGTCGGCTTTTCTCTGGATCGGGATTTTGCGTTGCACAGTGGGTCAGGGTTTCAGCGCAAGTCGAATGACGTTCGAGGCTCCAGCAGTGCGCTTTGGTTTCACCGCAAACCATTTCACGGCTTCGGCTTTCGTGGCCAAGCCCTTGTAGTGCGCGTGTATCATTTGCGGTGAGTTGCCGGCCTGCTGCGCGGTCAGGCTCTCGTTGGCGTGCAAAGCATAGTGGAAGGAGCAGAAGGCGTGGCGCAGTCCGTTGCGCCGGGCGGGGATTCCGAGGGTGCCAAGCAGGGCGTTGAAGTCGTCGTGGAACCTGTCCAGACTTTGGCTCCATACCGGGCCGGAGCAGCCCCGGTAAGGTGCCAGCCATCGCGCCAGAGACGGGCAAGCAGTCACCAGCCGCCGCGAGCGCGTCTTGCTCTTGGCGCTCGAAACTTCGATGTGCCCCTTGACGCGGAACACGTCCTCCCAAGTCAGCCGCACGGCCTCTTGCAGCCGCAGCCCGCCAAGCCCGCAAAGCGCGACCACCGGGAGCAGTCCCGCGAACTCAGCGTTGCCGCTGGCGGCATCGAGCATGGCGCGCAGTTCCTTGGGAGTGTAGAACTCCACCTCGCCGAAATCCTCCGTCTCCTTGGCCATGCCGTCGGCGGCCAGCAGGCGGTGGTTTGCGGGCAAGAAGTCGCGCTCGACACACCATTTCAAAAACATCTTCACCGCGTTCCGCCTGCCGTTGCGCGTCCTCGCCGAAACCTCGCTGTGTCCGCCAACGTAGGCGCTGAGGTGGTTTTTGCCCAAGTCGCAGACGGCGTGCCCTGGAAAAGTGTCCGCGAACTCCCGCAGCCACATGGCCACGATGTAGTGCCAGCCGGGTGAGAGTTGCGGGCGTTTCCCGTCCTTCGCTACCGTCTTCGGCTCCCGGCTCGCAATGAACTGCTCGACCGCCTCTTTCAAGTCCACCCGCTTGACTGTGGCCACGGTGGACAGGAAACCATCCACCGCATCAGCCAGCGTCCGCTCGCCCAACTTCCGGGCGGACTCGCAATACGCGCCAACTGCGAACCGGATGGAAATACGCTTGCCGGTCGTTTGATAGAACCGTTGCAATTCTTCCAGCGCGTTCTGCGCGTCGGCAACCTGCCCCGGCGATAGCCCGGTCGCCTTGCCCTTGGCCAAATCAGAAACCACCTTGTCGCCTTCGCGTTTGGCCTCGGCGTAGGACTTGCAATCCTTCATCCGGCTCTTTGGCTTCCCGTCCACCCGCGCCCGCCAGTAAAGGCGGTAGCAGTCCGGGCGCTTGTAAATCGTCGCCAGAACCTTGCCCTTGCCCCGGTGCCTCAGCCGTTTCGGGAACTTCACGTTCTGCTCGCTTTCGACGGGCAACTCGCCCGAAATGTTGGGGGAATGTTTGGTAAGGCTCTCGGCGCAGTTGCGTTCCGAACTTCCTGAAAGCTCGATTTCGCCAATGTTTTCAAGGTTAATTAAATGGTCGGGGCGGTGAGATTTGAACTCACGACCTCTTGCACCCCAAGCAAGCGCGCTAGCCAAGCTACGCTACGCCCCGAACCATTGGAGCACTGATTCTAGCCTGCCGACCGCCGCTTTCAATCACGAAGATTTTGTTTTGGAGTGCGCCGACATGTCGGCGCTTTGAAAAGCGGTGACATGTCACCGCAGTCCAAACCTTCACCGCCGGCCGCGGGTCGGAATACTCTTGGGACGGATGGGCGGCGGCAGTGGAATTTTTGGCGGCAAGGTCGGTGGTTGCGCTCCGGCGGGCTTCGGCCAGTGCTTTTCGGCATACTCAATCAACTCTTTGGCCACGGCCGCCTTCGTCTCCGGTGTGCCGGGGATTGCCGCTTCAATCTTTTCCATCTTTTGCGACAGCCAGTCCTCTGCCTTCGTCGCCAGTTCGCCGATTTTCGCTTCAGGGAATTTCATCTCGCCGATGTTGAACGCGGCGAACGAGCCGAGCGCCTCGGCCATCGGCCCGGCGCCTTTTATCGCTTCGCTGGGGCTCGGCAATGTCTGCCAGGTTTCGTAGCCATTCACAATCCATTCGAGCTTGCCCGTTTCGATGTCCACCAGAAAACCATGCACCGGGATTTTCGGGCCGATGAGCGGGCTGTGCCGGACGATGTCGCAAGCCTTGATGACGTTCTGCCGTTCGCTGCCGAACATGCCGAAAAACTCGTTGATGTTTTCCGGCAGCAGATGCCGCTCGACGCCCAAGTCCTTCAATTTGTCGAGCAACTGCATCGCCGTCGTCGTGCAAATCTGGCAGTCCGTGTGGCCGATGATGGCGATTTCCTTGCCGCCCTTGACCGCGCAGGCCAGTGCCAGCGACCGCATGGTGCTGCTCAGCGGTCCGGTGATGATGTTCCCCGCATTGCGCAACCAGATGAACTGCTCAGCGGGCAGCGCGAGCGCGTTCGGAAAAATCGCATTCAACCGCGGGTCAACGCACGTCAGCGCGATAACCGGCAACTCATCCTCGAAATCCGCCGGATGCAGACCAGCTTCCTTGTCACCGGCCACCGCCCGGTGGTTCGCGTCAATGATGGCTTCGAAGAGGTGCATAATAGGTTAATTTGAGGACGCCAAACCACAAAGTTCCTTACGTAAATCATCGGTCAATCCCAAGCCTTTTTCCAAAAAAACCACTCCGGGAACCCGCGCGAGACTCTTCTTTAACATGGTCCAATCTGCATTTGGCTGGAAGGTTCGCAATTTTTCATATGTCACCGCATTCTCCTCGGAGGCCAATAACTGTAAAACCTGCGCGCACTCCTCCATTTTAAGATTTCGTGAATGGTACACCTCAAATGCCAGCGATTTGGCTACCAACACCAGACGGGGACCTGTGTATAGAATCTCGGAGACCAAGGTTGCAGACGCTCGCGGATTTGCCAATAACATTGCAGATACGCCAAAATACGGCACCAAAGCCCGTGCACCAGGCAGTGTATTGGTTTCTTCATAATTGCCCCATTCCCACCGAGAGCGGCGAATCCATTCAACAAACAGTGCTGCCAAGAAAAGACCGGAGATCACCATACGCCAGGCATGACTGAGATGGAACTCGCGGTTAAGAAACAATCCCATGACAGCCGAAACACCGTCTTCTCCGATGAAGAGGACAATATACGCCAGCCAGAACGTCAAAAAGAGCACGAATATGCCAGCCAACAAAGCCAGCAGGGCACCACCCCAGCAACCTGCAATGTGCAAGGCAATTCTTCTTTCCAACCAGCGTTGTATCGCTTCGGACGTCATTGGCAATCGCTCTTTTGCAGAGACAAACGGACCATTAGATTCGAACCTACTTAACTCAAAAATGCAGCATCGCTTGTGTGTCACCAGCTACCGCCCAGTGATTCGCATCAATGATGGCTTCAAAAAGGCGCATGGTTTTCAACGCAAAGACGCCAAGGCGCAAAGATGCCAAGGCCCGCACACTTTATTTGCGGCTCCGCGACTTTGCGCCTTTGCGTTAAATTTGTCTTTCACGTCGCCTTCTTCCAAGGCTGCAACGGCGGCGGGTCAAACGGCAGCGGTGCCGGTGGTGCCTTCGGCATCAGAAACCAGAGCGCGAAATAAATAATCACCCCGGCAAAAGCCGTGAAAATGGTTGCCAGCACCCAGACCACCCGCATGCGGAACGGCGACCACCCGAGATGTTCCGCCAGCCCACCGCAAACCCCGGCAATCATCCGATTATTTTGCGAACGACAGACTTTCATAAATTGTGGTAGGGACGCGCGGCCCGCGCGTCCGTTGTTGCGGTCGCCTCGGCGAGGCGACCCTACCTGTTATTTGTCTTTATCG
The DNA here is from genome assembly GCA_049510395.1 of Verrucomicrobiota bacterium. Taxonomy (GTDB): domain Bacteria; phylum Verrucomicrobiota; class Verrucomicrobiia; order Limisphaerales; family UBA11358; genus UBA11358. The sequence continues at coordinate 31,055 of JBEKYY010000021.1, forward strand.
TCACCCTTGCTCATCGCCTTTTTCAGCGCGGGGACCTGCTCCAGCAATTTCTCGAACTTCACGCCGGTCAGGCTCTCCAGCACCGGGGGTAACTGGCTGATGATGGTGGTCACGTCGCCGGTCAGCTTGCTCGCGCCGCCGCCGGGACCGTTGCCGCTGTTGATGATGACCATCTTCTCCATCTTCGCCAGCGGCTCGCTGATCTTGCCCGCCACTTCCGGCAGCACGCGCACAATCATTTCGATGACCGCCGCTTCGTTGTATTGCTTGAAGCTTTCGGCCTTTACACGCATGGCTTCGGCGGTCGCCTTGCCCTGTGCCTCGATGACGGACGCCTCGGCCAGGCCGCGCGCCTTGTTCGCGTCGGCTTCGGCCAGACCCGTGGCTTTCACGACGTCGGCGCCGGCAAAACCGGTCGCTTTCGTCGCGGACGCCGCGCCCGCCGCCTCGGTTTCGAGCTGGAATTTCTTCGCGTTGGCCAGCGTTTCGACTTTGTAACGCTCGGCGTCGGCGGGCTTTTGCACGGTGGCTTCGAGTTCGCGCGATTTGCGCTGGATTTCCTGCTGCTGCAACTCGATTTGCTTTTGCTTCTCGATGATTTGCACCTGGACTTCCTCGGCCTTCACGAGCTGGCCGGTCTTGAATTTCTGCAAATCATACGCCAGGTCGGCCTGCGCCTTCTGCTGGTTCACCGTGGCCTGATATTGCGCGACGTTCGATTGGTAATCGCGTTGCGCCTCGGCGATTTTCGTGTCGGCGGCGAACTGTGCCTCCTGTCCGGCCTGTTTCGCCTGCGCGGAACGAATCTGCGAATCGCGGTCGGCCTCGGCCTGGGCGATGATGGCGTCACGTTTGACCTGGGCGATGCGCGGTTTGCCGAGGGCATCTAGGTAGCCTTGCGTGTCGCGGATGTCGCGAATGGTGAAACTGACGATGCCGAGCCCCATGTTCGCCATGTCGCCGGCGGCCACTTCCTGGACTTTCTGGGCGAACGCGTCGCGGTTCTGGTAGATTTCCTCGACGGTCATGGTGCCGAGAATGGCGCGCAAGTGGCCTTCCAGCGTCTGCGTGGCGATGTTGCGGATTTCATCCGTGGCCTTGCCGAGAAATTGTTCCGCCGAGGTGCGGATGGAAACGTCATCGCCCTTGACCTTCATCTGGGCGACGCCGTCCACCTTTACCGGCACGCCCTTGCTGGTGTAGACCTCTGGCGTCTGCACATCAATGGTCAGCAGTTCCAGCGACAGGATGTCCACCTTCTCAAAAATCGGCCAGACGAACGTGCCGCCGCCCTTGACGATGCGGAAGCCGACCTTCGTGCCATCCTGCTCACGATGCTTCATGCCGGACACCACCAGGACCTGATTCGGCCCGACCTTCGTGTAACGGCTGAACACCATGTAGAGGAGCAGGAACACCACGAAGACGATGACAATCGTGGCAATGATGACGATGCCGCCTTGGGCGAAGTTCAGTTCGGCAAGCAGAAGAGCGAGGTTCATGTGAGTTGATGGTTGATAGTTGAGAGTTGAGGGTTAAATCAGTTGACTGACGTGACGTAAAACTGGGTTCCCACGATGCGGGTGATTTTGACGGTCTTGCCATTGGCCACCGCCACATTGTTTTCCGCGCGGGCTGGCGCCGAATAACGCGTGCCACCCACAACGTAGGCAATTTCGCCCACGCCATTTTCCGGGATGGGAGTTATGACATTGGCCTCCGAACCGATCAGATCGGCCACCTTTGATTCGCTGGAACTTTGGGTATGGCTGAACACGGCGCGCAAAAACACGAGCATCGCCCCCGCCACCACCAGACCACCGACGAGGGAGAGCGGCGCGCTGACCACCGCGCTGCTCGTTTTGGGAAACTGCGTGAAAATGAGGCCGAAACCGCCAAACGCCGTCACGAATGAAGCCATGACCGTGGGGCTGAAAATGGAGATACCCGGCATGTCGCTGGTGTCGGCGCCCGCCTCCGCGTGCCCGCCGCTGCCCGCCACATGGGCGTCATGCCCGCTGAAAAAGTGCCCGGCCAGCACACTGGTTACCGTGAACGCCAAACCCACCATCAGACAGATTGCGTAGATCATCATAATTCCTCGCTGAGTTGTTGTGGGCGCGAGTAGAAACCCAACCCGCTTTCAAAGCAAGTCGGAAAGGCATGCCGGACTTTGCCATTGTGTTTCATGCGTCGCGCCAATCAAACACCACCCTGCCCTTCAGCGCACCTATAATTTGCCGGCAGATTTGTAAACGCAGCGGGACGCACCGGTTTCGGAGCGCGAGTTGTCCCAACTCGCAGCCGATTCCAGTGCAGAGAATGGTTCGAAAACTTCCAACGAAGATTTGCGCTCGTGGCGGCTGCGGCTTGGGACAAGCCGCGCTCCGCCGCTTCACGCTTGCCAACTCCGTCCCGCTTTTCCATTGTCTCGCCATGCATTCCTACGAATTGTTGCGCGAGGTTTTCAACAAAAAAGCCCCCAAACAGGTCGCCGCCGACCTCGGCCTGTCGCTTTCCATGGTTTACAAATGGGCCGAACCGCCGGACCACGCCGCCGGCAGCGGCACCGGCAACCCGCTCGACCGCATCGAAGCCCTGCTGACCAGCACCGGCGACCACCGGCTCGTCCAATGGATTTGCCAGCGCGCCGGCGGCTTTTTCATCCTCAATCCGAAGAACGCGCCGCATCCGCATTTCCTGATTCCGGCCACCAACCAGATTGTCCAGGAATTCGCCGATCTCCTCGCCGTCATCGCCACCGCCACTGCGGACGACAAAATTACGCAGGCGGAGTCCAAGCAAATCCGCGCGCGGTGGGAGGAATTGAAAACGGTGACGGAAGGTTTTGTCGCATGTTGCGAGCAGGGAAATTTTGGCCCGCTCAAAAACGAAGCCGCCAAACGCGCGGCGGCAAGTCAGCAGTGAGAAGGCACGGAACAACAGGTTTCTCCAGCGCCGGAGGTGCGTTAGAAAGTAGCCCACGGTGAAACCGTGGGTAAGACGTTGGAAGAACACAAGCCCCGGATGGGGCGAAAGAACAGCAACGATTTTTTCTGCCGTCCCTACCGGGGCGGGGGTTGTTTTTGCTTCGAATCCCACGGCTGACGCCGTGGGCTACTTTCTTTCACCGCTCCGCGGCTGACTTAATTCCCTGCTTTTTTCTTCGCAATGGTGTGCGTCGCGTGGCCGTAAAATACCTCCGCGCATTCCATGAGCGTCTCCGACAGCGTCGGATGCGGATGCACCGTTAGCGCGATGTCCTCGGCGGTTGCGCCCATTTCCAGCGCCAGTACCGCCTCGGCAATCAATTCACCCGCGCCCGCGCCCACGATGCCCACGCCCAACACCCGGTCGCTTTCGGGATCAATCAACATCTTCGTCAGCCCGTCCGTCCGGTCGAATGACAACGCCCGGCCCGACGCCGACCACGGGAATTTTGCCACTTCATATTTCACGCCTTTGGCCTTCGCCTCGGCTTCGGTCAGCCCGCACCACGCCAGTTCCGGGTCGGTGAACACTACCGCCGGAATGACGATGTTTTCAAACGTGACGTCCTCGCCGTTGAGGTTTTCAACGGCAATGCGCGCTTCCTTGTGCGCCTTGTGCGCCAGCAAAATCCCGCCCGCAATGTCGCCGATGGCGTAAATGTTCGGGTCGCCGGTCTGCTGATGATGGTTGACCTTGACGAAGCCTTTGTCATCCCGCTCGACCTTGGTGTTTTCGAGGCCGAGATCGGCGCTGTTCGGCACGCGACCCACCGCCACGAGCACGCGGTCGTAAAGTTCGGACAACTTCTGGCTGTTGTATTCCATCTCCACCTTGATCTGCTTGCCGGCGGTGGCCATCTTCGTGACCTTGGCCTTGAGCCGGATTTCCTTGAACATCTTCTTCGCGTTCGCCACCACTGGCCGGGCCAGGTCAGGGTCGGCGCCAGTGAGCACGTTGTCGAGTGCCTCGACAAGCGTGATTTTGCTCCCCAACGCGGCATAGACTGTGCCCAGTTCCATTCCGATGTATCCGCCGCCCACAACAAGCAGGCTTCCCGGTATGTCCGCCACTTCGAGCGCCTCGTTGGAGGTCATGATGCGCGGGTTGCCGAGGTCGAACACCTTGGGTAATGCCGGCAGTGAACCGACCGCCAGAATGGCCTTTTCAAACTGAACGAACTGCTGCCCCTGCTCCGTCTCGACGCGCAACGTCTGCGAACCTTCAAAATAACCGCGTCCCCGGATGACCTGCACGCCGCGCATTTTGGCGAGCGTCGCCACGCCGCCACCGAGTTTTTCCAGAATGGATTCCTTCCACGCGCGCAGTTTCGGCAAATCCACCGCCGGTGGCGTAAACGTGATGCCGCGATGCTCGGATTCCTTGGCGGTGGTGATTTGATGCGTCGCGTAGAGCAGCGCCTTCGACGGAATGCAGCCGCAATTCAGGCAGACGCCGCCGAGCCGCTTCTCGCGCTCGACGAGAATGACCTTCATGCCCAGGTCAGCCGCGTAAAAAGCCGCCGCATATCCGCCCGGCCCCGCGCCGACAACCACGATTTGAGTTTTGATTGGGTCCATGGGAAAAATGGAGAGTTGGAGTATTGGAGTTATGGAGTGTTGTTCATTCAACGCCAGCGTAGGCGATGTTGCTTTCTTTCAGGACGAGATGGTCAATCCAGTCACCGGCCATCTCCTTGCGCTCAAGACTTTCCACAAGTTTCAAAAGACCGTTTTCGAGCTTAAACGCCAGTGCGTTCAGCAAATCGAAGTCCGCCGGCTGAAGTTGCCCTGCTTTATGATAAGCAATGAGTCCGGAAACAGACTCGCCAAGTGAGCCGAGCGCGAAATTCAGAAATTGCAGATACTCACGGAGAGAACGCCGACAATAGCCCTCCGCAATATTTCGATGCACCGAATCCGCAGAAGCAATTCCTTGCGATGCAACACGTCGCAAGTCGTAAGGCCACGTCCGGAAAACACGACTGCAAGAAACGTAAAAATCAATCGCATCCTGCCACACCCGCAGTTGCTGGTACCCGCGATTTTTGTTTCGATAATTCGTTTCCATATCTCATCACTCCACTACTCCATCACTCCAATACTCCGTTCACAGTTTTATTGTTTCCTCGCCAAAGTTTTCCATCGTTTTCACGAGATCCACCATGAACCGCGCCGCCGCGCCGCCGTCAATCACCCGATGATCGTACGACAATCCCAATGGCGTCATCAGGCGCACCTCGACCTTGCCGTCGCGCGCCACGGGCTTCATCGCGCCGCGTCCGAGACCGAGGATGGCTACCTCCGGTTTGTTGATGATGGGCGTGAAATGCGCGCCGCCGATGGCTCCTTGATTGGTAATGGTGAACGTGCCGCCTTTCAGCTCCTCCGCTGTCACCTTGCGCTCACGCGCCTTTTGCGCGAGCTGCTCCAGTTCCTTCGCCAAATCGAGCACGCTCTTCCTGTCCGCGTCGCGGACCACCGGCACAATCAAACCCTGCTCGGTGTCCACCGCAATGCCGATGTGAAAATATTCCTTGATGACCACTGCCTGCGCGGCTTCATCGAGACTGGAGTTGAAAATCGGGTGCTTTTTCAACGTCTCGACCAGCGCCTTGAGCACGAGTGGCGTAAGCGTGAGTTTCGCGCCCTTTTTCTCATAAGCCGGCGCGTATTTCTTCCGCAGTTCGTTGAGCCGCGTGAAGTCGGCTTCGTCGAATTGCGTAACGTGCGGGATGGCGTTCCAGTTCTCCCACATCCGCCGCGCGATCACCTGGCGCAGTTGCGACAGCGGCTTCTTGGTCACCGGCCCCCATTTGGAAAAATCAATCGATTCGGCGACCGGTTTGGCCGGTGCCGTGGCGGCCGTCTTGGGTTTTTCCGTCGCCTTCTGCAAACGCGCGATGTAGGCGCGAATGTCACCGATGACGATTCGTCCGCCCGCCTCGCTGCCACGTACCTTGGACAAATCAATACCCAGCTCGCGCGCGAGCCGGCGGACCGACGGCGAGGCGACCGGCGCGGCCACAGGTTTGGGAATCTCCTCTCCGGCCTCGCCTGCGGGTTCTTCAACAAGCATTTCAGGCTCCGGCTCTGGTGCGGCCTGCTTCGCGGCGGGTACGCCGGCGGCAACAGGTTGATCATCACCGCTCAATGAGATAAGGCGCTGGCCGACGCTGATTTTGTCGCCCGATTTGACGTAAATTTTTGCGACGACACCGGCGGCCGTGGACGGGATGGAAGCCACAGCCTTTTCATTTTCCAATTCGAGGATGGCCTGATCCCTGGCAATTGTGTCGCCTTCCTTCACAAAGACATTGACCACGACGCCTGAATCAGCGCCTTCACCAAGTTTAGGAAGTTTAACATCCATAATTAACGGGAGACAAGTTGGCGGAAAACCCCGCATTTTTCCAGTAATAATTTTACGCGCAGCACCGCAGGTTGACTCCTGCCTGCGAAACGGAGCGCGGCTTGTCTCAAGCCGCAGCACACGCGAACGCATTACACGATTCAAAAGTTTTTTCACCTGTCGCCGCACTGGTGGCTGCTGCGAGTTGGGACAACTCGCGCTCCAGCACGGAGACCAAGTCATGCTCAACGCACCTTTTCCCAATTCCGCACTTTGCCGGGAACAATTCCAAACAGCGGATGCGGCGCGGGAATTTTTACCGGCAGAAGATCGCGATACCTTTTCACGTCCCGTCTTTTCAACTTCCACTTCAAGTGCTGCCATTCATAAAGTAGTTGGCCGCGGGTCTCCTTCAATTTACCGCGAAACCGCCACACGCCGATTTTGGCCGCGTCAAATTTATAACCGCGCTGTACAGCTTCTTCATGCACTGCCGCCAGATAACTGGCCAGTGCGGCGGACGGATTGGGGTGTCCGGAAAAACGCCGCAATTGCGGATGATGCCGGTATCCGCGCGTCGCTCCGCGCAAGACCTTTTGCGCCAGCAACGCCTCGCGCCAGAGCGCCACCAGTCCCCGGGCGTCCAGATACTTCGGATGCAACGTCCACAATCGCATGATGGCACGCTAATTTAGACAGGCTTTTTTACTTCGGCAATGCCCGCTATTGGCGGCGGGCGATGTGGACTGCGGCGACATGTCGCCGCTTTGAAAGCGCGGACATGTCCGCGCACTCCATAATTCCCGTCCCAGAGACGCTCGCCCACCCCTTTTGTGAATTCACTTCAAACATTCCGTCAAATCTGGCATCTAATCCGTGTGCGACGCATCGGAACCATTCTGGCAGGCCTGTTTTTTTGCCTCGCGGCCCTCACCGCGCATGCCGCTCACACGCGGGCGCGGCTGATTTTGTCCGCCGACACCGCGAAAGCCGGTGACACCATCTGGGCCGGGGTGGACATGAAAATGGAGCCGGCATGGCACACCTACTGGAAAAATCCCGGCGCCGCCGGTCTGGCCACCAAAATGGTATGGCAGCTTCCCCCCGGCGTCACCGCCGGCGACATCCAGTGGCCCCTGCCGGAAAAGATTCCGCCGCTTGAAGTCGGCACTTACGGCTACAACGACGAGGTTGTCCTGCTGGTGCCGCTTAAGCTCGCCGCCGATTTGAAACCCGGCCCGCTCGATTTGAAGGCCAAGGTCTCCTGGCTCGAATGCAAGGAAGCCTGCATCCCCGGCAGCGGCGATGTTGAAGCCACCCTCAACATCGGCGACCAAACTCAAGACTCCTACGACGACGCGCTCATTGAATCGTGGAAATGGAAAGTACCGACATCCGCTGAAGGCTGGTCAGTCCGTGCGTGGTGGGAAAGAGCCGCAACTGACGATACACGACCATTGCTAATCAAATGCTATCCGACTCTCGTCTGGGAGAGGCTAATGTTTGACTCGGCTGATTTCTTCCCATACGCGAACGAGAATTTTGAAATCCAAGCCACGACTGAAAACGTTCTAGGCCGGGCTTTCGGACCCTGCTTGCGCAAACTCGTAAAAAAATATTCCGGCGACTGGCCGAAGGAAATCAGCGGTGTGATTGTCCTGGAAACCGGCAACAGGCGAATCAGCTTTGAAGTCAAGCTGACGGTCAGCGATAAAACTCTCGCCGGTGATACGATCTCCGCGCAAACGCCACCGGAAAGTAGCACAGGCGTCCCGCCAGTCCGGGCCGGCGAGACGCCTGCGCTACCTTCACAACCGCTCTGGCGAATGCTGCTCTACGCCTTCATCGGCGGATTGATTCTGAACATCATGCCCTGCGTGTTACCGGTTATTGCGCTGAAAATCCTCGGCTTCGTCGGCGAAGCCCGCAGCGACCCGCGTCACGTCCGCAAACTTGGCCTCGTTTATGCACTCGGCGTGCTGGTGTCGTTCGCCGCCCTCGCCGCCGTCGTCATCGGCGTCAAGGCCGCCGGTCACCGCGCCGGCTGGGGCATGCAGTTCAGCAGCCCGGTCTTTGTGGTTTGCCTCACAACATTGGTCACGCTCGTCGCTTTGAATTTGTTTGGTGTGTTTGAAGTCACGCTCGGCGGACGCGCGCTCGACGCGGCGGGCGGACTGGCATCCAAGCATGGCGCAGCAGGCGCATTTTTCAACGGCGTGCTGGCCACAGTGCTGGCCACGCCTTGCACTGCGCCGTTCTTGAGCATCGCACTCGGCTTCGCCTTCGCCCAAAAAGCGCCGGTGATTCTGTTGATGTTTCTCGCTGTCGCTGTGGGGCTGGCCGCGCCGTACTTAGTGCTGAGTTGGGACCCGGCGTGGCTGAAATTTCTGCCGAAGCCCGGTGCGTGGATGGAAAAATTCAAGATCGCCATGGGCTTCCCCATGCTGGCGACCGCCGTGTGGCTGTTCAACCTCGCCGCCGGCAGTTATGGCGGCCGGGTGTTGTGGCTGGGTGTTTTTCTGGTGGTCGTCGCGCTTGCGGCGTGGGTTTTCGGCGAGTTCATCCAGCGTGGCCGTGCCCGCAAAGGCCTGGCGCTCGTGATTGTGCTGATTTTGCTGGTCAGTGGTTACACCTACGCGTTGGAAAGCCAGTTGCACTGGCGCGAACCAATGGCGGCTTCGGACACGTCCGGTTCGCTGAAGGAATCGGCGGACGGAATTGACTGGCAACGCTGGAGTCCTGAAGCCGTGGCGAAAGCGCGCAGTGAAGGTCGCCCGGTTTTGGTGGATTTCACCGCCAATTGGTGCCTCACCTGTCAGGTGAATAAAAAAACCAGCATCGAAATCCCGTCCGTGCGCGCGAAGCTGAAGGAAATCAATGCCGTCGCGTTGCTTGGCGATTACACGCGATTCCCCGACAACATCACGTCGGAACTGAACCGCTTTAACCGTGCCGGTGTGCCACTGGTTTTGGTTTATCCCAAGGATGCCACCGCGCCGCCAATCGTCCTGCCTGAAATTCTGACCCCGGGCATTGTGCTCGACGCCCTTGACCGCAGGTAGTGGTTCAGTTTGGTGGGGCGAGGCTACTGACGAGCCGTCTCCGCTTCGCTTCGCCACCCCAAGACCGGCTCGCGAGTACGCTCGCCCCACCGAAGGCCGCAAAATGTACCACCACTAGACCGCGCCGGGTATTGACATTTTGAACGAAATGGCTACATTGGTGTCTCTTAAACAACTAATTACTAATTCTAACTATATGAAAAAAACGTTTGTTCTATTGACCGCCTTGGCCCTAGCCGCCAGCGCGCTGGCGTTGGAAATTGGAAAACCCGCACCGGATTTCTCGGCCACGGACATCAACGGCAAAACGGTCAAGCTCAGCGATTACGCGGGCAAGATTGTCGTGCTGGAATCCTACAACTCCGACTGCCCGTTTTGTAACAACCAATACAAGACCGGAGCGATGCAGGAGTTGGAAAAAGACCTGGCCGCCAAGGGAGTTGTGTGGCTCATTGTCAATTCCGTCAACCCCAACCATCCCAGCCATCGCACGTCCGAACAGGCCAAACAGGAAATCGCCGACAAGAAAATTGTTGCCACGGCTTGGATCGATGACAGTTCCGGTGCGGTTGGCCATCTTTACGGCATGAAAACCACGCCGCACACGTTCGTCGTGGACAAGAACGGCGTGCTGGTTTACGAGGGCGCGATTGACAACAAACCGGATCCGCAGCATGACCCGCGCACCGCGCGCAACTATGTCCGCGAAGCTGTAGACTCCCTGCTGGCCGGCAAACCGGTGGAAGTCAGCCAGACAAAGCCCTACGGTTGCAGCGTGAAATACGCCAATTAAACTATCAACGACGTGAGACGGCTTTGCCATTTCACGTGCCCGAAGAACTCGGCCGCCACCATATAACCGACGCATCCTGCCGCACCACAGCGGCATGGATGCTCCCGATAGTCTTGCAGGTCGTAGCCGTAGTTGAACGTGATTTCCTCCCCCGCCCGGATGCTGCGTTGCGCCACAATCCAAACACGCCCGCCGTCCGGTTCCGCCTCGCAATTCGGGTCGCAACTGTGATTCAGAAAACGCGCCGGGTTCCACGGCACATTGCCGTCAAGATCGTGCGTGTCGTCCGGCGAGAAAATGTATTCGTTGTTCGACTCGCACCGGCGCAGCGATTCGGCCTTGGTAATCTTTTCGACGACGTACTCGACGACGCGTGTGCCGGCGGCAATGTCCGCCTTCGCAAACCCGCCCATGCCATGAATGGCGGATTGGTGAAAACAAATCAGCGCCGTGTCCTCAACGGTTGAATTGTTCAATGAAGGCTGCATGATTTTGAACCTGTAGCGGCGGTCTATGACCGTCGCTGACCCAATTTACTATTTGGCGGCGGTCGCAGACCGCCGCTACAGCTGTTCGGCATGTCGAATCCATACTCGCGGAGAAATTCTTCCGTCGGCGCTTGAATGTCCACGCGCCGTCGCGTGAACGGGTCCGCATAGGCCAGCCGCACGGCGCGCAAGCCCAGTTCCAGCTTGTTGTCTTCGCGTCCGTAAAGCTCATCACCCACAACTGGACAGCCAGCTTCGGCCAGATGCACGCGGATTTGGTGTGTGCGGCCTGTCATTGGCCTACATTCGATGAGCGTTAACTTGTCAGCCCCCGTTTTAAAAACCTTCGATTGGTGGGGCGAGCGTCCCCGCGAGCCGCTCGTGGACTGCGGTGACATGTCACCGCTTTTCAAAGCGCCGACATGTCGGCGCACTCCAAAATCCGATGACCGGCCGGAAGTCTCGCCACTTCCAGACAAACTTTGCAGTACGCGGAAATGGGTTTCAGCCTCCTTGCCATTGCGGGCATCCACTTTCATGCGCCCGACCCGACGCGGGTCCGGCGCAAGTTTGAGCCGGCAGATCCATTCAACTTCACGCGGTTTGCCGTCCACGACGGCCAGATATGTTTTCTCCATCTTTCGGCACTCAAACAAATCGGAAAACGTCTCAACCGCACCGGGACTTCGGGCGAAAAGCAAAACGCCGCTGGTGTCGCCGTCGAGCCGGTGGACGTAGCGGAGAAATTTGATGCCGCGCGACCGCGCCCAGAAATCACGCGCGGCGATGGATGAATTGATAGCCGCCTGCAGATTGCGCCCGGTATTTTGCCATGAAACCGGCAGGAGCATCCACCCGCGCGGCTTGTCAATGGCGATGACCGACCGATCCTCGTACAAAATCGGAATCGGCTCACAATCCGGCAGTTCGATGAAATTGGTTTTGCCCATGTGTCAATGCCGGCAATGGCGCGCATCCAAACCCGCGCATTATAAACGCAAAACACCGGAAGGCACTGCACCCGTCAATGCCGCTGGCCGCCTCCCGCTATCTGCGGCTTGATCACGCAGGAACCAATGGCCGCCATTTGGGAGCACAATTTCTCATACATGGCTTCGTCCCGGTAGGTGCCAATGATGGCGCCTCCGGATCCGGCAAAATTCGCGCTGGCGCCACACTGCCGGGCAACCTCCACCATTTGAATCTGCCAGGGCGGAAGGTTGTAAATGCCGCGCCGGACATTGAAATTATCATCCATGAGTTCCGCCAACCGCCGGGTGTCGTTTTTTAAAAGAGCTTCACGGCCAAGGTTGGTTATCTCCGCCAGACGCTTCATGGCGCCGACGACTTTGGGCTCGCCATTATTGAAACGCCCGCGGATGTCATTGTGAAATATCTCGGTCGGTTCGCTGAGGGAATTGTGGTACGCAAGATACAGCGGCGGCAAAAGTCCGGGCGACATTGGTTCGTATTTGTAACATTTGAATCCATCCACCACCTGTTCCAGCGCCTGGTCGAAATCCATGTAAACCAAACCTTCATAAACCTGGATGACCCGGTCCTGCAACCCGCCGACGATTCCAAGCTTTTCCTTTTCGATGGACAACACAAAGGAGGGTTGCGCTACGAGGGGGATTTTAATTCCGTAGAATTCCATGAGGCAGCGCATCGTGGCAACGATGATGGCGCTGGAACCGGCCATTCCCACCTGTCGCGGGATATTGGTGTTATAGCGGATGGAAAAATTGCGATCGTGAAGCGTCAGGCGTTGCCCCTGGCAGTATTCCACAAAACGCTTGATCGTCGCCTTGATCAACCGCAGGCCGCCGTAATAACCGTGCAATTCCACATCCCGGGCCAGGTCATGGATGGATTTGAAATTGGCGCGGTCGTCTGCGGAAGCCATGATGTCCAGCGTTTCCCATTCATACAACACAACTTCCGCGCGGAAATTGCGAATGATGACGGAAATCGTCCGGCCATTATATCCGTCGGAAGGGTTGCCCAGCAGCCCGGCGCGGGCATGCGCGTATTTATGAATGATGATCAAGCCATGCCTCCAGATATTTTCGCAGGGCGGGCCCTTGTTGTTCATCCTCGAGCGCAAATTCCACGAAGGCGCGGAAGTAAGCCTGGAAGTTGCCGATGTCGTAACGCCGCTCATCAGCGCGCAAACAAACACCATACGCTTTGCCGCCGTCCTTCATCATCAGGCGGATGGCATCAGTGATTTGAATTTCGCCGCCCTTGCCCGGCGCAGTGCGCTTGATGGCGTCGAAAATCGCCGGCGCGAACACATAACGCGCAGCAATGGCCAGGTTGCTCGGAGCTTCCGATTTGGATGGCTTTTCGATCAGGTCTTCGATTTCAAAGACTTCGCCCTCGTTGGCGGGCTTGGCAATGCCATAACGATGGACCTCATCGTGGGGGACTTTTTCGAACGCGATCACTGCGGATGCCTTCTTCTCCGTGAAACAACATGTCATCCGCTGAACAATGTCGCTCTTGGCGTGCATGCCGATGATGGAATCCCCCAAGGCGGTCACGAACGGCTGATTGCCCACAAACGGCTCCGAGCACTGGATCGCGTGTCCCAGCCCCAGCAGTTGGCGCTGACGGGTGTAAAAGTATTGCAGCGGTGCGCGTTCGTAGTCGAGCGCTTCCAGCATTTCCTCCTTGCCGGTCTCGCGTAACTCCTGAATCAACTCGTCATTCAGGTCAAAATGGTTCTCAATGGAGGTTTTGCCGGGACCGGTGATGAACAAAATGCGCTTCATGTTCATGCGGGTGAGTTCTTCCACCACGTATTGAACCACGGGCTTGCGCCCAACCGGCAGCATTTCTTTGGGCTGGGATTTTGTCGCGGGCAACAGCCGTGTTCCCAATCCAGCCACAGGCACCACTGCAATATTGATGTCCATTGTTTCCTTCCAGTCTAAAGGGTGTATGTCGGCAGGGTTTGTATCCGAATGCCATGATTTTTGCAATCACCGGTTGCAGGAAACCGTCTGACACGAAGCCAGCGCAACCATCCACCCGCGCGGCTTGTCCACGACTCATTGTAGCAGCCGACGTGAGTCGGCTCAAATCTTCGGTAGCACAAACGGAATTAAACCCTCCCTCACCCCGGCCCTCTCCCCACGGAGAGGGAGAATCATCCGTCGCCTCATTGAAACACCTGCGACTGGATTTACCGGAAGGTCATTCGAAAAACAGAAACCTGACTATGTTGTTCCTTCTCACGGGGGAGAAGGCCAGGTTGAGGGCGGGTGTCCCAACCATTCTCAACTCTTCCGCCATTTCTTTTTCGGCGGCTCCGGCAGGCCTTGCGCCCGGAACGCCGTGCGGAAATGGATCTTGGCGATTTTTGGCAGGCTTCCCGCACCCTGCTCCGCCACAAATTTCTTCGCCGCCTCATCCACGGCCGTCGAAGCGCCTTTTGGCAATTCCACGTTGAATTGTTTTCCCAGCTTCACCAGCCCTTTCACAAATCCGTCCCGGGCCAGGATCGAAGCCGCCGCCACCGCCAAGTCTTCTTCGGCACGGTGCTTCTGGACCAGTTCGATTCCCCGGCCCAGCGACATCAGCGCCTTTGCCACCACTTCCTTGCTCGACGCGAATTGGTCGCTGATGGCCTTGACCGGCGCAGGCTTCATCTGATGCCGCAGCGCCATCAGATTTTCAATCACACGCGCATGACCCCACGCCAGGATCGTGTTCACACTTTTCATCCTAGCATAAAGCCGGTTGTAAGCCTCATTGCCAATCGTGACGGTGTTCATTACACAACCGGATGTTTTGCGGATTTTTTCCGCCAGCTCGGAAATTTTCTTGTCGCTGGAAATGTTTTTGGAATCGCGGATGCCGGCACCCTTCCACGCCTTGACGACGTTTTCGTTGATGTAAACCCCGGCAATGCACAATGGCCCGAAGAAATCGCCCTTGCCACTCTCGTCCACGCCGATGCGCGGCAGCAGCAAATCGGGATTCAGCACCGTCTCATAACCCAGCCGCGCCTGTTTCAACACCTCCGGCTCCAGCACGAACTCGATGAATTCCTGCGTGCCTTTCCCCTGCACCACCAGTTTGCCGCTCTCGTAAAAGACCACGTTGATTTTGTCCTTCTCACCGGCGAACCGCGCGTAGGGCACCGCGCGGAACTTGAATCCGCGCGAACTCAGGGCGGTTTCGAGCGCCGACGCCTGTTCGTCGGTGAGCTTGCCCGTGTAGGAAGTCAGCGGTTTCACTGAAAAAGGATAACCACAAAGAACACAAAGAACACAAAGTTTTTTGAAGGCTAGTCAGCCGGTGGGGCGAGCGCCTGTCGCGCCGTAGCCTGGCGAAGGCTGATACTCGCGAGCCGTTATCAAATACCTTTGCCCGAAACGTGGCTCGTCGGTAGCCTCGCCCCACCAAATTGATGTGCGTGCCAGCTCAAAACTAAGAATTCAGAACTCAAAACTGCGCCAGCTCGTTCCGGCTTTGCTCAACTGGTTCTCCGCCAACGCCCGCGACCTGCCTTGGCGGCGCACCCGCGATCCCTACGCCATCTGGGTGTCCGAAATCATTCTTTAGAATACATTTAGACAGACTCAAAAACCCATTGCTTTTTGGGGGTTGCCACTTTGATTATTCTCTTGCGCTGACAATTCGCAGTGATTGAATACCGACATGGAAATCTTTGGGCAAATTATCGGTTTTATCTTCGCTGGTTTTCTTTTTTGGAAGGCATACAAATTTTACGATAATAATAAAAATGCAGCGGGTCATTTATTGGGCGTGATTGCAGCGTTGATTTTCCTGTGTTCAATTCCCGCATTTCAAGGGTTTATCAAGGCATGGATTAATTCTAAAGTAAGCTCCAAACTAGCTGCCCTTGGCCAACAGGTTAATGAAGTTCAGTCAACGACAGGAGAAATGCAGGGTGAATTAAAAAATCACCAAAAGGAGATTGATAAACACCAAAAAGAATTAGACGTGGTTCAAGCCAAGGTTCGGGAAGCGGAATCAAATGTCTTTAGTCAGCAAACAGACATTACAAATCAGTTCCGACAGATTTCAAAGGTTCAATCCGATTTGGCCATGGCCCAAACCAACATTTTTTCCCAACAGGAAAAACTCACAAATGTTGAATCGTTGGTGAACATATTATTTTCAAACACTGAAGATGAAGAATTTTCCGCTTCCGACACAAATAAAGTAATAATCTTGAAACTTGGTGGTGTTCAGATGGTGGTTTTCAGACTAAAATTTGCGCCGATTCCTAATTCCATTCAAGCAATGCTTCTCCAAGGCCATAGCGGCCAAACGCCCCTTTTGCCAACAATGGGTCAATATGTAAACATACTAACCGCAAGATTCTACAATGAAGGCAACCTAAATGGAGTATCATTTCATTTTAGATATATCAAAAATACTCGTGAAAATAACCTGATTAAGAACATGGTTATTGTAAACACAAACACTGTTTCGTTGGATGGTGTTTCATTTCCGTTCTAATAAAATCGCCCTATGAAAATCTATACTAGGGTATGTTGGTAGGTGGTAAGATTCGCCCACCTATTGGGGGTTTTTTTGAATCATAACAGCCATAGCCTTTGCCGTGTTCGGCGTCCTTATGTGGCGGCATTACTGGAGGTAAAAATGACGAGCCAGAACATGCGAAAAATCAACGCCATTGTTTCAAAATTGCTGGATTGGTATCCCAAGAATGCCCGTGATTTACCGTGGAGACACACAAATGACCCCTACGCTCTTGCCGTAGCCGAAATCATGCTCCAGCAGACGCAGGTCAAGACGGTCCTGCCGTATTGGGAACGCTGGATGCGCGAACTGCCCACCATCCAGGCGGCGGCCAGTGCCAGCCCGGACAAAATCCACAAGCTTTGGGAGGGCCTTGGCTATTACACCCGCGCCCGCAATTTGCAAAAGGCGGCGCGGCAAATCGTGGAAAAGCACGATGGCAAATTCCCGGATAATTTCGATGACGTGCTCACGTTGCCGGGCATCGGCCGTTACACCGCCGGCGCGGTTTGCAGCATCGCGTTCAACCAGCCGACGCCGATTCTCGACGGCAACGTCATCCGCGTGCTGACACGGATTTTTGGCGTCGCAGAAAATCCGCGGGAAAAGAAAACCAACGCGCAACTTTGGCAACTGGCGGCAAAACTGGTTTCTCACGCAAAGACGCCAAGTTCGCAAAGAAAAACTTTCTTGAAAAACTTTGCGGCCTTTGCGCCTTTGCGTGAGCGAAATTCCTGTTCTTTCCTCAACCAATCCCTCATGGAACTTGGCGCTTTGATTTGCACGCCACGCCAGCCGCAATGCCCGGTTTGCCCGGTAAAAAAACTTTGCGTCGCTTTCCGGGAAAATCGTGCGGCTGAACTGCCCAACCCCGGCCGGCGTATCACCACCACCGCGCGTCGCTTCATTGCTTTCGTCATTGAACGCAATGGGAAATTCCTTGTCCGGCAACGGCCCGCCGGGATCGTTAACGCGCACTTGTGGGAATTCCCTAACACCGAATTCAACGACGCCAATGCCAAGGACGCCTTCAAATCCATTTTCGGCACCAGCCCGCCTGCTCTCGAACCGCTTTGCACGTTCAAACATTCCATCACCCGTTACCGCATCAAGCTTGAAGCCTGGCGCGTCTCTTTCGGAGGGGCGAGCTCTGCGAGACCCCAGAATAAATCGGGGCGTCGTGGAACTCCGCCCTCCGGAAAATGGCTGACGCCGGCAAAAATGGATTCGCTCGCCCTCACCAGCGCGCACCGGAAAATTTTGGAACGGTTAAACTCAAAAATCACGCAGCCCGCGAACGGCAACGGTTGATGGGTGGTGGTGCAGTTTGCAACTTTCGGTGGGGCGAGGCTACTGACGAGCCGGCCTCGTCGCGGCAAAGCGAAATGGAAACGGCTCTCGTCAGTAGCCTCGCCCCACCAAACTGGGCTGATACGACTGGATTAAGATTGGTTTGGGCGTTATCTTTGTGCAGCTCACCAATGATTTTGAGTCAAAGCGCGAATAAAACGATGAAGGCGACATCCCAAAACTGCCGAAGATGGCTTCCCAGGTTTTCTGGCGTGGTGGTTGTCCTGCTGTTCTTTGTTTTCATCTCCCAAACCATTGCCCAGCCGGTCGCCCATGTCATTCATATCAGCGTAGATGGTTTGCGACCGGACGCCATCACGGCACTGGGGCCGTCGAACCTGCCGAATTTCTACCGATTGCGCACCCAGGGCGCTTTTACCGACAATGCCAGGGCGGATTACGACTACACCGTCACTCTGCCCGACCACATCACCCAGCTTACCGGCCGGGGAGTTCTTGGTTCAACGGGCCACAACTGGACCGATAACAGTGATCCCGAACCGGGAGAAACGCTGGCTTCCAACAAGGGAAGTTATATTGCCGGGGTGTTTGACGTGGTGCACGACAATGGGCTGAGCACCGGCGAATACGCCAGCAAATCGAAATTTTCCCTGTTCGCCACCAGTTGGAATGCCATCAACGGCGCTCCGGATGTCACCGGCCCCGACAACGGCAGAAATAAAATTGATGTTTATGTCAACGACAGCGACACGTCCGAACTGGTAAACACATTGATCACCAACATGTGGAGCCAGCCGTTGGACCATGCCTTTCTCCATCTCATGGACCCGGACGCCGTTGGCCACAGCGATGGCTGGGACATCACACCCGGAAGCAGATACAGCAATGCCATCAAAACGATGGACAACCGTTTGGGGGTGATTTTTGCCCTGATTGATGGTGATCCACAGTTGACCGGCCGCACGGCCATCATCCTCACCGCCGACCACGGTGGCCAAGGCACCGACCATTCCGACCCAACACTGCCCGCAGATTATACCGTGCCGTTTTACGTTTGGGGACCGGGCGTCATGCCGGGAGCAGATCTTTATGCCCTCAATCCAACTTCACGGCTGAACCCCGGTACGGGCCGGCCAAATTATTCTGCTTCCCTCCAGCCGATCCGAAACGGCGAAGCCGCGAACGTTGCTTTAAAGTTGCTGGGGCTGGGACCGGTTCCGGGTTCAACCATAGATACCAATCAAGACCTGGCATTGAGCATTCCATCGCCGGGAGATTTCCGGGTAATTTTTATCGGCACCAACGCCGCACTGGCCTTCACGACCGTCTCCAACGCGCTTTACGATCTTCAGGCGTGTGACAACCTAGGCTCCGGTTCCTGGAGCAACCTCACCACCAACATCATCGGCAATGGTGGGATGACAACCAACCTGGACACCGGAGCGGCGACCTTTTCCACCCGGTTTTACCGGTTGCGGCTTCATTTCTGATAATGTGGTAGCACCCGCCTCCGGCGGGTTCAATTCGGCGTCCCGCCGAATTGCGCCGGCACCGACAAAAAATTTGTTGGGCGGACAAACAACAGCAAACTCAGTCAACAGCCGGTTTCGGGCGTGACGCCCGAAACAACCCGCGGGACGCGGGTGCTACTACAAAAAACTGGCCAGCGACGCCGCCGATTGTATCCTGTCCGGCCGATGATTTATTTCGACCATAACGCCACCGCACCGGTGATGCGCGAGGCGCGCGAAGCCTGGCTCGACGCGACCGAGAACAATCCGGGCAACGCGTCCAGCCCACATCAAATCGGGGGTCGCGCCGGCACTGCGCTCAAGGAAGCACGCGAAAAACTCGCACATTTTCTCGGCTGCCAGCCGGCGGACATCATTTGGACGAGCGGCGCGACCGAGGCCAACAACATGGTCATGCACCATTTTGCGCGAACGCTCGACGCAAAGGGCGAGGTCTGGATTTCCGCCATAGAACATCCCTGCGTCCATGAATCCGCAAAGCATTACTTCGGCAAACGCGCCAGATTGATACCTGTCACCCACGACGGCGTGATTGATCTGGACTGGCTGACGACGGAACTGGCTGACACCCGCCCCGGACTCGTCGGCATCATGGCCGCGAACAACGAGACCGGCGTCATCCAGCCGTGGCGCGAGGCGCTGGCGATTTGCCGTCAATACAAGGTGCCTTTTTTTTCCGACGCCGTGCAATGGCTCGGCAAAATGCCGGCCAAGGGACTGGGCGAATGCGATTATCTGAGCGGCGCGGCGCACAAGTTCGGCGGGCCGCGCGGCGTGGGCTTTTTGAAAGTGCCGCATCGCAGCCAGGTCACTCCCCTGATTCTCGGCGGCAAACAGGAACAAGGCCGCCGGGCGGGAACGGAAAATGTCCCGATTATTTTGTCCATGCTCGCCGCCCTGGAAGTGCGCGAAAAACAGATGGCCCGCAGCGAACACATCCTGCGCGGCGTCTGGCGCGAGAATTTTGAAAGGCAGCTTTTGCACAAACTGCCCGGCACAGTAATCGTCGGCGCGAATTCGCCGCGTCTGTGGAACACGGTTTCGGCGTTGATGCCCGAAGGCGTGCAATTGCGCTGGCTGACGAAACTCGACAGGGCCGGGTTTGCGGTTTCCACCGGCTCCGCCTGCACGACCGGCAAGGAGGAGCCGTCGCACGTGCTGGCGGCGATGAATTTCAAGTCCGCGGAGGCGCATCGCGTGCTACGATTCAGCAGCGGTTGGGAGACGACCGAAGCCGACTGGGACGCGCTGTCCGACGCCCTGGCGAAAGTCCATGCCGAAGTGCATCACGCCAAAGCGTGACGATGTTCAATTTTTTAACCACGGATGAACACGGATGAACACGGATTTGGAATCAGACTTTCACGTGATTGGACTGTGGCATTTGACAACTACATATTTGAACTGATTATTCGTGTAATTTCGGCTGGACAGGCCACATAAAACGAATTAGCGGTATTTTAGATGACCGGAGATATATAACTATTTTGTTGCATACTTACCTGTTAACGCCCAATGAACCCGAAAGTTATTCTCTTACTGGTCGTCGCTCTGGGTCTCGGAGTTGGACACGCGTATGCGAAGCGGGCGGCTCCCAAGGAGGTGCCGCCGGTCACCTTTCAGGGAGTCAAGTACTCGGCGCCACATTGGGGGTTGGCCAACGGGAAAACGCAAAACGGGGGATATATTGAAGCGACCAGTTTGGAGACAGGCAAGTTGCTCTGGGAACTGAGGATTTATGAGGTGAAATACGACCCCAAGCTGGAGGGTGATGTTCAAGATGTTTTCATCACATCTTTGAAGCTCGTGCAAGGGAATCTGGAGATTCTGAACGAAGCGGGGGACAAGTTCGTCGTAGATTTGGCCAAGCGAAAGGTTATAAAGGGCGCAAACCATGTGTACCGTTTCAAAGATACGGGCCGCTAAATCGTTGGAGCCAACGCCGGTTGGCGTCGCTCACCTCCTCTGCGTCGCTACGTGAGTTCAACGCAATGGAAAATCAATTCTGCACCGCACCAAGCATCCGCACTTCGCGTTGCGGGAAGGGAATTTCGATTTTGTTCGCGCGGAATTGCTCGACGATGGCCTGGTAAATTTCCGCCTGTGCCGGGCCGTAATCGGCCACCGCCGTCCACGGTTTGATGGCAACGCTGATGGATGAATCCGCCAGCATCGTCACGCCAACGACGGGCGCGGGTTCTTTGAGCACACGGGAATTGCGGGTCAGCACACCCCGCACGATGACCAGAGCGCCGCTGATGTTTGTGTTGTAGGCAACTCCCACCGACAAATCAAGCTGCCGGATGTGGCCATAGTTGTGCAAAATTTCACCGACAATTTTCCGGTTGGGAATGATTACTTGTGAGTGATCGGCATGAAGCAGCGTGGTCGAGACAAGTTCGATGCTCGTCACCTGCCCCTGCACGCCGGCAATTTCAATATATTCGCCAAAACGAAAGGGTTTCGTGAAAATAATCGTCAGCCCGGCCATGATATTGCTGAGGATGCCTTGCATGGCCAGACCGATTCCCACGCCGGCCACACCGACACCAGCGATCAACGCCGTCACGTCCATGCCCGCCGTGCCCAGCGCCACGACCAAGGCCATGCCAAAGACAAGCAACCTCGCAATGCGCACCAAAAGCATCCGTACCGGCGGTTCCATCGCCTTGCGTGTCAGCCAGCGGTCCAACAGTTTGCCGATCCAACGCGCGGCAATGAAACCAATCACTACCACGACCAGCGCCGAAATGAGCGCGCCAGCGTGCAAGATGATGTAATCAACGATTTTGTCCTGCCAGACTGCCAGATTTCCCGTGCTTCCGGTTTTATTCATGGTCACCTCAAGTTCATGGTCTATTGCCACCATTCGTTAAATCAATTGCCTGCACTTCGTCAATACTTGCTTTTCAATAAATTTATTCACCGCGGTAAACCGCCCGCGCCGTGCAGGTTTCCGCCACGACGACTTCGGCGAGCAACGGCAGCTTCGGCTTCAGCTTTTTCCAGATCCACACGGCGATTTCCTCGCTCGTCGGATTTTCCAGGCCGGCAATGTCGTTCAGATAACGATGGTCGAGCTTCTCCCAAATCGGCTTGAACGCTGCTGTAATGTCCGCGTAATCCATCAGCCAGCCGAGTTTCGCGTCGCACTCGCCCGCCACTACGATGTCCACCTTGAAGCTGTGCCCGTGCAAGCGCCGGCACTTGTGCGCCTTCGGCAAACGCGGCAGCAGATGCGCCGCCTCGAATTGAAACGTTTTGCGCAATTCTATTTTCATGTTTTTTTAGCCACAGATGAAACACAGATTGAACACGGATAAGACTTAAATTGACGGGTAGGGCGGGCAGTCCCCTGCACGCCGTTCGTGCGAACACAAACTGCGGCGCGCACGGAGTGACGCGCCCTACCTACATACAATTTGCCATTTCTGTTTTCCAATCTGTGTTTCATCCGTGTTAATCTGTGGCTGAATTTATTCTTCAAAGTCGGTCCAAGTCACCAAATCACCGAGCGCTGGCCGGCCGTCGTGCCGCCAGGTTAACGGCGGGTTTTGCATCCGGCCGAGCGGACACACCCGGGTCACGCCCCAGCGCGCCAGTTGCGTCGCCAGTTCCTCCAGTTTGTGCTCCAGCACCCCAAGGCCGACCGTCGAGACCTGGCCGCGTACCGTTTCGGCATGGTGCAAAGCTTCCGCCAGATCCCGCACCGGCTTCACATAAATGAACCGGTTCAGGCACGACAGTTGAAACCTGGCGTCCGCCTCATAAACCACCGTCCAGGCCGTCGAATTCCGGCTGCACCAATGCTGCGTTGTCTCCGGTGAATGTGCTGCGCGGACCTCGTAAATCCCGCGACGCGACGCGATGGCCGCCGCATGTCCCGCCGGCAATTCACCGCGCGGTTCGGTTTGTTCGCGCCGCTCCAGTTCGTCCGCGAGCAGCTCCGCGAATTTCTCCGGCGACACTTCACCGCCGGTCTGCACGTAAACCACGTGCGGTGAAAGACAGCCCAGTTGGTTCCACGCCACCACGTCATCCGTGGTGCGCGACACGATTTGCCGGGTGTGCAAACCCGACAAAACCTCATGGGCCACAAAGCCAAAGCTCACGCGGTGGCCGTAGCCGAGAAAACGGGTTTTGACCGGCAGCCGCGCACGTATCGCCGCCAGCGTCTCGTCGCTGCCCGTCGTGGTCACGCAATCGGCCTCGGCGAACAATACCGTCTCCAGATCCGCATTGCCGCCGCGCCATTCGGCAATTTCCAGGCAGGCCCCCAGTTTTGTATCCGCGTCGTAAATTGAGTGCGCAAACAAGCGGGGCAGAAACATTGAACCACTCGCGCATTTCACAAACTGTGCCGAACGGCTCAGCAGGCCGAGCACAATGCTCATCAGCGCCGGGTTCGGGAGATTGCCCGCCGTGATATGCACCAGCAATTCCGGTCCGCGCCAAAAGTGACGCTTGACGCGTGACCGGCCTTCGCTCAGAAGCTTCGGCCCGGCGGGCGAGTGACGCGAGGTGACCGTTTCTCCTGTCACACGACGCACGTCACCTGTCACACTGACGGCGTCGCCCAATTCCTGCATCAGCAGCGCTTGAAAATTTTCCGGCGTGAACTGGTGGAAAAAATTGTCGAGTCCTTTTTGCAGCGTTGCCCGGGAAAACCCGGTTTTTTCCGGCCCGGATTCGAGCGCCAGCCGGCGAAAGGTGTTGTCAGGTTTCAACCAGGCTTCTGCCACGTCGCACAGCACCCCGACCAGGCTGTGTGTCGAACGCTGCGCCAGGTACCGCGCCCGATTGCGCTTCAACGTCCGGCAAGCCTCCGTGACCATCGCCGGCGACAGCGTCGCCTCCGGCGGCAGGTCGGCGAGAAAATAGTTCGGCAGGTTCACAGGATTTACGATGTTCGATTTACGATTTACGAGTTTCAGCCACCATCAACGAACAGCCCCGGGGTTCGGCCAATGCCGCCCGGCCAATCAATTCAAAATGTTCGTCACGGCGAATGCCCAAATCTTCCGTCTGGATGGCCATGACGGAAAAGACATTCGCCAGATCAAACACGCGAATCAAACCCGTTTCACCGTCGGCCACTTCGCGGCCGGTTTCGGGTGAGATGATTTGCACCCGTGCCCAGGGAGGGAATTGGAAAACGCGATGATGGAGGATGGAGGATGGAGGCTGGATGGCCGAATCGTAACCTTGTGAACTCAACTCGCTCATGCCGTATTCGCAGATGATGTTTTCGCGAGGCACACCGAGTCTTTCAGTGATGAGTTGGTGCAGTTCGGTCTTGGGCATCGAACGCGAACGGTTTTTGTAGCCGCCGGTTTCCATGACGCGCGAGCCGGGCGGAAGCTGGAACGACAGATTGTTCTCTGCCAGATAATCCAGCAGGTGAACAAGGGAGAATGCGGTTCCGAGCAAAAGCAAGGCACGGGGCGCGGGGCTTGAGGCGCGAGGTGAAAGCGCGTCAACCACGGCATCGAAATCCACCGTCCAAGAATCGTCGTCCGCAATGTCGCCAAGGAAGGCACGGCTCGCGGGGACGCTCGCCCCACCAGGTTTTTGCCGCACAGTTTCAAACATGTGGACGAGGGACGAATGCGGCGCTTGCGCTGGCGGTGGCGTCAAAATTACCAATCTGAAATCCGAAATCCCATCCTTCGCCCGGAGGCTTCGGAGGGCAGGCCGAAATCCGAAATCAGGCACAACATGCCGGTCAAACCATGGAATCAATGAAGCCTCATATAGTTTCAATGACTCCGTCGAATGGAAGTGCCGGCTGGGCTTTTGTTCCGTCGTGCCGCTGGAATGGAAAACGGCGGTGCGTTCGCCCGGCGCCAGACAGGTCAATTCCAATTCCTTGAACGCCGCCGTCGGGACAGCGGGTATTTGTGTCCAATGTTCGACCACTTTGGGCGTGAGCCTGCAAGCTTCGCAGATTTTCCGGTAGGCGGCGTTGGATTTGAACTGAAGCGCGAAGAGCTCGAGCGCGAGTTCGTTAAACTCATTATCTTGCGCTTGTCGCGCCGTATCCCGCAGGAGTGGGAGAAGGCGGGCGGCAAAGTTTGAAAGCTCGGTTGTCATGCGGTTTTTGTTTGTCGGCTGGTTTTCCGCCACAGCCGAAAGGCATTATACCGCGAAATTGCCCTGCGGCAAGTGTGAACACTTCATCCGGTGGGGCGAGGCTACTGACGAGCCGTGCTTTCGTTGGTCTCCCGGCTCGCGCCTTCGCGGCGACGAAGCCGCTACGGCGGCGCAGGCGCGAGGACGCTCGCCCCACCAAGTCATACTGCATAGCATTGCCATTACCGCCTTTGTCCGCCACACTGTTCGTCCCGATGAACAAGCCGTTTTTCATCACCACCGCCATTGATTACGTCAACGGTCAGCCGCATCTCGGCCATGCCTACGAGAAAATCGTCGCCGACGTCATCGCGCGGTCGCGTCGCAGCCTCGGTCAGGAAACCTTTTTCCTGACCGGCCTCGATGAACACGGGCAGAAGGTCCAGCAGGCCGCGCAGGCCGAGGGCAAATCGCCGCAGGCTTACTGCGACGAGCTGGCAGCGGACTGGCAGGCGTTTGCCAAAAAACTGGAGCTGACCAACGACGACTTCGTCCGCACCACGGATCCCCGGCACAAGGAATTCGTCCAGGCCATCCTCGCGAAGCTTCATGCCGCCGGACATTTTTACAAGGCCGGTTATACAGGCTTTTATTCGGCCAAGGAGGAAACGTTCCTGACGACAAAAGACCGCCGTCCCGACGGGACATTCGATCCATCTTACGGCGAAGTCGTCGAACTGCAGGAGGACAATTATTACTTCAAGCTCAAGGCGCACCAGCAATGGCTGATTGATTATCTGGAGGCGAATCCGTCGTTCGTCCAACCCGATTACCGCCGCAATGAAGTGCTTGGCTTCCTCAAGAACAACGAACTCGAAGACCTGTGCATTACCCGTCCAGCGGCGCGTTTGAACTGGGGCATTCCCCTGCCCTTCGACAAGGATTTTGTCACCTACGTCTGGTTCGATGCGCTGGTGAATTACATCAGCATCCCCGCCGCCCACGGCGATACAACCGTTTTGTCCGCCCTGCCCCCGTCACCGGTCACCTGCCTGCCGGCCGAAGCCTCGGCGAAGGCTGGTCACCCGTCACTTTCCCTGTGGCCTGCAGATATTCACGTCGTCGGCAAGGATATTGTAAAATTTCACGCGGTTTATTGGCCGATCATGCTCAAGGCGATGGGATTGCCGCTGCCGAAACAAATCCTCGTGCACGGCTGGTGGCAGAAGGACGGCGCGAAGATCAGCAAAAGCACCGGCAACATCGTTGACCCAATCGTGGTCATTGACGAATGGGGACTGGACGCCTTCCGGTTTTACGTTCTGCGCGAACTGGACATCGGCCCCGACGGCAACTGGACGGACGCCGGATTCAAGTCACGTTACTCCGCCGAACTGGCCAACGGCTTGGGCAATCTCGTCAACCGCTCGCTTTCGATGCTCAAGCGTTACCGCAACAGCGTGGCGCCGGCGAAGCATGACGAACTCGCCACTGCCGCCGCAAAAGCTGCGGACGAAACGCGCGCCTTGTTCAAGCAAAACCAGCTTCAGGCCGCGCTGCAAAATATTTGGTGTCTTGTTGATCGAGCCAACAAATACGTGGACCAGACCGCGCCATTCAAGCTCGCCAAGGACCCGGCGCAGGCCAAACGGCTCGACGAGGTGCTCTACAACCTGACGGAGACCTGCCGTGTGCTGGCGGTTTTACTCTGGCCGTTTCTGCCCGGCACGGCGGTGAAAATTTACGCGCAACTCGGTTTGTCCGGTGCACCGGACAAATTCGATGCTGCGACTTGGGGCGGTTTGCCCGCCGGCCACAAAATCGGCGAACCGGCGCCCCTGTTTCCGCGGAAGGATGTTTGATTTTTCGTTCTCGTCCTCCTTCTCGTCCGCGTCCTCGATTGCTTGGATTCCGAGAACGAGGACGACGACGAGGACGATTGGATTGCGGCGTCTACCGCGCCGAGTATTTCGTGGTTCCAGTTCAGGTTTCCAAGTTCAGTCAGAAACTCATGGAACCCGCCCCCCTCTGAAAGACATCTTTGCAGGTGGCATGTGTTCTGCTAAATTGTATTTACGAAAATGAACCTCGCCGTGAAATTTTCATTGCCGGTCAGTCTGGCTCTGACCGTCGCGTTTCTCACCGGCTGCGCAACCCCACCACCGGTTGACTGGGACAGCCGCGTTGGGCATTACACCTATGGCCAAGCGCTGACCGAACTCGGTTCGCCGGACCGGCAGGCCAGACTCAGCGATGGCAAAGTCGTGTCCAAATGGTTTGTCCAACCCCCGGTCGCTCCCCACTTCAATAGCGGCATGTCCTATTATGGCAGCACCGGCTTCGGCGCGGGTCAAACTGTCGGAGCCGGCATCAACAGCCAGATGCTCCAATTGACCTTTGACACCGACGGCAAGCTGACCGCGTGGTCGAAGAATTACTAAAAAAGGAAAGGCAGGGTAAGAACTTTGATAGGGCGCGTCATTTCCGCCTTCATCAGATTTCGGCGAGACAAGCCGTGCGCGCCGTTTTGCTTTCAATAAAGAATCTATGAAACCATGAACCGGCTTCGCTTCCGCCTTCTTGATTTCCTGGTTTCCTTATTTAATAATCCGTGCGTGCCCTACCGGCTGCACGAACGAAAAAACCTAATTCAATGCCACGCCGCGGCGGACGTACGTCGGGATGTCAAGGTCTTCCCCCTTGTGAATTGTCGGCTCGCTTTTGTCAAAACGTCCCTTGGAAATGATCGCCAGCGACAACTGCGCCTGGCGCATTTTCGGATTGGATTTTCGCGCACGAGTTCCGGCGTTTTTGGCCATCAACTGTTCGCGCTGCTCAGGTGTCAATGACGACGCTGACGAACCGCAACGCGAACCCGGCCGCGAAACCACGCCACGCGCAGTCACTTGTTCACCTGAATCACCGGACGCCGTGAGGGGAGGCAAGTCCATGGGAATCGGGCCTGGTTTGGCCGCAATCACCGTCACGGACAAACGGTTTTTCAGCGTTTCGTCCACGGCCGCGCCCATGATGATTTGCGCGTGTTCGCATTGACGGCCGATTTGTTCCATCACGCGATTCACCTCGGCCATGGCCAGTTCCTTCCCGCCCATCAGGCTGACCAGCACCGCGCTGGACTCGGCCAGCGCCCGGCCTTCGTCGAGCAGCGGATGCGCCACCAGTTTTTCGACGACCTCGCGCGCGCGCGCCGGACCGGTGGCTTCAACGCAGGCGAACACACTCTCGGAATGGCGGTCGCGCAGCAACACGCACAAATCGTCGAAATGAATCTGGATCAAACCCTTCCGCGTGAGCAAACGCCAGACGCCGCGCACGCTTTCAACGAGCAGCCCGTCAGTGATGCGGAACGTGTCCAGTACGCTGGTGTTTTCATCAATCAATTTGAAGGTCTTCTGGCATGGCAGGCAGATGACGCCGTCGGCAACGGACTTGAGCTGGTCGAGTCCCGACTGTGCCTGCTGCTGGCGGCGGTTGCCCTCGCATGCGAACGGCAGCGTCACAAACGCCAGCACCAGCGCACCGGTTTCCTTCGCCGCGCGCGCGAGCACGGGGCTGATGCCGCTGCCCGCGCCGCCACCCAGACCGGCAATCACAAAAACGACATCCGCCCCTTCGCACGCGGTCTTGAGCGTGGCAAATTGTTCCTCGGCAATGGCGCGGCCGCGTTCCGGGTCGCCACCGGTGCCCAAGCCGCGCAGCAATTTCGTTTCGAGTTGAATTTTGATGGCAGCGGACGACGCCGCCAGCGATGACGTGTCGGTGTTGACCGCCGCAAAACCCGCGCCCGCAAAATCGTCGCCGGTCAACGTGTCGAGCATGGCAACACCGGCGCTGCCCACGCCGAAAATTTTCACCGCCGGGGCCCTGGCCGGCTCGAGCATTGCCGCTGGAGTCTGGGGTTTGGTTTTCATGATGAATTGGATTTAGGAGCGGCGCAATAAACTGGCGATGGTGCCCTTGATTCCCTGCGCCAGGGACGGTTTGCCCTCGCGTTTGCGGGTTTTGAACGAACCGAATTTGACGAGGCCGATGGCGCTGACAAATTCCGGCTGGTCGAGCGCGGATTTCAGGCCGCTGATGGAATTGGTCTGGCCGAGCGACACCGGCATTTGCATCACCTGCTCGGCCAGCGCCGCTATTTGCGGAACGCGGGCACAACCGCCGCACAGAAAAACACCCGTACGCAGATAATCGAAGAGTCCGGCCTGCTCCAAGTCCTGCGCGACCAGCTGGAAGATTTCCTCGAGCCGCAGCGACATGATGCGGCGCAGGTGTTCGACATTGACCGTTTTCAGCGGCAGGCCGAGTTCGTTCGTGATGGTAATTGTCTGACCTTTGATTTCCTTGTCCACCAGCGCCGAGCCATGTTCGAGCTTGAGTTTTTCGGCGCGGCTCAAGGGCACTTTCAGGCCGTAAGCCAGGTCGTTGGAAACATGATCTCCGCCAATCGCCAGCACGCCCGTGTGCCGGATGACGCCATTGGTGTAAACAACGTAGTCCGTCGTGCCACCGCCGATGTCAATGACCAGCGCGCCCAGTTCCTTCTGTTCGTTGGACAGCAGCGCGAGCGACGACGCCAGGCCATTGAAAACAATTTCATCCACTTCCAACTGCAAACCTTTGACAAGGCGGATGGCGTTTTGGAGACGGTTCGTGTTGCCGTGAACGACGTGGACGTCCACTTCGAGCCGCGAACCGAGCATCCCGACGGGATTCGTGACACCGGCCTGGCCGTCCACAAAAAAATGCTGGCGGATGGCGTGAACCACGTTGTTTTCCGTCGGCAAATTGATTGCCTTCGCGTTTTTAACCACGTCCTGCACGTCGTCTTCGGAAATTTCGCGGTCGGCGGAAACCACCGGATGCACGCCGCGATTGTTGAAGCCGCGGATGTGCGCGCCGGTGACGCCGAGATAAACGTTCCGGATTTCCACGTCGGCCATCTGCTCGGCCTCGACGATGGCGTTGCGCACGTCCTCCTCGGCCTGCGTGGTGTCCACGATCTCGCCCTTGCGCACGCCGCGTGAGCGCGCCTGGCCGAGACCGATGACATTCAGTGAGCCGTCGGTGTTTCGCTCGCCGACGACGGCGCAGACTTTGGACGTGCCGATTTCCAAACCGACGATGATGGATGAATCATCAAACATTTTACCTCCGGGTATGTGCGGGGTTAACTGTCCTGGGCGATGCGGACGGCACCGCGACAGCTTCCATCCAGCGAACTGGAACGTTGTTGGAAACCGCCAGATTGAGCGACGCCACCGCTTTGTTCATGCGCTGTCCCAAATCGTAAATTTCACGCCAACGCCGCAATTGTTGCTCCAAATTGTTCAAACCGAAAGTTATTTCGCCGCTCTGACCCGTCGTCGCAACCACGACTCCCGGCAGGGACACATCAACGCGCCGCAAATCCACCAGCCCGGCCATCGGGGAATGGCCGAACGCGCCGATCAATGCCAGCGCCGCCTGCACTTGCGGCGATTCGACGCGATGGCCTGATTGCAATTGATACACATTCAGTCCGGAAATCACCGGCAACTGGCTGTTCACCTGCGCCAGCGGAATCACGCACAACCGCGGGTCCAGCGGTTGCATGACATAGCCGTCGGCATCGAGTTGGAACACCTCCACGGCAATGCCGCCCGCCGCGCCGGCGCGCGGGATGTCCACCTGGGCCACCGGCTCGCGTTCCATCACGCTGATTTTCAACGTGCGCGGCAGGACACGCTCAATGGAGACGGACCCGATGATGGAAACGAGTTCCAGATTCCGCTTCACCGCCGTCAAATCGAGCGCAATCAAATTGTCGCCCAGCTTCACCTTCGACCACCGGCGCAATTGGTCCGGCGCAATCACGCCATCGGTCTTCACCTCGACGTGTTGAATGGCGAATTCGGAGTTTTCGTAAACAAATTTGTCCAGCGCCCACTCGCCCGTGCGCCAGAGCAGATAAAGACCGAACACCGTGCCGAACAGGATGCCCACCGTCAGCACTGCCAGCCGCGTGCGCGTCGCGCGCACCCGGTCGGAACGCAGCTTCACGTCAAGGACATGAAGGCGGTGCAACCGCCGGTTTTTTTGTTCGCGCCTAAACCACATATCCATTTCCCGTAGCCGCGCTTGTAAAAGCGCGGATAAATCTATCCAACGATCCGCGTTCTCACGAACGCGGCTACACCGCCACCACTTTCCGTTTCAACGCCAGGTCCACCATCCGCTGGCAAAGCTGCGCGTAATTCAGCCCCGCCGCCGCCGCCGCCTTCGGCAACAAACTCGTTTCCGTCATCCCGGGCAATGTGTTCACTTCCAGCACCATCGGTTCGCCGCTGGCGCGCACCATCACATCCACGCGCGCATAATCGCGACCGCCAACCGCCTTGAACGCGCCGAGCGCCGCCGACTGAATTCGTTTCGCCGTTGCGGAATCAAAATCTGCCGGACAAAAATACTCCGTGCAACCGGCCGTGTATTTGTTTTTGTAATCGTAACCGCCGGTTTTGGGCCGGACTTCCACCACCGGCAGCGGCTCGCCGCCCAGAATACCGACTGTTGTTTCGCGGCCAACAATTTTTTCCTCAACCAAAACTTCCGAATCAAATTTCAGAACTTCCGCCAGCGCATTCTGCCAATCCTCGACCTGCTCGACGAATTGCAACCCGACACTCGACCCCTGCCGCACCGGTTTCACCACCAACGGCGGCTGCCAGTTTTTCGGCCACGGGGCGGTTTTGGAATTCACGACCAGAAATTTTGCCGTCGGAACTTTGGCTTCCAAGCACCGTTTTTTCGTCAGCACTTTGTCAAATGCGATGCGGCTCGATTCGGCGTCACAGCCGGTGTAAATCGCGCCAAGTTCGTCCAGCCGCTGTTGCACCGTGCCGTCCTCGCCGTAGGTCCCGTGCAACGCGAGAAAAACCACATCGGTCTTTGGCGGCAGACTCCACGACCCGTTGCGCGGATCGAGTTCATGAACTTCGTGTCCCAGCGAGCGCAACGCCTTGGCCACCGCCGCGCCGGAACGCAGTGACACCTCGCGTTCCGCACTCGGCCCGCCTAGCATCACGGTGATTTTTAGTTTGCCACTCATTTCTCGCCGATGATTTCAATCTCCAGCTGCAATTCGATGCCGCGTTCGGCTTTCACGCGTTGTTGCAAAATCGCAATCAATTCCAGAACTTCCCGCGCCGTTGCATTGCCGTCGTTCACAATAAAATTTCCGTGCTCGGCGGAAACCACCGCCCCGCCGACGCGCGTGCCTTTCAATCCCAGCTCGTCAATCAATTTGCCCGCCGGAATTTTTTCAGGATTTTTGAACAGGCAACCAGCGCTCGGCGCGATCGGCTGCGATGCCCACCGTTTCTCGCTGAACGCCTTCATGCGCTTCTCGATTTCCTCGCGTGGCGCGGATTTGCACTTGAATACCGCGCCCAGCGCAATGTGATTTTTCAGCAGTGGACAGCAGCGATATTCCACCGGCATTCCGGCACGACTGCGTTCGTGGATTTTTCCAGCATGATCCATGAACCGCACCGACTCGATGACATCGAACGTCGCGCCGCCCATCGCGCCCGCGTTCATGCGCAGCGCGCCGCCAACGCTGCCAGGAATGCCTTCGAGAAACTCAACGCCGGCCAGGCCGTTTCGTTTTGCCTCGACCGCAACATTTTTTAATTTCGCTCCCGCACCACAACGCAAACGTTCGCCGGCAACCACAATGCGGCTGAAATTCGCCTGTGCCAGACAAATCACCACGCCGCGAACACCGCCGTCGCGCACGAGCAGGTTCGAGCCGCGGCCAATCACGATAAATGGCAGGCTGCGCTCCCGGCAAAACTTCACCACCGCGGCCAGGTCCGTCTCCGATGCCGGCTCGACGTACACGTCCGCCGGCCCGCCAATGCGCAGGGTGGTGTGCTTCACCAGCGGTTCGTCACGGCAAATGTCTGTCGCCAGCGAAACGCGTCCGGCCAGCTCGCCGGCAATTTGCGCCCCGGTTTTCATTGGCCATTTGAAATGGAAACGGTCAACGTCATGCGCCTAGTGACACCGCCTGCTTCATGGATTTGTCAGCACAACCGC
This sequence comes from Verrucomicrobiota bacterium, assembly GCA_049510395.1. GTDB lineage: Bacteria > Verrucomicrobiota > Verrucomicrobiia > Limisphaerales > UBA11358 > UBA11358. The sequence goes on from JBEKYY010000021.1 coordinate 64,275, forward strand.
AGGAACATTTTGACGCCGGCGCCACTGCCTGCTCTTTTTGCCGCGCAATGGCAGCCAGCATGATTTCCGCGATTTGCTCCGCCGCTTTGGGCGCGTGCCATTGCGCCAGCGCAGCCTGAATTTTTGTGCGGGTGGCCTGGCCTTCAACCAGCTCACACAGCAAAGCAACAAGCTTTTCCGGTGTCGCATTTTTTTGCTCGAGCAATCGCGCCGCGCCGGTGACTTCAAACGCGCGCGCATTGTGAAATTGATGATTGTCCGCCGCAGCCGGAAATGGCACGAGTAACGCCGGCAGGCGCATGGCGGCAATTTCCGCAAGCGACGATGCGCCGGCACGGCTCACGGCCGCGGTCGCCGCGCCGAGAGCCAGATCCATTTTCGCAAAAAAAGGTTTCACAACGGCGTCGAGGCGGCGCTTGTCATAGGCGGATTGTACGAGTTCAAAATCTTTTGCGCCGGCAAGATGCAGCCATTGCCAGTCGCGCCCGTCGAGCAGCGTCAGCGCCGACAAAATCATTTCGTTGATACCACTGGCGCCCTGGCTGCCGCCCATCACCAGAACGGTCGGACGATTTGGTTCAAGTCCGAATGCAGCGCGGCACGGTGCCGGGTAGCCCGGTTGAAATTGCGGGCGGACCGGCGTGCCGGTCGGGGTAACTTTACGGGCGTGCAGACGGTCGGCGGCGTCAGGAAAACCAACGAACACCTCGTCCACAAACCGGGCCAGAAAGCGGTTGGCGCGGCCGGGGACGGTGTTGGATTCGTGCAAAAACGTCAGGGCGCCGAACTTCCGGGCCGCGAGGATGGGCGGCGCGCTGGTGAATCCGCCCATGGCGAGCACGGCGTGCGGCGGATGCGATTTGAATAATTTTCGCGACGCGCGCCACGATTGCCAGAAGCTGCGCGCAAACGAAAGGTAGTTGCGATTTTGCATCGCTACGGCGGGCAGCGTGACGATTTCCATGCCGCGCGCGGATTTCACGGCTTCCTGGTCCACATCCTTGGGCGAAACCAGCAGGGCCACAGTGCAGCCGCGTTTCTGAAGTTGTTCCGCCACCGCCAGACCCGGAAACAGATGCCCGCCGGTGCCGCCGCAGGCGATGGCGACGAAGGGCGTGTTGGCTCCGGGTGAAGTCATGTGATGGCTTTGGCGGCAAAAGGATTCTCGTCGATGACAGGGGCGGTCGTCCGGGCCTTTTCCCGCGCGGGCGCATGACGGGCGATGCTGAACAACAGACCCACGCAAGTGAGCATGGCCAGCAGGTTCGAGCCGCCGTAGCTGATGAATGGCAGCGGCAGGCCTTTGTTCGGCAGCGCGCTGGTGACGACGCCGATGTTGATGGCGGCCTGAAGGCTGATTAAAAACGTGGCCCCGGCCGCCAGCAAACTGCCAAACGGGTCGTGCGCACGGAGCGCAATGTAAATTCCGCAAATGGCGATTACGACAAACGCAAGAACGACGAGCAGCGTTGCGATCAAACCGAGTTCTTCGCCGATGATTGAAAAAATAAAATCGGTGTGATCTTCCGGAACGAAACCGAGCTTTTGTCGTCCGTTGCCAAGACCGAGTCCTGTCCAGCCGCCGGAGCCAAGAGCAATCATGGCCTGATACGCCTGATAACCAACGCCGTCCTTGTGCTGTTCCATGTCCCACCAGCCGAAAATGCGCCGCAGACGCATCGGGTCGTGCAAAATGGAAACTGCCAGGCCGGCCACACCGAGCAGAAAGGGCAGAACAATATATTTCAAACGGACACCGGCGATGAGCAGCATCATGCCGCTGACGGCGGCGAGCAGTATGGTGGTGCCGCGATCTGGTTCAACGAAGACCAAACCGAGCATCAACGCAATGAGGGCGCCGGGAAAAAAGATGCCGCGTTTCCAGGTCTGCATCTGCCGCTGGTAACGGTCGCCATACCACGCGAGCATGGTGATCAGCGCGATTTTTCCGAGTTCGGACGGCTGAAAGCGCACGCCGTGAAAATCAACCCAGCGGCGTGCGCCATTGATTTTTCTGCCGATGTGCGGGACGAGCACCAGCACGAGCAGGAACAGCGTGAGGATGAAAATCGGCCCGGCGAATTTTTTGAGCCATTGACAGTCGAGGGTGGTCGCCGCCACACAGAGGGTAAAGCCAAACGCGCACCAGATGAGTTGCATCATCAGGTAGTGCCCGCCGACTTGCGTCACACTCGAGCTGTAGAGCATCACCAGCCCCAGCGCCAGCAGGGCGGCGACGCAAAATGCCAAAGTTGTGACGGCGACTTTCATTTCTATGCATCAAAATCCCACAAAGCGGGACCAGCCGCTATCAGTCCGGCGCTTATTGGCCGGAAGGTGTGCCGGCAGGCGCGGGCGCAACTGGAGCCGCAGCTTCGGCTTTTGCCGGAATCTTCAGCTTCTGGCCGACCTTGATGTGGTCCGTGTTCAGATTGTTTTCGGCTTTGATCGCCTTGACCGTTGTGCCGTGCGCCTTCGCAATTTTTGTCAGCGAATCGCCGGATTTCACCGTGTAAGTTTCGCCACCCATGCCGGTGTCGGGCGCGACGGAAGCGCCGCTCGCTGCCGGGGCCGTGCCGCCGGCCGGAATGGTCAGTTTCTGTCCGATTTTCAACTTGGTCGGCTCAACGCCGGGGTTGGCCGCTTTAAGCGCACTGAGCGTCACGCCATTCTTCTTTGCAATTTTCCCGAGCGTGTCGCCGTGGACGACGACGTATTCGGTCCCGGGTTGCGCCACGGGCGGCTGCACCACGACCAGCGGCGGCGCCACCGGGGCATTGGACGCTTCCATTGGTGGCGGATTCGTATCCATGACCACCATGTTGGTATCAGCCGATGGCGGCGCTTCGCTGATCTGTTCGCGTTTGCAGCCCTGAATGAGCATGGCGGTCAGGCCGACAACTCCAACCAGGAGCACGCAAAACACGCCGAGTCTCATGTGCAAACGGCGTTTGCTTTGCTGCTCCAACAGGGAGCCTTGGGGTACAAATGGGTTCGGATTATTCATTGATTTGGCGCTGATTGCGTCCTTTCTTCGAGGTGGGTTGATTTTTTCGCAGCGAAATTTTCCCTCGGCAAATTCCACGGCGCGTTAAATTCATTTTGTTCATTGGTGACAGGCCAAAGGCTTCGCAAAATTTCAAACCGGCTGGTAAAACGAACACTCCACCGGCCATTGCGTGTCTGGCCGCTGCCACCAAAGTTATTAACAGCCGGAGGCCGCTTGTGCAAGGAGCAAAGCGCAAATTATTCAATGTCGGTGCCGCTTTCATCTCAGTTTCAAAGTGGCCAAGGCGACGACCGCAAACAGCACGCACAAAATGTAAAATCGCATCACCACTTGTGACTCGTACCAGCCCTTTTTCTCGAAATGATGATGCAGCGGCGCCATCAAAAAAATCCGCCGGCCGGTGCCGTAAAACTTCCGTGTGAAGCGAAACCAGCCGGTCTGCAAAATCACCGAAACGGCTTCCAGCACGAACACGCCGCCGGCAATCACCAGCACGAACGGCTGATGAATCAGCACCGCGATGATGCCGAACGCGCCGCCGAGCGCGAGCGATCCTGTGTCGCCCATGAACACCTGCGCCGGATGGCAGTTGAACCACAAAAAACCCAGCCCGGCGCCCATCAGGGCCGAGCAGAACACCGTCAATTCGCCCGCACCGGGCACATAAGGAATTTGCAAATAGCCCGCCGCCTTGATGTTGCCCGCGACATAAGTGAACACCAGAAAGACGAAGCCGACAATCAACGTGCAGCCAATCGCCAGACCGTCGAGGCCGTCCGTCAAATTCACCGCATTCGAGCTGCCGACAATCGCCAGCACTACAATCAGCAAACCGATCAAGCCTGCGCCCGTTGCCACCGGATGTTTGCAAAACGGAAGCATGACCTCCGAAACCAGTTTGCTCGTCGAAGGTGTCATCAACAAATAGACGCCAATAAACGTTGCCAGCGCAAATTGCGCCACCAACTTGACGCGCGGCGGGGTCCCGCCACCGGTTTGCTGGATGATTTTTGCGTAATCGTCGTAAAATCCCAGCCCCGACAGCACCAGCACCGAGAGCAGCGTCAACAGCACCAGCTTGTTGTCCAATTGCGTCCACAGCACGGTGGAAATAAACAACACCGCCACAATCAAAATGCCGCCCATCGTCGGCGTTCCTTTTTTGCTCAAAACCCGCGCGGCCAGACCGCCGGCCTCCTCGGCCCGGTCCGTATAGTCCTGGCCGAATTTCAACTGTTTCAGCCAGTGAATGATTCTCGGGCCGAGCCACCAGCTCAGCATCAATGCCGTGATCGCCGCGCCCGCGCTCCGCACCGTGATGTAATGAAACAGCCGCAATGCCGAGAGGTGGCCCGCCCAGGGCGTTCCCTTCGACCAATCGAGCAAATGCTGGCTTAAATAATAAAACATTGTTCCGGTTCACGACTTTTCCGACTTTAGCGTCACGGCAATGCGCTCCAAACGCGACGACCGCGACGCTTTCAACAAAACCACATCGCCTGCCTTCAAAAAATCCTTCACCGCCTTCACCGCCGCTTCCACATCCGCAAATTCAATCACCCGATTCAATCCGGCTTCGCGCGCCGCGTGCGCCGTGACCGGCGCCATTTTGCCGATGGCAAACATTTGCCCGATGCCGAGTTCCGCCGCGCGGCGTCCGATCTCCGCGTGCGCCGCCTCGCTGTGCGCGCCCAGCTCGTTCATGTCGCCGAGCACCACCACGCGCCGGCCCTGCAACGGCAGATCGCAAAGCGTTTCGAGCGCCGCGAGCGTCGAATCCGCGTTCGCGTTGTAGGCGTCGTCGAGCACCCGCACGCCGCCCGCTTCCCAAAATTGCAGCCGCATCTTCGGCGGCTGGCATTCGGCCAGGCCGTCCCGCACCGCGGGACGGCCCAGGCCTAGTTCCTCACTGACCGCAGCAGCAAACAAGGCGTTCGTCACCTGATGCCGCCCCAACAAATTGATTCGATACTCACCGCTGAATTCAGCCTTCGGCGCGTCCACGCGAAAGGTCACGCCGTTCCTGTCCAGGCGAATCGAACGCGCACGCCAGTCGTTTTTTTCACCGAGCCCGACGCGCACGACCGTCGCGCGCGTGCGCCGGATGACCGGCTCCGTCCACTCGCTGTCACCGTTGACAAAGAGCCTGCCGTCCGCCGGCAACAATTCCGCGAGCCAGCCTTCCTCCTGCGCCACGCCCGCCAGGTCGCCAAAAAATTCCAGATGCTCGCGGCCGATGTTCGTCAGCACGCCGTATTTCGGCCGGATCATGTTCACCAGCGGCGCGAGTTCGCCCGGATGATTCGTGCCCGCTTCGAGCACAGCGGCCTGGTGCGAATTTTCCAGGCGCAACAACGTCAGCGGCACGCCGATGTCATTGTTGAAACTCGCCTCGCTCCAGACCGTTGCCAGCTGTTGCTGCAACGCCGACGCGATCAATTCCTTCGTCGTCGTTTTGCCGTTGGAGCCGCCAACGGCAATCACCGGCAAATCAAATTCCCGCCGGTACGCCGCGGCGAATTTTCCGAGTGCCGCGCGCGCGTCATCCACGACGAGCACCGCGCATCCCGGCAATGGCGCGGGAACTTTTTTTCGCTCCACGACAACAGCGACGACGCCTTTGGCCGCGACTTCGTTCAAAAAGTCGTGGCCGTCAAAGCGCTCGCCCTTGATGGCGAAAAACAGGTCGCCCGGCTTCGCCTGCCGCGAATCAATGCAGGCGCGTTGAACGGGTGTTTCCGCCGACCCGCGTCTGAGTTCGGCGGCGCAGGCATCGGCGATAAATTTCAAAGAACGTGTTTCCACTGTAAAATTTCACTGGTCGTTCACGGGTTTTGGGCATTCATCGGCATCCGTGAGCCGCCTGCCGCCACGAGCGGCGGCGATGATGCCGCCGGTTGTAAATTTTTGTCCGCCGGAATGTTCAAATAACTTGCGCAACGTTCGGCAATTTCCTTGAAGACCGGTCCACAAACCTGGCCGCCGTAATAACCCTCCTTCGGCTCGTCCATCACGACCGAGATGCAAAGCTCCGGTTTGTCGGCCGGTAAAAATCCGGCGAACGAAGAGTAGAATTTATGTTCGGCGTAGGTGCCATTCTCGACTTTTTGCGCCGTGCCGGTCTTGCCCGCATCGGTGTAATCTTTCATCGCCGCGCCTGGCGCCGTGCCGTCTGGCGTCACGACGGTTTTGAGCGCCTCAACCATTAATTTATCCGTGGATTCGCTGACGACCTGCCGCACGCGCTGCGGCGCGTATTCCTGCACCACGTTCCCATTGCGGTCTTCGAGACGACTCACCAGCATCGGCCGCATGAGCCAGCCGTCATTCGCCAGCGCGCTCATGGCCATGATCATTTGCAACCGCGTCACCGCGATCCCCTGTCCCATGGGAATTTGCGCGATGGAAACCTTGCTCCAATTCTTCACCGGATACAAAATTCCCCTGGCTTCGCCCGGCAGGGAAATGCCCGTGCGCTGGCCAAAACCAAAATTCCGCACGTAATCGTAAAGCCGGTTCTCGCCCAGGCGGATGCCGATCTTTGCCGCGCCGATGTTCGACGATTTCGTGATGATGCTTTCGGTGGTAAGAATTCCAAACGGTTCGTGGTCGTGCAAAACCCGGCCCGCAAAGGCAAAGTGCCCTTGTTCGCAATCAAACGTGTCCGCCCAGCGCACGACGCCTTCGTTCAACGCTCCGGATACGACGACGATTTTGAACGTCGAGCCGGGTTCCATCAAGTCGCTGATGACGCGATTGCGGCGCGCATCAGCGGGCGAAGCACCGGGATTATTCGGATCAAAATTCGGCAGCGTCGCCATCGCCAGAATCTCGCCCGTGCGCGGACGCGTGACGACGGCGGTGATGCTAATGGGTGTGTGTTTTTGCAGCGCGTCGGCCAGCGCGGTTTCCACGATGTGCTGAATCGCCGCGTCAATGGTGAGAACCACGTTCAAGCCGTCGCGCGCCTGCACGTCTTCATCGCGCAACGCGACCAGTTCGCGTTTCTGACGGTCCGTTTGCGTCACCCGCCAGCCCGCCACGCCGCTCAACGCCGGATTTAAAACCAGTTCCACGCCGTCGCGCCCGACCATTTGCGAAACGCGGTTGCTGCCATTCTCCGTTCCCACGAAACCGAGCACGTGCGCCGCCAGCGGACCGTTCGGATACAGGCGCAATTGATCGTCCACCAGGTCGGCGAAAATCGCGTGCTGGCGCAAGTCGCGGAAAAACGCGCGCTGGCTCCTCGGCAACTTGCTTTCGTCCACCCCGAACGACATCCGGCTCATCGTCAGTTGAATTTTTTGCCACGTTTCGTCCGGAACCTTGTGTTGCAGCACGACGTAACGGTTCGTGACCGTTTCTCCCTTTTGATTTTTCAACAGGCGGGGAAGCAGGCGCTGATACAAATCGCCTTCGCTCATTTGCAGCAGCGGTGCGAGCTGGCGGGCGACCACGGCCTGCTGGGTGCCAATCAACACCGGATCGGCACAAACCGTTTTCACAAAAATGCTCGTGGCGAGCAAATTGCCGTGCGCGTCGAGAATGTCGCCTCGGCGCGGCGCCCGCCAGAACTCGCGCTGGGTGTTTTGCTGCGCCTTGGCGGCCAGTTCGTCGTGACGCAACACCTGCAACTCCACGAGGCGGGAACCCAGGCCGGCGAATGCCAGGCACAGCAGCCCCAACAGCGTCAGCACCCGTTTCAATTGCAGCTGTTTGGTCATCGCAAAAAAGGCCAGCCGCCCGTGGCGATCGGTTCCTCACCCGACGGCGTCACGAGCGGCGGCCAAAATTTTCATGTTATTGGGTCATTGCGCCAGCAGGCCTTTCCGCAAACTGACGCGTCAAAATTGTTTTTTCCGGCGGCGCAGACGCAGGTTCCGCCAGCCGCAAAACCTGCATCGGTTGCGCCGGCAAAAGACCGAGATTCAGTTCGCGTACGCGGCGATCCAGCATCGTCGGCGACCGCAAAATTGAAAGCTGGTCACTGAGTTTTCGATCATCGTTTTGCAACCGCGCCAGACGAACCTCGCGCTGCCGGATTTGCTGGCCGAGCTGGTAAATCTGGCTCTTTTGCCAGACGTAACCCACCGCCGAACCGGCAATCAGCAGGCACAAAAACAACGCCTTCAGCGCCGGCCCAAACCGGATTGCTGCTGATTGATTTTTCCGATTTTTTGCCATCTAAATTTTCTCCAGTACCCGCAATTGCGCGCTGCGGCTGCGCGGATTGTCGTTCAATTCATCCGCGCCGGGCTTGATTGCCTTGCGCGTCACCCATTTCAACTCCGGAGCGCGCGGCCGGCGCAATTCCGGCACGTCCACCCCGCCGGTGAACGTGTAATCGCACGTCCGTTCCCGGCCAAATTCCTTCACCACCCGGTCCTCCAGCGAATGAAACGTGATGATCGCCAGCCGTCCGCCCGGTTTCAAAATTTTCACCGCCGCTTCCAACCCGTGTTTCAAAGAACCCATTTCGTCGTTCACCGCGATCCGCAGCGCTTGAAAAATTTTCGTCGCCGGATGCACCTTTTTCCCTCGGCGCGGACTGAGCCGCTCAATCAATTCCGCCAGTTGCCGCGTCGTCTCAAACTTTCGCTGTTCACGGTCATGCACCATCGCCTTTGCAAACCGTCGCGACTCGTGTTCGTCGCCAAATTCCCAAAAAATCTTCGCCAGTTCTTCCGCACCGGCGCCATTCACCAAATCCGCCGCCGTCAGCGTCTGCCGCGTGTCCATCCGCATGTCCAGCGGGCCGTCGTGCTGAAAACTGAATCCACGCTCGGGCGAATCCAGTTGCGGCGAACTCACGCCCAGGTCCAGCAGCACGCCGTCGCATCCTGCCACCGGAATCCATCCGGCCATTTCCGCAAAATTTTCCTGCCGGATCTCAAAACGTCCGGCGAATTTTTCCGCGAGCCGTTTTTTCGCGGCTTCAACCGCGATGCCATCGCGATCGCACCCAAACAGCCATCCGGTCGGCGAACTCACGGCCAAGATGTCCGCTGCGTGCCCAGCCCCACCGAGCGTCCCGTCGGCGTAACGTCCGCCCGGCCTCGGCTTTAGCGCGTCCAGCACCTCCGCCGCCATCACTGTTTTGTGAACGAAATCCGGCACTGCGCATCGTTTTTCCGTTGGTTAGTCCACTGTTGTGTGAAACATCCGCTCCGCCAGAAATTCCCAGGATTTTTCCGGGGGCGGCAGCACCGGCACAGCCACTTCGTCCGCTGTGCGCGATTTGATCGGCACCACCTCCACGTCGGCATCGCTGAGGTCGTTATGCACGACTTTCACGCTGTCCAGCGAAAGTTCGGACTGCACCGGACACGGGGCGCTTGGCGCCGCCGGGGCCGAACCGCGCCACATCGAAATCGGATTCAATTTGCTTGCCCAGGATGTCACGCGCACCGGACGCGGCGGCCAGGGCGGTATTTTTTGCGTCTTGGCGGCGACGGGCGTGACGATTTTTTTGATTGGGGCGGCGATGGTTTCCACTACCGGTTTCGCCGGTTCCGCCAGTTCCGCCTCGTCCGGCGACTTGAATGGATTTTGCGCCAAACCGAATTTTGGCAGATAAACGTGTTTGTTGGCGCGATACAAAATTTCCTCGCTTCCGTTGATGACGCTTTTTCCGGCAACCAATAATTTTGCAAGGTTCATAATTACTCCATCAGTTTGAAGGCTTCGTGCGCCAGCACGGCGTCGGAAGCCTTGACCTTTTCGTAACTCTGCGGATTCCAAATCTCGAAGCGGTCCAGCAACCCGACCAGCATTGCCTCGTCCTTGATGCCCGCCGCGCGCGCCATGCCTTCCGGCAGGCAAATCCGTCCCGCCTTGTCCACGCTCACCTGCACCGACTCGCTGCCGATGAAACGTTTCAAAACCACTTTGTTCGCGTCGCTGTTGGACATCGTGTCAATGGCTTTCACCATCTTCGCCATTTCCGCCGGCGGCAAAACGCGCAAGCACGGACCCTCTTTCGCCTTCGGCCAAAGCATCAGCGTCAGTTCCGTCCCCGGCTTTTCCGGCCGCCACTTGGCCGGGATTTGGACGCGCCGCTTCTCATCCACTCCATGACGATAGAGTGAATTATAATAAGTCGGCTCTTTATTCACCGCGTCCCTCATGTATCCACAATGTTGACCCCAAACTGCCTTTTTCCCCACAACGACCCACTTTTAACCACTTTACCCCACCTCATGTCAACAAAAATTTTGCGATTTATTCAAAAGTTATTCACAACCAAAAAAGCTGGGGTTAAAGGCTTTAAATTGAAATCTTATGGCATGACGGCTTGAAACTTGAAACCTGAAACTTGAAACTCGCCGCGTGCGAACCGCTGATTTCAATTTTGACCTGCCGCCCGGACTGATCGCGCAACATCCCGCGCCACGGCGTGATGAATCACGATTGCTGTTCCTGCATCGCACGAACGGTAATATCGAACACCGTCACTTTCGGGATTTGCCGGGGGTTTTTCGCGCGGGCGACGTGCTGGTTCTCAACAATTCACGCGTGATTCCAGCCCGGCTTCGTGGCGCGAATGCCCGGTCCGGCGGCAAATTTGAAATTCTATTGCTTGAAGAAAAAGCGACCAACGACTGGTGGGTCATGCTGCGCCCCGGCAAAAGCGCCCGCGTCGGAACGCAAATCGTTTTTCATGGCAACCGCCAAATGACCTGGATTGGCGCCACCGTCGTGGAAGTGAACGATGAGGGGCACCGGCGACTGCAATTTTCCGGCACGCCGGACATCAGCCGCGAATTGGATCGGCTGGGCGAAGTTCCACTGCCACCCTATATCACCCGCGCCAATCCAGATGAAATGGGCGAGGACAAGGAGCGTTATCAAACCATTTATGCCCGGACCGACGGTTCGGTCGCGGCACCGACCGCCGGTTTACACTTCACCGGGAAATTACTTGATGAAATCCGCGCGCGCGGCGTGAAAATCTGCTTTGTCACGCTGCATATCGGACCCGGCACGTTTGCGCCGGTGAAAACCGAAACGCTGGCCGCGCACAAAATGCATGAAGAACGATTCGAGCTTGGCGAAGAGACCGCGCACGCCGTAAACGAAGCCAAAAGAACCGGACGCCGCGTCTTTGCCGTCGGCACGACGACCGTGCGCGTGCTTGAAAGCATTGCCGCCAGGAACAACGGAAAACTCAATGTTTACAAGGGTCGGACGCATATTTTCGTTTATCCGCCGTTTCAATTTCAAATTGTGGACGCACTGTTGACAAACTTCCATCTTCCCTGCTCCACCTTGCTGATGCTCGTCAGTGCGTTCGCCACGCCGGGTGAAACGCACGGACGCGAAATGGTCTTGGCCGCCTACGCCGAGGCCATCCGCAAACGTTATCGCTTCTTCAGTTACGGCGATGCGATGCTGATTGTATGAGTCCAAAGTCCAAAGTCCGAAGTCCAAAGCTGCCGTTCGTTTTCGCGAACATGGCGATGACGGCGGACGGAAAAATCGCGACGACGAATCACGCGGTGTCGTCTTTCGGCAGCCTACGCGACCACAGGCACTTGCTGGAATTGCGGGCGACGGCAGACGCGGTGATGGTCGGGGCGCGCACTGTGGATTCGGCGGCCATCAACCTGGGACCGGGTCCGGGCAGATTTCGGCGCTTGCGGCTTAATAACGGGCTGAAGGAGTACAATTTGCGCATCATCGTCAGCGGCAATGGCTCAATCAATCCCGCTGCGGAAGTTTTCAAACATCGCTTCTCGCCCATCATCATCCTTACCACCGAACGAGCATCGAAAGCCAAGTTGCGTCAACTACGGGCTTTAGCGGATGAAGTAAAGGTTTATGGCAAGCGCGAAATCGATTTCCGGAAGGCGTTTCGCTGGTTGCGGGGGAAGTGGGGCGTCAAACGCCTGCTTTGCGAAGGCGGCGGCGGATTGAATGACGCCTTGTTCCGGGCCGGTTTGGTGGACGAACTGCATCTGACGATCTGCCCGAAAATTTTCGGCGGGCGCAATGCGCCTGCCATCGCTGATGGCAGAGGTTTCCGCCGATTGGTGGAAGCCCTACCTCTTCAAATCAAGTCATTTAGGCATATCGGAAACGAGGTTTTTGCCGTGTTTCGGCGGCTAACGCGAAGGTGAGTAAAGCCTAGGTTATTCACAAGGCGTCACTGCTGGCTGTAACCGGTTCATAACAGGGGTGAAACGTCCATGTTCGCCGGTTTAGAGACTGGTTGAACGATAAAGGAACATTCCCGGTAGGGCCGTACTGCTGCGCGGCCACCTGACCCGGCGGCGTAGCAGCGCCGCTCTACCATTGAACCGATTGTTTCGGTATGGGTTTTCCTTTGCCTTACCCAGTTTCGGCTTTCGATTCCACCCAACGTGCGAACAACCACAGCAAATCACTCAGCCGATTGAGATAAATCACAATTTCCGCGTTTTTTAACTCGCCTGCTTCCTTCAACGCGCATACGCGCCGTTCCGCCCGACGGCAAACTGTCCGCGCCAGATCCAACGCCGCTCCCGGCGAGGTCGCTCCCGGCGCCGCCCAGCCCTTGGAACTCACGTTCTGCTCCTCGATTTCGCTCACCAGCGCATCGAGCGTTGCCGTCATTGTCGGCGTGACCAGCGAATAGCCGTCCTTGACATAATGGGACAAATCCTCCGGCTGGACGCACAGTTCGCCCATCAACACAATCAGGTCTTTCTGAATCACCAGCAGGTTGTTGCGCACGAAATCGTGATGCGCCGACACGTGCGCCACACCCATCGCGGCGTTTAATTCATCCACCGCCCCGCACGCCTCAATGCGCGGATGGGTTTTCGGCACCCGCCGGCCATACATCAACACCGTCGTCCCATCATCCCCGCTTTTGGTCGCAATGCTCATTCAGCCTTCAATCTCCCCCCTCGTTCCACCGTGGCTCCGCAACGCGGGGCGAAGGCGGATCGTTCTTTGAAGTTTACTGCATCTGGCTATTTGTCAAAACCTTATTCGTACCCGTCCAGTTGGACGGCGGATTTTTCACCACCGGACGATTGGTTGATGGCAAGGCCGGCAGCGGCGGCGAAACCAATCTTTGATAAGTCAGAATGCCCTTCACCATCGCCTGCGCCATCTGGCGGCGATACGCGGCATCGTAAATCTTTTTGCGCTCAACCGGATGCGTCATGTATCCGCCTTCAATCAGGATGGCCGGCATCGTGGCGTCGCGCAAAACCGCGTAACGCGCCCGGCGCACGCCGCGGTCCGGCACGCGCAGGCTTTGCACCAGCGACTTCTCCATCTGATACGCCAGCAGCAAACTCCTTTGCTCGACGCGATTTGCCGTGGTCGGGCCGTAATTTGCTCCTTCGCCCTGCGCGTCGGTGGAACTGGCGCCGACGGGCGTGATGCAATACGTCTGCGGCCCTTCGACATCGTCTTTCCCGGTTGGCATCGCGTTGAAATGCAGGCTCACGAACAAATCCGCGCCGCGCCGGTTCGCCAGCGCCGGACGGTCAGGCAACTCAACATACGTGTCCCTGCTGCGCGTCAGGATGACATTGAATCCGGCCTTTCGGAGCTGGTCGCGCAATTCCAGCGCCAGCACCAGCGTGTACGTCTTCTCGCTGTGCCAGAACGTGTGGTTGCCCGTGTCCTTGCCGCCGTGACCGGGGTCGAGGCAGATGGTCGTAATGCGTTTGGGATCGGCGAACCGGGACGGGTACATCAGCGGCCGGATGGCCGTGTTGAGATCCATTTGGGCGATGAGCAGCGCGCCGTGGTCCGCAGCCACCGGAAAGGACAGCGCCACATTGATGCCGTTGACCTCCGCCATGCGCGAATACTTTTCAAAAACCAGCCGGGTCGTGCGGTTGGTGGCCACGATTTCATCCCCACGCTTGAGCCAGTAACACCGCAAGCCGTTCGCGCGCGCCCAATCCGCAATCGGCACATAGCTTTGGCCGTTGAAGCCAGCCGCGTGCGCCGGCGACGGGCAGAACGCCAGGCACAACGCGAGCAGCAGCATGAAAAAATTCTTCACGGCGTCGCAAATTGCCCGCCCGCCGCGACGGATTCAAGGGAAATGGGTTGAAACAGCAAAGGCCGAAAAAGCAAGACTGAAGGCTAAATGCTAAATTCAGGTTTCAACCTTCGGCCTTTAGCTTTAAGCATCGCGGCATTGACGGGGATAAAACTTCGGCGCGCTCTCGCAGCCGCCATGCGGCAGCCAGCTTCTATTTGTTTTCGTAAGCCTTCTTTTTCTCGTATCGCTGCCGCAATTCGTCGGAAAGATCGTTAAAATAGATCTTGGTCATCCCAATCCCGCCGCGCGCCAGCGTATAACTGACAATTATTCCGTCCGGCTCCACTTTTTCCACATATACATTTTTGTAGATTGCTCCACTGGCGGTCGCAATTTCATTGGTCGGTTTCGCCTTCACCAGTGGACTTGACGATTTAATCGCAGCGGGTGCCGGGGTTGGCTTGGGTATTGCCGGTGCCGCTGCTGGTTGAGTCTTGGTTGGCGCCGCAACCACTCGAGCGGTGGCAGCAGGAGCGACAACAGCAGGACTTGACGATTTAATCGCAACGGGTACCGGGGTTGGCTTGGGTATTGCCGGTGCCGCTGCCGGTTGAGTCACGGTGGGTGCCGCAACAGCTCGGGCGGTGGCAGCAGGAGCGACAACAGCAGGACTTGACGATTTAATCGCAACGGGTACCGAGGTTGATTTGGGTATTGCCGGTGCCGCTGCTGGTTGAGTCACGGTGGGTGCCGCAACAGCTCGGGCGGTGGCAGCAGGAGCGACAACAGCCGGAGCGGCGGCAGCAGGAACGGTGGCCGCGGAAGCTTCAGTAGTCGGAGCGGCAGCAGCGGGAGCGACAGCAGCAGGAGCTTCAGCAGCGGGAGCAGCCACTGGAGTTGTTGCCGCTGGAGTTTCGGCAGCAGGAGCAACAGCAGCGGGAGCTTCGGTAGCAGGGGCGACAGGAGCCGGAGCGACAACAGCGGGAGCTTCAGCAGTGGGAACGGCAGCAGCGGGCGCTTCAGCAGCGGGAACGGCGGCAGCAGGAACGGTGGCCGC
>JBEKYY010000022.1:0-53595 GCA_049510395.1 Verrucomicrobiota bacterium
GGTAGCAGGGGCGACAGGAGCCGGAGCGACAACAGCGGGAGCTTCAGCAGTGGGAACGGCAGCAGCGGGCGCTTCAGCAGCGGGAACGGCGGCAGCAGGAACGGTGGCCGCGGGAGCTTCAGTAGTCGGAGCGGCAGCAGCAGGAGCGGCGGCAGCGGGAGCTTCGGCAGCAGGGGCGACAACAGCCGGAGCTTCAGCAGCGGGAACGGCGGCAGCAGGAACGGTGGCCGCGGGAGCTTCGGCAGCAGGGGCGACAACAGCCGGAGCTTCAGCAGCGGGAACGGCGGCAGCAGGAACGGTGGCCGCGGGAGCTTCAGTAGTCGGAGCGACAGTAGCCGGAGCGACAGCAGCCGGAGCGACAACAGCGGGAGCTTCAGCAGTGGGAACGGCAGCAGCAGGAACGGTGGCCGCGGGAGCTTCAGTAGTCGGAGCGACAGCAGCGGGAGCTTCGGCGGCAGGGGCGACAACAGCAGGAGCTTCAATAGCGGGAGCAGCCACTGGAGTTGTTGCCGCCGGAGTTTCGGCAGCAGGAGCGACAACAGCGGGAACGGCGGCAGCAGGAACGGTAGCCGTGGGAGCTTCAGTAGTCGGAGCGACAGTAGTCGGAGCGACGGCGGCAGGAACGACAGCAGCAGGAGCAGCCGCCGGAGTTTCGACAGCCGGAGTTTCGACAGCCGGAGCGACAACAGTGGGAGCTTCAGCAGTGGGAACGGCAGCCGCCGCCGGAGTTTCGACAGCCGGAGCGACAGCAGCGGGAGCTTCGGCAGCAGGGGCGACAACAGCAGGAGCTTCAACAGCGGGAGCAGCTGTTGGAGTTGTTGCCGCCGGAGCGGTTTGTGGAGTCACTGTTTTTGCAGGAATCGTCTCGGTTACGTTGGTTGCGGATTTGCCTAGTTGTTCCACCACGGCCCCGGAAAGTGTGCCCGGGACCAGTGGCGCCGAGGTTTGCGAATTGTCCAGATCGTTCAGCTTTTGTTCCAAAGCCGCGCGGGCGGCGGCCTGGGCCACGGTGTCGTCCGCATGGACGGAAATGAAACTCGCACCAAGGGCAACGCACAAACCAACAAAGATTGTGGTTTTCATGAAATGCCCGTTCTGGGCGGAGTGTAAGGAAATGGCACTCCCCCGCACAAGCTGAATGCTTCGGCGGTTTTTTGAACAAATGATTTTCACGGACATGCGCAATGCTGCCTGACAGCTATTCCAGTGCCACTTGGCTGTAATGTGCGCTCATCCGAAGTCGAATGCGGTCCTGTCTCAAAATAAGATTTTGCAACTGATAGTAAGTCATGCGGAGACGACATCGTTCGGACAAGTCCGGCGACTTCTGGATTGTACTTTTCCTGCCATCCCTCAGCCGTTTGAGAAAATGCTGAAGGCTGAATGCTGAATGCTAAAACGAGATCGCCAAGAGCCGAAATCCGATTCCCCGTCTTCTCTTAAACTTTAGCCTTCGGCCTTTAGCTTTTCTTCTCCCTCGCTCCACCAAACGAGCTACGGCTTGGCCTTCAACTGGCCGGGCGCAACCCATTTCACGATATAATATACCGCGCGGTTGGTGCCGGCGTTCCGAAAGCCATGCATTTCATTCGCCGCACAGAAAATCACCCCGCCGGCCTCCACCCGATTCGTATGGCCGTTCTGCATTACTTCGAGCGTTCCCTCCTTCAAGATGATCACCTCTTCCTCCGGATGCTGGTGCGCGGCGTGCGGTGCTTCGCCCGGATTGAGCGTGGTGATATGGCATTCCAACCGGTCGAGCGTGGCCGTGGGCGAATCGAACACCTGCCGGCGTTCGCCAGACGGCTTCGATTCGGCCTTGAGGCTGCTGAAATTGAACACGGATGAATGCATGACCGGCTTGGTGCCGGATTGAGCCAACGCCACGGCAGCGGCGGCGGCGAGAATTGCTGCGGCGACAACAACAAATATTTTTCGTGTAATCATGCCCCATATCTCGCCGAAAAACTGTTCAAGTCAAGCGCGGAGATGGACAAAAACAACCGCAGAAAAGCAGAGACGCTAAATTGTTAACGCACATTCCACAAAATCATCTGCCGCAAAAATGCACAAAACTAAATTTCGGAGGGCCAATCCTTGTTCACCACCGGTGGCACCAAATGATTTCTACTCCGACCAGCCGGGCAAGGACACGTTTGCGCGGTAGTTGGACTCGTTGTATAACGGGTTGCGTTTTGGCTTGTAAAGTTTTCCCGGTTTCGGGTTGTCGCCCTGCGTGTATATCCAGATTTCCCATGGGTCCCACACGACGATTTCGTCGCGGCAGTCGCCGGTAAGGTCCAGCGCGGCCACACACAGGTCCGGATGGCCGTCCGCCGGAAAGCGCAGCACCCGCCGGCCCCAACCGTCGAACGCGCCGCCGTAAACCGGGTTCGGCGATAGGATCCAGTATTCCTGCCCGTCACCCTTCCAGTTCAACGGCAACATCATGCTGCCATGCTGCGCCGGCTCGAAGTCGTAATATTTTTTCCCGTCCGCGTCGAAGAAGCTCACGATGCCCTGGTTGCCCCAGAAATTGATGGTCACCGTCTCCAGTCCCGGCAGGTCCGGACGGAAGTTCGCGATGGTTGGGTTTTGCACGTGACCAAGCTGCAGGTGTTCGAGCATTTTTCCCTTCAGGTCGGTCAGGAAAAAACCTTCGTCGCTCGCCGCGCAGAGGAACCGGGGTTCGGCGCCGTCCTTGAACGGCAGGATCGCCACGCCGTCGGCATGGTCTTCAAGCTGGTTGTCCAAACTCCAGATGATTTTTCCGTCGTGACTGACGAGCGAATAGCCGATCGCCAGTTCGTCCCGGCCATCGCCGTCCACATCATACGCGTAGGGATAATGTCCCGTGTTCAACGTCAGATGCCACATCGGTTCCAGCTTGTCGGTATAGGCCCAGAGGTTGCGGTAGCGGTCCTTGAGGATGATGTCCCGGTCGGCGCCCAGCCCGCGAAGATCGCAGAAGTAGAAGCTGTCGCCCAGGATGCGCGGGAAACGGTTGGTCTGGCCTGGCATGACGGGCGCTTCCGGGGTCGGCGCCTGGTATTTGGTTTTGCCGGTTGCGCCGTCGGCCACGACAATTTCCATGTCGCGGCAATAAATCACCTCGTTTTTCCCGTCGCCGTCAATGTCATGGATTTGCACGGCCACGTCGCTGGTGAGCTGGTCGTGCCACGCGTCGGGAATCCCGTTTTGCCAGAGTTTTTTTCCATCCAGTGTCATCGCCGTCAGGCACCCCACCTCGCTGTTGCGGTCCTTGGGACCATGGGCGTTCTGCTGCACGATGAGGATGTCAATCCGGCCGTCGCCGTCGAGGTCGCCGAACCGGAGATTGCGTCCGACGCCGAACTCGGGTGTGGAAATTTTTCTCCACAAAACCATCTTTGGATTCTCCGTCTGGAGCCGGGCTTCTTCGGCTTCGCGCGCCCGGCGCGCCTTTTCAAACGAAGTTTTGGCCGACGCTGGACACGTCACGCGCACTTTCGCGTATTTTGCCGGCACATCCGAGGTATAGCCGATTTTGCCCTGCTTGAAGTCGGCATTGTGCGCCTCCAATTTCACCTTGCCCCCGAATTCGGCGGTGAGTTTGTCGCCGTGGGCGGTCACCTTGAGCGTGATATATTCACTTGGTTTCCACGGGAACGGTTTTTCAGCCAGCACGGTTTCGTCCAGTTGATGAAAGGCGCTGCCATTGTTGACCTGCTTCAGGACCACCTTCTGCCCGACGACCCCTGCGAAGTAATAAACCCGGTCCGTGTGGTAGCGAAAAACGATGCCGCTTTGGCCGTGGTCGCTTTCGGGCGCGAAGCGCAGTTCAACCGTGTAGTCGCCCCACAGTTCGTCGCCCGCGATGAGCATCGGGTGCGTGTAAGGCCGCTCGCTTTCCGACGCGGTGTACGACTGCCAGACCAGGCGTTCGCCGTTTTCTTCAATCAGCCGCCACGAGCGTTGCGAAGCCGGCGTGAGAAATGCCGAGACCACCCAATTCCCCTTCGGCGCCGTTTCCAGCAGATAATGATATTCCGCATGCGCCCCGATGACGCCAGTTGAGATCATCCCCGGAGCCATCGCACGATAATCATCGTCCAGCAGCACGGCTGACCGGCTCATCGGGGCTGTTCCCAAGCCGGCGGCAAGTAGCAGAGCACAAAGCATATTTTGCCTCGTCATAAGAGTTCCGTTTCACAACATGTCACCCGCTGAACACATTGAGCAATCCCAATTTTGTGTTTTAGCGAATAAACAGGGCGATTTAGGAAGAATCTACCCAAAATAATTCGCGCCAATTAGCGCAATTAGCGTAAAAACGTTTGGGTTCACACTGGCTTTCTGCTTTAGCCCGGCGCGCACCTGCATTATTTTCGCGCCATGGTTCAACCCTGGCATCTGCCGCTGCTTTTCGGGACGGGTCTCGTCGCCGGATTCGTTGACTCGATTGCCGGCGGCGGCGGCTTGATCACCCTGCCGGTGTTGATGAATCTGGGGATTGACCCCAAGCTCGCGCTTGGCACGAACAAACTTCAGGCCACGTTCGGCTCGGGCAGCGCCTCCTGGCATTACGCCCGCGCCGGCACGGTGTCGCCTTCCGACTGCAAACTTGGGTTCGCCATCACCTTCCTCGGCGCGGCGTTGGGCACATGGCTCGTGCAGCGGTTGCCGCGAGATTTTCTGATGCGCGCCATCCCGGTACTGCTGATCATCGTGGCGGTTTATTTCCTCCTGAAACCGGATCTCGGTGACGCGTCTGCGCGTCCGCGCCTGTCACGGGTGTGGTTCACCGTGAGTTTCGGGTTGCTGCTGGGTTTTTATGATGGTTTTTTCGGGCCCGGCACGGGTACGTTCTGGGCCATGGCTTTCGTGCTCGGCCTGGGCTTCAATCTCGTGAAAGCCACCGGCTACACCAAGGTCATGAATTTCTCCAGCAACCTCAGTTCGCTGCTGTTCTTCCTCCTCGGCGGGAATGTTTTGTTCGTTTCGGGACTGACGATGGGTTTGGGCCAGCTTTTGGGCGCGCGCCTCGGCTCGCGCATGGTGGTGGCCAAAGGCGCAAAATTCATCCGGCCAATTTTTATTTCGATGGTTCTGGCCATCACGGCAAAACTGCTTTACGACATTTATGTGAAGGCCACGTAAAAGGCGTTGCCTCAACGCGGTGGAATACATCGAACCCTGCGTCGCCAAGGCTATGCAAGGCAGGCATCCAACTCCGACTTACGTCGCGAGCAGGCATCCAATATGGAAGGATAGAAAGGGGGTTGGTCCTCACCAGAGGCGGTTAGTCCGCGCGACAAAGCTGGCGCGACAAGCCCTCCGGCCATATCATCCAAAGCCTTGATCCGCCTTGTTGTGGTTCCCGTCGTCGTTGTACTTTGACGCGGCAAGTCGGTGCGATGAGAAAGAGAAATATGAAGACTACCGTGCGAACTCCGGGCATCAGCCGGATTGACCAGCCGGCCAAGCACAACCACGGGTATTTTGTGAGGATGCAACGCCGGGGCAAAACCCATTCCGCATTCTTCACCGACCAAAAGCATGGCGGGCGGAAACGGGCGTTGGCAGCGGCACAAAGGCATCACCGGAAGTTACTGGCGAAATTGGGGCCGCCGATACGGATGCGGCGCCGCTGGTGGGCGGAACTGCGGAGGCGCAAGGGGTCGTCCAGCATCGTCGGCGTGCAGCGGGTGGTGGTGCGGCGCAACGGCGAGGTCCGGAAGTATTGGGCGGCGACCTGGAGTCCGAAACCGTATGTCGTCCTGCGAAAAGCATTTTCGTTTTGGAAATTCGGGTCAAGGAAAGCCAAACGGCTGGCCATTCGCGCCCGGCGTGCGGGTTTGCGGAGCATGCAATCCGCGTAAAAGGCCTTCAGCCTCACGCGGCGGGCCGCGTCAGTTTTCAGCCTGCCCACCGTAGTCCCGCAATGCGTGACAAAGGATGGGTTTTCAGTCTCTGCGCATCTTCCGCCTTTGTTGCATTACGGCGCGACAAGTTGCGGCCAAGATTTCGCGTGGTTTCCGCCGTCGCCGAGGCTTTGGCGGACAGGCGTATATTCGCGATTAAATTCGGTTCTCGGTTCTCGGCTTTCGCAATCGGTCCCTATCCGTGTTCATCCGTGGTAAAAAACTCCGTGTTTTTTGCGCATCTTTGCGGCAAATCAAATCAGCGTTCATCCCTCCTTCGCAAGCTTCGGAGGGCAGGCAGCGGTTATCAGCGGTTAAATACCGGGTGGCAGCCCGGTGGGGTTGGCCGTCTGGCCTCATTTTACTTCGGAATTCCACCCCTCACCAAGCCCAATTCACCCCTCAAATCCCGCAACTTGTCCCTTATTTGTTCATGTTTTAGCCCGTTTTTGTTAAATTATTTGCACGGTGAGTCAGGTCATTCGGGTGGATGACGTGGTGCGAAATTTTGGGATTGGAAGGAGCAAATAATGAATGTGTCATATTCGGGACTGCGGCGTGATACATCGCCGGATCCGCTTGAGGTTTCCCGGCATGGGCCGCAAACCATCAATCAGGCGGGCGGGAACAAAGCTCCAACCACACCGAAGCGTTCCTTGCACATCCTTTGCATTGATGACGACGAGCAGATCCTGGAAATCATGAAAGATTGTCTCTCGCACTACGAGCATCGGGTGAGGGTTGCCTCTGGCGGAAAGTACGGGATAGAATTGTTCCGCACCGCCATACTGAAAAGCGAGCCTTACGAAGTGGTCATAACCGATTTGGGCATGCCGGATATTGATGGCTACCATGTGGCCCGGACGATCAAGGCCGAATCCCCCAACACGCCCATCATCATTTTGACCGGAAGGGACACGATAGCGAAGGAAGGCGGAGCAATGGCTTCGGCAGTGGACGCCGTGGTTGACAAACCACCGCACATAGAGGAACTGAACAACTTGCTCCTCCGGATTGTCAAGCCGGCCAAGCCGTCGTAAAAAAGGCTCCCGTCTTCTCCCGCATTGCGGGATTCGACGCGGCAATCCGTTTTCGTTCACTCCCGTCTTCACCGCGTTACGACGCAGCAAGTCGGCGCGACAATTCGTCTTCGTTTCACTTCCGCCTTCATCGGATTTCGGCGAGACAAGACGACGCGACAAGGGGAAGGCTGAATGCGTTGTAGCGTCGAGCCTGTGGCTCGAACCCATCGGCGCACCCGTCCTCCGTAGCAATACTGCGGAGGGTGGACAGCGCCGACACTACACCACGCCCTCAACTCTCAACTTTCAACCCTCAACCACTTCGTTTGTGTTAAAAGTTTGATTTCCGGTCACAATTGTTTTTAATGCGCCGGGTCAAATTTTGAAATGAACATCCACGAATATCAGGCCAAGCAACTGCTCGCCCGATACGGTGTCGCCGTCCCGCTGGAAATCCCTGCCAAATCGCTCGACGAAGTCCGCGCCGCGGCGGAAAAAATCACCGCCAGCGGCTGCGCCCATGTGGTTGTCAAATCGCAAATCCATGCCGGCGGACGCGGCAAAGGGACTTTCAAGACCGGTTTTCAAGGTGGCGTGAAGGTCGCCGCATCGGTGGACGAGGCGGTGTCGCACGCCAGGAACATGCTCGGCCAGATGCTCGTCACCAAACAGACAGGCCCGGATGGTCGCCGCGTCCAAACTTTGCTCATCGCCAGCGGCGCGAAAATCAAAAGGGAATTTTACCTGGCCGTGCTGCTTGATCGCGCCGTGGGCCGGCCGCTCGTCATGGCCAGCACCGAAGGCGGCATGAACATCGAGGAAGTGGCCGCCAAAACGTCGGAAAAGATTTTCAAGGAATGGATTGATCCCGCCGTGGGCATCATGCCGTTTCAAGCGCGCAAAATCGCCGCCGCGCTCGGCCTCAAGGGCGATTTGTTCAACGCCGCCGCAAAATTCGTCACCGGCGTTTTCAACACGTGGTGGGAATGCGACGCGTCGCTTGTGGAAATCAATCCGATGTGTGTCGTCGAACTCCCCGGCGGTGAGGAAACCGTCGTGGCGCTGGACGCGAAAATTTCGCTCGATGACAACGGGCTTTATCGGCACGCCGACATCCAGGCGATGCGCGATTTGAACGAGGAGGCGCCGCTGGAAATCGAGGCCAGCAAGTTCAATCTCAATTACATCAAGCTCGACGGCAACATCGCCTGCCTCGTCAACGGCGCCGGGCTTGCGATGGCCACCATGGACATCATCCAGCATTTCGGCGGCAAGCCGGCGAACTTCCTCGACGTGGGCGGCGGCGCGAGCCAGGAACAGGTCGCGGCGGCGTTCAAAATCATCCTGCAGGACCCGAACGTGAAGGGCATTCTGGTGAACATTTTCGGCGGCATCATGGATTGCAACGTCATCGCCACCGGCATCGTCGCAGCGGTGAAGGAAACCATCCCGCTTGGCAGGATGCCGCTTGTGGTCCGGCTGGAAGGCAACAACGTCGCCGACGGCAAAAAGACCCTGGCCGAATCCGGCCTGAAACTCATCACCGGCGATTCCATGGCCGACGCAGCGCTGAAGGTGGTGAAGGCCGTTGGAAAATGAGCAATCGTCAATTGCAAATCTAAAATCGAAAATTTTCCCATGTCCATTCTCGTCAAGCCAGACACCAAGGTCCTCGTCCAGGGCATCACCGGCAGCTTTGGCGCGCGGCACGCACGGCTCTCGATTGATTACGGTTCGCAGGTCGTCGCCGGCGTCACGCCCGGCAAGGGCGGCCAGGTCTTTGAGCACGGCGGTAAGAAAATCCCCATTTTCGACACGGTCGCCGAGGCGGTGAAACAAACCGGCGCGACGGCTTCCGCCGTTTTTGTTCCGGCAGCGTTTGCCGCCGACGCAATTCTCGAAGGCGCGGACGCCGGGCTGGAACTGGTGGTTGCCATCACCGAAGGCATTCCCGTGCGTGACATGATTCGCGTGAAGCGCGCGTTGCAAGGCCGCGCGACGCGGCTCATCGGCCCGAATTGTCCCGGCATCGTCACGCCCGGTAAAGGCAGGGATTCCCACGGTGGCTGCCGCATCGGCATCGCGCCCGGTTACATTCACAAGCAAGGCCACATCGGTGTCGTTTCGCGCAGCGGCACGTTGACTTATGAAGCCGTCTGGCAATTCACCACCCGCGGCGCAGGTCAAAGCACGTGCATCGGCATCGGCGGCGACCCGGTTCCCGGGCTCTCGCATCTCGATGTGATCAAGTTGTTCAACGACGATCCGGACACGCACGGCATTCTTATCATCGGCGAGATCGGCGGCAGCGCCGAAGAAGAAGCCGCCCGCTGGATCAGGAAAAATTGCAAAAAACCTGTGGCTGGATTCATCGCCGGGGTGTCGGCGCCGCCCGGACGTCGCATGGGCCACGCGGGCGCCATCATCAGCGGTGGCACAGGCACGGCGGCGGCAAAAATTGCGGCGTTCAAAGCAGCGGGCATCGGCGTGGCCGCCACGCCATCGGAAATGGCGGACACACTGTTGAAGATGATGTGAGCCGTGGTGCGTGGTGCGTCAAGCAGCGACGGATGATCGCTGCTTGACGAAACACGCAACACGTAATACGCATCAAGTTTTCATGGGCCTGATTGACTTCATTTTGAACCTTGCGGGCTTGTTGTTGTGGCTGAACTGGCGTTCGGTCCGCTTCGATCCGCTCGGCAAACGGACGCCGGCGACGTTGATTGGCACACTTCGGCGGGCCGAGCCGCGGCGTTTGCGACGATGGCATTTGCTGGCGGCGCTGGGCGGGCTGTTGCTGCTGCGCGCGGGAATTTACTGGCAGATCGGTTCGGCGGCGAACTGGGCGGGAAAATTGGATTTGGGCATCACCGCGCTTTCGTTTTCCTGCAATTTATCCGGGCCGATGTTGTCGTTCCTACGAATGCTGGCGTTTTCGATTTTCAGCTTCGGGCTGATGCTCGGTGTGTTTTATCTGTGGCTGCTGCTGCTTTCCATCCTGGCCGGGCCGGAACCCCTGCCCTTTCATCAGCTGGTGCGAATGCCCCTGGGCGGTATGGATCGCTGGGCGCGCGGTGTGAAATTTCTTCTGCCGCTGATTGTCACGGCGACGTTTTGGTGGCTGGCCAGCTGGCTGCTGGCCTGGCTGCAAGTCATTCCCGAACCCGTCTCGCCGGCATATCGCCTCGAAGAGGCGCTGATCATCGGGTTGGGCAGTTACCTGGCTTGGAAATACCTCATCGGCGTGCTGCTCGTCCTGCATCTTTTAAACAGTTACATTTACTTCGGCAAACATCCGTTCTGGGCTTATGTGAACGCCGAAGCGCGAACGTTGTTGTCGCCGCTGCGCGTGGTGCCGCTGCGGGCGGGCAAGGTGGATTTCGCGCCGGTCATGGGAATTGTGCTGGTGTTTCTGATGGCTGAACTGGCCGGGCGCGGACTGGTTTCTCTCTGCGAAAAACTGCCGTTTTGAGGTTTTATCGTCCCATCACGCGGGCGTCTCGGTCTTCGCCTTGGGGAATTTGGCTGAGATGACCGCGCCCATGCTCGGCTCGCTTACAATGGAAAGTGTGCCGCCGTGCAAGGCAACGAGCCGCTTGGCGATGACCAGGCCGAGCCCCAACCCTTGTTGCTCCTGCATCGTGCGGTCGAATTGCATATAAGCGCCGACGCGCGTGATTTGCTCGGTGGTGAATCCGCGACCCTGATCACTGATGGAAAGTGTAATGGTGTTGAACGCCTCGTTCAGCGTCAAGCGAACGGACGAGCCGGGATCGGAAAACTTGAAGGCGTTTTGCACAAGTTCATCCACAACCTTGCTGAGATATTCCTCGGCCATCGGAATGGGAATATCCGCCAGCTCGAAGGACAAATCCGCGGAACGATTCGCGAACGCAGCCTGCGCGGCGGCATGCTTCTCCAGCAGCGCAACGGGATGTTCCGTGCAGCCGAGACGCAGGGCGTTGACGTTCTTCGGGTCGGCGGCAATCAATTCAAGCTGCGCGTAAATCAAAAAGTTTTCGATGAGCCGCTCCAGCCGCTTGCCGGACTGGTGAACGACGTGGCCCATTTCAGCAATTTCAGCGGGTTTGAGTTTGGCGGCGTCGGCGGCGAGAATTTCGCCGTAGGCGAGAATGCCGTTGAGCGGCGTGCGCAACTCGTGCGGCAGCATCAGGCTGATGTTGTCACGCAAATGAGCGAGCTTGCGCTCGGCTTCATCGCGCACGGTCTGGGCTTTTTTCAGGCGCGCATCCACGGCGGCGTAAAGCCCATCGGTGGTGAAAGGTTTTGGCAGGTAATCGTCGGCTCCCAATTCCATGCCGTGCCTCATGCCCGCGTTGTCGGCGAGGCCAGTCATAAGGATGAACGGAATGGAGGCCGTGGGCGCTTCCGTGCGCAATGAGGAAAGGGTCAGGTAACCGTCCACTTTTTCCATGTTCACGTCGCAGAGGATGAGGTCGGGCAATTCTTTGCGCGCTTTTTCGATGCCATCCGCGCCATTGACAGCTTCGATGACTTCGAAGCCTTTTTGCTTCAGCGCCAGATAAATCATCTCGCGCAGCCACTCCTCATCGTCTATGACCAAAATTTTCTTCATGGCAATTGTATCCTGAAATGAGCAGGATTTATGCCTTTCCGCAAGCGTTGTTGTTTTCAAATCTTGAAGACAAAATCAGAAAACACAATGCCTATTTACTGTGCATTTACTTGCATTTACTTGCGTTCCGCCATGGGCACGAAATGGTTGAGCGTGCGCCCGGTGTAAATCTGCCGCGGCCGATAGATGCGGCTTTTCGACTCATCCATGATCTCCTTGTAATTCGCAATCCAGCCGGGCATCCGCCCAATCCCAAAAATCACGGGGAACATTTCCGCTGGTATGCCGAGCGCGCGCATGATGATGCCGCTGTAAAAATCCACGTTCGGATACAGCTTCCGTTCGATGAAATACGGATCCTTGAGCGCCGCCGCCTCCAGCAGTTTGGCAATGTCCAACAACGGGTCATTGATGTGCAGCTTGGACAAAACGTCGTCGCAGGCTTTCTTGATGATTTTGGCGCGCGGGTCGTAATTCTTGTAGACGCGGTGGCCAAAGCCCATGAGTTTTTTGCCGCTGTTTTTGTCCTTCGCCACTATGATGAATTTTGAGCCGTCGTCACCTTCGCGATGAATTGCCTCCAGCATTTCAATCACCGCCTGGTTCGCGCCACCGTGCAACGGCCCCCACAGCGCGCACACGCCCGCGGCGCAACTGGCGAACAGATTCGCCTGGCTCGACGCCACCATGCGCACGGTGGATGTGGAGCAATTTTGCTCGTGGTCCGCGTGCAGCAGGAAAATCAAATCCAGCGCCTTGACCACTTCCGGCTTTAATTCGTAGTCCTCATACGGCATCGAAAACAGCATGTGCAGGAAATTGGCCGTGTATTTGTAGGCCCGCTTCGGATAAATCAACGGCAGCCCCCGCGACTTGCGGTAGGAGTAGGCCGCGATGGTGCGCACCTGCGAAAGCAGCTTGGCCACATACAAGTCGAATTGTTTCGCCTTGCCCCATTGCCAGTTCATGAGTTCCTCATCAAAACAACTGGCCGCGTTGATCATCGCCGAAAGGATCGCCATCGGATGCGCCCCCGTCGGGAAACCCTCGAAATGAAATTTCATGTCCTCGTGGAGATATTGATTCTCCGTCAGCAAATCCGAAAAGCGCCGCAACTGACTGTGGTTCGGCAATTCGCCGTAAACGATCAGGTAGGCGGTTTCTATGAAAGTGGATTTCTCCGCCAGCTCTTCAATGGGAATGCCTCGATATTGCAAAATCCCCTTTTCGCCATCAATGAAGGTGATTTTGCTGACGCATGAACCCGTGTTGCCGTAGCCATCGTCCAGCGTGATGTAGCCCGTGTTCGCACGCAGCGATGAAATATCCACCGCCTTTTCACCTTCACTGCCTTCGACCGTCGGCAGCGCATATACTTTTCCATCCAACTCCAGCTTTGCCTCTTTGCTCATGTGCTCCTTTTTTAATGTCGGTATTTAATGCCCGTTTTGGAAAGTTTGGCGTTGGAATGATGATTTTGCAAGCGGCTAAAACCGGATTTTTTAAAAATTCATGCGCCGATTTCACTGGCGTGGTGTTGAACCTGATGGCTGAATTCAGCCATCACATGAAACGCTGGGCCGCACTCATCGTCCTGCTTTACGCCGTTGCGTTGTTGCTGCTGACCGCACCGGTCCTGCTGATTGCCTTCGGCGGATGGGCAAAGAATGGCGTCATGGGATTGCCGGACGCTTTGAAGATTTATTTGAATTGGGGATATTGGCTCTGGCTCGCCGTGCTCGTCGCTGGTCAGGCATTGCTGCTTTTGCTGCCCATCCGCATCGCCGAGCGCCGGCTGCCCGCACGCCGGCCATTGAAAGTTCCCGTCATCGTCACCGGACTTTTTCTGGCTAATCTCTTTTCCGCCGGACTGGCTACGCTGCTCTGCACCGCATTCAGGGAGAATGGTTTAATCGAGGGCGGCGGCCTGGAGATTTTTCAATTCCTGAATCCATTTCCAACCAGCCGGGCGGACAGTGATTGGAGCCTCATTTGGGGGATGTTGACCACCCTTGTCCTTTTCTGGGTGGTCTGGGTTGTCATTTTCCGCAACTTCACAAAATCTGACGACCCCGACTCATTGCTCAAGCGCATCACGCGCTGGCTCCTGCGCGGCAGCATTCTTGAACTCCTGGTCGCCGTTCCCAGCCACGTCTTCGTCCGCCGCCGCGGCGACTGTTGCGCGCCCGTCGGCACGTTCTGGGGCATTGCCACCGGCATCTCCGTCATGCTGCTCTGCTTCGGCCCCGGTGTTTTCTTTCTGTTCGTGGAACGGTTCGAGCGGTTGAAGCCGAGATCGCAAAGCGACGACGAAAATTCAGCCCCATCAGGGGCGAAATCTTTGTAGAGTTAGGAGACCACGCAGAATGTGTTTTGAAATATGAAAACTAAAATCGTACAACTCGTCGCTATTATCATTGTCTGCACCTGTGCTTCCTTCTCAGCGAACTGCCAGACCAACCCAAACGGATTGGCCGTAAGCGCAGAGGCGTCTTTTTTGGCCGATACGAACGCGCCACAACTTTTTTTGATCGTTCATCTTCTCAACACCACAAACCACGATATTGTCGTCCTCACGAAGAACCTCAATTATGATTTTTCTGAGTTTTCTGAGATTGGTGTTCCTCGTGAGAACAAAAAGAATTGGACGCTTGGCTATAATCAGCCTGGAGTAACATACGAAGGGCATTTGGTTGTGCCATCGCTCAATGACTTGTCGCCCGTAACAATTAAACCCAATGAAGAGACAGTAATCACAAAACTTGTTGGCGACCGAAATTTCAATGATTTTTTGAAAAATATCACGAAGGACACTCAAATCACGATCACTTATGCGATTTCTCCAGACTGGGGAAGTCGCTTCGGAACATGGAGCGGTTCAGCTACCTCGAAACCTTTCAAGGTATCTATCAAAAACAAGTGAGATGATTAATTCGTGGCCCAACACCCAGACAGGCAGCACACTGCTTTCGCCAACTTCGTGTCCTTTGCGCAACAAAATTTCTTTTCTTTCCAGCGCCGCGCCTTAACTTGCGCGGACGCAAATGGGATTAAAACTGTTCAACACGCTTTCGTGCTCGATTCAGGAGTTCGCGCCGCTCGACCAGGCGGGCAAAAAGGTCGGCATGTATTGCTGCGGGCCGACGGTTTATGACTTCGCCCATATCGGCAACTGGCGCACTTTCGTCTTTGGCGACCTCGTCCGCCGCTATCTTGAATTCAAGCGTTACGCCGTCACGCATGTGATGAACATCACGGACGTGGAGGACAAAATCATCAAATGCGTCCGGGAAAACAAAACGTCCCTCCGCGAATTCACCGGCAAATATGAAGCGGCGTTTTTCGAAGATTTGAAAACGCTGAATTGTCTTCTGCCCCACCACACGCCACACGCCACCGGGCACATCGCCGATATCATTTTACTCATCGAAAAACTTGTCGCGCGCGGCATCGCCTACAAGGCCAGCGATGGCTCGGTTTATTTCAGCATCGAAAAATACCGCGGCTGCGGCTGCACCTACGGCCGGTTGCTCAAGCTCAACTTCGATGAAATGAAGGCGGGCGAACGCGTCAAGAGCGACGAATATGCCAAGGAATCCGTTGCCGACTTTGCGCTCTGGAAAGCGCGCGTGCCGGAGGACGGCGACGTTTTCTGGCCCAGTCCGTGGGGCGAAGGCCGTCCCGGCTGGCACATCGAGTGCAGCGCGATGAGCATGAAAGTACTCGGCCCGAGCTTTGATTTGCACCTCGGCGGTGAGGACCTGATTTTTCCGCATAACGAGGACGAAATCGCCCAGAGCGAAGGCGCGACCGGCAAGCCGTTTGTCAAACACTGGCTGCACGGCGCGCACCTGCTGGTCGAGGGCAAAAAAATGAGCAAGTCGCTCGGCAATTTTTTCACGCTGCGCGATTTGCTGGCGAAAGGTTTCACCGGGCGTGAAATCCGTTATTCGCTGCTCACCGCGCATTACCGCGAGACGTTCAACTTCACGCTCGAAGGTTTGCAGGGCGCGCGCGCGGCGCTGGCGCGAATCAAAGAATGTCTTGAAAAGCTTCTTGAAGTTGCAGAAACCGTACTTAAACACGAAGAAAGCGTTAATGCCTTGCTGGACCCGGCAATCATCAAAAAATTTACAGCCGTGCTTGACGATGATTTGAACATTTCAAAAGCTTGGGGTGTTATTTTTGGATGGATTCGTGATTTGAACCGCGCTATTGCGGGAGAAAAACTTACTCCAGAGGAAGCAATAGTTGCACTGGTCACTTGGAAAAAACTGGACGAGGTATTGGGATTGAACTTCGATCTCAAGTCCCCGGCGCGCATAACGGACATCACATCATATGCTCAAGGAATTGGCCTTGGTGTAAGTTTTGCAACATCTACAACAGGAGAAGAGAAAATACCCGAAGAAATAACAAATCTATCGGAACAAAGAATACAGGCCCGCAAAGCGAAGGATTTCAAGCGCGCGGACGCCATCCGCGACGAATTGAAGGCCAAGGGCTGGGTCATCGAAGACACGCCCAAAGGCCCGAAGTTGAAGAAGATATGAAAAAACATCGAACATCCAACATCGAACTCCGAACATTGAACTTTTTCCAACTTCGATGTTCGACGTTCAGCGTTCGGTGTTCGATGTTCCCAAAACCGAAATGAAAAGCTTGTTCATCACATTTGAAGGCGCGGAAGGGTGCGGCAAAACCACACAGGTGGAACTGTTGGCCGAACGGCTGCGCGCACTGGGACATCGCGTGCGCGTGTTGCGCGAACCGGGTGGCACACCCATCGGCGAGGAAATCCGCCACACGCTCAAGCACAGCAAGGTGAACGTGACCATGACCTACGAAACCGAATTGCTGTTGATGAATGCCAGCCGGGCGCAACTCGTCCGCGAAACCATCCGCCCCGCCCTGGCCGTCGGCGAAATTGTCTTGTGCGACCGCTTTTACGATTCGACTACGGCGTATCAGGGGTACGGGCGCGGGTTGGATTTGGCGCTGGTCAGGAGTGTGATTGATTTTGCCGTCGGCGACACGCGGCCCAACCTGACCCTGCTGCTCCACGTGCCGCCGGAAGTCAGCGCCGAACGCCTGCAGTCGCGTCAATCCACCCTGCCCTTTGTCCGCGACCGGCTTGAGGAAGGGGACAGATATTTCTTTGAGCGCGTGGCCAAGGGTTACGAGGCCATCGCCGCCGCCGAACCGAATCGCGTGCGCGTGGTGAGCGGCGCGGGCACAATTGAAGTTGTCTGTGAAAACATCTGGGAGCTGGTTCGACCGGTTCTGCCGCGCATCGGACGCTGGTAAACGCACTTGCTGAATTTTCAGCAGCGAATACTTTTACAACATGATCGAAAAAACAATCGGTGATATCGAGGCGAAGATTCGCAGCACGGACGCCGTCAACGAAGAGCGCAAACGTGAACTGCTCCAGTTGCTCGGCACGCTCAAGTCCGAGGTCAGCACGCTGGCGAAAACCCACGACGAACAAGCCAAAAGCATCGCCGGGTTCGCACAGGTTTCCGCCCACGAAGCCACGCGCACCCAGCAAAATCCGCAATCACTCGAACACTCACTTCAGGGATTGCGCTCGTCGGTGGACGGCTTCGAGAAATCGCATCCCAAGCTCGTCCAAATCGTCAACGCCATCAGCAATACCCTGTCGAACCTGGGAATTTAATCGTTCTCGTCCTCCTTCTCGTCCTCGTCCTTGATTTTCTACTTTCGATTACGAGGACGAGGACGAGGAGGATTTTTCAATCCTCGCACGGCTCCAGGCTTGCGATCGCCGCCATGATTTCGTCGGCAATTTCCTGGTAGATTTCTTTGAGCCGCGCCTTGGAACAATTTTTTGCCTCGGCACGTAAAGCTTCAAACTGCATCGGCCGGCCGTATTTCACGACCACCCGTCCGGGCCGGGGAAATTTGACGTGCCGCCCGTAAGCCTCGAACGTTCCAAACGTCCGCACCGGCACGACCGGCGCGTCGGACTTGATCACCACCAGACCGATGCCCGAGCGCGCGGGCTGCAACTGGCCGTCGCGCGTGCGCGTGCCCTCGGGAAACAAAATAATCACGCCGCCGGCGAGCAACCGGTCGAGAATGGCCTTCAACCCTGCCGCGCCGCCGCCATCGCGGTCCACCGGCACGGAATTCCACGAGCGCAGCAACGCGCCGATTCCGGGAAAGCGAAACAGGCTTTCGCGTGCGAGATAATTGATTGGACGGCGCAATCCCGAACCGACCAGCGGCGGGTCCAGAAAACTCGAATGGTTGGAGGCCAGAATGACTGCGCCGGTTTGCGGCACCCGCTCCGCATTGAAGACGCGCCAGCGGAAATAAAACCGGTACAGCGCGCGAAAACCGATCCAGCCGAGGCGATAGGAGAAGTTCATGGGAAATGACTAATTCCTAAACCATAATGACGAAAGAATCCCGAAGCTCGAATAAGCAGCCTGGCAGGCACGTTGGTCATTTGGTCATTTGGAAATTCTTTAGTCATTCGGATTTAAGAATCAGTCATTTCCCCGGCGCCAGCCGTTTGCGGATCTCCGCCAGGATCAAGCCGCTCGTCTGCTCGGAAGTCAGGTTCGAATTGTTGATGACTTTCGCGCCCAGTGCGATCATCAACGGCGCCGTTGCGCGCTGACTGTCGCGCTGGTCGCGCGCCGCGAGAT
This sequence comes from Verrucomicrobiota bacterium, assembly GCA_049510395.1. Lineage (GTDB taxonomy): Bacteria > Verrucomicrobiota > Verrucomicrobiia > Limisphaerales > UBA11358 > UBA11358. The sequence continues at coordinate 18,203 of JBEKYY010000022.1, forward strand.
TTTCCTGAACCCCGTCGGCGGCGCGGCGGCGCGAGCGCTCTTCCAAGTGAGCGTCGAGATAAAATTTGAAATCGGTTTCGGGAAAAACATTCGTCCCGATGTCGCGCCCTTCCATGACGAGATTGCCGAATTGGACGCACTCCCGCTGGCGTTTGACCATCCATTTGCGCACCTGGGAAACTGCAGCGACGTGCGGCACGGCGGCGGCGGTTTCGGGCGTGCGGATTTCCTTTTCGGGATAATAACCGTCCACGAGCAACCGCACCCGGGCATCCACGCACACCAGCGATGTTTTCCATTTGCGGCACGCGGCGGCGACAGCTTTGGCGTCATGCACGTCAATTCGCTTCTGCAGGCAATGCCATGCCAGCGTGCGGTACATGGCGCCGGTATCCACATAAACATAGCCGAGTGCTTTGGCAACGAGCTTGGCGTTCGTGCTCTTGCCGCTGGCGCTCGTGCCGTCAATCGCAATGACAATCGGTTGTTGTTTCATTTTTCTCGCTCGTTCTGCATCGTCTCATTAACACCCCGTTTCAACGGGGTGAACCGGCCATCTGAAATCGAGAAAACCGTTTTAACGGTTTGCTCAACTACCTGCAAAACCGTTGAAACGGTTTTACTCTACGGTAGCTCTACCACACCCGGCTGAAGCCGGGTGTTAATAAAAAAACTCCGTTAATCCGCAAACAATTCTTCTTCCTTCAGCTTCCGCCCCGTCTTCGCGTCCAGAATTGTCGCACCCAGCCCTTTCGGCGGCAGGGCGGCCAGTTTCTGGAAAAAATTCGGGAACGTCTTCTTAACGCACGCGGGATTCTTGATTTTTATGCCGGGAACTTTCAATCCCAGAATCGCAAAACACATCGCCATGCGATGGTCATTGCAGGTTTCAATCTCCGCGCCGTGAAGCTTGGACGGGTAAACTGTCAATGTATCGTCTTCCTCGACCACCTTCGCGCCGCATTTGATCAGTTCGGTCCGCAACGCGACCACGCGCTCGGTTTCCTGGACGCGCAAGCGGCCAAGGTCTTTAAACCTAATGGGCTGTACGGCCAAAGGTGCGATTACGATTGCGGTCATAATGCTGTCACCAAGATCGTCGCGACGAGAAACACTCAGATGTTTCACCCCTTCTTGCTTGGTAGCGACAGCGTCATTCCATTTCGAACACAATTCCCGAAACGCATCTTCGGTTGCGCATTCCTGTATAAATGGCGAGTCCCTCATCAAACGAACAAAAACCCAGAAAAAGGCCTCGTCTATTTGGAGCCCCGAATGCCGCAACCCCGAAACCCGAACTGAAAAATTTTCATCCGCGCCGAGCCAGTGTATTTGAGCACCGAGACGTTTCTCCCCGGAAAAATCTACTTTGGTAGCGGCCCATAAATAACTACCGCTCGACGCATCCTTGGTAGCGGCCCAAAAATAACTTCCACTCGACGCATCCGGTTCGATTTGAAACTTTCCACCGTGATGTGGAAACACTTCAATCATTTTTGAAGTCATCGCCACGTAAGGCGATTCTTCCGCGTTTTTACCGACAACTTCGACTTTCCAACTGCCGCGTTTTGCGCAGAGCAGCAATGCCGAGGCAAACTGCGAGCTTTCCTCGATGCTCACCGTGCAGGTGCGGACTGGATTCTGGATTCTGGATTCTGGATTCCCAAAAATTGTTGCCGGCAATTTGTCATCGGGCGAATCCACGCGATAACCCAGCTCGCGCAATGCCTTGAACAAGGCCGCTTGCGGACGCTCGTGCATCCGCGGCACGCCGTGCAGCCGGTAAACACCCTTGCCCAGACACACAAACGCCGCCAGGAACCGCGCCGCCGTGCCCGCGTTGCCCACAAACAATTCCAGCGGATTTTCCGCCGTACCGCCGCTGGGGACTTTTCCGCCTTGCCCGTAAACCGTAATGGTGCGATTGCAAATTTCGTCCGGATCGGGCACGACGTTTACCATGAAGCCAAGTTCCTGCAGACACTCGACCATGATTTGTGTATCCTCGCTCCACAGCGCACCTTCGAGGGTCACTTCGCCGTCCGCCAGTGCCGCGAGGATGAGCGCGCGGTTCGTGATGCTCTTCGAGCCGGGCACGGTGATTTCCGCCCGCACCGGTTTGTCGAGCGGTACGATTTCGATTAAATCAGGCAGCGCCATTTTTATTCAGCCACAGATGAAACACAGATTGAACACAGATTCAAAACGCTCCCCTCACCCGGTCCTGCTTCGCCCGGACCACCCTCTCCCCGCCAAACGGGGAGAGGGCTGGGGCGAGGGGCACGTAATCAATTCGTGTCTGCAAAAAAATCTGTGTTTCATCTGTGAGCATCTGTGGCTGGAATTCATTCGGGTGACGGCGAAGCGCAGCCGGCGCACCAATTGTCGCGGCGTTTTTTGGCCGTTTCAAAAAATGTTGCGATGGTCTTCGCGTTGGCTTTTTTCAGCATGCGCCGGAATCTTTGCAAATCGGCAATGAAAGCAGACAGCGACTTCGCCAGATTCTTCCGATTGGCCAGGGCAATGTCGCGCCACATTTCGGGCGAGCCGGATGCGATGCGCGTCGTGTCGCGAAAACCGTTCGCACAAAGCGCGGCCTGATGTCTGGAATGCGCCAGATTCAAAACATGGCTGGCCAAAGTCGCCGCGATGATGTGCGGCAAATGGCTCGACCGGCTCACGAGTGAGTCATGAATTTCCGGCGTCAATCGCAGCACGCGCGAACCAATCGCCCGCCAAAACTGTTCCACTTTTTTCAGCGCGGCCTGGTTTGTCTTTTTCGTCGGGGTCATGACACAAACGGTGTTGACGAACAAATCCGCGCGCGCGGCGCTTACGCCGGTTTTTTCCGCGCCGGCCATCGGATGACCGCCGACAAAATGCGCGCCAGCTTTGGCCACCAGTGATTCGAGTTCGCGCACGACGCTGGCTTTAACGCTGCCGACGTCGGTGACAATGGCGCCGCGCTTCAAGGCCGGAAGCATTCGTTCAACGACCGGACGCATTTGCGACAGCGGCAAGCACAGGATGACGAGGTCGGCATCCCAAACCGCCGCCAGCAAATCGGTGGTGGCGTAATCCACCGCCCCCGCCCGTTCACAGTCTTTCAGGCTGGCGCGACGGCGGACAAAGCCCACTGTCTGGCGCGCAAGTTTCCGGCGTCTGACGGCCAGCCCGATGGAACCGCCGAGCAGGCCAACACCGATGATGGTTATCTTCCGGAAATGCACGGCATGAGTTTCAAGTTTCAAGTTTCAAGTTTCAAGCGGCAAGTTGTGCCACCTCCATCGCCCGAATCAATTCAACCTGCCGTTCGATGGCCTTGCATGAGTTCGCGTTTTTTTCCGTGCCGTGCCCGGCAATGAAAAGTGTGATGTCCTTTGGCTTGGCTTAGCACTCCCAAAAGCAGAACGCTTGTATCTGAAACTTTTTGACACCTTGGGCGTCCTAAGTTCAAATTGTCCGCGAAATCAACTGAACCTATGAAAATGACTGATTCAATCAAACCCGCCACTATCGCGCTGACGGCCTTGTTCGGGCTGGCCGTTGCTGTCCGGGCCGCCGATACCGGTCCCTTGCCGCCCGCTTCAACGAAAACCGGCGTGACTTTTGCCACCGACATCAAACCTATTTTCGACCAGTCCTGCGTCAAATGTCACAACAATGACAAACCAAAAGCCAAACTGAAGCTGGACAGCCTTGAAAACGCGCTCAAAGGCAGCAAGGACGGCAAGGTTGTCGTCGCCGGCGACAGTGCCAAAAGCCCGCTCATCCGGAGCGTTGCCCACGTGACATCCGACAAAGATACCTGGATGCCCCCGCTGCATAACAAGGCGAAAATCGGGCCGCTCACGCCCGAGCAAATCGGCCTGATCCGTGCCTGGATTGATCAGGGTGCGAAGTAAATAAAATTAGCCGCCAAGAGTCGCAAAACGCGCAAAAACTGTAACTACGGATAAAACGGAGGACCGGGCGCGTTACTCCTTTGCTCGCATCAACCTCGAAAAAGACGTGGAATTGACTGCAGGCGATGTGTAACAATCTTTGAAATAGCTATTACAACAATTGTTACATCAAGAAAACCACACAAGCAGTTGATGGACACACGCCAGCCGTGATCTGGATTTACGGCGCGAAGGTGCGATAGAATCGCCGAGTGCCGTTCGTCGCCTGCGGGTCGGTGAATTGGAACTGGCCGGGTGAAACTTCCACAACCCCACCCAACGTTGTCCAGTTCGTCAACGGCAACGTCAAATTCGTGGTGGCCAGCACGCCGAACAGCGCACCCACACTGTTGGTGAAGGCAAACCGGAATCCGTTGGTCAATTTTTGCGGACTCGTCAGGGTGGGCACCGTCGGGACGGGCACGCTGATGTTGACAACGCTGCTGGTGCTTTGAATGCCGTTGACGAACATCGTGGCGAGCGCATAGCCGGCCGGGAAATTCCACACCGGCAAAGAGGTGAAAGTATTTGTGGACCAGTTTGTAGTCAGCAGGAACGTGGTCTGTTCATTATCCAAGCGACGCAACTGCACCAGCGGATAATCTGTGGATGAATCCTGGGAATTGCCTCCTGAACCTCCGGAGATACCACGGAATTGTGAGCCGGTGATGACTAGGCTGCCACCGAGATTGAGCGGCGAGGTGAACGAATTGATTTGCGGCTGCGCGGTGTTGGTATATCCCAGACCGACATCATACAACTCCCCGCTGGAAAGATAGCCGCTTCCACTTTTGTATCCTCCCGCAACCAGCACCTTCCCATCGCCCAGCAACGTCGCCGTGTGTCCGTAGCGTGCCAGACCCAAGCTGCCCGTGGACGTCCATATACCGGTCGCGGGGTCGTACAACTCCACGCTCGAAAGGTCGTCACCATTAAAGCCCCCCGCGACCAATACCTTCCCATCCGGTAGTAGCGTTGCCGTGTGCTCATAGCGTTTATTGTTCAGCGAGCTGGTCGGGGTCCACATTCCAGTGGCCGAATCGTACAGCTCCGCGTTGGAAAGATGGACGTTGTTGCTATAGCCCCCTGCGACAAGCACCTTCCCATTGGGCAGCAAGGTTGCCGTGTGTTCAAACCCATGTGCGACAATCATCACGCCGGTGTTCGTCCATGTCCCGGTGGCCGGATCGTATAGTTCCGCGCTGGAAAGATAGTTGGTGCCGCCAGCATAGCCGCTCGCGACGAGCACCTTTCCATTGGGTAGCAACGTCGCCGTGTGTAAGTAGCGTGCCACACCCAAGCTGCCCGTGGGCGTCCACATACCGGTAGCGGGATCGTACAACTCCACGCCGGACAGAGCGCCGCCGGCAAAAAAGTTAAAGCCTCCCGCGACGAGCGCCTTCCCATTGGGCAGCAATGTCGCTGTATGACCAGCGCGCGCGGCGTTCATCGAGCCAGTGTTTGTCCAAGTCCCGGTGACTGGATCATAAAGCTTTGCGCCGAAGAGAAAGACGTTGTTGTTACCAAGCCCTCCTGTGACCAGCACCTTCCCATTGGGCAGCAACGTCGCCGTGTGACCATAATGATTGGTGTTCATCGCGGCGGCATTTGTCCACTTCCCGGTGACCGGATCAAAAAGCTCCGTGCTGGAAAGTTTAACGCCGTTAAAGACCCCCCCCGCGACCAGCACTTTCCCGTTTGGTAGTAAGGTCGCCGTGTGATTTGCACGTCCGTTGGTCATCGCGCCGGTATTCGTCCACGTCCCGCTGGCATAATCATACACCTCCGTGCTGGAAAGGGCGTCCTCCTCACCGTTGCCAGTGCCCCCCGCAACCAGTACCTTACCGTTGGGCAGCAAAGTCGCTTGATGCCCGTAGCGTGCGTCAGTTAGCGCACTGGTTGTCGTCCATGTCCCGGCGGTTGGATCGTACAGCTCAGTGCTGGAAAGATCGTTGCTGGTGGAATTCCATCCTCCCGCGACCAGCACTTTCCCATTAGGCAGCAATGTCGCGGTGTGCAGTTCACGTGCAGTGTTCAGCACACCCGTCGCTGACCATGTCCCGCTGACTGGATCGTACAATTCTGTGCTAAAAAAAATACCGCCACCGAATCCACCTGCGGCCAGTACCTTCCCATTGGGTAGCAATGTCGCTGTATGAACGAAGCGCCCGTTGGTCAGCGCGCCAGTCACCGTCCATGTTCCGGCGACCGGATCATACAACTCCGCACTGGAAAGCCAATTGTTGAAATTGGTTGTGCCCCCCGCAACCAGCACCTTCCCATTGGACAACAACGTCGCAGTGTGCATTTGGCGTGCGTTGTTCATGGCGCCGGTTGCCGTCCATGTCCCGCTGGCTGGATTGTACACCTCTGCGCTGGAAAGACATCCGCTGTCGTTATAGCCCCCTGCGACCAGCACCTGACCACTGGGCAGCAACGTTACCGCGTGATCAGAACGTGGGATGGTCAGCGAACCGGTCATTGCCCACAATCCGGTGGCCGGATTGTACAGCTCCGCGCTGGAAAGAAGGTTTAAGTCACTGTCGATACCTCCCGCGACCAGCACCTTCCCGTTGGGCAACAGGGTCGCCTTGTGATAATAGCGTGCGGTGTTCAGCGCGCCGGTAGCAGTCCACCGCCCTGTGGCCGGATCATATAGCTCCGCGCTGGAAAGCATGCCGTTGGAGTAGTTAAAGCCTCCCACGACCAGCACTTTACCATTGGGGAGCAACGTTGTCGTGTGCCACTGACGTGCAGTGTTCATCGGACCGTTGGTGACCCAAGACGCGGCTTGGGCGGGTTGAATGACGGATAGGTTGAGCGCCAGCACGACCAGCGTCAGCGTGAGATGATTTCCTGGATGAGTTTTCATAGACGGTTTGTACCGAATACGGACTGGGTTTCGCTCCGAGAGCAATCTGAATCTGCTAACGCCCTCATACATTGGTCATGGTAACTGCCGGCAGCACAAAAGTCACGTCGAATGATTCTTGCTGACAGTGATATTAGGCAGGCCGTTGCTCGAAATTAGCTGTCATGCCCAAGTGGGCAATCATATCACGTGCTTGCCGCGCCGGAGCACTGCTAAGACGGGTCACTTCAGCGGCGCGCGTTTTTGCTGTCGCAGCTCCTGCTGTTGGCGTAGCAACTCCATGCGGTCGGCCTCGGAAGTTTCCGGCTGGTTCGCGCGCTGGATGGACGCGGCAATCTGGCGGTCGAGAAATTGATTGCGCAATTTCAAAACCACGTCGCCCAGTTGCTGGTCGGGATTGGGAATTTTGCGGTCTTCGGCGACGGCTTCGGTGACGAGACCCCGCATTCCAGCCGATTCGCACTCATCCAAAAACGCGGCGAGGTTTTTCCAGTTCTCACTGGTTTGCGCCGCCAGCCGTCTTTCGACAATTTGCCGTGTGAATGGATGGGAAATCCAATTTACGTCCAGATGCAGCGTGGCCCAAGCTACCAAATCGTCGTGCAGCAACAAAAGTTTCAGCAGCCAGAATTCCTGAGTAGACGGCCGCGACATTTCGGGTTCGGAATCTGGCGCCGGTTCGCCTGATTCCGGCTCCGGAACTTTGAACCCTGAACTCTGAACCCTGAACTTTGCAAATTCGGCGCGCACGGCTTCGGAAGAAACGCCCAGGCGCAGCGCGGTTTTCTGCGCATAGGTGTCAATGAGTACGTTGTTGCCGGTCTTGTGGACGGCCTCGGCCATGCCGCGCAAAATGGCGTTTCGACCTTTGTCGCTGTTCGCGTTGTCCAGCTTACAGAGCCGGTTTAAATAGTAATCAAAAAATCCTTCGGCATTTTCAACAAGCCGACGGAACGCTTCGCCGCCGTTGGCCTTGATGAAACTGTCCGGGTCGTGCGGCGCGGGCACCACGGCCACCCGCACTGCCAGTCCGGACGCGAGCAGATGGTCAAGCGAACGCACGGCGGCGTTTTGGCCGGCTTCGTCCGAATCAAAACAGAGCACCACCTCGTCCACGTAACGTTTGATGATGCGCGCGTGGTCGGCGGTAAAGGCGGTGCCTTGCGGCGCGACGACGTTTTGCACGCCAGCCATGAAACACGCAATCAAATCAAGCTGGCCTTCGCAGATAATGGCAAACCCGGCGTCGAGCAACGCACGCTTGGATTTGTTGAGGCCGAAGAAGACCCGGCTCTTGGTGAAGATAGGCGTTTCCGGCGAGTTGACGTATTTGGCCATTTTTTCATCGCCAGACAAAACGCGACCACTGAAGCCAATCACCCTGCCCTGCTCGTCGCAAATCGGGAACATCAGCCGTCCGCGAAACCGGTCGTAGTAATTTCGGAGTTCAGAGGTCGGAGTTCGGAGTTGGGGAGCACGCGTGTTCTCGCGCGTTGCCGCCGACGCCTCGTCGCCGGCCTTTGCAGTTGACGAGGCGTCAACCGCCGCACCCGGGGCGGGCGCGTTTCCCGCTTTTTGAATGATGAGTCCGGCCTTTTCGACGAGGGCGAGGTCGTGGCTTTTGCTTTTGGCCCAGTTGACGGTGTCGTCCCAGGCATCTGGCGCATAGCCGAGACGAAAGAGTTTCACCGCTTCCGGCGACACGCCGCGTTTGGTCAGATAATCGCGGGCGATCTGGCCGCCGGCTTCATTGAGCAGCGCGTTTTGCCAGCGTTGCGTGATTTGCTCGTGGAGCTGGAGCAACTGGTCCTTGATGTGGCGTGATTGCTGTTCGCCGGGGGTCTGGTCGAATTCCAGGGGAATTTTCGCGCGCTCGGCGAGCCGGCGGACGGCGTCCATAAACCCGATGTTTTCGTATTCCTTGACGAAGGTGAACACGTCGCCGCCTTTGTGGCAGCCGAAGCAGTGAAAAATCTGGCGGTGCGGATTGACGTTGAAGCTGGGCGTCTTTTCCTTGTGAAAGGGGCAGAGAGCGACAAAGTTGGCGCCGGCCTTTTTCAGCGGCAGATACGAGCCGATGATGTCCACGATGTCGCTGGCGGCGCGGATGCGTTCGCGGGTTGCGGGGGAAAGCGTGCCGGCCATGCTTGTTTGGCGACGCGATGCCTACTTCTTAATGTTAACCACCGCCGGTTTTTTCTCCGGCTTGGCCTCCGGCGGCGGAGCGACTTCAATCAGCAGCGGGCCTAGGTAATCTTTGACGTAAGGCCCGGTGAAGGATTTGTTGAAGACGTGCTCCTGCACGGTGTGCAAACTGGGAAAATAGTCGCCGCTATACAATCCGCCGCCGAACCAACGCTTCACGTAGGCGTCGTGTTTTTTAATTTCCGCCGACGTGTAATAAGGCGCGCTCAGCAAAGCAAGCACGGCCAGCAGCATGCAGGCAAACCGAATCATGCCTGACAACATCCCCAAATAGTATTCGCCACCTCCGAATAAATTGTTCTCGGCCACGTGATTAACCAGAAGCCATTTGAGAAACATAAACACGAGAACAACCACGAACGCCAGAAGCAGATAACCAAAAATGCAACTGGGCACTTTGCTCAACGAAGCGGTGTTGACCAACAGTTGGGCGGCCATCGGATACCAGAGCCCGCACACCAGGACCAGCGACACCCATTTCAACAACAGCAGGAATTCCTTTGACATGCCGCGCTTGCGCCCGCGGAACAATCCGATGATCAACATTCCCAGAACCACCCCGTCGAACCAATTGACCGGCAGATTATCGAGGGCCAGGTTTGGTATTTCCGCACCAATCATAACCATGAGATTAAATTCTCCAATTTAGAATGCCAATTAAATTATAGCCTGTTTCGTGCCAATTTCGTCTGCCGCAGCACGGTTTGCGCGGAGTTTTTCATCCGGCAAACTTCCATCAAGGCGGATTCGATGAAAGCCAGAACTGAATGTCCGGCGCCTGCGGATTGCGTGGATCCAGTGCCAAAACCTTCGAGTAATGCTGCCGCGCCAGCGCCAGGTCGTACAATTGCTGCGCGTAAAGATTCCCCAGCGCCAGATGTGCACGCACCTCGTCCGGATTTGCTGCCAGAATCTTTTTCAATTCATTCACCGCGTCGGTCACATAACCCGCCGCCTTGAGCGCCAGCGCGAAATTATAACGCGCGTCCACTGAATCCGGCTGGATCGCCAGCGCCATTTCGTAAGCGGCGAGCGATTGATTGAAGTTCCGCAGCCGAAAGGCGATCACGCCGTAATTGTATTGCGCCTCGAACCACCCCGGATCCAGTTCCGTCGCCTGACGATACGATTGCAACGCGTCCAGCCAGCTCGAATTCTGCTCAAACTCCCGCGCCCGTGTGAACGCACCCGATGCCGTCCGCCGGTCACCCGCCTTCGGTTTGCGCGGCGAAAGATACAAGTAACGCGGAAACAGCGGCGGCGCGGGCTGAACAATTTTAACCGGCTTCGGCGCAATAACCGGCGCCGGCGCCGGCGCGGATGCAGTTTGCATTGGGGTGCTGGAATTTGCCGGCGACAACGGCGTGACGCCGACACGGTTGTTGTTCGCCACCAGTGGCGGCAGGGATGTCACTACTGTGACTTCACTTTTTTCCGGCGTGGAAGAACGAAACCAGTTCAGCGGATTCAATTTGTTCAAGGCACCCGTCTTTCCCGTTGACGCTTCGAGCGGCGTTTCTGCCACGGGCGTCCCAACAATCACCGGTTGCGGCTGCACTTTCACCACTCGCGGTGAAGTCGTTGCCGGGCGTGGAGGATTCAGGTTGGCCCGGGCGACCGCCTGCGTTCGTGACGACCCGGCCGGGCGGACCGCGCTGACGGCCGGCGGCATTTTGGTCTCCGGCGCCGGCGTTTGACTTTCATTGGCCTTGGCGACTGTTCCCGGCAGTTCCAGGCTGCTCACGATGTCGTTTACCACGTCCCAATCCGCCGGGCGCGGCGTCAGCGCCAGATACGCGCGATAATTTTGCAACGCCAGCGCGTTGTCGTGCAAATGCTGCTGCGCCACCGTCGCCAGGTTCAGCAAGGCCGGCGCGTAATCCGGCTGTTCCTTTGCCGCCGCCGCAAAAAATTGCGCCGCTTCGCGCGGATGTCCGCGTTCGACCCGCGCAAGTCCCAAACCGTTCAATGCCTCGGCGTTATTCGGACTTAGATAAAGCGCGGTGCTGAAACTTTTTTCCGCCGGCGTGACATCATGCGCTTGGAGTTGGGCGAGGCCGAGCTTGAGCCAGCCTTCCGGCGCCTTGCTGCGGCGCAACGTGTAGGCAGTAAACTCGCTTCCGGCCGCGTCGGGTTTGTTTTGCTCCAGCCACAAACAGCCGAGATTATAATGCGCCTCCATCAAATCACGGTCGAGCGCCAGTGCGCGCTGGTAAGCCGCCACGGCATCGGTTGGCTGGCCGGCATACTGGCACGCAACGCCAAGGTAATTCCACGCCTGCGCGTTCGTGGCCAGGAGCGACGTGGCCGTTTTGAACTGCGCCACTGCGCCGGCGTAATCGCCGCGTTCCAGAAGTTTTTTGCCCTTGAGCAACGCGCGCGGACCGGACGGCGTACACCCCGCAATGAACAGGGCAAGCGCCAGGAAGAGCAACAAACGATGATGGATGATGGATGATGGATGATGGAAAACGGCGGGCCGACAAAAAAATCCATCTTCCATTCTCCATCCTCTACCCTCGTTTCCGTTTTTGGTGGCCAGCATCGGCGCTGGTGGTAGCATCCACGCCCAAAAGTGTCAAGAAACGCGCAAACTCAATTCGGGCAAGCGGTCCGGCGACTGGCAATGGCGGCGGCCGTCGGACTAGCGTGTTGGCCGGGCCGGGCCGGCGATTCGTTTGCCGGCCATTCCACCAACGCCATCGCGCGGGTCGTCACCGTTGAAAATGCAAACGCCACTTCTGATTTTCAGCCCGACACTGCCCGGGTGCAGGTGATGCTGAATCGCGGTCTTACGAATTTCACCGGCCAGGCCACGGTCGCTGCCGCCTGGCGCAGCCTTGTCTCGACGCAGGACGTCATCGGCATCAAGGTTTTCTCCACCGCCGGAATGCTCAGCGGCACGCGGCCCGCCGTCGTCGCGTCGGCGATTCACGGGTTGCTTGACGCGGGCGTGCCGCCGCAACACATCGTCATCTGGGACAAGCACAACGACAATTTGCACGCCGCCGGATTTTTCAAGCTCGGCGCGCAACTCGGCGTGCGCGTGGCCGGTTGCGTGGAAGCGGGCTACGATCCAACGAACTTTTATCAGCCCGACACCGCCATCATCGGCAACCTGGTTTATGGGGATCTGGAATTCGGCAAAAAGGGCGAAGGCGTTGGACGAAAATCCTTCGTCTCCATGCTGGTCAGCCGGCAGATCACCAAAATCATCAGCATCGCGCCGCTGCTGAACCAGGAAAATGCCGGCGTTTGCGGACATCTTTACGGCCTGGCGATGGGCAGCGTGGACAACACGCGGCGTTTTGCGGACGACCCCGGCCGGCTGGCGGTTGCCGTGCCGGAAATTTACGCCCTGCCCGTGCTGGGCGACCGCGTGGTGCTAAACATCACCGATGCGCTCATCGGCCAATACGAAGGCGGTTCGCACGGTCTGCTGCATTATTCCTCGGTATTGAACCAACTGTGGTTCAGCCGCGACCCCGTGGCGCTCGACACGCTGGCCATCAAGGAACTCGACCGCGAACGGCGCGCGCTCGATGCGCCGGAATTCAAACCGAATCTGGTGCTTTATGCCAACGCTGCCCTGCTCCAGCTCGGCGTGAACGACCCCGCGAAAATCCAGGTGGAAAAGCTGCGCTGAAAGAACGGTGGAACAGGCTTCCAGTCTGTTTCAATTGACAAGAGAGAATAAGGAGACGGGCGGGACGCCCGTCCCACGGGTCTTCAGAACGGCCAGTTGATACCGGCGGAAATATAAACCTGTCCGCCCAGTTTCAGTCTAGCTTCCCGGCCCCCGCCGCTGAAGGTGGCGTCCCCCATCGGCATGTATTGCACGCCCACGTAAAAGTCGCCGTTCTCCGTCGCGTGATACATCAACGTCGCGTTCACATACCCGCCATAAACCAGGTCGGTCGTTCCAAATCGTCCCGAATTGGGGGCGCGGGTGGTGCCGTTGATCGTTGTCGCAGTAATCGTCTCGTCGTATTTGTAATCGCCGGAGACGATGCCGAGGGCCGGGCCGGCGCTGGCCGACACGCCGATATATTTATTCACATCCCAATAAACCGACGGTCCGAGCCTCACGGTGTAGAGCATCACGTCCAGCGTACGCGAGCCGGTGACGTTGCCACTGCTGGCCGAAAGCGTCTGGTTGTTGACGGACGGATTGTTTGTCACCACCCACGAACTGCCGCTGAAATTGCCGTAGTAGGGCGCATCAGGGTACCCCGGGCCAACATTAAAAGTATATTTTGTCTGGCTGATTGACGTCACCGACATGGGACGGCTGTCCTTGATGTTGATCGGCATAAGGCTGAATCCCAAATCCCAACCGATCCGGGCACGGCCCAGATAAAAGAGATTGCCGCCGTAGGCCATGTCGAATCCCGGATACACCGAGCCACTTTGTTCCCCGCCGCCGCTGGTGGTGAATTGCGTCGTGTTATGCATGACCAGCGTCTGGCCGTTGTATTGTGACTGGTTATCGTAGCCCCAATAAGTTGTGCCGCCCCCGACATCTCCCGTGCTATCCACATGCACGTAGCCGTCATCGTAAACTCCTGCGGCATGGTTGACAGGGAACGTGCCATTCATGTTGAAGCTGGCTTTGATATTCATCCCCACCACGGCCCCGATGCGAAAATGGCGCGTCCAATCGTCATCATTGGAAACCTTTTGAATCCCAAAAAAATCAGCCCAATGGTCGCTGGATAATTGCGGTTGGACGCCGGGTTGCGGTTGAGCCGGGATGTCCGGGAGTATCACGACAGGACCATTTGAATTCGGATTTTGGCCGGGTGATTGTGTTTGTGCCGAAGCAACCATGGCAACCCCCACGAACCAACATGACAGGCACTGCACGGCCAAATGGTGAAAACAGTAGCTTCTCATGGAATAAATGGTGATGTCGGCTCGTTATCTCATGGGTTAAGGTAAATCCGATAAAAGCGGTTGCTGCTGTTCGGCGGCGCGCTCACCGTTGTGGGTGGGCCGTAATCAATCCACGGTGTCTGATTCGCAGGGGCGACGACGGACGGCGGGGCAATCATGGCGTTCGAAAACAAAACGTTGTCGCTGTAAACCACCGTGTAAATCTGACCCGGCGTGGATGGCCAGATAAGCAACATCCTGCCGTCGGACCGTCGCACGATGTGTGAGATGTTGACATTCGTGCTCACCGCCGCCGCTGCCGGCGGAGCCAGATTGAGGTTGGTCACCGCGAACGCGTGCAACTGTCCATTGGTAAACGGAAAATAGCTCCTGGGATAATATTGTAGCAGCAGATTCACGCTCTGGTTCGGGTTTAGCGCAGCATTGTAAACCACGAAAGGATTGCCGTTATTCATTCCCACGGCGTTAAACAACTGGTTCGTCAAACCAGTCACCACCACCCGCACCGCGGCGACGGACGATAGCCCCGCATTCGACACCGTTATGGTTTGCTCCGTCAACGCGTTTTGGAAATCGATAATCTGCGCGGAATTGGTGAAAGCCACCAAACTGGCGGGAAAGTAATTATTGATGGTGATATTGGTGGTAGCCGTGTTGTTGGCGAGGTTGGGATCGGTCACACTGGTCGAGTTGATAAACGACGAAAACGGCAGGACTCCCGCGTTGGTGGGCTGGACGGTTAGTTGGAAATTTATGAAAGCCCCGCTTGCCAAGGTGCCCAAGCTGAAAATGACATTGCTGCCAATGATGGTGTAAACCGTGCTCGAAGGCGAAACGCTTATATATCCCACGCCAGTCGGCAGCGTGTTGGTCAGCATGACATTGGACGCAGCGCTTGGCCCAAAGTTCGTTACGTTCACGCCATAAACCATCCAATCGTTGGTGAAAACCGCCGAAGCAGGCACCGTCATCCCAACCGCCAGGTCGGCCTGCGGCACCACTGTGTTGGTGACTTGAGTGATAATGTTGGTGGAGGCGTTGAAGGCGGGAGTGGTTGAAACCATGACCACTGAATTGGTGATGAATCCACCTGCCGCCCCCGCCGTTGGTGTGGCCGTCACGGTCATTTGTGCAATTAAGCCATTGGGGACCGTAAGAATGAACGTAAAGGTGTTCCCGTTGGTAATAACGATGGGTGAGGTGACTGGTTGAGGGGGAACAAGACCTTGGAATTGTGTCAAAGCGGGCAGCGTGTTGGTCACTATAACCGGTTGTGCCGAACCGGTCGCATTGGTCACGTTGATGGTGTAAGTCAGGGCGGTGCCCAATCCAATGGGATTTGCCGAACCCGCGGCAGAAAGACTTAAAGCCTGCGCCTCGGCCCGTGTGCCGATGGCCATCAACGCGACCACTAACATCGCCAACATCCGAAATTTGGAGAAAAACTTCATGCTGATGACAAAACTCATGCGTTTCCGAACTTAAACAGCGGCAAAGTGCGAAAGTTTCAAGGATTTGGCAATGTTTGTGTCCGGTGACAGTCCAATAAGTGGCAACCCTTATTTTTTCTTCTCAAAAACCAATTCCCCATCATGCCCGGAAAAAGAAGTTTCTGTTGAAAATATCATGCAGATTCAACTGGACAAAATGCTTTCCTGGTCAAGACTGGTCTCGCTGACAAAAGATGTGCCCAACTTCAAACCCGAACCCAAAAATTGATATGAAAAACTCTTTATTGCTGCGAACTTTGACCATCCTGACCAGCGTCGCTCTGGTGGTCGCCGCACGCACGGCGGAGGCGAGGTTGACGGTCGGCGATCCGGCGCCAAAACTCCGGGTCGCCAAATGGGTGCAGGGCGACCCGGTGAAGGCGTTCGACACTAACCACGTTTACATCGTCGAGTTCTGGGCCACTTGGCACGGCCCCTGCCGCGCGTCCATTCCGCATCTCAATGAATTATCGCAAAAATTCAAGGACCGGGGACTCATCGCCATCGGTCAGGACGTTGGGGAGGATAACGACAGCAGTATGGCGGCATTCGTCAAAAAAATGGGCAAGCAAATGACCTATCGCGTCGCGCTCGACGACCGGCGCCGGGAAACCAACGGCATCATGGCCGTCACGTGGATGAAAGCGGCGGACCAGAACAACATTCCCACCGCCTTCGTGATCAACAAACAGGGTCGGATTGCCTGGATCGGACATCCGATGGGGTTGGATGAAAAAATCCTTGAGGAGATATTGGCGGACAAATACGACATTGGCGGATTCGCGGTCGAATACGAACGGAAGAGGGAGGTGCAGGAGCAACGCGATGCACTCTACAAAAACCTGCGGGATGCCATGCGCGAGAAAAATTGGGACGCCGCCGACGCCGCCGTGGCTGAATTGGAGAAAACCGTGCCCGAGCAAATGCGGTTTCACTACGGCAACGCTCGTCTGCAAATTTTGCTCAGCCGGAAAAATTACACCGATGCCTACAAACTTGCCGAATCCCTGAGTGACACGCACCCGGACAACGCAATAATGCAGAATTCCCTCGCTTGGACCATCGCCACACAGCCAGGACTGGAGAAGCGCGACCTGGCGCTCGCCGAAAAAATGGCCGTGCGGGCAAACGAAGCCACCAAGGGCAAGGAATCCGCCATTTTGGACACGCTCGCCCGGATCCAGTTCATGAACGGCAAGAAAACGGAAGCCATCGCCAGCGAACAAAAAGCGGTCAATGCCGCTGTGGACGAACGCGAAAAAAGCACCCTGGAAAAAATGCTGGCGGACTACCAGCAGGGCAAACTGCCGGTGATAAAGGAGTAATTGCTTTTTCTCAAACCACCGCTCCCGGTCCCGCGCCGACCTTAACCCGGTTGCGCCCCGTTTCATCGTACAATTTCAGCTTTCGGTGGGGCGAACGCCTGTCGCGCCGTAGCCTGGCGAAGGCTGATCCTCGCGAGCCGCTCGGAGTTCGTTTCCCGGATTTGGAGTGCGGTGACATGTCACCGTCCCGCACTGCGGGACGCACGACGTGTCGGCGCAGTCCAAAACTTCCGGCTCGCCAGGAGTCTCGCCCCACCACACGTGACCACTGCCCATTTCTGCTTCTCAATCACCACCGGCTCCGGCAACCTGCACACCCATGCGCATCCTGATTGCCACCGTCACGGCCGGGGGCGGACACATCGCCGCCGCCGCCGCCTTGGAGGAAGCCTGGCGCGCGTTGCGCCCGGACGACGCCGTTGAACGGCTCGACCTCATCAAGTACTTCTCGCCGCTCCACAAAAAAGTCCACGAGGACGGCTATGTGAAACTGGTCGAACGCGCGCCGGAACTCTGGGGCATGTTGTTCGGCAAGACCGACAATCCCAAGGTCGCCCGGCGCTTGAGCAAACTGCGCCGCGCGTTTCCCAGCAACTCGCGCAAACGCTTCATGCGCCACATCAAACAGTTCAGACCCGACGCCGTTTTGTGCACGCATTATCTCCCGCTCGAAACCCTCGGCTTGCTCCGCCAAAAACCTGTAGCGGCGGTCTATGACCGTCGCACTTCAACCCCTTCTGAAATGGCGACGCTCACAGAGCGCCGCTACAAACATCCTTTCGTCGTCAGCATCGTGACGGATTTCGAGGCGCACGCGCTGTGGATGGACGCGTGCGTGGACTTGTATTGCGTCGCCGCCGAGGAAACCAAGGCGCGGCTGGTCGCCCGCGGCGCCACGGCGGCCAACGCCGTCGCCACCGGCATCCCCATTGCCGCGAAATTTCTATCCAAGCCCGATCCGCGTGCCGTCCGCAAAAATTACGGCCTGCGCGACGACCAGCCGGTGTTGCTTGTGCTGGGCGGCGGCTTCGGCATGGGACCGGTCGCGGAAATCCTGGCCGAACTCGACAAGGTGCCGGGCCAGTTTCAGACCCTCGTCGTCACCGGCCGCAACGAGGAATTACGCCGCAAACTCGCCACGCAGACCCGCAAGCATCCGACGCACGTGCTGGGCTTTTCGACCAACATGCACGAGCTGATGGCTGTGGCCGACCTCATCATCACCAAGCCCGGCGGGTTGACCACGTCCGAGGCCTTGGCGCTGGGCAAACCGCTGTTCATCCTCAACCCGATACCCGGTCAGGAAGCGGCCAACAGCGATTTCCTGCTCGAACGTGGCGCGGCGGCCAAGGCCAACCGCGTCGAAGACCTGCCCTTCCGCATTGAAAAACTGCTCGGCTCGAAGAAACTCGCCGAAATGGCCCGGGCTGCTAAATCCCTGGGCCGACCGCAATCAGCCAAGGCCGTCTGCCAGGAGGTTTTGAAACGGCTGTCACCCCGCTGAAGGTTTTTTCACGCAAAGCCGCAAAGCCGCAAAGTTTTGACACGAATTTTCGCGAAGCCAACTTGTCGCGCCGAAGCGAAGCGAAGGCGGAACCAAAGCCCCATCGGGGCGAAAGATAATAGCCCGGGGTAAGCGAGTCGGCGAGCGCCACCCGGGGAAAACATCCCACAAAATTAATTCCCTCGCCCGTGGGAACGAGAGAGGGTGGTTGAGCGACAGCAAAACCGGGTGAGGGTAGTGGGGCGGAATCAAACCTTGGCGGAAGACCGGACGTGGTGTCATTCCGCTTGCAGCGTGGTCGAAAAATGATTACAGGAATTGACCGTGTGCCTGACCATTTCTGTCGGAAAGAATCGAATATGAAAAATGTAATCGCCCTATCGTGTCTGCTGATTGCCATTGCCGGGTTTTCATTGCTGGTTGCCGGCTGCACCTCAACCAATTCCCTCGCCGTGCAACAGGCCAGCTATCCGAAAGACAAGGTGGACGCCCCGGGGCTGTTCAAGGAAAACTGCGCCACCTGCCACAGCCGGGACGGACGGGCCCGGACATTTCATGGCCGGCTTCTGGGCGCGCAGAATTTTACCGACACCCGCTGGCAGACAGCCACTTCGGATGACGAAATAATCCGCGCGATCAAAACCGGACCCAAAGCGATGCCGGCCTTCCAGAAAAAATTATCCACCGCGGAGATTGAGGCGCTGGCGGCGTATGTGCGCACCTTCGGTCCCGCGTCGTGAGACAAAGACGAACGCGGATTCATCTCACGCAAAGGCGCAAAGGCGCAGGACGGAGAAGTTTCTACAGAAGGAAACCAAGGAAACAAAGGTTGGAAACAACCTGCCGCGTGAGGCAAGGCCTTTTACGCGGCTTCGTTCCCTTCGCTTGCTTCTGTGATTCAAAACCGCGCTGCCGGGTCACCTCGTAAAGGAATATTCCCAAGCCGCTCAAGTCGCCTTAGAGCAGGCGCAGGGGTAGCCGGTTACCAACTTGACAAGATTTCTTTTCATTTGTTGAATCGTCCCGCCGTGAAATGTCTTTCAAGACTGGCAAAATCATTCGTTTGGAGGAGCACCTGTTCCGGGTTGCTTTTGTCAGTCCTGGTGCTGACAAATCCAGCATCTGCTCTGGCGCAAGAGGTCACTTGTGTTCTGGTTTCACCCTCCCAGCCGCTGACCGCCGGCACCCGGGGCGTTGTCTGGCTTTACTGCCTGAACAACTCGTCCAACGAGGTCCGCCGGACCTTCGAGCCGAATCTCGATGGCATGCTCACCTCGGGCTCCAACTCGTTCAAAACCGTTCTGGTGCTGACCAACCGCAGCGGGATTGAGGCAACGATTGCCCCCGGCAGCTTCGTGAAACAGGAATATCTGTTCGACGTTCCTCCAACCCTCAGCGGCCAGGTGACATTGGACGCAAGCAATTACAATCAGGTGGTCATCCTGGTGAAAAACAACTCTGCCGGGGCTCCCGAGACCCTGGCAACGCCGGCGACGTCGCCCGCAGCTGATGCAGCGCCGCGTTCCTCGCTCATGGAGTTTCTCGGCAGACATATTTATGGTTACGAGCCGATTTATTTCCTCCTGGGCCAGTACCCCGGCGCCGAATTTCAGTTCAGCCTGAAATACAAACTGTTTGATCTCACGAGCGATTGGAATCCCCTGGCACATTCGTATTTTGCCTACACGCAGACGTCGTTCTGGGACCTGTTCTCCCGGGACCCGTCCTTCTACGATACCAGCTACAAACCGTCGGCGTTTCTTTATTATCCCGATGTGTTGCACAAAAAAATTGAAAACAGCTTCCAACTCGATCTGCAAGGCGGTTACGAGCATGAATCCAATGGCCGGGGCGGGTCTATGGAACGCAGTTTAAACACGGTTTACCTGCAACCCACCGCCCGGTTTGACCTGCCAGCCCATTTCCAGCTTACCTTCCAAACGCGCGCCTGGTACTACCTCACCTTGGGCAACAACAACCCGGACCTGCCTGACTACCGCGGTTACGCCGATCTGCTCAGCGCCCTGGCCTGGACCAATCCCCAGGGTGGAGAAAAAATTCAATTCGCCACCAAATTTCGCATCGGCGACGAAGGCAGCCATGCCGGCCTGCTGTTCGATTTGAGATTCAATCTGCCGCATGGTTTCCATTTCAACCCGGCCATTCAATTGCAATACTTTACCGGCTACGGCCAGACCTTGCGTCAATACGACCAGACCAGTCACGCCTTTCGCGCCGGTCTGTGCATATGGTATTGACGCGGTGCCTTGGCAGGAATGCCTGATGGCAGGGAAGGCGCGTTTCGGGCTTGCAGCCCTTTTGAATCAGCGAACATCAGCGTTTATCAGCGGTTAAAATTCATGGCGGCTTTGCGCCTTTGCGCCTTCGCGTTAAAAAGTTTTCGCGTATTTCGTGGTCTAAATTCTTTCACTTCTTCTCAAACACCAGTTCATCGCCTTCCGACTTCGCGAACGCTTCGGCGCGACAAGCCAGGCTTGAATTCTTGACCGAATACGATATGCCTGATGCAAATTCATCATGGTAACGATTCCAAGTTCAATCATCATCGGTTGCTGGACAATCTATCTTGCCTACTTCTTTCTTGCCTGGCGGTTTATCAGCGCGCAGCGGGTGAAGGCGACGGCGGAACGGCAAAGCTGGTCATCCACTCTTGCATATCGGATTCCCGTGGCACTGGGTTGTTTGCTGCTTTTAAATCCGGGCTTGCCGCCGCCGCTGAATCTGGTGTTGACCCCGCACGCGGATTGGGCGCGGGTCATCGGCGTCATGGTTTGCGGGTTCGGGTTGTTCGTGACGATATGGGCGCGCCGGACGCTGGCCGGGAATTGGAGCAGCGATGTCACGTTCAAGCAGGGGCATGAGTTGGTGAAAGCGGGACCTTATCATTTCGTACGGCATCCCATCTACACCGGCATTCTGCTGATGTGCGTTGGATCGGCCTTTGCGGTGGCCCGCCTGTGCTGCTGGCTTGGCGTGGTGCTGGTGGGCGCAGGATTTTGGATCAAGCTCAAACAGGAGGAATCGCTGATGCTGCAACATTTTCCCGACGAATATCCTGCTTATCGCAAGCAAGTGAAGGCGCTGGTGCCGTTTGTGATTTAAACAGTTGAGGGTTGAAAGCCTGCTCGCGATTTATCGGAGTTGAGAGTTGAGAGCCGGGCTTCAATTCGTATCAGCGTGAATCAGCGTTCATCTGCGGTTAAAGCTCTCGTCTCTGCGACTCTGCGTTAAAAAGTTTTCGATTCGTGTTCAGCCACCACCTGTCGTGTACAGCCACGGTGTTCGGGCCCAATACCACTCCGATGCTCTTTTTATTTCCACATGACCGTCCGTCATGCCAACCGCACTTCTTCCGTTATTATGGCGAAGCTCCGGCCCGCACCAGTCGGTGTTGACGGGTGAAATCACCAAAGAGTTGGGCTGGGTATCCGCCGGGTCGTTGAGCACAAAACTGCCGGCTTTCTGGGGAGATTCCGGAGTGACGCAAAGAGCCGGATCGGTGGTGTTCACTGCCACCGTGCCGCTGTCGGCCAGGAGAACGGTCGCGGAGGGATTTCGAATGGCGCTCAAACGTGCGGGTGGATAGGTGGACTCCGGCCAGATGTCCGGCCAGTCGAAGCCGCCGACGTGAAAGTTCAATCCGTAATTTGGAAAGGCCGCGTCCTCCGGCGCCGTGGGGTAGTAGCCGCCCACAACCGCGTGTGCTTTGATTCGAAATGCAGGACAAAGCAGCAGATTTGTGGTTCCCGTGTAGGGCGAAATCAGATTGTACCAGGCCCGGCGGACCACGTTATCACCACGGACAACGGACGTGTCACAAAACTTGTCCTCATTGTCCGTCAGGTAGAGATGGCAGGCAAAACCGAGTTGCCGGCAATTGTTCACGCAGTAAATCGTCCGGGCGCGGTCTTTCGCCCTGGCCAGAACGGGCAGCAAGAGCGCCGCCAAAATCGCAATGATGGCAATGACCACGAGGAGTTCAATCAGCGTGAAAGCACGATGTGATGAATTCCCGGTCATAGACTTTTAATCTTAGACTTTCAAATCCATGCCATGTTCATAATCAAGACCCTCACCGGTTGGATGTGGCGAATCATTTCAGGCTGGTGCTGTGCTGTACCAGCCAGGCCACGTCGCGGTCGGTGGGAGAAGTCGGTTTTGAACCGCCCGGCAGGTGTTGACCCGCCACCAGAGGCGGATTGGTTGTCGGTTCCACCCATTTGTGATAGTCGGTGTGACCGTCGGCAAATGAAAGGCAGGCGCCCCCATTGTGGTAGCTGGATGGATAATCGATGATGGCGTAGTGCGCCCCGGGATCGACGGCGAAGAGACCGTCGTTGATGGAGTCTTCCCGCTCGTCAATGAAAACGAAGGCATCGCTGGGACCGGGGGCGATGATCTGGGCCAGTTTCAAGAAATTCCGGAATTGGCCGCCTCCGCCATCCGGGCGCTCGCCCATATACCCATTCATGGACATGCTGCGCACCCGGGGCACAACCGCGCCGGCAACGGTCACGGTGCTCCGATCTCCCGGACAATGATAGACCGCCGGATTTTTGACGTAGCCGCCGATGGAACCGAAGATCGCGTACTTTTCCCCGACAAGCAGATCGGTGTTGATGCTTTCAGCCACGTCATACCCTTCGGAATCAAACCACATGTCACCCGCCACCCAACCCGGATTTTCAATCGTCTGACCATGATCCAACAACGCGGCGTTGGGAGGCAGGTCGTCATTGTTATCAGCCGCGAACAGGAGCCAGCCAAGTTGAAGCTGCCGGACGTTGTTTGAACAGTAGGTCTGCCAGGCCTTCTGCTTGGATTTGCTCAAAACCGGCAACAACAAGGCCGCAAGAATGGAAATGACCGCCATGACCACCAGCAGTTCGAGCAGGGTGAATCCCGGTGGCCCATTGTCCTTTCCCCTGCGATTTGATTTTCTGCGGCTCATTTCACGGAACGGGTTTCATCTCTTCCGGTACGGGTAATAGGAAACATTCCCCCGATTTGTTCGCTGCGATTTCACGACCGTAATCGTAATGATGATCAGCATGATCCCCAAACCGGCAAAAACCACGAGCAACGTCAGGCCCAGTCGGGAGACGGTCGTCACCGAGAAATCATCAAACTGCCCGCTCCCCGATGTCCAGGGTACGAAGATGTTCGCCGTCACCCAGACGTCGGCCATCCGGGCCCGTTTGGGCGCGCGGATGTCGGTAAAGGTCATCGTTTTGTAATTGGACATGTTCGAGCTGCCGGTGTTGAACCCGACCCGAAAAATTTTCTGGCCCAGAAAGTTCGTGCCCGCTGCATCGTAGAAGCGCAAATACACCTGCATGTCTTCCCGCCCGTTGATTTTGCCCGGGAACTTGCAGGCAAACGAAAAAGTGATCGGTCGGGCGCCTTTGGCCGCAGGTCCCAGCGGGAAAATCCGGGAACGCCAGTCCGCACGGTTCTGATCGCCGGCAGTCTTGTTCCCAAGGATGAAATCATGCTCCCCCGTGGCCGGGTCCGTATCGTCAACGGACACCCAGGCTTCACCGTTCATCCCGTGGTACCAACTATCGAACCCATGTTCAGCTCCCGGATCGGGCGGCCCGAGCATAATCTGCTTTGTCATTGCCCTGGCAGGTGCCGCCAGAACAGCGATGACCACCAGCAACTCAATCAAGGTGAACGCCCCGAACTTTGACTTCACAGTTCTTATGACATCGGAATGACAGATTAGTTTAAAATTATCTGACGATTTCACGTGCCGGTAAATTTCATAGCATCTAATTCTATGACGCGCCGCCGGCCAATATTTGTCCCGCTTAATTTGCCTTTTCCACCACCAGCATCTCGATGGGCATATTGGTGGGAACCAGTTCGAGGCCGAGTGGATCGAGCGCCTGGTTCACCTTGTCCCAATTCCGATTTTCCAAGTCGGCTTGACTGCATTTCAAATCAAAATCGTAAAGGTTGGTGAGGCCGGTCCCGTCAATAACGGGAACATTTGCCTCGTTCTCGAAACAGGCAATAAGGCCAATTATTGCTTCATTAAATCCCCGGTACGACTCACTTGAAACGGGCTCAATGCCGCTACCCTGTTTAGGCCAGGCACCTCCAGTATTGAGTTTCAAGCCCGGGGCATTTGTAAGTTTTACTTTGAGAAGCAAAACGTCCGCAGCGCGGATTTCGGTTTTGCCCACGACTCCAAATTTTCGCCTTACTTCCTCCTGCAACGCTTTTTCATTTACAGTTTGTCCGCCGGGCAAAGTGGCGATGTAATCATACTTGCGTGCCGGCAGTTCGGCATGGGAAATGACTCTTGCCGAAGAAAAAGAGCCGCTATAAGCGGCAGCGATAATTTCTTCGGCGCCAAGTCCCGTTCCGACCATTTTACCGACAATGCCCTCGGCGTGTTTGTGAAATTTGCTGGGTAGAATCCGAACCTGCGGCGGCTGGTTAAGCTGAAATCCGGTAATCTCACCTTCATTGATTTGCCACGGCTGAGTCCGGTACTCCTGAATTTCTTTGACCGTCACGGTTGTTGTTCCAGCGGCAAGCAATACAACCACGCCGCTGACGATGGCCGTTTTCGCTTTTGTCCAAGCCATAATTTTCAATGCTCCTTTGATGAGGGTTAAGGTTGAACTGCTCGCCGCCGCGCCTTTGGCAATCGCCACGACCGTGGCTGTGCTGGCGAGCGCCGCCGGTGCGGCTTGAACGGAGTTGGCTGCAATCGCACCGGCGATGCTTTCGGTGGTCGAAGCGATGCCGCGCTTGACGAAAAATTGTCGCAGCTTTTCCACCGCGCGGTTCACACGCGTCTTGGCGGCGTCTTCGCTCCCGCCCAGGACCGCCCCAACTTCCCGCATGCTCATACCGTCAAAAAATCGCAGCACGATCGCGTGGCGGTCCTTTTCATTCAGCCTGGCCATCGCCGTGTCCAGCAGCGGGCCGATTTGCGTCCAGACGTCAGATTCAGTTTCGTTCGACAAGGTTTGCATCTGGGCCTCCTGTTCACGCCGGGCGCGCCGGATTTCGCTGCGGATGAAGGTCACCGACGCCAGCCGTGCGGTTTGATAAAGCCAGCCGGAAAGGACCACGCCCCGGCCCAATTGACGGGATTTCTTCGCCAGAATGACGAAGACGGCCTGGGTGATTTCCTCGGCCTGATGCGGGTTGCGGGTATGGCGCAGCGCGACCGAATAGACCTTGTTGACGTGCCGCGTGACCAACGTGGCAAAGGCTTCTTCGGAATCGCGATCCGCGTATTCCCGCAACAGTGCGATGTCATCCCATTCCTGCATCCATATCTAAATGCCGCCGATGAAGGAAAGGTAACAGTCTTTTTTTGCGGCCGGTTGGGGTGTTTGACGCGAATTTCACGAACTAGCACCAATTCAAATACGCTGAAGGCGTTACGGAAATTAGCCCAGGGTTGGAACGCAGTGACTACTCTGGGTAATCGTCCCATAAATAATTCCTTCTCCCATCCGATGGGAGAAGGTGGCCGGAGGCCGGATAAGGGCGCAATAAAAGTTCGTAAATATCTTTAAAAAATAACTTGCAATATGTTGCAATAGCATTTTCAATAATAACCGTTATGCCAAAAGCGCACATCACAACCGCATACGGAACAAAAATAATAATTGAAGGCGACACGGCCGAAGTTGTCGCAGTGGTCAATCAAATCCAAGCCCTCCATCCGCCACCAAAGCGAGGAGGGGGGCGCATCAGCAAGGCGAACGAAGAAAAACGCGAACGCAAAAAACAAGATAGCGCAAAAGATCATATTGTGTCGCTCAAAGAAGAGGGGTTTTTCGATAAGCCAAAATCTTTGTCCGAGGTGGCAAAAAAGTTGGAAGAATCGGGCCACCTTTATCCCGTGACGACATTATCGGGCGTTGTGCTTGGCTTAGTTCAAAAACGGTTGTTGGCGCGCGTAAAACGAGACAGCAAATGGATGTATGGCAAACGTTGAACTTTATTATGAAGATTCGTATTGAAGTTGTAACTGATGACGGAACTTTTTTTCAAGGCGACGCGGTGTTGGCGCGAGTCGCAAAAGCGAGAACGCCCACTACCCCCGTTAAACCGGTAAAAACCAAAGTCAAATGCCCAGAGGCGATAAAACGACTTTGGCAAGCAGGCCAATTCAAATCGCCATTATCTTTTGCTGACATTAAGACTGGATTGTCCCAGGAAGGATATAATTTCCCCAACAATACTTTGATGATGGCTCTTACCAATGCGAACTACTTGACCAAGCGCGGCGGCAAGGGTTCATATCAATGGTTGCAGCGTCATCCTTACAATGGGTAAGCGACAAAAATCCTACTATGAGGGAGAAGCCGTGATGAATTTTAATCACCCCGCTTTTGAGAAAGATTTGCGTGAAGCGCAACTAAATTCCAAATTTCCAAATCAGCGGCAGCTACAAACACCACTGGATGAAGTGTTGTGGATTTTATGGGTGTTGCGTGATCACTTTGAACATCGGATTCCAGCATATGCTTCAGAAATTGCTCATGCATTAGAAGTTAGGGGTGTAGCATTGGACGAAGTACAAGTGGAACGCACTCTTGCCCGAGCAGCGAGGCGAGTCATCAAAAGGAAGTTCGATAAAACAGACACCAAGTCTGCCTACGCGATTTCAGAGAAGGGCGTTGCCTACTTAGAAAGTAAGTATGCGATTTCAGGAATAAAAGCACTGGTCGTTGATGGTTCAAAACCGTGGACAGATCGTCACCTTACTCTGCCAGAAATTGCGTCCGAACTTAAAGGACGTATTTGTGTGGTAGATAAGTTTTACGGCAGCAGCAGTCTAGCCATCTTGCATCATTTCAAGCATGGTCGTCCGCTCCAATTTCTCACCGGCAAAACTAATGAGAGTGCCACTGTGTTTAGTCGAGAATTGAGAGATTTTCAAAAAGAGGTTCCGTCGATGGAAGCGCGCATTTATTCAGCTCACCACGACCTACACGACCGTTATATCATTTCCATCAACGCACTTGTAATTATTGGGCATGGAATAAAAGACATCGGTAGCAAAGAATCGTTTTTAATTTTACTCAAGGGCGACACTACCGCTGATCTCCGCAAAACACTTTTGGACAAATTTGATAGTCGTTGGAAAATCGCTTCTCCATTGGTTTAAGTGTAGGCTTTTGTTTTATCTTGCCTTGAAGACCAAGCCGTCACCGTCAGTTGTAACTTTAATCTTATCGCCGGGCTTAAACTCGCCTTCAAGCAGGCGCATTGACAGCGGGTTGAGTATATGCTCCTGCACCGCGCGTTTGAGCGGGCGGGCGCCGAATTGCGGGTCGTAACCTTCCTTCGCCAGCAGCTTCTTCGCGGCAGCGTCCACGTCGAGCGTGAGTTGCTGTTGCGCCAGCCGTATCTTCAGTTTCTCCAGTTGGATGTCCACGATGCGCGACAGGTCCTCCTCGTCGAGGCTCTGGAAAATAATCACGTCGTCCACGCGGTTCAGGAATTCCGGCCGGAAATGACGTTTTAATTCCATCATGATGCGGTCGTGCAGTTCGTCAGGAGCGCGGACAGCTTTGTCCGCGAGCTCATTTTTATCAAGACGCGGACGAGGCCGTCCGCGCTCCTCATAAAATTCTTGAATGATGGGTGATCCAATGTTGCTGGTCATGATGATGATGGTGTTCTTGAAATCCACCGTCCGCCCCTGCCCGTCCGTGAGCCGGCCATCATCAAGCACCTGCAACAGCACGTTGAACACGTCGTGATGCGCCTTCTCAATCTCGTCGAACAGCACCACTGAATACGGCCGCCGCCGCACGGCTTCGCTCAATTGCCCGCCTTCCTCGTAACCGACGTAGCCCGGCGGCGCGCCGATGAGCCGTGCGACGGTGTGTTTCTCCATGTATTCGCTCATGTCTATTCGGATCATGGCGTTTTCGTCGTCGAACAAAAATTCCGCCAGCGCCCGGGCCGTCTCGGTCTTGCCGACACCGGTCGGGCCGAGAAAGATGAACGAGCCGATGGGCCGGTTCGGGTCCTGCAAGCCGCTACGGGCGCGGCGCACGGCATCGGACACGGCCTTGATGGCCTCCTTTTGCCCGACCACGCGCTGCGCGAGCCGTTCCTCCATCTTCACCAGCTTCTGCCGCTCGCCTTCCAGCATCCGGCTCACCGGGATGTGCGTCCACGACGCCACGACCTTGGCAATGTCTTCGTCGGTGACTTCCTGGCGCAAAAGGGTTGAGCGTTGATGGTTGAGGGTTGATTGTTTTTCAATGGATGCCAGCTTCTTTTCCAAATCGGGAATCTTGCCGTACTGGATTTCGGCAGACTTGGTCAAATCCCCGCGCCGCTGGGCTTGTTCCAATTCCAGTTTTGCCTGTTCGAGTTGGGTTTGCACCACGCTGACGGCATTCACAGCGGCTTTTTCATTCTGCCACTGGGCGGTGAGCGCCTTGGATTTGCCCTTGAGGTTGGCAGTTTCCTTGTCAATGAGCTTGAGCCGTTCCTTGCTTGCGGCGTCCTTTTCCTTGGCCAGCGACGTGCGTTCGATTTCCAGTTGCAAAATCTGCCGATCCAACTGGTCCAGTTCCGTCGGCTTGGAATCCAGTTCCATCTTGATGCGCGACGCCGCCTCGTCCACCAGGTCAATCGCCTTGTCCGGCAGAAACCGGTCGGTGATGTAGCGATGCGACAACGTCGCCGCTGCCACGAGCGCCGAATCCTGGATGCGCACGCCGTGATGGACTTCATAGCGTTCCTTCAACCCGCGCAAAATCGCAATGGTCGCCTCCACGGTCGGCTCGGCAACCTGCACCGGCTGGAACCGGCGTTCCAGCGCCGGGTCTTTTTCGATGTACTTGCGGTATTCGTCGAGCGTGGTCGCGCCCACGCAGCGGAGTTCGCCGCGGGCAAGCTGCGGTTTCATGATGTTCGCCGCGTCCGTCGCGCCTTCCGCCGCGCCCGTGCCAACCAGCGTGTGCAATTCGTCAATAAACAAAATGATTTTGCCTTCGCTGGCGGCTATTTCCTTGAGGAACGCCTTGAGCCGGTCCTCGAATTCGCCGCGATATTTCGCGCCGGCAATCATCGCGCTCAGATCCATCGCCACGAGCCGTTTGTTCTTGAGTGATTCGGGAATGTCGCCGCTGACGATGCGCCGGGCCAGGCCTTCGGCAATGGCCGTCTTGCCCACGCCGGGTTCGCCGATGAGCACCGGATTGTTCTTGGTGCGGCGCGTGAGCACCTGCATGACGCGGCGGATTTCCTCGTCGCGCCCGATGACCGGGTCAATCTTCCCCTGCCGCGCCAGCGCGGTGAGATCGCGTCCGTATTTGTCGAGCGCCTGAAATTTGGCTTCGGGATTTTCGTCCGTCACACGCTGGTTGCCGCGCAAATCGGCGAGCGCCTTAAGCACCGTGTCGCGCTTGAGACCGGCGGCCGAGAGCATCTTCTTCAGCGACGAACCGCCATCGGCCAGCAGGCCGAGCAGCAGATGTTCGGTGCTGACGTAATCGTCCTTGAGCCTGGTGGCCTCGGACTGTGCGGCGTCGAGCGCCTTGTGCAGGGTCGGGCTGGCATAAACTTCTGCGCCGCCTTCAACCTTATGGCGGCGGGACAAATCGCGTTCGAGTTCGGACTGCAGTTTCGCGGGCGCGACGCCGATTTTCTGGAGCAGTTCGGGCACGAGGCTTTCCGACTGGCCGAGCAGGGCCAGCAGCAGATGTTCGCCGTCCATTTCCTGGTGCGACATTTCGCGCGCGAGGCGTTGCGCCTCCGACAGCGCCTCCTGCGATTTGAGGGTCAATTTCTCCGGTTGCATAATCCGCGGCTGAATTTAACGCAAAGACGCCAAGACGCAAAGATGGGAAATTTTTAGCCACAGATGGACACGGATGGAACACGGATCAATCGCCAAGATGCAAAGACGCGAACTATGATTTAAGACACTGCCTTGATAGAAGCAGCCTTCTTAACTGCGTCTTTAAGGCCAAAAAAATCCACATCCTGAACTTTTAATTCTTCCTTCTCTGATTTCAGCGAATTGAGCGTGATGGATTGTTGGCTGCGTTTTCGATTGTTCAAAGTCGCTGTTGGCACAACACAAAATTTCCATTGGTCGAGATTGAGCGGGTCCACTTTTGATTTGTCCTTTTCAGCCAACAAGGCGAATACATAAACCTTTGCTACCCGTCGCGGTTTGCCGCGGTATCCGCCCTTTTTATTGTCGAGAGGGGTGGTTTTTTCGATATCGAATTTAATGATTGAGAAATTGTCCTGACTCCAACTTTGAAGATAGGCGGCGGATTTAACTTCAACTTTGATTCTCTCTGGTTTTGGTGTTCGAAGGTCGAACGGAGCCCACGCAATCCGCACGCCATCAGCCGCGTTTAATGCTTGGGCCACGATAAACTCTGCCACAAGTCCACGAGTAACATTGATGACAAGGTCAGAAGTGCTCCAGCTCCAAAAATCATTCAATTTAAAGTTCTGTTTTTTCCCTCGATGCCGGAAGGGCTCGTTGCCAGTCTTTCGTTTTACCTTAATTGGTCCGAAGTGTTTTTTCATGGTCTAGGTGCTTAGTCGTTCACGGATTTGCACTTTGCTCCAGCACATCCAGTATGTCCAGCGCAGGAATCTGTGTTTCATCCGTGTCCATCTGTGGCTGAAAATCAATTTCTGTTCCGTCAAGTCCGCCTTGCTCCCCCGGCGGTTTTGCGTTAGTTTGGGCACGCTATGGACATGGAAA
Organism: Verrucomicrobiota bacterium; assembly: GCA_049510395.1. GTDB lineage: Bacteria > Verrucomicrobiota > Verrucomicrobiia > Limisphaerales > UBA11358 > UBA11358. Next base: position 49,187 of record JBEKYY010000022.1, read on the forward strand.
CACCACCTTTGCCGCCCAGCGCCGTGCCGCCACCGTTGACGCCGCCGCCGTTGACGCCGCCGCCGATCATCACGCCACCACCGCCGGCCAAACCGCGCAAGAGCCGGGGCTGGATGATTGTTGCGATCATTCTCCTCGTGTTACTGGCGTTCAGCCTGTTGGGGAATTTCACGCAATTTGTCTCACGCGCGTTAAGCTCCGGATTCAGCCGGGGCGGCTTTCGCACCAGCCTGGCGCGCGAAGTCGGCCCGCGGCTCGAGGAATGTCTGCTCAAAGACAACGACGCGCGCAGCAAAATAGCCGTGATCACCGTGGATGGCATCATCACCGATAACGCCAGGGACCAGGCCGGCAACAGCATGGTGGACGTCATCAAGGCGCAGCTTGCCCGGGCGAAGGACGATGAGCGGGTCAAGGCGGTGATCCTCAAGGTGGATTCACCCGGCGGGGAGGTGATGGCCTCTGACGAAATCAGCAAAGCCATCGCGAATTTCCAAAAAGACGATCCGGCTGAACCGGGCAAGCCCGTAAAAAGGGGCAAACCGGTGGTCTGTTCGATGGGCAGTCTGGCGGCATCCGGCGGTTATTACATTTCCGTGCCGAGCCGTTGGATTGTGGCGGACGACTTGACCATCACCGGCAGCATCGGCGTGCTTTTGCACACATGGAATTATCGTGGGCTGATGGACAAGGTCGGCCTCGCACCGGTAACTTACAAGAGCGGGAAATTCAAGGACATGCTCAACGGTGACCGCAGCACGAATGAAATCCCGGCGGAGGAACGGGTAATGGTACAGGGCTTGATTGACGAGACGTATCTAAAATTCAAGAACGTCATCGCCGATGGCCGGAGATACGCGCATGAGAAAAACAAGACCGAAGGCCACGCGCTCGTCAACAATTGGACCAATTACGCCGACGGCCGCGTGCTTTCCGGAACGCAAGCGTACGAGTACGGCTTTGTGGACCAACTCGGCAATTTTGACGACGCCGTGAAAACCACGAAAAAAATCGCCGGCATTCCCAAGGCCAACCTGATCGAATACCGCGAGCGCTACGACATTTCCGAGTTTCTACGCCTCTTCGGGCAGAGCGGAGCGGCGCACGACATCAAGCTCGACCTCGGCCTGGAGATGCCCAAGTTGCAGGCCGGGCAGCTTTACTTCCTGTCGCCCACCTTTGTGAATTGACGTGAAAGGTGTCACCGTCATTGCGCACCCGCTGGTGCAGCACAACCTCACCCGGTTGCGCGACAAACGGACGCAGCCCCAGGAATTCCGCCGCCTGCTGGGCGAAATTGCCTCGCTCATGGTTTACGAGGCCACCCGCTCGTTCGCCACCAGTCCCACTTCCGTGCAAACGCCGCTCGCGCCCGCCCGCGGCTTCCGGATCAAACGCGATGTCGTTCTCGTGCCCGTGCTCCGCGCCGGCCTCGGCATGCTCGATTCCATTTTGCAACTGATTCCCAACGCCCGCGTCGGTTTCATCGGCCTCAAACGCGAGGAAACAACCTTGTGCGCGCAATTTTACCACAAAAGCCTGCCGAAAAACCTGAGCCGGTTTGAAGTCATTTTGATTGATCCCATGCTGGCGACCGGCGGCAGCGCCGTGGCCGCGCTGGATTTGCTCGCCGAACAGGGCGCGAAACAGGTGCGGCTCGTGAACCTGGTCGCCGCGCCCGAAGGCATCCGCCGCGTGCGGAAAAGTTACCCGCAACTGCCGATTTTCACCGCCGCCATTGACCGGCGGCTGAACAATAAAGGTTATATTTTGCCCGGCCTCGGCGACGTGGGCGACCGGCTTTTTGGAACGTAATCGTGGGAGGGACGGCGCTCGCCTCGGCGAAGCCTGGGTGCCGCCGTCCCCGATAATTTGGGTCGCCGACACGGCAACCCTCCCTTTTACAATGACCAAGCATGAAAATTTATTGATGGTCGCGGACAGCGAACACGACGCGAACATGCTTTACGCCGTCGGCACGTTTGTGCCCGACCCGTTCATTTACCTTAGCACCAGCGGCCGTCCCCTCATTGTGATGAGTGATTTGGAAATTGACCGCGCCCGCGCCCAAGCCCCGCACTGCCGTGTCGCGTCACTCGGCCAATATCAGCAAAAACTCCGCGCCCAGGGAATCCTGCGGCCCGGCTTCGCCCACGTCGTCCGGCAAATTTTGCGTGAAAAAGGAATCCGCCGCGTCACCGTGCCGGATAATTTTCCGCTCGGCCTGGCGACGGACCTGGAAAAACTCGGCATCCCGGTCAAAGCCCGTCCGGGCAATTTTTTCCCGGAGCGCGAAATCAAATCCGCCGCCGAAGTCAGAAAAATTTCCGCCGCGCTGGTGATGGCCGAGGTCGGCATGGCCGAGGCGATGCAGGTCCTGCGCACGGCCAAAATTGGGCGCGATCACAGACTGCTTTATCACAACGTCCCGCTGACTTCGGAAAAATTGCGCTCGGTCATTGACTGCGCGATCCTGCAGGCCAGCGGGCTGGCCGCCAATACCATCGTCGCCGGCGGACGGCAGGCGTGCGACCCGCACGAACGCGGCTACGGTCCGCTGCGCGCGCACGAGCCGATCATCATTGATATTTTCCCGCGCTCGCAAAAAACCGGTTACTTCGGCGACATTACCCGCACCGTCGTGCGCGGACGCGCCAGCGAGGCGGTTGGCAAACTTTACGACACCGTGCTGCGCGGACAAAACATCGCGTTCCGAAAAATCCGCGCGAATGTCCCAACCGGCGACGCTCATCGCGCCGTGCAGGAATTTTTTGAGCAGCAAGGTTACAAAACCCGCCGCCACAACGGGCGCATGGAAGGTTTCTTTCACGGCACGGGCCACGGACTCGGTCTGGAAATCCACGAATCACCGCGCGTGGGCGCAAATTCCACCGGCAAACTCCGCCCCGGCCACGTCGTGACCGTCGAGCCGGGACTTTATTATCCGGAAATCGGCGGCGTAAGACTGGAAGACGTCGCGCTCGTGACGACCAACGGCGCGCGCAATCTGACGCGATTTGAAAAAGTGCTGGAAATTTGAACTTGTTATTGGGAGGGACGGTGCTCGCCTCGGCGAAGCCTGGGTGTTGCCGTCCCAAAAATAAATCAGGGTCGCCGACACGGCGACCTTCCCAAATGAAAACTGTGCCAATTTGCGTGTCCCAACTGAGCCGTACTGGCGCAAAAAAAATCTTTCAACCAACTCAAAGGTTTGTAAATTCAAGGAAATTGATTTGGCACGCGGCTGGCTGGTTGAATGAAAACAGCTACATACTGTCAATTTGATTGGTAAAAATATGTTTTATTTCGATCCATTGTATCTTTTGTTCGCCCTGCCGGGTTTGCTCATCGGCATCTGGGCCCAGATCAAATTGTCCTCGGCCTACGGCAAATACAGCCAGGTGGGCGTCGAGTCCGGCATGACCGGCGCGGAGGCCGCGCGCGAAATCCTCGACCAGGCCGGACTCACCAATGTGCCGGTGGAGGAAATCCCCGGCCACCTGAGCGATCATTACGATCCGACCAAACGCGCGCTGTTCCTTTCGTCTGAAAATTTTCACGGCCAGACCGTCGCCGCGGTGGGTGTAGCCGCACATGAATCCGGCCACGCGCTCCAGCATCAGGCCGCTTACGGCCTGTTCAAAGCACGCATGGCATTGGTGCCGGCTACGAATTTCGCCAGTACAGCCTGCTTTGCCATTATATTTCTTGGCTTTGTGCTCCGGTTGGCGATTTTTGTGAAGCTGCTTTGGCTGGCTGTCGCGCTTTTCGCCGTTACAACGCTGTTCCAACTCGTCACGTTGCCGGTGGAATACGACGCCAGCAATCGGGCCAAGGAACAATTGTTCCGGCTGGGCCTTGTACATGAGCAGGAACGTGCGGGGGTGAGCAAGGTTTTGGACGCCGCCGCGCTCACTTACGTGGCCGCATTGGTCACCAGCATACTGACGTTGCTTTACTACATCACCCTCGTGCGTGACAGCCGGCGATAGCTAATTTTCTTGCAGGCCGGAATTTAGGCCGTAACGTTTCTTCCGTTGTATGTCGGGCAAGAAGCAAAAACGCAAAGCAGCCAAAGCCAAACGGCGCGCAACCCGACCCTTGATTGCCGTGCGCCGCGCAAAAGTTTCCGCGCGCGCGGCCGTTGCGCCTGCCGTTCCCGCGCCCGCACCGCCGAAACCGGCCGGTGAAAGTGATACCACTGCATTCATCCGGCGGGAAAGCATGCGTTACGACGGCGACACGGCCATCAAACTTTACCTGCGCGAAATCGGGCAGGTGAAATTGCTCACGCCGCAGGAGGAAATCCAACTGGCCGCGCGCATTAAAAAGGGCGACAAAAAAGCACGCGAGCTGATGATCAAGGCCAACCTCCGCCTGGTCGTAAAAATCGCGCGCGATTACGATGG
>JBEKYY010000023.1:0-51195 GCA_049510395.1 Verrucomicrobiota bacterium
TAATAAACCACCAGAGCGATCAAGCCCGAGAGCTTGAGTTTGCCCAGGCTCTTCGCCAGCCCCCATTTCTCGCTCGCCGTGTCCGTTCCCGCCGAGGCGAGCAGGCTGGCCACGAGGCGTTGCACGATGCGCGCCACCAGCCAGCCGACCAGGAGGATCGCGCCCGCACCGATGATCTGCGGCAGATACGCGAAGAACTTGTTAAACATCACCATGATTGGGTCGAGCAGGGGCTTGATATCGAGTGTTCCCAGGATTGCCGGCAGGAAGAACAGGAAGGTTAGCCAATAGACCGCCTCGGAAAGCGTCTGACTCACCGAGGTCTTCACCTTTTCTTCACCGCCGACGGCATCGCCCACCTTTTCGTCCAGCTTGAATCCGTGCGCTGCCCCCGCAATCACGCGCTTGAACACGTTGGCGACCACCCAGGCCGCGAGCACCAGCAGGCCCGCACCCAGAACGCGCGGCAGGTAGGCGGTGATGTTGGTGACGATGAGGTTTAGCGGATCCGAAAGGCCTGGTAGTTTCAGGGCTTGAAAGAACGCCACGAACACAAGCAACATGATGACGTAGAATACGACCCTGCCGGCCCACGCCTCGACCGGAAGATGGGGCGGGGCTTCCTTGCCGGCTATCCATTGCGCCAGCTTGTTGTCGAACTGAGTGCGGCGCAACAGCCGCCTCGTAAGCGCGGCGGCGAGGAGGGCAATGATCCAGCCGGCCACCAGCACCACCAAGGCGCCCAACAGATTGGGGCTGAATTGACTGACTGCTTCTTTGAGCTGCTCAATGATTTCATTCATGGTGATTGTTCCTTTCCTGTTTGTCTTTCCTGTTTAGTTTGGCAGAGTGGCTTGCGTTCCGTGGATGCGGTGGGGGTTAGGGTTCGCGGCTGCGCCGTAACAGTACAGCCAGGGAAAAATCGGCGGGCCAGCGCCGAACTCTGGCGGCTGGCAGGGGGCGGAGTCTTTTGACAGGGATGCAACGAGTTCGGGCAGTTCAAATTTCGGGCGCTGATCCCGCAGGGCGGGACTGATCGTTGCGCGCCGCCGCACCTCCACGTTGAATGTGGCCACGTCCCAGTGAGAAACCAGCAGCGCACAGCTCCCGATTCCGGGCCTGACGCATTCCCTTGAAGCAATCAAGCTGGGTTGAAGCCCGCAGTCGGCGCTGGGCGGCTCCGCATTAGAAAACAGCCGTCTTTTCCTCATGACAGGACAATAGACGGGGAAGCCTTGCGGGCGCTATGGGGTGTTCACCCCATAGCCAGATCGAGACAATCAGTTGATAGTTACATCGGATTCGTGGCGTGCCGTCGAGGGAACATTGCATCCCGGAGCATCGCGCCTGAATCCGGCATACAACATGAAACGAAAGTTGACCAGGTTGTCACAACGATATATGGCGGCCTTGCGAAAACACCTGAAGCAAGGCCCGCGCGCCAGCCTGCAACCGGCGCATGATTTGGGATGCCAGGCCGCGGCCCTCGATCTGGAGACGTTGGACGTGGCCCGGATTCACGAGGAAGCACTCGCCACTTTGGAAGCCTCCCGCAGCAAAGATGGTTTCATCAAGCGGGCGGAGATTTTTTTTGCCGAGGCCATCACCCCAATCGAGGAAACGCATCGCGCCGCGCTCAAGGCCAACGTCCGCTTGAGCAGACTGAACCAGACGCTGGGCCGGCGCACGGTGGACCTGGCGGCTTCCCACCGGTCCCTGAAACAGGACATCGTCCAGCGCAAGCTCGTGGAGCAGGCCCTCAAAAAAAGCGGGGAACACTCACGGAAACTTTTGAAAGAATCACGTGACCTGCAGAAACATTTGCAGCGCCTGACCCACCAGCTTCTGTCGGCGCAGGAGGACAAACGAAAGAGGATCAGCCGCGACCTGCATGATGAGATTGCCCAGACGTTGCTGGGCATCAATGTTCGCCTGTTGACGTTGAAAAAGGAGGCCGCGATCGACGCCAGCGGCCTCAAGAAAGAGATTGCCAGCACGCAACGGTTGGTGGATAAATCTGTAAAAAGCATAAAACGATTCGCTCGTGAATTCGGTATTCATCATCGGACGTAAAATCGGACTTAAAATGGGACGCAAACTTAACGGGCTGTCGCAACGATATGTCGCGGCGCTGCGCCAACACCTGAAGCAAGGCCCACAGGCAAGCTCGCAGCCGGCGCAGAGACTGGGACGCCGGGCCATGGACCTTGGGCTGGAGACGCTGGATCTGGCCCGGTTCCATGAGCAGGCGCTGATTACCCTGGTGTTGCCGGGCTACTCCCCCAACGCCCGGGAACGGATGGTCCGGCGGGCGGGGACTTTTTTTGCCGAGGTTATCACCCCAATCGAGAAAACGCATCGCGCGGCCCAGGAGGACAATGACCAATTGGTTCAACTGAATCAGTCGCTCCACCAGCGCAGCGTGGACCTGACCGCCTCGAACCGGCAGTTGCAACAGGAGATTCTCCAGCGCAAATCGGTGGAGGCGTCCCTCCGAAAGAGCGAGCGACACTACAGCCAGTTGCTGGAGCAATCGCGGCACATGCAGGAACAATTGCGGCTGCTGTCCCGCCAGCTTCTGTCGGCCCAGGAGGAAGAGCGCAAGATGATCAGCCGCGAACTGCATGATCAAATTGCCCAGACCTTGACAGGCATCAATATCCGGCTGGCTTCCTTGAAAACCGAGTCCACGCTCAACAACAAGGGCCTCCAGAAAAAAATCTCCAGCACCCAAAGACTGGTAGAAAAATCGGTGGACATCGTGCATCGGTTCGCCCGGGAACTGCGCCCGACGGTGCTGGACGACCTGGGGTTGATTCCCGCCCTGCATTCGTTTATGAAAAGCTTTACCAAGCGTACGGGCGTCCGCGCTCATTTGACGGCCTTTGCGGCGGTGGAACGATTGGACACGGCCAAACGAACGGTGCTCTTTCGCATCGCCCAGGAAGCGCTCACCAATGTGGCCCGTCATGCGCAAGCCAGCCAGGTGGAAGTGAGCATCCAGAAACTGCCGGACTGTATTTGCATGAAAATAAAAGACGACGGCAAATCCTTTCAGGCGCAACGCGTCATGCATTCCAAACGGAATACGCGCTTGGGGCTGATCGGCATGCGCGAGCGGCTGGAGATGGTCGGCGGCAAATTCGTTGTCGAATCCTCACCCGGCAAAGGCACCACCGTCCAGGCGCAGATTCCTCTCGGCAAGGCCCGCGCGGGGGGGCGAAAAACTCGCTAATGGACTTCGCGCAACCAAACCTTGAATCTCTATGAAACGAATTTTACCCGCGTTAATGAAAGGATGCTCTTGAATGAAAACTAACGCTCCCAAGCCCATCTCTCCAGCGACTCATTTGCCCAAGTGCCCCACCGGCATCCAGGGTCTCGACGAAATCACCGGCGGCGGATTGCCGCGCGGGCGGCCCACGCTGGTGTGCGGCGGCACGGGGTGCGGCAAGACGCTGTTGGCCGTGGAATTCCTCGTGCGGGGCGCGGTGCAGTTCGGCGAGCCGGGCGTGTTCATGGCCTTCGAGGAGACGGAAGCGGAGTTAAAGGCCAACGTCGCGTCACTCGGATTTGATCTGGCGGGCCTGGTCCGGCGCAAAAAAATCGCGATCGACTACGTCCACATCGAGCGCAGTGAAGTCCAGGAGAGCGGCGAGTATGACCTGGAAGGATTGTTCGTCCGGCTCAATCACGCGATTGATTCCATCGGCGCCAAGCGCGTGGTGCTGGACACGCTGGAAGCGCTGTTCGCCAGCCTGCCCAACGAGGCCATCCTGCGCGCCGAGTTGCGCCGGCTCTTCCGCTGGCTCAAGGTCAAAGGCGTGACCGCCGTCATCACGGCCGAACGCGGGCGCGACCAACTGACGCGCCACGGGCTGGAGGAATACGTGTCCGACTGCGTCATCCTGCTCGACCATCGGGTCAATGACCAGATTGCCACGCGGCATCTGCGGGTGGTGAAATATCGCGGCGCGCTGCACGGCACCAACGAATTTCCCTTTCTCATCGGCGACGAGGGCATCAGCGTGCTGCCCATCACGTCGCTGGGGCTGAACCACAAGGTGTCAAGCGGGCGGATTGCCACCGGCATCCCACGGCTCGACGCGATGCTGGGCGGGCGGGGTTTTTTTCGCGGCAGCAGCATTCTGCTCACGGGCACGCCCGGCACCGGCAAGACCATCGTCGCCGCCAACTTTGCCCAGGCCGCCTGCCGGCGCGGGGAGCGCACCCTCTTCTTCTCGTTCGAGGAATCGCCCAACCAGATCATCCGCAACATGCATTCCATCGGGTTGCGCCTGGAGCCTTTGGTCAAGCGCGGCTTGCTGCGGTTTCACGCGGCGCGGCCCTCGCTCTACGGCCTGGAAATGCACCTGGCCACGATGTTCAAGGAGATCGCCGCGTTTCAACCCCACGTCGTCGTCATGGACCCAATTACCAGCCTGATGGATTCAGGCACCGCCTCCGAATGCAGGGCGATGGTGACGCGGCTGGTTGATTATTTGAAGGCCGGACAAGTCACCACGCTCTTCACCAGTCTGACGCAGGGCGGCCACGCGCTGCAACAAAGCGAAGCCTCCATGTCCTCGCTCATGGACTCCTGGCTGTTGTTGCAGGACTTCGAAGGCAACGGCGAACGCAATCGCGTGCTCTACGTGCTCAAAGCGCGCGGCATGGCGCACTCGAACCAAATCCGCGAGTTCCTGATTTCCAACCGGGGCGTTGACCTCGTGGACGCTTACATCGGTCCCAGCGGCGTCTTGACCGGCGCGGCGCGTGTGGCGCAAACCGCCCGCGAAAAGGCCGAAGCGCTGGCCAGCCAGCAGGAAGCCGCCCGCCGCCAACGCGAATTGAAACGCAAGCGCGCGGCGCTCGAACAGCAGATCGCCGGGCTGCGCTCCGAGCATGAAGCCAGCGCCGAAGAACTTCGGCAAATTGACGAACAGGTCGGAAGGCGAACGCGCTTGCTGACCACCGAGCGGACCGAATTGGGCCGCTTGCGCCAGGCAGATGTTTCGGTGGCGGCCAGCGCGCGGGGCAACTCCAAACCGAAGAGCAAACTATGAAAACCAAAACGTCCTCTGGCTCCCATCGGCGGCCCGCTAAACTCTGGCAACTGCGCCTTTACGTGACCGACTCGACGCCCAAATCGCTGACGGCGTTTTCGAACCTGAAGAAGTTTTGCGAAAGCCACCTCAAAGGCCGCTATCGCATCACGGTGATTGATTTGGTGAAGCAGCCCCAGCTTGCCAAAGGCGACCAAATCCTGGCCATTCCCACGGTGGTGCGCAAGTTGCCAAAGCCCATGCGAACCATCATTGGAAACCTTTCCGATACCGATCACGTGCTCGTGGGCTTGGATTTGCACGCTGCTGACTAACCGAGACGTACGCCCGTGAAAACAAACAAAACCAGCCGCCCGTCCTCCGTAGCAGTACTGCGGAGGGTGGACGCGACCAAGGCCTTTGAGAAGTCCGTGGCCACCCGGCCCGCGGGCAAATACGTCTTACGACTGTTCGTGGCGGGGGCCACTGCCCGATCGCGCCAGGCCGTCCTGCGCGTCCGTCAATTGTGCGCAGCCGAACTGAAGGACAACTGCGAACTGGAAGTGATTGACATCTATCAGCAGCCCAACCTGGCACGCGACAACCAGATCGTCGCGACCCCGACGCTCATCAAGGAATTCCCCCGGCCGGTGCGCCGGTTCATCGGCAACCTGTTGAACACCGCCAGCCTGTTCGGCGAGTTGGATTTGATCACAAAAGGTAAAATCGCGTGACTACTTCAAGAAACACCAAACGCGCGTGGAGAAGTTAACCGTGAACCCTGAACCCAATAACCTGAGCAAGCTCCGCGCCCGCCTGGCCGACGCCGAGGAAACGCTCCGCGCCATCCGCACCGGCGAAGTGGATGCGGTGGTGGTCGCAGGCAAACAGGGTCCGCAAGTGTTCACGCTGAAAGGCGCCGGGCACGCCTACCGCGTGCTCATCGAATCCATGAACGAAGGGGCGCTAACGCTGACGACGAAAGGGGTGATTCTTTACGCCAACCAGTGCTTTGCCAGGATGGTCAAACGCCCGCTGGAGCAGGTGTTGGGTTCCTCCTTTCACCGCTTACTCTCCGCCGCGGACCAGACCGCTCTGCGACCGCTCCTGAAACGAACGGCCAAATCCGGCTCCAAAATCCAAGCGCTCCTTCACGCCGGCGACGGTTCGCAAATGTCGGCGCACCTCTCGATTCGTCCGCTGGCCAAGAATGGTTCCAAAAGCGCGACCTTCGGCATCGTGGTGACGGACATGACGGAGGCCCGGCGCAACGAGGAAATGCTGCGGGCCTTGACGCACCGCGTGGTGCAAGCGCAGGAAGCCGAGCGCAGGCTCGTGGCCCTCGAATTGCACGACAACATCACCCAGCATCTCTGCGCCGTCCTCGCGCGCTGGGCGGCACTGGCGAACAAATTGCCGGCGCACGAGAAAGCATCGCGGGGAGAGGTGATGAAACTCAGCGAGATGCTCGGCCAGACGGTCGAAGAAGTGCAGCGCATCGCGCGCAATCTGCGGCCCAGCGTCTTGGACGAGCTGGGCCTGGTCCCCGCCCTGCGCACCACCTGCACGGAGTTCGCCGATCGGACGAACGTGTCTCTCAAGCTGGCCTGCAAGCCGTTGACCGCCCGGCTGCCCGCCAACACCGAGTTGGCGCTTTACCGCATCCTCCAGAAAGCTTTGGAGAATGTGGAGAAGCACGCTCGCGCCCGCCACGTGACGGTGCACCTGACGAAACAGGGCGACATCGTGCAGTTGACGATCAAGGACGACGGGATCGGCTTCGACTTGGATCAACCTCCGGCCAGACGAAAGGAAAAGAGCGACTTTGGTCTGCTCCGAATGCGCGAGCGAGCGACCTACGTGGGCGGCGCTCTCATTGTCAAATCCGCTCCCCGCGCCGGCACGGAAATCGTGGCGCGCATTCCCCTGCCGCCAGGTGCCACGGCGGCCAACTGAACTGACTTATGAAACGAATCACTGTTTTGCTGGCGGAAGACCACATGATCGTGCGCGAGGGCTTTCGCAAGATGCTGGAACTCGAAGACGACCTCGAAGTGGTCGGCGAAGCGCAAGACGGTCGCCAGGCGGTCGCCATGGTCAAGAAACTTCGTCCCGCCGTGGTGCTGATGGACATCGCGATGCCGCTGCTCAATGGTTTGGAGGCCACCCACCAGGTGCTTAAAGCTCTCCCCACCACCAAAGTGCTCATTCTCTCCGCGCACAGTGATGACGCGTATGTCAAAAACGCAACCGAGTCCGGTGCGGTGGGATTTCTACTCAAGCAAACCTCCTCCCACGTCGTGTGCCAGGCGATTCGGGAAGTCCAAAAGGGAAAAACGTTTTTCAGCCCTGCGGTTGCCAGGCGTCTTCACCAACTGGATGGCAAGTCCCTGGATCGAGCCGGACGGCCGCAGTCACGCAACACCCGCCTGAGTTCGCGCGAGATGGAGGTGCTCCAACTGATTGCCGAAGGCAAAGCCAACAAGGAAACGGCCGCGGAACTGGGCATCAGCATCAAGACCGTCGAAAAACATCGCGAGAAGGTCATGAGCAAGCTCGACGTCCACGACACCGCCGGACTCACCCGCTACGCCATCAGCGCGGGCATCATCGAGAGCAGCGTCCAGTTGACCATCGTCTGACGCTGCTCTTGCTGGCTCTCTCCTCTCTCCTTCGTCGTGGGAAGAGGGAAGCGCCGCATCATGTCGGCGGTGGCGCCTTTAAGCTGTGCCCATCTTTCCGACTGGATTCACGACAATCTTGGATGGGGTAAATAACCCATAGGGAAACACCCCATAGCGCCCGCGCGCCTTCCCGGTCTATTCTAGGGCCATTAGAGTTGGTTTGCGTGGTTAAACAAACACAAATCAAAAACGAAAGAAACATTAACTTACAACACGTCTTGAAAGGAACCAAAGCAATGTTCATTAAACTAAACACAACCGCACGAATCCTAACTTCGTTTTTGCTGGCTCTGGCCAGCCCGCATCAGCTCTCCGCTGCAGGCCCAGCGCCAGTTAATCTTGGCTCCACCGCCAATTTCGTGATTCTGGCCGGCGCCGCGATCACCACGACAGGTGGCGGCATCATTAATGGGAATGTCGGGGCCAGTCCGATTGCCGGGTCGGCCATAGGTGTGACCTGCGTTCAAGTGAACGGGACGATCTATGCGGTCGATGCCGCCGGGCCTCCGTGTGCGGTGGTTGATCCTTCCCTGTTAACCACGGCTAAAGGTGATTTGACCACGGCTTACAACGACGCCGCCGGACGAACAACTCCTACTGCCACGAATCCTGGAGGGGGGAATCTCGGTGGGCTGAGCCTTGCCCCCGGCCTCTACAAAATGACGACCACGACTTTGATAACGGGATCGGACCTCACACTCGCCGGTGGCGCAAATGATGTCTGGATATTCCAGTGTGCGCAGGATCTTCAATTGGGCAGCGGGATAAAAGTCATCCTGACCGGCGGCGCACAGGCCAAAAATATTTTCTGGCAAGTGGGCACTTCAGCGGTTCTCGGCACGTTCTCCGTTTTCAATGGAACCATATTGGCCAGCCAAGCCATCACGATGAATACCAGTAGCACGATGAACGGCAGAGCCTTGGCGTTTACTGCCGGGGTAACTTTCAACGGCAATGGAGCGGCTGTGCCTAGCGTCACCGCCCCCGGTATTGCCGTTCAACAGCCTATCGGCACGAACCTTGTCAATGGCGCCGTCACCAACAACTTCGGTTTGGTGGCCGTCGGCAACAACACCAACCTCACCTTCACCATCACGAACATCGGCACCGCAAATCTCACCGGCTTGGGTATCACCATTGACGGCGCGGATTCGACCATGTTCAGGGTGACTGCCAATCCCATAGCCTCGTTGAGTCCCGGTGGCACCACCACTTTTACCGTGCGCTTCGCGCCCGTCAGCACGGGCTTGAAGACCGCCGCGCTGCACATCGCGAACAATGATATCAACAATAACAATAACCCTTTCAATATCGCGATCACAGGCACGGGCACGGGCACAAACGTCGTCCCCGGTATTGTCGTTCAACAGCCTCCCGGCGTGAACCTTGTCAATGGCGTCGGCTCCAACAACTTCGGTTCGGCGACCGTCGGCACCAGCACCAGCCTCATCTTCACCATTACAAACATCGGCACCACAAATCTCACCGTCTCGGGTATCAGCATTGACGGCGCGGATTCGGCCAGTTTCACCGTGACTAATCTCATAGCCACGGTGAGTCCCAGTGGCAGCACCAACTTTACCGTGCAATTCGCGCCCGTCAGCACGAACATTATGACCGCCGCGCTGCACATCGCGAACAATGATATCAACAATAACCCTTTCAATATCGCGATCACAGGCATGGGCATAGACTCCGCAATCGTTGTTTCGACCAACGTCTCCGTAGTAGTCTTCTTAATCCCACCCATCATCATGCTGAATCCGCAGACCGGCTTGTTCACGAACAGCGTTCTTGTGACCAACAGCAGTCCGAACACAATCGCTGCTGTCCGGCTATATATTCTGAACCTTCCTGCCGGCGTGCAGGTTTATTATAAGAGCGGCAGCACCACCAACGGCACTCCCTATGTGCAATATAATTTTCCCCTCGCTCCCGGTGCGACAGTTGATTTTACGATTGAGTATTATCAAGCCAGTCGCCAGGGGATTCCCATTCCTACCTATGTGGCTCAAGACACCACTCCCGTCACCCTGACCGTAACAAATGGCGTGGGCATCATGATCACAAACTACGTGGCATCAAGCGGGCTGATCGGATTTTACGCCACTCCGGGACGCAGTTACGCCGTGCAGTATAGCACGAACATGATAAACTGGCAGACCGCCGATCCCTTTATCATCGCCCCAGCCAACTACGTGCAGTGGATCGACTACGGCCCGCCCAAAACTGAAAGCCTCACTGCTACCCGTTTCTACCAGGCCTTCAAACTACCCTGAATCCAACTACCATCTAACCACCACAAAACTTATGAAACGAATTGTCCTTTCCACCACGCTCGCCCTCGCGGCGTTCACTCCTTTCGCCGTGCGCGGCCAGGATTTGCCCGAGAACCCCAACCGCTTCAGCTTCGGCCCGCGCTTTGGCATGAACTTCAAAGCCGACTTCTACAACAACGTCAACCCGGGGCCGGCTGCCGGCGGCGCGGGCCACACCTATAATGACGGTTACGTTCTTGTGGACAGCAGCGGAGACGCGGGCGGCCTCACTTGGAACTGGGGCTACCAAAAGTCCTTTCAAGTGGTAGGCGATACCATGCAGTTCCACGCCATTCAACCGGGTGGTTCTTCCTCTGCCACCGGCAATCCGCAATACGGACTCGAACTGACCTACCAGCGCGTCCTGGGCCCCTTACCCTTCCTGTCGTCCGTCCGCTGGGGCCTCGAAGCCGGCTTTGGCTACACGGATCTCGACCTGCGCAATAATCGCAGCGGAACCGTGCCAGTCACCACCGATACCTTTCCGCTTAATGGTGTGTTACCTCCCGGCGCCGGATACAATGGTACTTTCCAAGGACCCGGTGCCCTGCTCGGCGATACGCCCACGCGTACCACCACGTCCGCTACCCTGACGAGCAATCAAAAGTTGAGCGGTCAGATGTTCAGCATCCGCCTCGGCCCTTTTGCCGAATGGAATTTCACTCCCAAATTAAGTCTCGCCGCCAGCGTGGGCCTGACTTTGGCTCCAACGACGGTTAATTACGACTTCTCGGAAACCGTCAGTCTGGCCGGCGGCGGCACGTTTGAGGCGAGCGGCCATTCGTCCAAGACTGAACTGCTCTACGGCCCCTACGTGAGCGGGATGCTCCGCTACGACTTCACCAAGTCTTGGGGCGTCTATGTTGGCGCGCAATTCCAGAGTCTGACCGACTTGGAGCAATCAATTGGCAGTCGCACAGCCCGACTCGACCCGGGCGCCACGGTCTATGTAACCGTGGGAGCAAGTTGGCGATTCTAGTGTTCTGTAACCGTGACGGCTTTACACAGATTTGTGCGGGCCGATTGTAAAGGCCCGACTATTACACAACACTAGCAGGCCAAAGATGCGAGTCTGCTTGAGTCGACCGAGACCCTTTTCGCTGCTGCTTATGCAAGGATCTGCCAATCGTCTATGCGGGCGTGCGGCGCTGTTTTACGATCATTATTGAAACATGAACGCGATATTGAAGTGGTCGGCGAAGCGCAAGACGGCCGCCAGACGGTCGCCATGGTCAAGAAACTTCGTCCCGCCGTGGTGCTGATGGACATCGCGATGCCGCTGCTCAATGGTTTGGAGGCCACCCGCCAGGTGCTCAAAGCTCTTCCCACCACCAAAGTGCTCATTCTCTCCGCGCACAGTGATGACGCGTATGTCAAAAACGCAACCGAGTCCGGTGCCGTGGGATTTCTGCTCAAACAAACTTCCTCCCACGTCGTGTGCGAGGCGATTCGGGAAGTCCAAAAGGGAAACACGTTTTTCAGCTCTACGATTGCCAGGCGTCTTCACCAACTGGATGGCAAATCCCTGGATCGAGCCGGACGGCCGCGGTCACGCAACACCCGCCTGAGTTCGCGTGAGATGGAGGTGCTTCAACTGATTGCCGAAGGCAAAGCCAACAAGGAAACGGCCGCGGAACTGGGCATCAGCATCAAGACCGTCGAAAAACATCGCGAGAAGGTCATGAGCAAGCTCGACATCCACGACACCGCCGGACTCACCCGCTACGCCATCAGCGCGGGAATTATTGAGAGCAGCGTCCAGTTGACCATCGTTTAGGGCTGCAACTGGAACCGATGAGCAAGTTTCGTCGCTTGCTGCGCCGTAACGCGAAGGCGGGTCCTCGTCCCCTGTCCGCCACAGTCCTGCATTATGGGACGAAGGTGGATCGTAATCGAAACATCGAACATTCAACGTCCAAGGTCAGCCAGCTTCGCCGTCAGCCGAAGTTTGATGTTCAATATTCGATGTTGGCCGCCCAAAGCCGACCTACCGTGTCGGGGTTGAATTCATCAAATCTGGCATGGGGTGAACACTCCATAGCGCCCGCACGGGTTCCTCAATTATTTTGATACCATGAAAGTCCGGAAGACTGGACGGACGTTGCGTGATTCAACAGCGCCCATTTACAGTGTCTGCACCAAACGGAGGGCTGGACGCACATGATACTCCTGCTCTGCTGGTTTGCGGTCGCCTCCTTTGGCTGCGCCGCATTCATTCTCTGCGCTTGTGCCATTTTGCGGCCTCCGCGCCGCCTGGTCCGGCCATTCGATTGTGGTAAAGAGGTAAATGGGGTGAACACCCCATAGCGACGGGAAGGTTTCCGGGGATATTTTATGGCGATGAAAATTAAGCGGAACAAAGAGTTGACGTTCGGTGACTTGACCAACCAGCCAACCATCTCCATAACGAGAACTGCCATTCAGTTGCGGCGACAAATGTGCCAGCCGATTGAGCGCAAAAAACTCACCTCCTGCCTGAAGCTTCTTGGCCTGTGGCCGATTCCGGCCTGGAGCGGTGGATTCAACGGGCAGCAACAAACATTCCGACGGGGCAGAAACTCCCCCACCATAAAACAGCTTTCCCTGAAAGACCTGTACGATTTGTACGATCTGGCCAGGAAACAATGGCTTGTGCTGTACAAAAGGTTTCAAGTTCAAACCGGCAAGAATCACGGGATTGGGGTTTGGTTGAATGCATTCTGGGGCCATGTCAAAAAATTATTCGGGCGAATGGGCGTTGAACCAGGCTGCGGTTGACAAGCTGGCCAATGAACGCGTTGCAGACATCGCCTCCGCGTATTCGGTCAGAATAGAGCAGGAGAGCAAGTCATGAAGGCGTGTGGCATTCTCGTGTTTTTTTTGGCGGGTTCACTGGTTGCGCGGGCGGATGACGACACGGTCACAATGCAGGAAGTGGTTCAAGGCGCGCAACAATGGGCGCAGGAAAATCTCGACACGAACGTTCTCAACGCGCTTCCCGAAGTGGACGAGCGCGCGGTGCGGCAATTTTTTCGCGAAGTACAGCAGCGCTTTCAAGGCGACTACGTGGTGGATATTGCGGCGCTGCGGCAAACCGCCCAAACCGTCCTGCCATTGCTGGAAAGCCGCGAGGAAACCCGGCCCTACGCCGCGTGGCTCAGGGCGCAGATGGATTACCTTGATGTCGCGGACGAAATCCGGCTCACGATTCCACCGCCAAAAGTTGAAACCAACCAGCCGCCCCAGCCGGTCCCCAATCCCCCTCCGCAAAAGGAACGCGAGATTTGGGTGAGAAAAGTTTCCGGCGGTCCCTGGCCGGCCTTGGCAAAAGAATATGTGCCGGAGTTGAAGCCGATTTTCGCCGTCCAAAAGATTCCGCCGGAGCTGGTCTGGGTGGCGGAAGTGGAATCGTCATTTGATCGTCGCGCGCTGAGTCCGGCGGGAGCGGCGGGATTATTTCAATTGATGCCGGCCACGGCCAAACGGTTCGGTCTTTCGTTGTGGCCGCGCGATCAACGTTATCAGCCGGAACCGAGCGCGACCGCCTCCGCCCAGTATCTGAAATATCTATACGACCGTTTCAAGGATTGGCGGCTCGCCCTGGCCGCTTATAACGCCGGTGAAGGCACGGTGCAAAAACTTCTGGATCGCTATAAAACGGGCAGTTACGACGCCATCGCCGAACATCTGCCCGCGGAAACGCAAATGTATGTGCCCCGCGTCGAAGCCGTCCTCCTACAGCGTGAAGGTGCGAAACTCGAACAACTTTCCGCGCCGCAAGGTTAACCTAGGCCTGAAATCTGGTAGGGTAATACCCCATAGCGCCCATCCACTCTCCGGCTTAGGCTCACAGCATGAATTATAAAACACTCATCCAAATTGGAGGCAATCTATGTCACTGATTTCTCTCGCTGTGACTCTGATCGTCATCGGCGTGTTGCTCTGGCTGGTCAACACCTATATTCCGATGGACGGAAAGATTAAAAAAATTCTCAACGTCGTCGTGGTGATTTGCGTCGTCGTGTGGCTTTTGTTTGCCTTCGGCATTCTCAATCACTCAGGCGACATCCGCGTCCCGCGGATTGGGTAGCCAAGCGAACCACATTCGCACATTGAAAGGAACATTTATGTTGGGAACTATTCTATTGATTGCACTCATTCTTATGTTGCTCGGCGCATTCCCTACCTGGCCGCACAGCAAGAATTGGGGCTATTACCCGAGCGGCGGTCTGGGCTTGCTGGTCGTTATTCTGCTCGTCCTCGTTTTGCTGGGCAGAATTTGAGCCGGATAGGGGAAGTTTGTTCGCCGGGAGGGATTGGCCGTTGAATGAATCGAATGCCAGACAAGTAATTCTGTCGAGCCAGCGTCAGGCCCCCGTCCGGAAAATGCTTTGATTCATGACAGCTCCAATGGGGTAAACACCCCATAGCGACCACCCGGTTCTCCGTGCTTACCTCTCGCCATGGTAGAACAACGATTCCTCCGCAGCCCGCAGTCAGCCGCGGCTCAACCGCCGCCGAACCCGAACCGGAATCCAAATCAATTGGAGGGAAGGAGTGGTCAAAACAATTAAAATTCGGCATCATCATATCGAGATGGCCACGAAGGTTAACTGCATCAATCCCGCAGGCGCGGGACCAGGTTGTTGGCAAGAACACGACGCGCAGCTTGCGTTGGACGCCCAAGCCCAAATGATTTTCGCCTCAAGGCCAGGAAGATGGGTAACTTGAAAATCCAACCGGGCCGGAGAATTCGCAGTTCGGCGCTGGAGGTCCTGGTGGTTCTGTCGTTGTGCCTCTCGCCGTTCGCCCACGGGCAGGAGCCGGCCGTTGGCTTCACGAGGCTGCCGGCAGCGAAGACCGTTGTTCTCCCCAAATCCGTTCCCGACCCCATCGAACCGTTCAATCGGGTGATGTGGGGCTTCAACAAGGGGCTTATGACCGGTGTCATCAAGCCGACCAGCAGGGTTTATCGGTTCGTCGTCGTGAAACCGGTCCGAACTGGAATCGGAAATTTTGGCCGGAACCTCACTTACCCGGGACGATTGATCAACAATCTGCTCCAGGGAAAGTGGAGCGGAGCCCGCGATGAATCCTACCGGTTCGCTTGCAATACCACCGTCGGTGTGGCCGGGTTCTTCGACGTGGGGACCAAATGGAAGATTCCGAAATCGGACGCGGATTTTGGCCAGACGTTCGGCCAGTGGGGCTGGAAGCCGCAGTGTTTTTTGATGCTGCCGATTTATGGACCGAGCAACGAACGGGATACCGTCGGCCTGGCCGCCGACACGGCCGCCAATCCGCTGATCTATATCGCTCCCTACAAATTCGTCGCGAACAATCCGCTGACCTGGCTCGGCCCTTACACTTACCTCGCCTACGTGGTCATGTATAACGATCTCAGCGACAGCGTGGGCGAATATGTGCGCTTCAGCCAGGCCGAAATGGACCCGTATTCCGAGGTTCAGTACGCCTGGACGTTCGCGCGAGCGAACCGGGTGGCGGATTTCCAGGTGAAGGGAAAATCGGACGAAGCCTCGCTGGAAACCCTCGAATCCGTCTTCTTCACCTTCAAAAACCCTGAATTCCCGAGCCACGGCAAGACCCGGTCGGTGCTGATTCCGGCGACGGGCCGGAAATTAAAATTTACGTTTTGGTTGCAACCGGGAAAAGCGAACGTGGTTTACATCGTTCCCGGGCTGGGCTCGCATCGTCTGGCCGAAACCTCCCTGGCGCTGGCCGAGTTGGTTTACAACAATGGCTTCTCCGCCGTGTGCGTCAGCAGCCCTTTCAACTACGAGTTCATGGAGCATGCCTCGACGGTGGCGATGCCGGCTTATCTGCCGGTGGATGGTCACGACTTGCACGTCGCCCTCACCGAGATTGATCACCGCTTGCATGCGTTATATCCGGATCGGTTGGGCAACAAGGCGTTGATGGGTTATTCCATGGGCGCATTCGAATCTTTGTTCGTCGCGGCCACCGCACCGACGAATCAGTATTGCGTCACGACGAAGGGGTCCGTTCTGCGCTTTCTTCAAGGGAAACAGGGCGTGAAAGAAGTGAGAATTGCCCCCATCACGAATCAGTTGCCGTTGATTCAATTTGAACGTGTCGTCGCCATCAATACACCCATTCGAATGGCGCATGGGATTTCCAAGCTGGACGAATTTTACCAGGCGCCCCTGGGCTGGCCGGACGCGGAACGAGCCGACGATCTCGAAAACACCTTTCTCAAGGTTGCCGCCTTGAGCAAACTCACCCTCACGCCGCGATCCTCCCTGCCGTTCAATGCCATCGAATCCAAGTTTCTTATCGGACTGACCTTTCGACTCATCCTGCGGGACATGATTTACAGCAGTCAGCAGCGAAATAATCAGGGAGTCCTGCAGCACCCGATCCGGAATTTTCGGCGCGACCCGGTGTATCAGGAAATCCTCCAGTATTCCTACCAGGATTATTTTGAGAAGTTTGCGATTCCGTATTATCAGACCCGGGGCTTGGCCTCGCCGACCCAGGCTGCGCCGGAGGCTTCGCCGAGGCGAGCGGCGGAAGCGCTGGAAACAGCCGGTGATTTACGGACGTATGACGCCGGTCTGCGCGCCAACCCCAACATCCGCATCATCGTCAATCAAAACGATTTTCTCCTGACCGACGAAGATTTGGAATGGCTCCACGTCACGTTTGCCCCGGAACAATTGACGGTATTCGCGCAAGGCGGACACTTGGGAAATCTTTCCAATCTGACGGTGCAAAAGTCCATTATGGCAGCGCTTACGCCCATGAAGCCACCCGATCCCAAACCGGAAGAGCCACCGAAGAATTTAGGCCCGTGAAAACTGTAGCGCAGACAGGAATGTCTGCGCTACATACCGGTTCAAGGGCGCATCCCAATTTTCGATGACGGCCGACGTTCTTCGATTTACACTTCGGCGCGGTAAAGGTTAGCTTTGCCGCTGATGACAGTCACCGCCCCGCGCAAGCAACTCTCGCCCGCCTGGGTTCTGTTCATCCTCACCGGCCTCAACCTGTTCAATTACCTCGACCGCTTCGTGCTCTCGGCAGTGTTGACGCCGCTACAAAAAGAGCTCGGCATCAACGACGGTCAGGCCGGGCGGCTCGTGACGGCATTCATGATCGGCTATTTCGTCACGTCGCCAGTCTTCGGCTGGCTGGGCGACCGCTGCTCGCGCAAATGGCTCATCGCCGCCGGCATTTTGGTGTGGAGCCTGGGCACAATCCTGACGGGGTTCGCGGCGACGTTTGCGATGATGATTGCGTTTCGCGTACTCGTCGGCCTGGGCGAAGCGAGCTATGCGACCATCAGTCCGAGTCTGATTTCCGACAGCTACGGCCCGGCGAAACGGAACAATGCGCTGACAATTTTCTACGTCGCGATTCCAGTCGGCGCGGCGCTGGGCACGATCATTGGCGGACTCATCGCCGCGAAATGGGGCTGGCGGCATGCCTTCATTTGGGCGGGTGCGCCGGGGTTGTTCCTCGCGCTCGTGCTGCTGCCGTTTGCCGAACTCAAACGCGGCCAGGCCGAGGGCAAGACCGTCGAAGCGGCAAAAAGACCTTCCGTCCGTGACATCGTGAACCTTTTTCGCATCCCGGATTACGTGCTCGTGGTGTCGGGTTACACGGCCTACACGTTCGCGCTGGGTGCATTCGGGCATTGGGGGCCGACGTTCCTACATCGCGCTCACGGCGTGGCCGTGGACCAGGCGGGCGAATTTTTCGGCGCGGTGCTCGTGGTCGCCGGGCTCGTGGGCACGTTGATCGGCGGATTCGCCGCGACCGCGTGGCAGAAGCGCAATCGCGCCGGCTACGCCTGGATGCTGGGACTCTCGGTGCTGGCCGCCGTGCCGCTCGCGTTTGGCGCGTTCCTCGCCGGCTCAACGTTTTGGTCCATGTCGTTTCTGGCGGCGGCGATGTTCTTCCTGTTCCTGTCCACCGGACCGGTCAACACGCTCATCTTGGAAACCGCGCCGGTGAATCTTCGCGCCAGCGCCATGGCCGTTTCCATTTTCACGATCCATCTCTTCGGCGACATGTGGTCGCCGGAGATCGTCGGCCGGCTCGCTGATTCATTCGGCGGAAATTTGCAGAAGGCCGTCTTGATTTTACCCGTCGCGTTGATCGTGGCCAGCGCGCTTTGGCTGGTGCTCGCGTTGAAAACGAAGCGGGGCGGAACCCATCATTCCACGACAGTGTGATTCAACGCCGTAGGCGTGGTATCTTTGTAGTCATCCGCCCAAAACATCCACAAGCTCCGGCAGGAGCGGTATATTCCGCGATGTCGCTCCGCTGGAGCTTTGGGAAATTGTTTGTTCACGTTCTACAAAGATGTCGCGCCTGCGGCGCTGGTCATTCCGTCAATTGAGCATTTCCAAATCTTCGAGACCGTTCCGTCATTCACGCGTGCTGCGGCTCACAGAGCCGCGCTCCGTCGGCATCCGCAGTCCTCGTTGTGGGATTCAACGCCGTAGGCGTGGCATCTTTGTAGAAGCCAGAATCAATAAAATCTTCAGCCCCGTGGGGGCGGTATATTCGGAAAATCATTCCCCGCCGGTTTTGAAAATGTATCGCCGGTCATAATCCACACCGAACTTTTCCAGTAGCTCGACGTATTCCTCGCAAAATGATTTCTTCGCGTGGTGTTTTTGCTGGTTCTCAATATAACGAATCACGGTGCCGAGTTGAGAACGCGAATACGAAAACGCGCCGAATCCCTCCTGCCACGAAAATCTTCCAATCACCCAATGCTTTTCATTGATGAATTTTGAGGAATTTGCCTTCACATCGCGCACCAAATCCGACAGCGATACATCGGGTTTCAAACCGATGAGCAAATGCAAATGATCCGGCATGTTATTTATGGTGATAAGCTTTTGTTTCTGGCCGGAAACGATGCCGGTGATGTATTTTTGAAGTTCGTCGTTGTGTTCCGGTTGGATGAGATTCTGCCTGCCTTCGACGGCGAATACAGCGTGAATGTAGATTTGCGTGTAAGTATTGGCCATGTGCGGAAGATGCCGCTCCTGACGGAGCTTGAAAATCTTTTTTGTCCGGGTGCTACAAAGATGTCGCGCCTACGGCGCTGGTCGTGAATCGTTCGCGTCTACTTGAAAATTCGCGCGACTGGAATTACCGGAGCAAAGAAGCGGCCTTCGCTTCGGATCGTCTTTGGGATGTTTGATTTATTTGCCCGGCGGTGTGGGCGGAGCGGATGGATTCGACGGCGCTGCCATCAGCGCCTGAAGCTCGCGATGGTTGACCTTGCCGGTGCCGAGCTTCGGAATCTCCTTCACCACTTTTATCTCGCGCGGGACGCTCAGATTCGTCAACCCTTTGGCTTTGATGGCGTCGCGGATTTCGTCCAGGGTCAGCTTCGGTTCGTTGGTCACGGCGATGAGCATTTCACCTTTGTTTTCTTCGGGGCGCGTGATGACGGCGATCTGGCAGTGCAGGCCGTAGTGCGGAAACGCTCCGGCCAGCGCATCTTCGACCGCCGTGAGGCTCACCATCTCGCCGCTCACCTTGGCGAAGTGTTTCATCCGCCCGAGGATATGCAGGTAGCCTTCGGCATCCAGATTCACGATGTCGCCGGTATCATACCAGCCGCCGAGGGCCTGGAACTTCGCGTTCGCTTCCGCGTTCAAATAGCCTTTCATCACGTTTGGTCCGCGCACGAAGAGCCGCCCGCCCTCGGCCACACCTTCGACCGGCTCCAGTTTGCATTCCATGCCGGGCAGGAGACGGCCCACGGAGCCGTAACGTGGCTCCAGCGGTGTGTTGACACTCAGGCACGGAGCGCACTCGGTCGTGCCATAACCTTCGAGAATGCGCACGCCGTATTTCTGCGACCAGGCGAGCGCGGTGGCTTCCTGCAACTTCTCCGCGGCGGCAAACAGATACCGGATGCTGCGGAAGTCGTAAGGATGTGCCTTGCGCGCGTAGCCGTTCAGGAAGGTGTTGGTGCTGAGAAACACCGTGCAGTCGCGGTCGTAGAGCGCGGCCGGCACGGTGCGGTAATGCAAGGGCGAAGGATAGAGGAAGATATAAATCCCGCGCACCAGCGGCAGGAACGCCCCCGCCGTGAGACCGAAGCTGTGGAAGAGCGGCAGGCAGTTGAAGAGACGGTCGCCGTCGGTTATATCGGTGACCGCCAGCATCTGGCGGATGTTGGCGAGGATGTTGCCATGGGTCAGCTCGACGCCCTTGGGCACGCCTTCGGAGCCGCTCGTGAAAACAATTACGGCAGTGGAGCCGGCGGATGGCGAACTGCGGATGGCGGACTCCGATAAATCGCGAGCTGGTTGCGGATTGAAAACATGCCGGAGCAGCGTGAGGAATTTCCGGGGGCCGGTGATGCGGGCGCGCACGTCCTCGAGGTAAATCAGACTGATGCCCGCTTTCACAAAATCGTCCATGTTGAGCCGGGTGCGTTCAAAAAAGGCGCGCGAGGTGACGATGTGCTTTAGTCCGGCCAGTTCCGCACACGCCAGCATGGTGGGTGTGCCCGAGGAGAAGTTCAGCATGGCGGGCACTTTGCCCAGCCTCCACAACGCGAGGATGACCACCGGTGTGGCGTTGACATTGGGCAACAACAGGCCAACACGCTCGCCACCCGCAACTGTGCCACGCAAGGCATGGGCCAGCACATCCGCCCCCACCATCAGCTTCCAATAGGTCAACGTTTGCTGCGTCGTGTCTTCGAGGATGACCTGGCTGGGATGTTTGCGGGCGGTCTCCGCCACCGCCGAGAGGACATTCTGCGCGCCGAACGCCATCTCGACCTCGAACTGCTGCCGCACCATTTGGTCGCGGAGCCAGTTGGTCAGCAACGCCCGCGCGCGGCCGGTGCTGATGTCCCCCAACTCGGGCGCAGCCAGCGTGGCGCTGAAATGCGCGGTCACTTTGGGAAAACATTTTTTCCAGCCCGGATTGGGGGAAAACGGCAGGCATCCGGCGCCGCGCAGGTAAGCGGTGATGACTTTCGCTTTTGTTTTGAAAATTAAAAAGCCGGTGCCATCGAAGAGCTTCATCAAGGTGCCCGTGCGCGACAGGCGGCCTTCGGCAAAGAGCACGAGCCGCCCGCCGCCTTTGAGAAACTCCGCCATGTGCTTCACCGCGTAAGGCGAACTGGTGTCAACGGGCAGGGTGTAGCGGTTGATCATCAATTTCCGATGCAGCCAGCTCGTCTGCGCCGAGATGCTCGAACTGACGAACTTCCAATCCTCATCCAGGCAGACCCAGAGAAACAGCCAGTCAATCCAGGAGAGGTGATTCGGAATCAAAAGCACCGGGCCGGGCGTTTTCAGCACGTCCAGGTCGTAGGCGCGGAAGCGGAACAAGACCTGGAGCAAAAAGCGGAAGCAAGCTTTCATGGTGATGGGAAGTGCATCATTTGGGAGCACGCACTTCAAACAAAATTTGTGCCTGTGCCTGGCGAATTGTCCTTTGCCCTGTCAGGGCAATTCAGTCAGCGCATTCGCGTCAATTCTCGTTTCCATTTGCGGCAAACTCGCAGGGCCTTTCTTCCATTCGCGCTCAGGAAAAACAAGGCGAAAGGGTGAGTTGCCTTTGGTAGGGAAACACCCCATAGCACCGGCAAGGTTTCCCCATCCATCATGGGAGTGCTTACGAATATGAAGTCATCCCCACCCAAATCTGACTGAGCCACTGAAAAAAGTTTCGCCCATGAAATCTGAAGCTCCAGCGACCGTCGTCTCCACCATTCCTGTCACCGCCGGCGAACTGGTCGTGGTTCAACCACACAAAATTCCACTGGCCGCCAAAGTGGTCGGCACCGTCTTTCTCGCCGTCCTCGTTCCGATTTATTTGCACACCTATGGGCCCACCAATTTTTTATGGTTTTGCGATGCCGCCCTCATTCTCACAGTGGCAGGCATGTGGTTGGAAAGCTCCCTGCTCATCAGCATGTGCTCCGTGGGCATTCTGCTTCCGCAATGCCTCTGGCTCGCGGACTTCGGCAGCAACCTTCTGGGGATTCACCTTCTGGGCCTGACCGGTTATATGTTCGACAGCCATCTGCCTCTTTTCACCCGCGGGCTTTCGCTTTTTCATGGCTGGCTGCCCTTGCTGCTCGTCTGGCTCCTGTTCCGTCTGGGCTACGACAAACGGGCTTTGTCCGCCTGGACCGGCCTGGCCGCCGGGTTGTTGCTCATCTGCTACTTTTTTACTCCGCCCGCCGGCGCGCATCTGGCCAACCCCAACCTACCCATCAACCTCAATTATGTTTACGGATTCAACGACCAGCAACCGCAACACTGGATCAACCAAAACCTTTATGTTATCCTGTGGTTTGGCGTGCTGTGGGTCGTTGCCTTTCTCCCCACCCACCTGGCCTTGCGCAGAATCTTCGCCGTGTCACCGCCAGCGGCCGGCCTGAAACTCCCCATTCGATTTCTTTAATCATCCCCGCCTGCCCGCCAGCGCTGGATTCATAAATGTTTGGTAGGGTAATACCCCATAGCGTCCTTCCGCCCTCTGGCTTAGGCTCACAGCATGAATAATAAAACACTCATCCAAATTGGAGGTAATCTATGTCACTGATTTCTCTCGCCGTCACTCTGATCGTCATTGGCGTGCTGCTCTGGCTGGTCAACACCTATATCCCGATGGACGGAAAGATCAAAAAAATTCTCAACGTCGTCGTGGTGATTTGCGTCGTCGTGTGGCTTTTGTTTGCCTTCGGCATTCTCAATCACTCAGGCGACATCCGCGTCCCCCGGATTGGGTAGCCAATCACCGTCAAACAAATCAACTGGATGAAACCAATTTGAAATTGTGAATGCATCCCTTGAAACCGGTGGCGACAAACCACGATCAGGTCAACCCGAGACCAGTCGAATCCGTTCCAACGCATTCACGTGGTCAATGGCGATGAACCTGCCAACTTTAAAACAAACCCGCTTTCGGAGCATCAGTTGCAGATTGAGCGAACTGTGGGCTGACATAAACCGTGAAGTAAAAAGCATTTGAAGTCATTCTCCATAAGCTATAATTCGGCAAGTCGCCGGCGAGCGCCTTGGCGGAAAACAATTCAACGATTTTTTCGCTCATAGCCCAAGCCTTCGTGGCGGCAGGCCCGTCTGAAAGGTGCGCCGTTGGCCGGATCGCTCTGGTCGAAGTTCCGACCGCGGCCAAAATCATAGTGGGACATTTTTTGGGGTACGGACCAGCGCCGACACGCTGTGCCGTGCGGGATTAGTCAAGTTTGGCGTGGAATATTGTGGTATGAAAAAAATTATCAGCCGGCTGGTTTCCGGTTTGCGATTGCGCCTGTTGTTGCTGGTGTTGCTGGCGTGCGCCCCGTTGGTGGGATTGACGCTGCACACGGCGTCGGAAGAGCGTCGGCGACTGGTGCAGGAATGGAATCAGAGTTCGCAGGAGATGATGGAATTGGCCACGCGGGAAGAGGGGCGGGTGATCGGCCAGACGCGCCAACTACTGCTCGCTCTGGCGGAGTCGTCTGCGGTGCGCTCGGGCAACCGGCGGGGTTGCAAGAAATTGCTGGACGAGCTGTTCAGCAACTCCCCGCGTTATGCCAATTTGGGAGTTATCAGGACCAATGGAATGGTTCTGGCCAGCGCGCTCCCGATGGTGGAGCCGGCCAACCAGACGAACAGTCCGTTTTTCCGCCGCGCGCTCGCAACACGCGCCTTCGCGATTGGCGATTTCCCGGACGGACAAGGGGTCGGCAAGCCCACCGTCAATTTCGGTTGTCCGGTTTTCGATTCCGACGGGCAGGTCCAAGCGGTGGTCTTTGCCGCGCTGGATTTGGACTGGGTCAGCAATTTCGAGTCCGCGCTGCCGGCGCAATTGCCCAAAGGAGCGACGTGGACCGAGATTGACCGCACCGGAAGAATTCTGGGTCGTTATCCCTCGCCGGAAAAATGGATCGGCCTGCCGTTCCCGGAAAAATCGCTTTTGACAAATGTCTTCAGTCAGAATCATGGCGTGGTGGAGGCGATGTCTGCGGACGGGATTCCCGGTTATCATGCGTTCGCCGCCATGCACAGCCAGCTCGTTTCCGACGACGTGGTCACCATTCTCAGCAGCATCCCCAAGCAGGTTCTCTTTGCCGAAGCGGACCGCCGGCTGAGCGAAAACCTGACCGGGTTGGGGATTGCCGCCTGCTTTGCTTTCATGCTCGGCTGGATCGGCAGCCACTTGCTGGTCCTCCGCCCGGTTCGGACCCTGGTGAAATCCAGCGCGCGGCTGGCCACGGGCGATCTTAGCACGCGCACGGGACTTGCCCACCGGGGAGATGAATTGGGCCAGCTTACCCGAACCTTTGATCAGATGGCCCAAGCCTTGGAACATCGCGAAGTGGAACGCCAGTCAGCGGATCACGCGCTGAAGGCTTCCGAAATGCGCTACCGCCGGCTGTTTGAAACCGCCCAGGATGGGATTCTGATTCTCAACGCGGGCACCGGGCAGATTGATGATGTCAACCCGTTCCTGACCGATCTGTTGGGCTACACTCGCGAGCAGTTGCTGGGAAACAAACTCTGGGAGATTGGCCCTTTCAAAGACGTTAAAGCGTCCAAGGCGGAGTTCCGGGAGTTGCAGCGTGAAGCCTATGTCCGTTACGACGACCTGCCGCTGGAAACCAGCGCCGGCAAGTCCATCAACGTGGAGTTTGTCAGCAACGTTTATCAGGTCAACGGCAGCAAAGTCATTCAATGCAATATTCGCAACATCACTGAGCGCAAGCAGGCCGAGGCAAAACGCAAGGAATACAGCCGCAAACTTCAGGTGCTTTCCCGCCGGCTGGTGGAGGCGCAGGAAACCGAACGCAGGAACATCGCGCGCGAACTCCACGACGAAATCGGCCAGGCCCTCACCGTCATGCAATTGAACCTGCAAGCGATGTTGCTGTCACCTGGCACGGAGGTCGTGTCGCCACGCTTGAACGAAACCCTCGAGGTGGTCGAGCGCGTGCTGGAACAAGTGCGTGATATCTCGTTGGATTTGCGCCCGTCCATCCTCGACGATCTGGGATTGGAACCGGCCTTGCGTTGGTACACCGAGCGACAGGCGGCGCTGGTCGAGTTGAAAGTCAAGTTCCACGCCGACCAGCTGGAGCAACGCCTGGATCCGATGATTGAAACCGAATGTTTCCGCGTGGCCCAGGAAGCCTTGACCAATGTGGTGCGCCACGCCCAGGCAAAAGTAGTGACGGTTGAGTTGCGCAAGGAAAACGGGCAACTCCACCTGCGCGTGAGCGATGACGGTATTGGGTTTGATGGGGCCTCGGTCCGAGAACAAGCCGTGCGTGGCGCCAGTCTGGGTTTATTGAGCATGGAAGAGCGTGCGTCGCTGGCCGGTGGAGGGCTGGAGTTCAAGTCCAACCCGGGACAAGGCACCGAAGTCCACGCCTGGTTTCCGCTGAAGTGGCAGACCCCACCGTCCGAATCTGAAACCCCATGAACAACAACTCTGTCAAACCGATCCGCGTCATATTGGCCGATGACCACACGCTGGTGCGCGCGGGCATTCGCGCGCTGCTGGAAAAATTGCCGGGGGTGGAAGTGGTGGGCGAGGCCAGCGATGGCCGCGAGGTTCTGAATCTGGTCAAGCTGCACCGGCCGGATGTGGTTTTGATGGATATCGCCATGCCCGGTCTGAATGGCCTCGAAGCGGCGGCGCGCATGGCCAAAGAATTTCCGGACGTGCGGGTCATCATCCTTTCCATGCACCACAACGAAGAATATGTCTGGCGGGCGCTCAAGGCGGGCGCGGCCGGCTACCTGCTAAAGAAAGCGGCGACGACCGAACTGGAAACCGCCTTGCAACGCGTGGCGCACGGGGAGATCTATCTCAGCCGGGAAATCTCCACCCGGCTGCCCAAGAACTTCCTTTTGGATGGGATCGCTAACCGGAAAAGCCCGCTCGAACAATTAACGGGCCGGCAGCGCGAGATTCTCCAGCTCATCGCCGAAGGCCAGAACACCAAAGGCATCGCCGAAATTCTGAAAGTCAGTCCCAAAACCGTCGAATATCACCGCATGAAATTGATGGGTTGCCTGAACGTGCATGACATTCCGGGCCTGGTACGTTTCGCTTTGCGGGTCGGATTGCTTCCGCAGGAAAAACTGGTTACGAGCTAGAATCCCCCAAAAAAATCCACAGGTCAATTCGGGCTTGATCGGCTTCGGTCGTCCGGCGATGGCCACTGTGCGCGACAAAACCCGGATGCCTGGCGACCACTGCGCCCGGGGTTGGGGTGATGCACCGGATCGGCTGGTCAAAGCGGGTTTCACAGGCAAACTGTACGTTGAGTTTCATCATTTTCCTTTCTGTTTTCAACCGCCGCCGGCTGGCCGGCTTTTTTATAATCAGCCGCCTGCCGTGGCCTTGCGGGGCAGCGGCTTTGTGAAATGAATCTCCCGTCCGATGCCGGCGAAATGCCAGCGCCAGTGGCCGGCGCGCATCGCCGCCGCCAGGTGCAGGCATGATCGCCCCCAACGTCTTTGGCTGAGATAGAGTGACATATTTTTAACTTCCGTTGATTCTTAACCGGAGACCGCCGGAGCGGTTTCGCGATCTTGCCATGCTGCCGCAGCAATAAGCTCCCCGCCTTGGAGATCATTTCACGGTCATCCTCGTGTGCGATAGAAGCGCTTCGAAAAACTCGCCGCGTTCGTGTCGGTAAAAACTGACAAACCATTGGTTCCTACCGTCACGGTGCCGATGACGGTCCAGGTCTTGAAATCCTGCGTCGCTTGGATGTCATACGTGTGGCCGATCGTGCCGGTCACGCTCAGAACGAACTGCCGGGTGTGCGTAACGAGGAGCTGCACTCCGGGAAGCTCACCCTGCCACACCACATCCACCCAGTAGTTGCGAGCATTCCAAGTCTGGTTCGGGAATGCACTGCTCGAGCCATAAGCAAAGACACCATTTCCTCCCGACACGCCATTGGTCAGCGCATGCAGTGGCGGATTATCAACGCCATTGACCGAAAAGTAGTTCCCATTGGCACTGTAGTGCCCGTTGTTGGCGTGGTAGGAGGCCACATAGACCGTGTTGGTGGTGATCGACACCGGCGTCGCAAAGTTCACCTGCTGCCAACCCGAGGCGGTTTCGCCGGTGAACGTCGCCGTCGCCAGCAGCGTGCCCGTGCTCGTCCACAGGTTGCCCACGTGTGTGCCCGTGTTGGCGCTCGCTTTGTAGAAGCGTATGCCGGTGATGCTCCCGGCCACGTCCGAGCGGAACTTCACCCCCAACTCCACGGCACTGTCCGGGCCTCCATCCACCACTCCGGGCACCGCCGTGCTTGGCCAGAGGGTCACCACAACAGTTACGGACGCGATGGCAATGTCGACCGACGATGAAGCGACCGTGCTGCCGGAATCATATACTACCCCTGCGGTCAGGCTGTAGTTGCCGCTGCCCACGTTGTTCCAGGTGAAGCTGTAGGGCGCGGAGGTGTCTTCACCCAATAGTGTCGCTCCGTTGTAGAACTGGACTTTGGTGATCGAGTGGCCGTTGGTGGTGACGCTGGCGGCGAGGTTGATGGTCGCGGGCGCTGTGTATCCTGCGCCGTTGGACGGCGCGGTCAGCGCGACGGTGGGCGCCGGGTTCGTGACCGTCACGTTGGCGAGGGATGAAGCGACCGTGCTGCCAGCGTCATAGACCACCTGCGCCGTCAGGGTGTAACTGCCGGAGCTCACGTTGCTCCAGGTGAAGCTGTAGGGCGCGGAGGTGTCTTCACCCAACAGTGTCGCGCCGTTGTAGAACTGGACTTTGGTGATCGAGTGGCCGTTGGTGGTGACGCTGGCGGCGAGGTTGATGGTCGCGGGCGCTGTGTATCCTGCGCCGTTGGACGGCGCGGTCAGCGTGATAGTCGGGAGATTGTTAGATGATGGAACCGTGTAACTGATTTCGCTTGAAAAAGGACTTTCCATGCCCGAAGCAGCACACGTTGTCACCGCAAAATAGTAGGTGGTCCCCTGAACCAGGCCGGAAACGGTTGCATTCGTTGCGTTGCCGGCGGAAATCTCGTTGGTGTAAGTGCCGCTGGCTCCACCATAATAAATGTTGTAACCCGCAACGTTGGTGTTGGAGCTTCGGTTCCAGGCCAAAGTGACGCTTCCGGTTGCTTGAACGGATGTAATGAGAGCCGTGAGGAGCAAGAACCCACCCAGGAACTTCATCAATCCGGTGATTTTGAAAGGCCGGCGCAAAACATCGCTTGCGCAGTGCAAGCGGAGTTCGCCGGGATCGTGCTGCTTGCGAAACTGGCGATGAATAGGGGCGAATGCAATGCCGGTATTCGGTTCGGGTGCTCCCGTCCAATCCACGCTGCGTTCGTGAATAATGTTCATAATTACCGTTACCCTTCGCAAGGTCTGGCCGCGACTAGGGTGTTCCTCGGCGCCACTGGGAAAACCCTTGGTCTCAGTTTGGAAGCGTAAACCGGGGAGCGATGAAAAGGTGAACCGGCGGGACTCTTGGCGAGCCGCTAATTCCCGCTGATGTTCACTGATTCAAAAGGGCTGACTTGCCACGCCGAAATCAGATGAAGGCGGGAAGCCCGACAGATAATAGCCCAGGGCAAGCGAAGTGAAACGAGCGCCGCTCTGGGGAATCAGTCCAAAAGAAATCAAGCCCTGAAAGGGCGGTAGAAAACTGGCAAACTCTCGAAATAACCCTCAGCCGGTCTCGCGATGCGTGGCCACCTTCTCCCATCGGATGGGAGAAGGAATTTATTTTATGGGACGATTACCCAGGGTAGTCACTGCGTTCCAACCCTGGGCTAATTTCCGTTGCGCGTTGACTCGTTCGCGCCCGCTCACTCGGCCCTCGCGGGCCTTCGGTTTCACCGAATTCCTTTCGCCACTTCCCAAATGGCTCAAGTCAGCGCATAGAAAAAAGCGGCCTCCGGTTCCGAAGGCCGCTTTGCATTTGTTTCAATTTATTCCATGGCTCCCAACACTTCGTCGAGCGACACGGTGGCGAAGCTGGTGGCGTAGTCGCTCATGCCGTACGGGATGACGAGTTCCCGACCATGCCGTAGCGCGCCGCAGGTGTACACCACGTTCGGGACGTAACCTTCGCGCTCGGCTTCGTTCGGGGACAGCAACGGTTCTCGCAGGCGGCCAATGACGTGGGTGGGGTCGTTCAAGTCGAGCAGGAACGCGCCGAGGCAATACTTCCGCATCGCGCCGACGCCGTGACTTAACACCAGCCAGCCCCGTTCGGTTTCAATTGGCGAACCGCAGTTGCCCATCTTGATGAATTCCCACGGTTGCGCGGGCGGCAGCAACAGCTTGGGCGTCTGCCAGAAATGGATGTTGTCGGAAAACATCAGGAGGATGTTCTCGTCGTCCTGGCGCGAGAGCATGGCAAATTGGCCGTTGATTTTGCGCGGGAACAGCGCCATGCCCTTGTTCTGCACGGCGGGGCCGTTTAACGTGGTGAATTTGAAATCCACAAAGTCCGGCGTCTCCAAAAGTTGCGGCAACGTGATCTTGCCATCGTAAGCGGTGTAGGTCGCGTAGTAGGTGAAACTGCCGTCGTCGTTCTGGAAGCGAACGAAGCGCGAGTCCTCGATGCCGTTGCGCTGGCTGGCCGTGGACGGAAAGAGAACGCGCTGGGAAACCTGGCTGCCGGGAGCAAAGTGGACTTCGTAGTTTGACTCGGCCAGCAGCAGGATGCCGCGCACGGCACGGTCCGCCGTGGCGTCCGCCGGGTCCGTTTGCCGGCGCTCCGTGGCCAGAACGCGGTGCAGGTCGTCCAGGATGAAAGCCTCGGGGAGTTGACCGAGCACGCGCTGGCAAAAGTCATTCTGCACGCCCACTTCCTGGAGTTTGCGGCAAAAGAGCGCCTTCTCGTAAGCTGCGCTCGGCACGCGCTCCGGCTCCGTCACAAACGGCCCCGGCGGCGTGAGCGTGATCCGATGGTGCGCGCTGACGATGCCGGTGCGAAAGGTGATGGAGGAAATGTGACCTTCGCCCGTGGCCCGCAGGCTCAGGATGAAACGGAGCGCGCCCTTGGGTAGCCCGCTTTGGTCGGGGTGCGGCACGATGGAAGGATTGAACAGCGCCGCGGATTCCGGGGAGTATTCATGCGTGAAGTGAGCGCCGATGAGCGCCTGCCGTTCCGACGAAGTCTCCCACGCCTCGCCCAGGTAATGACGCACCCGCGTGAAGCGGTTGCGGAAAAATTTTTCAACGCGCTCGTGTCGATCCTCAAATTCGCCCAGCACCTGGCTCAGCAGCCGGGCGATTTCCTCGTCCGACAGGGCCAGGACGCGGGCGACGATCTTTCGCGCGATGTCGTCGCTGCTGGGATAAAAGGGTCGCATGAGCACCCGCGAGCGGTCAGGCACCAGGGTGGGTCCAATGCGTTTGGCGTGGATGGGTGGCCGGGTGGGGGTGGTCATATTTTTTCTGCGGCGGGGTTCCAACCCGTGCCGGTCATTTGCCGGGGGGTTCCTTGAAGCTGGTGATCGTGTTCTGCAGCGCCTGCATTTCCGCCAGCGCAAGCAGGAATGCGAGCGTGGACTCGGCGCCCTGGTTTTGGCTCAGACGGTCCACGTGCAATCCGTCCCGGCAGCCGCCGGTGGTGGAATCGTAGAGGGCCAGTCCCAGATCGTTTCGACCGAGGAACCACTCGAACGCGCGCCGCGCTTCCGTGACCCAGAACATGTCGCCCGTTGCCTGATACGCTTCGATGCAGGCGGAAATCGTTACTTG
Source organism: Verrucomicrobiota bacterium (assembly GCA_049510395.1). Taxonomy (GTDB): domain Bacteria; phylum Verrucomicrobiota; class Verrucomicrobiia; order Limisphaerales; family UBA11358; genus UBA11358. The sequence goes on from JBEKYY010000023.1 coordinate 30,765, forward strand.
GGCTTCGATGGGTTGCTGGTCGAACTGCGCGCGTTCATGGCCGCGCGGATAAAATCCGTTTGAGCCGATGGGCCGGAAAGAGCCGGCATCCGAAGTCTGGATTTTTGTCAGCCACCGCAGGGTCTTGAGACCGAGTTCCAGCATCGTTCCGTTGTTCAGGCAGCGTCCGCTGAGAATCATCGCGTGTGGCAGCTTGGCGTTGGCATAGGAAACCACTTCTTCAAACCACTGCCACTCGTCGGTGGCGGCGTCGGTGTGGCGTTGCATGAGTTTCGCCGTGAGCGATTCGCGAATCTGGTTCGCGCGCCGGTCACCGCTGAACCGCCGCAGATATTCATCAATGCCGATGAGCGTGAACGCCCACGCGCGCGGTGACATGAACTCGGCGGCCACGGGCAGGGCCTGCTCGAACAATTCCGCCGCCAGCATTTGAAAACTGCCCTGGCCCGCCTGCGACACACACAGCCCCAGCGCCCACAGCGCGTGACCCTGGCAGTCCTCCGAGCCGACTTCCTCCAGCCAGTGCCGGTCGAAGCTCATAAAGTTGCGGAAGCGCCCGCGCTTGCGGTCGAAGGCGTGGTTCAGGAACGCGGCGTAGGTGGCGGCCTGCGCACCGAGGCGCGGCGAGCCGTGGCCCAGCTTTTGCAGCATCAACGCCAGCACCAGCGCCCGCGCGTTGTCGTCCGTGCAATAGCCTTCGGAAAAATTCGGCACCGTGAAGCTCGCGTGCTGGAAAATGCCGGTTGAATCACTCATCCGAAACAGATGGTCAAGCTTCATCTCCGGCAACTGGCCGGGCTGTTCGTCGAGCGTCTTGATGGGCGAGGATTTTCGTCCCACGAAACTATGATCCAATCGCGCCTGTTCGAAGGACTTCACATAAAGCTGCGCCACGCGGCTCCACACCATGTCACGCCCCAGCTTGTAAGCGTTCTTACGCATCGAGTGGCGCAACGCCTCGTCGCGCAGCAGTTCCACCACGGCCACGGCGATGGCCCTGGCGTTGCGGAACGGCACCAGCTTGCCGCGTTCGGCGGTCAGCAATTCCGCCGCGTGCCAGTAGGGGGTGGACACCACCGCGTTGCCCGCGCCGAACGCGTAGGCCAGCGTGCCCGAGGTGATTTGCGCCTCGGTCAGGTACGGTGTCAGATAAATGTCCGCCGCGCCGATGAACCGCATCAACACCTCCAGTTCGACGAAGCGATTGAAGAACACGACGTGCTTCTGCACGTCGAGGTCTTTGGCCAGCCGCTTCAGACTCAGGCGGTAAGCTTCGCCCTCGTCGCGCAGCAGACTCGGATGCGTCTGGCCCAGCACGATGTAAACGACGTTGGGAAATTCCCGGATGATGTCCGGCAACGCGCGCAACGCATACTCGATGCCCTTGTTCGGCGAGATGAGGCCGAACGTGAGCAGCACCTGCTTGCCTGCCACGCCAAACTCGTCCTTGAAATAATTTGGGTCGGCGAACGGCATGTCGGGAATGCCGTGCGGGATGAGGTCAATTTTGGCCGCCGGCGCCTGATAAACTTCACGCAGGAACTGCTGGCCCCGTTCGGTCATGATCACCAGCCGCGTCGAGAGCCGGATCAGGTCGCGCATCACGCGTCGCTGTTCCGTGTTCGGCTCGCGCAGCACCGTGTGCAGCGTGGTGACGATAGGCATCTGCAGTTCGCGCAGCAACGCCAGCACATGACTGCCCGCTGGCCCGCCGAAAATGCCGAACTCATGTTGCACGCAAATCACGTCCACGTCTGTGATGTTCAGGAAATCCGCCGCGCGCAGGTAGGACGGCAGGTCCTGCTCCGCAATCTCAAAGCGCACTTCCGGCGGGTAATCGTAGCCGCCGGCGAGGTCATTGACCGGCACGACCAGGCATTGAATCGCCGGATGCTCTGCCGCCACCGCGCAGCGCAAGTCGGTCGTGAACGTGGCAATGCCGCATTTCCTCGGTAGGTAATCGCCGAGGAACGCAATTTTGCGGATGTCCGATGGTTGCTGCATAAAACGTTGTCCGGCTGCACGGCCCTCATTGCTTGTGCTGACAATACGAATAGTGGGCCAGGCGCCTGCGTTCGCCAAGAACCATTCACCGGCAATACCGTCGAACCCGGGACAGCAACGCAAAACTTCCAACTCGCCTTGACCGGGGGCTTGGGGCTAATCTCCCCGCCTGAATTTTACTGCGGTCTATGACCGTCGCAAAGGTAGGGCGGGCTGTCCCAGCCCGCCGCGGCGCGATGAGGACATCGCGCCCTACCTGAGTTTGATTTTGACATGATGACCAGTACGCAAATCCGCCCGAGTAGCCAGGTCCGGAAGGACTTTCTCGACTTCTTCAAGTCGAAGCAGCACACCATTGTGCCGTCTTCGAGCCTCCTGCCCGATTCGCCGAACCTGCTGTTCACCAACGCCGGCATGAACCAGTTCGTGCCCATCTTTCTCGGCCAGACCAAATGCCCCTACAAGCCCGGGCGCGCCGCCGACACCCAGAAATGCATCCGCGCCGGCGGCAAACACAACGACCTCGAAGACGTCGGCCTCGACACCTACCACCACACGTTTTTTGAAATGTTGGGGAACTGGAGTTTTGGGGACTACTTCAAAAAAGAGGCCATCGAATGGGCGTGGGAACTCGTCACGTCGAAGAAGTGGTTCGGGTTTCCGCCGGAACGCCTCTACGCCACGGTCTATAAGCCGGGCAAAGGCGAGCCGTCCGAATTCGACCAGGAAGCCTACGACCATTGGGGAAAACTTTTCAAAGCCGCCGGGCTCGACCCCAAGGTCCACATCTGCACCGGCGGCAAGAAGGACAACTTTTGGATGATGGGCGACACCGGCCCGTGCGGCCCGTGCAGCGAAATCCATGTTGACCTCACGCCCAAGGGAGACATCAAAGGCTCGCTCGTCAACAAAGGCGACGCCCGTTGTATTGAAATCTGGAATCTTGTCTTCATCCAGTTCAATGCCAATCCGGACGGTACGTTCACGCCGTTGCCCGCCAAGCACGTGGACACCGGCATGGGTTTCGAGCGCGTCACCGGCATCATCCAGTGCACGAAAGGCTTCAAAGATTTTGCCAACGCAAAAATCTCGAACTACGAAACCGACATCTTCCGTCCGATTTTCGACGCGCTGGAAAAACTGAGCGGCAAGAAATATGGCAGCACACTTCCTGGGAGCGCTGGCGTCCCGCCGGCAAGCTCTCAACCCTCAACCCTCAACCCTCAACTCGCCACGGACGTGGCGTTCCGCGTCATCGCCGACCACATCCGCACGCTGGGTTTTGCGATTGCTGACGGCATCCAGCCCGGCAACACCGACCGCAACTACGTCCTGCGCCGCATCCTGCGCCGCGCCGTGCGCTATGGCCGCACGCTCGGTTTCCACGAACCGTTCTTTTACAAACTCGTGGACGTGCTCGCCGACACGATGGGCGACGTCTTCCCCGAAATCCGCAATAGAAAGAAATTCGTGAGCGATGTGATTCGCGGCGAAGAAGAAGCTTTCAATAAAACTCTTGATACAGGTCTGAGCTTCCTTGAAGAAATCGTGAAATGGAAAACGCGAATTTTACAAGTTCCTCGCAGCGCAGCATTCAATGAATTAAAAGAAAATTTAAAACAACTTCGCAACCAACATTTTGAAATCGTTGATGAAAGCAATGTCAAATGGCTTGAACAAAGTTATGACTCTGCTTTGTCTCCTTTTCGCGCTTTTCTTGAACATGACTTGCGAGAGATGGGGTTGATTTCTGATTCAAACGTGATTCTTAAAATTAAGCAAGCCTTTGGTGAATTTGGCGCATTTTGGTATGCAGGAAAAACAAGTGGAGTCAAAAAAGATGAGTTTGTCAGAAAGCTTGAAAAGGCTTTGCAGTGCGTTGAAGAAACATTGCCGCAATTGGAAATATTGCAGGGCGAAATTGTTTTCAAACTCTACGACACTTACGGCTTTCCGCTCGACCTGACTGAGTTGATGGCGCGCGAACGCGGTTTGACCGTGGACACGGCAGGTTTTGAAAAGTTGATGGAAGAGCAGCGTGAGCGCGGGCGCAAAGCTCAGAAGAAAGAAATCATCGAATTTTCTCAAATCGAAACCGCCACACCCACGAAATTCGTCGGTTACGAGAAGCTGGAGACGCCAGCGAAGGTGCTTGAAGTCGTCGGTTTGAAGAGAAAAACCACTGTTCTTCTCGACACCGCTGTTATTCTTGACATCAGCGCCTGCTATGCCGAGATGGGCGGCCAAGTCGGTGATACCGGGAAAATAGTCCCGGTCTCGGATGTTCCGTTTCCCTCGTCGGAAAGAACAGAGGCCTCAAGCCGGCGACTACAAATCACGAACACGCAGAAATCCGGCAATACCTGGCTGCATTTTGTTAAAGGGGATAACCTCCCGGATGCGGGCGAGGAAGTCCTGGTTCACGTCGACAAGCCCAGGCGCGAAGCCATCCAACGCCACCACACTGTCACGCATTTGCTGCACTGGGCGTTGCACGAGGTCGTGAGCCATGACGCTTCGCAGAAAGGTTCGTTCGTCGGCCCGGACAAGCTCACGTTTGATTTCAACAGCGCACCGCTCACGCCCGCGCAGGTTGCCAACGTCGAGAAGCTGGTCAATGAGCGCATCCTTGAAAACGCCGGCGTGTCGTGGGCGGAAGTTCCCTATGCCGACGTGAAATCGCGCAAGGACGTGATGCAATTCTTCGGCGAGAAATATGGTGACACCGTCCGCGTCGTCCAGATTGGCGGTCACGCGGCCAAGCTGGACGGTTACTCGATGGAACTCTGCGGCGGCACGCACACGCGCGCGACGGGCGAGATTGGTTTGTTCCGCATCGTGAGCGAAAACGCCATTGCCGCTGGTGTCCGGCGCATCGAGGCCGTTGCCGGCCTCGAAGCCTATCGCCAGGCTGCGGACGAAGTTACGCTCATCAAGTTGCTGGCGGGCAAGGTAAATTCGCCCGTGCATGAGCTGGAAAAGAAGATCGAGTCGTTGCTGGAACACCAGAAAGCGATGGAGAAGCAGATCAAAATTGCGCAACAACGCGAAGCCTCAAACGCCGCCAGTCTCCTGCTCGAAGAGATCAAAACCATCAACGGCGTGCCCGCAATCATTCACAATCTCGGCTCCGCCAATGGCGACTTCCTTCAATCCATCGCCGACTCGCTGAAAGGCCGTTTCAGAGGTGTGATTGTTCTCGGTGGCGTGGCGAACGGCGCAGTCGCGCTCGTCGCCGCCGTTTCGCCTGATTTCACGGCGAAAGTTCAGGCCGGGAAAATCATCCAGCAAATCGCACCCATTGTCGGCGGCAAAGGCGGCGGGAAACCAGACAACGCCCGCGGTGGCGGCAAGGACGCCGGTAAACTCGAAGAGGCGCTGGCCAAAGCTCGCCAATTAATCTAATCGAATGAAGTTTTGTTGTAAAGCATGAGAACAATAAATGAAATAGCTATTTCATCTATCGTTCCTTTTGGTCAAAAACTCGCTCAAGATTGAAAAGGTGGTCTGCCGTTCGCGAAAGGCTTTCTGCCCGAGATAATTTTTAGGCAACAGTGCTTCCGGTAATAGTGGGTCGTTCGCAATGGCCTCCAGCCAAGTGGTGCGCTCATCAGCAAGCCAGTTTCGCATTTCGATTGCCTTGCCTCCGCAGACAAATCTCCGCCCGGCAATCGCAACTTCGATGGCCACTCTGTAATTGTGATTAATGACGGCGAAATCCCATGCGCTTTGAATAATGCTTTCATTCGTGTCAGGTGGCACAGGGGCGCCTTCGATGATTGTCAACGATTCCGGGGTAAGTTTAAACCGGCGCAATGGAATACTGTTCTCGTTTATCGTATCTGGAACAATCCACACACTTTGCTGCAAATAACCGAAACGCTGCTGCCGCAGCCAACGCCAAAGGGCCAAGCGTAGTTGTTGCTGGCGGGCTGGAAGATCAAACAAAAACAAGCGCCATCTGCCATCCCACTGACGTGACCATTGGGACACGGGGTCAATCCCGCCAAAGGCCACGAGACGGCCCGACTCTGAAAGTCGCCACTTTGACTCGTTGCGCACCCTATGACATTCGACCATTCCGCTGCGGCCAAGCTGTTTCAGATCGGCTCGCAGATGATTTCGGTAATTCCAGGACTCGAACGATTCCAAGAGCGTCTGTGTGTTTGGATTCATAAGGATATCGAGTCCCCAAAGGAACAAGCCTAGCCAATCGTTGGATTTTACGCGGGGTTTCATATTGGTACAATTTCTGTAATAGCTATTTCAATAATTGTGACAGAACCTTTAAAGCCGAGTTTCGGAATGGGATTGGCTTAATGGCCCATGGGTGGCATGCCCATGCCGCCCATGCGTTTCATCGTTTCCTGCTGTATCATGGTCTGCACGTTGTCGTATTTGGCATAACCGGACGGCAGTTCGAACTGGCTGGCGGCGGGTTTGGCGAGCGAGACGTTTTTGAAAAGCATGATCGCGTCACGACCCTGCTCGGTGGTTTGGATTTTGACCGGGAATTTTTTCAAGTCCGTCGCATTCCAGACAGTGTATTCATATTTGATTCCTTCCTTGTCGGTGACCACGTACTTGTTTTTCACACACGGATGGCCGTCCACGGTGTCCTTGCCGATTTTCGTGGTTTCCACCTTGAAGTCGCCGTTGGTCGGGGCGCTGTCGGCTTTGGGCAGTGGCATTTCGATGTAGCTTTGTATTCCCGGACAAATAAGGTAAGCAACCTTTTTGTCCGGGCGCGCGACCGCTACCCTTTCATCCAGCCCCATGGATTTCATTTGCGCGGCAGCATCCGGAGGCATCTGGCCGCCCTTCATGTCGGCCAGGTTGCACTCGAATCGGGATTTGCCCGTGTCGAAACCGATCTTGCCGGGTACGGTGATGTTGTGGCCAGCATCGTCCGTGGTTTGCATTTCCATCGTGGCTGAAAAGGCTTGGTTGTCCTCAAACAGTTTGCCCGTGGCGCCGCCCAAATGTGGTCCGCCCGGAGCACCGCCCGGCGGGCCGGACTGCGAATACGACGGAAGGAGTCCCAGGTAAATAATTGTTAAAGCCAGAATTGAGAAATGATTTTTCATGGTTGGTGAATTGTTTTTGCAAACTGAATGGACAAATCCTCCTCCAAAGACAAGTGGAAATGTATCCGTTCAACTGCCGTTCATTCCATCCAGGCAATCGCGGACCTGTTTCAGAAGTTTATGGGAATCGAACGGCTTTTCCATGAAGTTGGGGTTGTTGCGGAGGGGTGAATTTTCGCCAAGCATGTCGTCGGTGTAACCGCTGGTGTAAATGACCTTAAGACCGGGTTTCTCCACCAGCAGCCGCGCCGCCAGTTCGCGGCCGGAAATGCCCTCGGGCATGACCATGTCGGTGAACAGAAGATCAATCGCGTCGCGCTGTTCCTGCCAGATTTCCAGGGCGCTCAGGCCGGAATCGGCCTCGATGACGTGATAACCTTTGTGTTCCAGCAAGGTCCGCGCCAGTGAACGCACGGGAGCTTCGTCTTCGACCAGCAGAATGGTTTCATTTCCGCCGCGGACTTCAGGAATGCGGGAAAATTCGGTCTGAGATTTTTCGCTTTCCGGCAGGCGGGGCAGGTAAATATAAAACGTGGCACCGGCGTTGACCTTGCTTTCGACTTCGATCCAGCCGTGATGCTGCACCACGATGCCAAAGACGGTGGCCAGACCCAGGCCGGTGCCTTTGCCGACTTCCTTGGTGGTAAAAAACGGTTCAAAGATGTGTTCCATTTCCTTCGGCCCAATGCCGCAGCCGGTGTCGGTGACCTTCAGCCGGATGAACGCGCCGGACCGGGCCTTGGGGTTGGCCAGCGCATCGGCTTCGCTGATGACGACGGCGGCGGTCTGAATGATGAGACGGCCGCCTTTGGACATGGCATCACGTGAGTTAACGGCAAGGTTGATGAGAATTTGTTCCATCATGGTGCCATCGGCCAGGATGGGAGCGCCGCCGGGTGCGAAGTGAGTTTCAAGGCCGATGTGTTCGCCAATGAGCCGCTGCAGCATTTTGCTGGTGTTGGCGACAACTTCATTGAGGTCGAGCGGTTTGGGCTGAAAGAGCTGGCGCCGGCTGAAGGTGAGCAGTTGGCGGGTGAGATTGGCGGCGCGTTCGGCGGCCTTGGCGATTTCGACCAGGCCGGCAGCCTGGTCAGGATTCAGGGATTCCTGGAGTTGGAGCAGAGCGATGTGGCCCAGAATGACAGTGAGGAGGTTGTTGAAATCATGAGCCACACCACCAGCCAACTGGCCAAACGCCTCCATTTTTTGGGATTGGCGAAGTTCTTCCTCAAGTTGCTTGCGTTCCGTGACGTCACGCCCGGTTCCCACCAGGCCGCAAATCTGTCCCTGGCTGTTTCGGAACGGCACCTTGGTGACCACCAGCGTGCGTTTCTGGCCATCGGGTAAAACAAAAGTTTCCTCATTCTCATTGATGGTTTCGCCGGCGATAACCTTCTCCTCCTCGGCGCGTAAAATTGCCGCCCGTTCCGCCGGGAAAAAATCCTTGTCGGACAGGCCGATAAGTTGGGCCGGGTTGTCCCGGCCAAAGCGTTTGGCGAGGGTTTTGTTGGCCATCAGAAAGCGGCTGTCCAAGTCTTTGATATAAACACTATCGGGCAGCAAATCCAACAGCGTGCGGAGCAGTTCGCGTTCATATACAATGGTCTCTGCCGTGCGCTTGCGCTCGGTGATGTCACGGACGAAGACGAGCGCGCCCCGGTCGCCCTGGAAAATCGCGGGTACAGCGGTGACCTCCACCCCCACCCGGCTCTTGTCCGCGCGCAGATATTCTTCTTCAAGCATCGGCAGTGGGCCGTCTTTTGTGCTTATCTGCTGCATCCGTTCCCTGACGATCTCCCGCCATTCCGGGGCCACCATGTCCAGCACGGGTTGCCCGAGCAGTTGTTCCGGGCGTTCCGCCCGCAAAAGCTGCAGCATGGCCCGGTTCACATAGGCAATGCACTCCTTGGTCTGCACGTAAATTGCATCCGGCGCATTGTCCAGCAACGAGCGAAACCGCTGCTCGCTTTCCCGCAGCACTTCTTCGGCCTGCTTGAGTTCAGTGACATCTTCGTATGTTCCCAGCACGCCAATCACCCGGCCGTCCTTGTCGTGCAACGGCACCTTGTTCATCCTCAGCCAGCCCGTGCTTTCGTCCTTCTTTTTTTGTGGTTCTTCGTAATTGAGTTTGGCCCGGTTCGCTTCCATCACTTCGCGATCGTCGGCGCGATAGCGGTCCGCCATGGGGGCTGCGACAGTGTCATAATCGGTTTTGCCGATCATTTCTTTGGCATCGGAAAAACCGTAGTCCCTGGCGAACGGTTTGTTGCAACCGAGGAAAACCGAATTACGATCTTTCCAGAAAACGCGCTGTGGAATCGTGTCGAGCACGGTTCTGAGCATCAGCCGGGAATTGAACAATTCTGCTTCGGCTTGCCGCTTGCGGCGACGCTGAATCAGCAGTGCCCCAATCAAACCGGTTTGCACAACCAAAGCCGCCACGACGAGAATCACCGTTCGGTAATATGTTTCCCATAATGTGGGCGACTTGAAACGCACCTGACTGCCCGGTGGGAGGTTGTTTTCGTTCAAGCCATAACGATGCAATTGTTGCCAGTCGAAAATTAACTGGTTGTCGGCGCTTTGCATGGGAGGGATGGAACTCGCACTGCCGGCCCGGACGGCCGCGGCAACTTGGTTGGCCGCTTCCCTGCCCAGGACGAAATACACATGGCAGGAACCGCCCACCGTCCCATGCCCGATATATGTGTCCGAAACGCTGAAAATGGGCGCATGCGAGACGGAACTCAATTGCTCCAATGCATCGCGCGTCGTAAAGAGCTGTCCAGCCCCGTCTATCCAAATCCCATCATAAAACACAATCGTTTGCGGCGGCAGTGTGGCCAGACGTTGTCGGGTCTCGGCCATCGTCAAACCGATAAGTTTGATCACCTCAAAACGGCCCGGGGCAAAGTCTTCCACTCGTTTGAGGTCGCGCCGGTAAAACTCGACATAGCCATTGTCGCCGGACGAGACAAAAGCAATCCGCCGGGTGTCCGGACACAACCGCAAAGCCGCCGCCAAAGTGCCCCGCACATCCGGGCTGGCCAGGATGCTGGTCATGTTCGTCTGTGATGCAGCACCGGGCACATCCATCCTCTCAAAGTTCAAGAACACCAAGGGTGTTTGCGGCGATAGTGCCGTCCGGATTTTGAATGCAGTATCGGCGGTTTGTTCGTTCTCGGCGACAATGGCGTCCAGCTTGCGTCCTTGGTATTTGACGCGAAGCCATTTGGCAACCTCACGGCGGTAATCCGGGCTGTTGAATTGTTGGAGATCCAGATTTTCAATGTAAACCACCACCGTCCCGTGGAAATTCGTTGCCAAAGCCTGCTGGAAGCCGGAGGTGAACTCAATAACGCTGGGTTGTCTGCCGTTTCCCTGTGACAATACCAAAACCGATTTTTCAACCGCTGCGCGCGCCGGAGCAGTGAAAAGCATCGCTACGGCGGTGAACAATCCAAAGGCCAGCCCGAAATTCAGCTTCACACCATGACCGTGAAAGCATCGTGAAATGGATCGGGATTTTGAGACGCGTAAATTCATTGTACCGCCTGCACGCCCCCCCATTCCAAGTCGCTCAAAAACATCAAGCTCATAACTCTCGGATTCTTATGTTGAATTTAGCACTGAAACGAAAGATTGAAACTGGAAAAGGCAGCCAGATTTTGTCCAACAAATCCCCAAAATTGTAAAGCCCGGCGCCTTGCGGCACAAGGACAGATCGTTGCTGAGATGGCACGTGGCTCAACCAAGCCGTTTCCGCAAGCCGTCAAGTTGGTCGTTCAACGCTTTCGGCAAATGACTGCCAAGCCTGACGTAATTAGCAGCCACGTTTTCAGCCTCTTTTTTCCAGCCTGCAACGTCCACCGCGAGCAGTTGCTTGAGACTGTCGGCGGACAGGTTCAGGCCGGATAAATCAAGCGCGTCGGCTGTCGGCAGATTCCCGACGGGTGTTTTCCGCGCCTTGCCCGTGCCTTCGGCGCGTTCGCAAATCCATTTGAGGACGCGGCTGTTTTCGCCGTAACCGGGCCAGAGAAATTTGCCGTTCGCGTCCTTGTGAAACCAGTTCACAAAATAAATCCCGGGCAGCCTGGCGCGGTCGGTGCGTCGCGCGAACGAAAGCCAGTGCGCGAAATAATCGCCCATGTTGTAGCCGCAGAACGGCAGCATGGCGAACGGATCGTGGCGCAGCACACCGGCTTGGCCGAACGTGGCGGCGGTGGTTTCCGAACCGCAGGCTGAACCCATGAACACGCCGTGTTCCCAATCAAATGCTTCGTTCACCAGCGGAATCGTGTTGGGGCGGCGTCCGCCGAATAGAATCGCCGAGAGCGGCACGCCTTCGGGATTTTGCCAGTTGGGATCAATGACCGGGCATTGCGACGCGGGCGCGGTGAAGCGCGAGTTCGGGTGCGCGGCTTTGCGTCCGGAATTCGGCGTCCATTCCTGGCCCTCCCAATCAATCGCTTTCGCGGGTGCGGGCACGCCCATGTCTTCCCACCAAACGTCGCCGTCCGGGGTCAGTGCGACATTGGTGAAAATGGTGTTTTTGGCGGCGGTAATCATCGCGTTTGGATTCGATTTCATCGAAGTGCCGGGCGCGACACCGAAGAAGCCGCTTTCGGGATTCATCGCGTAAAGCCGCCCGTCCTTGCCGACGCGAATCCACGCGATGTCGTCGCCGAGCGCCGTGACCTTCCAGCCGGGCAGCGTCGGTTGCATCATCACCAGATTGGTTTTGCCGCAGGCACTCGGGAATGCGGCGGCGAGGTAATGCTTTTTGCCCTGTGGCGACGTGAGACAAAGGATGAGCATGTGTTCCGCCATCCAGCCTTCTTTTTTGGCAATGGTGGAGGCGATGCGGAGCGCGAGACATTTTTTGCCGAGCAACGCGTTGCCGCCATAACCGGAGCCGTAAGACCAGATCAAAGGCTCATCGGGGAAATGAACGATGTATTTATTCTTGGGATCGGGTTCGCATGGCCACGAAACGTCAGCCTGGCCCGGCTTGAGCGGCGCCCCCACGGAGTGCAGGCACGGGATGAACGGACCGTTTGCGCTGAGCTTGTCAAGCACGGCCTGGCCCATGTGCGTCATGATGCGCATGTTGACGACCACATACGGTGAGTCGGAAATTTCAATGCCGATTTTGCAAATGGGCGAGCCGAAGGGTCCCATGGCAAACGGAATAACGTACAGGGTTCGTCCCTTCATGCACCCGTTGAACAGGCCAAGAAGTTTTTGCTTCATCTCGGCGGGGTCAGCCCAATTGTTCGTGGGGCCGGCTTCATCCCTGGTCTTGGAACAGATGAATGTCCGGTCTTCAACGCGCGCCACATCGCTGGGATGCGAACGGGCCAGGTAACAGCCTGGACGTTTTTTGGCGTCGAGTTTGATGAAGGTGCCGCTCTTCACCATCAGGTCGCAGAGCGCCTGATTTTCCGCGTCCGAACCGTCACACCAGTGAATGCGCTCCGGCCGGCAAAGTTCGGCCATTTGCTTGACCCAGGTGAGGACCTTTTTGTTTGAAGTCGGTGCGGTGTCCATTGTGCTTGTCATATTGTGCGTCATTTATGCCAAATAATGGCCAAACAAACTGCCAGAAGCATAAGAGTTTGAACAGACCAAATTTGCATTCCGCCCGTGCCTTTTGCGTCGCGCCGCGTCCGGCGGTATGCTAACAGTGATTCAGTCATGAATTCATCGCCGGAAAAACCTCCCGGGCGCGGCGGCGAAGCCGGCCCGTGCCTCGCGCGCTCCGTCGTGGACACACTCGCCGAGGAACCGGCGCTCGAAGCGGTGACGATTGACCGCGCGCGCCAGAAAATTTCCGTCGCCACGCTCGGCCGCGTCCCGCAAGGCGGAATCGGCCGGCTGACCGAACGCATCACGCGGGAATTTGAAGCGGCGCAATCCGTCTCCGCCGGACGCCATTGCAGCCTGCTCACCGGCCAGGACGATTGCCTTTCTTGCGACCGGCCGTTATCCGAAACCGAGCGGGGGAAAATCACGATCCGAAGCGAGGGCCAGACGACCACCATCGCCCGCGTCACCTGCCCGACCGCGCCGACATTCTGGCGCTGGCGCGACATTCCGTTTCCCAAGGTCGTCCAGCGCGACGTCGAATTTCTTGAACACGCGCAGGAGATTGACGAATGGAAACCGCAACTTGCCGTCGCGATGCTTTGCGGTGTGCTGGGGTTGACCGCGCATTTTCTGCTGACCGGCCATGGGTCGGTGGCGGCTTACGTTGTTGCTTATCTCGCAGGCGGTTTTTATCCGGCAGTGGAAGTCTGGCAACGTCTCCAAAAACGCACCATCGACGTGCATTTTCTCATGATCTTTGTAGCCGCCGGTGCGGCCTGCATCGGCGCGTGGGCCGAAGGTGCGACGCTGCTGTTTTTGTTTTCGTTGTCCGGCGCGCTCGAACATTACGCGCTCGGCCGGACGCAAAAGGAAATCCGCTCGCTCTTCCGCGACGCGCCGAAAGTCGCCACCGCGCTGGATGACCGGGGCGGCGAGCGCGAGGTCAAAGTCGAGCAGCTCACGCGCGGAATGCGTTTGCTCATCAAGCCCGGCGCGCAATTTCCCGTGGACGCCGAGATTACCAAAGGGAGCACCGCTGCGGACGAATCGAATCTCACCGGCGAAGCCGCGCCCGTCGGAAAAAACATCGGCGACATCGCACTCGCCGGCACCATCAATCTTTGGGGTGCGGTCGAAGTAGTCGTTGCGCGGCCCACGGCGGAAAGCTCGCTGCAAAAAATCGTCACGCTCATCAAGGAAGCCCAGCAACGCAAGGCGCCCGCGCAACAATTCACCGATAAAGTCAGCACTTACTATACTTACGCCGCCTTGGGACTTTCGTTCGCCATGTTTTTTGTCTGGTGGCTTGGCTTCCGACTTGCGCCGTTTGAGTCCGCCATCGAATCGCAAAGCGCGTTTTACCGGACCATGACGCTGCTCGTGGTCGCGTCGCCGTGCGCGCTGGTCCTTTCCATTCCCTCGGCGGTGCTCGCGGCTATCGCCTGGGGCGCGCGCCACGGCATCCTGTTCCGCGGCGGCGCGGCGGTGGAAAAACTTGCCGATGTCAACATCGTCGCGCTCGACAAGACCGGCACGCTCACGACCGGTGAATTGCGCGTCGAAAAAGTCGAAAGTTTCCCATCCGGCCGCGAAACCGAAATTGCGCGGCTGGCTTACTCGCTCGAAAAACTTTCCACGCACCCGCTCGCCCGCGCCATCACGCGCCATGGCAAACAACAGCAGCTTGAACCAATTGCCTTCGAGCAGTTTGAATCAGTGACCAGTGAAGGGTTGCGCGCGAAACACAACGGCAAGATGTGTCAGCTCGGCGGACGCGGCTGGATTGCGCAAGGCCGTCACGCCGACACCATCGCGCGCGTGACCGCGACCGAGGCCGGTTTTTCCGAAGTCTGGATTGAGGAAAATGAATTGCTGGGCCGCGTCATCCTGCGCGACGACATTCGTCCGCAATCCGCGACGGTGGTGGAAGCCTTGCGCAACGAAGGCTTGCGCACCGTGGTTTTGACCGGCGACCGCCAGGCGACCGCCGAACATTTGCGCGACAAATTGAAGTTGGATGACGTGCGCGCCGAATTGAAACCGGAACAAAAAGTCGAGGCAATTCGTGAATTGAGCGGGCAGGGGAGGAAGGTCGCCATGATCGGCGATGGCGTGAACGACGCGCCGAGTCTGGCCGCAGCGCACATCGGCGTGGCAATGGGCGCGCGCGGGTCGGACGCGGCTTTGGAGCAGGCGGACGTGGTGCTGATGCATGACCGGCTGGAAAATTTTCTTGCCGCGTTTCGCCTGAGCCAGCGTTCGCGCTTCATTATTCGCCAAAATCTTGTCGTTTCGCTCGGCACGGTGGTGGTGCTGGTTTCGTTCGCGCTGCTCGGAAAAATTCCGCTGACGATTGGCGTGGTCGGCCACGAAGGCAGCACGGTGGTCGTGGTGATGAACAGTTTGCGATTGCTTTTCGGCGGTCATAAGAAGGATGCTTGAATCACCGATGAAACGCGGATTGAATGCGGAAATGATCATGCCCCTCGCCCTGTCCCTCTCCCCGCCGGGCGGGGAGAGGGTGTCCGGCAGGACGGGCCTTCGCCGCGCCGAAGCGGCTCCGTCCACGCAGGCGGGTGAGGGGATTGTTTTTGGTTTTGCTGACTTGTTTCTTTTGGACATTGTCAGAGACGGTAAAAGATGAATCCGTTTCGAAAATTTGTTTCTGAGCACGCGCGGCTTTTACGAAGCGGAAAAAAGTTGCCGCCGGGTCGTCCGCAAAAATTCCCGCGGCCCCGAAAGGTGCCGGAGCACGCGCCGAAAGTGCTGATTTTCTCGCCGCATCCGGACGACGAGTGCATCGTCGGCGGACTGGCGTTGCGTCTGTTGCGTGAAGCGAAATGGAACGTCATCAACGTTGCCGTGACGCTGGGCGGCAAAATCGCCCGGCGCACGGAGCGGTTGAGTGAATTGCGGGGCGCGTGCGATTTCCTCGGCTTCGGCCTGGCGGTGGCGGATTGGGAGGATATCAATCCGGTTGCGCGCCGGGAAAATTACCCGTCATGGGGGGCGGCCGTCGAAATCGTCGCCGAAATCCTGGCGGAACAGCAGCCGCGCGCGATTTTTGTTCCGCACGAAGCCGACCGGCATCCAACGCACATCGGCACACATTTTTTGGTTCTGGATGCGCTTGAAACGTTGCCCGCCGGGTTCCAGTGCCATGTCGTCGAAACGGAATTCTGGGGACAAATGACCGACCCCAATCTGCTCGTCGAATCGAGCGTCGAGGACGTGGGCGACCTTGTGGCGGCGCTGGCGTTTCACGTCGTCGAAGTCCGGCGCAATCCTTATCATGCGCTGTTGCCGGCGTGGATGATGGACAACGTGCGGCGCGGCGCGGAATGGGTCGGCGGGCCGGGCGTGGCGGCGCCGGATTTTACCTTTGCCACGATTTACCGGCTCTGCCAATGGACGGGCGGTCGGCTGGCCAACGTGTTGAAACGCGGAAAATTTTTATCCGCCGCGAAGAACGCCGCCGGACTTTTTTGATGAAAACAAAATTCATGCGCGAGGCCATCCGTCTCTCGCTCCAAAAAATGCGCGGCAATCACGGCGGACCATTTGGCGCCGTCGTGGTGCGTCGCGGAAAAATCGTTGGGCGCGGGTGGAATCGGGTCACTTCGGCCAACGACCCGACGGCGCACGCGGAAGTCATCGCCATCCGTGAAGCGTGCCGCCGCCTCAAGACGTTCCGGCTCGACGATTGCGAGCTTTACACCAGTTGTGAGCCGTGCCCGATGTGTCTGGCGGCGGGTTATTGGGCGCGGCTGCGGGGGATTTACTTCGCCGGCACGCGGCGCGACGCGGCAGCCGTTGGTTTCGATGACGACTTTCTTTACCGCGAAGTCGCCCGGCCGGTTGCCTGCCGCAAAGTGCCCATGAAACAACTGCTCCGCAACGAAGCGTTGAAGGTTTTTGCGGAATGGAAAAACAAGCCGGATAAAATCCGGTATTGATGAGTCAGTTGAGCCTACCGATAGTTCTTGTCGTCCACCCGGCTGAGGTCAATTCCGTCCTTGAAAACTCCAACCGTCACAACCGCAAAGGTGAACACGCTGGTCCCGGACTCCAGATGTCCGCCGAATGCCTTGTCGGGATCGGCCAGGGTGATGTGGGCGTGAACACGACCGTCAATCACATAGCCATTCATGCCCGCGATGTCGGCCGGGCCGGTGGGGTTCTTCACAAAGACGTTCCGGGAAGGAAAGGTGCCATTGCTGACTATGTGGTAACAATAACTTCGGACCGACCCGATGCCGGACAGGATCACGGCGTTACGGATCTTGTTCTCCTTGACCATGCGCTCCAGACCGGCCAGCAGGTCGGCTTGATATTTGAAGCGCAGGACCAGGACCCGGTCAAATTGTCCGCTGAGCGCATACACATCCGGCACCATGTCGCTGTTCGGTTTGGTATCCACGGCGGTGGTGGTGGCGTTGGTCACCTCGGTGCGGGTCGGTTGGGCTGCCGCCAGGTTGATGATTGCCAGAAAACCTAGAATCTGAATCAGTTTGCGCATGGGATGTCTCCTTGTTTGGTGGATAATGGTTAAATTGTATCAAAGGTAAACATGAAATCAAACGAACAACAAGCCCCAGCGCCAGTCCCGATGCCGCCCGCTCGCGCCACCGACTTTGCCGCGTACCCGAAGTGAAATGGCATGATTCTGGGACTTTCACTGGCGTACAATCTCAGACGGGCCTTCGCCGCGCCGTAGCGGGCTTCGTCCACGCGAAGGCGGGTGTTGAACCTGGTAAACTTCGAGGAACTGATGATCGCGGCCTGCCCTCCGCAGTACCGGTACGGAGGATGGGTGGGAGTAAAAATGCTGCAAACGGTCTGAAGCGGGCGGCGGCGCCCTTTTTCCTTTTGTCGGCTACTTAATCCTTCCGGACTGCTGTCTGCACGAACTGAATCTCTGGAAAGTAAAAACCGGCGACCCGAACTTTCGAACCGCCGGTCAAACTTTTTCTCCGCCGATCACTCGCCCCGCGCCGGAGTTTTCACACAGCCTCGCGATTTGTTAGGCTGCGTTGTCATCCAAAACTGGTGGCGTCTGCGCAAAAAACTCTACATGACCACACTCGGCACATGCCAGTGAATATAATCCAATAACGGATGCGCCGCTTCCTACCTTGAATCGGTCGTGACCGCATAATTGGCAAGCGAACGGCTTGCCATGAACTCCATACCGCTTCGCGCCCATTGCTTTCTTGAACGCGCTCGCGGCACGCTTTAGTGCTGATACTTTAGTGCTCATAAAATCTTCTGACGCTCTCGCAGCCTAACGACCCAATATAGGTCATCCGAAGTTATTCATGGGCTGGAAGCGAGCCCTGCGGAAAGCTCGCACAGCAGACCGTGAATAACTTCGCCGCGAACCGGGCGGCGACGGTATCGGATTGGCCTTTGGGTTTCATTTTCGGTATCGGTTCGCTCTGGTTTTCCCGCACCGGCGGGCCAGGCCTGCTAACGACCAGTCGCACTAAACGACTTCCTGTCCGCCATAGCTTCCGAGCGACGGCGGATGAGCTTATTGGCCGGCCCGCCGGGCGGGGCTTGACCCTCTAACGACTACTCAAGAGGGCGTCTCTGTATTGCATGACGACTTTTCTATATTGCCGTCGCCGGGTCAAGCCGATTGCGGGAGGCCAAAAACAACCTCAACCTTCAACCCTCAACCCTCAACCCACTGATGAACCCCTCATATCCCTATGACCTCATCATCGGCCTGGATCGTTCCGACAAAAAGGCCGACCTCTGTCTCATCACCACCGCCACCGGCCAGCGCCGGTCCCAAACCATTGACACCGCTCCCGAAGCGCTCTGGGAATGGCTGCTGGCACTCCGTCAAAAACATCCCCAAGCCCGCGTCGGCCTGTGTTTGGAACAACCGGCCGTCCATCTGGTCGCCTTCCTGGAAGCCTATGACTGGATCACGCTGTATCCCATCAACCCTATCACCCTCCAGAAATACCGCGAAGCCTTCGTCACCAGCTGCGCCAAGGACGATGCCAAGGATGCCGACTATCTGGCCGATCTGCTCCTGACCCATCACGCCAAACTCAAACCCTGGGCGCCCGAGGACAGCGCCACGCGCGCCGTGCAGCAACTGGTTTTCCATCGCCGCGCTGTGGTGGACGAACGCACCGGCCTGACCAACCGCCTGATCGCCCTGTTAAAACAATACTTTCCGCAAGCCCTGGTGCTGTGCGGCGAAGATTTGTGGCGACCGCTGGCCACGCGGTTCCTGCTCAAATGGTCCAGCCTGCAGGCGGTGCAAAAGGTCAAACCGGCCACGCTCAAAACGTTCTATTATCTCCACGGCTCGCGCAGCGCCAAGCTGCTGGAACAACGGCTGGCCCTGGTCCAAAAGGCCGTGCCGGTCACCGACGAAACGGCGTTGATTGAGAGTTTCGCGCTGCGGGTGCAGTTGATTTGCCGGCAATTGCAACTGGTCCAACAGACCCTCACCCACTATGAAAAACAGATTGTGTCGGCTTATGCGGCGCATCCGGACCACGAAATCTTCGCCAGCCTGCCCGGGGCCGGGCCGGTGTTGGGACCGCGGCTGCTGGCCAGTATAGGTTCCCAGCGCGAACGCTTCGGTGCGGCGGCCGAGTTGCAGCACTACACGGGGATCGCACCCGTGACCAAGCGCAGCGGGGGCAGTTGTTACATTCACCGGCGGTATCTGTGTCCCAAAGTTCCACAAGCAGAGCTTCCACGAGTATGCCAAGGAAAGCATTCGGTGGAGCCGATGGGCGGCGGCGTATTATTTGCAGCAGCGTACCAAGGGCAGTCCGCATCAGACCGCGGTGCGGGCCTTGGCCTTCAAGTGGCAGCGGGTGATCTTCCGCTGCTGGCAGAATCGCACTCCCTATCAGGAAGCCATCTACGAGGCGGCTTTGAGGAAAAGTGGCAGCAACTTGGTGTCGCTCTTCGACCGCGTGGAATTGGGCAAAAGTCCCTTCAAAAATCCCATGAAAGAATCCTAAAAAAACCGTTGACGGATTACCTCAGAGGTGAGCTCAGGCACGCGGGACCAAATGACGTGAACCCCGTAAAGGTGCGTGGCCCCACGGGGCTATACGCTCGCGCAGCGGAACTGGCCTGTCCTCCATAGCCTCGGCGACGGAGGGAGCCGCCATCCCGCGTTGCCTGCAGCGATTTGTTAGGCCACGATTTAGTCATAAAATAATAGCGAATCAGTGAAGCGACCCGGTCATCCAGCCGATGAACACCAAAACAAGCAATAAGACGACAATTATAAGAGGAATAATCGCCGAATATATGGCTCCCCACATGACGCTCGGCTTATCAAGCTCAATTCCTTTCTTATTCTCGACCGCCGCAACGATGTTCAATGCCACAAAACGATACAAAACTAAAAAGGTCAGAATAGCTACGACCGGCGAAAATGCGAGTATCCAGAAATGACCGGGAGAAATCCAGAACGCCAATTCCCCGCCGCCCTTCATTCCAACTATCCCGCTCACAATCACAGAAACCAAGAATAGCCGATTGCCAAGGCTGCCATAATTTCTTGAGGTGTTAACGACCAAGAAAACAACGATGAGGAGAAGCGTCAGAGCTATTGCTAAGTTTGTCAGTGTCGGCATAGCGTAAGTGGCCTAGACAGTATGGCTCGTCATGAGACGAGAACAGGTGTCTGCTCTCCGGGAACGGGGATTGCGCCACGACCGAAGCCGCGGTGCCGAGCCCCAATGTTTGGTAGCAAACTCAAACAA
>JBEKYY010000024.1:0-49782 GCA_049510395.1 Verrucomicrobiota bacterium
CAGAGCCGTACCAATATCGGGCGCCTGACCCCTACAGATCCGGCAACACAAAATCTGACCTTCGATGGTTCGACAATTACCTGGCTGCGCGGTGGAAGCAGCCCGGAAGTTTGGCGGACGATCTTCGACGGCTCGACCAACGGCACAACCTGGGTATCTCTGGGTACCGGTACTCGCGTGGCGGACGGATGGCAGTTGACAGGGCTGACCTGGCCCACAAATGCGACAATACGGGCGCGGGGGTTTGTGACCGGCGGGCTTTTCAACGGCTCCGGCTGGTTTGTCGAAACGATTATCAGTCCTCCAATCATCACCAATCAACCGGTCAGCCAGACGATTGCTGTTGGGGGCACCGTCACGTTCAGCGTCGGAGCTGGCAGTTTTGTTCCGTTGTGTTACCAGTGGAATTTCAACGGGATAAATATCAGTGGAGCAACCAACACTTCGCTGACTCTGACCAATGTGCAATTGAACCAAGCGGGTAATTATGCGGTGATGGTAACCAATGGGTATGGTTCGGTGCTAAGTTCCAACGCGGTGCTGATCGTTCATGCGCTGGATCACTTCACTTGGAGCCCGATTCCGGCACCGCGGTTCGTCAAAACGCCCTTCTCCGTCATCATCCGGGCGCAGGACATGACCAATGGCCTGTTCACCAACTTCACCGGCACCGCCATTTTGGGAACTACCAATGGCGTCGCTGTCACCCCGCCGGTTTCGGGCAACTTTGTGCAAGGGGTATGGACCGGTTCGGTGGTGATTTCGCGGACGGCTTCGAACCTGGTGTTGCGGGCGGACGACGGGCTCGGTCACTTCGGCTTGGCCAATCCGATCAATGTCATCAACCTGCCCAATCTGTGGATGTTGCGTTCGGGCAACATTGCTTTGTACATGTGGCCGGTCGGCTACACGGGATTTGTGCTGGAGACTTCGGGCAGCCTGTCGCCAGCTGCGTGGGTCGTGGTCCCCTATTCTCCCATCCAGATTGGCGATCAATACCTGCTGCCGCTCGATATGTCCGGAACCAATGGCTTTTACCGTCTGTGGTTCCCCGGCCCCTGAAAACTTCATCGGGAATGGGTGGATGGATGTCAAGGCGCTCCGTCAACATTGACCGGACGGAGTTGCTTTCCCGCGAGAGCAACAATCCTGATGCCACTCAACTGGCCTTCAACTGGGCAATGAGCGTCTGCAACGTGGCTTTGGCGTCGCCGAAGAGCATCCGTGTGTTGTCCTTGTAGAACAGGAGATTCTCAATACCGGCAAAGCCGGCGGCCATCGAGCGTTTCATGACGATGACCGTTTTCGCGCGGTCGGCTTCAATGATGGGCATGCCGTAAATCGGGCTGGTCTTTTCCTCGCGCGCGGCCGGGTTCACCACGTCGTTGGCGCCAATCACCAGACACACGTCCACGCGGTCCATCGTGGGGTTGATGGCTTCCATTTCGCAAAGCTGGTCGTAAGGCACGTTGGCCTCGGCGAGCAGCACGTTCATGTGGCCGGGCATGCGGCCGGCCACGGGATGGATGGCAAAGCGGACTTCCACGCCGCGTTTGCCGAGTTCATCGGAAAGTTCGCGAACTTGATGCTGGGCCTGTGCGACGGCCATGCCGTAACCGGGTACAATGACGACTTGTGTGGCGTAACCGAGGAGCAACGCGGCTTCATCGGCTTGGATGGGTTTGACGGTCTTTCCGCCGAAGTCGCCCGCGCCAGCCTTCCCACCGCTGCCGCCCGAACCAAAAGCCCCAAACAGCACGTTGGTGACCGGACGGTTCATGGCCTTGCACATGAGCAGGGTCAGCAGCGTGCCGGACGAACCGACGAGCGTGCCGGCAACGATCATCGAAAGGTTGTTGATGGTGAAACCGTCCGCCGCGACCGCGAGGCCGGTGAACGAATTCAACAGCGAAATGACCACCGGCATGTCCGCCCCACCGATGGGCATGACCATTGCGATGCCGAAAACGAGCGCGAGCACGAACATTGCGACGAACGCCGTAGGATTGGTCGTCGTCCAGCCGGTCAGGTAGACGCACAAACCGAAGATGACGACGAGAATCAGGCCGTTGAGAATGTTTTGGCCGGGAAACGTGTGCGGTTTTTCGAGGTGCCCCTGTAATTTAAGGAACGCGATGATGCTGCCGGAGAACGAGAGCGAGCCGATCAACGTGGCAAACAGCATCGTGATGGCGAAGAAAGTGGTGATGCCTTCTGGGCTGTTGGCACGCCGCAGAAATTCCAGGCTCGCAACCAGTGCCGCCGCGCCGCCGCCCACGCCGTTGAACAGCGCCACCATCTGCGGCATCGCCGTCATCTTCACCGAATACGCGCCGATGGCACCGATGATCAAACCGATCACGATGCCGACGACCATGAGCGTGTAATTCAGGTTCCATCCGTGATTCAGCAGCGAGGTGTTCTCGCTTCCGAGCAAAGGTACGGTGGCAATCAGCGCGACCAACATGCCGAACGCGGCCAGCAAATTGCCGTATCGCGCGGTCTTGGGTGAACTCAGCAGTTTGATGCCGAGGATGAACAAAACTGCGACTGCAATAAATATGATGGCGATGAACGAGCTCATTTTTTCTTCTGCTTGAACATTTGCAGCATCCGGTCGGTGACCATGAAACCGCCGAATACATTGGCCGAACCGAAAATCACCGCGATGAAGCCGAGCACGATGGCCAGGGAGCTTTCCGCGCTGGCGAGCACCAGCATGCCACCCAGCAGAATAATGCCGTGAATGGCATTGGTGCCGGACATCAGCGGCGTATGCAGCATCGAGGGCACTCTGGAAATCAATTCAAACCCAAGAAAAATCGCGAGGACAAAAATGAAGAAAACCAGGATTTCGGTGCTCATAAAAATCAGGTTGGTTTTGCCACGAGTTTTTCGTTCACAATTTTGCCGCCATGCGTGACCAGACAGCCCTTGATGATTTCGTCGTCGGGCTTGAGGACGAAATTTTTGTTCTGCTTGTCCCAAAATTCCTCGATCAGGCCTGTCAGATTCGCCGAGTAAACCTGGCTGGCATGCAGTGGCACACGCCCCGGCAAATTGGCAATGCCGACAATCTTCACACCGTTGCGGTCGGTCACCTGGTCGTAAACCACGCCTTCGACATTGCCGCCGGTTTCCACCGCCAGATCAACGACCACGCTGCCCGGCTTCATCGCGTTGAGCATTTCAGCGGTGACCAGAATCGGCGCGCGGCGGCCAAACACCTGGGCGGCGGTGATGACCACGTCGGAATCGCCGCAGGTTTTTTTCATCGCGTCGCGCTGTTTCTGCACCTGCTCTTCGGTCAGCGCCTTGGCATAACCGTCCTTCGTCTGGCCGGTTTCCCCGAGGTCAATCTTCAAAAACTGCGCCCCGAGCGACTTGACCTGTTCTTCCACGACCGGCCGCGTGTCATAGGCGGTCACTTTTGCGCCCAGCCGTTTGGCGGTGGCAATCGCCTGCAAACCCGCCACGCCGACGCCAATGATGAAAACCTTTGCCGGCAGAATCGTGCCCGCGGCCGTGGTCATCATCGGGAAAATCTTGTTGGAATAACGCGCGGCGAGGATGACCGCCTCGTAACCGCCGAGGTTCGCCTGCGACGACAACACGTCCATTTTTTGCGCCCGCGTTGTGCGCGGGATGAATTCCATGCTGATGGCGCTGACACCGCGTTCGGCCAGCTTCTGGACCAGATCCTTTTCATTGAACGGGTCAAGCAGGCTGGCGTGGATGGAACCGGATTTGAGCAGCGCGATTTCCTCAACCGGCGGTTTGCGCAGGCGCAGCACCATGTCGCCGGAACTTAACAGCGCCTTGCGGTCGGCGGTCACGCCCGCGCCGGCCTTGGCGTAGGCGGCATCGGCAAAACCCGCTCCCGCGCCGATGCCGGCCTCAACTTCCACCTGCGCGCCAAGCTTTACAAGCTTGGCGACACTGTCCGGCGTCAACGGCGCCCGGGTCTCGCCCGAATGTGTTTCTTTAGGAACTGAAATTTTCATTTCTCAAAAAAGGGCATAGAAATTATCACAATTTCGTCACGTCATGCAATTCGTAAAACAAGGCAATCTTTCGACGGCTGTTTGCTGCCGGAGCTCAATATCGCAAAAAAAATCAGGGCGTGGATTTGGTCCGCGCCCTGTCGGTGTTCCGCCCAACAAGTGCTTTACCGCTGGATGCGAGCCGAGCCGCCCTTGGCGAAGGCCTTGACCTGTTCCACCGTCGCCATCGTGGTGTCGCCGGGGAAGGTCGTCAGCAATGCGCCATGCGCCCAGCCGAGGTTGACGGATTCCTGCGGCGATTCGCCGGTGAGCATGCCGTAGAACAGGCCTGACGCGAAGCCGTCGCCGCCACCTACGCGGTCGTAAACATCCAATTCGCAGGTGGGTGAGGTGTAGGTTTTGCCATCAATCCACGCCACCGCGCCCCAGCTATGGCGGTTGGTTGAGTGAACTTCGCGCAGCGTGGTGGCCACCACTTTGACCTGGGGATAATTCTTCACCACCGAGTCAATCATCCCGATGAACACACTCGGGTCGAGCTTGCTCTTGGCAGTCACGTCCGGCCCCTTCAAGCCGAGGCCTTTTTGCAGGTCTTCTTCATTGCCCACGATCACGTCCACGTGCTCTACAATCTCTTTCATCACCGACAACGCCTTGGCCTGGCCGCCCCAGATGTCCCAGAGTTTCTGGCGAAAGTTCAGGTCGAACGACGTCACCGCGCCCGCGGCCTTGGCGGCCTTCATGGCTTCAATGATCAACGGACCCGTGGTTTCGGACAATGCGGCGAAGATGCCGCCGCTGTGAAACCAGCGCACGCCCGAGCCGAAGATTTCCTTCCAGTTGAAGTCGCCCGGCTTGAGCAGCCCGCCGGCTTCATTGCTCCGGTTGTAGAATACCACCGGCGCGCGCACGCCGTGGCCCTGATCGCTGTAAACCGTCGCATGGTTCGGACCGCGGACGCCGTCATGCTTGAAAACCTTGTAAAACGGTTTCACGCCCATCGCCCGGACGCGCTCGGCAATCAGGTCGCCGATGGGATATTCCACGCGCGCCGTGGCGATGCCGGTGTTCAGGCGGAAGCAGTCCGACAGGTTGGCGGCGCAATTGAACTCACCGCCGCTGACGTGGATGGCGCATTGAGTCGCTTTGCGGAACGGGACGATGCCGGGATCAAGACGGTTGACGAGTGCGCCGAGGGACAGGAAGTCCAGCGCGCCTTTTGGGGGGATATTCAGACCTTTACTCATGGTGTTGTTTTAATAATTTACAATGTTTGGCTGTTTAATCTCGCCGACAGGATTCCAGAATGTTCGGGAGGCGCAAGGTGCTTTTTGTAAAAATTTTGCAAAAGAGTTTCGTTTTTCTGCAAAAAACCGGCAACGACACAGATGGCGAGGGGGAAATTCCTTTACAATTCACCTGTGTTTAGAGAGATTTTACGGGTTCTCAGGCGTGGATCAGCCAAGTTGGAGCCATTGTTTCAAGACATTGCCAGCCATGACCTAAGTGGTGTAGAATAGCTCGAATTTATGTTATATTACGAACGCGGTTCTGTAGCTGACAAGCTGTCTTTGGACGACTTGCGCCAGGGGCTGTCCCAGGCCCTCGACCGTCTTGGCGCGCGCAAGCGGGTGCTGGTCATCCCGCCGGATTTCACCCGGTTTCATTCGCATGCGGGGGTGTTGACGAAACTCATTTACGATTATTACAAAGAGCGTTTGACGGACGTTTTGCCCGCGTTGGGCACCCACACGCCGATGACCCCGGCGCAAATTGCCGAGATGTTCGCCGGTGTGCCGGAGAGGCTTTTCCGCGTCCACAACTGGCGCACGGGCATCACCACCGTCGGCGAAGTGCCGGGAGAATTTGTAAAAAAGGTCTCGGGCGGCGCGGTGGATTTTCCCTGGCCGGCGCAACTGGCCAACCTCATTTGGACCGGCAAACACGATTTGATCCTGTCCGTCGGCCAGGTCGTCCCGCACGAAGTCATCGGGATGGCCAATTATAACAAGAACATTTTCGTGGGTACCGGCGGTCAGGAAGGCATCAACAAGAGCCATTTCGTCGGCGCTGCCTACGGCATGGAACGGATGATGGGACGCGCGGACACGCCGGTGCGGCGCATCCTCAACTACGCCTCCGAACATTTCATCAAGCACCTACCCATCGTCTATGTCCACACGGTGGTGGGGCGCGGCGACGACGGCAAACTGTGCGTGCGCGGGCTGTTCATCAGCGACGACGTGTCCGGTTTTGACAAGGGCGCGGCGCTCTCGCTCAAGGTCAATTTCGAGATGCTCGACGCGCCGCTCAAAAAGGTGGTCGTTTATCTGGACCCCTCCGAGTTCAAGAGCACATGGCTGGGCAACAAGAGCATCTATCGCACGCGCATGGCGATGGCCGACGGCGGCGAACTGATCGTGCTCGCGCCCGGATTGAAGGAGTTCGGCGAGGACAAGGAGATTGACCGGCTCATCCGCAAATACGGCTACCGCGGCACGCCCGCGACGCTGGCGGTGGTCAAGGCCAACGCCGAGTTGCAAAACAATCTCAGCGCGGCGGCGCATTTCATCCATGGCTCGTCGGAAGGCCGGTTCAACATCACGTATTGCCCCGGCCAGCTCACCCGACAGGAAATCGAGAGCGTCAACTTCAAATACGCCGACCTGAAACCGATGACGCAGCGTTACGATCCGGCCAAACTCAAGGATGGCTGGAACACGATGCCCGACGGCGAGAAAATCTTCTACATTTCGAACCCCGCCCTCGGGCTGTGGGCGTATCGGGGACGATTCAAGGACTGACAGAACAAACACAACCAACCAAGCACAGAGGAAAAAAGATGAACATTCCATTTAAAGTAAATTTGAAGGACAAGGTGGCGCTCGTGACGGGCGGCGGCGGGGTTTTGTGCAGCTCCATGGCTCGCGCGCTGGCGGCATGCGGCGCGAAAGTTGCCGTGGCGGATTTGAAACCGGAAGCCGCGGAAACCGTGGCGGCGCAAATTCGCAAGGAAGGCGGGGTGGCCATCAGCGTCGCGTGCAACGTGCTGGAGAAGGCCAGCCTCGACGCGGCCAACGACAAGGTGAAAAAGGAACTCGGCCCGGTGGACATCCTCATCAACGGCGCTGGCGGCAACCATCCCAAGGGCACGACCAGTCTCGAATACCTGCGCAAGGAAGACGTTTCCGGCGCGGCCAAGGAACTGGTGACGTTCTACGATCTCGACCCGAAAGGCATCGAGTTCGTGTTCAATCTGAATCTGCTCGGCACGTTGCTGCCCACCCAGGCGTTCACCCGCGAAATGGCCGGCAAGGGCAAGGGCGTCGTCATCAACATCTCCTCGATGAACTCCTTCCGCCCGCTGACCAAGATTCCCGCCTACAGCGGGGCCAAGGCGGCGGTCAGCAACTTCACGCAATGGCTGGCGGTGCACTTCTCGAAGGTTGGTGTCCGCGTCAACGCCATTGCGCCCGGCTTCTTTCTCACGGACCAGAACCGCACCCTGTTGACCAAGCCGGATGGCTCATTGACGCCGCGCGCCAACACCATTATCGCGCACACACCCATGAGCCGGTTTGGCACACCGGACGATTTGACCGGCGCGCTGCTGTGGCTCGTGTCGGACGAAGGCGCCGGTTTTGTGACCGGGATCGTACTGCCGATTGACGGCGGGTTCGCCGCGTTCAGCGGGGTCTAGGCCGGCACGGAGCCGGGCGGGCGAGGAATCCTTGTAAACGGCGGGGGGGGTAAATGATTGTTTCCCTGCGCGGCTATTTCGGTTATACTCCGGTGCCCTTTTTTGAATTGGCAAATAAATTTTATGGAACCAAAAGCTGACATTGCATTAATCGGTCTGGCCGTCATGGGCCAGAATCTCATTCTGAACATGAACGACCACGGCTTCACTGTCGTGGCCTTCAACCGCACGGTGGAGAAGGTTGACCTGTTCCTCGCCAACGAAGCCAAGGGCACGAAGGTGCTCGGCGCACATTCGATTCAGGAAATGGCCGCGCTGCTCAAGAAACCCCGCCGCGTCATGCTCATGGTCAAGGCGGGCAAGGCCGTGGACGAATTCATCGAGCAGCTTCTCCCGCACCTTGAAGCCGGCGACATCATCATTGACGGCGGCAACTCGCTCTTCGAGGACACCATCCGCCGCGTCAAATACGTCGAGAGCAAGGGGTTGCTTTACATCGGCACCGGCGTAAGCGGCGGCGAGGAAGGCGCGCGCCATGGTCCAAGCATCATGCCCGGCGGTTCACCCGCCGCCTGGCCACACGTCAAACCGATTTTCCAGGGCATCTCCGCCAAGGTGGACGACGGCACGCCCTGCTGTGACTGGGTGGGCGAAGGCGGCGCGGGCCATTATGTGAAGATGACCCACAACGGCATCGAGTACGGCGACATGCAGTTGATTTGCGAAGCCTACAACCTGATGAAAACCGGCCTGGGCATGACTGCGCAGCAAATGCACGAAGTTTTTGCAGACTGGTACAAGGGCGAACTGAACTCCTACCTCATCGAAATCAGCCGCGACATCCTCGCTTTCAAGGACACCGACGGCCAGCCCTTGGTGGACAAGATTCTCGACACCGCCGGGCAGAAAGGCACGGGCAAGTGGACGGTGATTTCTTCGCAGGAACTCGGCATTCCCATTACCCTGATGGCGGAAGCGGTCTATGCGCGCTGCGTCTCGGCCATGAAAGAAGAACGCGTCGCCGCGGCCAAAAAATTGAAGGGGCCCAAACCCACCATCAAGGGCGACCAGAAAAAATTCATCGAAGCCGTCCGTCAGGCGCTTTACGCGTCGAAGATTGTCAGCTACGCGCAGGGTTACATGCTCATGCGCGCATCGGCGGCGGAACATAAATGGAACCTGAACTATGGCGGCATCGCGCTCATGTGGCGCGGCGGCTGCATCATCCGCAGCGTGTTCCTCGGCAAAATCAAGGAAGCCTTCGACAAAAATCCGAAACTGTCGAACCTGATGCTCGATCCGTTCTTCAAGAAAGCCATCAAGGACTGCCAGCGTTCCTGGCGCAACGTGGTGGCCATGGCGGCGAAGAAAGGCATTCCGGTCCCGGCGTTCAGCACGGCGCTGGCGTTTTACGATGCCTACCGCAGCGAACGGTTGCCGGCGAACCTGTTGCAGGCGCAGCGCGATTATTTTGGCGCGCACACCTACGAACGCGTGGACAAGCCGCGTGGCGAATTCTTCCACACCAACTGGACCGGCAAAGGCGGCACCACCGCCAGCAGCACCTACACGGTGTAAGGTAGGGTCGGCGCGCCGCGCCGCCCGGATCCCGCAAAGCGGGACGGCGTCCCCACCTAAAAAATTCAGGCGCGGGCTTCGGCCCGCGTTTTTGTTTTGAACGGAGGCAATGCGATGACCTTTTCAGCCGCAAAAAAGCGCAGAAAGCTGCGTTAATTATGCCTCTGCTTATCCCTTGCGTTTTGGCTTGCCGTGAATCATCCAGTGTTGCAACAGGCCGGACACATCGGAGATTTTGCGGTCGTCGCTCGTGCGGCTGGCGGCAAGGTGATTGGCTTTTTCCACAAGCGCAGCCAGCCGCTCGTCGAGTTTTGACTTCAAAACTTGAGCGGCGCTTTCCTTGTCCGGCAGATGCACTCTGCCGTGCAGACCAAGCTGCGCCAGCTTGAAAACAATTTCGGCATGGGCGCGGGATGAAAGCGCCAGCGGTCTGACAACAGCTTTGCCGCCGCTAGATTCGCGGAAAAAGACCGTGCTGGCGTCAAGCATGTCGTTCGCATCCGGCAGGCTCGCAAGGCCTTCAGGAATGGTTTGCGCCTTACCACCGCTGGCTTGCTCGGAGAACCACTCTGCCAGCGGCTGCTTTTCATCCGGCGCAAGCGAATCCCACAAATCGGCGACAAGTTCATCGGTGCGGAACTCGCGGTCCTCGGCCCCGGCGCGTTGTTCCTGCTTTTGGATTTCCACGACGCGTATTTGACGAAAATGAGCGGCGGTTTCGTGGTACAGTTCATCGCAAAGTTTCTTACGCTCTTTCGCATCCGAAACGCCCAGCAGTTCAAGCACCGCCAAATCAAGCGCACGGCGGTCGGGTTGCTGGAGTTCCCACGGCAGTTTGATCGGTTCTTCAGCCAGCTTCTTCGCGCGCACGGCGGATCGGCATTCCATGAATTCTTCTTCAACCATCGGGCTGGTATCGCGCCGGCAAAGCTGCTTGAACGCTGCTTCCAATTTCTTCGCGACACCCGGCGCGACTTGGCGTGGGTCAGGGATTTCAAGCAGGTTCAAGTCAATAGCCATCATTTCAAAGCTGCCTTCTGTTCCCGTGTATCGTCCATAAAACGCTTTAAAATACGCAATCAGAGTAGAGTTGGCTATGGCTGCAAGAATTTCGAGAACCTCTGGCTTCTGCTCCACCAACATCACGTCGTAAAGGCGGCAATTGGCTATGATTTTGTTTTCGTTATAGACCACAACATGGCGATACTGCTGCCCCTTTGCCCAAATCAATTGGCCCGGCTTCGTATAAGTGAGGTCATACCATGGATCACGATTTGCGCACGTCGAACGCTTTGGCACGGTCGCTGCGTTTGCTTTCTTGTTTGTTGTTACGCTGTGTGTTTCGCCGTAATGGAGATACTTAAGAACATACGTCCCTTTGAGTTCGTCCTTGGACTTGCTGACCATCAAAACAACGTCTAAATCTGGCTTGCTGATGAGTGGACGACGGATTGTCATCATGCTGTGAAGCTCAGGCTTGATGTACTTGTCCTCAACGGGATGCACTGTGCCGTCGCCGGCCTCGATCAGCTTGACGTTGCCCGACTCGACTTCGGCGCGTTTGCAATGCGTCATCAACGGTGCTTCATTCCAGTCCAGCTTGGAATACTTTTCCAGAAAATCGGCGCTGACATCGCGCGGCATGAAGAAGGCGTCGCAACCGCTCTTGACGCCGAAACGGATCGTGGTGATTTCACCCAGCGGCACGAAACATTTGCCGTAGCGTTCCATGATGCGGAAATAAAGGTCCGGTGCGCGAAGATATTTGCCCCACTTGCCGCCGCCGTAAGCCAGGCCATAACCGCTGTCCGGACTTTCGTGCAGCATCCCGTTGCCGTTTTCATCGTAGGTGGTTCCGTTCTCCCCGTTTTCCTCCTCGTCGTCGTTGTCGGGTGGGCCCTTGATACCCTCCGCTAGGTCGCGCTGCTTTTGCATGGCGAACAATTGCCCGGCGCGCAGGCCATCCTGCCAAAGCTCCTGCTGCTGTTTGACCACCACGCGCCAGCCGTCGCGGGCGGTGTTCTTTTTGCAGGCCAGGATTTTCTCCCGAAATTCTTCGGCAGCAGACTGGCGGCCATTTTCGTCGGGCCGGTCGCCGAGAATGGTTTTCAGCGGCGTGTCGAGACGGACGAACTTGACCAGTTGCGCGTTGCGTTTCGCTGGGTCGGAGCAGCGTTGCAGGACGACAGCGCACGTCTTGACTCGGGCATCTTCAAACCACGGTTCGGCGTTGCTCTCCAGGATCGTGTGGATGCGAAAGTTTGTCAGGACCCATTCCTGCAAGGCAAAGCCGTATTCCACGTCCAGCCAACTGGACGAAACAAGAAAGCCAAACCACCCGTCCTCTTTCAAAAAGTTCGTGGCCGCCGGCCAGAAATAACAATGGAGGTCGGCGCGTCCGCCCAGTTTCAGCCGTGGCCAGAAACGGGTGCAAAGCTCCTGCAAATCTTCCTTGGCCTGCATCGGTTTCACTCCCTTTTGCCCGCGCTTTGGAATCAATTCCTGCCGGACATACGGCGGATTGCCGACGACCGCGTGGAGTGGCGGAAGATCAATTGGCCCCGGCTTGCGTTCGCCGCGCAAGCCCTGGGGCAGAAAGCAAAACGGTTTCTTTTTTGCCACGTCGTCCGCGACTTCGAAGAAATTGCGGCGGCGGATGCGGGGGTAATTTTCTTCGTCACTGATGTCGCGGGCGGCAAGGTTCAGGGTCGAGAGATGCGCGGCAAAAAGGGAGATGTCCGCGCCGTAGATTTGCGCCAGCCGGTCCTGATGCGTGACGGAAGCGCGTTTGAAACGCCGGTTTTGTTTCAGCCAGGCCTTCCGAAGGTAGGCGCGAACCAGAAAGCTGCCTGAACCGCAAGCTGGGTCGAGAACGTTGTCCTCGGCATCACGAATGCAAAAGGCGTTCACCACGTCCACGAGGTCTTCGTTGGTGTAATGCTGCCCAAACTTGTGGCGCTCTTCCGGCTCGATTATCCGTTGGAAAATATGGCCCAAAATGTCGGTCGGGATGAGTTTGAAATTGAACGGCTCAAGATTTTGTATGACCGACCGCCAAGCTTCCGCGGAATCGGCGTGCCCGAAAATGTGCGGCCCGGCCCAGTCCTGCGCTTGGGGGTAAAAAAGCGTTTCGTAATCGCCGGTTTCGTCCACTGCATTTTGGAAGGTTTTCTGGAAGTGCCGATAAAGCTCGCCGGCGGCCTTGAGGTTTTTGGGTACTTTGAGCGGCACGAGCGACTCGACAAATTTAGCCCGGCAGGATTCGTAAAAAATCAGCCGGTTTGCAAAGACGTAACACAATGTCCTTGCGGCGCGGTCAACCAAGGAATTCCATTCTTCGCTGGAAACAATCCAGTTTTGTTCGTTGACCATCCATTCCTGTAGTTTGGCCCGAAAGCTTTTGTCCTTGGAGGATTGGCGCGAAAGAAACTCCGACGTAAGTTTGACCGCCCACGAGATATGACTTTCGAAAGCACGAATGAACCATTCGTCCAACCGCATACCCCATTCGGGCTGCTTGCCCGAAATGATTTCAGCCAACTCACCAAAAAACTCTTTGAGCCAGACCTGGATGCGTTCTTCAACCTGCGGGTGATCAACATCGGAAGGTTCGTTCAAATCAAGTCCGAGCAGATAATCCTTCACCCGTCGCTCCATCATCGGCAGATTCCATTTCTTCCGGTCAAACAGGACGAACTCGTTGACGTTCCAGGTGAAGAAGAACTCGGCGGCGGCGTTGTCGGCCTTGGTTGCTGAGTCTTCCACCAGGGCCGGATTGTGCGGGCTGCGGCCTTCGCGGGTGCCCGGCATTTTGGCTTCGCCGGCAAGGATCAATTTCTTTGCGTCACCATAAAAACGAAGGTCGGAACGTTTGCGATGGATGGCCTTGGATTCCTCGATTTCGGCGCGGCGGAATGGCCATTCGGGATGCTTGGCAAAAAGCGTGTTCGCCCAGCCCGCAACGCGGCTGCAAAATGTCACTTCGTAGGTGCGTGTGTCAGAATCTGACTTGATGGGCATGGGGCGCGGTGTTTTTGGTTTCGGACAGGCGTGAGAGTAGGACGGTGCAGGGAATTCGGCAATGCGTTTTGCAGTTCAAATATGTTGAGAGTTGAGGGTTGAGCCCCGAAGGCATTCGGGGTGCAGTTGAGGGAACGGCTCGTCAGGAGCCTCGCCCCACTGTTTGCGCCTTTTGTGCTTTTTTGCGGCTATACGAATGCGGCGTAGTCCGCGGATTTCGCGGTTGCTGTACCGGCTCGTGAGGACACTCGCCCCACCAAAATGGACGTCCCCGTTTTTCGGTGCGGGTGCAACGTGATGAAAAAAACAAAGCCCGTTGAGGTGATTTCGCCTCAGCGGGCTTTTTGATTTGACGAGGCGTTTACAGATCCGTGATCGGCTTGTGCCGGGGCACGAGCGCCTTCATGACGCTCCAGGCGATCAGATAGCTCAAGGCGCAGATGATGAACATGATGAGATACGCCGTCTGCGGGGTTTGTTTGAAGGCATCCGTAAGTCTGCCCGCCAGCATCTGGATGATCACGCCGCCAATGCCGCCGCAGGTAGTCCCGATGCCGGTGACTGAGCCGACGGTCTTCTTCGGAAACATGTCGGAAACCGTCGTAAAAAGGTTCGCCGACCACGCCTGATGCGCGGCGGCGCCGATACAAATCATGGCCACGGCCAGCACGGCAGCCATTTTCCCAAAACGATCAACATTACCAAAGTATTGCGTGAATAATACCGCCAGCGGCGCCAAGGCAATGAGGAACATCGCCGTCGTGCGCGCCTTGTAAACCTGCATGCCCCTTTTAATGAGGGTCATGGGAATGCTTCCGCCGTAAACACTGCCGACGATGGCCACGCCATAGACGATGAACGTGGGCATCATGACCTGTGCTTTGGTCATGTTAAATTGTTTGATCAAATAATCCGGCAGCCAGAACAGGTAGAACCACCAGATGCCATCGGTCATGAACTTGCCAAAAAAGAAGGCCCAAGCCTGGCGGTAGCCAAAAAGTTTCCACCAAGAAACCTTCCCCATGTCATCAGCGGCCCCGTTGGCGGCAACCTCATCGTCAATGTGGATATAGTCGAGTTCGGCCTTTGACAGTCGTTTTTGTCTGGCCGGCGCCTCATAGAGCCAAAACCAGAAAATCAGCCAGAGAAAACCGGCGGCGCCGGTGATAATGAAGGCCATCTTCCACCCTTTCTGATCGCCGAAATAGATCATGCACCAGGGAACGAAAAGGGCGGCCACCATGGCGCCAAAGTTCGAACCGCTGTTGAAGATGCCGGTGGCGAGCGCTCGTTCCCGCTTGGGAAACCATTCGGCAACCGTTTTGATGGACGCAGGGAAATTGCCGGCTTCACCGACGGCGAACGCGCTGCGGACGCAAATGTGCATCGCCAGCAGTCGTCCGACAAAGGCATTGAGAATGCCAAAGATGGACCAGACGATGAGCGACAGGGCCAGGCCCAACTTGGTGCCGATTCGATCAATAACCCAGCCCACCACGAGCGTCATGCCGGCGTAAAATCCCGTGAAGAAGGAAGTCAAATAGGCGAAGTCGGTATTGGACCAGCCAAACCCACCCTGCTCCGCTGATCGGCAGAAGAACTCCTTCAAGTAGCTGATGACCTGGCGGTCCATGTAGTTGAAGGTGGTGGCGAAAAACAGCAGGCCGCAGATGACCCAACGATAATTGCTGGAAACCGGTGCGGTTTGGTTTGTGGAATTCATAGAGGCAGAACTTTTATCTGGAAATGAGCCGCAGTTCAAGCGTTGAAATCCGGCTTTACAAGCCGGCGGCCTTGGTGTAATGCTCCCATATTATGTGGAAAAAATTTCTGCCAGTTCTATCGGTATTGTTGTTGACCGGTTGCGCGGGGATGTTCACGCGCTTGACGCCGCTGCAACAATCGCGCAATGCCAACAACCTGTACCCGGTTGAAGTCGCTTTTAATTCCCAGCAACAGTCGCTGCGTTGGGAAACCATTCAACCTTATGTTCTCGTCAACGGCCAGTTGTATCCCTTGCGCCAGGTGCCGAAGATGCAAAATCGTTGGGAAGGCTTCGTGCCGGTGCCGCCGGGAGTCAACTCCGTGGACTATCGTTTCAAGTTCGATTACAAATACAACACCTTCGGCGCGCCACCCAAGGCCAGCAGCGCGAAATCGCCGATTTATAAGCTGAACATCGTTGACTAATAGCCGGTGGGACAGGTTGCGCGGGTAACCGGATGATTTGGAGCGCGGACAATGGGTCCGCGCTCTTTTTTTGAAAAGGGGAGATTGCGGGGCGAACAAGGTCATGTCGGAGTGCGCCCGTCCTCGGTCGCAGCAACTGGCTTCATTCAAGCCGCGGAACATTTTCCAACCGTCCCGCCCACCCGACCTGGCTGCGGCCGGGACGGCCACACTCCGCCAACGCGGAAATTCAACTTCGGAATTCGGGATCAGTGTCTGGGTCGGAGCAGGATGGCTTTTTTGTCCGTGCCGTCCACCTCAGCGCTGTGGGTTTCCACGTCGGGATCGTCTTTGAGCGCCTGATGCACCACCCGGCGATCAAACGCCGTCATGGGCTCCAGTTCCACCGTGTCGCCCCAGCGCCGGACTTTTTCGGCGGCGTCTCTGGCTTTTTTCACCAGGGCCTCGCGCGCCTGGGCGCGGTAGCCGCCCACGTCCACCATGACCTTCGGCGAACTGGCATCCTGCTGAAAGAGCAGCCGGTTGGTGATGTATTGCAGGTCGGAAAGCGTCTGGCCCTGACGGCCGATGAGCCGGCCGGCGTCATCCGTCTTCACGTCGAGCAAAACGCCCTCCTCCAGTTTATGTTCCTCGACTGTGGCTTGAAAGCCGAGGGACGCGAGAATTTTTTCCAGGGTTTCTTTCGGTTGAGCGGGCATCAGTGGGTTGAGGGTTGAAGGTTGCCGGTTCGGTTTTCCCTTTATTTTTTCTTTTTTGACGCTGGCGTCAATACTGAAACTGCGGCGGGTGCAACCGGGGGCTGGTTCATTTTTGTGAGCTTCGTTTGGATAACGGTCAACACGTTGTTGACCGTCCAATACAATGCCAGGCCGGATGAGAAATTGTAAAGAAACACCAGAAACATCAACGGCATGTAGCGCATCATTTTCGCCTGGGTGGGGTCCATGCCCGGCGATGGCGGGGTCAGATGCGATTGCCACAACATCGAGCCGCCCATCAGCAGCGGCAGCAGGTTGAACGGAAAATGGGTTCCCGGAATCATGAACAACGTGTCCGGTTTCGACAAATCCGCAATCCACAGGAAACGTGCGCCCCGTAGTTCAATCGCGCTCCGAATCATTGTGTAAAAGCCGAAGAACACGGGCATTTGAATGGCCATCGGCAGGCAGCCGCTCATCGGACTGACCTTGTGCTTGCGATAAAGTTCCCACTGCTTTTGGGTGAACTTTTGCATGTCGTCCTTGTATTTTTCCTTGAGCGCCGCCATTTCCGGCGCGAGTACCTGCATCCGTTTCATTGAACGCGTGCTCGCCGCCGTCAGCGGCCAGAACACCACCTTGATAATTACGGTGATCAACACAATCGTCAAACCGTAGCCCGCCCGGGTCACGTCGTGCAGCCAGTTCATCGCCAGCAACAACGCCTTGGCAAAAAACCCCGTGAATTTCCCGAATTGCATCACCAGATCGGCCTGGTTTTGAAACTGGTCCCCGATGCGCGCCAG
Organism: Verrucomicrobiota bacterium; assembly: GCA_049510395.1. Taxonomy (GTDB): domain Bacteria; phylum Verrucomicrobiota; class Verrucomicrobiia; order Limisphaerales; family UBA11358; genus UBA11358. The sequence continues at coordinate 16,997 of JBEKYY010000024.1, forward strand.
CAGCCGATATTCCTTCGGCCCGGCGAAGAGGACGATTTGCCGTTCGATTGCCTGATGCGCCGCGAGCGTTGCCGATGGATAAACGAGCGCAGTCTGAATGCCTTGCAGCGCCGGTGCGTCCGGCACTGGCTCGACGTTCGGGAACGGCGGCAAAGTAACCGTGCGCGCGACGATTTGCGCCACCGGTTCCTTGGGCATCGCCATCAACGCGAAAAATTGGTTGTGTACCGCCGCCCAAACCACGTTGTTCGAGCCGGCCAGGTATTCCGAGCGTGGCGCGCCGCGGACACAGCCAAAGCCCGAGCCGGAAAACCATCCCAACGTCTGGTCCTGAACACCCATGCCGTTGAACCATATCGCCCCCTCATTCATGGTGTAGCTGGTATCATCCGGCCCCATGGGCGTTGCTGTGCCAATGACCCATTCCTGCGCGGGCAGCGTGAACGGTTGGTCCGAAATGTTTTCCAGCCGCACACTCGCGTTCACGAGGTAATTCGAGCCGAGATGGAATTCTTTCGAGAGCCGCAGGCCGTTGGTGAGGGATTTTTCCGCGTGAACACCGTCGGTGATTGGGGTCAGGGTGAAATAGCCGTCGCCGACCAGGCTGGCATCCCCCAGAATCGCCAGCACCGGAATCGGCGCGTGCGTGTTTAACGTGGCCACGCCGTCATTCGCCACCTTCTTTTTCCAGCGCGGCGAAACGGTCTCAGGATAATCCAGCAATTCCACCGATTTCAACCCGCCGCCGCGCGAAGTGAACGTGTAACGGGCATGGGCATTGGTGATGACCAGCAATGCTTCCGGGGTGTTGGTGTCGAAAACGGGGGCCACCGCCGTGGTGGTCACAGTCAACGTTGGTGAAACCACGTTTGAATTGGCCGCTGCGGACGGGCTTTGCGCTTTGGCAACTTGATTGGTCGCGGCATAGCGCGCCTGCTGCTGCGCCGCATACTTTTGCTGCTCGACAAACCAGTAGACGAGCAGGATGGCGCAGAGCGTGACAACAATGATGCCAGTTCGATCCATGAAATTCAGTGCGTGTGTTCCAAAATAATTCCGCCTTCGACCTTCTCACTTCTCACTTCCGCCTTGGGCACCGGGTCGTGCCCGCAGCGGCCCCACGGATGGCAGTGGCAAATCCGCTTTGCGGCCAGCCACCCGCCTGCCATCGCGCCCTGCGCGCGGATCGCGTCCATCGCATATTGCGAGCACGTCGGCGTGAAACGGCAGCCGCCGGTGGGGCCGAACAAAAACGTCTGCAAGGGGGAAAGCGTGAGCTGATAAGCGCGAATGGCCAGGGTCAAGGCGCGAATGACGAATGACGAATGACGAGTTGCAAACCAGGCACCGGAGTTCCATTCGTCATTCGTCATTTGGCATTTCTTGGTCATTCGGATTTGAGAGTTCGTCATTTCCTCAGTCCCGCCCGGTCCAGCACGGCCAGGAAATCCTTTTCCACCCCGGCAAAATCGCGCCCGGCAATCGAATTGCGCGCGACCAGCACCAGTTCAACTGGTTGTGACAATTCATGTTGATGCAGCCGGAAACTTTCGCGGAGCAGACGCCGCGCGCGGCTGCGGGCGACCGCGTTGCCGATGTGCTTGCTCGTGACGACGCCCAGTTTCGGCGACGCGCCGTCCGGCAGGCGGTGCCAGTTGGCGATGAGACAGCCGAGCTCCAGTCGTTCGCCCTGCTGCCGCACGCGCGTGAAATCACGGTTTTGCCCGAGTCGCGAGTCGCGGCCCAGTCGCAGGCGTTTCGGGGTTGCGGCGGGCATGAGCGGCGGGTCAAACCGGCGTCAGGCGTTTGCGTCCCACGCGGCGGCGATTGGCCAGCGTGGCCTTGCCGCTCTTGCTCGAATTGCGGGCAAGAAACCCGTGCTGCCGTTTGCGGCGGGTTTTCGATGGTTGATACTGGCGTTTCATAAATTCAAATTTCGTTTCATTTCCCGTGGGAATCTGCGTCCAACGGAGCGTGCGAGAATAACAATGAAACGCCTCGTGTCAAGGCGGGGGTTCAATGGACAACAAAGTTGTCAGTCGTGGGAATTGACCCTTTCACATTTAATATTCATACCAACCATTGGTAAGATGAACATAATAATAACAATTCGGTTCGCTATAGCCAAGATTGTTTGCAATAAAATATAGATTCGTATCACCGGGCTTAACTGTCATTTTATTCCCGGAGTAATATAAATAGCCAACACTCATATAATTATTCCGACCTCTAAACTTAATCGTTATGGAACCATCGGCATTTGTGTGGCCATAAACTTCAGAGCGGCCAACGAGAGTATCCAAAGGAATATAACTGTCTGTAAGCTTTGCCTTATTCTGCATGACTTTATCGGCCATAGGTTGATAAGTCTGTATGCCTCTTTGAATAAACCACTGCCGCTGCGTATTTCCACCCCATTTTATACATAACGGGAAAATTCCACAAAATGCTACTATAATCAACAAACTCATTATAATGTGCGCCATTCTCTGTTTCGACTTGAACACGGCAAATCCAAGATTTACGAAAAACAAACATACCAATGACAAAAGTGATACGGCATAAACAAATAATGTGAAAAAAGGGTAAGTTGCTGAGAATCCCATCCAGATAAGACTTGCGAAGAAAATAACCAACAACAACACCGTGAGGTTGATAATTGTGACTCTTGATTTCATTTCACATTTAACTCGCGCTGGATGCCGAATTTCTCGATGCGTTTGCGTTTGGACAGGGTTTTGGCGTCATCCGCAACCTCTTTGCCAATGGCGTGAAAGCCGATTTCCCGCCTGGGTTTTACGGGTGGCGCCATCAATTCGCGGATGGCATCGAACAGGGATTTGATGGCTTGGTCGTGGCCTTCGAGCCGGCGTTCCAGATCGGCCAGTTTGCGGGCCAAGGTTTCATTCGTGGCCAGCAACCGGCGCAGGCTCACGAACGCGCGCATGATGGCGACGTTCACCTGCGCGGCGCGCTTGCTCCGCAGCACACTCGACAGCATCGCCACGCCTTGTTCGGTGAAGGCGTAAGGAATTGCGCGCCGCATACCGCCCCAACTTGAAGTCACAATTTGTGACTTCAAGTTCACAAACTCTTGCGGCTCAAGTTGAAACGCAAAGTCATTTGGAAAACGATCCGGGTTGCGTTTCACTGCCTGAATCAAAACTTTCACCGGCACTCCGTAAAGCTCCGCCAGTTGCTGGCCAAGCAAAACCTTCTCACCGCGAATCAGAAAAATAAAGTTCTGAATCCGTTCCACCGGAATTAATTCAGCGACATCGTTCATTGTCGTTTTTTTACTAGTAAACTTGAGGTCACAATTTGTGATCTCAAGTTTGTAGGCTCTTGTGGCGCAAGTTCCAACCTTTCATTTCACATTCAACTCGCGCTGGATGCCGAACTTCTCGATGCGTTTGCGCAGCGTCGCGCGCGTGATGCCCAGCAGTTTTGCGGCGTGGACCTGGTTGTTGTTCGTTTCCTTGAGCGCCTGGATTATCAGTTCGCGCTCGACGGCGGAAATGACTTTCAATTTCGGGTCGCGCCTGGCCCATTGAAATAATTGACGGGCGAGCGCGGCGGCGTCCGTGGCCGCTGCTTTGCCGGCAGTTGCCGGAGGCGGCGTGGCGCCGCTGCCACCTTGTCCGGAAATTTCCGGGGGCAAATCGCTTTGCAGAATCGCGTCGCTTTTGGCCATGACGTGTGCGCGGCGGATGGCGTTCTCCAATTCGCGCACGTTGCCCGGCCAATGATATTTCCCCAGCGCCTTGATGACATTGGCGGCAATGGATTTCGGCTTCCGCTGCTGTTCGCGCGCAATTTTTTCCAGAAAATAGTTCACCAGCAGCGGAACATCCTCGCGCCGTTCGCGCAGCGGCGGAATGTGGATGCGCACCACGTTGAGCCGGTAAAACAAATCCTCGCGGAACTGCCGCGCGGCCACGGCGGCCTCCAGCGGCTTGTTCGTCGCGGCGATGACGCGCACGTCCACCTGAATCGGCTGGTTGCCGCCGACGCGCTCGAAGGTGCCGCTTTGCAGCACACGGAGAATTTTCGTCTGCGTCGCGGGCGTCATGTCGCCAATTTCATCGAGGAAAATCGTGCCTTTGTTGCATTGCTCGAATTTGCCGATGCGTTGCGTCGTCGCGCCAGTGAACGCGCCGCGTTCATGACCGAAGAGTTCGCTTTCGAGCAATTGTTCGGGAATGGCGGCGCAATTGACCGCGAGAAACGGCTGCGTGCCGCGGTTGCTGTGGTGGTAAATTGCGCGGGCGACGAGTTCCTTGCCGGTGCCGCTTTCACCGGTGATGAGCGCGGTGGCATCCGATGCCGCCACCTGGCCGATGAGCTTGAAGACCTGCTGCATCGGCTCGCTGCGGCCGACGATGCCCAGTTCATAATCCTCGGATTCGAGTAACGGCTGATACGACACGACCTGCTGCATGTCGTGCGCGGCCTTGAGCGCGTTGCCGACGATTTCCTTGAGTTTCAGCGCATCGAACGGCTTGAGCAGATAATCGTAAGCGCCGAGCTTCATCGCCTCAATGGCCGTCTGCGTCGTGCCGTAGGCGGTCATCAAAATGACGAGGAGCTTGGGGTTGGCGGCGCGGATACGGCGGAGCGTTTCGAGTCCGTTCATGCCGCCCATGCGCACATCCATGAGCACGAGGTCGGGCTTGAATCTGGGAATGACCCGCAACCCCTCCTCGCCGGACGATGCCGTGGCCAGTTCGATTTCGGGCGAATCAAAGATTCGTTGGAACGAATACCGCACGTCCTCTTCGTCATCAATCAACAGCAGTTTGCTCATTGTTACCAACGCGAACATAGCCAATTTTTGCCGGTCGCACAGTGAATTTTATGGATTCGCTGTTTGACCTTGCCCGGCGCATCGCCTAAACTCACCGTCCATTTCACTATGAAGATTGTCATTTGTGATCCAGTTTCGCCGAAAGGCATCGCGTTGTTGCAACAGCGGCCTGAATTTCAAGTGGTCGTGCTGCCCAAACGACTGACCGAGGCGGAATTGCTGCCCGTCGTCGCCGACGCCATCGCATTGGTCGTCCGTTCCGAAACCAAGGTCACGCGCAAGGTCATCGAAGCTGCGCCGAAATTGCGCGTCGTCGGCCGCGCGGGCGTGGGCGTGGACAACGTGGACATCGAAGCCGCCACGCAACATGGCACCGTGGTGATGAACACGCCCGGTGGCAACACCGTGACCACCGCCGAATTGAGCTTTGCCATGCTGCTCTCGCTGGCGCGCAAGGTGCCGCAAGCGCACGCCTCGATGGTCGCGGGCAAATGGGACCGCAAACTTTTCCAAGGGGCCGAACTCCTGGGCAAGACCCTCGGCGTGCTCGGCATGGGCCGCATCGGCACGGAAGTCGCCAAACGCGCCATCGCCTTCGGCATGCGCGTCATCGCCTATGATCCGTATCTCACCGAGGACCGCGCGAAGGCCATCGGCGCGGAATTTGCCGACAGCGTGGATGAAGTTTATCGCGTGGCGGATTTCATCACCGTGCACATGCCGGTGACGCCGGAAACCAAACACATGCTCAACGCCGCGGCGTTCGCCAAGATGAAACCCGGCGTGCGCATCGTGAATTGCGCGCGGGGCGAAATCATCATCGAGGCGGATTTGATTGCGGCGCTGGAATCGAACAAGGTCGCCGGCGCGGCGCTGGACGTCTATGCCACCGAACCGCTGCCCGCCGACCATCCGTATCGCAAGCAGGCGAACCTGATTTTGACGCCACACCTTGGCGCCAGCACGGATGAGGCGCAGGAAAAATGCGGCATCGAAGTCGCCGAAGTCATCGCCGGTTATCTGCTCACGGGCGAAGTCCGCAACGCGGTGAATTTGCCGTATCTGGACGCGAAGACGTACGAACAGGTGAAACCCTATCTGCCGCTGGGCGAAGCGCTAGGCAAATTGCTGGCGCAACTCGTGCCGCCGGGCGCCGACCGCATTTACATCACTTATGGCGGCCACGCACAGAAGTTGCCGAACATTGATCCGGTGACGCGCTCCATTTTGCGCGGCTATTTGGAAAGCAGCGCGGTCAAGGACGTGAACAACGTCAACGTCCGTTCCGTCGCCGCGAGCATCGGCATCACTGTCGAGGAAAAGAAATCCGACGAGCCGGTCACGTTCAACGAATGGCTGCACGTGCAGGTTTTCAGCAACGGGAAAAAACTGATTTCGGCGGGCGGGACGTTTTTCGGCTCGCCGAACAATCCCCGCATCGTGCGGCTGTTCAGCACGCCCGTGGAAATTCCCATCAGCGGCACGTTGCTGCTGTTGAACAACAAGGACCGGCCCGGCATCGTTGGTCACCTCGGCACGCTGCTCGGCAAACACAAGGTCAACATCGCCAACATGAGCCTCACGCGCGACACCGCCGGCGGGCTGGCGCTGACGGTGTTGAGCCTCGACAGCGCGCCGCCGCCGCCAGTGCTCGCCGAGCTTCAGAAAGACCCTGACATCAGTAATGTGAAAGTGGTAAAATTGTAAAAGCCGTTAAATTGACAAATCGAAAGAAGACAAAAATGAAAAAACAAATAAAATTAATTTTCCCTGCCGTGTTCGCCGCGGCCTTGTTCGCGCTGCCGCGCGTTAATGCTGCTTCCGCCAACGCCGCCACCAACGCGCCTGCGTCCACCGCAGCCAACGTCAACTCCCAAGCCGCGATGACCGCGTTGTTTGGCGACCCGGTTATCGCCAAGGGCAAGGGTTTTGAAATCAAACGCAGTGAATTGGACGGGGTGATAACGGGGATTAAATCCGCCGCTGCCGCGCGCGGCCAAACGATTCCGCCCGGGCAGATGACCCAGATCGAAAGCCAGTTGTTCGACCGGCTCATCCAGAATCAGCTTTTGTTGCAAAAAGCCACGGACGCGGACAGAACCAACGGCGCCCAAAAGGCCAGTTTGCAAATGAGCACGCTGCTCGAACGCTTCGGTTCGCAGGAATTGCTCGACCGGCAAATGAAAGCCGCCGGCATGACGGTTGCCGAATTGCGTTCCAAGCTCACCCAGGAAAACACCGCGCAGGCTGTAAAAATACGGGAGTTGAGTGTCACCGTTACGGATGCCGAGACAAGGCAATTTTACGACGACACCAATCATCTGGCGAACTTTGAGCAGCCGGAAATGGTTCACCTGTGTGACATTCTACTGCTGACCGTTGACCCGACCACGCGTGCGCCGTTATCGGCAGACCAGCAAAAGGCCAAGCGCAAACGGGCGGATGACTTGCTCAAGCGCGCGCGTAGCGGCGAGAGCTTTACAAATCTCGCCGTGCAGTATTCCGAGGATCCCGGCGTAAAGGATAATGGCGGGGAATTGCCGCCGATTTCGCGGGATCAAATGAGTCCCGAATTGGCGGCGGCGGCGTTTTCACTCACCAACAATCAGATTAGCGATGTCATCGAATTGCCCTACGGCTACCACATCATCAAATTGCTCGACAAAACTCCGGCCAAAAAAGTGGATTACGCGACGGTCGCCCCCAAAATCAAGGATTTTCTGGCGCAACAAAAAACCGAAAAACTCGCCCCGGCTTATTTTGAAAAGTTGAGAAAAGCCGCGGATGTGCAAATTCTGGATGCGAATTTGAAAGCGGCGGCAGCGGCGGCGGCAGCCGCCGCCAACGCGCCGGTCGCAACGCCCGAAAAATAACGCGGTGTTAAAGGGCGCTTGCCAGGTTTGTTCCGCCAAGGCACTTTGGAAAGCGTTATGAAAACAAAACTTGGAATTGTCATTCTTGCCATGGCCTCTGGCGGGCTGGCAATTGCCTTGTTTGTGACGAAAAATGCGGCGGACGAACGGCTCAAAAAAGATGCTGACGCGATTCTCGACTTTTCCAATCAATTGGTCGCCGCCACCGCCAACCTCGACGAGCTCCGCCAGGTTAATTTGATGCTGACCAATGACCTTGCCGGCAGCCGCCAGGAAGCGCTGACCTTCAGCAACCAATTCACCGAAATCTCCGGCATGCTGGCCAGCACCAAAGCCTCGCTTCAAGGCGCCAAGGACCAAATCGCCAGTCTCAACGGCCGTATTGCCGGTTTGGAAACGCAAAATCAGGTGCTTGACCAGCGCGCCGCCGCGCTCACCAACGCCATTGCCAGCCTGAACGCGCAAATCGCCGACATCCAACAAAAACTCGCCGGTTCTGAAACCAACAACGCCTTTCTCGAAAAGGAATTGCAGCGGCAAACGGCCGCCAAAGCTGAGTTGGAGAACAAGTTTAACAATCTGACAGTGGTGCGCGCCCAGGTCAAAAAATTGAAGAACGATTTGTTCGTCGCCCGCCGCTTGCAATGGATGCGCGAAGGCTCCGAACCCGGGTCACAGCAAAAAGGTGGGCAATTGCTGATTCAACGCGCGGCGTCCATCACCAACACTGTGCGACCGCCGCACTACGATTTGAACGTCGAGGTCGGCTCCGATGGCTCCATCCGCAGTGTTTTATTGCCGGCCAGCGCGCCCGCAACGACGACAAATTTGCCGGCGCAGTGACGCGCGCAATTGGGATTTTCAATTTAATTTGCAGCCGGCGCAGGTCGTTCACGAACCATCATGCCGACTTACGAATACATTTGCGAAAAATGCGGGCGCGAATTTGAAGCCTTTCAATCCATTTCTGCCGGACCGCTGCGGATTTGCCCGAAGAAACTTTGCGGTCGGAAAAAATGGGGCCGCGGTCGGGTGAAACGCAGAATTAGCACGGGTGGCGGCCTGCTTTTCAAGGGCAGCGGCTTTTACATCACCGATTACCGCAGCGAAGGCTATCAACAGGCCGCGAAAAAAGAGGCGGCCACATCAAATTCGTCCGGTGGCAAAAGCAAGCCGGAAAAAGGCGAAACCAAATCCGCTCCGGTGAAAACGCCGGACAAGGCGGCCGGGAAATGATCCGGAAGTTACATGGTTGCATCGTTGCGCCGTTGCGTCGGTTTGATGATTTGACGGTTCAGCGGTTCAACGGTTTGACAGCTCAAAATCTTTTTGTTCTTTGCCTGTTGGTTTTTCCGCTGTTCGCCCGCGCGCAGTCTTCGTTTCCGGACACGAGTTCGGCGCGCAGTGTTTCCGGCCAGTTTATCGTCACCGGTGTGCCGTCCCGTTCGGGGGGATCACGGCTGGCGGCCAGGCCGGAAATCGCCACCAACACCGATTTTGTCCGGCTGGAACCCGCGCTGCTGGCCGTCTCCGCCGAGCGCATCAAGGAATCACTGGGGCGCGAACTCAACCCTGAACTCCGGGGGCTGGAACCTCCCCCGTCTCCGCCCGGGAAAATTTTTCTCGCGCTGCACCCGGCGCAGTCAACGGATGAAGGCGTCACCATCGTCTCCCGGCAGTCCCCGGGTGGTTGGGATTATCAAGTCCGGCTGCCCGATGTTTTGTCGCGCACCCGTTACCTGCGTGCGATGGCCGGCGTGCTGCTGCTGGAAATCGCCAACCGCGACGCCCGCGCGCGTTCCGCGGAGATTCCCGCCTGGCTCACGGATGGTTTGTCACAGGAATTGCTCGCGACCGCCTGGCAGGAAATCATCCTGTCATCGCCGAACAAAATGGTGAACGGCCTGCCGGTCAGCCGCACCGTCAAAACCACCCGCGGCATGGATTCGCTTGCCGGCGCGCGGCGCGTGTTGCGCGATCATGCCGTGCTGACGTTTGAACAATTGAGCTGGCCAACCGACGCGCAACTTTCCGGCGCGGACGGCGGCGCCTATCGCGCCAGCGCGCAATTGTTCGTCAACGAATTGCTGGCATTGAAAAACGGCCCGGCACATTTGCGCGCGATGCTCGAAACCCTGCCGAAATTTTACAACTGGCAGATGGCGTTTCAAACCGCGTTCCGTGAAAATTTTCCGCGGCCGCTCGACGTGGAAAAATGGTGGGCGGTGCAGGTCGTGAGTTTCGTTGCGCGCGACCCGGGCCCGGCCTGGACGCCCGCGGTCAGCCGCAACAAGCTTGACGAAATTCTCAGTGTGCCGGTGGAAATGCGCACGGCATCGAACGCCCTGCCCGCGCACGCGGAAGTTTCCCTCCAGGCCGTGGTCCGCAACTTCGACCGGGCGCGGCAGGTTGCAATTCTCCAAACCAAATTGCGCGCCCTTGAACTCGCGCAACTGCGCATGGCCCCGCCGTTCGCGGTTTTGACCGACGAATATCGCCGCGCCCTGGCGGATTATCTCGAACCGGCCAAACGCGTCTCCCCCGTGCTGCGCCTCGGCAAACATCCGCCGGTGATATCGTCCAGGCCGCCCGTGACCGACACGTTAAGAAAATTGGACGCGCTGGATGCGCGACGGCGGGCTATCGAATCGGCCCTCAAGCCGGGCAATATGTCTCCATGATTTTCAACCACGCTTGAACGCGTCGCATGCGAAAGCGGTCAACTTGACAGGGGGCAATTACAACTTATAGTTCCCATTGAAAAAAATGAAGGATGACAACTTATCGGCGAATGGCGGGGAGCCGCCATCAAACCACCGACTCCAATCCTTGAAGGAATTTCACTCCGCCGGTCGTGGCTTTTGGCGCGATGTTACCGACGCTGATTGGAACAACTGGCATTGGCAGCTCAAACATCGCATCACCGCGCCGGAGCAACTGCAGCGCTTCATGCCCACGCTCACGCCGGAGGAATTCGCCGGCGCGAAACTGGCGAACCACCGACTCGCCCTGGCCATCACGCCGTATTTTTTCAATCTCATTGACCCGCTGGACGAGCATTGCCCGATCCGCCAGCAGGTCATCCCGCGCATTGAGGAGACGCACACCGCGTCGTGGGAAATGAGCGATCCGTGCGGCGAGGATTCGCATTCGCCCGTGCCCGGCCTCGTGCATCGTTATCCCGACCGCGTGCTGTTCCTTGTCACCGACCGTTGCGCCGCTTATTGCCGTTACTGCACCCGCTCGCGGCTCGTCAGCAACGCGACCGGTTACGACTTTCATCCCGAATTCGACAAGCAAATCGCCTATATCGCGCAACACCCGGAGGTCCGCGATGTCCTGTTGAGCGGCGGCGATCCCCTGCTCCTCAGCGACGAAAAGCTCGAACACCTGCTGGGCCGGTTGCGCGCGATCCCGCACGTTGAATTTTTGCGGATCGGTTCGCGCATCCCGACGTTCCTGCCGCAACGCATCACGCCCGAACTGTGTGTGATGCTGAAAAAGTTTCATCCGCTGTTCATGAGCATTCACTCGAACCACCCGCGCGAGTTGACGACCGAAGTCCGCGATGCGCTGGGTCGCCTCGCCGACGCCGGCATTCCGCTCGGCAACCAGTCCGTGTTGCTCAAGCACGTCAACGACGATGCAACGGTGATGAAGGCACATATCCAGAAGCTGCTCATGTGCCGGGTGAAACCGTATTACCTTTACCAGTGCGATCTGATTTCCGGCTCGGCGCACCTGCGTGCCAGCGTCCGCCGGGGCATTGAAATCATGACCCAATTGCGCGGCTACACCACTGGTTACGCCGTGCCGCAATACGTCATTGACGCCCCCGGCGGCGGCGGCAAGGTGCCCATCAATCCGGACTACGTTTTGAGCCACAATGCCGACCGCGTGGTGCTGCGCAACTACGAAGGCAAAATCTTCGAGTATCCCGAAGCGCCCGACGGCACGCCGCTTTGCACACCACCGAAAGAAATTGAAGAGCCGGAGCTGGTTTGATTTCTTGGAGGGAAGCGCTTCGTCGCTTCCCAAATAATTTGGGCATTGACGAAGCAATGCCCTCGAGGGCTTTCCCGTCCCCGGATTTTACTTTAAACTGTCAGCTTTGATCCTCGAATTATGGCTAAAAAAAGCTTGTTTCTCATTTTTAGTCGGGGTAGACCAGCTTACTGATAAAAAACAACCAACTAATTCCAACAAAACCTATGAAACTAAAAAATTTGTATTGTGGAGTGGCGGTTTGCGTCCTGATCGGCCTGGTGACCGGATGTAAGAAACAGGAAACACCGCCCGTTCCGAAGAGTGAAACTCCCAAAGCTGCTGAAAGTGTGCCTGCGAACGCGCCGACAGCCGCTCCCGCCAAGCCGGCAGCCGCCCCGGCTGCGCCAGCCCCCGCCGCGCCTGCCGCCGCAAGCACTGCGGCCCCGGCAACCGCGCCGGCGGCGGCGGTTGCCAAGCCGGCTGCAGCGGCGACGGCACAAGCGCAGGGCTTGATTGACAAGGCGAAAAGTTTCGTCGCCGAGAAGAAGTATCAGGACGCGCTGAACACCATCAATCAACTGGCCGGCATGACATTGACGCCGGACCAGCAAAAGGTGGTGGACGACCTGAAGGCGCAGATTCAAAAGTTGATGGCAACTCCGGTGGCGGCCGAAGCGACCAAAGCCGTCGGCGGGCTTTTGAACACTACGAAGTAACGCCCGTTGTTTACTGGATCGGAAAATTGAGCCGCTGGCGAAAGCCAGCGCGAAAGCCAGCGGCTTGAACAACTGTAAACACAACTACAACTGCAACCATGAACCCGACCCCCTCCTCCCACACTTGGAAATTCTTCCGCGCCGGCGGCTTCAACCAGGTCGTTCTCAACTCGGGAGCGGACCTCCTCAACCTCGACCAGCTAGACCAGAAGTTGTGGGTCGCGCTGGCCTGCCCTACCACCGGGCTGGAGTTCGATGCCAAAACGCTGGCGTTGATTGACACGGACAAGGACGGCCGCATCCGCGCCCCCGAACTCATTGCCGCTGCCAAGTGGGCCGGCGGTCTGATGAAAAACCCGGACGATCTGCTCAAGGGAAGTCCAACCCTGCGGCCATCCGCGATCAATGACGCCACGCCGGAAGGCAAATTGATCGCCAATTTTGCCCGGCAGGTTCTGGGCAAGTCAGACACGGGGGAGGTCACCTTTGACGAAGCCGCCACCGCCGCCCAGACTTTCGCGGCGAAGCCTTTCAACGGCGACGGCATCGTGCCCGCAGATTCCGCAAGCGACGACGCCACCAAGGCGGTCATTGTTGATATCATCAACTGTGTCGGCGCCGACACGGATGCCAGCGGCAAGCCCGGTGTGAGCCAGGCCAGGGTGGACCAATTTTTTGCCGCCGCCGCCGCTTACTCGGACTGGTGGAAAAAAGCTGAAGGCGACGCGTCCGTGCTGCCGCTGAGGTTGAACACTGAGATTGCCGCCGCCGCTGTCAAGGCGGTGAAGTCCAAAGTGGACGATTACTTTGCGCGCGGCCGGCTGGCTGCTTTCGATCCCCGCTCCGTCAATGCCCTGAACCGCGACGAGAAGGAATACGCTGCGTTGGGTGCCAAGGATCTCACCAACAATCACGCTGACATCGCCAGCCTGCCGCTCGCGCAAGTCGGAGCCACGACTCCGCTGCCGCTGACCCAGGGCATCAATCCGGCCTGGGCCAATGCGATCGCCGCGTTGCAAACCCACGCCATCACCCCGCTGCTCGGTGCCAAGACGGTATTGACCGAGGCGGATTGGAGCGCGCTGGTCGGCAAGCTCGCCGCCTTCGATGCTTGGAACGCGGGCAAGACCGGTGGAGCGGTCGAAAAAATCGGATTGGCGCGCACCCGTGAAATCCTTGCCACCAAGGCCAAGGAAACCCTGACCGCTCTGATTGCCAAGGACAAGGCTGAGGAAGGCAATTCCGTTGCCGTCATCGGTCTGCATCGGCTGATTCATTATCATCGCGATCTGGCCAAGCTTTGCCGCAACTTCGTCAACTTCGCCGATTTTTATGGCCGGAAGGACAAAGCCATTTTCCAGGCCGGCACGCTTTATCTCGACCAGCGCAGTTGCGACCTGTGCCTCACCGTGGATGACGCCGGCAAGCACGCCGCCATGGCGGGCATGGCCGGCACCTATCTCGCGTATTGCGATTGCGTGCGCAAAGGCAGTGGAGAAAAATTGTCCATCGTCGCCGCGTTCACCGGCGGCGATTCCGACAACCTCATCGTCGGTCGCAACGGAATTTTCTACGACCGCAAAGGCCGTGACTGGGATGCCACCATCACCAAGATCGTGGACAACCCCATCAGCATCCGTCAGGCATTCTGGTCGCCCTACAAAAAGCTGGTTCGCATGATCGAAGAACGCGCCGCCAAACAGGCCGCCGCTGCGGACGCCAATGCCAACGTGCAGTTGACCACGGCTGCCAATGCGCCCATCGCACCGGCCAGCCCGGCGGCTCTGGCGGCTCCGGCTAAACCCGCATTTGACCCCAGTGTCATCGCCTTGCTTAGTTTGGCTTTGGGCACTTTGGCGGCGGCGTTTGCGGGTCTTTTAGGTTTCCTTGGCAAATTTGAAACATGGCAGGTGCCGCTGGTCATCGTCGGAATCATGCTGGTCATTTCCGCTCCGTCCATGGCCATCGCCTGGTTGAAATTGCGCAAGCGCAACCTCGGCCCGATCCTCGACGCCAACGGCTGGGCGGTGAATGCCAAGGCCAAGATGAACGTGCCGTTCGGCGGTGCCTTGACGGGTGTGGCTGCGCTGCCGCCGGGAGCCACTTTTGGGGCGGCGGATAAATTTGCCGAAAAACCTTCCGTGTGGCCCAAATTGCTCCTCTTCGCGTTTGCGGTCTGGTTCATCTGGGCGTTTCTGAATGACAGCCAGGGCCGCCTCTACAATTGGACTGATGGCAAATGTGGCATACCGCCACTGTCCGTGCGCGAGCAGATCGCCAAGGACAAGCAAGACAAGCTCGACAAGGCCAAGGCTGAAAAAGCCGCCGCCGCTGCGGTGCCTCCGGCGGCTCCGGTCGCGCCCGTTACGCCGGTGGCACCCGCTGCTCCAGCTGCTCCAGCCGTGCCGGCGAAATAATCACAAAACAATCCCAAGCCCGGACGTTCGCGTCCGGGCTTTTTATTTTCCTGCGATGTGACAAAATTGCTTGATGTCACGCGAAACCGCCGCCGCCAAAAAGAAACGCGCGATGAAAATCATCGCTGCGCTCGACCGGACTTATCCCGGGGCGCATTGCGAGTTGAATCACACCGACCCGCTCCAGTTGCTCATCGCCACCATCCTTTCCGCCCAGTGCACCGACAAGCGCGTCAACATCGTCGCAAAGGAACTGTTCAAAAAATATCGTTCGGCGGCGGACTACGCGAACGCTCCGCTCGCGGAACTGGAGCGGGCCATCAAGACCACCGGTTTCTTCCGCAACAAGGCCAAAAACATCCAGGCCTGCTGCCGCAAACTCGTTGCCCGTTACGGCGGCCGAGTGCCGCACACGATGGAAGAATTGACGCAGCTCGACGGTGTCGGGCGCAAGACCGCCAACGTCGTTCTGGGCAATGCGTTCGGCATCAATGTCGGCGTCGTCGTGGACACCCACGTCGCCCGGTTGTCGCAGCGGCTGGGCCTGACGAAGCAAAAAACACCGGAAAAGATCGAATCAGAATTGATGTCGCTGGTGCCGCAAAAACACTGGACGCTGTTCAGTCATTGGCTCATCTGGCATGGTCGCCGCCGTTGCGACGCCCGCCGGCCGGATTGTGCGCATTGCGAGATCAAAAAACTCTGCCCGCAAACCGGCGTAAAGAAACTTTAGCCACGGATGAAACACGGATTGAACACAGATTTTGACAAGCTTGTTTTAATTCCTGGCCAAAGAATAATTTCTTCCGTGTTTAATCCGTGTTTAATCTGTGGCTGAATGAATTGGCTTCTTCTTAAATCCGGCCCTGGCGCCCCGGCGCTCAACATGGCGCTGGACGAGGCGTTGCTCGAAAGCATGTCGCCCTTGGGCCGGCCGGTGCTGCGGTTTTACGGCTGGACGGAACCGGCAGCGACGTTTGGCTACTTCCAAAAATACGCCGAGGTCGAGCGCGCCACGCATTTGCGCCCGCTCATCCGCCGTCCCACCGGCGGCGGCATCGTGCCGCACGACGCGGATTGGACCTACAGCCTCGTGTTTCCACCCGGCCACGAATGGCATTTGCTCAAGGCCGAAGAAAGCTACCGCCGCATCCACGAATGGATTCAGGCGGCGTTTGCACAACTCGATGTGGCGACGGAACTCGCACCGCGCTCCCAGAAATCTGCAATCCGCAATCCGCAATCCGCAATTGGCTGTTTCGCCGGCCACGAAAAATTCGATTTGCTCTGGAACGGACAAAAAATCGCGGGCGCGGCGCAGCGGCGGAACAGGCTCGGCCTGCTGATTCAAGGCTCGGTGCAACCGCCACTGCCGTCTTTGATGCGCGCCGATTGGCAAAAAGCCATGGGCGATGTCGGACGCGCTGAATTTGGGGTTGCGTGGTCGGATTTTGCGCCGGACGAGACGCTGCGGGAGCGCGCGGAATTTCTGACCGCCCGGAAATACTCGCAGCCGGCCTACAATCGGAAACGTTGAACAAATTCGGGTTGAATGGTGATGTCGGAAAACGAAAAGCGCCCGGCGAACCGGGCGCTTCACAAAATTCGAGCGACCGCAAGCGGCTTTCAACCCTGCTTTCGCCGCCGCCGCATCTTCACGCCGGCCAAGACCGCCAACATGCCGCCCATCAACACCCCGGACGAAGGTTCGGGGACGGCAAACTCCGCGCCCAGATAATTAAGAGTGCTACCGAAGTCCATGGTTTGCAGGAGTTCGCCACTGGTGTTGTATTGTCGGATGATGCCGGAATTCTGCACACTCATCATCCACAGCGTGTCATCTGCTGGATCGTAGGCGAGGGCAAAGCCCCTCACCTGTCCGTTGTTGAAGGACGACAGAAGCGTGCCCGTGAGCGAATAATCCTGAACGGTGCCACTGCTGATACCCGAGATCCATAGGCTGTTGTTGTAGGCGTCGAAGCTGATGCCAATGGCATCAGACACACCGCTGGGCGTAAAGAGCAACGTCGGCGAACTCCAATCGAGGTTGTAACGATAGACTGAACCTGCGATGTCCACAGCGTAGTTGTAAGTTCCGTCCGAAGTCCCGTCATAGAAGGTATGGGCGGGATTCGCCAGGGCCGGGCCGGTGTAAGCAAAACTCAAATCATAGGTTCCCCCGCCGCCTCCGGAAGACCCGTTATGCATCGTCCGGATGCTGTTGCCCGAGATGGCAATGCCATATTCACCTCCGTTTGCCGGAAACTGTTGCGGTGAAGTCACGGCTGTGGTTGTGCCGCCTGCAATCGTGGCATTCGTCCCTTGATCCCCCGCAGTCAGATACAATGTGCTGGTGGGGCCAGCCGCCCGAACGGAAACGATCATAGCCAAGCCAGCCAGACCGATGAAGAGTTTGAGTTTAAGTCCGTTATTCATAACTTTTCCTTTTTGGTTATTACTACGTTGGGGAACCGAACTGCTTCCCAGAGACTCCGAGTCAACATCCACCTGATCCGGTTTCAACGCAACATTTATTTTATCGGCTTATGTTCTGTTTTTGACCGCACCACGACACGTTTTTTGGTTTTTTCCAGTTTTTCTCCCCGAACGGAAACGTTAAGCATTTACAAATTTTCGAGGATATGTGATTATAAGTGTGGCGGACGGGTTGGATGGGCTGTGCTGTCCGCTTCGTAAGCATCGTGAAAAAAACTGTATTTTGCATCGCGACGTTTCTTCTGTCCGCCATTTTGATCAGCAGTGCCTCGGGTTCGGCATTCACTTTGATGACCTATAACGTGAAGGGCAACGGTGTGGCCGATTGGAGTACCAATGCCGCTCAAGTGAAGGCCATCGGTCGCCAGTTAATGTATCTCCAGCCTGATATCGTCACGTTTAACGAAATTCCCCACACGAATATGTGGCAGATGCCCAATTGGGTAGTCGCGTTCCTGCCAGGTTATAATTGGGCAACCAATTCAATCGGCGATGGCTATATCCAGAGTTGCATACTCAGTCGTTATCCCATCCGCTCCTCAACCAGCCGGCTGCACGGCTCCAGTCTCACACCTTACGGTTACAGCGGTTCGGGTTTCACCCGCGATTTGTTCGAAGCCGTTATATCCGTGACCAATTTCCCACAGCCGCTGCATGTTTTTGTCGTACACCTCAAAGCCACCTCGAGCAGCGCACAGGATGACGCCAACAAACGCGCTGCGGAGGCCTCGGCGGTTTCAAATTATTTTGCCAGAGTGTTTCTTCAGTCTGCCAATGGTCTGCATCCGTATGTTCTGGATGGTGACATGAACGAAGATATTTTTCGCCCCGGAGGCAATTACACTAGCGGACAGCCTATCCAACGCCTCGTCAGTTCGCTGACCGGATTGCAACTGACCACGCCCACCAATCCTTACACTGCCAGTGATATGACAATTTCCATCCAGACCAGCCTGAGCGCACGTTTCGATTACATTTTGCCTTGTACGCTTCTGTTCTCCAATATCCAGAGCAGCCAGGTTTTCCGAACCGATTTACTGAGTCCCCTGCCTCCCAATTTGTTCAGTTATGATGACACCACCGCCTCCGACCACCTGCCGGTGGTGATGGTTTTTAATAATCCGTACACCCAGCCATTCCGGCTGACTTCCATCACCCGCACCAACCCTTCGGTTGCGTTGCAATGGGAATCCGTGCCGGGCCAGATTTATAATTTGGAGAACTCATCAGACCTGGACAACTGGCTACCCTTGGCTACAAACCTCTTCTCCTCCGGTTATAATTTCACCTATTCTACGAATCTGACGAGTGACGCGAAATACTTTCGAGTTTACATCACACCGTAACCATCCGGAATGGATAGCAAAAATTCGCAGCGTGCCTCACGAAGACAAAAATATCCTCAGTAACTTATAATTTCAAACGCTGAACTTTTTCGTCTGAGGCATTTACAAATTTCAGGCGGCATGAGATTATCGGGGCGGCGGCAGATGGGCGAATAATGCTGTCCGCTTCAGAACCTTTGTGAAAAAAGTTTTAATTTGTATCGCGACGTTACTTCTGTCCGCCGCTCTGGCTGAAGCGACCACTAATGTCACCTCGCAAATGCAACTGGGCAACCCCAGCAGTGCCAGCGCCAATACCAACAATCACGACCATTATTTGATTCAGCGAACGGTTGAGGCCATAGATTACAGTGATAATTTTGGCGAGCCGAATTGGGCGAGTTGGGATCTGACGGCCAGCGACCTTGGCTCAAGTGGACGAAACAGTTCGTTTTATACCGACACGAATCTCCCGCCGAACTTTTATCGCGTCTCGACCGACGATTACAGCGGTTCGGGCTATGACCGCGGCCACATGTGCCCATCGGCGGATCGCACCATTAGCACGAATGTCAACAAACTCGTGTTCTTCATGTCGAACATCATTCCGCAGGCGCCGGATAACAATGAGGCGGTGTGGGAATATTTCGAGAGCTATTGCCGCACGCTGGCGCAATCCGGCAATGAATTGTTGATCATCTGCGGGCCGAGCGGCTTCAACGGTTCACTCATACATCCCAGCCAGCGTGTCTTCATTCCCGCATACACTTGGAAGATAGTTGTAGTGGGTCCTTCAGGCTGCGGCACCAACCTCAGCATGATTGACGCTTCTACGCGAGTCATCTCGCTGAAAATCCCCAACAGCAATAGTGTGAGCAGCTCATGGCAGAATTACATCACCTCTGCCCGTCAGATCGAAGTTGATACCGGTTTTACATTCTTCACCGCTCTGCCGTCTGACGTTGCTTCGGCGCTCCGCGACAAAGTGGACGGTCAGACCAATCCACCGCCTGTCATCACCGGTTTCTTGCCGACCAGCGGCGCGGTCAACGACTCCGTCGTCATCACCGGCACGAACTTCACTTCCGCCTCGGCTGTGACGTTTAATGGCGTCAGTGGGGCTTTCGCCGTGAATTCCGCCACCCAGATCACCGCCACGGTGCCCACCAACGCCACCTCCGGCCTAATCAGCGTCACGACCCCCACCGGCACCGCGCTCAGTTCCAACAGTTTCACGGTGACCGGTTCAACCGTTGATCTGGCCATCACAAAAACCCATTTCGGCAACTTCTCCCAAGGCGACACTGGTGATACCTATACCATCAACGTCGCCAACATTGGCAACTTGGCCTCGACCGGCACGATCACCGTTACCGATGCGTTGCCCGCCGGGCTTACCGCCACTTCGATTGGCGGCATCGGCTGGACTGCGAATTTGAGCACGCTCACCTGCACGCGCTCGAACACCTTGTATGCGGGCGCGAGCTACCCACCCATTACGGTCACCGTAAATGTCTCTGCCAGTGCCCCCGCCAGCGTCACCAATACCGCCACGGTATCCGGCGGAGGCGATGCGAACTCGGCCAACAACACCGCCAGCGACGCCACGACCATTAACGCGTCCGCTGGCAGTGGCAATGCCATCACTCTGGTTGGTTGGGACGTAAGTGGGCTTCCGGGAGGCTCTGGTAATTACGGTCCCTCACCTTTGTCACCCACGACCAACGTCCCTACCCTCACGATAGGCGGGCTGACGCGTGGTTCAGGCGTCGGCACCGGCGGCACTGCGGCGGCGCGAGCTTGGGGCGGCAACGCTTTTACAGGTTCTGATGCCGCAACGGCCATCACCTCCAACCAGTTTGCCACCTTCATGGTCACAGCTGTAGCCGGTTATCGGGTGTCATATGCCTCAATCAGCAAATTCGATTACCGGCGCTCCTCCACAGGTCCGGCGAACGGTGTGTTGCAGTATCAGATCGGGTCGGGAGCATTTTCCAACATCACTTCGTTATCCTACTCTTCAAGCAGCAGTAGCGGGGCGTCCTTGAATCCGATAAACCTGACCGGATTCTCTGACTTGCAAAACGTCGGGCCTGGCACCAACGTCACCTTCCGCATCGTCAATTACGGCGGCGGCTCAAGCGGCACGTGGTATGTTTTCGACGTGGCGATCAGCTCAGCGCCTGACCTTGTAGTCCAAGGCACCGTTTCGTTAACCAATGCTCCCGATCTCGTAATTTCCAAGACCCATGCGGGTAATTTTACACAGGGCGACACCGGTGATGCCTATACCATCACCGTCACGAACAATGGCAACGCAGCCACTGTCGGCACGGTTAGTGTGGTTGACGCGCTTCCTGCCGGTTTTACCGCCACGGCCATCAGCGGTGCCGGTTGGACAACCGACCTCGGCACGCTCACCTGTACCCGCTCCGAAAGCTTGGCCGCAGGTGCCGGTTACCCGCCCATCACCGTCATTGTGGATGTTGCTACCAACGCTGCCTCCAACGTCACCAATACCGCGAGTGTTTCTGGCGGCGGCGAAATCAACACGGCCAATGATGCCGCCAGCGACCCAACCACCGTCATAGCCCTCAATCCCATTCAACTCTGGCGGCTGCAATGGTTCGGGATTACCGGCAACACCGGCGCGGCAGCCGACAATGCCATCGCAAGCAGTGACGGCATGCCCAACCTGCTTAAATACGCTCTCGGCTTGGCCCCGTTTATTCCCGCTGCCAACCCTGTCGTCGGCGACATCAGCACAGGGTATCTCCGGCTGACTTCGCCCAAGAACCCGGACGCAACTGATATAACCTTCCTTATCGAAATGACCGGCGACCTGACAACACTGTTTACGACCAATGGAATCACCATTGATCAAAACACCGCGACCCTCCTTCAGGGCCACGACAACACCCCGGTCAACTCGTCCACCTGCGGCTTCATGCGGCTGCATGTCACCCGCCCCTAACGAGTGCCCCTCAATTCTTCCGCGTTTATCGTGTGCCGAATGACAGATTTTTGGCGCGGGCATTCCGACCGGTGAAAATGAAACCGGGCTTTGATTTCGGGACAGTATTCGCCTATAATCATTTTATCGCTGGCATTCCAAAAAGGCGCAGCAGACACGCTTGGATGACGGGTTGCCAACGATCCCCAAGTGCCCGTCGTCCCCTTCTGAGCACTGCGGTGGCCGGCGTTTTGTCTGTCGCCACCATTTCTAAAACGATTACCGTGCTTGTTGGCAATACCAGTTTGCGCTAACGTTGCGTCATGCCGCCGCTAGAACTCAAGCCAACACATAATGTTGAGCCACGCCCTGACATCAACTACGCACTCGTGGAGGAAACACGTCCGCCGATGTACAAGGCCATGAAGTACTGGGGCAAGAAGCCCCACAATATATGGAATAGGTATATCGAAAGGTACTGTCCGCCGGAAGGAGTTGTACTAGACCCTTTCGTTGGAAGCGGCATAGCCGCATTCGAGGCAGCCAGACTCAACCGTCGATGTGTCGCGTTCGATCTGAATCCATTGAGCAGTTTCTTCATTGACGTACTGTCCTCTCCATTCGATGAGTCTGCATTTGTGAAAGCATTCAACCGCATCATAAAAAACGTTGAAGGCGACCGAATTTATCGCCGCCATTATCTTCGCAAGTTAAAAAAACAATATGCGACCGTTTTCAACTATCGATGGTATGCAGGGAAACTTGTTCGTGTTGCGTTCAAAACAAAAGCGGGGAAGCAGCGACTGATCAGTCCCGAACCGCAAGACAGGGAAAAGGCCACCGAGATTGCCAGTATAAAAACCCCATTCTGGTGTCCAGATGACCGATTCCCGAAGACCCCATCGATAACGCACAAATTCATCAAAGATTTGGGAGGCGACCACTTCACTGATTTATGGACGCGTAGAAATCTTTATTTATTGTCTCGGATATTCCGTGAGATTTCCAAGGAGAAGAACAAGAGCGTCAGGCTTCAGCTTCTTTCTGCATTTATTCAGACTCTGCATCTGACTTGCCGGATGGTCTATCCACGGAGCACAAAATCTAACCGTGACTTCTCTGGAAGCTGGGGGCGTGCAGACTACATGATTCGACGGAAGTCAATGGAGCAGAATCCAGCCGTGGTCTTTCGCCGTTCGTGTGTCGGAAAACAGGGAATCATCGCCGCGATGAAGGACGTGAAGCACAGTTTCCCCGAAGGGATCAAGGTTGCTGATATTTCCAAGGCGCGAAAGCTGCGCAAAACTGCCCTCGTCAACTATGGCGCTGTCGATGTAGCCGATTTGGAAAGATATCTACCAAATAAGAGCGTGGACTTCATCATAACCGATCCCCCGTATGCAGGTCTCGTTCGCTATCTTGATCTGAGTCTTGTCTGGCTGGTCTGGCTGAAGAAAATCGACGCGCGCTACACTCCGGACATGCTGGCCGAAATCACTATCAAAGACGGGCAAATCGAGAGGGAAGAGTACAGGCGGCGACTGACAAATGCTTTCAAGCAAATGCATCGTGTTCTCAAAGACGATGGCAAACTTGTTGTGACGTTTCATCATCAAAAGATTCGCGAGTGGAATGAATTCGTCAATGCAGTTAGCCTTTCGGGCTTCAAGTTCGATAAGGTTACCCACCAGTACAACCGCAGGTCCGGCGAGTCGAATGTCGCCAACCCATATGGCACTTCCGGCTCTGACTTTTATATCCGATGCGTGAAGCAGCGCGACGTAGATTTCACGAACGACATTTCCGGTCTGGAGCATTTCATTGTACAGAAGGCAGTCGAAATCATCGCTCGCCGGAATGAACCAACACCCTACAATTTTATCTTCGATGGCCTTGTGCCGGAGTTACTTCAAGCTGGCTGGAGCGATCCCGCTGATTCACGAACCAACGTTCAAAACATCCTTAAGGCCAATGCCGGGCCGGGGAAAATTTTCACCTGTAAGCCGAACAAAAAGAACAAAGCCGGAGACATATGGTGGTTCAATGAACCGGCCAGCCATATTAGCCACCCCGACCTTCCTCTCAACGATAGAGTGGAAGAGACTATCGTTTCGCTCCTTCGACGCAAGGTGTCCGTCCGTTTGGATGATGTGATTGCGGAACTTTTTCGAGAGTACCCTAATGGACTTACTCCTGACATCCGTGCAGTTCGTTCTCTGCTTGAAAAGTATGCTTTCCGGTCCGCAGGCCGGTGGAAGATCAAGGATACAGCAGCAGACAAGAGCACGGAGCATACTGAAATCCTCAGAGCACTTCTTCGGATTGGCGAACGCGCGAAACAGAAAACGTACATTGACAAACGCGAGCAGCCCGAGAAGTGTAAAGATGGTGCAATCCTGCGGGACATCGCTTCTTGCCAAAGTCTGGCCTCACTCTCAGGTTACAGCCCAGAACAGATCGAACGCATCGAGATGATAGATTCACTCTGGCTGTCCGACGATATGAAGCGGGTCTTATGCGCATTTGAGGTTGAAAACATAACCAACTTCACTTCTGCCCTGCAACGTGCATCCAATCTTGAGGACTCGCTTCCGAAGATAATGGTCATTCCCGATAGCCGGGAGCGCGAACTCAAGTCGATAATCGATCCCTTGTTCACTTCGACCTTTGCGAAACAGAATTGGAGATATGTCTGCTACGCCGCAATTGAGAATCTTGCCGGGTTTTCCGCCCCAACGCTTGATGAATTGCTCAGAATTTCTAAAGGATTGTCATGATCAGACAGAAAACGGAGATCACTAAGAGAAAGAAGCCACGTAAACCTCTATCGGAGGAGGGCAAGCCGGGCCGCCTTGACCCGCGCAACAAGCTGAACGATTTGACAGGTAAAGATTGGCTTTTGCTGACTAGGAGCTACTGGGAAACCGAGCCATCTGTCGACGACAAGACGGCGTATTCCCATCCTGCTCCTTTCATGGTTCGCGACGTTCAGAAGCTAATAAGCTTATTCACAAAGAGAGGAATGACCATTTTAGACCCGTTTGTTGGGAGTGGAACAGCGATCTTGGCAGCTTTGAAACTCGGTCGTAATGCAATCGGGATTGACCTAAATCCAAGATTTCAGGAACTCACCCGCAAGCGTCTGGCAGAACATGGTTTAACGAATTACAAGTTTGTGGTAGGTGACGCTAAGGACAAAATTTGTACGGTTGGGCAAGTCGATTACATTGTCACATCTCCGCCGTACCACAATATTCTGAGGAACGACGGCAAAGGCCTACGTCATTGGAGCGGCAAAAAATACCGAATGGCAGCCCGGTCAGGAGTTGAAGTTTACAGCGACTTTCCAAACGATTTGGGCAATTTCGACGACTACGAAGATTTCATCCATTCTTTGAAGCAGATAATGCGCGGAGCACATCAAGTGCTCCGGCACGGTAAGTACTGTACAATAATCATAAGTGACTTCACCGTAAACAAGGTTGAGGTCTGCGTCCAGTCTGACATAGTGCGCCTGATGCAAGACATTGGCTTCGAATACGCCGGCACAACGGTGCTATTCCAACCCGTCAAACCGCTCTTTCCGTTCGGATACCCATACGCCTACAAAATCAACCACCATCATCAGAATATCATTACCTTTCGGAAAACCCCTTTATCAGATGCCGCGCGTTGAAGATTCCGAAGACAGAGACCCGACGAGCCAGAGCCGGTATGTATGTGGAGCAACGCCGTACCGCGTCTCAAAACTGGTAAACAACGCCCGGAACGATTCACCAGACTGCATCAAACCGGCATGAACAAAGAAGATGCTGAATCAAGGAAGATTCGCGGCCCTTTGCCGTTTATGAAGTCCATCGCGGATGCAAAGGCAGTATGCGTGCGCGAGCGCGATCCGTTCTATCTTTCCGCATTCATGATCGAGGCTTGGCTGGGCCAAGTCGTTTTGGAAGCGGCGGCGGAATATGCCGAGGAGAAAAATGCCAAAGACCGGGCGATGCAAACGGGGCAGGCTTGGCGTGGTTTCCTACAACTTTTCGGCCATGCCAAAGACGAGGATTTTCATCATGTATTGCAAAGCCTATATCGGTTCGCAGAATATGATGATGTTCAAGCGCATATCCTGCTGCGGTCAATCACTCCACTTTCTTATGAGCATGAATGTTTCAGTGACTACATCGGTCCGAAGACCATAGAGGTGTTGAAACGGCCGGCGGAAGCGGTGCGGTTGGCGCGGCGAAGTGTCGAGCGCTGGTGCGATTGGATTGACGCATTGATTCATTATCAAACTCATGCCGGCTGGCATTTGCAGCCCGTCAAATTCGATCCTGACCCCGAGAAACGGGAATTGGCGGCCTTGGGCATCAATCAGCGGAATTTTGCGTGTATGAACGATTTCAGCAAAACTTGGTGGCAATGGCATCATGGTGAAGCCGCCGAACGTTTCAAGGAATCGCCCAAATGGCCAACGCTGGGCAAGGCCATGGCTTCGGAGAACGAGCGGATTTGGAACTATCCTGATTTGGATACGGTGATCATCTCCATCTGGCCATTGCTCAAACGACAAAACTGGACTTATCGGGATTTGCTGGCGGTGGTGCGGATGATTTTGCCAGCGCCTCATCGCTATCCGTTGGAGAGCGAACAGGAATTATCCACTTATTGCCACAATGTCTTGGGCTTGCGCAAATCCGGTTCACCAGGTCGCAGCAGTCCCGATGGAAAACCACACGGTTGGGAAGTTGCGTTGAAGCTGTGTCCAAAGAGTCCGGAATCTTCTTAATAAAAAGTCGCTTCTGTTAAGAAGACGAAACGCGATGTCGCGCCTATTTTTTGGCATGACATTGATTCTCGTCAATTCCTCGGCCATCCGCGCGGTGGGCTACGACGGCCACACGTTGTTCGTGCTATTCCACACCAGCGATACCATTTATAGCCATCCCGGCGTGCCTTATTCCGTTTATGTTGAATTCATGCAAGCCTCGTCCATGGGCGCGTATTACAATCGCCACATTCGCGGCAAATATCGGTGAACGCTCCCAATTCCAATTTGGCCGAGACCAAATCACTGCTGCTGGGCATGGTGGCGGAAGCGGCTGATTTGAAACGCGCCGTGGGTGGTTCCATCACCGACGCCGTGGCCGGCTGGCTGGCTCCGCAATACCTGCTGGCGGCGCGGGAAAAATTGTCCGGGACGGATGGTGCCAGGCGCTGGGAAATATTGCGCGTATTCGTACAGGATTGGGCGACGTTGCGGCGTGGCGAACATTCGGCAGCACGGCTGCAACTGGACAGGGAACGGCTGGCTTTTGAGCGAAAATGTGTCGAGCGCGCCAAACTTTCCGAGTTCTGGAAGTGGACGAAACGTCCGGAAATCAATAGGAAACTGTGGCCGCCAAAGCGAAAAGGCATTACCAAAACAACGTGGAGAAAAATCGAGAGGGAATTGCACCTGTTATGAACGGTCATCAAAAGCATCCGCATTTGAATGTTCGCAATCTTGCCTATCGTCAGGCGTTTCAACGGTTGGATGAATCGTTGGAGCAAAATTCGGGCTTTTCCAATGCCGAAAAAATCCGGTTGATGCGCCTAGCCATGTTTGCCGACGTGGATGCGCTGCAGAAATCCGGAAGAATCAAATTTCCACAACAAGCATCATGACCCGCAACGGAAAAATTGCCCGGTTGGCGCACGAGATTCGGAGTGAATTGAACCGCCGGTTGCAAAACGGCGAACCGGGCGTTCGGCTGGTGGCCTGGCTTAACGATTTGCCGGACACCCAGCGGGTGTTGGCCACTGAGTTTGGCGGGCGCAACATCAGCGAACAAAATCTTTCCGAATGGAAAGCCGGCGGATACCGCGACTGGCTCGCGCGGCAGGAAACGCTGTCACAGGCGCGCGAACTGGTGGCAGATGCCAAGGAATTGACGGAAGCGACTGACGGTAGGTTGACAGATCATCTGGCCACTGTGCTGGCCGCCCGCTACGCCGCTGCGCTGGCGGGCTGGAATGGGGAAATTACGGAGGAATTTCGCCGCAAGCTGCGCGTGTTGCGCGGTCTGTGCCAGGACATTGTCGAATTGCGCCGGGGCGACCACAGCGGCGCCCGTCTGAACATGGAGCGGGAACGGCTGGAACGCGAACGGGAAAAAACGGAAGAAGAAGTGGTGGAACATTTCAAGCGCTGGGTGAAAAACCCGGAGGTGCGTGATTGGATTTGCCAAGATTGGTTGAGTCCAGAGGAGCGTGAACGCCGGATTCGTGAAATCTTCGGCCGCGAACCTAAAGCGCCGGATGAAGCGGCAACTGACGGGACTGAGTCGAATCCGGTCAAACCGGATCAAACTGAATCAAACCAAATCAAACCAGATCAAGCCGAATGAAAACGCATCCGCTGCTAAATATACTATGCTGCTTGTTCAGGATTCTGCCTGCCTGGCGCAATGGAACATTGTATCTATGCAACAGCCTAAATCGGTGGAGCGCGCCCGGGACGGCGCACTCTGTTTCACCAATCCGTCTCGCGGTAGTCCTTCAGGAATTTTCCCCAGACGTGTTCGCCGGTGTTGAAGCCCGCGATGATCGGGTCAACGATGCGCGCCGCGCCGTCCACGATGTCCAGCGGCGGATGAAACCGGTGTTCATTCACCTTGCGCGCCGCAATCGGCACCGGGTCCTCGTCCGTCACCCAGCCCGTGTCCACGCTGTTCATGTGAATGCCGTCCGCGTGATAATCCGTGGCCGACGTGCGGGTCATCATGTTCAACGCGGCCTTCGCCATGTTCGTATGCGGATGCCGCGTCGTCTTGAACTTCCGGTAAAATTGCCCCTCCACCGCCGACACGTTCACGATGTGCTTGTCGCGCTCCGGCGTGCGCAACATCAATGGCTTCAGCCGCGCATTCAAAATGAACGGCGCGATGGCGTTCACGAGTTGCACTTCAAGCAGTTCGACCGACGGCACCTCGGCCAGGAGCAACCGCCACGAATTGCGCTCGCGCAGGTCAACCTGTTGGAGATCCTGGTCGAGCCGGCCTTCGGGAAACAAATCCTTCTGCGCGGCGAGTTCGTCCGGCAACAACGGCACCTGCGACAACGCCGCCGCGTGCGTCAACCCCGCGACCTGCGAAATGCCCGCCATTAAATTGGTGGGGCGCCCGTCCTCCGCAGTAGCGCTGCTACGGAGGGTGGAAGCGTCCCCGCGAGCCGTCTCACCTTCCGGCAGCAGATGATAGCCGCGCAAACCCTCGTAAGCTCCCAGCAACCGACGAGCCTCCGGTGGCAGGTCATGCAATGACCCGTTTTCGCGCTCCATCATGTGCTGATAAAAATCCGGCGGACGCCGCACCGTCTGGCACGCGTTGTTGATGATGAAATCCAGCCGCGGCCGCGTCGCGAGCAGATGCCGGCAAAAGGCCTCCACGCTCGGCGTGTGGCGCAAATCGAGTCCAAATATTTCCAGCCGATGCCCCCACTCCTTAAAATCCGGCTCGGCCGCATAACGGGTCGCCGCGTCGCGCGGGAAGCGGGTGCTGACGATGAGTTGCGCCCCGGCGCGCAGCAACTTGATGCCCGCCTGATAACCAATCTTCACGCGCCCGCCGGTCAGGAGCGCCACGCGCCCGCGCAAATCCGCCGACTCGGTGCGCTTGCGGAAATTTAATTCCCCGCACGCCGGGCAAAGCTGGTCGTAGAAATGATGAATCGTCGTGTAGTCCTGCTTGCAGATGTAGCAATTCTGCGGCTCGACAACTTCACGGAACTCCGGGTCGCCTTCAATCTCCTGCTGCTGGAATCCGACCGGCGGAACCAGGTTCGGCGTGGTGAAGATTTTTTCCCGGCGCAGCTTCCGAATCCCGGTTTTATTGAGCCTGGACTGGTCCCGCTGAATTTTCTCCGCCTTGCGCTGGCGCACCGTGGCTTTCACGAATCGCCGCCGCGCGGTCACGTCCGGGCAGTAAATTTCACCCGCCGCCTTGAGCAAACGCATTCGTTCCTTCTCCGGAAGCCCGGCGAGCAACGCGCGGTTCGCCACCGCTTTTTCGAGAATCCCGGCGGCCGCCTTCAACTGCGCGGCTAGCGAATGGTTTTCTTTTGCTCCGCCGGTTTCTTTGTGGTGGTGAACAGACATTAATTTGGCGCGCAGCATAACACCCGCGCGGGCGACGTGCGAATGAAAAGCAAAGCGGGTAGTGGGTTAATTTGGTGGGGCGAGCGTCCCCGCGAGCCGGGATTAATGGGATTTGCTGTTAAAAATCGGCTCGCCAGTAGTCTCGCCCCACCAATTGCTCAAGCGACCCACTACCTTCCGATGCCTTTCCTTGACCCGCGCGCTCAAAGCCGTTAGACCTTGCGCGGCATTTTATGGCGACCAAAACCATCATCAAACCCGCGAAATCACCGGCCGCGATCGGCCCTTACAGCCACGCCGTCCGCGTCGGCGACCTGATGTTCTGCGCCGGTCAGATTCCCATTGACCCGAAGAATGGCAATCTGGTTGCCAGCGACATCAAAGTTCAAACCGAACGCGTCCTGCAAAACGTCAAAGCAATTCTGGACGACCAAAAATTGACGTTCGCCAACGTGGTCAAGAGCACGGTGTTCCTGACCGACCTTGCCGATTTCGCCGGGATGAACGAAGTCTATGCGAAATATTTCACGAACGATTTCCCGGCGCGCTCGACCGTTCAGGTTGCCGCATTGCCCAAGGGCGCGAACGTGGAAATTGAGGTCGTGGCTCATTTTTAATGGTAGGGCGCGATGTCCTCATCGCGCCGCGGCGCGCTCGGAGAGCGCACCCTACCTTCGAAACCGAGAAGCGATTATGAAAAAGTCCTGGCGCGAAAAACTGGCGGACAACAAAGGTCTGCCCAGGATTGGCAAAGTCACCGGCAAAATGACCAAACGCTGGGGCACGGGCACGTTCGTCATTCCCGCGCCACTCGAAGTGGATGCGCTGATGAAACAGGTGCCCAAGGGCCGCGTCGTCACGATCAATGAACTGCGCGCCGCGCTGGCGGCGAGGCACAAGGTGAATTTTGCCTGCCCGATTACGACCGGGATTTTTTCCTGGATTGCCGCGCACGCTGCCGCCGAAGCCGAAATGGAGGGCGCAAAGCGTATCACGCCGTTTTGGCGCACACTTAAGACCGGAGGCGAAGTGAATCCGAAATATCCCGGTGGCGTCGAAGGCATGGCCAGACGATTGGGCGCCGAAGGACATAAAGTTGCCCAAAAGGGCAAACGATTTTTCGTGCCTGATTATCAGCGGGCGTTGTTCAACAAACTGCGTTGCGCCTCATGAATCTGGTCTTACAATCCGGCTCGCGAGGATCGCCGCAGGGCGGGACAAGCTGCTCGCCCCACCCAGCGGCGGGCAAATCGTCAATCGTAAATCGCAAATCGTAGATGAATATGCCTGTTGGGATCCAACTTGCCATCGCGGCAGCGGTCGGCTTTATCGTCGGCTGGCTGATTGGGCGCGCGCGCGGCGGCGGCGGACCGGACGCCCGGCTGGAAAAAGAACTCCGCAACCAGCTTGAACAACGGGACTCACAGTTAACGGAGCTGCGCGGCCAGTTAACCGAGGCAACCAACACGCGCGCCGCCGCCGAGGCCAGCTGCGCCGCGGCGGGAAGACTGGTCGCCGAGCAGCGCGCGTTGCAGGAAAAGGCGCTGGCCGACTTGCGCGATACCTTCAAAGCTTTGAGCGCCGACGCGCTTAAACAGAGCGCGCCGGATTTTTTGCGACTGGCGGAACAGGCCTTTGGAAAACTTCAGGAAACAGCCAAAGGCGATTTGGCCCAACGGCAGGAGGCCATCAAAGGGTTGGTCGAGCCGCTCAAGCAACAATTGGAGTCGTACCAAAAGCGGTTGCAGCAAAGCGAAACGACACAGTCCGGCGCGCTGGGCGAAGTGAAGAAACAACTCGAAACACTGGCGCAGTCCAGCCAGTCGCTCGCGCAGGAGACGCAGCAGTTTCGAATGGTGCTCAAGTCCAATCAGGCGCGCGGACGTTGGGGTGAGGAAACACTGCGGCGCGTCGTTGAGGCCGCAGGCATGAGCGCGCATTGCGATTTCACCGAGCAGACGCAAGAGGGAGAGAATCGGCCAGACCTAGTTGTGCGACTGCCCGGCGACCGAGTCATCATCGTGGACTCGAAAGTGCCGGACTTGGATTTTCTGGGCGCAGCGGACGTGGCCGACCCGGCGAAGCGCGCGGATCTGTTGGCATCTCACGCAGCGAAACTGAGAACGACGATCAAAGGTCTGGCCGAGCGGGATTATCCAAAGCAATTTCCAAACGCGCTTGACCACGTGGTGCTGTTCCTGCCGGCGGAATCGTTGTTCAGCACAGCGCTCGAAGGTGATCCGGAACTGATCGTGTGGGCTGAAGGTAAACGGGTTTATCTTGCAACGCCCGCATCATTCATCGCCGTGCTACGAACGATCAATTTCATCTGGCAGCAACACGCGCAAACTGAGAATGCGCGAGAGATTGCGGAGGCGGCACAGGAGCTTTATTCGCGTGTAACCACGTTTACGGAGCATTTGAAAAAAATCCGGGATGGACTGGACACAGCCAACAAGGCTTTTAATCAAGCGGTCGGCAGTTACGAGTCGCGCGTTCAACCATCTGGTGAAAAACTGATCAAACTGGGCGGCGGCACGCCCGGAAAAGAACTGGCGGATGTCCAGCCGCTCGACACGACGTTGCGTCTGCCGCCAGGTTAAGTTTCAAAGGAAAACAAAAAACCCGGAGAAAATTCTCCGGGTTTTTATTGAAAAACTGGCGGCTACCTACTCTCGCAGAACCTATAGGACTACTACCATCGGCAAGACTGTGTTTGACGGCCGAGTTCGGAATGGGATCGGGTCGGGCCACAGCTTTATGGCCACCAAGAAGTGACGGGTGACGGGTGACGTGAAAAGCCACCAGCCAGCGCACCAAATGTAAAAGAACAAACTTCCGCGGCAACTTGTCACGTGTCACACGTCACTTGTCACCGCCTGATGTTCTCTGAAAACTGCACACAGGATTGCCGAGCAATTACTTTTCGTGAGTTTTAAATCGCTTTCCATTTTAAGGTGGAAAAAGCGATCAAGCCGCACGACCGATTAGTACCAGTCGGCTAAACGTCTTACAACGCTTACACCTCTGGCCTATCAAACGGGTGGTCTGCCCGTGGTCTTTAGGGGGCTTGCGCCCCGG
>JBEKYY010000025.1:0-70631 GCA_049510395.1 Verrucomicrobiota bacterium
ACAACCCTGCCGGCACTAGGCGACTATCATTTCCACCGATACGATTTGCTCAAGGAGAAAATGCGCGTAATCCACCCGATCAAGCCAGAGCTGGAACGGGCGGCACAAACCCTGGCCTCAGGCCACACTCTCTGGCTGGTCATCATACAGGCGCCGGATGCAATCCCGGCCCAAACCGAGCCTCCCGACCCGCCGCCCGCCCCGATTCCAAACAGCCAGTGGCCTTGGTGGGAGGGTTATTACACATACGCGTGGAAAGAGCAACTGAAGTATTTCGTGGCGGCCCATGCCGAACAGAAGGAGTATATCCCCGTTAAACCGGAAATTCCCGTCAATGGTTATGAAAACCTTTCGCTTATCAGGGCCTCCGGTTGGCGTGAAAAGACGGAAGCGCAGCCCGGCCCAACAGCATCGCCTTGAACCGGAACTCAGGCCGGAGTTTCCACCGCCCTGAACCTTGACCACGGATCCCGCAGAGCACAGAGCGGGACGAATGGACTTGAAATCCAAAGGTCGAGGTCCGAGATTCGACCCACGGCGATGGGGCAACGGCCGGTGTCGGGTGAACTTCCAGGTTTGGATTGTTCATGGTGAATCATCCCTGAGGGGCGTCGTTTCCTTCCCGCTTCGTTCGAGCAGCGCCTCCATTTGTCGGCGGATTTTTTCCATCAACGGGTCCGGGCCGCCGCCGCGCTCGCGCACAGGGCTGACGGGCAGCGCCTCGCCGACCTCGATGATGGCGTGAAGCGGCCGGTGGATGCGCGTGCAGTCAGTCAGGTCTTCTTCAAAGCGCTCGACGGTTTCCAGCAATCGTTCGGGCGTGGGCCGCGAGCGGATGTAGTCCGGTGGATAACAAGAGAGCTGCTGGGCGAGGTAGAGATCGGCCAGTTGACGCCAGCGGCGGGCACGTTCGGCCTCGCCAATTTCGCCGCTGATCAATTCCGGCAGAATGGCCATGCGCAGTTTTTTCACCCGCGCCACCACGTCGCCGTCCTCTTCGCCTTTGAGCCACTCCTTTTCGAGCGGCTGGAGCAGGCAGTTGATCAGGCGCGTGAGGCGCTCCGGCACTTCGCCGGTCTGCGGCCGGCCGAGATATTCCAGCTCCTTGAGGCAGAGCAGCGCTTCGCCAACCCGGGTGATCCGTTCACGCAGCCGGCATCCGGGCGGCGGATGCCACGAAAAACGCGCTTCAATTTCCTTCAGCACAGGCGTGAGCGCGGCCTCGAGGTCGCCGCGGAAAAGATAGCGGATGGCGACGGGGTGGACGACCACATGCCCCGCCAGCGTGGCGGCGGCGCGTTGTTTGGCGGCGGCGTGGGCGATGAAAGCCGTGCCTTCCATCAAGTTGTTCAACCGGTCATTCGTGCGGGAGACGACGCCCTCGGGAAAGAGCACCAGGGGCCGGACGGCGGCGTTGAGAATCCCGACGGCGGTCTTCAAGGCTTCGCGGTCCAGGCCTTCGCGGTAAACGCTGAAGGCACCGATGCGCGGGAGCAGCCAGGTTTGAAAGCGGCTCTGTCTGAACAAGTGCCAGCTCGCCATGGTAAAGAACGGCTGCCGCACGTTGAGCGACAACATCCCGAGTGTCATCGGGTCACTGGGGCGGCAATGGTTCGAGGTGAGGAGAATGCCATGGCCGGCGTCGAGCGAGCGCCGCAGGTGTTCCGTCCCGCGGCATTCAACCGATTCAATGCCGCAGCTCCGGTTCAAATAACGCGGCAGCCAGAGCCCGAACATCGCATGCCAGAACCGGCCGCGGCACGGCGGCACGAAGCGGTAGGGCTGGTCAATGACGATGTTCTGCATGGCGGTCGTCTCAGGTCACGGTCGAAAATTTCATCGCGATTTCGCGCACTTTACGCAAGTCCAGTTTACCGGTGCCGAGCAGTGGAAACGCGTCCACGTGGAAAAACTGGTCGGCGCGCGGTTTCCATAAATTAGGCAAATCGCACTGCGCCAGCTTTTCCAGGCACGGCGGCAGCTTTTCGTCCGCGAGTTTATGCAACACCACGAGTCGTTCACCCTTCTTTTCATCCGGCAAGCCGGTGACGACGAACGTCTGCTCTGTTGCCTCCACCAGTTCGTGCAATTTTTCCTCCACCCTGAGGTGCGGGACCATTTCCCCGCCGATCTTGCTGAAACGGCTCAGCCGGTCGGTGATTTGCAGGAAACCGTCCTCGTCGAGCGCCGCCACGTCGCCAGTCGTGTACCAGCCGTCGCGCAAAACTTCGGCGGTTTTTTCCGGGCGGCCGAGGTAGCCCTGCATGACGTTCGGCCCGCGCACGAGCAGCAGCCCGGGCTGGCCGGCGGCCAGCGGCGCCTGCGTTTCCGGGTCCACAATGCGCACCGAAATCCCGGGCAGCGGGTGGCCGATTTTGCCGCGCTTGCCGCCAACCTGGCGAAAACCGGCGGAGCGGAAGTCCAGGGTGTTCACCGCCACCGCCGGCGCGCATTCGGTGCAGCCGTAGCCTTCGAGCGGACGGATGCCGAATTGCTCCTCGAAGGCCGTTGCCAGCCGGTCCGGCAATTTCTCCGCGCCCGTCATCACTACGCGCAGTCCGCCAAAATCCTCCGCCGCACAGCCGCGCAGGTAGAGCTGCAGGAACGTCGGCGTGGCCAGCAGGAAGGTGACCCGGTAGTCGTACACCAACGACCCGATGGTTTTGGCGTCGAGCGGATTCGGGTGATAAACCACGCCGATGCCCAGCACCGCCGGCAGACAGAGCGTGCCGGTGAACCCGAACGAATGGAAGAACGGCAGGATGCCCATGAAACAATCGCGGCCGCCCAAACCAAACACCTGCTCCAGCTGTTCGATGTTTGAGCCGATGTTATAGTGGCTCAACTTTACGCCTTTCGGATCGCCCGTGCTGCCGCTGGAAAAGATCACCGTGGCCAGGTTGTCCAGGCAAGTTTTCTTCTCCGCGCCCAAGATCCGCTGCAACCAACGATCCGGCACCAGCCAGGCGATGAGGGCGGCGGCCAGTTTTTCGCCAAAGCCGGGCGTTGCCGCCATATCCTCCAGCATCACCGTCTTGCACAGCACCGTGAGCTTCACCTTTTCCAGAAACGCCTTCGAGGTGACCACGGTTTTGATGTCGCACTGCCGGATGCACGAGGCGAGCGTTTCCCCGGACACGGTATAATTGAGATTCACCGGCCCCTTGCCCAGCAGCAGCGCCGCGTGATTGACCAGCGCGCCCGGCACCGACGGCGGTAGCAACAGTCCGACCATTTTCTGACCTGCCCAGATTTTCCGCAACCGCCGCGCAAGGAAGATGGCGCGCACCAACGCCGAACCGAAGGTCACCCGGACATGCTGTGCGTCGGCCATGGCAAACCGGAAGGGATGCCGGCGCGCAGCATGCACAAAGGCAACGGGCAGCGGACGCATCCGCGCCTGGCGATGCTGCCAAGCCTCGACGAGGAGTTCCTGGACTGCCGAACGGACTTCGAACGGCGTAGCCGTGTGCGGTAGCGGTTGGCCATAGTTGATGGTAACCGGATACGGCAGCCGCCGTGGCAGCTTCCACAGGAACCGGCCTTTTTGAAAACTGAAGATGCTGCCCCACACGCCGTCGAGGCCGACCGGGATGATCGGCGCCTCGACGTCCTTCATGATGCGCGCGAAGCCGCGCCGGAACGGCAGCAGGTGGCCGATGCGCGTGATTTGTCCCTCGGCAAAAATGCAAACCACGTCGCCGGCGCGGATGGCCTCACTGGCCGTCTGCAGTGCCTTGATCATTTCGCGCGGACGCTGCTCGGAAGAGATGGGAATTACGCCGAGAATGCGCGCGAAAGGTTTGACGTGGGGCAATTCGTAATTCGCCTTGTACATCATGAACCGCACCTGCCGGTCCGTGGAAGCGAGCAGCAGCAGGGCGTCCACAAACGAAACGTGATTGCAGACGAACAGCGCGCCGCCTTTTGGGGGAATGTTATCGCGGCCATCCACACGAATCCGATAAATCGTCCGCGTGAGCAGCCAAAGGATGAACCGCAGCAGAGCGTCAGGCAAAAGAAACAGGGCGTAAACCGCGCCCGCCAGCGTCAGCGCACCGCCGAAAAGGAAAATCTGGCTGGGAGTCAAATGCGCAACTTGCGCCAGCAGGAAATGTGCACCCGACGCCAGAAAAATGCCGACAAACGACAGCAGGTTTGCCGTGGCCAGCACCTCGCCCTTTTTCTCCTTGTCCGGACGATGTT
Source organism: Verrucomicrobiota bacterium (assembly GCA_049510395.1). GTDB lineage: Bacteria > Verrucomicrobiota > Verrucomicrobiia > Limisphaerales > UBA11358 > UBA11358. Next base: position 4,207 of record JBEKYY010000025.1, read on the forward strand.
GCAGCAATGCGGAAATCGGTACGATGAAAAAGCCGCCGGCGAAACCAAGCGCCGCGATCAAGATCATTACCCGCGTGACTGATCCGCCCGGCAACGCGAGCGCCGCGGATACGACCGACATGCCGAGTGCGCCGAGCGGCACCAGACCGTATTCGATTTTGCCGCCGGAAAGGTACCCGGCCGCCGCGCTGCCCACCCCGATGCCCAGCGCCAGCGACATCGTGAGCCGCCCGATGCCCATTTCGTCCAGATGTAATGTCTCGAGGCCGTAAAAAAACAGATTCAGGAACAGCAACTGGCCAAGAAAATTGAAATAGGTGTTGCCGATCACCGACAACACAAGTGGCCGGTCGCCGCGCCACGAACGCATTTGCCGGAGAATTGCACCGAGGAAATTCGCCTGGAATTTTTTACCGGGATCCGCCGCGGGAACGCGGGTGATGCCCAGACTCGTGACCAGGCCCACGAGCGCCAGCCCGATCAGAATCACGGCGGACAGCCAGGGCTCAGCCCGGAAATGGATGGACATCCAGGCAGCGGCGGGGAAGCCGAGAATGATGGCCACGAACGTGCCGAGTTCCAGCAGACCATTGCCCCAGGACAGCTTCCTTTCCGGCAGCAGCTCCGGCAGCAGGCCGTATTTGGATGGACCGAAGAAGGCGCTGTGCACGCCCATTAGAAAAACGCAGGCAAGCAATGGCCAGCATGTCCTCCAAGACGCGGCGATTCCCTGGTTCAATTGCCTCTGCATCCACACGAAGCCCGCCAGCGCCAGCACCATCACGAATATTTCGAAAACCTTTACGCCAATGGTCATCGTCCGTTTACTGCGGCGGTCCGCGAGAAATCCGCCCGCCATGGAAAATAGAATGAACGGCAGCGCGAACAGCGCCATGACCAGTTCGCCGAGTTCATGCTTCCGCGCTAGCGACATGTCCATCCCGACGAGCAGGAACACGACGAGATTTTTCAGGACGTTGTCGCTGAATGCGCCTTGGAATTGAGTGACGAAGAGACTCCAGAAGCCGCAAAGGCTTGGTTCGGATTGCCGGCTGATGTCTTTTGGTTCAGTCACGGTGGCAAAGCTAACCTCTTGCGCACCGAACTGTGAATTGAAAAACTTTTGCCCGGCATTGTTTGCAGCAATGGGGCGGAAGGAAAGACAGTAATAAGTCCCCGGCTTCGACATTTAACCGCAGATGGATGCAAATACGAGGGGACCTACTGGGTTTTTCGAAACTTTTCTCCGGCCAGCCGAATATCGGAGGAATTTGGGGGAAATATCCCGCTTGAGCTTGATGACCAATGCAAGTTGTTCTTTAAGGCAGAGTAAGGTGCAGTTTTGTCAATTTTTTGGCATGAACGGTGCTGTTTTTTTTAAGTTTGGTAAGGGTGCCAGTAGCCTGAGTTGTGCCCGCACATTTCGGTGATTTGTACCCTTAATTGGGATAAGAGCCATGAAAATCAATAGAACAATCCTTTTCGTCGAGGACGACGCAGTTGTGCTGACGACGTATCGGAATCTGCTCCAGCGGGAGGGATTTCGCATCGAGACTGCGCAAGATGGGCTGGAGGCCCTCAAGGCTCTTTCTCAGGCCACGCCCGATCTGGTCGTGCTCGACCTGATGTTGCCGAAGTTCGACGGCGCGGATGTGCTAAAATTCATACGCGCCGACCCCCGGCTGAAAGTCGTTCCAATTATTATATTCTCTAACGTTCAAATTACAGATTTTGCTGAGGACGCGATAACCAGACAACTGCGCAAAACCGATTGCACGCCCTCCATACTGGTTCAAACCATTCAGGAAATGTTGATTACCGCGCCCGCCGACGCCCCCAATGCCACCAATGCTGTTCGAACTGATTACGCACCCGCAATCAAATTACACATGGCCAACGACAGTTCGGCGGGTGAGCAAAACGATGACACGACCGAAGTGCCCGACGACGAAACTTCGCCCACAAAAGGGCGTGCGGACTTTTTAAAAGACGCGCCAGCAGACATCGCGAAGGTCCGTGAGCATTGCCTCGCATATATTAAGGCGCCTACTTCTGTAGCCAAGCTGGAGCCGCTCTCTCAAAGCGTGCATTCCCTGAGCGCCAACGCCACCAAAGCCGGTTGCGGCCGCATAGCACTGCTGACGAAGGCGTTCGACATGTTGCTCTCCAAAATTGCGTCCAAGCCTGCGCGGGTAACACCTTCCATACTGCAAACTCTGGCTGAGGCGGCGGATTGCTTGGGTCTCTTGTTGAAAAGCGACGAAGCTGGTTCTACCGACGCGACACCAAGGGCCAAAGTGCTGGCTGTGGACGATGACACCGTTTGCAACCACGTGATTGTCAACACGTTGAAACGGGCCAACCTCGACATTGTAAGCGTCGAAGACCCTTTGGAAGGCCTGAAACTGCTGCAGACCAACCATTACGACTTGGTGTTGCTGGACATTGACATGCCCAAGCTAACTGGCTTTGAAGTGTGTGAAAAATTGCGTGCTTTGCCTCATTATAAGACAACACCTGTCATTTTCGTAACTGCCCATAGCAATTTTGGGAACCGTACGCAGGGGGTGCTCAGTGGGGGCAACTATTTCATCACCAAACCGGTTGATCCGTTGGAACTGGCACTCAAAGTAACCATTCATCTGTTCAAGGCCCAAGTGCAACACGCTGGCGCGCCACAGCCGGAAACGAAACCAGAAGTCAAACCACAAGCAGCCAAGGCCCCAGAAGCAGCGCTCAAACCTCCGGTTCCGGCTCCAGCCAACCAGCAAACGAATAGCAAGGCGAAGAACGGGGATTCCCCCGGTGTGGCACTGCCCAAAGCCCAACCACGACCGGCCACTGCCCCGGAAGCTGCGCCCAAACCCGCGCCGGCAGTGCTCAAATCCGCGCCCCCGGTTCCGATCAACCCGTCCAAGAACGGCAGGGTGAAAGACATACCAGCCATGGCTGCTCTGAGTGTGGCGCCACCGGTGGCACCGCCAAGCATGGCATCTTCAGTCAAATCACGTGCAGCCAATATCTCAAAAGTCATGCCACCCCTCAGCCTGGCCACCCCACTCGGCGAAACTGGCACGCTGAATGTTAGTAAATTGTCAGGCAGCAGAAATCGAAACAGAATTATGAACAACGAACAAGACGAAGCATTCGAAAAGGTCGTCGTCGCAGTGGTGCGAATCATCTTCGGGGACGATAACTTGACGGACATGAACATTCGTCTGGTGCGCATTGCACTGGAGCGTTACAACGTCCATGAGGTCATTAATTCTCCTGTCGTAGCGTAAGGGGTTATATCATGGACTTATGCCGTCAATTCCGCCCGCGAGGGGAATGCGAAATAGGTTGCACTCAATCACAAGATTGGAGTGCAACGGCCACATTAATTTGACGGGCCTCAAATCCATCGTGCTTGTTCTTTCTTTCCGTAATTGTGAGTTTGCACACTTGGTCGCCGCCATCGAAAACAAAACCAGCAACAACGCAAACAACGTGTTGACCGGTTTTCCGACGCAATACTGCTAGGTGCGCAGTGAAAGCATGGCCTGATGCACCGCCAACCTGGCTTTAACCCGAAGTATCCCGAGCCGGGGAAGCCCCTGTCTCCTGAACGGGCGTTGCCCCCTTCAATATTTCCTTCGGATCAACGAGACCCAAGCCCGGTCCCTTGGGCACGCTGATGGCGCCATCAACAATGCGCAACGGTGGATTGAACCATTGGCCATAGGTTTCCACGCCCTTCTTATATTCCTGCCACGGCCCAATCTTCGGCGTGCAAGAAGCAAAGTGGAGTGAATACACAAATCCAAATCCGCCGGAAAGATGCACGGTGGTGGCAATGCCGGCCGATTCGGCCATGCGCGCCACGCGGCGGGAACGAATCAGACCACCATAGTAATATAGGTCGGGCTGGACGATATCCGCCACGCGGTTGCGGATGCACCATTGGAAACGCCAGTGGCTGGATTCCTGTTCGCCGAAGGCGACGGGAATTGAAAGGGTGTCGGTGACTTTTTTTGTCGCATCAAAATTATCGAAAGGACAGGGTTCTTCGTAGTGGATGGCCTTGATGTCCTCCAGCATCCGGCCCACCCGGATGGCTTCAGGCGGATCGTAGGAACTGTTGGCATCGGCATGAATGACCATTTTATCGCCGAACGCCTTTCGGGAGAGGGGAATCAATTTATCCGTGCGACCCGGCAGGGCGTCCTGATTGCGGCTCATGCGTCCGCCGACGCGGTATTTGATGGCTTTGGCGCCGGTCTTTTCAACCAGGCCTTCCAGGTAATCAATCTCCTGGTCCGGTGTGGTGTCGCGCCGCCCGCTAGCAACGTAAAACGGAACGTCGGTGCGGACGATGCCGCCGAGCATTTCACCCAGAGACTGGTTGCTCATCCGGCCCAGCAGGTCGAGAATGGCGAATTCCACCAGCGCCACCGGACACCAGAAAGCCAGACCCTGCATCTTGTAGTTGCTTTGATAGCGGTACACGCCAAAGAGGTTCTCTTCCATGTCGCGCGCGTCCTTGCCGATGAAATAGGGGATTACCTGTTGATTGAGAATCGGATGAAAAATCTCCATCCGGCCGTCATCCACCGAGACGCCCTCCGCGCCGTCCTTGGAGCGGACCCGCACAAAATGGTCCTTGCCCTTGCGGAGCAGTTCAACGGACTCGATGATGACCGGGTCTTTGAGTCCTTTGAGCTGGAGGACCGGCTCGGCGGCGGCGCGTTTCAGGACCTCGTCGGTAACCGGCCGGGAACCGGACGGCGAATTGGTTGGTCGGGCGAGCAACGGAGCAGCTGCGGCGCCGACGCCGGCGACGGCAGTGGTGCGGAGGAAATTGCGACGGGTGAATTTCATGGCAATGGTTTCAAGTTGCGAAGTTAATGATAGGTGGTGGCGATGATGTCAACTCTGTTCGGGACGAAATCTCACCCGTCAACTTTAAAGATCCGTTGGCGATTCGTTAGCCGCGCCATTGAGCATTGCTATGGCCCGTTTTTCATCAAAGGCTTTTTCCCATCGGGCCACGACGATGGTGGCGAGGCCATTGCCAATCAGGTTGGTCACCGCCCGCGCAGCATTGACAAAGCGGTCAATCCCGACCAGCAACACCAGACCGGCAACGGGTATTTTGTCCATCGAAGCCAGCGTGGCGGCGAGGGCAATAAATCCGGCGCCGGCCACTCCCGCCGAGCCTTTGGACGTGAACAGGCAGACGGCTAGAACGATCAACTGGTCGCTCAGTGTCAATGGCGTGTTAGTGGCCTGTGCGACAAAGATGGCGCCCATCGTCAGGTAGATGGACGAACCATCGGCGTTGAAAGTGTAGCCGGCAGGCAGAACCAGGCCCACGACCGGCTTGGCACACCCCAGTTGCTCCAGCTTGACCATCATCCGCGGCAGCACGGCTTCTGATGAAGCCGTGGCGAAGGTGATCATGATTTCGTCCTTGAAGAACTTGAGATATTTCCAGAGCGAGATACGGTTCATCCAAGCGATGATGCCGAGGACCAGGAAGATAAAGATCGCGCTCGTGAGATAGACGCCGCAAATCAGCTTACCGAAGGAGCCCAAGGTGCCGACGCCGTATTTCCCGATGGTGAAAGCCATGGCCCCGAACGCGGCCAGCGGGGCCAGATACATGACAAAACGCACGATGCCGAACAGACCGTGCAGGACGGAGTCAATCACCTCCACGATTACTTTTCCCCGGTCGGGAAGCTGCGCCAAAGCCAGCCCGAACAGCACCGAAATCAGAATGATCTGCAGCATGTTGCCTTGCACAAAAGCATCCGCAAAGCTGGCCGGAATGATGTTCATGAAAAAACCGACCGCGTCCTGCTGTTTGGCGGCGGCGGTGTAGGTGGTGAGCGACTTGGCGTCCAAGGTGGAAGCATCGATGTTCATCCCGGCACCCGGTTGCATTACGTTCACCACCACCAATCCGATGGCCAGTGCCAGCGTCGAAACGATTTCGAAATAGATCAACGCCTTGATGCCGACCCGGCCCACCTCTTTCAGGTTTCCCATCTTCGCAATGCCGACGACAACCGTGCCGAAGATGATCGGCGCGAGCAGCATCTTGATAAGCTTGATGAAACCGTCACCGAGCGGCTTGAGTGTTTCCGCAAAGCCGGGACACAAATAGCCGACGACGATGCCCAGCACGAAGCCGAGGAGCACCTGAAAGTAAAGCTGGCTTAACAAACTTGTTCTTTTGCCCTTGGCAGTATCCATGGTCGTTTTGGTTTTAGTCGCTGACTGATTTCATCACCTTGAAAAGCTCGGCCTTGGTTTCAAAACCGACACCCGGGACCTTTGGCAAACCCACATACCCATTCTCAACAGCGATGCCGTCGGCGAAGCCGCCAAACGGCTGGAAGACGCCCGGATACGATTCGTTGCCGCCGAGATGCAAACCAGCGGCAATGTTGAGCGACATCTGATGACCGCCGTGCGGCACAACCCGCCGCGTGGACCAGCCATGCTGCTGCAGCACCTCCAGGGTGCGTAGATATTCGACCAGGCCGTAGGACAGCGCACAGTCAAATTGCAGCCAGTCGCGTTCGGGGTTCATGCCGCCGTGGCGAATCAGGTTACGGGCGTCCTGGTGTGAGAAAAGGTTTTCACCCGTGGCCATCGGCAGAGGATAGTGTTTGGAAAGCTCCGCCTGCAACGCATAGTCAAGCGGATCACCGGCCTCTTCATACCAAAACAGCTTGTAAGGTTTCATCGCCTCGCCGTAGGCAATGGCGGTGTCGAGATCGAAACGGCCATTGGCATCCACCGCCAGGAATTTTCCGTCACCCACCACCTCCAACACCGCCTCGATGCGCCGGACATCCTCGTCGAGCGGAGCGCCGCCGATTTTCATTTTCACCACTTGGTAGCCGAGATCGCGATAGTGCTTCATCTCGTTTTTCAGGGCGGTCAGGTCCTTGCCGGGGTAATAATAGCCACCCGCGGCGTAGATCCAGACCTTGTCATCCGCCTTGCCGGCGCGATAACGATCCGCCAACAAACGGTAGAGCGGCTTGCCCGCAATCTTGGCCACGGCGTCCCACACCGCCATGTCAATGGCCCCCACCGCCACCGACCGTTCGCCGTGCCCGCCCGGTTTCTCGTTTTTCATGAGCGTGGTCCAGATGCGGAATGGATCCAGGTTTTCGCCGGTCTCATCCACCAGCGTTTTGGGGTCGGCGGCCATCAGGCGGGGGAAAAACCGCTCACGCATCAACGCGCCCTGGCCGTAGCGGCCATTGGAGTTGAAGCCATAACCCACCACCGGTTTGCCATCGCGCACGACGTCGGTGATCAGCGCAACCACCGAGCACGTCATCTTCGAGAAATCGATGTACGCGTTGGTGATGGCCGAGGCGATGGAAACAGTTTTTTCGCGGAGTTCGACAATGCGCATTTTATTTCTCCGTGATTAAACCGGGTTTAGCAAAAGAAACCCGGCGCACGCGACATCGGATTTTCAAGCCCATGGTCATGCCCCATGAGACACTGCGCCGAAGAAAAAAACAACCAAAGTTTATCCGGCGGTTTCGTCGGGAAACCCTTGTGTGAACAGTGCCTTCGACCGGCGCCGTCCGGCTGGTTACTGGGAACCCGGCGGGGTCACGGCGGGGACACTGTTGGTCCGGCGGATCATTTCGTCTGGCTTCTCGAACAGTTCATCGAGGTGCTTGAGTACGAACTTCTGCAGGTCGCGCGTCTCGGCGGTCAGGACGATGCGTTTGTCTTCAATGTGATGCGCGAGGGCCTTCGGGTTCTTCTCCAGATGTTTTTGCAGCCAATCGAAGTCGAAGAAGGCGAGCTTCAATTCCGGCTCAAGCTGCGGCACGCGGACGAGCAAATGCCCGGGAAACATCGAAGCCGTCACCAAGTCGGCCTGGTTCGTCGCGTAATTGCAGTCGTCCGGGATGAGGTCTAGAAAATACTCCTGCTTGAGCTGGAAGAGATGGGCGTTGAACCTGCCTTGCTTGTCCCCCTTTTCCGTGATGGTCAGTTTGTACATCTTGTTGGTTGTGCCCTCGAATTTCCAGACATCCGGGTTGTCCGATTTGTCTTTTTCCTGCCACTCGCCGAGCAGGCGCGCGTCGAAGACAACGTCCTTGACGGTGTAGAACGGATTGATGGACGGGATGCAGGAGCAGAGCAGCACGGCGGCGCCGGCAATTGCAATGAGGTTGTATTTTTTCATAGGCGTATTTCAGTTCAGTTCAATTTTGCCGGGTGAGCAACCTTAAAAGCGGTTTTTTTCCATCGCCTCGGCATAGGGCTTGCCGTCCACGAAGACTTCCTTGACGCGACCGCGGCCGGAGGCAGGCACGACGACCTGGGCGGTGAGTTTGCCGGTTGGATTGCCCGTGCCTTCGGCGACGTACGAATAAAACAGGATGAGGCGGATTCAACAGGTCCGGCCAACGATTTTGGGAAATCCTCGGCGAAGCGGGCATCAATACCGACACGATCAAGGTGAAGATGGCGGCGCGGATGAGAGTAAAGACCGTGGTGACGTTGGACTGGATTGGGCAGCGATTGCAGATGGATTGTCGGCACACATTGGCCAATTGTTTGAAAGGGTAGTCATTTTCTGCAACAGCCGGGACTGACATCCTCCAGGATGTACCTGTCGTTTCCCGAAAAAATGCTTGACTTCCGATCCCCACCGGGCTTATAAGCCCCATCGAACGAGAAGAAAGGGATATGGATATAGTTCCTGAGCGCCGTGCGAATGAGCTTCTTTGTCGGGAGGCTCAAGCCAAGGGAAGGCGATGCGCTCGGACGCAGGCCGCACCCGACCGGCTCTGTTTAACCCTGTCTCCTTTGAACTCCAAAAGCAATCTCCTATCAGTATCAGCTAACACTTAACCTTTAATTGGAGGGTAACCTTATGATGACAGCAAAACAACTGATATCGACGGCAGCCGGACTTCTGTTGCTCATTGGCTCTGCGCGTGGCGATTGGAACGTGGGCGACCCGTACAAGTACGTGCAACTGCCCAATATGAACGGGTGGGACGTGTCCCCGCAAGATTCAGGGGGTGCGTTTACAATGCTAGCGGATGACTGGGTCTGCTCTGTATCCGGTCCCGTCACGGATATCCATTTATGGTATTCATGGAGTAATGATGTGCCACATAACTTCGGCGTCGAGCTGGCCATCTACTCGAACGTCCCCGGGGTGGGTACCAACGGCTTCAGCCAGCCAGGCAACTCCCTCTGGAGCAGCGTGTTCAACTGGGGTCAATTCTCGACGCGGCCGTACGCGACGAACAGCCAGGGATGGTATGAGCCTAGAACAGGAAGCTGGCTGACGAACACCCACTCCATTATGTGGGAACTGAACATCACGAATATACAAAATCTCAATCAGCAGCAAGGAGTGACCTATTGGCTGGCGGTCGAGTTTACTGGCACCAATACCGATACTATTGGCTGGAAAACCGCCCTCACCTCAACCAACGACGCCGCTGTTTGGCTTACCCCGAGCTGGGTATGGACAAAATTGGTGGACCAGTCCACTAACTCGATGGACCTCGCGTTTGTCATCACCACAATCCCCGAGCCTTCAACGTCTTTGCTCGTGGCCCTCGGCGGTTTGGCCTTGATTGGGCTGCGGCGGCAGGTTGCTCGCCACTGATCGCTGAAAGCTCATAGCTGAAACTTGCGAACTACCAGGATCGCTCTTGCGGCTCGTCCTGTGTCTCTCTACGGGTAAAAATGTGTCGGTCCCGGCTATTGTAGAATCTTGCTCAGCTCCCCCGCTTGCGCTGAGAGCCGGGCTGCATGGCGCGTAAACTGCAAGTGCAATATCCCGGAGCGATGTACCATCACCGCGCCGCTCCCTTCATCACCTCGGCGTAGGGCTTGCCGTCCACGAAGATTTCTTTGACGCGGCCGCGGCCGGACGCGGGCACAACGACCTGCGCCGTGAGTTTTCCTATGGGATTGCCCGTGCCTTCAGCAACATAAAAGCGTTCCAGTCCGTATTCGACGTGGATGGAATTGGTCGCTGCAGTCCACCGCGGCCAGGCGCTTTTGCCTTTCAACAAAACTTCGTCCGTTGCCGGCACAAACTCGTTGGTGCTCGCCTTGACCACAACGTAAAACTGGTTCGTCGCCGGCGCGAGCGCGACGTAGATTTTCGTGTCGTGGGGCAAATCCTTTGTCACCGGCGGTGAAAACAAATTCGTCGGCACGTCGCTGATTTTGTAGTTCAGGATGAGATAATCGCCGCGCAGCAGGTCACGCGGGTCAACGCGCGCAGTCTCCAGCAGGATGACCCTGCCGGTGGCGAGCGCGTGTTCCTGCACGGCCGCGGTACCGAGCAGCCACGCGCTTTGCAACGCAAGAACGAGGATGAGAAGTTTGAGTTTCATGGCGCGCTCCGTTTCTTTGTCAGAAATTTCATTTCAAGCTTCCTGCCAAACGCTTGACGAGCAGTTGGTCGCAGCGGTCGCTGGAAATGACCCCGATGCTCTGGTAATCGGGATGATGCGAGTTCTGCATGTCCACAATCACCCACTCGCCCTTGCGATCGCACACCACGAAATGCACGAATCCCTGCTCCGCGTTTTGCGGATTGAAAACGTAGTCGGCGTAAAGCGCGTAGTCAGCCGCGGGCGGATTGGCCCGGACAAAATTCCGGAACTCGCGCGCCAGATTCCATAACGCCTTCAACTCGTTCGGGTCCGCCAGCGAAGTTTTGAGGAGAACCGTCTGTTCGGCCTGAACGACCTTGCACAAGCCCGCTTGATTGATCAGCCGCACGACGTTGGTCGCGCTGGGGACGCTGATCTTGTCGCCACCAATCCGCGCCGGATAAACCAGCAGCGTCGCGCCGGGCAGCGCTTGTTTCATCGCCTGCTGGCGTTCGGGAAGGGCCGCCCGTTCATTCTCGGGAGGCAGGCCGCTCCGCTGATCCATGATGGCCGCCAGTTTGCCCGGTTTGGCCGCCTTGGCTGTTTCTTCGTTGAGGCTGAGCTGCGGACCCAGCCGTTCGACGAGCAGAACGGACATCGTCATCGGTTCCCGAGCTTCATTTTTCTTGAACGCTTCGTCCTGCGGTGTCTGACGGTCCGTCCAGACGACCGCGCCGGTTTGATCCACGACTACCGCGCGCAGTTCATTCAACCCGGTTTGACGATCGCCATTGTATTCGGCATAAAGCGCGTAACTGGTTGTGATCGGATTGGTCTTAACAAACGCACCGACGGCGGCGGCCAAACTTTCCGAATTCGTCTCAGCCGGCGTGAACGGGGTTTTCCCAAGCTCAATGTTTCTCAATCCCTGCTGTTCGAGCAGCACGCCCACCACCTCGGTCACGCGATCCCACGGTTTGCCTCCCAAGCGCACGGGCAGGATGGTCAGCGAGGTGTCCGGCCCCTTGGACTTCATCAATTCCAGCCGCTTCTGTTGCTCCGGCGCCATGCCGGATTGTGGTTCAGCGGCAACCGGGAAACGACTGACACACACCGCGAGCAGGACCATTGACAACGGCATGGCCACCGCGCGGAACGAACTGTTGGTTGTGATTGGATTTTTCATAGTTTTGCTCCTGTGGTTTGCGATTTAATTTGTTTCATCAATGCGCGACGTTTCTTTTCGAGATAAACGCCGAACACAATCAGGAAAATTCCTGAAATCAAAAACATCACGCCCGTCCGCGCCATGGAGCCGAACAAATCGCAGTAGGCCGCGATGATGTCGAGCGCGATGAAGACGACGCCGAGATTCACGAGAAACGGCGAACGCTCCTGAATGCCAACCTGGATTTGCAGCAGGCAAAAGACGAAGAGCGCGAGCGTGCCAGCGAGGTAACTCCACGATTCGCCCCAGTAAAAGTAGCGCGGGCCAACGGCGTGATTGAGTTGCCAGCAGCCGAACCAGACCGTGGCCATGAAAACCATCATTCCCAAGAGCGCCGCGAACCAGGTCCAGCGCCATTGACTGGTAAGTGCACGCAAATTTCTGATTCCGGCTGCGAGCGGCAAAAGCGCGAACAGGCCTAGCGCGGGGAAAAACCATTGGCGGATTTCGGGATTGTCCCAGCCGAAGAAATCCTTCCACGTCAGCGGATAGGTGAAAATCAGAAACGCGACCAGGCCGAGTTTTTCTGTCACCCCGGCAAATTCAGAAAACGGCGTGCGCCGCAAACAATAACCCGCGCCGAGATAAACCAGCCCCAGCAGCGCGTAGAGCAGGATTTGACGTTGCGACTCGCAATAAATCAGACCGCCGCGCTCGTTGATTTCGAAACCGAACCAGATTCCGAATGCAATCAAGAGCAGGACGTGCTGCGCTTTCGACCGCAGCAGCCACGGCAGGGCGGCGATACCAATCCACCAGAGCAGGAATGCGTTCGGCGGGCGCGAGACGATGTTGTAAATCTGGCCGATGAGCGCGATGTTGGCGAGGAACAGACACGAGCCGATCCAGTGCAACGCCTCGCCGGTCTTCCGGTACTTACCCTGCACTTCGCGCCCGTCCTCCGTAGCAGGGCTACTGCGGAGGGTGGACAGCCACCAGCCGCCTGCGTGGAAACCGAGCATGAGCAAAAGTCCGGTGGCGATTTTCACGCCGCGCGGAATGTCGTTCCAGTGCGCGGCAATCAGCAGCGTGATTCCCGCCGCGATGAGCACGGCGCCGATGATGGAGACGATGGCGAGGAAATTGCCGCCGCTGTCCTCCTTGAGTTGGAAGTGTTCGACGATTTTTTGCCGCTGCTCATCGGTGATAAGCCCGTCGTCGTGAAGTTTCTGGATGTCAGCGTATTTCATGATTTACCCCAGAGATGACTGGTTTTCGCTCCAAACGGACAAGGAATCAACCCCCGATTTCGCGCCGGTTTTTCCCAGGTGCCGCGAGGCAGGGCAGCCGCCAGCCATCCGTCACACAACGGCAGGCCAAACGCCACCAACACCAGACCGAACCGCGTCATGCCCGTAAATTCGACCGCGGCTTTCAAGTTTTGAAGCGCCAACCAGGCGGAATATCGTTTTGGTTTCATGGCTATAATTTAACTCAATTCGGCCGGCTGGTGTTAATTGATAAAATTTCGACGACCATCGTCTGGGTAAATGCCCGATGGACCAGCAAATCACCCGGTCATGACTTGTTCTTCACGCCGGGCGTGGCGGCCAAAATTCGGCGACGTCTTGAGCATCCGTTTGAATTTGCTCCGGCGTTCATGTGTTTCCTCCGCGGAATAAAGTTGTTTGGCCAGTTTCAAGAAACCGCTTTGCAGTTGTTCAACGGTCATGTTCTTCGGGCGGAAATTGATGTCGAACAACGTGCAGAGTTCCCAGGCCCGGTCGCGGAGGACGCGGCCTTCGCGATTCAGCCGTTCGTGGAGCGGCGTGCCGGGAAACGCGGTCAGGAACGTCACCTGCACCTCGTAAAGTCCGGAGTCCCTCACAAAGTTGAGCACGTCGTTGAAGACTTCCGGCGTGTCGCCGTCGAGACCAAGGATGAAACAGCCGTTGACGGTGATGCCGTAGGATTGGATTTTGGTGATGGCATCCTTGTAAAAATCATGCTGGCGCAATTTCCAATTCGATTTCAACTCGACGCCATCGAGGCTGGCGCGGCGCGGACTTTCGAGGCCGATGAGGACCTGCTGGCAACCGGAGTCGCGCATGATGCCGAGCAATTTGTCGTCCCCGGCCACGCTCAAGTCGGCCTCGGTGAACCAGCGGAGTTTTTCCTTTGCCAACTCGCGCAATAATTTTTTGTAGTGCCCGCGGTGGACAAAGCTGTTGTCGTCGGCGAACTCGATGAACGGGCGCGGCCAGATTTTTTTGATCTCACGGATTTCGGCGATGACCTTCTCCACCGGCTTCACCTTGTAACGCGGCGTGAGCAAAATTGAACTCGCGCAGAATTCGCAGCGGTGCGGGCAGCCGCGGCTCGTTTGGACGGTGAGGCGGTTGTATTTGTCCGGGTCGAGCAAATCAAAGCGTGGCATCGGCGCGTCGGCCAGATCGAATTCCTTCGACTGCGTGTAAAACGGCTTGAGCGCGCCGCGTTCGAAATCACGCAGCACCGCCGGCCAGAGCGGTTCGCCTTCGCCAACGACGACGCTGGTGCAATGTTTCTTCACCTCTTCCGGCAGGGAAGTGACAGTGATACCGCCCATCACCACCGGAATTTTTTTGGCGCGATAAAAATCGGCGACTTCGTACGCCTCGTTGAGTTGCGCGGTAAACGTGCTGACGGCGACGAGATCGAAATCCACCGGGAGTTCGGAAAGTTTTTTGAGGTCGGCAATCTCGTGATACTCCACGTCAAATTTTTTCGGCGTCAGCCCGGCGAGCGTGAGCAGGCCGAGGCTGGGCAGCGAGGCGATGATTTTGTTGCGGTCCACGAAACCGGGCAGCGTGAGACCGAGCTTCGTGAGTTCCGCGTTGTGCGCGCGCACACCGCTCATGGCGATGAATCCAATTTTCATAATTTGATGACCTCCATAAAGGTTAAGACGCCACCGGCAATCAGACTGATCACCGGCACGGCAAAAATCAGGTGCGCTTTCGGGAAATGTGCCATCACCACACAGCAAACCGGCATCGAGATCGCGCCGACAATGAAAGCCCACGACGCGACGACGGTGAACGGACCGGCCAGGGAGAAAGTTTGTGCCGTCAAACAAAACAGGAGATTGACGACGCCCAATCCGAAGAATGAAATGTGTCCGAGCCGGTACATCCGGCGTTTGAAACTGCCGTAACCGCCGAGCCAGTTTTCGCCGTGAAAAAACATTCCGAGCACCATGCCGGCAACAAAGCCGAGCAGCAGCCAGAGCCAGGCGATGACAAGATTGAGATGAAATTTCATTTGCGTTGAGCGGATTGGGTGCTAAAACCTAAGGCATGAGTCCCGCCAAAGAAAAGTATTATCGCAGCCTGTTCCTGGTCGCTGCCGTTTACGACGTTCTCCTCGGCATCCCGTTCACCTTTTTCCCCGCGCGGGCTTTTGACGCGCTGGGCATACGCGAAAAGCTGCCGGCCTTCGGCGGCTATCTGACACTGCTGGGCGCGTTTGTGCTGGTGATTGGTGTCGCTTACTTCCTGATTGCGCGAGGTGATTTGCGGCGGAACGCGGATTTGATTCTCGTCGGCACGCTTTACAAACTGGCCTATTCGGGGACGGCGTTCTATTACTGGTCGCAGGGCAATCTCCCGCACATCGCCTTCGCCGCGCTGTTCGGCGTGGCCGACGCGGTCTTTTTCGTCTTGATGGCGGAATGCTACTGGTCTTTGAAGCAGGAAACCAAAAGTTGAAACCGGTCGCCGCCGGTTGTCCGTGACAAAGCCAGTCTCGTAAATTTGTTCTGCGAAAGCGGTTTTCAAGATTTGGTTCATTTCTTGACTGCAGATTAACGCTGCTTGCGATTGAAGTGTTAATTGATAAAACTGTGCCGGACATCGGCTGGTTCAATGAACGTTCATCACCTCGAACTGTTTTATTACGTTGCCCGGCACGGCGGCATCATGCCGGCGGTGCGGAACATTCCCTACGGCATCCAGCAACCGGCGGTGAGCGCGCAGGTGGCACAACTCGAGGAATTCCTTGGCGTGACGCTGTTCCAGCGGCGGCCGTTTGCGTTGACACCGGAGGGCGAGAAACTTTACCAATTTATCCAGCCTTTTTTTTCGAACCTCGACAAAATCGCCAACGAATTTCAAGGCGGGCAGGCGCGGCACATCCGCATCGGGGCCTCGACGATAATTTTGCGGGATCACGTGCCGCGTTTGCTCAAAGGGGTGCAGAAAAGATTTCCCGGCTTGAAAGTTTCGCTGCGCGAAGGCTATCCGGCGCACCTGGAGGAATTGCTGCAAAAAGAGGAGATTGACCTGGCCGTCACCCTCATCGAGAAGAAGCCCGCTTCGGGCATCCACTCGCTGGCGTTGCTGGAGTTGCCGCTGGTGTTGCTGGCTGAAACGGGCAGCGCGGTCACCTCCGTAGAGCAGTTGTGGAAACGCGACAAGATTGACGAGCGGTTGATCTGCCTGCCGCCGGGCGCGCCGCTATGCAAAAATTTCCAACAAAAACTTGCCGAACTCGGCGTGGATTGGTTTCCGAGCATTGAGGCGAGTTCGGTGGATTTGATCGAAACCTACGTGGCCAACGGACTCGGGATCGGCGTGTCGGTGGCGATTCCCAAAAAAACGCTGCCGCCCAACGTACGCGCCTTGCCCTTGCGTGGTTTTCCACCCGTCGTGGTGGGTGCGATGTGGCGTGGGCGCCTGACATCGTTGATGCAGGCTTTTCTGGAGGAAATGAAATTGAGCGCTCAACGGCTGGCGTGAGCGGCGCGGTGCCCGGTGAATTCGTTCACGGCTTGAACCGCACGATATACCAAGGTTGCAGTCCCTCGGTGATTTTCAGCGTGGCGTTGGTGGTGGCAACGAGTTCCGCGCTGGAGGATTGCAGCCAGGCATCGAGGGTCGTGTTGCATCCCTTCAGGTTGAATCCGCCCACGACGACGTATTGAACGTGTCGCCGGATTTGCTCCGGCGGATCGGTCAGGAAAAAATGTTCCACGCGCCGTCCGCCAAACGGTCGCCACAACGAGATGTCGCAGTCGTCCGCCGTGCCGATGAAGCCGACAACCTTGATGTCCGGCGGAAGCAGCGCCCGGACACCGGCGAGCGGGTCGGAGCGTTCGGAATAAACGGTATAAACTTTCAGGGCGCGGGCGATCAAACGCTGATCGGGATGCCGCGCCAGCACTTTGGACAAAATGGTTTTGGCCGGCCAGAGGGGACGGTCCGGCGACAATACCAGAACGACCAAGGCCAGAAGCAAAACCCCGCCGACCATCGCCCGCCACCAGCCGCGGCGAACGATTTGCGATTGCCCCGCACCCGCCAGCAGCAACGGCAGGAGCAACGGATAGTAAGGTGCAATCAGGCGGGCGGGTGTCGCCATCCCGGCCTTGGCACAATATGCCAGCAAGGCAATCCATGGAGTCACCAGCACCCAGCGACACAATTTAGGAGGCACAGCCAGTCCTGCCGGGACTGTCGCCCTACAACCTCCGGAAAAGAAAGCCGTCAGGGCCAAAACTGATGCCAGCAGGCTGATGCCGAAACCAACCCCGGCCCAGTCCTCAGTGGGCAATTCCCCCAGTTGAAAAAAACCGCCCTGAAAATTTACGATCCAGGAATGGGGAAGAATCAACAAGACATGTTGATTCCACCCATTGGCTTGCGGAAAAAATGGTGGAACAAAATTATCCAGCAAGAGCTGAAAGCCATTGCCCAAAATGCCGATCAACGGTTTTTGCACCTGGAGGTGGGACCCTTCAATGGATGTTCCGAGCCAATCGCCGCAGTGAAATTTGTTCATCAATGCGATTGGGAAAAAGGAAGCCACCATCGCCATTGCCAACACGAGCAGGGTTGACAGCGCCTTGCGCCGCAGCAAAGGAAGGAGCGCGAAAATCAAAATCAGCCACGGCAAAAGTAATGGCAAACTGGTGGGCTTGGTTCCCATCAACAAGGCGGCCGCCAGCAATGAAAACCACAAATCGCGCGGCCGGCGCGATTCCCATGCGCGACAACCAAAGTCAATGGCCGCCAGCGCATAGACTGCGGAAAAAGCATCGTTCCCGGCACTCCCGGCCTGAAGCAAAAAACTGTAGCCGGTCGGAAGCAACCACATCCACTGCCAGGCCACCCGCGCACAAATTCCCAAACGGAAACAAACACTGAACATCAAACCCGGCAGCAACAAAAAGGAAAAAAAATTGAGCAGGAACAACGCACGGTCCGATCCGGAGAAAAGCAACAACGGAGCGCTTAGCCATTCAAACGCACAACCGGAGTAATTCATCCGACTGACCGGAGTGTGAATCCAATGCCACCGCCCTTCGGCCAGCCAATGCAAGACCCGGGGAATATGGTACGTCAATGCGACATAGTGAGTCGGTGGATAAAGAACGCCGCCGAGAAAAACCAGGAGCGCCAGCACCGCGAAGCACATCGGCAAAGGCCGGCGGAAACGGCGAAGGGATTTTTTCCAGCGCGAACTTTTTTTACCCGAAACCAATCCCAGCTCCTTGCGGCAAACCAAAACCAAAATGGCGAAGGCGACAAAGAAAGCCGCGTAGCCGGGACGATTCAATTGTCCCAGCACGGACAGCGTCCAGCCCGCGACACTTGCGAACACTGAAATCCAAAGCCAGAGCCTGACAAGCGGGAGAAATGACATTGGCTTGTTACAATTTGCGTGTGACGCTAGGCGGATTCGCCGCGCGCGTCAATTGCTTCTTTCCGCGCCGCGACCGTTTTGGTAAAATCGATCTAACCGGCGGACATGAACGTTCATCATCTCGAACTTTTTTACTACGTGGCACGGCACGGCGGCATCATGCCGGCGGTGCGGAACATCCCTTACGGCATCCAGCAGCCGGCGGTCAGCTCCCAAATCGCGCAGCTCGAGGAATTTCTCGGCGTGACCTTGTTTCGCCGGCGGCCGTTCGCACTGACGCCGGAGGGTGAAAAACTTTTTGAATTCATCCGGCCGTTTTTTTCGAAACTCGACCAGGTCGCTGATGAATTGCAGGGCGGACAGGCGCGGCACATCCGCATCGGCGCCTCGACGATTGTGTTGCGCGAACATCTTCCGGAGTTGTTCCGGGACGTGCGAAAAAAATTTCCGGGGCTGAAATTGTCGCTGCGCGAAGGTTATCCGGCGCAATTCGAAGAATGGCTGCAAAAGGATGAAATTGATCTGGCCGTTACCCTGATTGAAAAGAAGGCTGCGCCGGGAATCCAATCGCTGGCTTTGCTGGAATTGCCGCTCGTTCTGCTGGTCGAAAAAAACAGCGGCATCCGGTCGGCGGACGAATTGTGGCGGCGCGACAAAATTGACGCGCCGTTGATCTGCCTGCCGCCAGCCGAAACCGTGTGCCGGAATTTTCAACAAAAACTGAACGCGCTCGGCGTGGACTGGTTTCCGGGTATCGAAGTCAGTTCGCTGGAGTTGATTGAAACTTACGTGGCGAATGGTCTGGGCGCGGGAGTGGCGCTGGCCTTGCCGGGCAAAAAATTTCCGCCGCGCGTCTGCGCGCTGCCCTTGAACGGCTTTCCGCCGGTGACCGTGGGCGCGCTGTGGCGCGGGCGCAAGACCCCGTTGCTGGAGACGTTTTTGAAGGAAGTAAAATTGCGCGCCCAGCAACTGACGTGAACAGCGCACGGCAAGTTCCGAGACACCCGCGCCTTGTGTCGGGACAACGACGGCAGTTTTGACGGATTTTCTGACACCTCAACTTGGCGGAGCAATGAATTCAACGGCAGACCAACAGGGCAGGCCGACTTGGCGCGGCAGTTGCTCAACCAATGCAATGTTTCATAAGAATTGCGGCTTGCAATTTCAAAAGAGACCATATTAATAGACAAACAACACATGGCGCTGTCTTTTCTAAACGGCTTATCAAGGAAAAAGCGGGCTCAAATGATGGTGGTGGATCTGGGCGACCGGACAACCAAGGCCGTGCTCTTGGAACGGCGCGGCGAACTTTTGGCGCTCACCCGTTTCGTGCTGCTCGACACGCCGATTTACGAGAAAAAAATTTCCGCCGAATCGCTGACCGAACATTTGCAATCCGTGGCCGAGGCACTGGGATCGGAAACCAAGCTGGTCACACTGGTCGTCGGTTTGGATGACACGGTGGTGCGGCAGGTG
The DNA here is from genome assembly GCA_049510395.1 of Verrucomicrobiota bacterium. Classification (GTDB taxonomy): domain Bacteria; phylum Verrucomicrobiota; class Verrucomicrobiia; order Limisphaerales; family UBA11358; genus UBA11358. Next base: position 23,911 of record JBEKYY010000025.1, read on the forward strand.
GAATTGCCGCAGATTCCGGTGGATGAAATGCGGATGGTGTTGAAAAACAACACCAAGGGTTATTTGCAGCAGGACATGCCGAATCATGTTTTTGATTGCCACATTTTTCCCCCAAAGTCACAGGGCAAATCCGCCGAGGCCGCCAAAGCGGGTACGATTCCAAAATTGAAAGTGCTGGTGGCGGGCATGAAGCAACAATTGGTTGACGATTTTCAAACGGCGATTAAAGACGCCGGGTTGATACCGGACCATATTGTGCCGGGGATTATCGGCCCGGTGAACGCTTTTGAATTGTCGCTGCCTGAAGCGTTTGCCAACGAATCGGTCGCGCTGGTGGACATTGGTTTCAAACATTCCTCGGTTTGCGTGGTGGATCGCGGTGAATTGGTCTTGAGCCGCATGGTCAACATCGGCGGTGACAAATTGACGGCGGGTCTCGCCGAGGCAATGAACATCACCTACGCCGAAGCCGAGGGCATCAAGGTGGGCATGGCGCCGGAAGTCCAGGCCATGCTCGAAGCTCAAGTGCAACCGCTGGGGCGCGAACTGCGCGCGTCCCTTGACTTCTTTGAACATCAGCAGGACCGCCCCGTGTCGCAGATTTATGTCACCGGCGGATCGTCACGGTCGGAGATGATTATGCAAATGTTGCACACGGAATTGATCGTGGATTGCAAAACGTGGAATCCGACGGCGTCTTTGCAACTGGCGCTGCCCGGGCAGCAGGCGGTGGAAATTGAACAGATTGGACCGCAATTGAGCGTGGCGATTGGCGCCGCGCTGGCGGCCTTTTGAACAAAATTAAATTATGCCGATTCGCATCAATTTGCTGGCGGAGGCCAAGGCCGCGGAAGAATTGCGCCGGCACGATCCTGTCAAGCGCGTGATTTTTGTGGGGGCGCTGGCTGTGGCGCTTACGCTGGTCTGGACCAGTTCGCTCCAGCTCGAAACCATGCTGGCCAAAAAGGCCGTGTTCGACAAGTCAACGGAGATTGCGGCGCGCACCAATGAATTTCAACACGTGCTGACAGAACAGAAAAAAATCGCCGACGCGAAACAAAAGCTGGATGCATTGAAAAAAATGACCAACAGCCGTTTTCTGGAAGGCAACCTGCTCAATGCGCTGCAACAGGTCGCCGTGGACGGCGTGCGTCTGATGCGGCTAAAGGTGGACCAGGATTATTTTTTCAAGGCGGGAACGGCGTCGCAAACCAATAAGAATGGTGTCATCTCGGGACGTCCCAGCACAGTGACGGAAAAAATTGTTGTATCGCTGGACGCGCGGGATGCCAGCGCAAACCCCGGAGACCAGGTCAATAAATTCAAGGAAGCCGTCGCCAATCAATCTTATTTCAAAGCGACGTTGAACAAAACAAATGGGGTTCAATTGATCAATTTGTCGGCGCCGCAGACCGGCTCTGATGGCAAACCGTGTGTGTTGTTCACTTTGAAATGCAATTTCCCGGAGTACGTCCGATGAAAAGGTTATCCAGAGAAAAACGCAATCAACTCATCACTGTCATCCTCGTCACACTGGGGATACTGGGACTGATTTGTTTCGGTCTGATCCGGCCCCAGTATGAATCCCTTTCCAAAATCGCGAAGACCGGAAAAGTCGCGAACACCAAACTTCTAGGCATCAAGCATGCCATTACAAATTCCGAAGCGATAGCGAATGAGTGGAACGAAACATCCGATGCGCTTGCACGTGCCGAAGAGGATATGGCTTCCGGCGATCTTTATTCCTGGACTTATGACACCATCCGCCACTTCAAACAATCGTATAGAGTGGAAATCCCGGAAGTCGGCCATCCGACGATTGGCGAGTCGGATTTGCTGCCGTCTTTTCCCTACAAACAAATCCAATTTGCCATTAGTGGCACGGTTTATTATCACGACCTGGGTAAATTCATTGCCGACTTCGAAAACAGCTTTCCACACTCCCGGATGGTTCGTCTTATAGTCGAACCCGCTACCAGTCCGGACAGCAATAGCGAGAAACTTTCATTTAGAATGGAAATCGTCACATTGGTGAAACCCAACCCCTCATAATCAAATGAACTGGTGCGTTAATTCCAGCAAAAGCGCGGTGGCGGCGTGGCTCTCAGCCACGTTTGTGATGGTTCTGCCAGTGGCGGCAGCTCCCGTTGCCCAACCCGCCGCGCCGGAGGTGGTGTCACGTTCGGCCTTTGTCATTCCCACGAATCCTAAAGAAGGGCGCGACCCGTTTTTCCCGAATTCCACCCGACCGTATGAAATCGTATCGGCAGCTCGACCCCATGCCGGTGACGTGTCATCGCTCGTCTTAAAAGGCATTTCAGGCCCGCCAAACCATCGGCTGGTCATTATCAATAATCACACCTTTGGCGCGGGCGACGAAGCAAACATTGTCACTCCCCAAGGCCCGATCCACATTCACTGCATTGAAGTCAAGACCAGTTCCGTGGTGATTGAATCCGGCGGACAGCGTCACGAACTGAACTATGCGAACAACCGCTGAAACAAAAATATACATATGCGACAACATTTCGGACATGTCTTTTTCAAAATGAGCTGCTTGCTGGCACGAAACTTTCTTCTCTCATCGGACGTGGCAAAAGAAGCGACTGCCAAAAATGTCACGGCGCTTCCACATATATTATTATAACCTATGTTTAACATAACACAAACGAATCAAAGCCGGACCGGAGGTAAAGGTATGAAATCAAAAATGCTAATTGCCACATTGTTGGGCTGCCTTGTTTGGCAGCAGGGGGTGTTGTCTCAAACCGACACCACCGCCGCCGACACCAATCAAAGCATCGGCACGAGTACCATCAATCCGCCGATGGCGCCCGCAGCCAACACTACCATGTCTTCCAGTACGACCAGCAGCGTGGCCGCGTTGACGGTGGTGTTCCCGCCGTCCATCGCCGCACAGCCGACAAGCCAAACGGTGGTCAGCGGTAACAATGCAACCTTCAGCGTTACGGCAGAAGGAACCCCACCGTTGAGCTATCAATGGTATTTCAATGGCAGCGCCATCAGCGGAGCAACAGCTGCGAGCTACAGCATCAGCGGTGTGACGGCGAGCAATGAGGGCAACTACACGGTGATCATCACCAGCCCTTACGGCAGCGTGACCAGCAGCAACATAACCGTCGCCACCAGCACTCCCACCCCGCCAGCGGCAACCGCGGTCTCCGTGAATGAATCTCCCAGCGCAGCCACCAGCAGCGAAACCGCCGGCGCCACCGCCGCCATTCCGCCAGCGGCAACCGCGGTCTCCGTGAATGAATCTCCCAGCGCGGCCACCAGCAGTGAAACCACCGGCGCCACCGCCGCCATTCCGCCAACGGCACCCGCGGTCTCCGCCAATGAATCTCCCAGCGCGGCCACCAGCAGTGAAACCACCGGCGCCACCGCCGCCATTCCGCCAACGGCACCCGCAGTCTCCGTGAACGAATCTCCCAGCGCGGCCACCACCAATGAAACCACCGGCGCCACCACCGCCATTCCGCCAGCGGCACCCGCAGCCGCCGCCAATGAATCTCCCAGTGCGGCCACCACCAATGAAACCACCGGCGCCACCGCCGCCAATCCGCCAGCGGTACCCGCAGCCGCCGCCAATGAATCTCCCAGTGCGGCCACCACCAATGAAACCGCAAGCGCCGCCAAAACTCAGCCTACAGAGCCTGTGAGCATCCCGTTGATCCAATTCCAGGACGTTCCGATTACCACCGCCATTGAAAATCTGGCCCGACAGGCGGGAATCAATTACCTGATCGATCCGAAAATCGGTTATGGTCAGCCTGACCAAAGTGGACAGATCAAAGCCGAACCCACCCTTTCCATCCGTTGGGAAAATGTCACCGCCGGGCAAGCCCTCATGGCCTTGCTCGACAACTACGGTTTGCAACTCGTTGAAGATCGCAAGACCCAGATTGCCCGCATTACCGTCAAAGACCCCGCGGCCGCATCGCCGCTCGTTACCCGCGTCATTCAACTCCGCTGGGCCAGCACGTCGAACATGGTAAGCTCGATCCAGGCTACGTTCACTGACAGGCGCAGCAAGGTGCTGCCTGATGTCCGCACCAGCCAGTTGGTCGTAGTGGCCACCGAGAACGAGCAGGAAGCATTGGACGCGCTTGTCAACCAACTCGACAAACCCACACGACAGGTGCTGATTGAAACAAAACTGGTTGAAATCTCCAGCAACCCCAACACCGTCAAAGGCATTGATTGGTCAGGCACGCTTGAGGGCCAAAACGTGAGTTTCGGAAATGGGGCGATAAGTCCGTCGTCATTCTCACAAACATTAATTCCGGGCACACCCGTAACGACTACTACTCCTGCCTTCGGTGGGCATCCTGAAACCACCACCACCACCACGCCCCAATCGAGCAGTAGCACCGAGCTGTTGACCGTGCCCCAAAATGCAAGCACCCCCGGCGGGATGGTGCTGAATACAGTCAGCGGCTTTTCCCCGGCCATCGGGTTCCTCAACGCCGATGGCTTGCATGCCGTGCTCTCCTTCTTAAATAAATCAAAAGAAGGGCAGGTCCTTTCCACTCCGCGCGTTGTAACACTGGACAACGAAACCGCAACGATTTCTGTCACCCGCGGCTTCCCGGTTATCAACGTCGCATTCAGCACTATTAATATTGCTGGCGGCACCTCGATCACCTACTCCAATATCGGCACTGTTCTGCGAGTCACTCCGCGCATTTCCGCCAACGATTATATTTTCCTCAAGGTCGAGCCTGATGTGTCAACCTGGTTTGGCACCCACTCGCAAATCCTCGGAGGCGAAACTTACACGGCTGACATATTTGACAATCGCCACATCGAAACCCAGGTCCTGATTCCCAATGCCAACACGCTCGTCATGGGCGGACTGGTACAGGACAACCCAATCTCTCAATATACCAAAGTGCCAGTTCTCGGCGACATCCCCGGCTTGGGTTGGGCCTTCCGAAGCGAAAATAAGCAGCTGAACAAGGATAATCTCCTGATGTTCATCACGCCCACAATCGTCAAAGAGACCGATTACCAACCGACCTCAACCGATTTCCTCAAGACCCGACCGCACGCAATAAAATCTCCCATGAACCCGAACTCCATGTGGGACGGCGCCCAACCTGCTGGTGATTGGAGCAATCCTGCCCCATCGCCGGGGGAATTTGATAAAAAATAGAAGTTTTAAACCAATGTTCATCCCATCGGCAAACCAAAATTCCTTGTGAGCGGTGAATAACAACCAAATCTGTTTTATGAGAGCTGCAATTCTTAAGCGCGCGTGGCGGGCCTTCGGGCAAGCGCATTTCATCCCGCAGTCGCGGGGCGTCATTGTAATGGTCGCATTGCTGTTGACCGCCGCCAACCTCTTTGCCGGCGCAACTGTAAATTGGGTGAGCGGCGGCCCCAATCCCTACGAAGGAATCGGCCTTCCAGGCTCCGGTAATGTGGATGGCGACATTACCTATGAAGCGGAATATAACACGCCTTGCGGCTTGGCGATTGATAACTCTGGCAACTATCTTTATGTGGCCGACCGCGACAATAACGAGGTCCGCCTGCTTCAATTTGACCAAAATTGGACTTACCACTTGGGATTTGAAGATCAAAATGGCAACGAAATAACCGATATCTTCAACAAGCCAGTTGGCGTTGCGCTTAACAAATTAAACACCCTTCTCTTTGTCCTCAACTGCGGCAATGGCACCAACGGGAACGTTTTGAAAATCGACTCCGACAATGGCTTCACCACCAATCTCACGAGAATAATCAACGCCGGCGGCATCACGGTGGACCCACTCGACAACATCTATGTAACGGCCAGCAACCGGGTGTTCATGGTTACGCCGGGTGGTGTCAGCAATGTTGTGGCGACGGTCACCGCTTCCGGTGCTTCCCTGCAAGGCATCGTTTTCAAGCGTAACGGCTTGCTGGCCGTTTGTGATGCCGGGCGTAATGGCATTTTGCTCATTAATCCCACCACCGGCGTCATTACCACCAACGCGGGATTCCATGGCACGGGCGATTTCTTCTACGCGAACAATATTGCCTCCAGCAACACTGCCAAATTTTTCCAGCCGGCCGGCGTGGACGAAGCGGGCGATGGGACCCTGATTGTCAGCGACTACGGCAACCACCGCGTCAAGGTGGTGCTGGCCAACGGTTCGGTGACAAATCTCTATGGCGTCAGTTCCAATGATTGGGTCAGTCCTTATCCGGGTTTTTGGGACGGGACGGTCGTGGTTCCTGATTCAATCGGCGGTGTCGCGGCACGTCTGCCTAATGGTGTAGTCCTTGCGCCCGACGGCAGTGTTTATGTGACGGAAGATTATTACCACATCATCCGCCAGGTTACGGGGGCCAATTTTGTGCCGAAGCCGCCACCACCGCCTGCCGCGCCAACCATCTTGACCGTTACTGCAAACAACGGGCAGGTAATTTTGACGTGGACGGCGAGTTCTGGCGCGACGAATTACAACGTAAAACGCTCCCCATCCAGCGGCAGCGAAACAACCATTGCCACCACGGCCGGCACGAGTTACACCGATACGAACGTGCTCAACGGGACGACGTATTACTATGTTGTTTCAGCCCTGGGTGCTGGCGGTGAGGGTGCAAACTCTTTGGAAGTGAGCGCCACGCCGCCGATACCGCCGCCGCCGGCACCGAGAATCGGTTGGTTTGATTACGAAGGGGACCAACAAACCGGCTTTTTTACTGTGCTCCACCCTGTCAGCGGGGCCAACACGTTCACAGCCCACAATGATTTGCTTATAGCCGTTGATCCGACCACAAACGGCCTCGCGACCTATTACATCTTCACCAACGGGCCGCAGCCAGTTTTAGCTGTTCCCAGTTTGACGAACGGAAGCACTCCACCGTTTTATCAAGATGGTCTGGTGTTCGCGCAGCCTCTGCCCGTGACGACCATGCCGGACTTGGTGATCAAAGCGGTGAATGTCGGTTCTGGAGGAAGCAGCGCGATTGTCACAGCCGAGTTCCTATTTCAAGTTGCCAATCCAACGATTATTGGAAACAACGGCGGGCGGTTCACCGTCAGCGACATCACGAGCAACGTGGTGTTCTGGTATACCATTGACGGCACCAATCCAACCAACGCCCCGCCCAGTATCGGGCCGATTGCGAGCGACAACAGCACCAACCATTATCCGGTCATGCTTTCCCTTAATGCGAGCACCAACATTCTTTTCAAAGTCCGCGCTTTCCGCGATGGTTATTCGCCGAGCGGAATCGCCGTGCAATCTTTTTCGCCGGCCAATTTCACAGCCAACCGCATCAGCTTTGGCCTTGCCAGCGGCGAGCCAACCAGCAAATTTCTTGCGCGGCCCGGCCAGTTCTTTTACGCCCCCGTCACTCTCCAGTTGATAGACCCCTCCGACACGATGTATAGTTTGCAGTTCAATGCCGCCGTCACGAATGGCCTGACGACGACCAATAAAATTGTCAACGGCGCCGGCATCAATTTCTTCTCCATGCTCATGACCCAGGTGAAACCGGAGGAAGGCGATCATTTTCCGCCCGCCGATGGGAAATGGTATCTGGGAATTCCGAATGTAATGATTACGAACCTTATCGGCACACCGCTTCCGGGAACATTTGTTGACACCAATAACAACCTGATCGGAGTGGGCTGGACATTCCGCATCGGATTTAATTATAAGTTGGTAGACCCCAGCAATGGGGTCGTAGTCCTGGATTTTGATACGTCCGCACAGGACCTGATAACTTACTCCATTGTCCACGACACGCTGTTCAAGAAAGCAGGTGGCGTGGTCGTTCTTGGAGCTTATTCCTTCCTGGTTCCAACTAATGCCAACACGGGTGACCAATATTTCATCCAGTTGGGCAGTCCCTCCGCAACCCGGGACGGTGCCGGGGCAACCGGAGCCGGCATCTACATCCAGTCCCCGGCCAACAGCCAGGCGGTAACGGTCACCAACATTTCCTATCTGGCGGGCGATGCCGCACCTTTTCACTGGCTTAACGCCGGCGATTTCGGCGATGGCATGCTGGACAACGCTGATGTCATGCAAGCGTTTCAATCAGGTGTTCTGCTGGTTGATATGCCGCCAACGAATTCGGATTTGTATCTGGCAATGGATTCGTCCGGAAGATTTGGCGTCTTCGATAGTATCCATAATTACTACACGGACCCGGGCCCCAGTGGAAACTTGAGCCCTGCCCAACAACAGGCCATGTACGATGGCAATGACCTGTCCATCAATACGAATGCATTCGGGGACGGGGTATTGGATGTTTCGGATGTCTATGTCACCTTCCGCCGTTCTTTGGATCCCAGTTTGACCTGGTGGCTGCGTTATTGGACCAACGGCCAGTTTGTAGCGGTCACGACACCCAATCTGGCTTACAACAGCAACACCCCAAGCTTGTACGTGAGCCCACTCACGGCTTCTGCCGCGTTACAGTCCGCCGGCCAGATCACCCCCTTCCAACAACCGTCCGTCTCCTTTAGCGCCGGCGACGCCGTGGTCGGTCAAGGGCAAACCATCCAAATACCAATCAATGCCAATATTTTTGGAAATTACCCGCTCCGCATCCTGGGGTTGAACATCACCGTCCATCCGTTGGATGGCTCTCCCGCACTGACACAAGCCGTCCAATTTACTCCTGTGGCCTTGGGCCAGCCACAGATATTCGTCTCCAAATCCGCTGCCAACTTCTCTGCGGCGTGGTACCCTACCGATGGTATTAACAGCACCACCCCCGGCCTTTCCAGCAATGTGAATCTCGGCACCTTGACGATCAAAATTCCGACGAACGCCACGAGCCTGTCCGCTTATGCCATCCACTTTGATAAAGCCTCGGCTTCGCCCAACGGCATTATTTCGTTCCCCAGGAAGACTGTGACCGGGCTGATCACTCTCTCCTCGCGCACCAATTCCGCGTATGGTGACGGCATCCCGGATTCATGGCGGTTGCGCTACTTCTTTACCACCAACAATATACTCTCACAGGCAACGGCTGACGCCGATGGCGACGGCAGGAATAACTTGCAGGAATACCTGGCTGGCACCGACCCGACGGATCCCACGTCCTGTTTCAAGAACATCGGCACCGATCCGGCTGCAGCACAACAAAGTCATGACTGCGTCATCAGTTGGCCCAGCGTGAGCGGCAAACAATATGTCATCGAGCGTTCACCGAGTCTTTCCTCGCAAATCTGGACTTCCATCGCCACCAACAGCGGCACTGGGACCACCATGGAATACCATGATGCGACGGTCGTCGGCATGCGGTTCTACCGGGTGCGCGTGCAGTAATCCGCGAAGCCGGTAATTCCTATTTCAACGGCGCGTTCATCAGAGCGCGCCGTTTTCCTTTTCAACCACCCAAATTTTCGCCTGCCACCTGTTTCAAGTAATCGAAAGAAAAAATTCCCGTCGAATGCCCGTCGGCCCAAACCGGCTGGACCGCATAACCGCCCACCATCATGATGCGTACCAGTTCAAAGGCCTTTGGGGTCAGAACCTTTTCCGGGTTCTTGTAAACGTTTCCCATGATGTCCACCTCGCCCTTGCATCCCGCGCAGGGACAACTTCGCCGCAGTTGCTCCAGCGGAATGAAATCCTCGCCGCCGTCGTCCCATTTGACGGCCAGCTCGTTGCCAATCTGTTGAATGTCCACCGGTCGCATGGATGAATGGCGAAGGAAGTTGCCGCTTGGATCATCTGGCCCGGAGCAGAAGAACGGGAACACTGACGCTGTGCTGTACCGTTATGGCCGTTGTTCCGAGAACCAGATCGGCCATGAAATGATGACCGTGCGTGCCCATCGCCACCAGGTCGGGTTTTTTCTGCCGAACCCAACGGACGATTTCCTTGACCGGTTCGCCGCAAGCCAGTTCCGCGTCAGCCCGGATGCCGGCAGCGACAAACTCGGCCCGGACGCGGTCCAGATACGCCTGGCTCTCTTCGACCTCACTGCCCGCCGCGTTTTTGCCGTGATACTTGGCCAGCGCGCCGGTGGCCACGTGCAGGAGCACGACGCGGCTTTGCATCCCCTTCGCCAGCTCTTTGATGTGTTCGATAATCGCCCGGTCGGTTGCGGTGCAATCCAACGTCACGAGAATGGTTTTATACATGTGTGTGCCTTTCCTGCTGCGCGACATCATCCGCCAGCGATGATGTGCCACGCTTCTTTGAGCGACTCCGGCAAACTATAGATGTCCATCAATGTAATCAATATCGCACTGCCCCAGCCCAGAACCATCAGAAACCAGCCATTGGCCCACCTGCCCATGAGCCTGCGGGAGGAGGTGAAATGTAGCAGCGGGAACATGGCGAAAGGAAGCTGCAGCGCGAGCACCACCTGGCTAAGCGTGAGCAGGTCGGTCACGCTGCTGTCGCCGCGCAGGCCGATGATAATAACGGCCGGCAGGATCGCCAGCATGCGTGTGATCATCCGCCGTATCCATGGCCGGATGCGCCAGTTCATGAAACCTTCCATCACGACCTGTCCGGCCAGCGTGCCGGTTATGGTGCTGCTTTGTCCGCTCGCCAGCAGCGCCACGGCAAAAAGGATGCTGGCCGCCACGGTTCCCAACAGCGGGGCCAGTGTCAGATACGCAATGCGGATCCAGTCGCTGTCGGGGTTAAAGGTGACCACCTCGCCGCCCGCCACCGTCACGCTCTGCTTGCCGTAAAATACCATTGCCGCCAGCACCAGGATCGCCGCGTTGACGAAAAACGCGATGGTGAGCGCCACAGTGGAGTCAATGGTGTTGAAGCGGATGGCCGTGCGGACGGAACGTTCATCACGCTTCACCCTGCGCGTCTGCACCAATGCCGAGTGCAGATAGAGGTTGTGGGGCATGACCGTGGCGCCAATGATGCCAATCGCCACGTAAATCATCCCCACCTGCCGAAAGCCCGGCGATGCCAGAGCCCGCCCCATTTCCAGAAAACTTGGCTGGGTTTGCGGAAGGACAAAAAGCTCAATGCCATAGCAGGCACCGATCGTCATCACCAACAGCAGAACAATGGCCTCGATGGTCCGCATCCCGAACCCCTGCAACCCCAGTAGCAGCAACACATCCAGCCCCGTGATGATGACCGCCCACAACAGCGGGATATGAAACAAGAGGTTTAGGGCAATGGCGCTGCCCAGCACTTCGGCCAGGTCACAGGCGCCAATGGCGACTTCGCATAAGAGCCAGTTCGGCCAGCGGGTCCACTTCGGATACCAGTCGCGACAACACTGGGCCAGATCCTTGCCGGTGGCAACACCCAGGCGAGCTGCGGCGATTTGGAGGATGACCGCCATGAAACTGGCCAGGGCAATGACCCAAAGCAGGCCGTATTTGAACCGTGCCCCGCCTGCCAGGTCGGTACCCCAGTTCCCGGGATCCATGTAACCGACGCTGACAAGGATTGCCGGCCCGGCAAACGCCCGCAACTGCCGCCAGAAACCCGCCTGGTGGTGCGGCACGTCCACGGTGCCATGCACTCCCTCCAGCGACGGGTGGCTGGCGCCGCCGGCGACTGCCGGCCGGTGCGCGTCGGCTGTCTCCTGTTTGTCAAATTCTTCCGGCATGCCTGTCCATTTGTAGCCTGTGCTACAATTTAGCAGAAAGATTGTCAACTGCAATTTGGTTTGGTTTAGTTGGGAATATGAATTGCCCGCCGACCAAAGCCGCCCAGGTCCGTCCGCCGCTCCAGGGCAACCCCCGGCACACCCGGCAGGAGCACTCCCAGGAAATCGCTTTGGACTACGTGGAGTTGATTGCCGAACTCATCGCCACCACCGGCGAAGCGCGGGTGACCGATCTGGCCCGCCGTTTGGGTGTCACGCACGTCACCGTCAACCGCGCCATCCAGCGCCTCCAGCGCGGCGGACTGGTCAATGCCCGGCCGTATCGCTCCATTTTGCTCACCGAAGCCGGTCGGAAACTGTCTGAAGAATCACGTCGGCGTCACGAGATTGTGGTCGAGGTCCTCAAATCGCTCGGGGTTCCGGACGCCGTCGCCCATTTGGATGCGGAGGGCATGGAACACCATGTCAGCAGGAAAACCCTCTCCGCGTTCGTTAAACACCTCAAACGCTGCGGCCGACACCAGCCGCCGCAGTAACCGCTCAAGCCTGCCAAACTCCGCAGGCCGGCGTTTCATCACGCTTTGCCGGGATGCCAATCCGCCGGACGCTCGATCAAGTGCAGCAGATTGCCTTCAGGATCCTTGAAAAACAGCACCTTGCCGCCGCCGGCAGCCGGCAGGATCTTCTCATCGAATGTCACACCGCGCTGGATCAGTTTCGCTCTCGCGTCCTCAATTGAATTCACGCGCAATGCGACATGCCGCCAGCCGGCCAGTTTGTTGTTGCCGCGCGCGGCCAGCTGAGCTTCCGCGGCATAAATCTCCAGCCATGCCCCGGACAGCGCAATCAGGCAGACCAGGGGGCTTTTCCCGTTGTCCCAAACCGGCCGCGCCCCCAGCACGCGCACATACCAGTCTCTCAAAGCGGCGGGATGGGCGGCGGCAACGGCAATGTGTTCAATCGCAAAGTGCATAATTTTCTCCATAGATTACCCGACCTTGGGGAAATTGAGAAATAAAATCTGCACCATTTACGGCTTAATTTCGAGTTCACTCGCGTTGACAAAAGTGTATCATTTACACACCAATTTATGAACACCGAATCCATTCTCAAACAACGGTTGATTTGCGTGGCGGTAATTGACAAACCGGACGACGCCGTGCCGCTCGCTGAAGCCCTGCTCGCCGGCGGATTGAGTGTCATGGAAGTCACCTTTCGCACCAGCACCGCCGCTGACTCGATTACCCGGATCCGCAAAAGCCTGCCCGCCGTTGCCATCGGCGCCGGCACGTTGCTCGCCGCGGAACAGGTACAGCGCGCCGTGGACGCCGGCGCGCAATTTGGCGTCTCGCCGGGCCTCGACGAATCAGTTTTGGCTGCGGCGCACAAAAATAAAATACCGTTCTTCCCCGGCGTCATGACACCCACGGAAACGGGCCGGGCGTTGGATCTCGGCTGGAAACACCTGAAATTTTTTCCGGCGGCGGCGGCGGGCGGCGTGGCCATGCTCAAGGCGCTCGCCGGGCCGTTTGCACACACCGGCGTGAAATTCGTACCCACCGGCGGCATCAACGCCGCGAATTTGCCGGATTATCTCGCGCTGCCGCAGGTCGCGGCCATCGGCGGTTCCTGGATGGCCGAGCGCAAGCTCGTCACGGAAAAGGCATGGTCAAAAATCACCGCGCTGACCGCCGAGGCGATGAAAATCATTGCGCAGGTGAAGGTTTGATGTGGTAGGGCGCGCAGTCCCTTGCGCGCCGATTGAACAACCACTTTGGGACGACGGCGCGCACGGAGTGCACGCCCTACCTTCACTTCCCAATCGTCACCTGCAGCGGCGCGTCGCGGCGTTCGGCAAACCGGCGCACGTAATCCTCCCACTGGACGTGATTGGTGAAATCGCCGCTGCGATCCCAGCACGCACCGAAGTAATACGGGAACGGCTTGCCGACTTCGGCGGTCGTGATTGCGAGCAGGTTGCGGATGGCTGGGAATCCTTCATGCGTCGGCTGCGGCACCACCGCGTGCAACTTGGCATCCGGCAAATCCGGAACGTCGTTCGTAAACGCTTCCACACTGCCTTTGGGCAAAACGATGGCAACGCCGATGGTGCCTTTGGGTGTGTCCTCCGGCTGCCAGTAGCTCATCCAGCCTTCGGCCTGGTCCTGCGCAATCAATTCCTCGCCGTCCGGTCCGCAGGCGCGCTCGGCCAGGCCGACACCGATGGTCAACGGCGAATTGGTTTCGCTGCTAAAGGTGCTTTGCGCCTTGGTGAACCACGAGCCGGCATCAATGCTGTAACGTTTGGTTTCAGAAACCTTCCGTCCGTTGCCCGCGTCCCACGAGTCGTAGGTCAGCTCAAATTCCGACCGGATGGGGCCGGCGGTGATGAGCCGCCAGTTGCGGTAGTTGCTGGAGGTGTAAAGCTTTTGGCCGTCCCAGATGCCGAGGCCGCCGCAGCCGCGGCTTTTGCCAACGCGGTAGTCGTCCATGAACTCGCCGTTGTCCTCGTGGTAATGCTTGGTGGCATACATCACGTCCACGATGAGGCCGCGGTTCTTTTTGATCCATACATCCGGACCGCTGGTAATGGTGCCTTCGCCCTTGATGAGCGCCTGGCCATAAGTGCGGTGCGCGATGCGGTCGCTCTCCCACGCGAAATCGTCCATGCGCTCCGGCACGTAACGCGCAAACGTCCGCACCGTCGGCGGCGGCACATTGGTCAATGCGGAAGCGTCCACAATGCAAAACGTCCGCGTCTCGCCCGGCGCGAGGTCAACCTGAAAAAGCAGTTTGTCCAGCGCCTGGCCCGGTTCGGACGCATAAACCTGTGAATCCAGAAAGTTCGAGACCACACAATCCCGCACCGCGAATTTGCCGACCGCCGGGTTAATCTGCAGGTCGCTGGCAACGGTCTGCAAATTGATTTCCACCGTTTCATTGCTGCGAGAAAAACCGGCTGGATTGGTGACTTTGACGGCAACCGATTTGTTTTTTTTGCCGGCGGCCATGCCGCACGTCTTGCCACACCCGGCCGGCGGCGGGTTCAACAACTGCTGCATTTCGATTCCAGCGAGGATGAATGGCCCGACGCCTTTGAGGTCGTTGCTCACGATCGGTTCGCTCACGTAATAATCGAAACTTCCGTCGCGCGCGTGACCGTTGCCCGGCGTCCCGCCCAACCCAGCCACCGAGCAGCATTGGGTCAATGACCATTTCCCATCGCCATCGTTTTTGACCAGATTTTCGATGATGCCCCGGTAGCCTTTTTCAATCACCGGAACATAACTCCGCGGCAGGTAGCCGTGATTCACGCCCTTGGCCATCGCATAAACGAACATGCCCGAAGCCGTCGCTTCCAGATAATTGCCCTTGCGATCGCCCTGGTCCAGCACCTGATACCACAGCCCCGTCTTCGGGTCCTGATATTTCACCACCCCGCTGCATAATTTCTGGAACGTGGCGATGATTTCCGGCCGGGCCGGGTGGCTCGCCGGGAAATAATCGAGCACGTCCACCAGCGCCATGGCATACCAGCCGATGGCGCGGCCCCAGAAATTGGACGAGGTGCCGGTGGCCTTGATCGCCCAGGGCTGCTCCTTGCTTTCATCCCAGGCATGATAGAACAAACCCGTCGCCGGATCATAAGTGTGCGCCGCCACCAGCCGGATTTGTTTCGCCACGTCGTCAAAATCGGAAACCGGCCCGTTGAACAACCGTGCATACTCGGCATAAAACGGTGCGCCCATGAACAGGCCGTCCAGCCACATCTGGTGCGGATACCGTTGCTTGTGCCAGAACCCGCCGTCGGCCGTGCGCGGTTGGGTGTCCAGTTGCCGGCGAAGCAGCGCGGCGGCCTTTTGATAGCGCTCATCATGGGTGATTTGCCATAGGGCCAGCACCGTTTTGCCGGGATTGATTGCATCGAGCTGATATTCCTCAGCTTTGTAGCGTTGGATGCCGCCTTCCGGCGTTATGAACGAACCGATGGTGTTTTCGGCAAACTTGACGTAGTCCGGATTTTGCACCTGCCCATCGAGCTTGAGCAGCGACAGTGTGAACAGGCCCACGGTGTAATCCCATTTGGCCTTGCCGCCTTGTTGCCACACCAGACTGTCACCGCGCCGGGCGATTTCCGAGTCCGCCATTCGCACCGACCATTGTAACGGTGTGGCGCCGGCAAATTTTTCCGGTGGAGCGGTTTTGGTGGCGCAGGAAATTAGGGCGAAAAAACCTGCCACACCCAGCAAAAAATGAATCCGGTTGAATGTTTGTTTCATAGGCAAAAATGTTTTGATGGAATTACCAGACTTTGGCCGTACAACCAAATTTATTTTTAAGCTACCCCTGTGATTCAAAAATGGTGGAGCGGCGTATAAACTGGATTTGGAGTGCGGTGACATGTCAACGCTTTTCAAAGCGCCGACGTGCCGGCGCAGTCCAAATTTTACCGTGCCAGCCAGCCGCCGTCCACGTTCATGATCGTGCCGTTCAGATAATCCGCGTCCTTCGAGGCTAGGAACAATATCGCTCCCGCGATGTCTTCGGGCGAACCCCAGCGCGCCTCGGGAATGCGGTCGAGGATGGATTGGTTGCGTTTGGCGTCCTCACGGATCGGCCGGGTGTTTTCCGTGGCAATGTAACCGGGGGCCACGGCGTTGAAATTCGCGCGTTCCTTGGCCAGCTCGTTGGCAAACGCCTTGGTGATGCCCGCGATGCCGCTCTTGCTGGCGGTGTAACCTGGAACCAAAATGCCGCCCTGAAACGACAGCATCGAGGCAATGTTCACGACTTTGAGGCGTGCGTCCGCCGGGGATTTTTCGCGTCCGCCTGTCACCCACCATTTGGCCACCGCCTGGCTCAGGAAAAACGGCGCGGTTAGGTTGATTTGAATGGCGGCGTTCCAATCCTCTTCCGGATGATCCACCACCGGCGTACGGCGGATGATGCCGGCATTGTTCACGAGAATGTCCACGCGCCCGGTGTCATTAACGATTTTGGCAACGAGGGCGGCGGCGCCCTTCTGGGTAAGCTTGCCGAAATCCTCGGTGTAGGCGTTGAAACTGGCGCCCAACGCTTTCACCCGGGCGCCAGTCTCGGACTGGTCGCTGACGTCCACGCTGACGGCGTGGGCGCCTTCGCGGGCAAACGCAATGGCAATGGCCTGGCCAATGCCGCGGCTGGCCCCGGTCACAATGGCGACTTTGTTGCTGAAACGTTTCGTTTCCATAATTTGTGTTCTTTCTGGTTCGCAGGGGCGAGTTCCACGAGCCCCATAACTTTTTCCCGTCCGGGCGTCGCAGAGTTCCACCCTCCTGGAGACTATTTCAAATCCGCCGGCTTCACGACATCCATGTCATCGAACACCTGGTTTTCGCCGGCCATGCCCCAGATGAATCTGTAATTGCTTGTGCCGCAGCCGCAGTGGATGGACCAGTTCGGCGACAGCGCGACCTCCTCGTTGTGCAAAAACAGGTGCTGCGTCTGCTGCGGCTCGCCCAGAAAATGCGTCAGCACGTTCTCGCCCAAGTCGAAGTAAAAATAAATCTCCGTGCGCCGCCAGTGGGTGTGCGGCGGAAAGGTGTTCCACACGCTCCCCTCCTCCAGCGCGGTGAATCCCATCACGAGCTGGCAGCTCTTGATGCCGCCCGGGTGGATGTATTTGTAAATCGTCCGCTTGTTCGCCGCCGCCTGCGAACCGAGTGGTACCGGCGACGCGTCCTTCGGCTTCATCGTCGCGGCGGGATGAGCCGCGTGCGCCGGACAACTCAGGAAATAAAACTTCGCCGGATTCTTCGCGTCCTTGCTCTCGAACGTGACCGACTTGGTGCCCATCGGCAGATAAACGCAATCCAGCCGGTCGAGGGAAAATGACTTGCCGTCCGCGCGCACCGCCCCTGCCCCGCCAACGTTGATGGCGCCCAGTTCGCGGCGTTCGAGGAAAAACGTCCGTCCGGTTTCCTTGTGATTCGGCAATTCAACCGGTTTGACCGGCATCACGCCGCCGACCACCAGCCGGTCGAGGTCGGTGAACAAGCCGCGCAATTCGCCCGGCTTGAAAAGATTGGTGATGTGAAACGTGTCGCGCAATTCCTGGGTGTTCAGGCGCTGCACGTCCTGCGGCCGCGGCATCCGGCGAATGGTATTTTCGAACATATAGATGTAAGTTTAGATTTGAGCTTTGGTCCCGGTCAATGGAAAACAAAATCCAGCCAGGCAACAGGTTTGGCACCCGGCTGGAAATTTTGCATACCTCAAACTACGCCTTCCAGATCATGTCCGCCACCGTGCGGTTCGCCGGAACGAACGGCAGGACGTGTTCGGTATAGGGCACAATCACGTCGAGCACATACGGCTCTTTCGCGTCGAGCATCCGCTGGATCGCCGGGCGCAAATCCTTTTTGAACATCACCCGCTCGCACTTCACGTTGAAGCTCCGGCACACCGCGACATAATCCGGATAAATCTGCTTCATGTTCTCCGGGTCGCCGAGGTAGGTGTTCCCGCGATTGCCGGCGTAGAAGCGGTCTTCCCACTGCACCACCATGCCGAGGTGCTGGTTGTTCAGAATGACGGCTTTGGCGGCGATCTTTTCAATGTGCGCCGTCGCCAGTTCCTGAATGTTCATCAGAAACGAGCCGTCGCCGTCAATATCAATGACCTGCCGCTCGGGATGGGCGACTTTCGCGCCCAGCGCCGCGGGATAACCGTAGCCCATCGCACCCAGTCCACCGCTGGTCAAGAGCTGGCGCGGGTATTTGTACTGATAATATTGCGCTGCCCACATCTGGTGCTGGCCCACTCCTGTGGTGATAATCGCCTCGCCCTCGGTCAGTTCGTACAACGTCTCGACCACCATCTGCGGCAGGATGACTTCGTTTTCCTTGCCTTTGAGATGATCGTGCATGTGCTGCGATTTGGATACTTCCTCGGTGACACGATAACCAAATGGCCCCTTCTTTTTCCACGCCTCGACCTGCTCGTGCCATTTCGTGAATTTCTTCTCGATGGGCCGTTGTTTGATCATTTCGTTCAACCGCCCCAGCGCGTATTTGATGTCGCTCACGATGGGCAGGTTCGCCGGCTTGTTCTTGTTGATTTCCGAAGGATCAATGTCAATGTGCACGATCGTCCCCTTCTCGCAGAACTTGTCCACTCTGCCCGTCACGCGGTCGTCGAAACGCACGCCAAAAGCCAGCAGCAAGTCGGCGCCGGGCGCGACCGGTTTCATCGGCTCAGTCGGACTTTTGCGCGGCTCGAATTCACCGTTAACCGCCCAGTTCGCGAACGCTGCGCCGTGCATCCCCAGCCAGCGGAGCGACAGCGGATGGGTCTCCGGAAAGGCGCCGCAGCCCATGATGGTTGAAGTCACTGGTATCTGCGTGGCTTCCACAAACTGTCGCAATTCCCCGCTCGCGTTGCCGGTGATGATGCCGCCACCAACGTACAGCACCGGGCGCTCGGACTTTTCGATCAGTCCGATGATTTCGTTCAGTTCGATGTCGCTGGCTTTGGGATTGGGATCGTAGCCGCGGATGTTGACTTTGTCGGGAAACACCGGTTGCGTGCGCGCCTGCTGAATGTTTTTCGGCATGTCAATCAACACCGGGCCGGGCCGCCCGGTTTGCGCGAGGAAAAACGCCTCCTTCACGATGCGCGGAATTTCGTTGATGTCGGTAACCAGATAACTGTGCTTCACCACCGGCAGCGTCATGCCATAGATGTCGGTTTCCTGGAACGCGTTTCGGCCGATCAGCGCCTGCGGCACTTGGCCGGTGATGGCGATGAGCGGCACGGAATCCATGTAGGCGTCCGCGATGCCGGACACCAGGTTGGTGGCGCCGGGGCCGCTGGTGGACATGCAAACGCCGGCCCGGCCCGTGGCGCGTGCGTAACCGCCGGCGGCGAACGCGCCGCCCTGTTCGTGGCGCGGCAGCACGACACGGATTTTTTTGGATCGGGTCAGTGACTGGTGGATTTCCAGGCTCGCGCCGCCGGGGTAGGCGAAAATTGTGTCCACGCCCTCGCGTTCGAGGCAGGCGACCAGGATATCGCTGCCGGACATTGCCGGGCCAACTTCCCTGTGCCGCGCTGGGGTGGATTTCTTTTTATTCTCAGTTTCAGTTGTCTTGCTCATGTGCTCTTTTGGTTGAGGCTGACGATCGCGGCTAAAACAAAAACCCACGACCGATTTGCAGCCGTGGGTTCTTGTTAAAGTTTATCAAATCAACAAGCGCCAACGGCGTCGCTAACGACAACGACGACAGCCAGTATGACGACTTGTTTGATGTTTTTCAACATTGCGTATTCAATTTAATGGAATTTCCGGCGGGGTCAAGCATTGTTTTTGCCCAGCGCCTGGTTGCGGATGGCGAACATGAGCAGGCCGCCGATAACGCCAAACGGCACCATGAAGTAGAAGTAGGAGTCCCAGCTTTTATCGAGAAAGTAGCCAAGCACCTTGAGCGCGAGGCTGGCGCCGAAGTATTGGAACGAGTCAATCACGCCCGACGCAAAACCCGCCATCTTGCGCCCGCCGATGTCCATCGCCGCCGCCGGACCGAGAAGCGAGTGCGTCGAGTTGGCCGTGAAGGAAATCAACACGAAGAAAACGAGCGCCCAGTTGAGGCTTTGCACCTGCGTCGCCACGAGGATGACGCAGACTTCGATGAAATAAATCCACGCGGCCACGGGCGCGCGGCGGCCCTGGAAAATCCGGTCGGAGATAATACCCGAGATCAGCGAGCCGGAAGACGCAACAAACGGAATCAGAAACCCGAGCCACTGAAACCGCGCCGAACTCAATTCCAAGTGGTGGACTTCCTGAAAGTAACGGGGAAACCACTGGTCAATGCACTGCCGCACCGCGCCGGTGCAGGCATACGCCAGCGCAATGATCCAGACCAGCGGATTGCCAACGATTCGTTTGAATACAGTCGCGATCTCACCGTGGATGTCCGTGTCGGAATGATCCGCCTCGCCGGCGTGAACGCCGGCAAAACCCGCTTCCTCCGGCGTGTCCTTGACCACGAGCGCGAGCACGACCGCCACCAGGCTCGCGACGCCCGCCGGAATCCAGAACAGCCAGCGCCAGTGCAGCGCGGGCACCTGCCACATGCCAAGGAACGTGAAGCCGGCCAGCAGCGCGGCCCCGAAATAATTGATGCCGAGCCGCCCGAGGTTGATCATGAACCCGAAAATGCCCGCGAATGTGCCGCGCTCCGTCCGGCCAAACCACGCGGCGTTGATCTTGATGAAGCCCGGCGCGCCGAACGCCTGCATGTAGCCGTCAATGCTCCGCAACGCCACAAACAGCCAGAGGAAACCCCAGAACGACGACGCGCCGAAGAGCAGGTTCATCGTCACCGTGCCCGCCGCGCCGATGAGCATGGCGCGCTTGCCGCCCAGCCGGTCGGTCAGCAACCCGTTGACGATCTGTCCGATCGCGTAGGCCAGCAACTGGGCCGAGATGATGTTGCTCATGTCGGACTTGGAAAAATGAAATTCGTCGGCGATGGCTTTGTTGGCCAGCGGCAGGTTGTAGCGGCAGAGGTAAAAGGAGGTGTACATCAGCCCGACAATGCCCCAGTTCAACCCCCGCCGCGGGCGGAAGCCCGGAGGGAATTTTCGTTGGGCAAAAGTCATTGGCACGATCAGGCTCCTGAAACGGATTCGACCGGCTCAAAGCCGGATGCAACAAAGCAAAATCAAAGGTTCCGGTCAAGAAACGGCGGAGGATGGTAGTGTCTTAATTTGAAATCCGAACCACCGGGTCGGAGCGCGAGTTGTCTCAACTCGCAGCGGATTTGGAATGCCGTAGCTGCTGCGGATTGAGGACAATCCGCACTCCGCGTCAAATTGAGACACTACCCGGCGGATCTTGCCGGCCCGCCGCCCGGTCGGATCGGTTCTGGCTTCAAACCGAACTCCGAAGTTGCCGCTGGTGACGGGGGGACCAAGCCCTGTTGGAATGCGCCCGTCCCCGGGCGCAGCAACTGGCTTCGTTCAAGACATGGAACATTTCCCAACCGCCCGCCCGCCGCACTTGGCTGCGGCGGGACGGCCGCACTCCGCCAACGCAGAAACTCAATGTCGGAGTTCGAACTCAAACCGGTCTTCTGCTTTTATTCAATCTCGACGAGGTATTTCCGGGTGGCCATGGGCAGGTCGTGCCAGATTTTTATGGCAATCAGCGTCCCGATCAGCGCGAACGGCATCAGAAAATACGGCCAGTAATGCCAGTTCCACGTCGTCAGGTAACCGAGGCTGAACGACTGGATACCACTGCCGAGGTAGGTGCAACCATCCACAATGCCGGAGCACGTCGCCGCGGCCTTGCGCCCGCCGAAATCCGTCGCCGCCGTGCCGGCCATGAGCGACGCGATGCCCACCGACGCCATCACGATGAGCACCGACGCACAGCCAAGAATGTATGGCGAGGAAAACAAAAACACGGCCATTACCATCGCCATGATCAGGATGAAGCCGCACAGGAACGCCGTTGGTGGACCGCGCCGCGATTGGAACCACCAGTCGGATGCCATGCCGCCGGCGAACCCGCCGATGATGCCGAAGATGCACAGCAGCAGGCCCCAATGTTGCAGGAAAAATTCCGCGCCCGGCTGTTTCACCTCGGCGGCAAAAACGAAATACCATTGCGTGATGCCATTGCGGAACACACCCGAAGTCAGCCCGATGGCCGCAATCAGCAGCATCAACGGACTGGCAAAAACTTTTTTGAGCAGGTCGAGCGTCGTCAGCTCGATGTGCATCTGGCCGGACGAGGCGTCGTGCGTGTCGAAGTACGGAAAATCCGCCTCCTCCGGCGTGTCCTTGATGAGCCACCAGTCAATCAGCACCCAGACAATCAAAATTGCCGACGGAATGAAAAACACCGCCCACGTTGCATCCACCGGTTTTGTGGTGGAAGCGAAAATGGCCTGCAGCAAATCGTGCAACCAGCCGCCGGTGGCGCCGGCTTTGGTCATATTGACAATCGCCTGCCCCCAGTCGAACGCGAAATAGACGCCGATGGAAATGAGCGTTCCAAAAATCGCGCCGAACACGCCGCGTTCGCGCACGTGGAACCAGTAGGCCTTGACCTTGATGATGGAAACCGCGCCGTAGCTCTGGAAATACATGTTCACCGAGTAGAGAAACGAGAACGCGGCGACGTGGTTGAAATGCAGCCGGCCCATCACGAGCAGCCAGGTCAGCACCCCGAGCAGGACGTTCGCCACCGACGCGCCCAGGGCGGCGATGATGATGCCGCGTTTGCCGCCGATTTTGTCCACGAGCGGGCCGTTGACGAGGAACGATGCCGCGTAAGTGACCGTGCCTGCCGCGAAGATCAGCCCGAGGTCCTCCTTCGACATCAAATCGCCGAGCGCGTTTTTGGAGACATTGAGGTTGTAGCGTCCCATGTAAAGGAACGCGTAAGTCATGCCGAGCGGAAACCAGTTGATGAAGCGGCGCATCATGAACCACCGGCTGTGGCCCATCGGGTTGTTGTGAAAATACAACCCGATAATCACCGCCAGACAAATGCCGACCAAAACCAAGTCCATTAAAATCCTTCGGTAGCCCGACAGGAAAACAGACCCGCACGGCGCGGTCAAAGGATTTTATGTGACAAAAAAGCCGCGGGGCGCAACTTCGCACCACCACCATTTGTTCTCCCTCTCCTCCCCAAAGGAGGAGAGGGGCGGGGTGAGGAGGCCGATTATTCAAGCTCAAATCCCCTCGCCCCAGCCCTCTCCCCGCTCGGGCGGGGAGAGGGAGTCGGCCCAGAGACATTCGGCACATTCTTTAAATTGGTAGGGACGGTTCGCCGAGCCGTCCGTTCGTCCATCGGGCAGGGACGCGCGGCCCGCGCGGCCGCTTCGGTCGCCTCGGCGATGCGACCCTGCCTTTGCACCGATTATCACCGGGAAATGATGGTGATGCTCTTGTTCGTCCCATCGTCAGAGATGGAATAGCTGCTGTTCGAACAACTACGGCCCGACCAGCACGCGATAGAAACGTCGGTCGTTGGTGGCGTGGTTGTCTTGGATGAAGGCCGGACTGCCGGACAGGTTGGTGGTCAGCACCGTGAACCAATTGGACATGGGCAGAGCGACATTGGTAGAAGCCAGAATCGTGTAGTTCTGGCCTGTGATGCCCGTAAGCAGGAAGTCAAACTGGGTGACGGACCCTCTTGCGGGCTGGCTGAGCACTGGAACGCCCGAAGGCGCAGCCAGGAAAAAGACGGTTTGAACGCTGACAAGGGTCAGGCCGACCGCACCAGGATAGGCCGTTGTGTTGACGCTGGTCGCCCGGGTGAAGATGATGACGCCGGCGTAGTTCCCGCCCAACTGGAAGGTGTTGGTGGGGACCACCACGGACGTCGCGTTGCCTCTGAGTGCGATTGACGAATTCGTTGCTGGATTGGGTGTGCTGAAAATCGTTGCGCCGTTGTGGTCCAAAATAAACACCCAGATGGTGTCATTGGTCGTTGCATCCGGCGGATTGCTCCATTGCAGCGTGAAGGGACTGGTGGGGGTGACGGCCTGGGCCGCCGCAAAGTTGCTGACGAGCGGCGCGGCGGGATACACCACCACTGGCATTGTCAGGACCGGGAACTGGAACCCGTTATCCATGGTGGCCATTGCAAACGTATAGTCCCCGTTTGTATAGACCGCGTCCAGGGCAGCCTGGCTGGCATAGGTGTCATGCACTTGCAATTTGATATCGCTCAAGCCCGATGGGAAGCCTCGGATCGCACCGCTGGGCAGGTACACGTTGGCAATGGGGACGGTGTCCAGGTCAGACTGAACAATGCACAGGTACGCATTGAACGGGCCATGGTTGGTGTCGGGCACGACATTGGTGGTGCTGGTCTGCAGGAAGGCTTCCAGCTTCATGACGTAATAGACCAGCACGTCCACCGGCGCGGCCGTGATGGTGAGCGACAGGTCCTGGTTCGTCGTGTGGCCGTTACCGTCGTCCACGTGCACAGTAAAATTATACGTGCCGGTATCGGTGGGCGTGCCGTAAATTTCTCCGGAAGAATCGAAGCTCAAATCCGGCGGAAAATCCTCCGGATCATTTAACGACCAGGTAAGATTGCCGACGCAACTGGAGCCGCTCAGTAAAACATCGTAGTAAATACTCACCTGACCGTCCGGCAAGTTGGTGGTAAGGATTTGCACGCCGCTGCAAAGCTGGACGGTGAAATTGTTGGTGGCATTGTTGTTGTTAATGACTGCCGTCTGGTTGTCGGGGCACTGATAAGTGCCGGGGCCGAGAATGTTGTTCAAGTTGTTCATATCACCGCCGGGACCGCCGCTGCAAAGGACGCTGACGGTCCAATTGCCGTTGATCACGTTCAGCGAGTAATTGCCGCCGCTGTCCGTGCCGGCAATGGTATGGTAATCCGAGTTGCTAATCGTTGCGCTGGCCCATACGCCTACCCCCGGAATGGAATTGCTATTGCCGGTCTGGACATGGCCGGTGATGTGATTGGTCGCCAGAATGGCCGTGAAGTTGACCACGGGATTGTTGTTGGTGATGCCCACCGTTTGACTTCCGCAGAGATAGCCGCCGGGCAAACTGTAATCGCCTCCTCCAGTCTGGACGCTCACAGTCCACGTGTTGCTGTTGGCGACGTTCAACCAATAGTTGCCACTGCTGTCCGTGTCCACCCCGGTCTGGAAATTGGTGCCATTGATGTTCGCATTCGCCGATACCCATACACCCACGGCATTGGTACCGTTGACGGTGACATTGCCGGTGATGTGATTGGTGGCGAGGATGGCGGTAAAATTCTGAAGCACGGCCTGTCCGGCATTGATATTGCCGTTTATAGTCTCTTGTGTAAAAACATAATTGGTAAGTTGATTGTCGCTGTTGGCCTGCATCCACCAGTAATCGTTGGCGCCCAAGCCCAGCACGCCCAGTACATAGTTCCCGTTCGCATCCGTGTAACCGTCCGTTTGATAAAGACTGTAGTTCTGGTCATTTGCATAAACGTCCAATGCCGTCAGGGGATTTCCCAGATTGTCCTTCACGCTGCCATAAATCAGCGCGGTGGCCTTGGGCACAGCTATGGTGACGCCTGTGGCGCCGGTGTTGACATTGGTTCTATTCTGCAATCCCAGATAGCCGTGAACAATCAGGCTGGTGTCATCAGCCTTGACACTCCACTGGCCGGATTGGACGCGCAAGTAGAAATTGCCATTGGTATCGGTGGTAGTGACCGCAAACAGGCCGTTGGTGCCTTGCGCCGAAACCATCACCCCAGGCAATCCGATGGTCTGGTTGTTGGTATCAACCACCTTGCCGGAAATGTTCTGCGTGGCGTTGGTCAAAGTCAGATTCGTGGTCACGGTCGCGCCGCTGCCCAAGATAACAACCGGCGCCGTCGCCCAGCTCGCCAGATAATTGCTCCGGAAAGCCGCAAGCATATAAGTCCCCGGCGGCGCCTGAACGGTGTAGCTGCCCGCATTGTCCGCCACCACTCCAGCCACCGGCGAGCCGCCAGGTCCGCTCTTTCCCGGACGCGGGGGAGGAAACAGCATGACACTGGCATTGGACACCACCGTGCTGGTGGCGTTGCTCACCACGTTGCCGGTGAACTTTTGTAGGAAGGGAAAATTCGTGACCGCAAACTGGTTGGTGAGCGGCTCGAAATGGCCCCCGGGGCTGGACAGCTTATACAAATATTTCCCGACGATGTTCTGCACGAAATCCCCATTTTGAAAATTCAACGTCGCGGTGATGGCGCCCGTGGTGGCATTCAAATCGCCGGGCACATTGAAATTGGTCACCCCACCAATCACAAAGTTTGTCCCATCCTGCAAAGTGAACTGCTGCACCAGCCAATCGGTGCCATCAATGACGCCGTTGGTGTTGAGATCGAGAAATTTTTGGACGACCACCGTCTTGTTCGTCAACCCGCCAATTTGCAGGGTGATGGTTCCAGCGTAGGTGTTGCTGACGGCGGACGGCGTGTTGGTGAAAGTAACGGCTGCCAGAAGGTTTTGACACAGGAGCAATCCCGTCGGCAGGGCGAGCAACCTGATCAGCGCCGCACCCAGACCAGACGATTTTGTTTTCATATTTTTTCTTTCTGAGGTTTTTGTTTCAAACGGTCAAAAGGCATTAAGTCGGAAAGTCGGGCGGGCTGATATTTGGATGGGAAAAACGCCATTGGAAAACGAAAGCCAGCTTCTGAAGACGGGACGAAGGGTGACTGGATTGAACCTACAATTCTCCTCCACCAAGAATGGAACAGCACACCCACAGTTGGTTTGGTAAGAAGTGCGACTGGTTTTCCCCTGCTTCTGCATAAACCGACCTGACCGTATTAACCATCCAGACGGAAACCCTGTCAATGAATTTTTGTCAATAGGTGAAATCCGGGTGCATCTCACTTTTTGTGCAGGTAAATCTGACTCTCATTAACACCCCGCTAAAGCAGGGTGTTAATGAAATGGGCGCAAAGCAAATTGCTTCCCCGACTTCTTGAAATCAGGGCACTGACAAAGCAGTGCCCTCTCTGTCACGCCCCACCAGAATAAAAAAGCCACGGAAGATTCCGTGGCTTGATGAAAACAAATTGTTTTGTTGCCGGCCTATTCGGCCTTTTTCTCCTTCTTTTCGTTCTTCGGAGCCTTGGGCGCCTTTTCAGCTTTTTCAGCCTTTACGTGCTTCTCGTCTTTGGGTTTGGTTTCAGCAGCTTCAGATTTTTCGGCCCGGCTGTGCTTCTCGCCATGCTTTTCGGCCTTGGGTCTGGCTTCGGCGGTTTCAGGTTTTCCGGCCTTTTCGCCTTCGACATCCCGCCGGCCATGGCCGCGTTTTTCACGTCGGGGTTCCCTGCCCTCTTCTTTTTTCGGTTCAGCAGGCACCGGCACAATCACCGGCGTGAGACTTTCGACGCGGACTTTGAGCGTGCCTTTGACTTCGGCGTGCAGATGCAGTTCGACTTCGTGGTCGCCCAGCGCGCGAATCGGGTGTTCGAGGTGGATCTTCCGTTTGTCGAGCGAGATGTCGAACTGGTGCTTCAATTCGTCGGCAATCACGCCGGCGGTCACCGAGCCGAACATCTTGCCGTCCTCGCCCGCCTTGACCTTGATGATGCAGATGAGCTTGGCGACGCCCTTGGCGAGTTCGGTCATGGTGTTGAACTCGTGCGCTTCGCGTTCGGCGCGGCGCTGGCGCAAGGACTCAATCTGGCGTTTGTTGGCCATGGTCAGGGGGATGGCCAGGCGTTGCGGAAAAAGATAGTTGCGCGCGTAACCGGCGGCGACCTTCACCTGGTCGGATTCGGCGCCGAGGCCGACGATGTTGTGCGTGAGAATGACTTCAGTCTTCATAAAAGTGGCATGTGACGGGTGACAAGTGAAGGGAAAATTCGCCCGGGAAAATCAAAAGGGAACGTCGTCTCCTTCCGGGGGAGCGTCGGCTTCGCCACCTTCGGGCGTGGGCGCCGGGGAAGTTGCCGCCGGACGTGAACGCGGGGCTTCGGCAGCACCGCCGCCCTCGCCGCGGTTTGCGGGGCCGACAAACTTGAACGTTTCCAAATCCACGCGGAGCTTGCTCTGTTTTTGGTTGGTTTGCTTGTCCTCCCACGTATGCAGGCGCAGGCGTCCCTCAACAAGAATCGGGCTGCCCTTTTTCAAGTATTGCGAGATCGTTTCCGCCGTCTTGCCGAAAGCGTCCACGTCAACAAACGTCACTTCTTCGCGCGTTTCACCCGTCTCGGTCTTCCAGACGCGATTGACGGCGAGGCCGATGCGGGCAACGGCCGTGCCCTTGGGCGTGTAACGGAGTTCGGGGTCGCGGGTGAGGTTTCCCATCAGGATGACTTTATTGAAGCTGGCCATAATTGGAATGGTTTGAGGGTTGCTTTGTGGGTTTCGGTTCGGGGGATTCGGTGAACAGCACGCGGAACACCTCCTCGTTCAGCGCGAACCTGGCGCGCAATTGCGCGACGCTCGTCGACGGGCCGGTGAAAATTACATTCGCGTAAAAGCCGGCGTTGTGCTTTTTGTCCGCCACACGCGCAAAATTCTTTTTATCCATTTTTTGCATGGTTTCGACTTTGCCGCCTGCCGACTCGATTTCCGCGGAAATTTTGTCGAGCGCATCTTTGACGCCCTCTTCCCTGCCCGTCAGGTTCAGGATGAACAGACCTTCGTATCGTTTCACTGTTTTTTTTCTTCGTTCGCGGAGTCCACGACTCCGTTAAATTGGTTCATTGCTTTTTCAATTCCCGCATCCAACCAGCATTCCACCTGGTCGGCGGCACGGTCCAAAACTTTTTCCATCAACGCGGCCTCGCCCGCGTCAAACCGTCCGAGCACATGATCCGTGATTTCCCGCGCGCCTTCCGCCCGGCCAATGCCGAGCCGCAACCGCGCAAAATCATTCGTGCCCAAATGCTGCTCGATGGACTCCAGTCCGTGATGGCCACCGCTGCCACCACCCGCCCGCAGGCGAATTTCGCCCAACGGCAAATCCGCATCGTCCATCGCCACCAACAGCTCCGACTGTGGTTGAAGCTGGTAAAAATTCTTCAATGCACCGACCGCATCGCCGCTCAAATTCATGAACGTCTGCGCCTGGCAGAGCAAAACGCGGACGCCGTTGCGTTCGGCACGTGCGACCCGGGCATTGAACTTTCGTTCGTTCGTCCATCTGGCGTTCCAGCGCACCGCCAGTTTTTCGACCAGCGTGAAACCGGCGTTGTGGCGCGTCTGCGCGTATTCCGCGCCGGGATTGCCCAAACCCACGATGAGACTCAAATTCTCCATGCGCGGTGCGGGCGCGGCGACCCTCGCGGATCGCCGGCAAAATTATTTCTTTCTCTCCGCCAGCGCTTTCTCGCCGGGCTTGACGGCACCCTTGTCCGGAGCCGCGGCGGCAGCACCCTTGACCGGCGCCTTTTCGCCGGGCTTGACAGCGTCTTTTTCACCGGGCTTGGCAGCGCCTTTTTCACCGGGCTTGACAGCGTCTTTTTCGCCAAGCTTGACAGCGCCTTTTTCGCCGGGCTTGACGGCGCCTTTTTCGCCCTTGGCCGGCGCAGCACCTTCTTCGCCTCCTTCTTTTTTCTCTTTGATCATTTCGACGTCGCCGGCGGACACCGCCTCGCCCTCCGCAACCGCAGCCACTTCTTCCTCTTCGGTGCGCGGCATGGCGACGGAGATGACAGAAATGTTTTTGTCGCCGAGGATCTCGACACCCGCGGGCGCTTTGATTTCGCCGAGGTGGATTGATTTGCCGAGTTCGAGATGGCTCACGTCCACAACCATCTGCTCGGGTAAATCCCTGGGCAGGGCACGCACCTTCAATTTGAAGACCACATGCTCGAGCACGCCACCAGCGTTTTTCACGCCGGCCGCTTCGCCGACGGTTTCCAGCGGCACCTGGATGACCACTTTTTCGTCTTCGGTCACTTCATGGAAATCCACGTGCAGCACGTCGCCTTCCAGCGGATGGTGCTGGATTTCCTGCACCAGCGCGAGGCGCCTGGCACGGGCGTCGTTTTCGACGGACAAATCCACCAGCAAATTTTCGGAAGCGGAATGGTGAATGAGGTCGCTGATGTCCTTGGCGTTGACTTCGAGGTTTTGCGGTTTGGCCTGCCGGCCATAAATGACGGCGGGCACGCGCCCGGCGGCGCGCAACTTCCTGGCCCCGTTCCGACGCGACTGCGTCCGGGGATACGCTTTCAACGGCACTGATTTCATCGTTAAATCATCTTTTACTGCGGCGCGTCAACTCGTGCGCCCGCCTTTGAATTCAAACAGCGAATTCACCGACGAATTATTGTGAATTCGCTTGATGGCTTCGCCCAAGAGTCCGGCCACGGACAACGTGGTAATTTTCACGCCGTCAATCGCAGGGCATTGGACTGTATCAGTCGTAATTAATTCGTCAATCACCGATTTTCGCAATCTTTCGACCCCCACGTTGTTCAAGATGGCATGGGACACGCAGGCCAGAATCTTCTTTGCGCCCTTCCTTTTCAGCAAGGCCGCCGCCTGGGTCAATGTCCCCGCCGTTTCCGTCAAATCATCCACCAACAAAATGTTTTTGCCTCGGATTTCGCCGATGACCGCCATGGATTCGACTTCCGTCGCATTTTTACGCCGTTTGGCCACGATGGCCAGGCCGCCCTCAAGAACCTGGGAATACGCATGCGCCATTTTCAACCCACCCACATCCGGACTGACGACAACCAGGTCCGTGATGTTTTTTTTCTTCAAGTATTCATACATCACCGGCGCGGCATAGAGATGATCCACTGGAATGTCGAAGAACCCCTGAATCTGCTGCGCGTGCAAATCCATCGTGAGAATGCGATTCGCGCCGGCCGCCACCAGCAGGTTCGCCACGAGCTTGGCCGTGATGGGCACGCGCGGCTGGTCCTTGCGATCCTGGCGCGCGTAACCGTAAAACGGCAGCACCGCCGTGATGCGCGTCGCGCTCGCCCGCCGCACGGCGTCAATCATGATGAACAGCTCCATCAGATTATGATTCGTCGGCGGCGACGTCGGCTGGACGATGAACACGTCTTCGCCGCGCACATTTTCCTCGATCTTCACAAACGTCTCGCCGTCGGGAAACGGCTGGACGGAGCATTTGCCGAGCTGGCTGCCGATGGATTTGCAGAGTTAATTGTATTTGTATTTCTGGTTAAAACGGCCATCGTCGCGCCGGAGCGGCGCTTCCGTCTGCGTTTTACTTTGACGAGACAAGTTGCCGCGCCGCGAAGGCGGAAAAAACCACCGCTGTCGCCGGATGAAATTTCAAAACGACTTTAGCAACGAACGAACCCGACGCAAGTGGAAATTGGGAATTATTGGCGGGCGCATCTCGATTTTTATGCGTCTCTCATTAGCACCCGGCTTCAGCCGGGTGACTATGGAAAAATGGGAAATTCAGCCGTTTCAACGGCTTTTCGGCGGCGAGAAAACCCGTTAAAATGGGTTTGGCGCTCAGGCTATCGTCCACACCCGGCTGAAGCCGGGTGCTAATGAAAGGTTTTCATGCCATCGTTCAAAAATTAAGGTTCGCCCTGGCAGCGGGCGTCCGGCTGCTTGTCTTTGGCTGGCGCGTCACTTATTTTCGTCCCAATGAAATATCGTCGTTTTGGCCGAACGGAGCTGGTGATGCCGGTGATTTCCTGCGGCGGGATGCGTTATCAATTCAAGTGGCAGGACGTGGATCCGAAGGAAATCCCGCGCAAAAACCAGGAAAATCTGGAGGCCTGCATCCACCGGGCACTCGAACTGGGCATCAATCACATCGAAACCGCGCGCGGCTACGGCACTTCCGAAATGCAACTGGGCAGCGTGCTGCCAAAACTGCCCCGCGACAAAATCATCGTCCAGACCAAGGTCACGCCCCGGGCCACGCCGGAGGAATTTCTCAGAACCTTCGAGACTTCGATGAACTATTTGAAGCTCGACCACGTGGATTTGCTGGGGCTGCATGGGATCAACAACCGCGAACTTCTGGACTGGTCACTGAAGAAAAACGGCTGTCTTGCCGCCGCGCGCCGGTTGCAGCAGGAGGGCCGCACGCGGTTCGTCGGTTTTTCCACGCACGCGACGACCGACATCATTCTCGAAGCGGTGAACACCGGCGAGTTCGATTACTTGAACGTCCACTGGTATTTCGTGAACGAACTGAATTGGGCGGCGCTTGAAGCCGCGCACCGGCTCGACATGGGCGTCTTCATCATCAGCCCGAACGACAAGGGCGGGAAACTCTACGAGCCGTCGCCAAAGATGGTTGAACTCTGCGCGCCGCTGTCGCCGATGGTGTTCAACGACCTTTATTGCCTCGGGCGAAAGGAGGTCCATACACTCAGTTGCGGCGCCGACAAGCCCGGGGATTACGACGAGCACGTTGCCGCGCTGAGATTTTACGACAATATTGCGGAGACGATTGCGCCGGTTGAAAAGCGGCTGCGCGCGGAAATGGAACGCGTGCTGGGCGCGGATTGGTGCGCGCGGTGGTTCGAGGGCCTGCCGAATTACGTGGACGTGCCGGGGCGGGTCAATGTGTCGGAAATCATGCGGCTGTGGACTTACGCGAAGTCGCTCGACCTCGTGGCGTGGGGCAAGATGCGTTACAATTTACTCGGACAGGCCGAGCACTGGTTTCCCGGCGAAAACGCGGCCAAGGTCCGCGAACTGGACCTGCAGGCCGTGCTGCGGAGCAGTCCGTTTGCAAACCGGATTCCCGGAATTTTGGAGGAATCGCACCGGATGCTTTTTGAGAAACCGGTGCAACGGCTCAGCGCCAGTTGAGACGTGTTCCTTACGGTTTGTTGGTGTTCAGCAACAACGACGACGGCGAGGTCACAACCGGAGCAGGAGTGGTGCTATCGGTGCGCCCGGCGTTGAGTCGTTTGAGAACAGCGTCGGTCAAATCGTTTTCGCCGCTGCTATAGACCACCGCAGTCGTGGCATTGGCGGTTTCCGCCGCAGCGTCTATGACCAGTGAGTAGCCGGCGACCTTGGCCTGGGCGGTCACGGCCGCCTTGATATCGCTGAGAAGGTTGTCGCGCATCCGCTGGCTTTGCTCGGACAGTGTGATCTGCGCCTGACGCTCAAATTGATCAATGGCGGTCTTGGAATCCTGCAATTGCTTCAGTTTGTCAGCGGCGGCCTGTTTGCGTTTGTCGCGTTGGTCGGCGGAGATGGCCTGGTCGTTCGCCTGTGCCAAAAGCTTCTGATATTCGTCGCTGCCCTTCTTCAAATCGTCGCGCATGCTTTTGTCGTCATTGTCGAGCTGCGTCTTTCGATCGTTGAGGACGATTTGCACCTGCTTGGTTTTCCAATAGCCGTCGAACAGTTTGCGCAAATCCACGGTGCCGATTTTGTCGGTTGGCGCCGGGCTGGATTTGGTTTGTGCCGGCGCGGGAACGCTCAAAAGAACCAGCAACGGAACGGTCAAAATTGTTGTGCGTAAAAATTTCATGGGAATATAAAAGCAAAATTCAGTGATGATGCCAACTGAAAACTGGCGGGTGTTAAAACTGGTGCCGGCGGAATCACGGCATTTGCAATAAATAGAATTCCTGCGGCGTGTTGGTTTGCGTGGTGTTGGTGAAAATGAAATGGCCGGTGCTGTCAAAGTGATTGGTCGCAATGTGCATCCAGTTGGTCAGCGGCGTCAGAAGGTTGGACGAAACCAGCACGTAATAGACGCCGTTGTTCACGCCGCCCGTGCCGCTCAATATAAAACTGTCGCCGGCGGCCGCATGGATGTTCCCGAAACTCAGCGGTATGAAACCCAGCGGTATATTCGTCACCGTCAGGACCGCATTGGAACTGGTCACGCTGCCGATGGCATTTGTAATGACGACGGTGTAGCCAGCCGCATCGGCAGCCTGCACATCGGTCAGGGTCAGGGTAGCACTGGTCGAGCCGGACACATTGCCGCCGTCAAAGAGATTGGAACCGTTTTTCTGCCACTGATAACTCAGCGCTGGCGCGCCCAGAGCGATCACAGTGAAGGTAACCGTTGTATTGGTTAAAGTTGTTTGGCTTGCCGGCTGCCTGACAATGAACGGGGAACCGTCATTCTCAAGTGCCATACTGTGCAAGTAACCTCCGGCGACTGCCACCACATTGGTCAAATCTGCGGGCACATTGGTCTGGCCGTAGTCATCGGCCCCCCAAGCCACCACTGTGCCGTTGGCCCGTAGCGCCAGACTGTGAAAGCCACCTCCAGCAATCGCCACCACATTGGTCAAATCTGCGGGCACATTGGTCTGGCCGTAGATATTGTCTCCCCAAGCCACCACCGTGCCGTTGGCCCGTAGCGCCAGACAGTGAAAGCCACCTCCAGCAATCGCCATTACATTCGTCAGGCCCGGAGGCATATTGGTCTGGCCGTAGGTATTGTCTCCCCAAACCACCACCGTACCGTTGGCTTGGAGCGCCAGACTGTCATAACCACTTCCAGCAACCGCCACCACGTTCGTCAGGTCAGGAGGCACATTGGTCTGGCCGTAGGTATTGTCTCCCCAGGCTACCACCGTGCCGTTGGCTTGGAGCGCCAGATTGTGGAAGAAAGCTCCGGCAATGGCCACCACATTGGTCAAATCTGAGGGTACCATGGCCTGTCCGTACTCAGGAAACGAACCGGTATTGTTGGTACCTGCCCCCCAACCTACCACCGTGCCGTTGGCCTGGAGCGCCAGACTGTGCAAATAACCTGCGGCAATTGCCACCACATTGGTTAAATCTGCGGGCACATCGGTCTGGCCGGAGTCATCGGCCCCCCAAGGCACCACTGTGCCGTTGGCCTGGAGCGCCAGACTGTGATAGCCACCTCCAGCAATCGCCATCACATTGGTCGCATCTACGGGCACATTGGTCTGGCCATCACCGTTGTCCCCCCACGCGACAACCATTAACCGCACCACCGTCAGGACCGCATTGGAACTGGTCATCGAGCCGACACTGTTCGTGACGATGACCGAGTAGCTGCCGCTGTTGTTCGTCTGCGCGTTGCTGATGGTCAGCATATTGGTGGTGGCGCCGCTGATATTTCCGCCATCCACCAGTTTGTTCGTCTCGTCCAACCACCATTGGTAACCCAACGGCTCTATCCCGACGGCGGTGACCGTCAAGGTAACCGTGTGCCCCACCCCTATTGTCTGGTTCGTCGGCTGCACGGTGATGATCGGTGATGATATCACCGTCAGGAGGGCATTGGAACTGGTCACCGAGCCGGCAAGGTTCGTGACGACAACCGTGTAGTTTCCCCTGTTGGTCGTCTGCGCATTGCTGATGATCAGCTTATTGGTGGTCGCGCCACTGATGGCGCCTCCGTTTACCAGGTTCGTCCCGTTCACCCGCCACTGGTAACTCAACGGTGGCGTCCCGATGGCTACGACTACATTGGTCACATTCGCTCCCACCACCACCGTCTGGTTGGCTGGTTGCGTTAAGATCACCGGCGACGATGCCACAATCAGGGTGACAACGGAACTGGTCACCGAGCCCCCAAAATTGGTGACGATAACCGAGTAGTTGGTGGCGCTGTTGTTCGTCTGCGCGTTGCTGATGATCAGTACATTGGTGGTTGCGCCACTGATGGCGCCTCCGTTTACCAGGTTCGTCCCGTTCACCCGCCACTGGTAACTCAACGGTGGCGTCCCGATGGCTACGACTACATTGGTCACATTCGCTCCCACCACCACTGCCTGGTTCGTCGGCTGCACCGTGATCGTCGGTGGTACATTCGTGATACTCAACATGGCGAGGGAACTGGTCACCGATCCTCCGTAGTTTGTGACGATCAGCCAATAGCTTCCGCTGTTGGTTACCTGCGCGGGGCTGATGGTCAAAATGTTGCCGGTTGCCCCGCTGATATTGCCCCCATCCACCAGGTTTGTCCCTATCAGGTTCGTTCCTACTATCTGCCATTGAAAAAAGAAAGGCGGCGTCCCGTTCGTGGTCAAGTAGACGCTGAATGTCACGCTCGAACCCACTTGGTTTGTTTGGCTTATCGGTTCTCGGTTTGTGTCGATCTCCGGCGGCGCCACCGGCAGCACGATTTTGGCCAGGAACGCGTCGCTGGTGCCGTTGAGCGTGGTTTGGCGGGCATTGAGCGTCGGAAAATTCGCGGAAAACGTCTGACCGATGATGTAGGCGTTGCCCAACGGATCCACGGCGATGCCGTAGCCAAAATCGTCGCTCGCACCACCGAGGTAGGTTGAATACAGCAAGGCGGTGGCATTGGCGTTGAAGGCGATAACAAAGGCATCGTTGCCGCCGGAATTGGTCGCGCGCATGAGGCTCGGGACGTTGAAGGCCGGGAAATTGATCGAGGTGGTGGTGCCTATGACAAATGCGTCGCCCGCTGGATCAAGCGCGACGCCGTAGCCGATGTCAGTGTTGAGGTTGGTGCCGCCGAAGACCGCGGAATAGGCGATTGCAGCCTGAACGCCGTTGGTGATCTTTGTCAGGAAGGCGTTGGTGGTGACGCTGTAGCCGTAATAAAAGTTGTTGGCCAGCCCATTATATAAATTGGGAAGCGTAACCGTATTGGGAAAATTGGATGAAACCGTCCAGCCGGTCACATAAGCGGCGCCTTGGTTGTCAATGGCGATGGAATACGCCACATCGTTGTTGGTGCCGCCGAGGAAGGTTGAGTAAAGCAGGTTCGTGCCGGTGGAGTCGAATTTCGCGACAAAGGCGTCGTAGCTGGAGGTCTGGTTGGTTGAACCATTGAGCAAATAACCGTTCAAGGAATTGGTGATGGCGTTTTTGGTGGGGAAATTCGTTGAGGCGGTAAACCCGGTCACATAGACAAAGTTTGAACTGTCAACGGCAATGCTTTCCCCGGCATCAAGATTGTTGCCGCCGAAGTAGGAGGAATAGACCAGATTTGTGCCGCCAGGACCAATTTTGGCGATGAAGGCATTGGCGTTGTAGTAAACGGTATTCGTACAAGCCAGATGATCTAAAAACATGTTGGTCCTCCCGGCCAAACGATAGGCTATGGCATTGGTGACGGGGAAATTGGTTGAGAAGGTATAGCCAGTCACATAAATGTTGCCAGATAAATCTAAAGCGATGCCATCGCTACCATCCATCCCAGAGCCGCCTAGATAAGTGGAAAATATCAGGTTTGAACCGCCTGAATTTAATTCGGCGACAAAAGCATCGCTCGGATAAGAACCAAAAGACGGGCTATAACTTCCGCCGATTTGGGCATGACCCGGTATCGCATTGGTTGTTGGAAAATCTGGAGAATCGGTGATACCAGTCACAAAAGCATTGCCTTGGCCGTCCACTGCTATGCCGGATGCCAAATCATCCGCACTGCCGCCCAAGTAAGTGAAGTAAATGAGATTTGTGCCGAGATTGTCAAACTTGGCTATAAAGGCGTCACCGTACAAGGTGCCGCCATGGAAATTTGTCTGATATGCGCCGGGCGTGGCAAGAGGCGCGTTGTTGGTGAAACGTGTTGAAAATGTCTGACCCGCGACGTAAACAAAACCGTTCGTGTCCACTGCCACCGCCCAAGCCGTGTCACCATAATTGCCTCCGAAGTAAGTCGAGTAGCTCAAAATCGGGTCAATCACCAGCGGCAGGCGTTGATCATATTGGCCAATGGCAAAGGCAACGGTGCGCGCGTCCACCAGCCGGTAGCCGCCTTCAACTTCCTTTCGCGCACCACTGGCCATTTGATAAATTACCGGTTTGGGCTGGCGGATTTCAGCATCGCCCAAAGTCAAAATCAATTCGCCCTGTTTGCTGATGGCAACCTTGTCCACACCGTCGAAATGAATCCTAACTGCATTTGGATTTGCGCCCGGCGTAACCGTGAAATCGTATTCCAACTGCCGCTGGTTGCCATAGTAAACCAAATTGATGCCGGGATAAAGTTCACCAACACGGACTTTGGCAAACGTGGCCACGCCCGTGTGCCATTTCGCTGGGTCGTTGCCGGTGAGGTAATTGATTTTGCCGGGCAACTCGGTGTCGCCGCTGATTTGCGCCTGCGCGCTGGCGCCGGCGAATTGCATCCGCACCGATGTCGCTGTGCCGGTGGTTTTGCGAAGCACAATTTGAGTTTCAGTTGGCGAAATCAAGAACTGGTAATCATGTCCGCGCGCGATGAATTGCGCCGGGTTGGCGGCCTGGCCCTGGCTGGCTTCAAAGAAAAGGGGCAGGTTGGCCGGCACGGCCGCGGGTTGGGCCGCCGGGGCCGACAGCGCCAGCAGACCCAGCGCAAGGCCGTTAAGCTGCGCCGACAGGATTCTTTTCAGGCAACGGTTCATTTTAAAATTCGCGGCGATAGCCAACCCCGAATTGGAATTGGCCGGAGCTGCCGTTATATTGATCATGGTGAATGGGCACGCCATACTCAAGCCGCAACGGGCCGAGCTTGGGAATATTGATGTGCAATCCGACACCCCAGTTGTCATCAAAGTTCCCCGAAAACGAATAGGGCCCCTCACCGACAGAGCCGGCGTCGTAGAACACCGCGAAGCGCACGCCGGGGCCGTTGTCCTTCTCAAAAATGGGCAGGCTGTATTCCACCGAGCCGAACCAGAAGCTGTCGCCGCCAATCGGTTCATTCGGCATGCCAGCGAGATTGGGGGGGTAATAACCTGGATCACGCGGGCCGATGTTCCGGTATTTGAACCCGCGCAGCGAGTAGAGGCCGCCGAGGTAATAACGGTCATAAAACGGCACGTCGCCCCCGCTCAGGCCGTTCGCGATGCCTCCGCGACCGACGGCCTCAAGCACATGGCCTTTGAACAGGCCGGGGAAATACCAGGCGGTTTTGGCTTCAACTTTGTAATACGTGGTGTCGCCGATGCTGAATTCCGGGTCAATTTCCGTCCGCTGGCCGTGATTCGGCAATTGCGTGCTGTTGCGCGTGTCATAAGCCAGCGACACACCGAAGCGCTGGAACACATGATCGCCGGTTTGATCCAGGATGGCGGTGGGGACATTGCCTTGATTTTGAATCAAAATTGGTGGCTTGAATGTTCCAAGTAAAATGGTTTGATCACCATGCCACCCGCTATTCAAGGAAATGCCCACGTCTTCAATGGTGTAGCTGACGCTGCCGATGATGAAATCGCTCCACAGCGCGCGGGTCAGGCTCAGGCGCATTCCCGTCCGGGTTTCATCATAAATATTATCCGGACTCTCAAAATTCAATTGATGCCGGTAAAGATCCAACCCGAACGAGAGTTTACGATTCAAAAACCACGGTTCGATGAACGAAAGTTCGTAGTCCTGGCGCTCGGTGCCGAGCTGGACAAACAGGCGGAGTTTCTGGCCGGCCCCGGTGAACGTGGGCGGGTGGAACAGGTCAAAATTACCCTGTGTCACTTCAACATAACCGACCAGCGCATCCACCGAACTGAAGCCCGCACCGATCATGAAGTTGCCGGTGTTTTGCTCCTCCACGTTCACAATCAAATCCTTGCGCCCGGCAATCGGCGGGTCGGTCGCCTCCGGCCGCATATCCACCTTTTCGAAATACTGCAAGCCTTCGAGCCGCTGCTTGCTGATTTTGACGCGCACCATGTCGAAGGTTTCGCCTGGTGAAATGGCCAGTTCGCGGCGGATGACTTTGTCCCTGGTTTTGTTGTTGCCGCGAATGTCAATTTTTTCGACGTGGGATTTTTGCCCTTCCTTGACTTGAAATTCCAGATCCATCGTGCCCGTCCCCACATTCGGAATGTACGCGGCGCGCAGCGTCGGTCCCCGCACAACGTCAATGTAACCCTTGCTGCCGTAAAAATCCTCGAGGGCCTGCGTGTCCTTGTTCAGGCCGTCGGGCGTGAAAATGTCGCCGGCGTCCATTGCCAGGCCGTGCGGGCCGAGTTTGGCTTTCGAATGTTCAAAGTCGTGGACGAATTGCAGGCCGCGATGGATTTCCTCCGCATTAAAAAGTTTGTTGCCGGTGAATGTGACCGAGCCGACCTTGTATTGCCGTCCTTCATAAATGTAAAAGCGAATCACCATTTTGTTTGTCGCCGGGTGATCGAGCTTCACGTCCTTGATTTCAAAATCAAGATAACCGCGGCTGTGGTAAAACCCGGCGAGCTGGTCGCGGTCGTCCTGGAACTCGTCCTCCTTGAACACGCCGCTGCCCGTCATCCATGAAAACATCCAGCGCCGTTTGGTCTTGAGTTGTTTGCGCAGTTCCCTTTGTGAGAAGGCCGCCGCGCCGATGAAATCAATCTGTTTGATTTTAATCTTCGGGGCTTCGGTGATTTCAAAGATGACTGTGCCGCGCCCGGCATTCTCGTCGATGTTCAATACATATTTCACCTGCGCGCCGGCATATCCGTATTTTTCGTAAAGCTTCCGGATTTCCTGGCTGTCGGTGAACAATTTCTGTTCGTCGAGCGGCTGGCCGATTTTCACGGTGATTTTTTTGCGGATTTTGGAATCGCTGAGTTTTTTGTTGCCCTGAATTTTGATGTCCGTCAGCCGCGGACTCGCCTGCACGAGATAAGTCAACCGCACGCCGCCACTGTCGCTTTGATCCGCCGTCACGCGGATGTTGTAAAACTGCCCGGTTGCATAGAGCGCGTGGATGTCGTCCTCGGTGGCAACGGGAAAATAAATGTCGCCTGCTTTGAGGCGGATGTTGGAACGAACGAATTGTTCGCTGACCGACGCCGGACCGATAAACTTCACGTCCACGCGGTCAATTTTCGGGCCGGTCGGCTGCGCCCACACGGCTGACACGCAGCCGAGCAACAGCCAGATTCCGAATAGGCGGAAAAATAATTTCATCGTCTATCGGTCCACCGGCACGTCTTCGTCGCTGACTTTGGCTGCGCTTTCAAAACGAGTGTACGGTTTCAAAAAGGTTAAGTTTACATCACCCGTGGGGCCGTTGCGCTGCTTCGCAATCAACAAATTAATCGGCAGTCCATCCGGCTCTTCCACTACGGCGCCATCTTCATCTTCGCCGGCGTTCGGCTTGTACAGCAAACCCACCACATCGGCGTCCTGTTCAATCGCGCCCGATTCACGCAAATCGGACAACCGCGGCTTGCGGCTTTTGTCCCGCTCCAATTCGCGGTTCAACTGGCTGAGCACAAGCATTGGCACCTTCAATTCCTTCGCCAGCGCCTTGATGCCGCTGGAAATGTCCGAAATTTCCTGCTGCCGGTTTTCCTGTGCCCGGCGCGCAGTAGAATGCAGCAACTGCAAATAATCAATCACAAAAAGCTTGATGCCGTGCTGCTGCGCCAGCCGCCGCGCCCGCGCCCGCAGTTGCAAAATCGAAAGCGCCGCCGAATCATCAATGAACAACGGCGCGCCCGCCAGCCGGCCCGCCGCGCTGGTCAGCTTCGGAAAATCCGACTCGCTCATGAAGCCTTCGCGGATGCTGCGCAGATTCACCCGCGCGAGCGAACACATCATGCGCAACACCAGCGCCTCCGCGCTCATTTCCAGGCTGAACACGGCCACCGGCAATTTTTGCTCCAGCACCACGTGCTCCGCGATGTTCATCGCCAGCGATGTCTTGCCCATGCTTGGACGCGCGGCGATGACGATCATTTCACTCCCATGCAAACCGTCCGTTATCCGGTCCAGATCCGTGAAGCCCGTGGCCAGGCCGTTCAACACGCCTTTGCGGCTGAAATAATTTTCAATCGTCCCGATGGCCTTGCCCACCAGTTCCTTGGTTGAGAGCACGCTGCTTTGCGTGCGCGATTCGCTGATGCGCAACACGTCGCGCTCCACTTCGTCCAGCAGCGCATCCACTTCGCCTTCGTAATCATAGACCCGCCCGACCACGTCCGTGCAGGTGGCGATCATTTTCCGCAGCAGGAATTTTTCCTGGACGATGTCGAGATAGTAGGAAAGGTTCGCCGCACTCGGCACGGCGTCCTGAAGTTGCGCCAGATAGGCAATGCCGCCGACCTGTTCCAAAAGTTGTTTGTCCTTGAGGCGTTGTTGAACGGTGATGACGTCAATGGGCATCCGTTCGTTAAACATGGCCACCAGCATTTCGTAAATCGTCTGGTGCCGCAGGTCGTAGAAAACCTCATGGCCGCTGTCCTTGAGTTTTTCGATGCACTCGCCCACGCATTCGTTCGGCGACAGCAGCGCGCACCCCAGCACACCCCGCTCCATATCCAAGTCGTGTGGCGGCAAGCGATCAATGGTTGGTGTGCGCTGCGCCGCATTTTTTTGACGCCGAGCTTTTTTCAAATCCACCGCTGCCCCGGCGGTCTCGGAAACGGAATCAATCATGGCTTAACAAAATGAAAAATTTTCCAATTAAACAAAACGGAGTTGTTAAATCTTGGTAACACGATCTTCACAAACGATAAAAATTGCATCTTTTTGTGGATACTTTCACAACAAGTTCCAGTTGTCAGCAGAAAGATTGTTTGGGAAATTAGAAACAAAATGCAGGCCGAGGGCAGTTTTGGAAGCCGCCAGTTTGACATCGGTTGCTTTGCCAGCGCAGTTGAGTTTGGACCTCAACAATTTGCCGACATCAATACAACTCGGCCTGCACTTTAAATTTTCTACGTGATGAATAGGGACGCAAGCAAGTCTTACCGACAATCATTTCCACACTATTCACAGAGTTACCCGTTGGAAAATATTCGGGCGTAAAAATTGACTCGCTTCCAACGGCAATTAGAATTTCTGCTCGTTGCTGGCATGAACCGCAAACCATCATTACTCGTCGTTTTCCTGACGGTCTTCATTGATCTCATCGGCTTCGGCATCGTCGTGCCGCTGGTGCCGATTTTCAGCCGGCATTACGGCGCGAGCGGCTTCGTCATCGGCGCCATCATCGCCTCGTTTTCCGCGATGCAATTCGTCTTCTCGCCGATCTGGGGAAAGCTTTCCGACCGTTACGGCCGCCGTCCGATTCTACTTATCAGCACCGCCGGTGCAGCGGTGTCGTATGTCTTGTTTGCCGTCGGGTCGGGTTTTGAAAATCACACCGCCGCGCTTTGGGCGCTGCTGATCTCCCGTGTCTTCGCCGGCATCTGCGGCGGCAACATCACCGTCGCCCAGGCCTACATCGCCGACATCACCCCGCCGGAAAACCGGTCGAAGCGAATGGGCTTGATCGGCATGGCCTTCGGATTGGGATTTATTTTCGGTCCGGCGCTGAGCGGGATCGCCCTGAAATTCTTCGGCGCCACCGGACCGGGCTGGACGGCCGCCGCTCTTTGCGCGGCTAATTTCATTCTGGCGTTTTGCATCCTCGCCGAAAGTTTGAAACCGGACTCCAGTCAGGCGGCCCGGCGCCCGCGATTCGCCCAATGGGGACACACGCTCACCCAGCCGAAAATCGGTTTGCTGATTCTTATTTTTTTTCTGGCGACGTTCGCGTTCAGTTGCTTTGAAAGCACCCTGCCGCTGCTCGTCAGCGACAATTTCAATCTCGGCATCGCCGTGGACGAAACCAAACCCGCCAGCACGGTCATCTCCCTGTTTGTGTTTTGCGGCATTATTGGCGCGGTCATCCAGGGCGGGGCCATCGGGCGACTGGTCAAAATGTTCGGCGAACCCAAGTTGATCTCATTCAGTCTTTTCCTGACCGGCATCAGCCTGATCTTCCTGCCGTTCATCAAAGGCGACGGTCAGCTCAAGTGGTTGGCCGTCCTGCACGCGACCGATTGGCAGTGGATCAAAATGCTTCTGGCGCTGGCGCTGCTGGCCATCGGTACCGGCCTGACGCGTCCGCCGGTTTTTGGATTGCTTTCCAATCTTACGCCCGCGAACGAACAGGGCGCGACCATCGGTGTGGCGCAAAGCGCCGGAGCCATGGCGCGCATCCTCGGCCCGCTGTTCGCCGCGACTCTTTACCTGCGCATCGCGCCGCTGCCTTATGTCTTTTGTGGCGGACTGGCCATTCTGGCCGCCCTGCTGACGTGGCAGTTTCTTTGCCGGGGAGAAAAATAATGAGAGGGTTGCCTGTCGGCGACCCTGATTTTGTTTTGGGACGGCGACACGCCGTCCCTCCCAAAAATTTGGCGGCGGATTGACTGTTTCACACCCGGCTTTTGCAGAACAACCTTCACCGTCCGGCTACCGGCAACGTAGCGCAGGCGTCCCGCCTGCCCGCCGCTGATACATCATGGATTTCATTTTCCAAACGCTCGCGCCAAGGCGCCCGCCAAAGCAGGCGAGACGCCTGCGCTACGTTTTACCGCAGGAATAATTCCGCCGCGGCGTCGGCAAAACGCAGTCCTTGGGGGGTAAGCCGGAATCGCTGGTCGTCGCGCGCCGCCCAACCGCATTCCACCAGTTGATTCATTTCCGCCGACCACTCGTCGCGCAAATCGAAATCGGTCGCGCGCCGGAATTCCGCAAACGGCCAGCCCGCATTCATCCGCAAACCGAACGCGGCGGTTTCGCCCGCGCGTTTCAGTGGCGGCAGTTCCTCGCGCGATTCAATGGCGCGTTTTCCCTTTTCCAATTGTTCGCAGTAAAGTGGCGTGTTCGACCAGTTCTTCGTCCGCACGCCGCGCACGTAACTCGTCGCACTGGGGCCCAGCCCGTAAAACGAACCGCCGCGCCAGTAGTTCACA
Source organism: Verrucomicrobiota bacterium (assembly GCA_049510395.1). Taxonomy (GTDB): domain Bacteria; phylum Verrucomicrobiota; class Verrucomicrobiia; order Limisphaerales; family UBA11358; genus UBA11358. Next base: position 68,543 of record JBEKYY010000025.1, read on the forward strand.
TTGTGCCGGCAGGCGAAAGCGGGAATGGACGAATGACAAATGACGAATGGCGAACTGAAAGGCTGACCACTGGTAATGGGTCCATTCGTCATTCGACATTCGTCATTTGAAACCCGATCCCGCGCGAAATTGGCCACCTCGTACTGCCGGAAACCGGCGCCCGTCGCGCGTTCCACCAGTTCCTCATACATCGCGCAGGCCAGGTCCTCGTCCACGTCAAATTCGCCGGCCTGCAGTTGCGCGAACAGCGGCGTGTCATCCTCGTAAATGACTTCGTAGGTGGACAAATGCTCGCTGCCGAGTGCCAGCCCCTCGGCCAGGGTCGCGCGCCAGATTTCCATGGTCTGACCGGGAATCCCGAACATCAGGTCGAGATTCAAATTGTCAAAACCGGCCCGGCGCAGGATGTCGAACGACTTGAAGACCATTTCGCGGGTGTGGATGCGGCCGAGACGTTCGAGCAATGGTTCGTCGAGTGACTGCACGCCCATGGAGATGCGGTTCACCCCCAGGTCGCGGAGCAATTTTGCCTTGTCGGACGAAACAGTGGCGGGATTGCATTCGACCGTGAATTCCTCCGCGCCCAGCAGGTTCAACCGCTCCAGGGCGCGGAGAATTTGTTCCCACTGGCGCAAGTTGAGCAGCGATGGTGTGCCGCCGCCAAAGAAAATCGTGCGTCCACCCTCCGCAGCGGTGCTACGCCCGTCCTCCGCAGTAGGCCTGCTACGGAGGATGGAGAGGACGGGTGGCTGAAGATCGTGCGCAACAAGTTCAAGTTCGCGGATGAGCGCAGCGACGTAGCGGTTGATGAGGTCGCCGCTGGACGGCTCGGAATAAAAGGCGCAATACGCGCATTTTTGCGCGCAGAACGGGACGTGAATATAAAGACTTTCGACCGTGGTCGTGGCGGAACCGGCCATGAATCAAGAATACCTGCTTCGTTCATGGCTGGCGAACGAAAATCTCCCGCTTCGCGGGATCTGTCTGGATGAGACCCGGCGTTACACCGGATTCACGCGCTGGACATTTTGGGCTTTAAGCCCTTTGTCGCTGGGGACAACGTCGAAGGAAACTTCGTCTCCTTCATTCAAGGTTTTGAATCCCGCACCCGTGATGGACGTGTGATGCACGAATACGTCCTGCCCGGAATCCTGGGCGATAAAGCCAAACCCTTTTTTGTTGTCGAACCACTTGACTTTGCCACTGGCCATAATTAACTCCTGAATTTTCGAGGCCCGCCCCAAAGCAAAAAAGACACGACTGAAATTCAGTCGTGCCAAAATTACTTTTCAAAAACGCTCATGCCTCATCAATTAGGATGCCATCCTAAATACCCGTTACGTCAAAGTCAAGCGCTAGTTTCAGGCGGGTTACAAACAGGTTGCGCACAGGTTACAAACATCATCCGCCGGGCGCCTACACCTGCAACGCCTGATTCAAAAGCTGCGGCAGGTAATTCGCGATGGCGGTCTCGCCGACCACAAGCGTCGCGCCGGCTTTTTGCGCGGCGGCCTGCAACTCCGCCGCCTGTTCGCCGGCAAACGCAATAATGGGAATGTGTTGGGTGGCGGCATCCGCTTTCAACGCGGCAATGGCGCGGCAAACGTCATCGCGCTTCGATTCCAGGTCCATGACCGCCAGCATCGGACCTTCGCTTTGCGCACAGCGCAGGAGCGCCGACAGATCGTTGACGGCCTGAACGCGATAATTCAGGTCTTGCAGCCGGTTCACCAACTGGCTGCCCGGCAGCAATTTTTCGTAGAAAACCAGCGCGAGCGGTTGCGTCATGTAAACAACGTGGAGTGTAAACGAAGAAATTGCAAAGCTGTTTTTACGCGGAAACGACGCCGAACCCGGCATCTCCCGACCATCCACGGTGTCGGGTACAAGCTGGTGGTGTGACGGAGCAGAAACTTTTTGACACGAATTGTGCGAATGAACACGGGTTATTTTGGGTAGGGACGCCCCGGCGGTGTTCAGTTGTCAAGAGATAGGTAACAGGTGTTTCAGGACATGGGTAACACTTCGCCCGAGACGTGTCGGACTGGGAATACGAAGGGTAAGGTTGTGTTTCCCGGGAGATTCAATT
>JBEKYY010000026.1:0-46877 GCA_049510395.1 Verrucomicrobiota bacterium
GTTGAACTCAAGCGCGACGCCATCGCCAAGGTCGTCATCAACAATCTTTACAAGCAGACCGCGCTGGAATCGAGCTTCGGCGTCAACATGCTGGCGATTGACCATGGCCGGCCCAAAACGCTCGGGCTGAAGGCACTCATCAATTGCTACATCGAGCACCGCCGCGAGGTCGTGTTGCGCCGCACGCGGTTCCAATTGAAGAAGGCCGAGGAACGAGCGGAAATTCTCGAAGGTTATCTCATCGCGCTGGCCAACCTCGACGATTTCATCAAAATCATCCGCGGCAGCAAGACGCGCGAGGAAGCCCGGGTCAAGCTGCTCGCCTTCGAGTGGACGCAGAAGCAGGTTGAGCGCTGGAGCATTTTGATTCGCAACGAGTCACGCCTGACCAAGGGCCGGTATGCGCTGACCGAACGGCAGGTGGACGCCATTCTGGAATTGCGCCTGTACCAGTTGACCGGCCTGGAAATTGACAAGGTTGAAGGCGAATACAAGGAACTGCTCAAGCGCATCGAGGATTTGATGGACATTCTGGCGAAGGAAGCCCGTGTGCTCACCATCATCAAGAATGAATTGAAGGCGATCAAAGAGAGATACGCCACCCCGCGCCTGACCGACCTCATGCCCGATGAAGGCGAGATCAACATCGAAGACCTCATCGCCAACGAAGGCGTCATCATCACGCTCACGCACAACGGCCTTCTCAAGCGCACGAACATTTCGAGCTATCGTGCCCAGCGCCGCGGCGGCAAAGGCGTCATCGGCATGACGACGAAAGAGGGTGCAACAGATGAGGACAATGATTTCATCGAGCACCTTTTCACCGCCAGCACGCACGACTACCTCATGTTCTTCACAAACACCGGCCGCGTTTATGTCGAGCGGGTGCATGAAATTCCCGACATGGGCCGCGCCGCCAAGGGCCGGAGCATCGCCAATTTGCTCGAATTGAAGGCGGGCGAGACCATCGCCGCGCTCATCCGCGTTCTTTCCAAGACCAACGCGAACAAGGAAGACGTGACTTGGGAACAGCCGGGCTTTGTGCTTTTCTCGACCAAACAGGGCACAGTGAAAAAAACCGCGCTCGCGGATTTCGCCAACGTCCGCAAAGGCGGCATCATTGCCATCGGCATTGATCCGGGCGACACGTTGATTGACGTGAAGCTGACGACCGGCCAGAACGAAGCCGTGCTCATCACCCGCGACGGCATGAGCATTCGCTTCAACGAGGAGGACGCGCGCCCGATGGGCCGTCCCGCAGGTGGTGTGCGCGGCATTAAATTGGAAAAACGCGATGAAGTCGTCGCGCTGGCCATTGTTGTGCCGGACGCCAAACTGCTGGTCGCCGGCGAAAACGGCATCGGCAAACGCACCGATTTTGAGGAGTACCGGGTTCAATCGCGCGGTGGCAAGGGCATCATCACGATGAAGACCACCGAGAAGACCGGCGCTGTCGTCGGCGCGCTCACCGTGCGCGATGCGGATGAAATCATGCTCATCACCGTCAAGGGCCAGATGGTGCGCACGTTTGTAAAGGACATCCGCGAAGCCGGCCGCAACACGCAGGGCGTGAAGCTCATCGAGTTGGAGTCCGGCGACAAGCTGCAGGCCATTGCGCCAGTCATCGGTGAGGACAAGGAAGATTCCGGCGGCGAAGACGAGCCGGTGAAATAATTTTCAAACGCCCCTTGCCGGGCAGGTAAGGATGATGATGTGAAGCTTGTCAGCGGCCTGGTTTATATGTTCCAGTACCGGTTGCACAACGCCGGTAGATTCATCATCAGGAATTGATTGACAAAGGATTGGCTAAGACCAACTTTTTCTTTGACTGAAACGTTTTTAAAAATAAAACCGCGTCCGGAAAATATCCGTCTCGTATGTCCAAGCTTGTAGTCATCACTCCGGGATTGACCGGCTTGTCGCATGAGCTGGGAGCGCGCTGGGTCACGATTGGGCGCGGAGACAAGAATGCGTTTCAAATCGTTGACACATCGGTCTCCAGCCAGCATTGCGAAGTGTTGCTGCGCGGCAACGAACTCATCATTCGCGATCTGCGCTCAACCAATGGCACGTTTATCGATGACAAGACCATTACCGAGGGCGTCCTGCAAGCCGGGCAAACCTTGCGCCTGGGCGAGGTGGAATTGCGTCTCGAAATCACCGCGTCCGTTCCCGCCGCAACGCCCCCCGCGCCCGCGACGGCCCCGGTAAAAAAACGTGAAGCCACCGGCGGCGCCCCGAAACAATATCGCGTGCTTTTCGTGGACGACAGCATGGCCTTCCTCGAAATGATCACCGATCTGTTTGGTGCCCGGAAGGATATAACCTGGGAAATTCTGACGGCCACCTCCCCGGACAAGGCGCTGGCCATCCTGCAACAAAAGCTGATTGACCTGGTCGTGCTGGACATCGGCATGCCGCTGCTGGACGGCATCCAGTTGCTTGGCCTCATCCACCAACAATATCCCAACATCAAAAAAGTTGTTCTGACCGGCGAAAGTGACGACCGCCACCGCGCCGCCTGCCTGGCCGCCGGAGCGGAACTTTTTCTTTTAAAACCGGCCGACGAGGACGGGTGGAGGCTCATTTTCAACCTGCTGACCAGCCTCCTGCGGTGGGAGGACAGCGACGATTTTGTCAGCACCTTGAGCGAGACTGGATTGTACAATGTCATCCAACTGGAATGCGTGGGCGGCAACTCCTCGCTCCTTGAAGTCCGGAACCAGCAAACCGCCGGCGAGATTTACATTGAAGGTGGCGCCATTGTTCATGCCGCGGCCGGAAAGCTGGTCGGAGAAAAGGCCTTCCACCAATTGTTGTCTTTGACCGACGGTGAATTTCGCCTGGTACCATTCCGGGCGCCCCCCGCACGCACCGTGAAACGCCAGTGGGAATCGCTGCTCGCGGAAGCCGTCCGCATGCGGGATGAAGAAAAGTATTCAGACGACGACGACGGGACCATCCTGATCACAAAAAAAAGACGTGCCACCCAACCGCCGCCAACCGCCCGGTCCGTGCCCACACCCGAGGCGAAAGAACCGCCGTCCAAACCAATCCCAGGCGAACCGCCCAAACCCGAGGCTGCGCCATCCACGTCGGGCATGAATATTATCACGTTGGAAGAAATGGTGGGAGCGGATACCACCTTGATTCCCAAGCCGGGCAGTAAAGGGCATCCGCCTGCCGGTCCAAAGAAATGACCGGTTGCCCGCTGTTCGGTTCACGGCAACAGCCGTTCCAGCTTCCACGAATTGTCGGCCTGGCGGGTGTAACAAAAACGGTCGTGCAACCGGTTCAACCGGCCCTGCCAGAATTCAATGCGCTCCGGCTTCAAAACATAACCGCCCCAATTCGGCGGCAGCGGCACGTCGCCGGGAAATTTCGCCGCCATTTCGTTCCACTTCGCGTCGAGCGCCGCCCGGTCGGCCACCGGACCGCGTTGATTCGACGCCCACGCCGCCAGCCGGCTGCCACGCGGGCGGCTTTTGAAGTACGCCTCCGATTCCGCTTGCGACAATTTGCTCACCGTGCCCGCCACGCAGACCTGCCGTTCCAGGTCAGTCCAGTAAAACGTCAGGGCCGCATTCGGATTTTCAGCCAGCTCAAGTCCCTTGCGGCTGTCGTAATTCGTATAAAAAACAAAACCGCGCTCGTCCACGTCTTTGAGCAGGACATTGCGGGTGGAAGGCCGGCCGGCCTTGTCCACCGTGGCCAGCACCATCGCGTTCACGTCAATCGGCGTATGGCCGAGCAGGGCGTGCCAGAGTTTGTAGAGCGCGATACCGATTTTCCGCCAGCGGCTGCCGCCCGACGCCTGCGCAAACCACCGATTGAACTGCGCGAGTGGATTCGCGTCCAAATCCGCGCGATTCAAGCCGCCGAGCGAGTATTCCCGTCTGTTGTCCGCAATGGCCATAAATTGTGCGAACCATATAACATCAATGGATTTTCAGCGACTCAATTTTGGCCCGACAAATTCCAGCACCGGAGGCGCGTTGGAGTTCGAGCTTCAGCCGTATCCATCTAATTAAACCACGGATGGACACGGATGGACACGGATGTGAAAAGGACTTCAACTGTACAAACGAATTCGCCAAAGTGACCTTTTGCCTTGTCTTAATCCGTGTTTACCCGTGTCCATCCGTGGTTAAAAAATTGATGGACTTTTCGCGCGTTTCCTAGAACCTAAACGCACCATGTTTTCGCTTCAAATGCTCTTCGGAAGCGGTGACCGGTTTTATCAATTGCTGGAGGACGCCGCCAGCGAGGCCCACGAAAGCGTCCGGCTGGTCATCGAAATGTTCAAGGCGCCGGATTCCACCAAAAATCTCGACGACCTCGCGCTCACGCGCCGCAAGGAGAAAAAAATCGGCGAACAAATCACCGCCGAACTGGTAAAGACCTTTGTGACCGGACTGGAACGCGAGGACATCGAGGCGCTGGCGCTGGCGCTGCGCAAAATTCCCAAGACGGTCGAGAAGCTGGCCGAACGCATCAACCTGGGCCATCAACATCTCGTCGGGGTGGATTTCACCCGCCAGATTGAAATCCTGGAACAATCCACCGACGTGGTGCTGGCCATGGTCAAGCAACTGCGCGACATGCGGCATCTGGAAAAAATCCATGAATTGAACACCAAGCTGCAATATCTCGAAAATGAGGCGGACAAGCTGATGACGGACCTGCTGAAGGAACTTTACAGCGGGCGCTACGAAGCCACAAAGGCCATGGTCATCCGCGACCTTTATGAGTTGATGGAAAAGGCCATTGACCGCTGCCGTGACGCCGGCAATGTGGTCATGCACATCGTGCTGAAAAATTCCTGACCAGCGCGATGACCCTCATCTTCCTCGTCATTCTGGCGGCGTTGGTGTTCGAATACATCAACGGCTTCCACGACACGGCCAATTCCATCGCCACCATCGTTGCCACCAAGGTGTTGACACCGCGCCAGGCCGTGGCGCTGGCCGCTACCACCAATTTGTTCGGCGCCTTCATGGGCACCGCCGTTGCCACCACCATCGCCTCGGGATTGGTGGACCCGAAAGTCGCCACGTCCGAAGTCCTGATTTGCGCCCTGCTGGCCGCCATTGTCTGGAACCTGTTGACCTGGTGGTTCGGACTGCCGTCGAGTTCGTCGCACGCGCTCATCGGTGGTTTGTGTGGAGCGTGCCTGGCGGCCGCCCACAACAATTGGCATGTCCTGGTCTGGTCCATCTCCAATCACGAACATTGGTGGAAAGGCAAGGGACTGCTATGGAAGGTCATCATACCGATGGTCTCGTCGCCCGTCTGCGGATTGGTGTTCGGTTTTCTGCTCATGGGCCTGCTCTATTTTCTATTGCGCAACTGGCGTCCAGCCGCCGTCAACAAAACCTTCGGCAAGCTGCAACTCCTCAGTTCGGCCTACATGGGTTTCAGCCACGGCACCAACGACGCGCAAAAAACCATGGGCATTATCGCCCTGGCATTGCTAACCGGGACTAACAGCGGCATGTTTGATCATCTCCCCGGCTGGTTGTCTTTTTTGCGCACCGCTCCACCGGAGGGGAACCAACCGCTGGGAATCGCCACCTGGATCAAAGTGCTCTGCGCCCTGACGATGTGCGCCGGCACCGCCGTGGGCGGCTGGCGCATCATCAAGACCATCGGCCACAAAATGGTCCGTTTGCATCCGGTTCACGGTTTCGCCGCCGAAACCACCGCCGCCACCATACTGGTCACCGCCGCCCATTTCGGAATGCCCGTGTCCACCACCCACGCCGTCACCACCTCCATCATGGGTGTCGGCTGCGCGAAGGGATTCAATTACCTCAAGCTGGAAGTGGTCGAACGCATCATTTGGGCGTGGATAATGACGCTGCCCGCCAGCGGCATCGTGGCGTACCTGCTGGTGAAGCTGGCGCAAGTCGCCGGGTGGATTCCGTAATGTCCGTGAGAAATTGAAAGCCCGTCAGGGCTGGCATATTTGTAGTTTGGCAATTCTAATCAGACCAAGCTCCAGCGGAGCGGCATCTTCAGCGGGGAACGAATGAAATATGTCGCTCCGATGGAGCTGGATTTGTTTCGGGGGTTGTGATTCTACAGAGATGTCGCGCCCACGGCGCTTTGGAGTGTGGTGACATGTCCGAACGCTAACTGCCGCCCGACGGCGCGCACGGAGTGACGCGCCCTACCTGGAAAAATCTGCGCCAATCTGCGCAATCTGCGGACTTTCGGGATTACTTGCGGCTATAACGTGGGTCGGGGATGCCGAGGCTTTTTTTGATCTTGAGCAGGTCCTGGAGTTGCGCGGGCGAAATGGTGTTCGGCGTCCGGCTCAATTGCGAAGCGACGAGGATGGTGCGGCAGTAGGATTCGAGAATTTCCATCTTGAAGTAGGCGTCCTCCACGTTGTTGTGGCTCCACGAAACGACGCCGTGATTGGCCATGAGAATGACGTTGTGTTTGTCCACCAGGCCGGCAATCCGCCGGCCCAACTCCGGTGTGCCGGGCGTGCGATACGGCGCGATGGCGGCGGAAACGAACACTTCAAATTCCGGAATCAGGCACGTGGGCGGGACAATCCCCGCCACCGCAAAGCCCGTGGCATGCGGCGGATGGCAATGCACCGTGGCCACCGCGCGCGGCTGGCGTTTCATGATCTGCAGGTGCATGAGAATTTCGCTGGTGAGCCGTTTTGCGCCAAAAAGCTGGTTGCCTTTGAAATCCACCAGGCACAGGTCTTCGGGTTTCATGAATCCCTTGCTCACGAGAGTGGGTGTGCAAAGCGCGATGTCCTTGCCGACGCGGATGGCGATATTGCCGCCGTTGCCGTCCACATAGGCCCGTTGCCAGAGACGGCGGCCGATGTCGCAGATTTGCAGTTTCAATCCGTGAATTTGCGGCGAGTTGAAAAAGGCTTCGAGTTCCGGTTTTGCGCGATGTCGTGACAGATTGCTTGCATCCATGTTACCTACATTTTAGGCCGGGAATTGAAGGAAAATCAATGGAAATCGCGCAAAGGATTTTGATGAGGCGTGACTTGGCACTGCCATCGACTCCCTCGCCCCGCCCGGTGGGGAGAGGGTTGGGGCGAGGGGATTTGAATTTGAAACTGTCCACGCGCCACCTCACCCCGGCCCTCTCCCCCAACTTTGTTGGCGGAGAGGGAGAAAATAAGGCGCTGGTGTCAAGTATTACCCTTGCCGCCGCCACTCACCAGCTTGCGCAATTCGTTCATCACTTTTTCCACGCTGATTGCCCGCACACCGGTAATTTCCTTCAAAACGACCAATCGTTCGCCCTGTGGCCGCCAAACTTCCTCCAGCGTGTCCGCCCACAGGACAACACACGGCAATCCCACCGCCGCCGCCAGATGCGTGATGCCCGAATCGTGACCCACAAAAGCCGCACCGGATTGGATTCGTTGTGCCAGTTCGGCAAGCGGCAGGCCTTGCGCGATCGAACATCGCGCCGGCGGCAATGTGGCCGCCAGCCGGCGCAGGCGCTCGCCCTCCGCCTCGCCGCCAATCAGCAGCAGGTCCCAGTTGGTCGTCGCCATGATTTGTTGAATCAATCCGGCCCATTTGGCTTCCGGCCAGTTTTTCTTTTCGCTCCCGCTGCCGGGATGAAGGACAAGGATTCCGTCGAGGGTCGAGCCGTCTTCACTTCGCTTCGCCGCGCCAAGGGGTCGAGGGACGAGAGCCAGACGCGGCACATTGTCCGCACCGAAGATTGCCAGCCTTTCCAAGGGTTTCAAATAGACTTGTGTGGCATGGGTTCGTTCCGTTTCGTCCGGGCGGTGCGGGCCAACGATGAATTGTCCAACCAGGCAGCGGCAGATGTTGGTTTTGAAAATTTCGTCCGGGTCGTAAAGATACGAAATGACCAGGTCAAACTCGGAGAAGTAATCCATCAAATCCGGCTCAAGGGCGCCGCCGCGGGCGAAAAAACCCGCCAACCCGCGCGCCTCAATCGGTTGCACCCGGTCCGCCAAACCACCCGCCAACGCCAGTTGGGCGATATGCGGATAACCGAGCACCTCGAGGTGCGCCTGGGGAAACTGGCGGCGCAAGGCGGCAATGGCCGGCAACGTGAGAATGAAATCGCCAATGGCTCCGCCGCGAATGACCAGGATCTTGGGTTTGATTGCGCTCACATCGCCCGGAAGGCGGTCAGGCCGAGAAGCATCACGAACACCGCGAACGCCAGACGGATGGTGCTGCCGATGCGGATGCGTTCTTCCGTCGCCGTCGCCCAATTTAAAATGTCGCGCAGTTTCCACGGCGTTATCGTGAACCAGATGCCCGCGACGACGAGCAGGTAGGCCCAAATTTGAATCACCAGCACAAATGGCGATTCGCTCAGATGCGGACGCCCGGTATCCACCATCAATTTCGCCAGCAGCAACATCAGAACGGCCAGGCCGCGCACAGCCAGAAAGTCCTGCACAAAAATGCACGCCAAAATTCCCACCGCCACAAACCCGGCAATCATATACGGTTTAAAAACCGAGAAATCCGCGATGGGCTCGACGTTCACGTTCCATACAAACCACGCCGTGGCCAGCAGCATCAATATGCAGCCAATCGGCAGCGAACGCGGAAACTTGTGCGCCGCGGCGGCGAATTGCACCGGCTTGGTGAGGCCGTAAATCTGCGGCACGCTCATGCCCGCACCGAGCAGGATGGACAAAATTGACAGCTTCATTATGAAAATCTAACCACGAATGGACACAAAAGGACATGAAAAATTCAATCTGGACAGTCTGGCATGGCTACAGGTTCACAATCGCCGGGTCGCCGTAGAGGGTGAAGGAGCCGGCGCGGGTGATTTTCACGTCCAAGAGCTGACCGCGATGCCGTTCCGAGCCATCGAACACCACAATCTTGTTGCAGCGCGTCCGGCCGGTCATTCGCGCCGGATTTTTTTTACTCGGCCCTTCGACGAGAATTTGCGTCCGTTGCCCGATGAACGCATCGTATTTGCGCTTGCCGATGGCATTGACCGTTTCAAGCAGGCGATGATTGCGTTCCTCGCGGATTTTTAGCGGCACCTGCCCGGGCATTTCCGCGGCGGGCGTGTCGCGGCGCTGCGAGTATTTGAAAATGTACGCGTTGTCAAATTGCACCTCGCGCGCGAGCGAAAGGGTCTGATCGAAGTCCTCCTCAGTCTCACCGGGAAAGCCGACAATGATGTCCGTCGTGATGCCGATGTCCGGTTTCACGCGGCGCAATTTTCTGACGATGCCGAGGAAGCGTTCGCGCGTGTAGCCGCGGTGCATCAATTTCAAAACGCGGTCGCTGCCGCTCTGGACGGGCAGGTGCGCGCTCTCAACGAGCTTGGGCAGCCGGGCGTAGGCCTCAATCAAATCGTCACCGTAACCCTTGGGATGCGGGGCGGTGAAACGGATGCGTTCCAGCCCTTCAATTTCATGAACGGCGTCAAGGAGTTGGACGAAGGGCGTCTTGCCGTCATCTGTTCGGTAGGGCGCGATATCCTCATCGCGCCGGACAATTTCCAAATTCCAAACCGGCTCGCTCGGAGAGCGAGCCCTACCTGCTGTCGCAACACCAACCGATCGTCTCCGTCCATAGCTCGTCACAATCTGCCCGAGCAGCGTGATTTCCTTCACGCCCTGTGACACGAGCTGGCGACACTCGGCCACGATATCGGGAATGCTGCGGCTGCGTTCCTCACCGCGCGTGTCCGGCACAATGCAGAAGGTGCAACGTTGGTTGCAGCCCTGCATGATGCTGACAAACGCGGTGATGGACTTTTTTCCGCTGCCGTTGAGCAGGTGTTCGTGAATTGTCGCCTCGCTCCCCTGCTCCTCCGCCACGTCCACGATTTTATCGCGGCGGCCGGCCAAGATTTCGTCGAGGTAATCCGCCGCGTGATGAAACTTCTGCGTGCCCAAGACAAGGTCCACGTCCGGCAGACGGTCAATGAGTTCCTGTCCGCGGCTTTGCGCCATGCAACCCAGGAAACCCAGCACGACATCCGGACGGTTTTTGCGCACATCCGCCGCGAGGTTTTGCATTTTGCCGATGGCTTTTTTTTCCGCGAAATCGCGCACGCTGCAAGTGTTCAGCAAAATCACATCCGCAGCCGCCTCGGAGGGCGCGAGGGTGTAACCCTTGGCCACGAGCTGGGCGGCGACGGCTTCGCTGTCGCGCTCGTTCATCTGGCAGCCATAGGTTTTGATGAAAACACTGGGCATGATGTTTCAGATAAGCAGGATACTTTGCGGTGATGGGGTTGGAAAGTCGAATCCGACCGGCGATGGTGAGACCAGTGCATTTTGACACACGTACCAAACGGAAATAACTCCCTCGCCCCGCTTGGCGGGGAGAGGGCTGGGGCGAGGGGATTTGAGCTTGAAAATAAACGGCCTCCTCACCCTCCACCCTCCGCAGTACTGCTACGGAGGACGGGCGCTCCTCTCCTCCACTGCGCGGAAGAGAGGGAGAAAATGTCACGCTGCACCCTGATGAAACCCGCTGGTGTGTCCGGCTATTCGGACAGGATTTTAATGGAACGGCTTTTCTCGGAACGTTTTCTGGCCGTTCCATCCAGAATCTTCTTTCGCAACCGCAGATTTTTCGGCGTCGCTTCCACGTATTCGTCCACGTCAATGTATTCCAACGCGCGTTCGAGGCTTAATTTTAACGGCGCGGTGAGCTGGATGCCCTTGCCTTCGCCCACCGACCGCATGTTGGTCAATTTTTTCGCCTTGCAGGGATTCACCGGGATGTCGTTTTCGCGCGCGTTTTCGCCCACAATCATGCCGGCGTAAATGGCGTCGCCCGGCTCGATCATCAGGCGGCCGCGTTCCTGAATCATGTTCAGGGCGTAGGACATCGCCACGCCGCTCTCCATACTGACGAGCGAACCGTTTTTGCGCGCGGCGATTTCTCCGCGGTCGGGGCCGTATTCGTGGAAGAGATGGCTCATCACGCCCAGGCCGCGCGTCTGGTTCACCAGGTCGGTCTCGAACCCAATCAGGCCGCGCATGGGAATCAGCGCCTCAATGGTCACCTGGTCGCCGTGATGGTTCATGCTGGTGATTTCGGCCTTGCGGCTGGAAAGATTTTCCATGACGACACCCATGAATTCCTGCGGGATTTCGAGGTACAATTTTTCAATTGGCTCCAGCATGTTGCCGTTGTCGTCCTTTTTGTAGAGCACTTCGGGACGCGAAACCAAAACTTCGTAGCCTTCGCGCCGCATCTGCTCGACGAGGATGGCGATCTGCATTTCGCCGCGGCCCTCGACTTCAAATATTTTCGGATCGGCGGTCTGCTTGATGCGCAACGCGACGTTGGTGCGGATTTCCTTTTGCAGCCGCTCCCAGATGTGGCGCGCGGTGACGAGTTTGCCGTCCTGGCCGGCCAGCGGGCTGTCGTTGACGGCAAATTCCATCTGAATCGTCGGCGGATCAATCGGAATGTAAGGCAGCGCGCCGCGCTCCGGCTTGTCGGCAATGGTCTCGCCGATGAACACATCCTCAAAACCGGTGATGCCGACGATGTCGCCCGCGTGCGCCTCCGGCACTTCAATGCGTTTCAGGCCTTCGAAGTGGTAAATCATTGTGATTTTACCCTGGGTGATCTTGCCGTGGCCGTGCAAACAGCAGGCCGGCTCGCCGGTTTTGACCTTGCCCGCGAGAATTTTCCCGAAGGCGATGCGGCCGAGGTAATCGCTGTAATCGAGGTTAGCGACGAGAACCTGGAAGCCGTCGCCCGCCTTGGCGCGCGGTGGCGGGATGTATTTCACAATGGCGTCGAACAGCGGCCCCATCGTGTCGCTGGCGTGCGCGAGGTCGAGTCTCGCATAGCCGGCCTTGGCCGAGCAATAGACGAACGGAAAGTCCAGTTGCTCGTCCGTGGCATTCAGCGAAATGAAAAGTTCGAAAACCTCGTCGAGCACCTTTTTCGGGTTCGCATTCTCGCGGTCAATTTTGTTGATGACGACGATCGCCTTGGCGCCGGCCTCGAGCGCCTTGCGGAGGACGAAGCGGGTTTGCGCCTGCGGGCCTTCGGCGGCGTCCACCACGAGCAGCACGCCGTCAATCATGTTCATGATGCGCTCGACTTCGCCGCCGAAATCGGCGTGGCCGGGCGTGTCCACGATGTTGATGTGGTAATCCTTGTATTGGAAGGCGGCGTTTTTGGCGCGGATGGTAATGCCCTTTTCCTTTTCCAAATCCATCGAATCCATCAGGCGCTCTTCCTGCGACTCATGCTGGTTGGCGCGGAAGGTGCCGGACTGCTTGAGCAGGCAGTCCACAAGCGTCGTCTTGCCGTGGTCAACGTGCGCGATGATGGCGATGTTTCGAATGTGTTGCATGAATCGTAATCCGCAATAGGCGAGTATAGCAAAACGTTGGCGGTTGAACAGCGGTAAAAACGTGGTTGAATCCGTACAAACAGGCAAAACGTCTCCCGCAAACAGGTCAAGAGCAGTTCCGCTTCCTTAAACCAGCTTTTTTAACTTTGTATCCTCGGCGAGTTTCCGGACCAGTTCCTTGACCTTTTGCGCCTGGCTTTTGTGCGCCAGCAACACCGCATCATCGGTCTGGACCAGAATGGAATCGCGCAAACCCACCACGGCAATCGGCGTGCGATTTTTTATACGCGCGTCGAAGATGATGTTCCGTGCCGCGTCCACGTGGATGAAATCCGCCACGGCGCAATTGCCTTCCGGGTCAGCCTTGAGATGCCGTGCCAGAGCCGTCCATGAACCCAAGTCGTCCCACTCGAATGCGCCATCGGCCACAATCACATTTTGTGCGTGCTCCATCAGCGCGTAATCAATTGAGATTTTTTTGATGTCGGGATATTCCTTCGCCAGCACCTTCACGAGTTTGGCAGGTTTGTTTGCCACCTTGAACCAGCGCTGGCAGGCGGCATACATTTCCGGCTGATGTTTCTGCAAACCTTCCGTGATGGTCACAAACGACCAGACGAACATCCCCGCGTTCCAGCGATACCGGCCGCTGTTGACGTATTCGAGCGCGCGATCAAAATGTGGCTTCTCAACGAACTGTTCCGCCCGGAAAAACGTGGTTTTGGTTTTTTTTGCGCCGGTCGCCGGCGGCAACGCTTCGCCAACGTGAATGTAGCCGTAACCCGTGTCCGGCCCGGTCGGCTTGATGCCGATGGTCACAATCGCCTGCCCGCGACTGGCGAGGTCGAAGGAGTCATTCAAAACCTGTTGGAATTTTTTCCCGTCGGGAATGACGTGGTCGGCGGGCAAAACCGCCATGACGCCGGTCGTCGAACGCGCGCCCACCAGCGCCGCGCCGAGCGTGACTGCGGCGCAGGTATCGCGCCCAACCGGTTCGGCAATCAGATTTTGTCTGGGGATTTTCGGGAGCTGTTTGCGGACCTCCGGCAATTGCACTTCGTTGGTGATGACGAAAATATTTTTGACCGGCACCAGCGGCAGCACGCGGTCAACGGCCTGCTGGAGAAACGAGCGTTTGCCCAGCAGCGGGAGGAGTTGCTTGGGCATTTTCTCGCGGCTCACCGGCCAGAACCGCTCGCCGCGCCCGCCCGCCATGATGATGACAAATCGGTTTTTGGTATCGGTCTTAGTTTTCATACTTTATTTAGCCACGGATTGAACACGGATGAAACACGAAAAAAAGTTTTCAAAATCTGTGTTCAATCTGTGCTTCATCCGTGGCTTAAATTGATTTCACCGCATCCGCCAGCGATTTTACGAATTGGCTGACTGTGGCAACAAGGTCTGTTGATTTGCCGTGCTCGGCAATTTGATTCACCACGGCGCTGCCCACGACGACGGCGTCCGACGACGACGCGACAAGTTTCGCCTGTTCAGAATTCGAGATGCCAAAACCGACGGCCACCGGCAACGGCGTATGCGCGCGGATTTTACCGACTTGTTGCGCCAGATTCGCCGCGACCTGTGCCTGCATGCCCGTCACACCTTCACGCGAAATGTAATAAATGAACCCGGCGCCGCGTTTCACGATAAACTCAATCCGGTTTTCCGGCGTCGTCGGCGCGACGAGATAAATGTGGCACAAGCCGGCCCGGCGCATCAGCGATTCGTAATTGTCCGATTCCTCCGGCGGCAAATCCAGCACCAGCATACCGTCCACGCCCGCCCGCGCCGCGTCT
Organism: Verrucomicrobiota bacterium; assembly: GCA_049510395.1. Taxonomy (GTDB): domain Bacteria; phylum Verrucomicrobiota; class Verrucomicrobiia; order Limisphaerales; family UBA11358; genus UBA11358. The sequence goes on from JBEKYY010000026.1 coordinate 14,133, forward strand.
TTGATGAATTGCTCCAGCCCGACGCGATGGATGAGGTTGAAATAAATGTAGAGGACGATTGGGATTTGCGAATCGCGCCGGATCGCCGCCACGGTTTTCAAAACCTTCGGCGGTGTGGCGCCGGATTCCAAACCGCGCTGCGCGGCGAGCTGATTCACCAAACCGTCGGCGAGCGGATCGCTGAACGGCACGCCCAGTTCCAGCACGTCCACACCTGCCCGGTCAAACGCGAGCGCGAGCCGTCGCGTGACCTCCAAATCCGGGTCACCCGCGCCGATATAGACAATGAAACCCTTTTTGCCTCCGCGCTTCAGGCGCGCAAAACGTTCCACAATGCGGTTCATGCGATGGAGTGTCAGGTTTCAAGTTTCAAGTTTCAAGTTTGGAAAACGTTGTAGCCGCGTTTGTCAAAATGCGGATTTCCGGCCTGTCACTCGCCTCACCGCGCTTTCACAAGCGCGGCTACGCGAGCTGCATTGACCGTGACGTGTTTTTTTAGCACAATTACTGCATGGCCAGCACCTTCGGGCAACTGTTCCGCATCACGACGTGGGGCGAATCCCACGGCGGTGGCGTGGGTGTGGTTGTGGACGGCTGCCCGCCGCGCCTCAAACTCACCGAGGCAGACATTCAGCCCGATCTGGACCGGCGCCGGCCCGGACAATCCAAAATTGTTTCGCCGCGTCAGGAGTCCGACACGGTGCAAATTCTTTCCGGCACGTTTGGCGGCAAAACGCTCGGCACACCGATTTGTCTGTGGGTCAAAAACGAGGACGCCCGACCCGAAGCCTATGCCGAAATGAAGACGAAGTTCCGCCCGTCACATGCGGATTTCACTTATTTTGCCAAATACGGCATTCGCAACTGGCAGGGCGGTGGCCGCGCCAGCGCGCGCGAAACGGTTGGCCGCGTCGCCGCCGGCGCGATTGCGAAGAAAATTTTACGCGAACAGTTCGACGTCGAGACTCTGGCCTACGTCAAACAAGTCCAGCGGCTTGTTGCCGACGTAAATCCGGACAAAGTCGAACTCAAGGACGTCGAGTCGAATATTGTCCGTTGTCCCGATCAGACGGCGGCGGAAAAAATGGTCCGGCTCATCGAAAAAATGCGCCGCGCAGGCGACACCGTCGGCGGCATCGTCGAAGGTATTGCGCGCGGCGTTCCCGCCGGCTGGGGTGAACCGGTGTTCGACAAACTCGAAGCGGATCTGGCAAAAGCGATGTTGAGCCTGCCCGCGTCCAAGGCATTTGAAATCGGCTCCGGCTTCAGTGGTATCACGCTCACCGGACGCGAGCACAATGATCCGTTCCGCGCAAAGCACGGAAAGGTTTTTACGACGACGAATTTTTCCGGAGGAATTCAGGGCGGCATTTCCAACGGGCAGACGATTTTCTTTCGCGTCGCATTCAAACCGGTAGCTACCGTCATGCACGAGCAGGACACGGTGGATGTGCAATTTCGCAACACAACACTGAAAGGCCGCGGCCGTCATGACCCGTGCGTGTTGCCTCGCGCGGTGCCGATGGTGGAAGCGATGACCGCGTTGGTGCTCGTGGATCACGCCCTGCGGCACAAGGCGCAATGCAGTTGACCTCGAAGGCGTTCGGAGTTGATTTTTACGGCGGCAGAAGCAATTTTATTCAACCAAGCAAATAATATGGCAGAGAAAAGCATCAACGAAATTCCGCGCGAACCGCGTTTGTTGTTTGTCAAGGCCACCGAAGCCGCACAACGGGAAAATCTGGATTACGCCATCACGCTGTTCAATCAGGTGCTGGAAAAAGAGCCGGCGTTTTTTGATTGCCGCAAGGCGCTGCGCGCGGCGCAGTTCCAAAAATCCGGCGGTCGCGGCGGATTCTTCAAGAAAATGTGGAGTGGCGCCGGCTCCCAGCCTCAGCTCGCCAAGGCCAAAATGGCATTGAGCAAAAATCCCGGCGAGGCCATGGCCATTGCCGAGCAGATTTTGAACGGCGACCCGAACAGTTCCGCCGCGCACCGAATCATCGTCGATGCTGCAACCGCATTGGAATTGCCGCATACAGCGGTTTTGTCCTATGAAACGCTGTCGAATAATTCGCCGAAGGACAAGGATTTGGCGATTGCATTTGCCCGTGCGCTCGCAGCGGCGGGTGACGTCAGCGAGGGAGAACAAAACCGCGGGGAACAAATCCTGATGGCCCTTTTGCGCGAGATGCCCAACGACGGCGAGTTGAATCAGGCGCTCAAGGATTTGTCCGCGCGCAAGACGCTGGACCAGGGCGGCTACGCCGCGCTCGAAGGCGGTCAGGGTTCCTACCGCGACATTTTGAAGGACAAAAAGGAGGCCACCTCGCTGGAGCAGGAAAAGCGCGTCGTGAAGACTGAAGATGTGACCGAACGGCTCATCGGCGAATACGAGGCGCGGCTGCAGACCGAGCCGAATAATCTCAAGCTGGTGCGCCAGCTCGCGGAACTTTACGCGCAGAAAAAACAGTTTGAACGCTCACTTGAGCTTTACGACCGCGTCAAAAATTCGGAGATGGGCAACGATCCGTCACTCGAACGCTCCATGGCCGACACCATCGTGCGCCGGTTTGATTATCAGTTGGAGCAACTCGATCCTGCCGCGCCGGATTACACCGAACAGTCGGCGAGGCTCCAGGCGGAGAAGCTGAATTTCCAGGTCACCGAATGCCAGAAGCGCGTGGAAAAATACCCGACGGACCTGGCGATCCGGTTTGAAATGGGACAGCTTTATTTTCAAAAGGGCAAAATCAACGAGGCGATTGCAGAATTTCAAAAGGCACAGCAAAATCCGCACAAGCGGCTTGTCGCCATGAGCTGTCTCGCGCAATGTTTTGCCAAAAAGAAAATGTTCGATCTCGCCGCCCGCACGTTGCAAAACGCCATCAAGGAAAAAATTGTTTTCGACGACGAAAAAAAGGATCTCATCTACAATCTTGGCTCCGTGCTCGAAAGCATGGGCAAAAAAGAGGAAGCCATCGAACAGTTCAAACTGATTTACGAAATTGACGCAGGTTACAAAGACGTTTCGTCCAAAATGGACGCCTTCTACTCCGGGCAGTAATAATACTTTCCGGCGTCAAATTCGCTTTTCGTCCGCGTCAATGTAATCCACAAACGTCTTGATGTCGTCACGGTGGGCGATGCCGGACTGTTCCTTGCGCATCTTGAGCCGCGCCACGGCTTCCGCGTCGCCGGCCGGCGGGCGGCTCAACATGTCCTTCGCGTGCGCGGCCTTTTCGGCCGGGGATTTTTTTACGTTGCTCCGCACCCAGTCGCACACCTCGCCATCGGTGACGGAATGCTTCACCACCTCGATCATCCGTTCGTGCGTGACGCCGGCGTACTTGAGCCACATGCTGTCAAAGCCTTTGCCCAGATTCTCCTGATAATCGGCGTGCAGTTTGCCGGCGAGGTGCAGGCGGATTTTGTCAATGTAACGCGGCAGATAACTCCAGCCGTCCATCGTTTCGCGCGGGCTGCGCGGGTAAATGATGCTGCTCATGGTGGAAAAATGAAAGGGTCCGGCACGCATCGCAATTCAAAAATTGAAACATTTGAATTTGAAAATTCCGTCCGTCAGCCCATTTTCAAGCCATGCAAAAGTATGATTACGACGTGGCTGTTCTTGGCGGCGGCAGCGCCGGTTACGCAGCGGCGCGGACAGCAGCAGGCGCAGGTTTGAAAACGGCTGTCATCGAGGGCGGGGAAGCAGTCGGTGGATTGTGCATCCTGCGCGGGTGCATGCCCACGAAGGCGCTGCTTTACGCCGCCGAAGTCATGCACCTGGCCAGCCACGCCGGGCCATGGGGCATCCGCGCCGAAAATGCAAGCTTCGATTTCGCGAAGGTGATGGCGCGCAAGGACGCGCTCATCAGGGATTTTGCGGATTATCGCCGGCAACAACTTGCTGGTGGCAAATTCAAATTCATTCGCGCCAGTGCAAGTTTCGTGGATGAGCACACAGTGACGCTGACAAATTTGACCGAGATGGATTTGGCGCGACAGCGTCTTGGACTGCGGCAGTCCTCTGCCGCTTTGGCATCGGATGCAGCGCGGGGAAAAGCGCCAGAGGGCTGGCGCACTCCAAAACCTGGCGGAAATTTTCTGACTGCGAAACATTTCATCATCGCCACCGGCTCGCGTGTTTCACCGTCACCGCTGCCACAATTGAACAACGTTGGCTTCATCACCAGCGACGATGCGCTGGCGCTCAAGCGGTTGCCGAAGTCGCTCATTGTGCTGGGCGGCGGGCCGATTGCATGCGAATTCGCCCAATTTTTCGCGCGGTTCGGCGTCAAGGTCACGCTCATCCAGCGCAGCGGGCACATTCTGCGCGAGTTTGACACGGACGCCGGAATTGAAATGGAAAAGGTATTCCGGCGCGAAGGCATTCAGGTCTTCACAGGCACGAGGCTGGTTGAAGCACGGCACAAAGGGAAATTGAAAACGGTTTCCTTTGAGCATGACAACCAAACCGTTTCCGTCTCCGCCGAGGAAATCCTGTTCGCGCTGGGCCGCGTGCCCAATACGGCTTCGCTCGACCTCGCCAAAGCCGGTGTCGCCACCGATGGCGGACGCATAAAATCCAACGACTTCATGCAGACGAGTGCGCCGCATATTTACGCGGCGGGCGACTGCACCGGACCGCACGAAATCGTCCACCTGGCCGTTCAGCAGGGGGAAATTGCGGCATATAACATTGCCCATTCCAACGCGCCGCGGCGGATGGATTACCGGCTGCTCATCGCGGTCGTGTTCACCGAACCCCAGGTGGCGTTTGCCGGCCTGACCGAAAAGGAAGCGAAGACACGCGGCATTTCATACCTGGCGGCGAGTCATCCGTTCAACGACCACGGCAAATCGCTCATTATGGAAGCCAGGGACGGTTTCGTGAAATTACTGGCGGAGCCGAAGTCCGGCGAAATTCTCGGCGGCGCGTGCGTCGGGCCGTTCGGCGGTGAATTGATTCACGAAATCGTCACGGCGATGACGAAGCACATGACCGTTCACGAACTGGCAGCGATGCCGCATTATCATCCGACCCTCGCAGAAATTTGGACTTACCCGGCGGAGGAACTGGCCGCGCAGATTACTGACGTGTCGGCCACCTGGCATGGCGCGCCAGAATGAGTTGCGAAACATTCTTAATTATCTTCAAGTTGATTGCCCAGCCAGAACCAGCGCAGATTTGAGTTTTATCGGCGGCAAAACCGGCCGCCATTTACCGCCCTGGCAGCCGCTCCCACGCCATGCCCCGTGGATGACGAGGGGTTCAGGTTCCCACTGGCTGCTTCATCCGGGCGCGCATCATCTCGGTGTCACCATTAGCCCGGGCAGAAACAGCCTGGAGCCGGTCTTTGGGAGTGCCATCAAGGGTCTCCCGAATCAGTTGGGCCACTTGGTTCGGTTGATAGGGTTTCGCCAGAAAGATGTTTTCGCCTTGAGTAAATTCTTTTCCCGTCAGCGCGGAACTATAACCGCTGGCGTAGATCACTTTGAGTCCGGGCTTTCGCCTTTTCAATTCTGCGGCCAAGTCAGTGCCCGTCATGCCGCCGGGCATAATCATGTCGGTCAGGAGCAAATCAATCTGGCCGTTGCACTCGTCCCAAACCCGCAAAGCCTCAACCCCCGAGGAAGCGATCAAAACACGGTATTGATATTGCTGGAGAATCTCCCGCACCAGTTCCAACAGTCCAATTTCATCCTCGACGAGCAGAATGGTTTCTTTGCCTCCCCGCACGTTTTCGGATTTAACGGACGGATCGGTGGGTGCATCGCCGGCCTTACCGGCCACCGGAATAAAAACTTTGAAGGTGGTGCCGGCGCCAACTTCGCTTTGGACTTCGATCCATCCGTGATGTTGTTTAACGACGCCATAAACGGTGGCCAGTCCCAATCCTGTTCCTTTGCCGACTTCCTTGGTCGTGAAAAATGGTTCAAAAATCCGCTGCAACACCTTGCGCTCCATGCCGCAACCAGTATCCGTCACGGTCAAGCAGACGAATGAACCCACATGGGCTTCGGGGTGTTGTCGCAAGTAGGCGGCGTCAATTTCAGCGGCAGAAGTCGTAATGGTGAGTTTGCCGCCCTTGGGCATGGCGTCACGCGAGTTGACCGCCAGATTCATCACGATCTGCTCCACCATCCCGGTGTCCGCCTGGATGCACGGCAGGTCCGGCTGACAGTGGGTTTCCAACGTGATGTCCTCACCGATCAGCCGTGGAAGCATCCCTTTCAGATTGTGAAGCACCGCATTCAAATCGAGAATCTTCGATCGAAAAATCTGCTTGCGACTGAACGTGAGCAATTGCCGGATGAAACTGGCCGCGCGCTCCGCTGCCGCGGAAATTTGCTTTATTGATCTTGTCGAGTCGGCGCTCGGCGGAACGGCGTTGAGCAACAACCCCGCGTGTCCCTGAATGACGGTCAGAATATTGTTGATGTCATGCGCCACCCCGGCGGCCAACTGGCCCACCGACTCCATTTTCTGTGATTGCCGCAGTTGCGCTTCCAGCATCAGCCGCTCGGTAATGTCTTCAACCGTAATGACCATTCCGTTAATCTCGCCAGCGGCATCGAAAAACGGCGTGGCATTGGTCGAAAGCAACGTGCGGCGGCCGTCGGGACGGTCAATTGCATGATGGACGTCTTGCACCGGCTGGCCGGTTTCGAGGACTTGTTTCAATGGCAGCGTCTGGCCCGGAAGCGGGTGGCCCTCCGGATCAGTCATCCGCCAGTCCAGAACGCTGGAAGTTCCACCGGTAATGGCGTCCTTGGACAGGCCGAGAACTTCTTCTGCCTGGTGGTTGGCAAAGGTAATTTTCCCAGCTTGGTTGGCGACGACGATGCCCACGGGGCTGGTTTCCATGATGCGGCTGATGAGATCCCGGTCACGGCGGAGGTTTTCTTCGGCATGCTTGCCTTTGATGGCATAGCGGATGGCGCGGTCAAGAATGTCAGCGTTGAGCTGGCCTTTGACCAGGTAATCTGCAGCCCCGGCCTTCATGGCCTGCATATCAACCTCCTGGTCGCCCTGGCCCGTCAGCAAAATCATTGGCGCCCGGGCATTGAACTGTTGTGATTCGCGCAACAATTCCAGTCCGGTCCGTTCGCCGAGGCGATAGTCCAGCAGATAGACATCGTGCTCACGGCGCTGGATGGCATCCAACGCGCCATTATAATTGTTGACCCAGTCGAGATGATAGCGGCCCGCGATTCGTAAAATCAGATCGCGCGTGATGATATAATCATCCTCATCATCGTCCACCAATAGGACTTTGACCGGGGCATCGGACATAAAGCGTTCAATTCTCGCCCGGTGGAAGTTCGACCACTTCGAACCAATATCGGCCGAGGACCTTGATCAATTCCACCAGCGATTTGAACGTCACGGGTTTGGTCACGTAGGAATTTACGCCCAGATCGTAGGTGCGCAAAATGTCTTCCTCCGCTTTGGAGGTGGTAAGGACGACGATGGGAATCCGGCGCAGTTCCGGATCTGCCTTGATTTCCTTGAGCGCCTCGCGCCCGTCTTTGCGCGGCATGTTCAGATCCAGCAAAATCAGCCCGGGCAATGGCGCATTCTTTTGATCGGTGTAACGGCCTTGACGGCGCAAGTATTCCATCAATTCTTCGCCGTCTTCCACGCAATGGAGCACATTTACCAGACGGTTCTCCACAAACGCGTCTTGTGTCAGTTTACGGTCGTCCGGATCGTCGTCCGCCAGTAGAATTGTAATCATTTTTCCTTCGGCTTTCATGGTTTGTTTTCCTTGTTCGTGGTGGTTTCCTTGTTCGTGGTGGTTTCCGTATTTTCGTCTCGTGCTTCTTTGTGATGAACCACAGGCAACGTCAAGATAAAAGTGGCGCCCTGCCCCAGTTTGCTTTTTGCGGTGATGTCGCCGCCGTGATATAATGCAATCTTGCGAACAATGGCCAGTCCCATGCCTGTGCCTTCGTATTCATTGCGAGTGTGCAACCGCTGGAACACATTGAATATCCGATCCAGATATTTCTCGTCAAAGCCAATGCCGTTGTCACTGATTGTTAATTGGCAAAGTTTCTTCGTGGGCGTGTCGGAAGTGGAGATAATCTGCGCTTCGACTTTAACCACGGGCGGCTCGTCCGGGCGGCGGAATTTAAGCGCGTTGCCAATCAGGTTTTGCAACACCTGGCGTATTTGCAACGCCTCCGCGTCAATGACCGGAAGCGCCCCCAATTCGACGCGTCCTTTGACCAGTTCGATCCGTCCCTCCAAATCATTCACCACTTCGCCGGCGATTTCGGCCAGATTAACCGGCTCAAAAGGATGTGCCTTGGTTGTGACGCGTGAAAAAGTCAGCAGATCGTTGATCAGAATCTGCATCCGCGCGGCTGCTTTCTGCATCCGATCCAGATAATCAAGCGCTTCCGGCCCCAAGCCTTCACTGTTCTTTTCCTTGAGCCGTTCGCCAAAGACCACGATTTTTCGTAATGGCTCCTGCAAGTCATGCGAAGCCACATAGGCAAAATCCTGCAGCTCGCGATTGCTGCGCTCCAATTGCACGGTGAACTGGCGCAACTTTTCCTCGCTGGAGCGCAACGCGTTCTCGGTCGCTTTCAAATCGGTGATATCGGTGGTAATGCCGAAGAGTTGCCACCGGTTTTCCGCCAGCTTGTGGACGGTCACGAACTGCTGCATCCAGTGCTCGACTCCGTGCTTGTCCCTACAGCGAAACTGGTTGCGATAAAACGGGGAGTCGTGGAGGAATGCCCCCCCGGAGACCTGATTCATCTGGATGAAGTCATCGGGGTGGCGACTGTTGCTCCAGACTTGCTGGTATTGCTGGTCCGGCAGCAGGTCGAGCGGAAGTACTTCCTGCGCCGCCTCCACATTGACAACGGGAAAATTCCAGCGGAACGGCGAAACCGGATCCAGCGCATGTTCCCGCCATCCCTCCGGCGCTTCCACTTCACCGAAATTCAAGATGCAACGCGTTCGCCGCATGACTTCACGCAGTCGTTCCTCACTTTGACGCAGGGCTTCCTGCGCAAGTTTCATCTCATGAATGTCACGGGTGACTCCGACGGTGCCCAAAACCGCATCCTGGTCGTCGCGCCAAAGCACCTTGGTGCTGACCGACCAGCGTTTTTGACCCGATTTGTCACCGCGCTTGCATTTGTACTGTTCCTGATTAATGACTGGCGTGCCGGTTTCAATGATTTTCTGCTCATCGTCGTGAAATTGCTGAGCCAGTTCGGGAGGGAAGAAATCGAAGTCGCTCTTGCCCAGCATTTCCTGGGGAGTAACACCGAATGACTTTGCGTGCGCCACATTGTTCAGCACGAAGTGCCCCTGCTTGTCCTTCGCGTAAATGAAGTCCGGCAGGTTGTCAATCACTGCGCGCAACAGGAGGCGTTCCCGATCCAACGATTCCTCCGCCTCCTTGAGATTTGTCACATCCTTGGAAGCGCCAAAAGTGCCGATGATATGCCCCTCTTTGTCACGCCAAGGCAATTTGGTCGAGAGCAACCAAGTGATCCCGCCATCAGGGAGGGGCACTTTTTGGAGTTTGCCAATGACAGGCTGGCCAGTGCGGATGATTTCCTGCTCATCCTCAAAAGCGACGCGGGCATGCTCCTCCAGGAAGGTATCGAAATCAGTCTTGCCGATCAACCAGTCGGCGAATTGCTTGGTCCCGGCCAAATGGGGAGGCCAGTCGTCCGGCTTGTCGTTTGGATGGGCGGCGCGATGGCTCTTGCGGACGGTTTGCAGCGTCGATTCCGCCTTTGCCCGGCTCACCCGCACAAAACGGGATTCCAAGTCCTTGAAATAGATGCTGTCGGGCGTGGTTTCCAGCAGTGCCTGGAACAACTGCTGTTCGTACGCCAGCTTGGCTTCCGCCCGTTTTTGTTCCGTGGTGTCCCGCGAAATGCCCACCGTTCCCAAAACCTTGCCTTGGGCGTCATGCCACAGCACTTTGCTGCTGACCGACCAGTATTTTTTGCCTGATTTATCGTTGGGCCTGCACTTGTACTGCTCCTGATTAATTATTGGCTCGCCGGTTTCAATGATTTTCTTTTCGTCGGCGTAAAACTGCGCGGCCAATTCGGGAGGATGAAAATCAAAGTCACTTTTGCCCTTCATTTCCGCTGGTGAATTTAACCCGAGACTGCGGGCATGAGCTATATTGTTCAACACAAACCGTCCCTGCTTGTCTTTCGCGTAAACGAAGTCCGGCAAATTATCAATCACCATCCGCAGCAAATCTCGTTCTTGCACGAGTTCTGCGTTTTCCTGCCCCAGCTTTGCGTTTTCCTGCGCCAGTTGCGCGTTGAGTTCCACGCCTCTTGAGCTTTCCATACCACCCGTCGAATGCCCGTTTTCTGAGCCAGGGGCAGCTTCGGCTGATGGCATTTCAACGTCGTGATTGGTTATATTCATGGATAAACGTTCCGCAGATGAAAAGCAGTTTAAGTGCCCTTACCCTCCGATAACGCCAGTTTATAGTTTAATTGTCATCCAGTCTGTCAGTCCAATTCCTTGCCCCAAAATGGGACAGCCTGAGCGCGAAAACGATACATCTCCTAGGCAGGCCGGCATGGAATTGATTGAGGCGACGCCACATTTTCATCCAACACTCGCGGAAATTTAGACGTATCCGGCGGAAAAATTGGCGGCACGGATTTTTCGGCCAATGATCACCTGGCACAGCGATGAACTTGGTTCTGGTCGTCATCATAACACTGCATGAGTGGCAAGTGGAGCGGGGAAGTTGACAGAAAAATCAATCCGCTGTTGATTCCAAAAGCTTTTGAAACACTTCTGCCGGGGCGAAGCCGTGGAGTTTGACCACCTTGTGCCGCGACTTGCAACCACGCACCAATTCGACACGACCACGGGCGCAATCCAACCTGTCAACGAGCAGTTGAATCAGGGCTTCGTTCGCCGCGGCATCCACGGGTGGCGCGGTGACTCTGATTCGCAGTTCGGCACCGATCCCGGCATGCGGGACGATTTGGTTGGTGGAAGCGCGCGGTTGCAGCTTCACCGAGAGCAGCGTTCCATCAGTTTGCGCGCGGAGAAAATCGGGCATCACCATGGCTGTTGCGATTTTGGCAACTGCAAATTATACGTCGTCGGGATTGATGCCCCGGAAGGTGAACGCCGCGAGCGCACCTGCGGCAAGATTGGCAGCGAGATAAATCCACAGGTTCGATACCTTGGCGAGGTGCATGACGGTGATGCCAACGGCGACAGCGGGATTGAAGGCGCCGCCGGAAATGCCGCCGAGCGCAAACGCCATTGTCGTTACCGTGAAACCAATGGCGAGGCCATAATATGAATTGCCAGATGTGGCTTTGGCCGTGGCCACGTTCAGCACGACGTAAGCGAGCGCGAAGGTTCCGACCAATTCCGCAACCAGTGCGGGAAAAACTGTTATTCCCTTTGGCGTCACCGTTGGATCGCCTTTGAGATAAAGCACAAGCATCGCCGCCACGCCACCGCCCAATATTTGTGAAACCAGGTAGCCCGGCACGTCCGCCTTGGAACAACGCCCGCGCAACCAGACGGCCACTGTAACCGCCGGGTTGTAGTGGCCGCCCGACACGTGACCGCCGGCATAGACCATGATCATCAGCGCCGAGCCGATGGCCAGCGGGGCCATGTCGCCGGCGGCCCCGGGTTCAATGACCGTCATGCCGACGGTAAGCACCAGAAAGAATGTGCCGATGAATTCAACGAGATATTTTTTCATAAGCAGCATAAGTATGGGTGAACGGGGGATTGTTTCAATCGTTTCCTGCCGGCAAAACGGGCGGCCGCCGTTTCAGGATTTGCAGCTCGAAAAAGGGTTGCTCTTGGGGTGCGGATTTCCCGACCGGGTCTGGCGCCGGATAAACCCGGTCGTAATGAGCCTCAATCCATCGCATCAGTTCCATCCCATTTCGCGGGTCGTAGCCGAAAAATCTCACCCCGAATTCGGAGGCGCTCCGGGCAATGATCAGGACATAATCGGGACTGTTTTTCTCAAAAGCAGCGGTCATGTTGGTTTGACCGAACACCGCCATCAACGGTGGGACCCAGACGAGGTGGCGGGTCGGATTCACTCGCCGGCTCAGATAATTAATCATGGCCCCTTCGGGCAGAACCGCCACCGTCGCGTCCGCAGGGACGTTTTTCCCAATCCAAGACAGCGCCTTCTCAACAGTGCCATGAAATGGATCCACTGAAGAATTGTAGGCCATGATTTTATCTCCACCGCTTCCCACGGGCAAATTCTTCCGGAGATAATACGATTCCGAGAGCAGAAACAGATGAACAAACCCGGCTGTCAGCGCCAGACAGGCGATCACACGAAACCAATGGGAGCGGACGCGGTATTTTTGTTCCAATCGCAACGGCAGAAGCCAGACGAACAAGTATATCGCTCCCGCAAACGCCGGCATGGCCAGCGCAAATCCGTACTGCCAAATCCGTGCGAAAAGCCCCAGCTTGGCCAGCAATGCCAGGCCAAACACATTCCAAAGCAACGGAAAGATCGCCGCCGGTTCGGCCGCGATTTTCCTGCAGCTCAAACCCAGCAACACACAGGCGGACAAACCCAGGAGGGGCAATGACCGGCCGCAATCAATCCAATTCCAGACGATGGCCAAAATCAAAAGTGGCGCAATCAACAACGGCCCAACCATCCAGGACGATTTCACCCATTTGAATCTTGATTCCATCCCGTACCGGAAGGCCAGCGCGTAAATCGTGATTATCATCACGATGAAAATAAAATGCGTCGCCATCTTTTCGAGATTAAGAAATGGCAGGTCCAATCCCAGGCACCATTGGTAAAACGGGTCCCGGGTAATGGACGTATGCCACAACGGCACCCACGCCGAAACCACCGAACGCATGCTCATCCGCCAGTCTTCCACCCGGAGGAAAAGCGCAAAAAAGGCGAGCAAGGGGACCAGCCCGGAAAGCGAGAACGCCATCAGCGATTTGGCCGCGAAGCCGGTACGCCGATGAAAAAAAACACCGACAAAAAAAGCCGTGACCACGCAGACAAACAACGCCACGAAAACGTCCGGTTTGGTCAGAAACACCAGGCCGGAGCCAAAGCCGGCCGCCGCGGCAAATTGAATTCGCTCCTTTTCAACCCAATCCGACAACCACATCACCACCACGAGGGAAAGCACCAACCCATGAAATATCTCGTGGCAATAAGGCGTAACATAGTTGTAGTTGCCAACCGGGACGAAATGCTGAAACACAAACACCAGCACAATCGCCAGACAAATCATGGTTGCCGTTAACCGGTCCGCCGCCGCCAGAAAACGGCGGTAAATCAAAACCAACATCCCCGCCGTGATGGTCAGGTTGGCTAAAAAAAGTGTCCGAAACGAAACGCCAAAAATCTTGAAGAGCAGCGCATTGAAATATTGGGACAGCGGGCCGCCGGTCAGATACATCATGTCGCGGTAGAGCACGTCTCCTTGGGAAATCCGCCACGGCAGGTAAAGTTGTATCCCGAAGTCAACCAGGATGTCCGGCCACCGGCGCCAGGAAAGGGCCGCGGCCAGCGCAAACACACACCCGACCAGCACCAAGCCCGCCCATTTTGAGTGGCTCCATTCAAGGATTTGCGCCCGTCTGCCCGTCAAATTCTTCATTCAGGAATCTTCCGAAGCGGGAACGTCCCGGTCAACCTTCAAACATTTGCTCCCAGTTGCAGCCGGGAATCTGATTCCAGGATGCTTTTGAGATTTGCCCAGTTGGCTTCGTTCATGTCGTTGAATGCGTTCAGATAAACCGCCACGGCTTCGGGCGGATATTTCGCTAGCAGCGTTTCAATCGCGGATTTTAATTTCACGTCGTCCATGCTCTCCGGCAAATTTTCAACCACGCCCTCCTCGTTTTTAATACCCAGGGTGCTCAAAAAATCCACGAGCATGGCCTTGTGCTTTTTCAGCAACCAGGTGCGAATCAGGCTACCCGCGACCAAATCCAGCGCGGGCCTTGCCAGGGTTGCGATCATGGCCGCGTGCCGCTGGGTTTTGGGCTGGCGCTCAAGGAAAACCGGGCGCAGGTGCCGCGCGGCGGCAACGGCGTTGAGCGTGGCGCGGTAAATCGGTTTGTCCGATTCAAAAGTGAACGTGATGATTTCGCCGGCCAGGTTTGGCGACATGAAACCAAAGAGTTCGTGGGAAGTGAGCATGGAAATCAGAAGTTGGGAGTTGTGGAATAAAAGTCGTGGAATTTAATCAATGGTTGTCACGGAGATTTTATTTTTTTTTGCCAGTTGCCCACAGGCCTCCTGTTCCAGCAACAAAGTTTTCCCAGCTTCCAGTGCCAGCACGGAAATTCCAGCGTGAGCGCAGGTTTCCAGTGTCTGCAAGCCGACGCAAGGAATGTCGAACCGCATGTCATGATTGACCTTCGCCACCTTGACCGCCACTGCGCCGCCGTCCTTGCCGGCGAGTTCCCCGCCGCGCGCAAGACATTTGTCCGTGCCTTCAAAACCTTCGACCGCCAGCACCGCGCCTTTTTTTACGACCACGGTCTGCCCGATTTCCAAACGGGAAACCTCCCGGGCGATGCGAAAACCAAATTCGACGTCCGCACGTTGTTCATCCGACAATTCCGGACCGAGATGAAAACCGGCTTGCGGCATGAGCGGTTTCAGCCACGGCGTCGCGTCAATCAATTCAACGCCGTCTTTTTTCAATTCATCCGCAATCGCGCCAAAAATCGTGTGGGCGTTTCTCTCCTTCAGCCGGAATAACAGCGACATCGCGCGCAAATCGGGTCGCAAATCATAAAGATTTTTCGGCGCGATTTGGCCGACCATGACACATCGCTTCACCCCGCGGTCGGCAAACGCGGAAATCATTTTTGAAAGCTGGCCGACTTTGAGCCAGACGATCTCATCCACCAGTCCGGCCAGCGCGGGATTGGTCTCATTTTCAAACGCAACGGCGATGAGCCGTTTGACTCCGGCGGCGCGCGCCTGCCGGGCAAATTCCAGCGGCAAGGAGCGGTTGCCGGCTATGAGGCCGAGAGCTGCGGGCGCGGTATTCATCCGTGATTCCGGGCTCAGGATAACGAATCGGCAAAAAGAAGCCAGCCTGCGATTTACACACGCAAAAGTTTCTGTCCTGCTTCGGAACAGGATGTCTCATTCAATAATTAACTTTAAAACGCGTGATGAAATCGGGCCGGCGCAGTGCCCGTAAAATTAAGCTTCTCCGCGTCTAAAAATCTGGCGCACAAGGTGCTGTACGTAACGGCGATGTCATCACTGGAAAATATCTACAAAAAAATGGCCGAGGCAGCGGCTGGCGCGGATGCCCTGCACGAAACCACCCAAAATTCGACACCGCACGTCTCTCCTGCGGTCGCGCACGAATTGAACAATATCATTGCCATTATTCGAGGCTACGCTGACCGCTTGTTGTTCAAGCACGGCGAAAATCCCGCGCTCGAACCGCACCTCAAGCTCATCTCCGAAGCGGCCAAACGCGCGGCAATCATCGTTCACGATGCCCTGCCGCCAAATCCAAGCCCGGCAGTCCGACAAAATCCGCCGCCGTCGCAACAGCCCACCACGTAACAGCGGTTTCTTCCTGACCTGAAATATCGGCGATTCGTTTTGACGCTTTGCGTTTCATCGCGTAGCGTTTTGCTTCTATTTTCAACTGACTATTTGGGTTCACTGTGAATTTTTTGAAATGGATTTTCGGGTCGAAGAATGACCGCGAACTGAAGAAACTCTGGCCGCTCGTCCATCGGATTAATGAGATGGAGGCCGGACTCCAAAAGCTTTCCGACGACGAGCTGCGCCAGAAAACCGCCGATTGGAAGGCGCGGCTCTCGCAAATTCAGGACAAAACGGAGTTGGCCAGGACGCTCAATGAGATCCTGCCCGAAGCGTTCGCCGTCGTCAAAAACGCCTGCCGCCGTCTCACCGAACGCAAGACGGAAATCATCGTGCGCGAGCATCCATTGCTCTGGGAGATGATTCCGTTCGATGTGCAACTCATCGGCGGCTACGGGCTGCACAGCGGTCGCATTGCCGAAATGGCCACCGGCGAAGGCAAAACGCTCGTCGCCACCCTGCCCATTTATCTCAACGCGCTCACCGGACGCGGCGTCCATCTCGTGACGGTCAACGACTACCTTGCCGCGCGCGACTCCGAATGGATGGGCGCGATTTACAAATTTCTTGGCCTGACCGTCGGTTGCATTTTGCACGACCAGCCACCACGCATCCGTCGCGAGCAATACAATTGTGACATCACCTATGGCACGAACGCCGAGTTCGGTTTTGATTATCTTCGCGACAACGGCATGGCTGCACGCAAAGAAGAACAGGTCCAGCGCGGCCATTACTACGCCATCGTGGACGAAGTGGACTCCATCCTCATTGATGAAGCCCGCACGCCGCTCATCATCAGCGGCCCGTCCGTTCACACTTACGACGAGCAATACGGTCAGTGGAAGCCGCTCGTCGAATCGCTCGTCCGGGCACAGCAACGTTTGTGCGCGCGTTTTCTGTCCGAGGCCGAAGCGCTCATTAAGAAGCTGCATCCGGCCGATGGCTCAAGCCCACAAAATCCCGAAGCCCTCGAGCATGAAATCGGCCTGCTTTTGTTCCGCGTCAAAACCGGCCAACCGAAATCCGAGGGCCTGATGAAACTGCTGGAAGACCCGGAAAATCTCAAGTTGATGAATCAAGCCGAACTGGATTTGCACAAGGACCAAAAGAAAGTTGACCTGTACCGGGAGAAGGAGGAATTGCTTTTTGCCATTGATGAGAAAGGTTTCGAGGCCGATTTGACCGAAAAAGGCCGCAATTTTGTCAGCCCGAAAGACCCGGAGGCTTTTGTGCTGCCCGAACTCACAACATTGCTGCATGAAATTGATGCCGGGCCGGAACCCGATGCGCGCAAGCGCATGGAAGCAAAGACGAAGGTGCAGCAGGACTTCGAGACCAAGGCGCAAAAGATTCACGCCATCTCGCAATTGCTCAAGGCTTACAGCCTGTACCAGCTCGACGTGGAATATGTCATTCAGGAGAACAAGGTCATCATCGTTGACCAGCACACGGGCCGTCTCATGCCCGGTCGCCGCTGGAGTGACGGCTTGCACCAGGCCGTCGAAGCCAAGGAAGGTGTCGAGATCGAGCACGAAACACAGACGCTCGCCACAATCACGATTCAAAATTATTTCCGTCTCTACGAAAAGCTGGCCGGCATGACCGGCACGGCGGAAACGGAGGCGTCCGAATTTTTCGACATTTACAAACTCGGCGTCCTCGTCATCCCGACGAACGAACCTTGCGTCCGCAAAGACGCCAATGATGCGGTCTATAAAACCCGGCGGGAAAAATTCAACACCGTCCTCAACGAGATCAAGCAGATCCACGCCCAGGGCCGGCCGATTCTGGTCGGCACGATTTCCGTTGAAGTCAGCGAGCAGCTTTCCCGCATGCTCAAGCGCGAAGGCATCATTCATTCCGTCCTCAACGCGAAATATCACCAGCAGGAGGCCGAAATCATCATGCGCGCCGGCCAGCGCGGCGCGGTGACCATTGCCACAAACATGGCCGGCCGCGGCACGGACATCAAACTCGGCCCCGGCGTCGCCGAACTCGGCGGACTGCACGTCATGGGCACGGAACGCCACGAAGCGCGCCGCATTGACCGCCAGTTGCGCGGACGCTGCGCGCGCCAGGGTGACCCCGGTTCGTCACACTTTTTCATCTCGCTCGAAGACGATTTGATGCGGCTGTTCGGCTCCGACCGCATTGTGAAAATGATGGAACGAATGGGGCTTGAAGAAGGCCAGGAACTGACGCATCCGTGGCTGAATCGTTCCATTCAGCAGGCGCAAAAGCGCGTCGAGCAGCACAATTTCCAAATCCGCAAACGCACGCTCGAATTCGACGACGTGATGAACAAGCAGCGCGAGGTCATTTACGGCTTCCGCAACGAAATCATCCACGGCGAAGACGTGCGCGACCGGCTCATGGACATCATGGAAGAGGTCGTCGTGGACAAGGTCGCGCAACACACGACGGCGGAGGACACCAGCGAATGGAAGGTGCGCCCGCTGGCGGATTGGGTGAACCTGAATTTCCCCATCGGCCTGCCGGAGGCCGAAATCGTCAAGGCCGCCGATGCCGGCAAGGAACCGCCCGTGGCGGGTTCGCTGTTTGATGGACTCAGCCCGGCGCAATTCGCCGTATGCAATTTTATTTCCGACGCCGTTCGCAAGGCTTACGATCTCAAAATCAGCTTTGAAAACCCTGACGCGCTGAAGGAAGTCGAGCGCTTCACCATCCTCAGCGCGATTGACCGCCTGTGGCAGGAACACCTCTACGAAATGGACAGCCTGCGCTACAGTATCGGCCTGCGCGGTTACGGCCAGCGCGACCCGCTCATTGAATACAAAGCCGAAGCGTTCAAGATTTTCGACGAGCTGATGGTCAATGTGAAGACCGAGATTTGCCACAACATCTTCCGCAGCGCGTCGAGCATGCTGGCGTTTGAAAATTTCCTGAAGAACGTCCCGCAACAAACCCTGCACCAGGCCGCAAGCGCTTTCGGCGGCACGAGCACGGCCAGTTCAGGCGGCGCGCAGGCCAAGCCCAGCGACGTCGTCAGCGAGGCCGCGGCGGCGGTGGCGGAAAAAGCCAAGCCGGTCCGCACCGGCCCGAAAGTCGGCCGCAACGACCCCTGCCCTTGTGGCAGCGGCAAGAAATACAAGCACTGCTGCGGACGGTAATTTAATCTGCGTTGCCCGAAATTACTTGCCGGCGGCGTGTCCTTTGCTATATTGCAAATAGTTTGCAATTTAAGAGGAAACATCTTTGCCGGTTCAGCAGGTCGTTCGTTGCCACCTTGCTGGTGGGGCTGGTTTTGTTCATGGCCGCGCTGGCCTCCAACGAGACCCTGCACAAGCTGATCCATCACGACGCGGATGAAGCCGGCCATGAATGTGTGGTCACCTTGTTTGCGCACGGGCACGTTGAATCGGCGTCTTGCGATGTCCCCGTCATTGCACCGGCAACATTTGTTGAAGCAACTCCCCGCATAGAATTTTCCGTTGTTAGTCCGACCATTGGGAATCTCCCTCCCGGGCGCGCTCCTCCGTCAGTTGTTTCTCCCCTCGTGTAGGTCGGTCGGCTTCGGCTGATCGAATTCCGTTGTGAATTGGCGTGCACGCCCGGTGCGTGGCGCCTGAATTGGAGAAGCAATATGAAACTGAAAACGATATTAGGGTGGTCCTCCGCCCTTTGCCTGAGCGCGATGATCGCCCAAGCCCAAGAAACAAATGAAGTGGAGCAGTTGAAACAGCAACTGCGGCAGACGCAGGAAAATTTTGAGAAGGCCCAGCGCGAGCAAAAAGAGCAAATCGAGGCGTTGACGCATAAACTTGATGAACTGACGAAACAGCAGGCGGCGGCGGCGGAAAAGAAAAAACTCGAAGAGCAGTTGGCGGCCGAACTACAACCAGACCGGACGAATGCGCCGTCGCCCGCCCCAGCGCGGTCGTGGTCGCCGACGCAGCCTTTGACGTTGGCGCGCGCCGGTTCCGCCTACATGAACATCAGCTTTGATGTGTTGATGGCGGCGGGCGGTTCGACGGTTTCCGACCCGTCAGCGCAACTGGAGCTGGGTGACCACGACCCGATCAAAAACGGATTTTCCCTTCGCAACGCGGAAATCGCCGTGGATGGAGCAGTGGACCCTTATTTCAAGGGGTTCGGCAATATTGTTTTCAAGCTCGACAAAAACAATCAAACCGACATCGAACTGGAAGAAGCTTATGCGCAATCCACCTCGCTGCCAGCCAATCTGCAGGTGAAGGCCGGCCAGTTTTTTGCCGCGTTCGGACGCCAGAATGCGCAGCACCCGCATCAGTGGGCATTCGTGGATGCGCCAATCATTTTGACCCGCGCCTTCGGCCCGGACGGCCTGCGGAACGTTGGCGCACAAGCGTCGTGGCTTGCGCCCACTCCGTTTTACACCGAGGCGACTCTCGGCGTGTTTGATGGACAAGGTTCGACGGCGTTTGGTTTTCGCAATCCCGGCGATCCGGACGCCCTGGGCGTGGACCGGTTCCACGGTCGCGCCACGTTTGACCGCACGCTGCGCGGCCCCGGCGATTTGCTTTACGTGCCGCGCATCGCGTCATCGTTTGATTTGACCGATCAACAAACACTGGTTGTCGGCGCTTCCGCCGCCTTCGGACCGAACGACACCGGTCCGGAAAACCGCACGGAAATCTACGGCGTGGATTTTTATTGGAAATGGAAGGCGCCGAACGCTGACGCGGGTTTTCCATTTGTATCGTGGCAAACCGAGGCGCTTTACGAGCGTTTTAAGGCCGGCGCCGATCCGGCCACCCCAACACCGCTGCCCGCCGAGACGCTGCGTGACTGGGGTTGTTACTCGCAGGTCTTGTGGGGCTTCAAACCGCGCTGGGTGGCCGGCCTGCGCGGCGAATACGCCAACGGCAATGACGGCGCGTTTGATTCCCAGGACGTCTTTCGCGGCGAGCGCACCCGCATCTCGCCCGCATTGACGTTTTATCCGAGCGAATTTTGCAAGCTGCGCCTGCAATACAACTACGACCATGGCGAATCGTTTGGCGACGCCCACTCGGTCTGGCTGCAATTGGAATTCATGCTCGGAGCGCACGGCGCGCACAAGTTTTGACCACGGATGAAATTCAACGAATAAAATTATGAAAAAGTTTCTGTCACAATTGTTTGCCCTGACGCTGCTGCTGCCCGCGGCGAACGCCAAATTGAACGTTGTCGCCACCACTCCCGACCTTGGCGCAATCGCCAAGGAAATCGGGGGTGATCATATTGAACTCGCCACGCTGGCAAAGCCGACGGAAGACCCGCATTTCGTGGATGCCAAGCCAAGTTTCATCGCAAAACTCAACCGCGCTGACGTGCTCATTGAAGGCGGAGCCGAGTTGGAAATCGGCTGGCTGCCGGCGCTGCTGGACCAGGCGCGCAACCAGAAAATCGTTTCGGGCGCGCCCGGCCACGTCTTTTGCGCCAGGGGAATCCAATTGCTCGACGTGCCGGCCACACTCGACCGCTCGCGCGGCGACATTCATGCCGCAGGCAATCCCCATTATGTCGTCAGCCCGTCAAACGCGAAAATCGTCGCGCAGAACATCGCGGAATCGCTCTGCCAGAATGACCCGGCGTCAGAAGGGATTTACCACGCCAACTTGAAAAAATTCACCGACGCGATTGATGCGAGGCTCATCGAATGGCAAAAGGCGCTCGCGCCATTCAAAGGACAGCGCATCGTTGCCTATCACGACTCCTGGCCTTATTTCGCAAGGGATTTCGGGTTGAAGATTGATTTGTTTCTCGAACCCAAGCCCGGCATTCCACCCACGCCCGCCCATCTCGCCAACGTCATCATGAAAATGAAAACGGAAAACGTTCACGTCATCATCGTGGATCCGTATCTGAACCGGAAGACGGCGGAAACCGTTGCGCGCGACACCGGCGCGACCGTTGTGGACGTGACGCAATTCCCCGGCGGCGTGAAAGGAACGGAAGGCGGCTATATTCAATTGGTGGATTGCCTTGTCAAGGCGATGGCCAAGGCGCTGGCGGAAAATAAATGAATGCGGTGTCACCGCCAATCCAACCGGACAATTTATGAGCGAAGCCTTCACCGTGATGGAATGGCCGCTGATTGCGTGCCTGCTGCTGCCGGGAATTCTGGTTTATCTCGGCCTTCACATCGTGCGGCGCGAGGTGATTTTTGTTGACCTCGCGCTGGCACAGGTGGCCACGCTGGGCACGTGCCTCAGTCTGCTGCTCGGCCACGAACCCCAGGACCTGCAAACCTATCTTTGGTCTTTTGGTTTTACGCTCACCGGCGCCGCCATCTTCGCCCTGACGCGCGTGAAGAACCATCGCCATGTGCCGCAGGAGGCCTTGATTGGGATTGTCTATGTCGTCGCAGCAGCGGCGGGCATTTTGCTATTGAGCCGCACGGCGGAAGGCAATGAAGAATTGCGCCGCACCTTAATCGGCGACGTGCTGCTGGTCAGCCCGAAAAATGTCATCAAGACGTTTCTGATTTACCTCGGCATTGGCGCGGTCCATGTCGTGTTCCGAAAAAAATTCCTGATGATATCCTTCGACCCAGACCGCGCCGTGGCGGAGGGCCTGGCGGTGCGCTGGTGGGATTTTCTTTTTTACGCCCTGTTCGGATTGGTGGTGACCAGCTTTGTGCAAATCGGCGGTGTGTTGCTGGTGTTTTCATACCTCATCGTGCCGGCGGTCTGCGCCAACTTCCTCGCCACCCGCCTCACCACCCTGCTAGCGATTGGCTGGATTACCGCGACCCTGTCAAGCATGCTCGGTTTGTACGCCGCCTACCGATTCGATTTCCCGACCGGTGCAGCCATCATCTGCATGCTGGGCGTGGCACTGTTGCTGTGTGGTTTTGCGGTTTCACTCTCGAAAAATAAAAACTGCCGGCAACCACCCGACCCGTCCGCCCACTGACAAAACCATCACATGTGTGCGATGATGTTGTCGCCGAACTGGGAGCATTTGATCTCCGTCGCGCCATCCATCAGGCGGGCGAAGTCGTAGGTGACGCGTTTGCTGGCAATTGCACCATTCAGGCCTTTCAAGATCAAATCCGCCGCTTCCGTCCAGCCGAGATAGCGGAACATCATTTCGCCGCTCAACACGACCGAACCGGGATTCACCACGTCCTTGTTTGCGTATTTTGGAGCGGTGCCGTGCGTGGCCTCGAAGATGGCGTGGCCGGTGATGTAATTGATGTTCCCGCCAGGCGCAATGCCTATGCCCCCCACCTGCGCCGCCAGCGCGTCGCTCAGGTAATCGCCGTTCAGGTTGAGCGTGGCAATGACATCAAAATCCGTCGGGCGCGTGAGCACCTGCTGGAGCGTGATGTCAGCGATGGCGTCTTTGATGACGAGGCCCGCGCCGGGTTTGCCCTCGGGAATTTTGCACCATCCCGGCTGGCCGGGATCAATTTCCACCGCGCCGAAAAGGTCTTTCGCGATTTTGTAGCCCCAATCACGGAACGCACCTTCCGTAAATTTCATGATGTTCCCCTTGTGGACAATCGTGACACTCTTGCGCTTATTCTCAATGGCGTACTTGATGGCGGACACGATGAGCCGCATGGAGCCGACCATGCTGACGGGCTTGATGCCGATGCCGACCTGGGTGGTCATCGGCTTGTCAGGCGGAATCGGAACGCCGGCGGCATTCAAAAATTCAACGGCCTTCTCCGCCGTGCCGAAGCGGATTTTCTTGAAGTCCTTGGGGAATTCCTTCGCTACAAAATCCAGAATCTTCTGCGCTTCCGGTGTGCCGGCGGCGTATTCGATGCCCGCGTAAATGTCCTCGGTGTTCTCGCGGAAGATGACCATGTTTACCTTCTCCGGGTGCTTCACGGGCGACGACACACCGGTGAACCATTGCACGGGGCGCAGGCAGACATAGAGGTCGAGCATCTGGCGCAACGCCACGTTGAGCGAGCGGATGCCGCCGCCGACGGGCGTGGTGAGCGGGCCTTTGATGCCAACGAGATATTCCTTGAACGCCTCGACCGTGTCGTCTGGCAGCCAGTTATCGAACTTGTTCTTGGCGGCTTCTCCGGCAAACACTTCAAACCAGGAAATCTTGCGCTTGCCGCCGTAGGCTTTCTGCACCGCCGAGTCGAACACGCGCACGCTCGCCGCCCAGATGTCCGGGCCGGTGCCGTCGCCGCGAATAAACGGGAGGATGGGATTTTCAGGAACGGTGAGCTTGCCGTTCTTGATTGAAATTTTTCCACCCGCGGGCGGGGTCACGTCCTTGTAAGCCATAATTCAGTTTAAAGTTTCAAATTGCAGACGAGAGGAAAAGGCCGAACGGAAGGGAAATCAAGGAAAGAAAGCTGATTTGATCAAATTGGCTTCGATTCGACGCCGGGTTTTACTTTTGCGGACTGCGGGTTTCAATTAGGTTTTGGCCATCGCTCACCGTTTAACAGATGGAGACGCTGACACAAACGCCACGGCACAACCCGCAGTCCGCCAGCAGGCTTTTCATCCTGCTGACCCGGCCCCTTTGGGTATGTGTCCTGCTCGCGGTTTCCACGGCGGTCGTTTATTGGCCGGCGGTTGGCTTCGATTATGTCACTTATGACGACCCGGAGTTTATCACCACCAATCCGCACGTCCTGGGCGGATTGACGTGGGAGAACGTCCGGTGGGCATTTGGCACGGGGCTGGACGGCAACTGGATTCCGCTGACCTGGCTGACGTACATGCTGGACGTGGAGTGGTTCGGACCAACGGCGGCGGGGCTGCACCTGACAAACATTTTATTGCACGCGGCAAACACGGTCCTGGTCTTCCTGCTTTTCCGACGGCTCACCGGGGCGCATTGGCCCAGCGCCCTCCTCGCCGGACTGTTTGGATTGCATCCCCTGCACGTGGAATCCGTGGCCTGGGTGGCGGAACGGAAGGATGTTTTGAGCACCCTGTTTTGGTTGCTGGCCGTCTGGATGTATGCCCGATACACACAGAAACTGGTCGCCGGTTCCAGACATTGGTCAAGCGAGTATTTCCTGTCCCTGATTTTTTTTGCGTTGGGTTTGATGTGCAAGCCCATGGTGGTGACCCTGCCATTTGTTCTGTTGCTGCTGGACTATTGGCCGCTACGACGCACCAAACCGGGAGAATTTTTCGCCCACCGCGCCATGCTGTCCCGGTTGCTTGGTGAGAAAATCCCATTTTTCCTGCTCGCCGCCATCGCTGGAGCGTTGACGTTTTCCCTTCAACTGCAAAACAAAGCCATGGAATCATTGGCAAGCCGCCCGGTCGGCATGCGAATCGCAAATGCCCTGGTTGCTTATGCGCGCTACCTGGGGAAAACCTTCTGGCCGGTTAACCTGACCAATCCCTATCCGCTGACCAGGCATTGGCCGTGGAGTCAGGTGCTCGCTGCAGGCGCGTTGGTGATGGGACTGTCGGTCCTGGCAATGCTAACGGCGCGGAAGCGGCCGTACGGTCTGGTCGGATGGCTATGGTTTTTGGGAACGATGTTCCCTGTGATCGGGCTGGTTCAGGTGGGGGTCCAATCCATGGCGGATCGCTACACCTACATCCCCTTGCTGGGTGTGTTCTGGATTGCGGTGTGGGCGGCCACCGACTTGATCACGCGCTGTCAGCTCTCCGGCAGGGTTGCTGCACTTGCCGCTTTGTTGGTTCTGGGAACTTGCGCGGCGCGGACACGTGTTCAACTGGATTATTGGCGGGATGGCGAATCACTTTTTCGCCACGCCATCGCCCTGACGGAAAACAATTTCATCGCCTTCGACAGTCTCGGCCAGGCGCTTTATAACAAAGGGCGGTTGAACGAAGCGGTGTTTTATTATTTCAAAGCTCTTGAGATCAGACCCCGCTACGAAAATGCACTCACGAACTTGAACTGTGCGCTGATCCACATCGATGTACTCAATATGACCACCAACAGCCCGCACGCGCTGGAGCGGCGAGCCGGGGTTGATTACGCCAACGCTCACAACACCCTCGGCCTGGGGCTGGCCATGAACGGAAAGCTGGACGACGCGATCCCGCACTTTCGGAAGGCCTTGTTTTACGACCCGGACCACGTGAACGCCCGGGGCAACCTGGGTTATGCCCTGGCTTTACAAGGCAAGCTGGATGAAGCCATCGGGCAATGCGAACAAGTTCTGCGCCTGTCACCTCACCACCCGAAAGCCAACAACATTCTGGGCTTCGCACTCCTGAAACAAGGGCGATGGGATGAGGCTGTGGCGCATCTGCGCGAAGCATTGCAATACGAGCCGGATAACGCGGAAGCCCATGGCAATCTCGGGCAGGCACTGGCCGCGCTGGGCCAACGTGACGAGGCCATCGCCCATTTCAAGGAAGCGTTGCGGCTCAACCCAAATCATCGGGACGCACGGGAACATTTGAACAAACTGGAAGGCCTGCCCAAATAAACCTCCGTCCGTTGGTGCAATACCCAGAACGAAACTGGTAATGCCTCAAGCCACCTCAATCAGCTTCGACGTCACGGGGGCCGCGGCTTCCGCAAATTGCGCCTTCACCCTGGCCACGGTGTTCTCGACGGTCAGGCCGTATTTTTGGCGGAGGTCGTCCTGCGTGGTGGCGTGCTCGATGAACTGGTCCGGCCAGCCAATGCGCACCACGGGCGTGGTCACGCCTTTTTCGCTGAACAGTTCGAGCACCGCCGAGCCGTAACCACCCATCAGCGCGTGGTCTTCCAGCGTCACGATCACATCGGCCGCCTTGCCAAAAAATTCGTGCGACCCGGCGTCGAGCGGTTTGGTGAAACGCGGGTTGATGACGGCCACATCGAAACCTTCGGCCGCAAGTTGCACGGCGGCCCGGCAGGCGAGCGTGTTCATGGGACCGAGGCCGAACAGTGCGACCTTGTGCCGCTTTGCAGCATTGCTGGAAAAGTTCTGGATAACTTCCGCCTTGCCGATTTCGAGCAGCCTGGGCTGATCCTTGATGGGCACACCTTCCGCCGCGCCGCGCGGATAACGAATGAACGTCGGATGCTGTTGGTGCGTGGCGGTGAACATCATGTCCACCAGTTCGTCCTCATCCTTCGGCGCCATGGCGATGACATTCGGCAGGCAGCGCAGATAGGAAATGTCGAACAGGCCGTGATGCGTTGGGCCGTCGTTCGCCGAAAGACCGGCACGATCCATGCAGAAAATCACCGGCAAATCCTGCAAACAAACGTCGTGCTGAATGCAGTCGTAGGCCCGTTGCAGGAAGGTGGAATAAATTGCGCAAACCGGGTGGAAGCCCATCGTCGCCATGCCGGCGGCAAAAATGACGGCGTGTTCCTCGGCAATGCCCACGTCGTAGTAACGGTCGGGCATGGCCTTTTCCAAATGCTTCAGGCCGGTGCCGCTGGGCATCGCGGCGGTGATGCCGACGATGGTGTTGTCCTTTTGACAGAGCTTCACCATGGTCTGTCCCATCACGTCCTGATAATTCGGCGGCGCACCCGCCTTGACCGGCAATGAATCGCCGGTCTTCACGTCGTAGGGTCCGGTGCCGTGGAATTTTTCCGGCGACTTGAGCGCAGCCTCGAAGCCCTTGCCCTTTTGGGTGAGGATGTGGATGACAATCGGATGGTCGCACGTCCTGGCAAATTCCAGCGTGCTGATGAGCAACGGCAAATCGTGTCCATCAATCGGGCCAAGGTAGCGCAGCCCCATTTCCTCGAAGAAAACCGGGCTGCCGTAGCCGCCGCGACCGTCCGTATCCACCAGGCTGCCGGTTTGCCGCAGCCCGACGTCGGTGATGGCGCCCTTGAAACCTTCCTCAGCTTTGTGTGCGAGCTTCAACGCCAGTTCGCCCTTGGGCAGGCGGCGCACAAAGTTTACAAAGTCCTTCGCCAGTTTGTTGTAATGCGGATTCGTGATGAGCTTGTTGAGATAGTTGGAAATCGCGCCGACGTTTTTGGCGATGCTCCACTCGTTATCGTTGAGAATGCCGATGAACCGCTTGGTCGTGTGGCCGATGTTGTTGAGCGCTTCGAAGGAAATGCCGTTCGTCAACGCCGCGTCGCCAAAAATGCAGACGACGTTTTCGTTGGTGCCGTTTTTATCACGCGCCGCCGCCATGCCGAGCGCGGCGGAAAGCGCCGTGCCCGCGTGACCCGCGCCATAGCAATCGTGCGGGCTTTCATCACGCAACGCGAAGCCGTTCAGACCGTCCGTCTGCCGGATGGTGCGGAAGCGATGCTTGCGATCCGTCAGGATTTTGTGAACGTAAACCTGATGGCTTACGTCCCAGACAAATTTGTCCCGGGGCGTGTTGAAAACGCGATGCAACGCGATGGTCAACTCGACCACGCCGAGATTCGGGCCGAGATGCCCGCCGCTTTTGGCCAGCCCGGCGATTAATTCTTCCCGAATCTCCCCGGCCAGTTCCTGAAGCTGCAACAGCGTAAGTTTCTTCACCTGCGCCGGCCCGTCCACCATGTCGAGATAACGACTCATATATTTGGGGTCTGGGGTCGGGAAATCAACCTTCGGACAAATCCGGTGACAACGGCTTCAATTTCATTTCGCCCGCCGCATTTTTCTCCAATTGCTGGATTTTCAATTCTGCCTCAGCGAGCTTTTCCTGGCAGATTTTCACCAGCCTTGTCCCCTCCTCGTATCTGGCCAGCAGCGTTTCCAGCGGCAGGTCGTCGGACTCCATGGCCGCAACAATGCCTTCAAGTTTTTTCAAAGCCTCTTCAAATGGGAGCCGGGCTTTGGCGGGATTGTTTTGCCCCGCGTTTTTTGACGGATTTGGCACGGGATAAGATTAGAAGGAAACCGGGCGGGCGTCCAGTTCGCAATCAACCGCAAAATGCCGGCTTGCGTTTGCCGTGCAGTATGCATAATTACGACATCATTTTTGCATGCGGTTGATGTTACAAGTCAGACGGTGCACCGGGAAAATCATACTTCTGGGCGGGATCTTCTTTTCAACCCTGGCGTTCGCGCAAAGCAATGTCAACGTCCGGATCATGGCCGCGAACCTGAACGGCAACGCGCAAACCTACCTGCCGTTTGCCATCCGCATTTTTCAGGGACTTAAACCAGACGTCGTTGCCATTCAGGAATTCAATTACACGAGCACAAATGGTCTCGAAGTGAACACACCCGCAGCCTTTCGTGAAATGCTTGATACCGCCTTCGGCACGAACTTTGTTTACTACCGCGAAACCGGTTTCAACATCCCGAACGGCATCATCAGCCGCTGGCCGATCCTCGAAAGCGGTTCCTGGACGGACAGCCTGGTGGGCGACCGCAGCTTCGCTTGGGCGCACATTGATCTGCCCGGCACCAACGACCTCTACGTCGTGAGCGTGCATCTCTACAGCAGCGGCTCGGCCTCCGATCGCAATGCCGAAGCCGCCGCAATCAAGGCCCGAATCCAAGCCAATTTCCCCACCAATGCCTGGGTCATCGTCGCTGGGGATTTCAATACCACCTCCCGCAGCGAATCGGCAATCAGCACTTTCACCACGTTCCTCAGCGACAGACCGATCCCCACCGACTTCAACGGGGATCCCGATACGAATGAGCCGCGCAACAAGCCGTACGATTACGTGCTGCCCAGTTTTTCGCTCACCAATTTTGAAACCGCCACGGTTTTCCCGACGCACACTAATTCCAATGGGTTGGTTTTCGATTCGCGGGTTTACAGTGACCTCAGTGATTTTTATCCGGTGCAATCTGCTGATTCCGGCCAGGCCCAGCATATGGCCGTGATGAAGGATTTTTTGATTCCCGCGGGGAACGATTCGGGCACGAACCCGCCGGTGATCGTTACGCAGCCGCATAGCCAGACAAACGCGGTCGGCGCAACCATTACATTTACCGTCGGGGCCAGTGGCAGCGGCACGCTCGCCTGCCAATGGCAGTTCAACGGCACGAACATTGCCGGCGCAACAGCGAACCCATTTGTACTTGTTAATGCGCAGCTTACGAACAACGGAAATTATTCCGTCATCGTCACAAACCTTTTCGGCAGCGTCACCAGCTCGAACGCCGTGCTGCTGCTGACCAACGCGCCACCCACCATTACCACGCCGCCGCAGAGCCAGGCTGTTCTCATCGGACAAACTGCCACCTTCAGCGTCGCCGCCACCGGCACGCCGCCATTGAATTATCAGTGGCGGTTCAACGGCACGAACCTTGCCGGAGCAACCACCAATCTTTTCATACTGGCCAATGTCCAGCTCACCAACGCGGGAAATTATTCCGTCATCATCACCAACATCGCCGGCAGCGTGACCAGTTCGGCGGCCGCGCTCACGGTGCTGTTTACGAACCCGGTGGTTTTCGCGCAATGGAATATCAACAGCATCACGCCGGATGGCGACACAACCACCGGCACAACCGCGCCATCCGTCGGCAGCGGCACGGCTTCGATGATCGGCGGCGTAACCGCAAATGGAACGGGATTCGCGACCGGCGACAAGACGCTTGACCCTGCCGGTTCGACCGACAACAGCGCGTGGAACACGACAACTTATCCGGCGAGCGGAAACAACAAGACGGCGGGCACGCAATACGCCGTCAGCACGGCGGGCATTCAGAACATCGTCGTAAGCTGGAGCCAGCAATCCAGCAAAACCGGCGGGAAATATTTCCGGCTGCAATTTTCCACCAACAGCGGCGTGAGCTTCGTTGATTTCCCGACAGCGGCGGTCCTGCCGCTGGCGACAAATTTTTATGCTTTCACAAATGATTTGTCAGCGATGCCTGGGGTGAGCAACAACTCGAATTTTGTCTTCCGCATCGTCGCCGAATTTCAGAGCACCGCGACTGGTTCCGGCACCAACGCCTATGTGGCCGCCGGTTCGGGCAGCACTTATGCGTCCAGCGGCACGACGCGCTTTGACATGGTGAGTGTTTCGGGGATTTCCTATATCGCCGCCACGGCGGCCGAGCTGACACAGGTCGGCTTGACGAACAGCCAGTTCAGCTTCGCTGTCAGCGGCAGCGTTGGCGCGAGTTACATCGTTCAAACCTCGACAAATCTGGTGGCGACGAACTGGATTCCGGTTTTCACCAACGTTTCGCCCTACATTTTCACCGACGCCAACCTGACCGCGCCGCAAAAATTCTTCCGGGCCACGGTTCAGCCGTGATTGATTGGCGGCGGTCATAGACCGCCGCTACAGTGCAATCCCGAACCGGCTCACTTCTCCACCCGGCTGGAAATCTCGCCCTCTTTCACGCGTGTCCTTAAATGCTGCCCGGAATTCACGTCCTTCGCGCGACGGATGACGGTTCCCGTTGCCGCGTCCATCGTAATCGAATAGCCGCGCGCCAGCACCTGCTCGGGTCCCAGCAAACGCAGTCGCGCTTCCGTCGCCTCAAAACGATTTCTCCCGTTTCGCACGCAAACGTGCGCCAGTTCGCGCAAACGCCGCCGGCTCATCACCAACAACTCATGCCGCTGCTTCAATAATTGCGCCGGACGAACGCGCAACAGTCGCGTCGCCAAATTCTGCCAAGCCACCTGCCGTTCCTTCGTCCCCTGCCTCGTGCAACGCAACAAACCGGTCTGTAAATCGTCGAGCTGCTGTAAAAGTTCGTTTATGCGCTGGCGCGGATGCGCCCGCGCCATGCGCTGCGTCAAATCCACCACGAACTGCCGGCTGGCGAACACGCCTTCGGTAATGATTTCCGCCGCCGCGCTCGGCGTTGCCGCGCGCACGTCCGCGACGAAATCGCTGATGGTAAAATCAATCTCGTGGCCGACCGCCGACACGACGGGAATGGCCGATTCAAAAATCGCCCGCGCCACAACTTCCTCATTGAACGCCCACAGGTCTTCGAGACTGCCCCCGCCACGGGTGACGAGAATCAGGTCCAATCTATTTGGGGTAGGGCGGGCAGTCCTCTGCCCGCCGCTTAAACCCTTTTGCTCGCCCGGTGCGCAGGGGACTGCGCGCCCTACCTGTAACACAGAAAATTCGTTGAGCAACTTAATCGCCGCCGCGATTTCCTCCGCCGCGCCTTCGCCCTGAACCCGGCAGGGCGCGAGGATGATTTCCAAGCCCGGATTCCGCCGTTGGATGACGTGCAGCACGTCGCGGATCGCCGCGCCGGTGGGCGACGTGACCAAGCCGATGCGTTGCGGGTATTTCGGCAGCGGCCGTTTTCGTTCCGGTGCGAACAAGCCTTCGGCGGCGAGCTTTTGTTTGAGTTTCTCGAACGCGATTTGCAGTGCGCCGACGCCCTGCATCTCCACTGCGTGGACGATGAGCTGGTATTGTCCGCGCGCCTCATAAACCGTCACGTCGCCTTGCAACAAAACCTTCTGACCGTCCTGCAACAGCTCACGACGGGCGATTGCCTCGCCGCGGAATAGCACGCAACTCAATTGGGCCGCCGCGTCCTTGAGCGTAAAATACATATGGCCGGAGGATTGCGTCCGCAGATTGGTGATCTCGCCCGTCACCCAGACCGAGCCGACCGATTTTTCCAGCAACCGCTTGACCTGCGCCGTCAGTTCGCTGACCGATAACACGCGCCGGCCAGTTTCTGTCGGAAACAGTTCACCGAAGTCCCATTGCGATTTGGGTTGCTTGCTCATCAAATTTCCAATTCATTTAGCCACAGATTGAACACGGATGAAACACGGAAATTAAAATTCATCTTATATGGCGTGGAACGATAATTTAACCGAGGAACAGAAAAGCGCGGCTTCACATTTTGGCAAGCACGCACGTCTGTTAGCAGGACCAGGTAATTCACGTCACATGGGTTGAATTTTCCCGTGTTCAATCTGTGGCTAAATTAAATTACTTCGGACACGTGATGAACTTTCACCGCTTTACCATCGCTATTCAATTTTAATTCCAACCGGGCAAGGGTTCGTCGCCCGTCACCGTTTGCGGGAGGCAGGCGCGCGCAGCGAGTTGGCCACGCGGCGGAAGTGGTAACCGAGGATGGCGAGTTCGATGGCGTGCGGGAACTGACGCGGACGCCGGATGAGTGTGCCCAAAAACAGCCGCCAATATCCCACGCGTCCCCGGTGCCACACGCCCAGCACCCAGAGGGATTTCAGGAAGGCAATGCAATCCGCCCGCGACAGGTGCAGTCGCGGACCGGTCGGACGATGGCTCTTGAGGAACGTCCGGATGCGCTGGTAGTAGTTCCGCGGCTCGT
>JBEKYY010000027.1:0-43380 GCA_049510395.1 Verrucomicrobiota bacterium
CCAGCCCGCATCACCGCCAGGCTCACCCACACAATCAGCCCCGCAGACAGACACAAGTGCACAAAGGGCCAGTATCCCGGATGCGGATACGGAATCGCCAGGTTCACCGGCCAGAACATCTTGAGCAAATAGCGCACATACGTAACGATTGCATTCACCGCTCGAATGCCCATGGGGATGTTAACCAGAGACAGCATGGCTCTCTTCTGTTTTACAAGCGTGGCGGCCGAGGAAACCACGCTCAACGCCAGGAACGGCAGTTTCTCCAGCGCCAGACGCCCAAGCGTTGCAGGTTGACCATCGGGCGGTGAGGGTGAAAAACGGCGCAACGGCCACCAGTCCAGCAGCAGCATTACAAACGGCAGCGTCACCAGCATCGGTTTGCTCATCAACCCCAGCGCAAAAAACACCAACGCCAGCCAGTAGTCGGCCCGCGACTTCTTCTGCGCGTATCGCGCATACGCCCGGAGCGTCAGCATGAAGAACAGCCCGCTCAAGACGTCCTTGCGCTCGCTCACCCACGCCACCGACTCCACATGCAGCGGGTGCAGCGCAAACAGCGCCGCCACCAACGCGCTCCGCCAATACGCGCTGGTCATCTGATTTAACAACAGAAACAACAACACCGTGCCGGCGGCATGCAGGAGCATGTTGGTCAGATGCGGTCCCATCGGGCCGGGACCGAACAATTCCACGTCCAGCATCAGTGACAACCACGTCAACGGATGCCAGTTGCTGGTTTGTCCCGTTTGAAAAGCCCAGGCCACGCCATCCCAGGTCAATCCCGCCTGCACCTGCGGATCGGCGAAGAAGTACTGGTCGTCATCATAATTGATGAACTCGCACTGGATGGTCCGTCCAAAAACCAAAAGCACAACCACGGCCAGCAGCGCGCACATTCCGAAGACCGCGCGTCCGCCGTCTTTCTGCTGTGATTGGGGAATGAACATGCCGTCAGAAAAACAGACGGGCGCCGAAATTACCAGCGCGCGTTGTCATTCTTCCTTTTGCGCACCCAAGGCGCGTAATTGTTGTATCGCCTCCTCGTCGTCCGGTTTCAGCCGGATGGCCTCTTGCAAGTGGCTGACGGCCTCCTCATGCCGGCCCAGCCGTGCCAGCGCCATGCCCAGGTTCTTGTGGGCCGGGGCGAAGCTGGGCGACAGCTTCAGGCATTCGGCAAAGTGCATGGCCGCCTCTTCGTATTTCTGCTGTATCGCCAGTGCGTTTCCCAGGTTGAAATGCGCGTCCGGCTGTTTCGGATTGAGCCGGAGAGACTCCAGGAAGTGGGGCACGGCTTCGTCTCGTCGTCCATGCAACATCAGGAGATACCCCAGATTATTGTGCGCCTGCCAGTAATTGGGCTTAAGGCGCAGTGCTTCCGTGTATTGTCCAACGGCCTCCTCCCACCGGCCCTCGGCCTCCAGCGCAACGCCCAGATTATAACGGGCAGGAACGGAATTCGAGTCCAGCCGAAGCACCTTCTCATACATGGCCATTGCTTCCGTGAACTGACGTTTGTCTGCCAGCGCAATGCCAAGATTATACAGGGTCGATAAATGGTTGGGATCGAATTGCAGAGCCCGGTTGTAATACTTGATTGCTTCATCCAGATGGCCTTTATCGGCCAAAATACTGCCGATGTTGTTCAATGCCTTCGTGTATCTGGGACTGATCCGGACGGCACTCTGGTAGTATTCCATTGCCGCAGAAACCCGCCCTTTGCCCTCCAGGTACCAACCAAGGTCGTAACAGGCAAAGGCATTGTCCTTTGTCACTGCAATCGAATGACGCAGGAGGGTTTCGCCGTTCTGCCAGTATCCCAACTGTGTTCGGGTGAACATCACACAACCGGCCAACACCAGACCCACCACCAACACACCGATGGTCTGCGGCAGACGCCATCGGGTCAGGATTTCGTTCCCACCCCAGACGGCAATGATAAATATTCCGACCAATGGCACATAGGTGTAGCGATCGGCCAAGGACTGCGCGCCGACCTGTAAAATTCCAATGACGGGGACGAGCAGGCCAAGGAACAGAAACCAGCCCACCGGTAAAAACGGCCAACGGCGGCGAAGCCGGAACGTGCCGACACAAAGGCTGACAACCAGCAGAGAACTTGAAATTACCGTCAAAGTGGGCCAATAGTCCGGAAAGGGATAGGGCACAGCCAGATTCACCGGCCAAAACGTCTTGCCCAAATAACGGGCATACGAAATCAAGGCATTTCCCAGGCGCTCATCGAAAGGAAGCTGTTTCAGGGACATCACTGCGCGCCCATTGGCTTGGGCAATGACTGTGATTACCGACGATGCCAGGCTCAAAAACAGGAACGGTGTCTTCTCGCGAACCAGAGTCCAGCCGGTCGAGAGTCGAGTACCAGCCTGCGATTCATTAGCCTTGGGGATTGCGGGCTCAAAACGCCGCAGCGGCCAGTAATCCAGCAACAACATTAAAAACGGCCACGTCACCAGCATCGGTTTGCACATTAAACCCACCGCCAAGAACAGGAAGGCCAGGACATAGTCAAGGGTCCCGGATCGGGAACCGGGAATTGGGGTTGCATTTGCTTTCGACTCCCGACCTTCGATCTTCGACCGCTTCTGTACGTAGCCGGCATAGCAGAAGAGCGACAGAAATCCAAAGAACGTGCTCAGCATGTCCTTGCGTTCCGCCACCCACGCCACCGATTCCACATGCAACGGATGAAGCGCGAACAACGCCGCCACCATGGCGCTGCGCCACCGCACGCCAGTCATCCGCCACAGCCAGGCAAACAACAAGCCCGTGTTTGCCGAGTGGAACAGCACGTTCATCAAATGATGAGCCCCAGGCCTCATCCCAAACAGCGTTACGTCCAGCATGTGAGAAAGCCACGTCACAGGGTGCCAGTTGCACGCGTGCAGGGAGCCAAACGCCCACCAGATGCCTTCCAGCGTCAATCCTTCACGCACATGCGTGTTGTCGGTTACATATAAATTGTCGTCGTAGTTGACAAAGTCATGGCCCGTTACCGGCCAGAACACGGCAAGGGTGACTGCGGCCAGCAGCAGGCAGACCGGGAGCAGGCGTCTCGGCATGCCGGCTGGGGAGGAGGCAGATTCCGGAGCGGCTTTCTCGCGTCGCGAATTACTCGCGGGCGCTCCGGAGTGACGTGGCCTGGCCTTGGACATCGGCGCAGTCTATTTAAGATCAAAACCCTTCAAAACAAAAAATTTCCCGCGACCGGTATGCCGGTGCATCTGTGGGGTCGTGCCCGATGAAGGAAAAAGGACAATCTCAAGTCACCAATTCCAAGTGATGCGCATTGCGCCGGGGCAAACCTGTTTCGGGTTGATGCCGGGCTTCACTACCGGAGAGTCTTTTAAATTCCGGGGGGAGTGCCGATGCCCATGACCTTCCACGCCATCGGAATCATTATGCGGAAGATGACTACGGTTTTTCATGGAATGGGACGTTCGCTTCGTAGAGTTTGAGCCGGGATTCGATGGCCTCAGCCAAAGGCTGGTTGTTTTGAGTGGCAACGAGAGACAACGCGCGCCGGGCTGTTTCAACCGCTTCCGGATATCGTCCCGCCTCCGCATACGCCGCCGCCAGCGTGTCCAGAACCTCCGCCTGCTTGCCACCGGAAAGCTGCTCCGCCTCCCGCGCCAGTTCCACCGCCCGGGCCCCGTCCCGCAACGACGCCTCCGGACACGTCGCCAGCAGCCAAGCCAGTCTGTTTTGGGCCATCTCATGCCCCGGTTCCAATTTGAGAACTTCCTGAAACTGTTCCTTCGCCGCTTCGAACTCCCTTTGACTTCGCAACGCGCAACCGAGCATAAAATGGGCGTCGGCATAATTCGGCTTCAATTCCAATGTTCGCCGGTATTCCTTGATGGCCTCAGCAAACTTGCCCTGGGTGAACAGCACAAGACCCAGGTTGTTATAAGCACCAACACTGTCGGGTTTGAATTCAATAACTTTTTGGAAACAGCCGACCGCCTCTTCCGACCGCCCAATACGCACCAACGCGACACCCAGGTTGTAATAAGTGTCGGCGTCGTCAGGCTTGATTCCCAGCGCTTTCTTGAATTGGACTATGGCCTCGTCTATTCGTCCAACTCCAAGCAAAGCATTGCCGAGATTGTAATGCGCATTTAGATCATCAGGCTCAATCTCCAGCGCTTTCTTGAATTGGTTTATCGCCTCCGCCGCATGGCCTTGCACAACAAGCATT
The DNA here is from genome assembly GCA_049510395.1 of Verrucomicrobiota bacterium. GTDB lineage: Bacteria > Verrucomicrobiota > Verrucomicrobiia > Limisphaerales > UBA11358 > UBA11358. The sequence continues at coordinate 4,220 of JBEKYY010000027.1, forward strand.
GTGCCCAAATTGTAGTGGGCCTTGGCATAATCAGGCTCAATCTCAACGGCTTTCCGGTATTGCGCAATGGCCTCAGTGGCCCGGTTTTGCGCGGCAAGCAGGTTGCCGAAGTTGTTGTATATCTCGGCACGGTTGGGCCTGAGTTCGATGGCCTTCTGGTAACATTCGATGGCCTCGGCCGCTCGACCATGTGCGTCAAGCAGGTTGCCGAGGTTGTTGTACGCTTCTGCACAAGCGGGGTCAATCTCAACCGCCTTTTGAAAATGCTTGATGGCTTCAGCCGTTTGACCCTGCCCCATAAGCGCCTTGCCCCAATCGTTATATACCTCGGCGCTGTTGGGTTTGACTTCGATGGCCTTCAGTAAATATCCAATCGCTTCGTCGAATCGGCCCTGATCCACAAGGGCGGCGCCCAAACCGCTATAGGTGATGTAATTCCCGGACGTGCAGACCAGGGCGCGTCTCCATAACGATTCATCATTCCGCCAATAGGCAGTTTGTTTCCATGAGCAGACTATCAAAGCCACAATCACGATGCCTGCCACCGCCCCCAGCACCTCGCGACGATAACGCCAGGACGCCGTGAAATCCCTCACCGCCCAGACCATGACCAGATACAGCCCGATCTGTGGCAGATACGTGTAACGGTCGGCGTGCGATTGATCACCCACCTGCACCAGCCCGATCACCGGCACCAGCATTCCCAGATACCACAACCAGCCCACCGGCAGATACGGAAATCGCTTCGCCGCCACCAGCACCAGGACGGTCACCGACAACAACAGCACGCCGGCGCCCGCGATCTGCCAGAACGGCACATCGAAACGATAGGGATAAAATGCGGCCAGATTGTCCGGCCAGACCATCTGCACAAGGTAGGTGACATAAGCCATCAAGGCATTGCCGAACCGGAGAGTGAGCGGCAGGACGATCGTTGGCTTGATGACTTCCCGTTGGGCCAGAACGGTCGCCACGCACGACGCGGCGCTCAACAAAAAAAACGGCAGCTTTTCCAGCAGTAAATGGTTGAAAGCTGAAAGTTGAGGAACTGGAATCCGGAATCTTGTCACCTGCCACTTGTCACGTGTCACCCTTCCGAGCGGCCACCAATCCAGCAGCAACAGCACAAACGGCACCGTCACCAGCATCGGCTTGCTCATCAGCCCCAGCGCGAAAAATAACAATGCCAGGCCATAGTCGAGAGTCCAGCCGTCTCCGCTCCGCTTCGCCGCGCCAAGGGAGCGAGAGTCGGGGGCTGGAACTGCTTGCGTTCTCGACTCTCGACTCTCGACTTTCGACCGTTTTTGGGCATACCGCGCATACGCCCAGAGCGTCAGCATGAAGAACAATCCGCTCAACACGTCTTTGCGCTCGCTCACCCACGCCACCGACTCCACATGCAGCGGATGAATGGCAAATATCGCCGCCACGAAGGCGCTGGGCCATAGCGCACCCGCCTGTGTAGCCACAGCTCCGACGCTTTTATCGCAGCCAAGGCCCACCTGTGGGGTCGTAGCTCTAATGCTTTTATTGGAGCGAAGGCCCATCAGCCGGCGTAACAACAGAAACAGCAGCACCGCGTTCGCCGCGTGCAGCAGCACGTTCATCAAATGCGGCCCGGCCGGACTGGTGCCAAACAATTGCGCGTCGAGCATGAGGGACAGCCACGTCAGCGGATGCCAGTTGCTGACAGACCCCGTCCGAAAAGCCCATTGCGCACCATTCCAAGTCAACCCCGCCTTGACCTGATGATTGAACTTAAAATAACCATCGTCATCGAAATTGACGAATTCATAACGGATTGTCTGGCCGAAAACGGCAAATACCGCCAATGTAAGCAGCACGCAGATGCCAGCCGCGAAGCGATTCTTTGATTTCTCAACGGATCCGCCTTCAGGCCGGTCCGCTTCAGGCAGGATTGCGGGTTTCACCGGCTTCATTGGTGTCAGGATTCCTTCACTCGCGAGACATAGGCCTCAATAGTTTGGGGTGTGGCCGGCAGGGAGGTGCGGCCTTTTATTTTTGCCACACTTACGTTTACAATCCGCGGCCGGACCTCGGCGGCCAGAAGCGTCAGGTTCAGGGGGCGCCCCGCGAGCAGGGAAATCTCTTGCGGGGAAATCAATCCATCACCACACACGTTGAAAACTTCACCGGTGGCGCCGGACTGCACCAAGTCCCACACGATCTGCGCCGCATCATCGGTATGCAGGAACTGATAACGCGAATCGGGATGAATTCGCAGCGGCTCGCCGTGAAGAATGTCGTATACCGGGTTCTTCCGCAGTCCCGGGCCGACCATGCCCGCAAACCGTACAATCAACCACCGGGAGGCATAGTGTCGCACCAATTGTTCGGCAAGGAACTTATGTGCGCCGTAGCGGGAACTCCGGCTGATATCCACCGGAGAGTCTTCACGGGTCGTGGCTGGTGAGGTCAAATCATTGTAAATATCCACGCTAGAGATGTGCAGATGAACCCGGGCCGGGAAATCCAGGAGCGTTCTCAAGCGATGGGTGACCGATGCCTCAAACTCCGCAGCCGGGTTTTGGTCGGCGAGAAATTTCCTTGAATTGCCTGCGGCCTCAATCAACACATCGCTCTCCCGGCCGCGCAATTCAACGTAAGTTTCACGGGTGACCTCGGTCAGTTTGACTCCGGGCTGGTTTTTCAACAGACGCGCAAAAGCGGAACCGATGAAACCATTGGCACCAATGACGGTAACCTGCATACCTCAAGGCAAGCGGATGGTGCCCCGGTTGGCAAGAACCCAATTGATGGTCATCCGGAGTCCGTCCCGCAGCGAGGTCCGGCACTCGTAACCGAGCAACTGCCGCATGCGGGTCACATCGTATCCCTTCATCATCTGGCCGTCCGGTTTTGTTGTGTCCCAGACGACCTTGCCTCCGTAGCCGGCAAGGTCCGCGATGGTCTCGGTCAGTTTCCTGATGGTCACCGCCACGCCGGAAGAAATGTTGATGAGGTCCGCGCCGTTGTAAGTTTCGGCGGCAAGCAGGATTGCTTCGCACGCATCGGTCACATAAACGAAATCACGCACCGGTTTGCCGCTGCCCCAGGCGACGACCTCGGGCGCGTTGGTTTCCTTCGCGACAAGGAACTTATGGATTAATGCCGGGATGACGTGTGAGCTGTGCAAATCGAAGTTGTCAAATGGGCCGTAAAGGTTGCCCGGAACGAGGGCGATGGCATTGAAACCATATTGGGCGCGGTAGGCCGAGGCTTGTACCACTCCAATCGCTTTTGCGAGCGAATAGGGCGCGCTTTCGGCCTGCGGGTAGCCTTGGAACAACGTGGTTTCCTTGATGGGGTTCGGCGCGTCGGCTGGATAACTGCAACCGCCAAGAAGGGTGATGTACTTCTTCACCCCGGCCCGCCAGCTCTCGTGCAACATCATTGTGCCCATGATGAGATTCTCGTAATTGAAATCAGCCGGACGCTCCCGGTTCGCACCAATACCGCCCACAAGCCCGGCCAGATGAAAGACGACATCAGGCTTGATCCGTTCCAGCATCTGGCGGACCTGGGTTTGCTCCCGCAAATCGAAGTCGGCCCGTGTGGGGGCCAGCGGATTGATTCGACGGGTACGCATCAGCTCAATCAGATTGCGGCCAACGAACCCGTTGGCGCCAGTCACCAGCACGGTGTGTTTTTTTAAATCCATGGATGAAGTGGGCCTATGTCAAATCCGGCCTATGAGAAAATAATCTGGGAGCCGGGCGCATTCAACCGCACGGTAAGCGTCTGCCAGTTGTGGAATGCCTTTTGCAACCTCGGTCGCGCTGCCGGCGGCACAAAGAACAACATGAATCCACCCCCTCCGGCGCCCAGTAGTTTTCCCCCGATGGCGCCCGCTTTGCGCCCGCGTTCGTAAAGCTCGTCGATTTCCGGATTGGAAATGCCTCTATCAAGGCTGTGTTTTGCAAGCCACGCATGATGCAGGAGTTCGCCAAAATCGTGCAACCGCCGGCTGGATGTCAGAATGTTAAAACCGTGATAAACCATATCCCGCATCTCCCGCAACGTCCCGGCGTTCCGGCTGCGTTTTGCGAGCTGGCCGGCGGCCACATCAGAAGCCTTGCGTTTGATGCCCGTGAAGACCAGGAGCAGGTGCCGTTCCAGCCGCCCAAGGCAATCGGGCGTCACTGGAATGCGTTGCACCTCAAAGTCGTGTTCCGACCGGAATTCCACGAGATTGAATCCGCCATATGCCGCTATGACCTGGTCCTGACAGCCAACGTTTTCACGGAGGAGGTGGCGTTCGACGTGAATCGCCTCGCATGCCAGCTCGTGGGGTGCGAGAAATTCCCCCTTGAAGCTGTGGATTGCGTGAAGCAACGCCACGGTAAAAGATGAAGAAGAACCCAGGCCCGTAAATGCCGGCAGATCGGCCATCGTTTGTAATTCAATGTCCTTCTCCAACCCGCACAGCTTGAGACACTCGCGAAAAACCTTGTGTTCGATTTCGTTGCGATTACGAACCAATTCGACCTTGCGATAGGACAATCGAATGGAATAGTCAAAGAGGTGGCTAAGGAACGGGCTGGCGGTAACATACAGATACTTGTCAATGGCGGTCGCCAACACCGCTCCCCCCTCCGTGAGGAAATGCTCCGGATAGTCAGTGCCTCCGCCAAAGAAGCTGAGGCGCAACGGTGAACGGGCAATAATCATAAGGTCTCGAGTTGCAGCCGATGATTTGCGATAAAAGGTTCGGCCAACGGCAATGATTCAGGCGTACCCATGTCGAAAAAGGGTGCCTTCGTCACGTGAACACGCAAGTCCAAACCTCGTGCCAGCCAATGGGCGAAAACTTCATGCTCGAAGCTCAATGGGCGCACCGGTGGAAATTCCGCCAGCAGTGGAGGCTTGAGCAGGTAGAGTCCCGCATTGATCACGCCGGCGCCGGTCCTTTTTTCCGCAAAGCGGGTGAGCCGGTTCCGACCGTCAAAAACCAAGGTGCCATAACGACTGGCATCCGGTACCGCCACGCCCACCAGCACGCCCTGCACCCCGGACTCACCCAGCAAACGGGCTGCCTCCGCGAAATCGGCCAGCACCAGCGAGTCCCCGTTTGACACAATCCAGAACGCCGGACTCGCGCCACATTGTTGGGCCGCGTGCAGGAAACCGCCCCCGGTCCCCAGCGCCGACGGCTCCGCCACGCACGTAATCCGCACACCGGCCACGGGTTCTTTCGCAAAATGCCGTTCGACAACGTCGCTCCGGAACCCGGTGGCCAGCACCACCCGGCGCACTCCCTGCCGCCGCAAATGGCGGACCACCCACTCGACAAAGGGCCGGCCACAGACCGCAATCATCGGCTTGGGCACGCCGGGGGCAATGTGCCGGACCCGTGTTCCCAAGCCGCCGGCCAGCACGACCGCAGTTGCGTTATTCAAGCTTGGTGCCGTCATCGGGAAGCCGGGAATTACACATTCGAGTAAACCGTGTTGCGCAGGATGGTATAGCCCTTGATGAGTTCCTGAATGCCGCGGTCAAGGCTCCACTCGGGTTTGAATCCGGTCGCGGCAATCCGGGCATTGCTGACGATATAATTGCGTTTGTCCGGGTCCTCGCCAATCGGCGCTTTCAGATACACGAATTGCGGGAGGTGTTTTTGGATTACGGCGCACAGTTCCAGTTTGGAGAGGTTCGCCTCATCGAGACCAACGTTGTAGGCCCGGCCTTTCATGGCGTCGAAGTTTGCCATGCCATGCAGAAACACCCGGACCACATCGCGGATATGAATGTAGTTGCGCTTGAAGTGCCCCTGAAACACCACGACCGCCCGGTCATGCACCGCGCGATGGACAAAGTCGTTCACCAGCAAATCAATGCGCATCCGGGGTGACAGGCCAAACACCGTGGCGAGGCGGAAACTGATGCTGCTCCCGCGTGCCAGCACGGCCTCCTCGGCTTTTACTTTCGTGCGACCGTAAAGTGAGAGTGGTTGCAGCGGCGAATCCTCGGTGCAGACCTTGCCGCCCTCCCCGATGCCATAGCCGCTGTTGGTGACCGGCATCAGCATCCGCTGTTGCTGGCTCGCGATGCGGCACAGCATCTCGACGGCTTCCTGGTTGATCGTCTTCGCGGCGACCGGGTCCCGGTCGCACATGGGCGCGCCCACGACCGCGGCGAGCGGGATGATTGCGTCCGCCCGGGAAACAAGCCGCTTCATCAATTCCTCGTCCCGACAGTCGCCGCGGACGATTTCGAACCGCCCGTATTGGCAGCAATCGAGCAGGCTGGCCTGTTTGAAATAAAAGTTGTCCACCACCGTCACCTGATGTCCTTCGACAAGCAGGGCGGGGGTCAAAAGTGAACCGATGTAACCGGCGCCACCGGTGATTAATATTTTCATATAATAAGTCAGTTTTGGTGCCGTCCGCTCAAACGAACGGCCAGGGCGCTCACGAGAATGCGGCAGCCCGTCCGGGCGATGCTTGACACCTCGCGCCAGCCGTTGCCATGACCGCTCACGCCTCCCCGCCGATCATGGTATTTCACGGGCACCTGGGCAACGCGCAGGCCTTCCACGCAGGCGCGCACCGGGATTTCCACTTCATAAACGAAGCCATCGTCCTGAAAGCGAATCTTCTGCATGGCCGCCCGGGTCCAGGCTTTGTAACCCGTGGTGACATCGGTGATGGACTGGCCGCAAAGCAGGCTGACCCAGGCATTGACCACCCGGTTGCCCATCACCCGGAAGAAAGAGAACCGGTAGCCGGATGCGTCCGCTCCCTTCATGAAACGGGAACCGATCACGACGTCCGCGCGGCCTTCAAGGATCGGCGCCATCACGCGCGCCATGTCTTCCGGCTCGAACTGAAGGTCGGCATCGAACTGGCACATCACATCGAAGGATGCCCGTTCGATGCCCGCCTTGATGGCGCTGCCCTTGCCGCGATCGTTCTCGTTCCGGACCGGGACGACATTCGGATGCGACTGCGCAAAGGCCCGGGCCAGTTCGTACGTCCGGTCTTTGCCGCCGTGCAGGACCAGAATTTCCGCCTCCGGAGCGGATTGGGTGAGCCGCTCCAGGCACTCGACAATCGTGTCCTCCTCGTTGAGGCAGGCGATGATGATCGAGATGGCCGTTTTTAACCGACTGGTGTCCGCACTGGCTGCCGGGGTTTGTTGCACGATTTGTAATCAAATAAGCAGTTTCCGGGCATGTCGTCAATTCCAGTGCAAGAATTCTCAATGCCAACGAGTGAAAAATGGGGGGTATCGCGCGGGGAACCTTTTGCGATATCAATGGCTTTGGCTTCTCATGGAATGGGGCATTGGTTCATACAGTTTGAGCCGGGCTTGGATGGATTGGCCAGAGGCGGGTTTCCGGAGCAGCTTTCTGGCGTCGCGAATTACTCGCAGGCGCTCCGGAGTGACGTGGCCTGGCCTTGGACATCGGCGCGGTCTATTCAAGATCAAAACCCTTCAAAACAAAAAAATTTTCCGCGACCGGCTGCCTCATGTCCGGTATAAAAAAAGCGTCCCCGGTTTGCACCGGGGACGCTCTGTTCAAACATCAAGACTAAGTTCCGGGATACCTCACGCGATAAAAGCCAGTGGCATTAGGTGGATTTGTATGCGTGTAGGCAGTTGTCGTTATATTGGTTGTCAATGACACCCAATTGGTATCCAGCAGATTGGTCTTATACTGCACAGTATACGCGAAACTCGCCTTGTCCGTGCCCGGCCAGGTATTCCACGTCAGGTTTACATCATTCCCGCTGCGAACAGCCTGCGCCATATGCATCGCCTCAACCTCCCACGGAACCGGAATGACTTGAACCTCATAAGTTGGGAGGGTAAACCCTTGGGCTGACCTTTCAAGCGAATTAACCCACATACCGAACGCGTCAAACCGATAATAGACACCGTTGGTATCCTTGGAGGTGGCCATCCAATTCGTGCCGGCCGCGTTGGTAATCGTCACCGTAACTCGAGTGTAATTGGTGTTGCATCGAGTCACCTGGTACTGCAGACCGTAGGTGGTATTGGCCTGAAACGAGCTCACGTTGGTAAACGATCCCTGGCCGTCCGGCCCATTTCCCAGTTCCGTGTAAATACCACCGGTCGTGCCAGCGAGGTTATTGTCCAAAATTTGGGACCTATACAAAAGATCTATTGGGGAGTTCACGGTAAAGTTGGTGCCAAAGTCAATGTCAACTAGGTACCCTCTGACGCCGGCCCCGCGGGCTGAATTCCCTGTGGCGGTGGAATCCCACGCGTTAACCCGTACGCCACCATCGTAGTAATCCCACAAGCCAAACCGCAGATCTCCATTTTGAACAGGGCTATTCATATCCCCGATGGTAAACGGGAGGGAGACTTTAATTGCGTTGGTGACCCCCAGACTAACGACAGCATTGCTAAGAAAATACCCCAGATACAAAGTCGAGGTCGCGGGAGACGGCGTGATTTCTATTCCGATACCATCAGCCGCAGTCACAATGCCCGGCGTGGCAGTATACCACATCGAGTTGTTAGTCGTTATCGGTCCATTTTGATAGTTTAAGTCACTAAAGTTGTCATACATAATCAGGCTGACCGGCGTGGTTGTGGCTGCAGTGACCGTCGCGGTCGCCACGTGGGAAGTTGCATAGTGATAGGGGGGTCCAAAACACGTGGAAGCGGCAATGGCCCGATACTTGGTTCCGTTGTCGGGGCCAACCCACAGGTTCTTCGTCGTGTAATTGCGGGTAATCGCGCCGGGGATGTTGGTCCAAGCCATGGTGAGGCCGTTGCTGATTTGCCACTGATAAGTTGTGCCGGTGGCGATCGCTTTCACATTCAATGGTACTCCTTGTCCGTCAAAACAGGTTACACTTGCATCAACATTAATATTGGTCCCCGGACTCCCTGAAATAAGCGGTTCAAGACATTGGCCTGCCTGCGGAGTCACATCCGCCCAATAGTTGCCAATGCGTATTTCATCCATTTCGGCCGACTGCCCGCTAGCATCTACAAAAAAGCGCCCTGGACCGGTGGGGCTTGTGTCATCGAGCCCATCATCGACGTACGCGTCGGGCGGCAGCGGTTCTTCCCCGTTAAAGCTATTGGTATTGGGATTGATCCACAAAGCGTTGGTTTCGTATGGGTTGCCTGGCTGCGCTGGGTAGTGACCATTACCTCTCATTGCCATTTTGGCCACCACGAAGAAAGTTTGCCCATATTTGAGGTTTTTGGCTGACCAGTTGGTCACCATTGGGTAAGCAGTACCGTTGCCGGAATATTTGCTGATTCCCAGTTGAATATGGTTACCATCCCCAGCAGTGTCCCTGCAATGCACCAGCATATATGAAATATTACCCGCTGAAGTTTTACCGCTGTTTTGCTTCTCTAACTGCACAACCCGTTGTCCCAAGGAGTCAAGCGGGGTGCCAGAATCATCGAACTTGTACAGGAACGTAATATAAATATTGGTGCCAGCGCCTGGATAAGCTGAGGTCCCTGGATTATACTGCCCAGCGTTGCCCCATTTTTCGTAAGGAGCATCCTGGTAATCGTTCGTGGGATAGATGATGCATCTGTCGCCGTAAGACGCAACCAAACCGTTGGTTAGTCCATTAAGACTGCCATAGGGGACTGACGGATCATTGGTGACGACAATCCCATTTCGTGGAGTAGTCCATAAGTTGCCAGCGCCGGTGGCAGGGTCCGCCAGTCTTCCGCTTGCATCGTACCAAAATTCTTCCATAAAAGTTGCATATCCATATCCTGATGCGGCGGCATTCTGATAAAGGAGAAAGCCGGAGGCGAGGGTTATAAGAAAGAGGCTTAATTTATTTTGTTTCATGGTGTTTTCCTAGGTTTGATGGTTTTTTGATATTTTACGAACAATTTACATTAACAGTTTACGGGACCCAAAGGGACATGACATATCGGAAATTTCCCGGATTATTTCCAATGTAAAAATCTGAATCAGTTGAATGACGCCACAAATTCGGATCGAACGCCTGAGGAATTGAGCTGGAACTCTGGAAATTTACGTGCGTATCCCCAAACATCGCGTTCAGCCCGGCCATGCTGGTAAGACCGCCGCCTTTATGAGGAGTGTCCTCAAGGTCCTGTATCAAATCAGTTAAAATGCTCTTGTTCGGATCTATGTCATTTTGTGTCAAAGGGGTGCAGTTATCGCCAGGGCATGTACCGTTAGCTGCCTTCGGCCCCAAATGGCCTCCCGTATCACTAAGTGGCACCTGCTTTCTCCCTTGGGGAAAATAATTGTATCCCGTTCGGACTTTATCGTCTCCTCCTGAGAGCGTCCCACCATTACAAGGCCATGGGCCTCCGGCTGTATAGTACTCATATGTGTGATTTGGGATATTCTGTCCTTGCGCGCTGGGACAATAAAAAAGTTTTGGATTACCAACGATCTTGGTCTCGAACAACATGCCGATATTCCACGGGCCTTGTTGTTCCGTGCCACCTAATCCGGCCCAGTTGCAGGCCGGCGGATTAACACGGCCGGCTTCGTAAGTCCTCCAAGGATTGGAGGTGCCCCCGGTCGAGGCATAACCCGGCCAGTGACAGGGCATCATTTCGCCAAAATCCGTCGCATACATGGTCCAGCCTGTGCCGATCTGTTTTATATTAGCGACGCATGAAATTCGCAGTGCCCTTGCCTTTGCCGCCGCCAAGGCCGGCAACAACAGCGCCGCCAAAATGGCTATGATTGCAATGACCACCAAAAGCTCAATCAATGTGAAGGCCTTATTTGATTTGTTTATCTTGTTCACAACTCGGATTTGGCAATTTTTGATTTGTTTCTTCGTCAGTCCGGTCAACGTCACAAATGATACACGACGCCCTTCATCATTCCAAGGGTTAATTGGCATGTGAATTTCTGAATTAATCTAACATCGATGCGGTGCGAAGGGAAGATATTATTTGGGGTTGGCGTTGCAAAACTATTTGAAAAAAGTGCACTTTGCCCCCCCAGATTGACGCAGACGCGGCTGTCAAAAAACCCGCCGATTCGATTGATTTCATTGATATTCCGTGGGATTTAAAGCCGTCCACGCCGGTCGGGAAACTTGTACGCATGATGACTTCCGCTGCGCCAATGCAATAAATTATCCGGCTTTCCGGAGTGACGGCTGGCGTTCCTGTCAAAAAAGTCCGGTGCGGCCAGACGTCGGCATCAAGTATGCGGCTGTGAATTGACTGCATCAACACAACCGACAACCAGTTGCAAAATTGCCGACGTGGTTTGCAAGGAAAGCCGGCGGCATGAGAGTGCATTTTTTTAAAACTGATTTGCTCAAATTGGTGTATTCAGCCGGGACAAATTAATGCACTTTACTTTCCCATGCGCATAATCATAACTATCATCTCCGCGTTTGTTTTTCTTTTTTCCGCCATCTCGCTCCAAGCCGCTGACGGGCCAACGGTATTTGACGTCCGCCAGTTTGGCGCGAAAGGCGATGGCAAAACGACCGACACCGAGGCCATTCAAAAAGCACTGGATGAATGTGGGAGGGCGGGCGGTGGCACTGTGAAATTTTCGCCGGGAATTTATCTGAGCCAGCCGATTACCATCCGCACCAAAACCACGGTGCTGCTCGACGCGGGGGCAACCTTGCTGGCCAGCACCAACCAGAGCGACTTCATGAAAACGCCGGGCGACTGGCTCAAGGCGAAAAGCGGCGGCGATTTCATCCCGCTCATCGCCGGCAAGAATTTGACGGACGTGACGCTCACGGGCCAAGGCACAATTGACGGCAACGGCGCGGCCTGGTGGGAGGAGGCCGAGAAAGCCCGCATCGAGAAACCCGGTTTTACGCTGCCGCGCCCGAATCTGATTGTGTTGAACCGCTGCAAAAACGTCCGTCTGGAAAACCTCACGTTGCAAAACTCACCCAAGTTCCATTTTGTGCCGACGGAATGCACAGGCGTGGTGATATCCAACGTGACCATCCTCGCGCCGGAACACGCGGCCAACACCGACGCGATTGATCCGAGCAGTTGCCAGAACGTATTGATCACCAGGTGCCACATTGACGTGGGCGACGACAATGTCGCCATCAAGGCCGGCAAAAAACTGGCGGAACGCGAGTTTGCCAGCGAGGACATCACGGTAACGGACTGCGCGTTTCTGCACGGTCACGGCGTGTCCATCGGCAGCGAAACCGCCGGCGGCGTGCGCAATGTGACGGTGCGCAACTGCACTTTTGAAAATACCGAGAACGGTCTGCGCATCAAATCCCAGCGCGGCAAGGGCGGGCTGGTGGAGAATATCAGTTACAGCGACATCACAATGAAGAACGTGAATCCGGCCATCACGTTGACGTGCTATTACATGAACAATTCCGCCGGGGACACGGCCCGGCCCGCCGGGGCCGGGACCAATTCCGCGCCCGCCATCGCCGGCAACACGCCGGTTTACCGCAACATCCACTTCAGCAATCTGAAGGCAACCTGCCCCAAGGTGGCGGGCATCATCACCGGCCTGCCGGAAAGCATGATATCGAACGTGGTTTTTGAAAACGTCCAAATCTCCGCCGCAAAAAGTTTCGAGATCCGCAATGCCCAAGGCATCCAACTCAAGAATGTGACCGTGTCAGTGAAAGAGGGCCCTCCGTTTGCGACCGAAAATGCACAGGTGGAAGGCTTGGAGCCCGCGAAATCGAAGCCATAAGGGGAATTCCTTGCCGGATTGGTTGAGTCATCCGGTTTTGGCAGACATTCAAACGACTTAACCGCAGTACATAATTATCAAAGCCATTTGCAAAGCGCGCCGGTTGATTTAAAAAAACTTTCGTTTATAATGAATTTTGTGTTACATTCAAGCCAGACCTTTTATGTTTAAATCTGAAACCGATTGCTTCGGCAATCCTGCCCAACATACAACCTGTAAATTCTTATGAATCACCTGCGTCAAATTGCTTTTATTCTCACCTTTCTGTTTGGGGTCATCGCGTCCGGCTATGCCGACGATATTATTTTTGTGGATGACACTTGGGCGGACGGCGAACGCTTCAGTTCCGGCCCGGACGGAAGCGGCATTGATTCACCGTGGTATACTACAACCAATACATCATTGGGGGTTATTTCCGGTCATATGTATGCCACCAACAATGGGAGTTCACTCACCTTTTTAACCTATTTTGCGCCAGATTCAGCTCCGGTCACTCTTTCCGGCGCGGGAGATACGCTTAAAATTACCTGGACCTTTACCCCCATCACGGTCAGCCCGAGTAACACAAGCCAGGCCTTTAATTTCGCCGTCGTTGATACGCCAACGTTTGTGGTTCAAAGTGCCGACAATTTTTCAATAACCAACGCACAATATTGGGGCTACGCCATGTTTTGCAACATGGGCGTGCTATTGAACCACAGCACTCCTTACGGACTGAGGAAGTGGGGTGGTACGTCAAACGATTTCCTTGTCCATCAAGGGAATTGGTCCGCATTGGCAAATGGGGCCACCAGGTACAACCACGGATATGACAGCGGCACGAGTTACACGATGGTGTGGACAATAACACGCGGTGCAGCGGGCGAGGAGATCATTACCAACACCATGACCGGCGGAAATCTCAATAGCCAGGGGTACGCGAAGGCTTACTATACCAACACCAGTCCTGATACCTATACCTTTGATACTTTTTGTGTCCGGCCATCCAACTCAAACAACACGGCAGTTGTGTTTGATAACACCCACTTCAAGGTGGAATTCATCCCCGGGGCCGCTCCCGCCGGCATTCAAACCCAACCGCAGGACCAAACGGTCTACGAAACTCAAACTGCCACGTTCAATATTGTTCCCAGCGGCACGGCGCCGTTGAGTTACCAATGGCATTACACCAACAACATAGACACCAGCACGCTGCTCTCGTGGGGCACCAATTCCACTTTGATTCTGGCCAACGTCCAGTTGACAAACGCGGGCGGTTACTGGGTCGTGGTGACCAACGTTTATGGCTCGGCGACAAGTTCGGTGGCCCAATTAACGGTGAACATTCCGGTGGTTCCTTCGATCACCGTGCAACCGCAGGATCAGACCGGTATCCTGCCCGGGGCATCCGCCACTTTCAGCGTCGTTGCCACCGGCACCGATCCGCTCACCTACCAGTGGTATCACAATACGACCAACCTGTTGACCAACGCCACCGGTCTCAGTTTGACCATCACCAATATTCAACCGGGTGATGCGGGCAGCTATTCCGTTGCCGTAAGCAACTTTGCCGGCGGAGTCATCAGCTCCAATGCCTTCCTGACCGTCAATACCAGTCCCACGGCCCCGGTTTTCTTCCTGCAACCCGCATCGCAGGTGGTGGTGACCGGCAGCATGGTCAGCTTCAGCGCCCTTGCGGCCGGCACGCAACCCATTGGCTACCAGTGGAACAAGAACTACACCCCGATTCTAGGCGCAACATCGGCCACATTGAACCTGACAAACGTGCAGATTGCCGACGACGGCACCTATACCGTCATCGCTTCCAACAGCGTCGGGAGCACGACCAGCGGCCCGGGCCAGTTGACCGTGACCATCGCGATACCGCCGATCGCAAGCGCGTATAATCTGACCGGCTTCGGCCAGGCCGCAACCGGCGGCGGCGTGATTCCCGAGACCAACTCGGTCTATCGAAAGGTGACCAATTCGCTCGATCTGGCCAATGCCCTTCTTTCGGCATACCAGACGGCAGGTTCAGTCAAGGTGATCGAGATCACAACCAACCTGGATTTGGGTTGGAACGAAATCGATCCCGCCGTGAAGGGGCTGCCTTCGACACCCTTCCGGGTGCACACCGCGCCGCTGTTGCATCCGCGCCTCTTGGTGACCGGGGTCAGCAAAATTGACATCAGGCCCTTGAGCGGTCTGACCATCTTCTCGGCGAACGGCGCGACCATCCGGCACGCGACTTTCAACCTCAAATCAGCAGGTAACATCATTGTCCGTAATTTGAAATTCGACGAGATGTGGGAATGGGACGAGGCGACCACGGGCGCTTACGACAATAACAACTGGGATTTCATTGATATTAGCAGCGGCGTGAGCAACATCTGGGTTGATCACTGCACCTTCACCAAGGCGTACGACGGCGTCATTGACACTCAGGCCGGCTCCACAAATATGACCATTTCGTGGTGCAAATTCGCCGGCGACGATGGCGCGACCAATCCGAACAGCTTCGTTTGGCAGCAGATCAACTGGCTCGAAGCCGCCCTGCCGACCGGCACCAACAAGATGTACAATGCCATCCGTACTGCCGGTTGCAGCACTACGAACATCGTCACAATCATCCAGGGGCATGACAAAACCTCCATAGCCGGCGGGGGCACCGATCCGGCAAATTTGACCATGTCGATGACTTACCACCACGACTGGTTCAATAATTGCTGGGACCGTGTAGTGCCGCGTTTGCGCGGTGGCAACGTGCATGATTACAATATCTACGTGGACGACACCTTGTTGCAGGCGGCCAAGAATCTGCGCAGCCAGTTCACGATCAGCAGCGCCTACAGCTTCAACCCGCCAATGAACGGCGCCATCTCCACCGAGGGTGGCGCGATTCTGGTCGAAAAGTCGGTTTACATTGATTGCCAATATCCATTGCGCAACAATCAAACTGATCCTTCCGACGCGTTCTACACCGGCAAGATAAAGGCGATTGACACCATTTACCAAATGAACAGCACAGTGATTCGTGGCGACAGCACCGATCCCGGCAACCCGATGGGTCCGTCCCAGGCCACCATCATTCCCTTCTCGTGGAATTGGGGCGGCGATCAATTGCCCTACACCTACACCCCGGATGACCCGGCCCAGCTTCAGGCCATCATCACCAGCCCCACGGGTGGCGCCGGCTCCGGCGTGCTCAACTGGGACAAGACCAACTGGCTGATGACCGTCTATGGAGACACGGCCCCGACCATCGTCGCCGATCCGCAAAGCCAATCCTACACAGCTGGCCAAAGCGCCACGTTCACCGTCGCGGCGGGTGGCAGCGCGCCCTTGAGTTATCAATGGTATTTCAACAATACCAATACGCCGATTGCCAATGCCACGAACACCTCTCTGACGCTGGCCAATCTTCAGACCACCAATGCCGGCACTTATTCCGTGATCGTGTCCAACCTGGCTGGTTCAGCCACCAGCGCCTCTGCGGTGCTCACCGTCGCGAACTCTTCGCCAACGCTCTCTCCGGTTCCCGACACGAACATCATTGCCGGCGTCACCCTCAACATCACCAACGTGGCGACCGATCCGGACCTTCCGCCTCAAACCCTGACGTTCACCCTGTTGAGCGCGCCCGGGAACGCCAACTTGGATGCCGCCAGCGGTGTTTTCTCATGGCGGCCGCTCATCTCGCAGGCCGGCACAACCAATCTCATAACGGAAAAAGTGGCTGATAATGGCACGCCGATTCTGAGCGCGACCCAGTCATTCCATGTAATCGTGAGCGCGCCAGTCCAGCCGCAAACGCCAGCCGTTACCTTCAGCAACGGCCAGTTCGGTCTGACCATTACCGGTGACATCGGACCGGACTACATCGTGCTGGCATCCACGAACCTGACGGATTGGGCGGGCATTTTCACCAATCCCATGCCGTTCACCTGGACCGATCCCGGCACGAGCAACTTCAACGAGCGGTTTTACCGGATTCAACTCGGGCCGTAAAAACCGATTGGCAGGCCAAACCATCCCAAGCGCAAGAATCGGCGCGTTGTGAAAACATCAGCGATGCTGTTGGTTCTTGCGCTGTGCATTTCACTTTGCCCCGCCGCTCCCGGATCGGGAATTTTTGAGGTGCGCCAGTGCGGCGCCAAGGGCGATGGGAAGACTTTGGATACCGTGGCGATTCAAGCCGCACTGGACGCCTGCGGCAAGGCCGGTGGCGGCACCGTGCATTTCACCGCCGGCACTTATCTCAGCCAACCCATCACGGTCCACACCAAAACCACGGTGTTGCTTGAAACCGGCGCCACGCTGCTGGCCTCGCCGACGCAATCGGATTTTCTAAAGGGTGGCGGCGACTGGCTGGCGGCCAAAAGCAGCGACGATTTCATCCCGTTCGTCAGCGGGAAAAATCTCACGGACATCGCCATCACCGGTAAGGGAACGATTGATGGCAATGGCGCGAACTGGTGGGGGCCGGCCAAGGAATTCCGCGCCCGAAATCCAAGTTGTCCCGCCCTGCCCCGTCTTGATCTTGTGGTGCTTAACAATTGCAGGAACGTTCACCTGGCCGGAGTGAAGTTGATCAACTCGCCAAGGGCTCATTTGGTTCTCGCCGACTGTGAAGAGGTGGCCATCGAGGACGTGACTGTTCGGTCGCCCGCCGGCGCGGCCAACACCGAAGGCATGGGTCCCGACGATTGCCGCAACGTAACCATCACCCGTTGCACCATTGACACCGGCGACGACAACATCGCGATCACATCGGGCAAAAAAGTGGCTGGTCGCGAATTCGGCTCCGAAAACATCACCGTGACCGGCTGCGATTTTCTGCACGGCCACGGCATGTCCATTGGCAGCACAACCGTCGGCGGAGTGCATCACGTGGTCGTAAAAAACTGCCGCTTTGAAAACACAGACAACGGCTTGCGCATCAAATCCGGCCGCGACCGTGGCGGGTTGGTCGAGGATGTCAGCTATTCTGACATCACAATGAAGAACGTGCATCCGGCGATCTCCATCGTTTGTTATTACCAATACAGCACCAACGACAAATTCCCGAAGAACGATCGTGCCCAACCGATTTCTGAAACCACACCCCGCGTTCGCAACGTCTATATCTCCAACGTGACTGCCACCTGCACCCAAGACGCCGGCCTTATCGTCGGTTTGCCGGAGAGTCTGGTATCGAACGTCGTGCTGGAAAATGTCCGTGTTACCGCCGAAACCGGTTTCACAATCCGTAATGCCAAAGGCATCCAATTTAAAAACTCAACCATTTCGGTCAAGGCCGGCCCGCGGTTCAGCGCTGAAAACGCGGAAATCGCGGGGTTGGAAAATCAAAATAATATAACTCAACCTTCAAATAAATCGAAAGGCCGGATGTAATCAAGGACGCAGATGTGAAGCTGATAAACTGTTCGCTGGAACCGGCAAAGTGATGTAAATTGAGGTATGTTTCTCGCTGTAAAAAATATATGAAGTCACACAATTATCTTCCGTTTCGCGCCTCACTGTTGTTGTCAGCCGTCGGGCTTTTGTCATTTGCGATGGCGACGCTGGCGCAGTCGGCATGGCCGCTGCCGGTGCCAGCATTGCCGAATATCAACGCCAATAATATTGTCAACATCACCGATACAAATTTTGGTGCGGTGAGCAGTACAACGCTGACCAACACCGACGCCATCCAAAAGGCCATCAATTTCGCGTCGACCAACTACGGCAGCGACGGCGCCACGGTGGAAATTCCGGCCGGCACGTATTTGAGCGGACCGCTCACCTTGCAAAGCCATGTCAACCTGCAAATTGACACCAACGCGACGCTGAAAATGCTGCCTTTTGTAACGTATACCAATCTTTTCACCACCGCGGATTTTATACTTGGCAACACCATTTCCGATGTCGAAATCAGCGGCTCCGGAACCATTGACGGACAGGGGTCGCCTTGGTGGAACGCCTACAACGCCAATAATAATCTCCAGCGCCCCAACTTCATCGAATTCAAAAAAAGCCACCGGATATTGATTCAGGACGTGACGATGCAAAATCCGCCGACGTTCCATATGATGTTGAAAAATAACAACACCGACATCACGATCCAGCGCATTACCATCAATACGCCGGCCTCGCCTAACACCGACGGGATGGACCTGGGTTCATCCAACGTTTTGGTCCAGAATTGTTATATCAGCGATGGAGATGACAATATCGAGATCGGCGGCAGCAGTGCCTTGGCGGCGAACATCCTCGTCACCAACTGCACGTTCGGCATCGGCCACGGCGTGTCCATCGGCGGTTATACCCAGGGCTGTATATCAAATTTGACGGTTGTAAACTGCTCATTTAGCAACACCGATTACGGCATCCGCATGAAATCGGACAACGACCGTGGCGGAATCATACAGAATCTTTCCTACTGCTCCAATAGGATGATCAACATCAAGTATGCGCCGATAGTGATTTACAGCTATTACACTTCATACGGAACTCCCACCACCTCCAAAATCACCCCGGCGGTGGCGGCGGGCATGAGTGTCGGCTCTCCTACCGGCTGCCCCATCTGGCGGAACATCCTCATCAGTAATTTGTGGGCGTCGGCGGCCCAGCCCGGCATGATTTGGGGGCGGACCGAAATGTCCGCCACCAACATCATATTGATGTCACTCGATATCACCGCTTCCGGCAGTTACCAAAATTTCGAAATTTACAATGCGAAGCAAATCCAGATCGTGGATTCACAATTTCACCTGAGCGCAAGCGCCTACACCAACTTCTGGCTTTTTAATGCAGATGTTACTTTTACCAATAGCAGTGCTTCCACCAGCCCTATTTCACTGTACGGGATTACGACAAGTTCCTACGCCAACAGCCTGGCCTTTTACAACAGCCAGGCCAATGTTAGCTACACCAACTTAATTGGCGCCGGCCCGCTCACGCTCGCTGACAGCATCCTCACCATCAGCAACAATTTTACAATGTTCCCCACCACCGTGCTGAATTATACGCTGGATTCGAACACTAACCGGGTGGCGGTGGTGGGCAATCTGGCGCTGGGCGGAACCAACAATCTGGCGGGCACCTGCGTGTTTGGGGCGGGCACCAATACGCTGTTGACCTATACCGGCACTTTAAGTGGCAATCTGCCCACGCTCGGTTCGACCCCGTCGAGCAGTTACACCTATGCCTTTGACACCAACACCGCCGGCCAGGTGAAACTTGTTGTGACGGCCAAAGCGTCGCCGGCCCCTACCACCACTTCTGTTCAGTCGTCGGCCAATCCCTCAACCTATGGCACGGTGGTGACTTTTACCGCCACCGTCAGTCCCGCTCCGACCAACGGCGAAAGCGTCACCTTCAAGGACGGTTCAACCACCCTGGGCACCGGCACGCTCAGCGGCGGGCAGGCCACATTCAATACCACCGCCACCCAGCTTGCCGCCGGGTCCCATTCCATCACGGCGGTTTATGCCGGTGATGGAGCCCTTGGCGCAAGCAGTGCCTGCGCATTGACGCAAACGGTCAATCCGCTGGGGCTGACCGTTTCCGGGCTGACAATCAGCAACAAGGTTTACAATAAAACCACCGCAGCCACGCTGAACACCAACGGGTACACGCTCAACACGGTGATTGGCGGCGATGCCGTCACGCTGGTGACCAATGGTTACACCGCCACCTTTGCCAGTTCCAATGTTGCCAATAACATCAGTGTCACGGTCGCCAGCCTCTCGCTGGGCGGAGCGCAGGCGGCCAATTACACGCTGACGCAGCCGGTGGGATTGACCGCCAACATTACACCGCTGGGCCTGACCGTTTCCGGGTTGACGATCAACAACAAGGTTTACGATAGAACCACTGCAGCCACGCTGAACACCAACGGGTACGCGCTCAACACTGTGATTGGCGGCGATGTCGTCACATTGGCAACCAACGGTTATACCGCCACCTTCGCCAGTTCCAATGTTGCCAATAACATCAGTGTCACGATCACCAGCCTCTCGCTCGGCGGAGCGCAGGCGGGCAATTACACATTGACCCAGCCGGCGGGTTTGACGGCCAATATTACACCGCTGGGGCTGACTGTTTCCGGACTGACAATCAACAACAAGGTTTATGATGGAACGGCGGCGGCCATCTTAAACACCAATGGGTACACCCTCAACACGGTGATTGGCGGCGACGCGGTCATGCTGGTGACCAACGGTTACACCGCCACCTTTGCCAATGCCAATGTTGCGAATAACATCAGTGTCACGGTCACCAACCTCTCGCTCGGCGGGGCGCAGGCGGGCAATTACACTCTGACCCAGCCGGTGGGATTGACGGCCAATATCACGCCGTTGGGCCTGACTGTTTCCGGGTTGACGATCAACAACAAGGTTTACAATCGAACCACCGCAGCCACGCTGAACACCAACGGATACGTACTCAACACGGTGATTGGCGGCGACGCCGTCACGCTGGCGACCAATGGCTATACCGCCACCTTCGCCAGTTCCAATGTTGCCAATAATATCAGTGTCATGGTCGCCAGCCTCTCGCTCGGCGGGGCACAGGCGGGCAATTACACTCTGACCCAGCCGGTGGGATTGACGGGCAACATCACACCGCTGGGCCTGACTGTTTCCGGGTTGACGATCAACAACAAGGTTTACGATAGAACCACTGCAGCCACGCTGAACACCAACGGGTACGCGCTTAACACGGTGATTGGCGGTGACGCCGTCACGCTGGTGACCAATGGCTATACCGCCACCTTCGCCAGTTCCAATGTTGCCAATAATATCAGTGTCACGGTCGCGAGCCTCTCGCTCGGCGGGGCACAGGCGGGCAATTACACGCTGACCCAGCCGGTGGGATTGACGGGCAACATCACACCGCTGGGCCTGACTGTTTCCGGACTGACGATCAACAACAAGGTTTACAATCGAACCACCGCAGCCACGCTGAACACCAACGGGTACGCGCTCAACACGGTGATTGGCGGCGACGTCGTCACGCTGGCAACCAACGGTTACACCGCCACCTTCGCCAGTTCCAATGTTGCCAATAATATCAGTGTCACGGTCACCAACCTTTCGCTGGGCGGGGCGCAGGCGGGCAATTACACGCTCACCCAGCCGGCGGGTTTGACCGCCAACATCACGCCGCTGGGCTTGACCGTTTCCGGACTGACGATCAGCAACAAGGTTTATGATGGAACAGCGGCGGCCACGCTGAACACCAACGGGTACGCGCTTAACACGGTGATTGGCGGCGATGTCGTCACGCTGGTGACCAACGGTTACACCGCCGCCTTTGCCAGTTCCAATGTTGCCAATGGCATCAGTGTTACGGTCGCCAGTCTCTCGCTCGGCGGGGCGCAGGCGGGCAATTACACGCTGACCCAGCCGGCAGGTTTGACGGCCAATATCACGCCGTTGGGCCTGACCGTTTCTGGACTGACGATCAGCAACAAGGTTTATGATGGAACGGCGGCGGCCACCTTGAACACCAACGGGTATGCGCTCAACACGGTGATTGGCGGTGACGTCGTCACGCTGGCAACCAACGGTTACACCGCCACCTTCGTCAGCTCCAATGTTGCCAATGGCATCAGTGTCACGGTCGCCGGACTCTCGCTTGGCGGGGCGCAGGCGGGCAATTACACGCTGACCCAGCCAACGGGTCTGACGGCCAACATCACGCCAGCCGATTCCTCCATCCTGCTGGGTTCATCGGCCAATCCAGTCGCTCATCTGTCTCCCGTGTTCTTCACAGCTAGTGTGACGCCGTCAACCTTGAGCGGGACGGTGTTGTTTTTGACCAATGGTGTGACGTTTGACAGCCAGACGTTGTCCGGCGGCACCGCGTCCAGCGTGACGACGTCGGTGTTGCCGCGGGGCACCAACACGATTACCGCGCAGTATTCGGGCAATGCCAACTATTCCCCCAGCACCAATACCCTGAGCGAAGGCGTGACCAATAATCCACCAACGGCCAATCCGGCGGTGTATATTCGTCTGGTCGGATCACCGTTGACGATTGTCATCACAAACCTGGCGACAAACTGGAATGATCTTGACGGCGATGCGTTGGCGTTGGTCGGGGTCAGCAACCCCAGCACCAATGGCGGGACTGTGACTTTCGACAGCGCCAATATTTATTACAACAATGGCAATTATGTGACCGACCGTTTTGGCTACACCATTAGCGACGGCCAGGGCGGAACTAACAATGGAATCGTCACGGTGCTGATGATGCAGCAGACCGTTTCCGACGTAACAGTCAGCAATGGCAGCGTGGTGCTTGATTTCACGGGCATCCCCGGCAGCACTTATTGGGTTGAAGCGGCGACGAACCTGACCCCGCCGATGAATTGGACGCCGCTAAGCACGAATGTCGCCGGGACCAATGGCTTGTGGCAGTTCACGGACGCTCAAGCGACGAACTTTCTCCAGCGGTTTTATCGAACCCAATTGGGCCAATGAAATGGCACATCTGTAATCAACGGCAAACTCATTTCGGGCTTCGTTTCCGATAGTCGCCGCGGCTGAAATATTTTTCCAGCCAGATATAAAGACAGATGAAAAGATAACGGCTGCCCATCTCGCTCATCATCAGCTTCGCCTCGCCGGTGCGACGGTTGCGCCAGGTGACGGGAATGACAGTCCATGAATATCCGCGCACGATGGCCTTGAGCGGCAGTTCAACGGTGAGGTTGAAATGGGGCGAGATCAGCGGGCGACACCCGTCAATCACTTCGCGCCGGTAGGCTTTGAACGCGTTGGTCGTGTCATTCAGGCGGATGGCAAAGAGGGTCTTGAGAAAAAGATTGGCAAGGCGATTGATCATCAGCTTGATTTTGGGGTAGTCAACCGTGCCGCCGCCCTTGATAAAACGGCTGCCGAAGACACAATCCCAGCCTTTGTTCAGTTCTTCCCAGTAGTGCACCACATCGCGGCAATCATCGGATTCATCCGCCATCATGATGACCACAGAGTCGCCCTTCATATGATCGAGACCGCGGACGACCGCGCGGCCAAAGCCGTGCAGGTCTTCGTTTTTCACCGGAACCAGTTCGGGCAGTTTCGCTTTGATCTGGGCAAGCAGTTCCCAGGTTCGATCGGTGCTGCCATCGTCAACGACGATAATCTCGTGCGGCACATTATGCAGCCGCAGTTCCAAATGAAGGTGCTCCACCGTGGAACAGATGCAGCCTTCCTCGTTGCGTGCCGGAATGACCACCGACAGCAACGAGAGCGGGCAGGGTTGAGGAGTCGGATTACTCATGTGCTGCTGGGCAAATCTGGCTTTGGCCGCAATGCTGTTTTGAGACAGGTGGCGGATTCATTTGTCCTCTCAAGCCTAAATTAAATCTTCGCCAGGTCAAACAGTTAGAACTTATTCGGAAATGAAAATTGTCTGGTGCAGGTCTGGCTTCACGTTCTCAGCCAAACCTGGCGCCTTGTCACTCGACCAGCGCCCCAGTGAGCCATTGGGAGGATGGCTACGGTTTTTCGTGATAAGGGGAACCGGCTTCATAGAGTTTAAGCCGGGATTGGATGGCTTCGGCCAAAGGCTGGTTGTTTTGAGTGGCAACGAGAGACAACGCGCGCCGGGCTGTTTCAACCGCTTCAGGATATCGTCCCGCCTCCGCATACGCCGCCGCCAGCGTGTCCAGAATCTCCGCCTGCTTGCCACCGGAAACCTGCTCCGCCTCCCGCGCCAGTTCCACCGCCCGGGCCCCGTCCCGCAACGACGCCTCCGGACACGTCGCCAGCAGCCAGGCCAGCCCGTTTTGGGCCATCTCATGCCCCGGTTCCATTTTGAGCACTTCCTGAAACTGTTCCTTCGCAGCTTCGAACTCCCTTTGACTTCGCAACGCGCAACCGAGCATGAAATGGGCGTCGGCATAATTCGGCTTCAACTCCAAGGTTCGCCGGTATGCCTTGATGGCCTCAGCAAACTTGCCCTGCGTGAACAGCACAAGGCCCAGGTTGTTATAGGCGCCGACACTGTCGGGTTTGAATTCAATAACTTTTTGGAAACAGCCGCGGGCTTCATCCGGCCGCCCCATTCGCACCAACGCAACACCAAGGTTATAATAGGTGTCGGCGTCGTCAGGCGCAATTTCCAGCGCTTTCCTGAATTGGATCACGGCCTCGTCTATTCGTCCAGCTTCGAGCAAAGCATTGCCGAGATTGTAATGCGCATTCAGGGAATAAGGCTCCATCTCCAGCGCTTTCTTGAATTGGTTTATCGCCTCATCCGTCCGGCCTTGATTGAAAAACAACGTGCCGAGGTTGTTGCGGGCATCCGGGTAATCGGGACTGATTTCAAGGGCTTTCTGATAATGGTCGAGGGCTTCGGCAGTTCGGCCTCGGGCAGCAAGCCAATACCCCAAGTAATTATGAGCGAGGTAATTTCCCGAGGTGCAGGCGAGGGTGTGTCCCCACAATGATTCGTCATTCCGCCAATAAGAGGTCTGTTTCCACGCACAGAGCATCAGGGCCGCCACCACGATGGCTGCCCCCGTGCCCAGCACCTGACGGCGGCATCGCCAGGGAACAGATAAATCCTTCATTGCCCACGCCAACAGCAGATAAATCCCGATTTGTGGCAAATAAGTAAAGCGATCCGCTACCGGGGTGTCGCCGACTTGGACGAGTCCGATGACAGGAACCAAGGTGCCGAGAAACCAGAACCAGCCTACAGCCAGATAGGGCTTGGATCTGATCCCCCAAAGAACCAGAAATGTCATACCCGCCAGCAACAAGGCGCACAGCACAGCAAGGGAAACAAGGACAGTCGAGGGATAGGGATGGATCGCCAATCCCTCCGGCCAGAATATGTCACGCAGGTAGGTCGCATAATTAATCGGCACTTTTGCCAGCCGCAACGAAAGCGGACTGCGCTCGAGCGTCGTTACGGCGCCCAAATTCTTTTGCCCAAGATATGTCACGACACTTGATACGCCGGCCAGCAACAACAGCGGAAGCTTTTCGACAACCAACCGGAGGCTGTTTGCGAATGAAAACTGGTGATTGCTGGTTGAGGGTTGAGACGCGACCTTCGGCGAGGGCAGGGAAAAACGATAAAGCGGCCAATAGTCCAGCAATAACAGCACAAAAGGCAGCGTCACCAGCATCGGCTTGCTCATCAAACCCAGCACGTAACAAACGACGACCGGCACATAACGCCGCCAACCGGGTCTGCGCACGTACCAGAGGTAGGCGCTCATCGTAAGCAACCAGAAGAATGTGCTCAGCACGTTCTTGCGCTCCGCCACCCAGGCAACTGATTCCACATTCAAGGGATGAATGGCGAATACCGCCGCCACAAAGGCGCTGGGCCACAGCGCACCAGCCGCTGCGGACGAAGCCCCGATGCTTTTATCGGGGCGAAGGCCCATCATCTGCCGCAGCACCAGGAACAGCAACACGGCATTCGCAGCATGCAGGAGCACATTGGTCAGGTGATGACCGCCGGCGTTCAAACCCCAAAGCTGACAGTCCAGCATGTGCGAAAGCCACGTCAGCGGATGCCAATAGGCGGAAGACGAGGTGGTGAACGCCCAAACCATCCCGGTCAGCGTCAGGCCTTTTACGACTTGCGTATTATCATAGACATAGGGACCGTCGTCGCAATTGATGAACCCGTGCCGCACGGTCTGGCCGAACACCAGCAGAACGGCCACCACCAGCAGGACGCACACGCCGAAAACTGCGCCATTGCCGTTCCAGCCTGCCGGGCGTTCCTGTGATTGGGGAGCAGCCATGCTTTCCGAGTGATTCTGTCCGGGTGGACTTGCAAATTCCATCTTTTTCAGTTCTCAAAACGGATGCCTCCTGGCTGGAGCATTTGTTCCGCCACCCCCGTAGTCATGCCAGACGAGAAATGCACAGAACTCTACGGGTTTTCGTGGTATGGTGAACCGGCTTCGTAGAGTTTTAGCCGGGCTTGGATGGCTTCGGCCAAAGGCCGGTTGTTTTGGGTAGCAGTGAGATTCAGCGCCCGTTTGGCCATCTCGACCGCTTCCGGATATCGTCCAGCCTCCGCATACGCCGCCGCCAGGGTGTCCAGAATTTGCGGCGATTCGTCTCCGGCAAGCTGCTCGGCTTGTTGACCTAATTCCACCGCCTTGTTTCCGTCCCGCAACGATGCCTCCGGACACGTCGCCAGCAGCCAAGCCAGTCCGTTTTGGGCCATCTCATGCCCCGGTTCCAATTTGAGAACTTCCTGAAACTGTTCCTTCGCGGCTTCGAACTCCCTTTGACTTCGCAACGCGCAACCGAGCATAAAATGGGCATCGGCATAATTCGGCTTCAACTCCAATGTTCGCCGGTATTCCTTGATGGCCTCAGCGAACTTGCCCTGCGTGAACAATACAAGCCCCAGGTTGTTATAGGCGCCGACACTGTCAGGTTTGAGTTCAATAACTTTTTGGAAACAGCCGTGTGCTTCATCCGACCGTCCAATACACACCAACGCGACACCCAGGTTGTAATAAGTGTCGGCGTCGTCAGGCTCATTATCCAAGGCTTTCTTGAAATGGACTATGGCCTCGTCTATTCGTCCAACTGCGCGCAAAGCATTGCCGAGATTGCAATGCGCACTCACGTCATTAGGCTTAATTTCCAGCACCTTTTGGAAATGTTCAATCGCCTCGTCCACCTGCCCCTTTTGGAGAAGTGCAACGCCGAGATTGTTGTGGCACTCTGGATAGCCAGGGAAAATTTCCAGCGCCTTTTGGAAATGTTCAATCGCCTCGTCCAGTCGGCCTTGTTTGCCGAGCATGATACCCAGACTGTTATGGGCGATGTAATTTCCGGAGGTGTGGGCGAGCGTGTGGGTCCACAGCGATTCACTATTCCGCCAATAAGAAGTCTGCGCACGCGCGCAGAAAATCAAACCCACCAGAATGACCGTGGCGAGGCCGCCCAGCACCAGACGGCGGTGACGCCAGCCAGCGCACAGATCCGCCGCCGCCCAGGTCAGCAACACATACAACCCGATCTGCGGCAGATACGTGTAACGATCCGCCCGTGCTTGTAATCCCACCTGAATCAATCCAATCACCGGCACCAACATCCCCAAGTACCACAGCCACCCGGTTAAAAGATAGGGACGACGACGGCGCAGGACGAAAACACCTCCGGAAATGCCGGCCAACAGAACCAGTGACAGGACCACTTTTGAAACCCCAACGTCTCCGGGTGCAAATGGGTATAAAACCGCCAGACCCGACGGCCAGAACATCTGGCCCAAATAAACCACATAGGAGATCGAGGCATTACCCAGGCGCAAGGGCAGGGAAAACTTCTCGGACGACTGGATCACTTCGTGCTGGACAAAAATCGTGACCACACACGATGCAACTGCCAGTCCGAGCAGGGGCAGCTTTTCAAGAAGCAAGGTTGAGCCGCCTTCGCTTCGCTTCGTCGCGCCAGGGAGTTGAGGGTTGAGGGCTGAGGGTGTCCCCTTTTTTTCACCTGTCACCTGCCACTTGCCTGCCGGGCCGAAGCTTCTGAGCGAAGGCTGGTCATCCGTCACCCTCTCAAGCGGCCAGTAGTCCAGCAGCAGCAACACGAACGGCAGTGTGACCACCATCGGCTTGGACAGCAACCCCAACGTGAACAGGAACACCACCGACAGATACCGGCTGAGGGAAAACGGACGGCGCACATAGCGCACATACGCCCAGAGTGTCAGCATGAAAAACAGACCACTGAGTACATCCTTGCGTTCCGCCACCCACGCCACCGATTCCACCCGCAACGGATGAATCGCAAACACCGCCGCCACAAACGCGCTGCGCCACAGAAACCCCGTCATCTGCCGCAGCACCAGAAACAGGAGTATCCCCGAGGCGGTGTGCAGCAGAACGTTCGTCAAATGATGCCCGCCGGCTTTCAACCCGTACAACCGGCAGTCCAGCATGTGGGACATCATTGTCAGCGGATGCCAGTTGGAGGCGTAACCGCGGGTGAACGCCAAAACGAACCCCTCGAGCGTCAGCCCCTTTTGGATGACAGCATTCTCATATACATAAGTGTTGTCGTCGTAGTTGACAAACCTGTGCCCCAGTGTCTGGCCGAAGACCAGAAACACCGCCACCGCCAGAAGGACACAGACGCCGGGAACCATCCATTTACCATCCGGGCCTGCCGGGCATTCCTGTAATTTGGGAGCAGCCATGCTTTCCAAGTGATTCTGTCTGGATGTGTTTGTGGATTCCATCTTTTTCCGGTTCTCAACTCGGAATGTCCCCTGGCAAGGCCGTTGGCAAGCTGGCTACGGTTTTTCGTGGTAAGAGGAACTGGCTTCGTAGAGTTTAAGCCGGGATTGGATGGTTTCGGCTAAAGGTTTGTTGTTTTGGGTGGCGGTGAGATTCAGCGCCCGTTTGGCCGTCTCGATCGCTTCCGGATATTGTCCCGCCTCCGCATAAGCCGCCGCCAGTGTGTCCAGAATTTGCGGCGATTCGCCGCCGCCCAACTGCTCCGCCTGTTGCGCCAGTTCCATCGCCTTTTTACCATTGCGCAGCGAGTTGTCCGGACACGTCGCCAACAGCCAGGCCAGACTGAGGTGAGCTGGCAGGTGCCGGGGGGCGAGATCCAGAGCCTTTTGATACTCCTTCATCGCCGCTTCAAAGTTTCGTTGCGCTTGCAGCGCCTCGCCGAACCGAAAGTGGGCCTGGGCCGATTCCGGCATCAACTCCAGCGTCCGCCGGTATTCCGGGATGGCTTCCTCCAGCCGCCCTTGCGCGGCCAACACATTGGCCAGATTGCCGTGGGCATCGGCATAGTCGGGTTTGAGCTGAATGGCTTTGCGGCACTGTTCGATGGCTTCATCCAGCCGTCCTCGCATCCCAAACGCCGCGCTCAGATTGTAATGCGCCTCGGCGTAGTCCGGGTTAATCTTAAGGGCTTTTTGGAATTGGATCATCGCTTCTTCGTCCGGTTGCCCCTTTCGGAGAAGAGCGATGCCGAGGTTGTTGTGGGCATCAGCATAGTCAGGCTTGAGTTGAATGGCCTTTTGGTAATGCGCAATCGCCTCGTCCACCTGCCCCTTTTGGACAAGAGTGATGCCGAGCCCATTGTGAAACTCTGCATGGTCGGGGCGAATTTCCAAGGCCTTTTGGAAGTGCACAATCGCCTCGTCCACCTGCCCCTTTCGGAGAAGTGCAACGCCAAGATTGTTGTGGCTCTCTGGATAGCCGGGGTAAATTTCCAGCGCCTTTTGGAAATGTTCAATCGCCTCGTCCAGTCGGCCTCGTGAGCAGAGCATGCCCCCCAGATTGTTATGGGCGATGTAATTTTCGGAGGTACAGGCGAGCGTGTGGGTCCACAACGATTCACTGTTGCGCCAATACGAAGTTTGCTTCCAGGCGCAGGTCATCAAGGCTGCAATCACACTGAATGCCGCCACGCCCAGCACCCGACGACGCCATCGCCAGGAAGCTGTCCAATCCCTGATGGCCCAGACCATGGCCAGATACAGCCCGATCTGTGGCAAATAAGTGTAACGGTCGGCATGCGATTGTTCACCCACCGGCACCAGCCCGATCACCGGCACCAGCATTCCCAGATACCACAACCAGCCCACCGGCAGATATGGAAATCGCTTCGCCGCCACCAGCACCAGGACGGTCACCGACAACAACAGCACGCCGGCCCCCGCGATTTGCCAGCCCGGCACATCGAAATGATAGGGATAAAATATAGCCAGATTGTCCGGCCAGACCATCTTCACAAGGTAGGTGACATAGGCCATCAAGGCATTGCAGAACCGGAGAGTGGGCGGCAAGACGATCGTTGACTTGATGACTTCCTGTTGTGCCAGAACCGTTGCCACGCATGAGGCAGCGATCAACAAAAAGAAGGGCAGCTTTTCCAGTAGTAAATGGTTGAAAGATGAGAGTTGAGGGACAGGAATTTGGATTCTTGTCACCCTCCACTTGCCTGCCGGGCCGAAGCTTCTGAGCGAAGGCTGGTCACTTGCCACCCTTCCAAGCGGCCACCAATCCAGCAACAACAGCACAAACGGCACCGTCACCAGCATCGGCTTGCTCATCAGCCCCAACGCGAAAAATAGCAGGGCCAAACCGTAGAAAAGTGACGTGTGACGTGTGACGTGTGACGCGTCGGGTGCGGCAGTGGCTACTCCTTTTCCTGTCACTTGCCACTTGTCACTTGTCACACCTTGCACATACCGCGCATACATCAGCAGCGTCAGCATGAAGAATAACCCGCTCAACACGTCCTTGCGCTCGCTCACCCACGCTACCGATTCCACCCGCAGCGGATGGACGGCAAACACCGCCGCCACGAACGCGCTGGGCCACAGCGCGCCCGCCGGTGTGGCCACAACTTCGACACTTTTATCGGAGCGAAGGCCCACCTGTGGGGTCGTAGCTCCAATGCTTTTATTGGAGCGATGCCTCATCAGTCGTCTCAACAACAGAAACAACAGCACCGCGTTCGCCGCGTGCAAAAGCACGTTCATCAAATGCGGCCCCATGGGACCGGCACCAAACAATTGCGCGTCGAGCATGAGCGACAACCACGTCAGCGGATGCCAGTTGCTGGCATATCCCGTCCGAAAAGCCCATAACGCACCATTCCACGTTAACCCGGCCTTGACCTGATAATTGGAGGAAAAATAACCATCGTCATCGTAATTGACGAACTCGTGCCGGAGCGTCTGGCTGAAAACCACGAACACCGCCACCGCCAGAAGGACACAGACGCCGAGAACCGTCCATTTCCCATCCGGACCTGCCGGGCGTTCCTGTATTATGGGAGCAGCCATGATTTCCGGATGATTCTGTCTGGGTGGACTTGCCGATTCCATCTTTTTCGGTTCTCAACTCGGATGCCTACTGGCTAGAGCATTGGTTCCGCCACCCCCTAGTCATGTCAGATGAGAAACGTGATAATGCTATGGTTTTTCATGGAAGGGGGCGTTCGCTTCATAGAATTTTAGCCGGGCTTGGATGGCTTCGGCCAAAGGCTGGTTGTTTTGAGTGGCGGTGAGATTCAGCGCCCGTTTGGCCGTCTCGACCGCTTCACCAAATTGTCCCGCCTCCGCGTAAGCCGCCGCCAGTGTGTCCAGAATTTGCGGCGATTCGCCCCCGCCCAGTTGCTCCGCCGCC
Organism: Verrucomicrobiota bacterium; assembly: GCA_049510395.1. Classification (GTDB taxonomy): domain Bacteria; phylum Verrucomicrobiota; class Verrucomicrobiia; order Limisphaerales; family UBA11358; genus UBA11358. The sequence continues at coordinate 36,004 of JBEKYY010000027.1, forward strand.
CGCGCCAGTTCCACCGCCCGGCCCCCGTCCCGCAACGTTGCCTCCGGACAGGTCGCCAACAGCCAGGCCAGACTAAGGTGGGCCGACAGGTGCCGGGAATCCAAGTTCAGAGCCTGTTGATACTCCGCCGCCGCCGCCGGAAAATTTCGCCGGGCCTGCAGCACCTGGCCAAACCGGAAATGGGCTTGGCCGGAATTGGGTGCCAATTCCAGCAACCGCCGGTACGCCTTGACGGCTTCATCGAGCTTGCCTTGGGTGGCCAGCACATTGGCGAGGTTGCCATGGGCGTCAGCATAGTCAGGTTTGATCTGAATGGCCTTCCGATATTGCTCAACCGCCTCGTCCAGCCGCCCGCGCAATCCAAACCCCGCGCCCAGATTGTAATGCGCCTCGGCGTAATCAGGGTTGAGCTGAATGGCTTTCTGGTATTGCACGATGGCTTCGGCAAACTGACCTTTTTTTGCCAGCATATTGGCCAAGTTATAGTGCGCCTCCGCGTAATCAGGCTCGAGCTGAATGGCCTCTTGGTAATGCGCAATCGCCTCGTCCACCTGCCCCTTTTGGACAAGAGTGAAACCGAGCCCATTGTGAATCTCTGCATGATCAGGGTGAATTTCCAAGGCTTTTTGGAAGTGCATAATCGCCTCGTCCACCTGTCCCTTTCGGCGAAGCGCAACGCCGAGATTGTTGTGGCACTCTGCATAGTCGGGGCGGACTTTCAGCGCCTTTTGGAAATGTTCAATCGCCTCGTCCAGCCGGTCTTGTGCGGTGAGCGTGACACCCATATTCATGTGAGCGAAGGAATTATCCGACGTGCAGGCGAGCGTGTGGGCCCACAACGATTCACTGTTGCGCCAATACGAGGTTTGTCTCCATGAGCCGGCCAGCAAAGCCACAATCACACTGCCTGCCGCCACGCCCAACACCTGATGACGCCAACGCCAGGAAGCCGTCCAATACTTGACGGCCCAGACAATAACAAGCGATAGCCCGATCTGCGGCAAATAGGTGTAACGGTCGGCATGCGACTGATCCCCCACCTGCACCAGCCCGATCACCGGCACCAGCATTCCCAAATACCACAGCCAGCCCACCAGCAGATACGGAAATCGCCTCGCCGCCGCCAGCATCAGGACGGTCACCGACAACAACAGCCCACCGGCACCCGCGATCTGCCAGACCGGCACATCGAAACGATAGGGATAAAATACGGCCAGATTGTCCGGCCAGACTGTCTGGGCGATGTAGGTGACATAAGATATCAGGGCATTGGCGAGCCGGGTGGTGAGCGGCCACGCAATCGTTGATCTGATGGCTTCCTGCTGGGCCAGAACGGTCGCCACGCACGAGGCGGCACTCAGTCCGAAAAAGGGAATCTTCTCCCAAATCAAACGTCGAATCGTAAATCGTAAATCGTAAATCGTAAACCGTTCCAGCGGCCACCAATCCAGCAACAGCAGCACCAATGGCACCGTCACCAGCATCGGCTTGCTCATCAGCCCCAACGCAAAAAATAACAATGCCAATCCATAGTCGAGAGTCCAAGGCCGAGAGTCGAGGGCTGGAACTGCTTGTGTTCTCGACTCCTGACTCTCGACTTTCGACCGTTTTTGGGCATACCGCGCATACATCAACAACGTCAGCAGGAAGAACAATCCGCTCAACACGTCCTTGCGTTCCGCCACCCATGCCACCGACTCCACATGCAGCGGATGAATGGCAAATATCGCCGCCACGAAGGCGCTGGACCACAGCGTGCCCGCCGTTGTGGCCGGAGCTCCAATGCTGTTATTGGAGCGAAGCCCCATCATCCGTCTCAACAGCAGAAACAACAGCACCGCGTTCGCCGCGTGCAGCAGTACGTTCATCAAATGCAGCCCTGCCGGACCGGTGCCAAACAATTGTACGTCGAGCATGAGGGACAGCCACGTCAGCGGATGCCAGTTGCTGGCATATCCCGTCCGAAAAGCCCATTGCGCACCATTCCAAGTCACCCCGGCCTTGACATGATAATTGGAGGAAAAGTAATCATAGTCATCGTAACTGACGAACTCGTGCCGGAGCGTCTGGCCAAAGACCACGAACACCGCTACCGCCAGAAGGACACAGACGCCGAGAACCGTCCATTTCCCATCCGGGCCTGCCGGGCATTTCTGTAATTCGGAAGCAGCCATGCTTTTCGGGTGATTCTGTCTGGGTGGACTTGCAGATTCCATCCTTTTCCGGTTCTCACCGCGGAAATCTCCTGGCCAAGCCGTTGGCAAGCTGGCTACGGTTTTTCGTGGTAAGGGGAACCGGCTTCGTAGAGCTTGAGCCGGGCTTGGATGGCGTCGGCCAAAGGCGGGTTGTTTTGCGTGGCGGGCAGGCTCAATGCCTGCCTGACCGTTTCGACCGCTTCCGGATATCGTCCCGCCTCCGCATATGCCGCCGCCAGCGTGTCCAGCACCTGCGGCGATTCGTCCCCACCCAGCCGCTCCGCCTGTTGCGCCAGTTCCACCGCCTTTTGACCATTGCGCAACGATGCTTCCGGACACGTCGCCAACAGCCAGGCCAGACCAAGGTGGGCCGACAGGTGCCGGGAATCCAAGTTCAGAGCCTTTTGATACTCCTTCATCGCCGCTTCAAAGTTTCGTTGCGCTTGCAAGGCCTGGCCGAACTTATAGTGGACCTGGGCCGATTCCGGAACCAACTCCAGCATCCGCCGGTATTCCGGGATGGCTTCATCGAACTTGCCTTGCGTGGCCAGTACATTGGCCAGATTACCGTGGGCATCGGCATAGTCGGGTTTGAGCTGAATGGCTTTTCGGTACTGTTCGGCGGCTTCATCCGGTCGCCCGCTTTGCATCAAAGCATTGCCGAGGTTATAATACCCATCGGCGTAGGTGGGGGCAATTTTCACAGCCTTCTTGAAATGATCCATCGCCTCGTCCAGCCGACCCTTTCGGCGAAGTGCAACGCCGAGATTGTTGTGGCCCTCTGGATAGTCGGAGCGGATTTCAAGCGCCTTTTGGAAATGTTCAATCGCCTCATCCAGTCGGTCTTGTTTGCCAAGCATGACACCCAGATCGTTATGGGCGATGTAATTTTCAGAGGTACAGGCGAGCGTGTGCGTCCACAACGACTCGCTGTTGCGCCAGTATGCGGTCTGTTTCCAGGCACCGGCCATCAAGACAGCAAGCACTATCCCTGCCGTCACGCCCAGCGCCCGACGACGCCAATGCCAGGAAGCTGTCCAATCCCTGATGGCCCAGACAATGAGAAGAGATAGCCCGATCTGCGGCAAATACGTGTAGCGGTCAGCATGTGACTGATCACCCGCCTGCACCAGCCCGATCACCGGCACCAGCATTCCCAAATACCACAACCAGCACACCGGCAGATATGGAAATCGCTTCGCCGCCACCATTACCAAGACGGTCACCGATAACAACAGCACCCCGGCGCCCGCGATTTGCCAGACCGGCACATCGAAACGATAGGGATAAAATACGGCCAGATTCTCCGGCCAGATCGTCTGGACGATGTAGGTGACATAGGAAATCAGGGCATTGCCGAACCGGAGGGTGAAAGGCAACACGATCATGGACTTGATGGCTTCCCGCTGAACCAGAATGGTCACCACGCATGAGGCGGCGCTCAATAAAAAGAAGGGCAGCTTTTCCAGTAGTAAATGGTTGAAAGATGAGAGTTGAGGGACAGGAATTTGGAGTCTTGTCACCTGCCACTCGCCTGCCGGGCCGAAGCTTCTGAGCGAAGGCTGGTCACTTGCCTGCCGCGCCGAAGCCTGGCGAAGGCTGGTCACCCTTCCGAGCGGCCACCAATCCAGCAACAACAGCACAAACGGCACCGTCACTAGCATCGGCTTGCTCATCAGCCCCAACGCGAAAAATAACAGGGCCAAACCGTAGAAAAGTGACGCGTGACGTGTGACGCGTGACGAGTCGGGTGCGGCAGCGGCTGCTCCTTTTCCTGTCACTTGCCACTTGTCACTTGTCACACCCTGTACACACCGCGCATACATCAGCAGCGTCAGCATGAAAAACAGGCCACTGAGCACATCCTTGCGCTCCGCCACCCACGTCACCGACTCCACATGCAGCGGATGGATTGCAAACACCGCTGCCACAAATGCGCTGGGCCATAGTGTGCCAGCTTGCGGGGACGAAGCCCCAACACTTTTATCGGAGCGAAGGCCCGTCAACCGTCTTAGCAGAAGAAACAATAGCACTGCGTTTACCGCATGCAGGATTACATTTGTCAAATGCGGCCCCGCCGGACCGGTTCCAAACAATTCCACATCGAGCATCAAGGACAGCCACGTCAGCGGATGCCAGTTGCTGGCGAATACGGTTCGAAAAGCCCACACCACACCGTTCCAAGTCAACCCTGCCTGAACCGGAAGATTGGAGAAAAAATACTTGTCGTCATCGTAATTGACGAACCCGTGCCGGAGCGTCTGGCCGAAGACCAGGAACACTGCCACCACCAGCATGACGCACATGCCGACTATCGCACCATGGCTGTTCAGGTCTGTCGGGCGTTCCGATGATTTGAGAGCGGCCATACTTTCCGGGCGATTCTGTCTGGGTGGACTTGCAGATTCCATCTTTTTCCGGTTCTCAACTCGGAATGTCTCCTGGCCAAGCCGTTTGCAAGCCGGCTACGGCTTTTCGTGGTAAGGGGAACCGGCTTCGTAGAGTTTAAGCCGGGCTTGGATGGCTTCGGCCAAAGGTTGGTTGTTTTGGGTGGCGGTGAGATTCAGCGCCCGTTTGGCCGTCTCGACCGCTTCCGGATATCGTCCGGCCTCGGCATACGCCGCCGCCAGTGTGTCCAGAATTTGCGGCGATTCGCCCCCGCCCAGCCGCTCCGCCTTCCGCGCCAGTTCCACCGCCCGGTTGCCATCGCGCAGTGCCGCCCCCGGACTCGTCGCCAGCACCCATGCCAGACTGAGGTGGGCGGGTAGATGTTGCGGGTTCAATTCCATCGCCCGCTGATACTCGGTGATCGCCGCCTTAAAGTCCCATTGCGCCTGCAAGGCCTGGCCAAATCGAAAATGGGCTTGGGCCGAATCCGGCACCAGCTCCAGCGTCCGCCGGTATTCCGGGATGGCTTCCTCCAGCCGTCCTTGCGTGGCCAGCACATTGGCCAGATTACCGTGGGCATCGGCATAGTTGGGTTTGATCTGAATGGCCTTTCGGTACTGTTCGACGGCTTCATCCAGCCGTCCTCGCACCCCAAATACCGCGCCCAGATTGTAATGCGCCTCCGCGTAGTCTGGGTTGAGATCAATAGCTTTCTGGCAATACGCGATGGCTTCATCCGGTCGCCCGCTTCGCATCAGAGCAACGCCAAGGTTGTTATTTGCCTTGATGTGGCTGGGCTGGATTTCCAACGCCTTTCGAAAAAGTTCCATCGCCTCGCCCAAGCGCCCGCTTTGCATCAAAGCATTGCCGAGGTTATAATACCCATCGGCGTAGGTGGGGGCAATTTTCACAACTTTCTTGAAATGATCCATCGCCTCGTCCAACCGACCCTTTTGTAGAAGATCTTCGCCCAGATCGTTATGGGCGATGTAATTTTCAGAGGTACAGGCGAGCGTGTGCGTCCACAACGACTCGCTGTTGCGCCAATATGCGGTCTGTTTCCAGGCACCGGACATCAAGACGGCAAGCACTATCCCTCCCGTCACGCCCAGCACCTGACAACGCCAATGCCAGGAAGCTGTCCAATCCCTGATGGCCCAGACAATGACAAGCAAAAGCCCGATCTGCGGCAAATACGTGTAACGGTCAGCATGTGACTGATCACCCGCCTGCATCAGGCCGATCACCGGTACCAGCATTCCCAAATACCACAACCAGCCGGTCGCGAAATAGGGAAATTGCCGTGCTGTCCGGAATGCCAATAGGGTTATGAAGAGCAGCAATGCGCCGGCGCCCGCAATCTGCCAGAACGGCACATCGAAACGATAGGGATAAAATACGGCCAGATTGTCCGGCCAGACCGTCTGGGCGATGTAGATGACATAGGCTATCAGGGTATTGCTGAACCGGAGAGTGAGGGGCAACACGATCATGGACTTGATGGCTTCCCGCTGGGCCAGAATGGTCACCACGCACGAGGCAGCGCTCAACAAAAAGAAGGGCAGCTTTTCCAGTAGTAAATGGTTGAAAGATGAGAGTTGAGAGACTGGATTTTGGAATCTTGTCACCCGCCACTCGCCTGCCGGGCCGAAGCTTCTGAGCGAAGGCTGGTCACCCGTCACCCTTCCGAGCGGCCACCAATCCAGCAACAGCAGCACAAACGGCACCGTCACCAACATCGGCTTGCTCATCAGCCCCAACGCGAAAAATAGCAGGGCCAAACCGTAGAAAAGTGACGCGTGACCTGTGACGTGTGACGCGTCGGGTGCGGCAGTGGCTACTCCTTTTCCTGTCACTTGCCACTTGTCACTTGTCACACCTTGCACATACCGCGCATACATCAGCAGCGTCAGCAGGAAGAACAGTCCACTCAACACGTCCTTGCGCTCCGCCACCCACGCCACTGATTCCACCCGCAGCGGATGGACGGCAAACACCGCCGCCACGAATGCGCTGGGCCACAGCGTGCCCGCCGGTGTGGCCACAACTCCGACGCGTTTATCGCAGCCAAGGCCCACCTGTGGCGACGAAGCTTCTGAGCGAAGGCGCATCATCCGTCTCAACAACAGAAACAACAGCACCACGTTCGCCGTGTGCAAAAGCATGTTCATCAAATGCGGCCCCATGGGACCGGTGCCAAACAGTTGTGCGTCGAGCATCAAGGACAGCCACGTCAGCGGATGCCAGTTGCTGGCGTGTCCGGTTCGAAAAGCCCATAGCACACCATTCCAAGTCAATCCGGCCTGTACTTGGGGATTGGCGGAGAAATACAGGCTGTCATCGTAATTGATAATCTGGTTCCGCACAGTCTGGCCGAAGACCAGCCACACGGCCGCCACCAACAGGGCGCACACGCCGACAATGGTGCCATTGTTGTTCCAATCGGTCGGGCGTTCCGATGATTTGAGAGCAGCCATGTTTCCGGGCAATTCTGTCTGGGGTAACTCGCCGATTCCATCTTTTTCCGGGTCTTAATACAAATGTCTTTTTAAATCATCGTTCCGTGCGGGACGAAGGCATTGGGGGGAAATGACGATAATGCCGTCGCGGATGTGACAGAGTTCGTGGTCGAGCTTTTCGGGCTTGCCGGCCGGGATTCCCGATAAGGCTTGCCAGCCCGGTATAGTTCGAGCAATTGCCGGTTTTTCGCCACTAAAGCCGCCAACCCGGCATCGGTTGCGAGCTGCCCCGCCTTTTCCGCCGTGGCCACCGCTTCCGGGAAACGGCCGGATTC
>JBEKYY010000028.1:0-38885 GCA_049510395.1 Verrucomicrobiota bacterium
AGTCGCGCGCGGACGTTTGGCAACGAACTCATTGACAAGGCGCTTTCGCTGGTTTCGTTGCCGGAACGAGGGCGTGTCGTGCCGGAAATTGCAGAGTCTTCCGTGAGGGAAATGGTCCACGGTTCGTATCGAATCATCTACGAAATATTTCGCGAACCGGCGACGGTGTACGTGCTTCGTTTCTGGCACGCGGCCAGAGGAGAGCCGGAAATCAAAAAATAAGCCGTACGTCCGGCACGCGCCGCGACAACCCGCCTTCGCTAAAGGCTGAAGGCGCTGCAACCGACACTCAACTCTCAACCCTCAACTGCACCCCGAATGCCTTCGGGGCTCAACCAACAACTGTTTTGTGTTTGCGCAAGCCGGGCCGCGAGTTTGTCGTGTGGCATAACGAGAACAGGTTTCGGAGATAAACCCAAAAGATTGATCCTGGAATTCTGAATCCACCGCACAAAGCGTGTGAAACCGAAAGTGGACTTACAGCGCCGTAGCTTTAGGCGTCCTCCGCAGAGCCGTAGGATTTCCCACGGATTAAATATTTCTCCATTTGACAAACGTATCTTTTTTGATACACTACTTTGCGGATGAAAGCTGAACGCCCGCTCAAAGTCGTCTTTTTCAAGACCGAGGCGGGCAATGAACCGGTGCGGGAATGGCTGAAAGGATTGTCGAAAGAGGACTGCAAGGTCATCGGCACGGACATTCTGACGGTGCAATATGCGTGGCCGGTCGGGAAGCCGTTGGTTGACAATTTGGGTGACGGCATTTGGGAGGTCCGTTCACGGTTGGACAACCGCAGCGCGCGGATGTTGTTTGCGATGGTGGATCAGGAAATTGTGCTGCTGCACGGCTTCATCAAGAAACAGCAAAAGACGCCGCCAGACGAACTGGAATTGGCGAAGAAACGTAAAAAACAATATTGGCAAAACCTATGAGCAAGAAAAAACATCGCGGAAGCGACTTCCGGGATTTCCTGGATGAACAAGGCATCCTGGGCGAAGTCGAGGCGCGCGCGCTGAAGCAGGCGTTGAGCCTTCAATTGGATCGCCTCTTGAAAGAGAAGGAACTGACCAAGACGCAAATGGCGGTCCGGATGAAAACCAGCCGCGCGGCGGTGGACCGGTTGCTGGATGCTTCCAATGCCTCGGTCACACTGAACACCCTGGGCAAGGCGGCGCGCGCCCTGGGACGCAAGGTCAAGATTGTGTTGGAACCAGCATAAAAGCATGCGTTCCCTGATTTCATAAACTTTAGCCTTTCTTGTCCACCATAGCCTCCGGCGACGGTGGAAGCCTTTCTTGTCGCGCCGAAATCTGATGAAGGCGGGAGAATTCAGCCTTCGTGTTGTATTGCCGCACCAAGTGGGGGACAAGCCGGGACGCGAGTTTGTCGCGTGGCATAACGAGAACAGGTTTCGGAGATGAACCCAAAAGGTTGATCCTGGAATTCTGGATTCCTTGCCACGGCGAAACGTAGTGAAGACGGGTGGATTCCGCCTTCCCAACTCCCAACTCCCATCCTTGTCTCGCCATAGTGCAACGACGGCGGATGCGATCTTCCCGACCGCGTGGCGGCTCCGCCGCTTTACAAGGCCTACCACGTGGCGACCTGTCCATCGAAGCTTCAGCGAAGTTGGAAGCTTTACGTGGTTTTCTGTTTGCCTAAAATCCTCCGCGGTTTACGATGCCAGCCGCGTGAGATGCAGTCTTTTACGCGGCATGGGTATGGGAATCTGGGGCGCACCGCCCGCTGAAAAATGAAACGAATCCGATTTTCCAAGCACGCCCTGGGTTATGCCGCTTCACGCGGTTTCACCGTGGCGGAAGTGGAAGACGCCATCCGCACCTGCGCGTGGGGCGCAGCCGAGCTTGGGCGATTGGATTGCCGGAAAGACATTGCTTTCGGCCGGGAATGGAACGGGAAAGTTTATGCGACCAAACAGGTTCGCCCGGTGTTTGTCGATGAGCCGGGAGAAATAGTTGTGATAACGGTCTATACGTATTACTTTTAAACCATGAAAATCAGCTACGATGCCGAAGTGGATGCGTTGAGCATCACGTTCCGCGAAACCACGGTCACGACCAAACATCTGGCCGAGGGCATCGCCGCTGATTATGACAAGGACGGTCGGTTGGCCGGGCTGGAAATCCTTGACGCGCAGAAGCGGTTTGGCGACAAGGAAACCATGCGGCGGGTGGAGTTGGAAGGACTTGAATCCGCCACCGCCCCGCTCGCGCTTCGGGAAAAGCCCCCCAAGAAATACGGCGGATAAACAGTTTGTTTTCTCTGCGCCCCTTTGCGTCAAGATGATTGGATTTATGGCCGATAAAATAAAAGTCTGGTTCGACGCGGAGGCGGATTTCCTTGAAGTCCGTTTTTCTGATGCCGCCGGTTATGAGAAGGAAACCAAGCACGACGCCGTCATGGAACGTGTGGATGCGGCAGGCCATGTCATCGGTTTCAGCGTCATAGGTGTGAGCAAGTTCAAAAAAGGCAAGCCGCTGGAAGCGGATCTGGTTGCTGCTTGAGCCATGACGATCACGAAACAAACCGTCGCCGACAAAATCGCCGCGTATCTCCATCACGAGATCACGCTCGCGCAGTTGGTGGATTGGGCCGAGAACGCCGTGATGGACGGCGAGCTTGCCGGACGTGACGCCAAAATCCTTTCATCCGTCATTGCCCGTCTCGGCGTGGCCGACGTGCGCGCCTTTGGCCTGGCGTGGGACGACTGCGAGGAACTTCTCCACAAACTCGGTTTTTCTCCCCGCGTTGAAGTGGTCGCCGCGTAGTTCCATTTTCCCGCCGGATTACCGCGCCGGGGAAAAATGTGCCAAAGTTAGGAACCGACCCCTTTATTCGTCCCAGACCCGGATGACTTCCTCCACGAACTCCACGCCCAGTCCCGGCTGCCGGGATTCATACCAAATCGCCGCTTCGACGACGTCCTGTTCAACTTCGGGTCGGATGACCACCCGCCAGTTCATTTCGGGAAGCGGGAATGCAGACGCGCTTTCATTTCATCCAGCGGCACGGCGGAATCAGGATTCTTGCGATGTGCCGCCAGACGCTCATCCACCAACGTTTCGTCCTCTGGTGAAAACGGTGGTTCATCCAGTTCCAGCGCGCGACGGACCAGTAATTGACGCTGACCAATCGTCAGTGCGGGCAATTCCTGGAGAACTTCCGTAAAACTCATGGTGTAATCCTAACCCACCGGCCCACAATAATCAACTCCCGCGCCGACTGCATTGCCTGACATAGAATGTTGAATGCCTGCCCTCCGTAGCTTCAGAGCGAAGGATGGATTCGATGTTTCCCTGTTTGTCCGGCCCTCAACCCCCTGTCGCGTCGTCTTGTCGCGTCGAAGCCTTGGCGAAGATGGAAGTCCTGCAATGCGGGACGAAGGAGGACCTGTCCATCGCTCCGAAGGTCCACTGGATTCGCCATGAAAAGGTGATCCTGGATTTTGATCTCGCCGCGCTTTACGGGGTCGAGGCCCGCGCGCTGAATCAGGCAGTCAAACGCAATCTCGCCCGCTTTCCGGATGACTTCATGTTCCAGCTCACACTGGCTGAAGCGGACGAGGCCCGTCGCCTGGTATCACAATCTGTGACCCCGGCGCCAGGCGACTCGTCGAACTCATCACAAATTGTGATGAGTTCCCGGAAACACCGGGGCCGCTCATATCTTCCCTACGCCTTCACCGAGCAGGGCGCGATCAGCGGAATTTAAGTTGAACCGGCGGGCGGGAGATGACAAATTTAAACGTATGAGTGCAATTGCCATGAAGGATGTTCTGGCCCTGAGCGTGGCCGAACGCATCCAACTGGTGGAGGACATCTGGGACACGATTGCCGCCTCGGGGGAAGCGGTGCCGGTCTCCGATGCGCTGCGGGAGGAGTTGGATCGGCGGGTTGAGGATCATCGGCTCCACCCGGATAGTGGAACGGACTGGGAGAGTTTGAAGCGCCGTCTCGGCAAACCAAAATGACCCGGCGAGTCATCTTCAAGCCGGCAGCCGTGGCGGAGATGGTGCAAGCGCACGCCTGGTACGAACAGCGCGAAGCCGGTTTGGGAGATGAGTTTCTGCGATGCGTGGATGCCTGTATCGCTTTGTTGCAGCGCAATCCCGAAGCGTATCCGGTGGTACATAAGCAGGTCCGCATGGCGCTGGTGCGAAGGTTTCCCTATCTGGTTTTCTATACGCCGGAAGCGAATCAAATCACGGTGTTCCTGGTTTTTCACGCTGCCAGAGACCCGCAAATGTGGAAACGGCGGGTTTAGAATTGGGTGTTGAATATTGGATGTTCTCTTCCACCCATGAAACTCTTTCTCGCTCCCACCGACCTTGGTTGGTATCGGTTTCTCGCCGGGCAGCAGCCGGAGGAAGTAAATTTTTGGCAGCCCAACGCCAGCACCGGCTTTCGTGCTCTTGATAACGGCGATCCTCTGGAGTCAGGACATTTGTTCCTGTTCAAGCTCAAAGGAAGCATCAACAAAATCGCGGGCGGTGGAATTTTCATTGGTTATTCCAAACTGCAACTCTCCGTGGCGTGGAACATCTTCGGCGAACATAACGGCGCCGCGTCGTTGCAGGAATTCTCGGATTCGATTCGTACCTACATGAGCGCAGGCAACGCGCACGCGCCCGACCCGCAAATCGGTTGCATCATTCTCACGCAACCGTTTTTCTGGCCGGAATCAATGTGGATGCCGCCGCCGGCCGATTGGAGCAGGAATATCGTTCGCGGGAAAACGTATTCAACGGACACGGAATCAGGGCGACGATTATATGGGGAGGTGCTGGAGCGACTTCAGTCGCCTGCCGTGCAGGGGAGAAAAGTGTCAATAGTAGGGACTGACCCCTTTGAGGAACTGGCGTTGAACGAAGAGCGCTACGGCAAGCCGACCCTCATTCAACCGCGGTTGGGGCAGGGCGGGTTTCGGTATGCGGTCACGGAACGGTACGGGCGGCGCTGTGCGATGACCGGCGAGCGTTCGCTTCCCGCGCTGGAAGCCGCGCATATCAGGCCATACAGCGAACACGGTCCACACCGCGTATCAAACGGGCTGCTGCTGCGCGCGGACCTGCACCGGCTGTTTGATGCCGGATACATCACCGTCACACCTGATCTTCGCATTGATGTGAGCAAACAACTCAAGGAAGAGTTCGAGAACGGCCGCGACTATTATGCAATGAGCGGCAGGCCGTTGATTGTGTTGCCGCACCAAGTGGGGGACAAGCCAGGCCGCGAGTTTGTCGTGTGGCATAACGAGAACAAGTTTCGGAGATGAATTCTGAATCCATCCCTTAACCCTCAACCACTTCAGCATTTAGCCTTCAGCATTTAGCATTTGCATCCGCCGCGTTGCGGCGTAGGATGCCGTCAAATCCGCTTGGTCTGGGGATCGAACTGGGAACTGACAAAAAGGCTAAAGTTTATGGAAATCTTCGGCAAATTCGGCGGTACAGACCAACTCCACAACACCGTAAACCAACTGCAAAATCTGCTATAACCAATTTAACACATGCCTGAACCAGGATTAACCAAGCGTAATTGGACTAATGTTCTTTCGGAGAAAGCCACAACATCAGGCTGGGGTCTTTGCATCGGTGCCGGTACAAGCCGACCACTTTTCCCTGATTGGCAGAAACTGGTCGACGATTTGATAGCGCGCGACCCAAATGTTTCCAATCCTAGTGCGCTTTCTAGTGAACTTGGCGAAGTTTTCAGTCTGGATGCCCTGATCGAAGCATCAAGGGATAGACTGGGGCTAAGTTCGGGTGTTTTTGCACGTCGTCTGAGCAAATACCTTTATGCTACGATCAAAACCAAGGTCGGGAAGAATGATTGGCCGTTGGTTCTTCAAGCCCTCACGGCTGGATCGCCCGGTCAATTGACTCGGACGGAATGGGCAAAATTCCTTTCAAAGGTTCTCGCGATATCTCCCCACCTATCAGCCTTTCAAATCGCTGAGGTTGTTCATACAGCATCGGCAAGAGACTTGCCCCCATCAGCAATTCTATCATTTAATGCTGAGCCTTTGCTGTACGCTTTGATCAACGCAGTTTCTGCCCGTGAAGCGCTGCCGAATAAACGACTGAAAGATTACCGTTTGCTAGACCGAGTGACCCGGGGCATTTCGTATCGAAAAGCTGGAAGAATTCCGTTCATCTTTTGCCATGGACTGATGCGTGTCGAAGGGGGGTACAAACTCTTCAACAAATCTACTGCGCAAGACAAGCTCGTGTTTTCAGAAGGCGAATATCTTCAACTGGCCAACAGCGCGTTTACCTGGCAATCCTCACTTTTTCTTGGCACGGCTGTCTTCCGTTCGATGGTTTTTGTAGGCCTCTCATTCACAGATCCGAACTTAAGACGTTGGCTCGCTTGGATACAGAAGAACAAGGTTACTGAACTTCGTAGCAAAGGAAAGCACGAGGAAGTTTACGGTCACTATTGGATCAAGAGCATGGAAGGCACAACACCCACTAGCCGCCGCTGGTTTGAATCAGCAGTGAGGCATCTCGGTGTTCGATTAGTCTGGATTGAGAATTGGGAGCAAACAGGGCTATGCCTTCGTGAAATGTTGGGCTTCAAAATTTCATAATGATGATAGCTTCAACCCAATACATCACCGTGTTACATACCACCGCCCAATCGCTTGGTGCGCTCCTGAAATCCGCGCGCGACATCATGCATCGGGATAAGGGGATGAACGGCGCGGAGTTGAAAAATGAATTGATACTGCGCCTCAAAGACCACAACGTTCTCCAAAATGTCACAGAAAGAAATTCCAGATTCTGCCATTGAGACTGTTGCTCAACACATCAACAATAGGAGCAGCAAAAATTATGGCATCAATTCCGTTGGGAATGAGTCAAATATCGAGACGCCGCAGATTTTTGAAATTCTCTCGTTCAGCGAAATTGATAAATCAGACAGGCGTTTTTACGCGATTGATGGCAGCTACAACAGTGAGGAGTTTTACAATGGTCTGGCCATCGCTATTTATACTGCTGGCTATATCTGCTTCCAGCATGGAAAACAGGTGCGGATGAATTCGCTGGATGACCCGGTTATTCTCGGTCAGGCATATCATCCCGAAAACATCCTCGTCACCAATGAAGATCACCTCAATGCCATCTATGACGAGTTGCTCACGCTGAAGCCCGTCAAGCGGCTCATGGAATTTTGGGGCGGAAAGACAGAGGACATTTTTGAATATAAAAAAGAAGTGATATGCACAAATCTCGCGTCTCTTTTGTCATTTTGCCAAGGCGTTTTAGAAATTGCCTTAATTTTTGAGGTCGCTGAATTACCTGAAACAAAAGCTGGTGATTTTATTCTTCGGGACGGCACGCTTCGACCAAATCAAATAGATCAGGAATACATGGTTCGTCTGGGGAAACATTTGCACGAAAAAGGCATCTTCATTGTGGCGATTACCAAGCAATCGCCCGTGAAGATGGAGCTTTCATACACGTTCAAACAAATTGACGGCTATCTGCAAGACGAACTCAAACCCAAATATCCATTCGTAGCAACCGATCCAAAAAGAAAAAAGCTTTGCTGCTGGTTTGAAGTGCCCGATGTGGTTTTGCAGGCATCTTACAAGGGCGGCATGTTTATCAAAAAAGCTTTAACAGGCGGTCGCGGCTTTGGCCTCTTTTTGGCAGCACGACTGGATTATGTTGAAAAACTGCAAAACTATGATTGGGTGCTTTTGGATGTGAATATTTTCGACGCAATTCCCGGCATCGAAACAAAATCAACGAAGCGCGACGGAAAAGCGCTGGCTTTGATATGCAAAGAACTGACACGACTGACGCAGGAGCATTACATTTTGGGCTATCCTTATCCTCTGGCAGAAGCGCACAATTTTATTTCACTCAAAAAGAATTTCAAAGAGGAAATAGTTAATCGGTTAAAATACTCGCTGTATAAAGACCAGCGTATGGATCATGTGGACATTGAAAATTTATTCTTGGACACACACGACAGGTTTTAAGGAAAGACAAAACTATGAGCAAACAAGCTGACTTCGGCGTTCTATACGGCCAAAAAACTACAGAAGACGCGCTGCTGATTTATTCATCTTACGAGGACGCCAAGGCCAGTCCTCAAACCGGCGACTTCATTGTTTTAACGCCAAAGGACGATGGTGGCACAAAGTTCCTTGCCCGCGTTGAAGCCGAGATTTACGACGAGGACCCGATTTTCAAATCACAGGACAAAACACTCATCGCTGTTCACTACGCCAGAATCGCCGAACGCGAACTTTCAGAGCGCGATAAGCAGAAGATGTTCAGCTACACCTACAAAGTTAAAATCCTTGGGACTTACACTGACTCCGGGCAATCCATTATTTTTACAACTGCCGTCAGAAAATTGCCGACTGTTTCATACATTGCGCGGCATTTGGACATGCGCGAGATCAAAGCAATCTTAAACAAGGCCAACGAGAATGGCGTCGAGATTGGTCATCTCTGTGTTGGAGTGACAGTATTCCATGAAAAAGGGCCGATCCTTTTTGATATTAACAAGCTTCGGAATAAGCGGACGATGATTTTTGCGCAATCAGGTTTCGGTAAGACGAATCTTGTCAAAGTGCTCGTGAAGAACATGACAAGCGACACTAGCTATGGAAAACTTATTTTTGATTTGAATGGTGAATATTTCCTGCGAAGTGAAAAGACTTATGGACTCGGAGACATAGACGAACAAACAATTAGAGAGAACATCGTCGTTTATTCAGACAAAACACTTCCTTTGGAATATAAAGACCGTTTTGTGTTTGGAGGGAAAGTGCTTCTGAATATGCACAAGCATTTATCAGTCGGCGACATTCTCAATTTTGGAACGGGATTTTCAGATGTAATGAAATCTTTTTTGCTCTATCTTGACGAAGAAGGCGTCAGTGATTTCATTGAAAACATCGATAGTTTTGTAAGTGACCCTCAAAAACTACATACAACTCACCCAGACTTTTTTACTCAACTCAAAAAAGACAAGGAAGATGCCAGCGCAAGAAAAACCATCATGGCTATCAGGAAGCGAGTCAGACACTTGATAGATGAAGGCAAGGGACTACACTCTAGCGCCTCACAATTAGTTGAGGACATCTTCAAGTTTCTCAAACAGGGCAAAACGATAATTGTTGATCTTTCTCTCAAAGACAATATGGACGCGAGCATCATCTCCACGATTCTCGTGCGCAAACTATTCGATAATAATAAAGAATATTATACGTCCGACAAACCTGATGATGTTGTCAAGGCGGTTATATTTGTGGAAGAAGCACAAAATGTTTTGTCGGAAGAATTTGTTAAATCCAATGCAAATCCTTTTGTGAGAGTTGCAAAAGAAGGCCGGAAGTTCGGTTTGGGGTTGGTTGCAATCACTCAACGTCCATCTGCAATTTCGGAAGAAATACGAACCCAAGCAGAGAACTTTTTCGCATTCCACATGGGGAATTCAGACGACATCAGGGCATTAGTAAAATCAAACATCAATTATGATGGTGTAATTTCCAACTTCATTCAGCGCGAAACAATTCCGGGCAACCTTTATATGGTTTCATCCGATCAAGCCTTTGCATTGCCAGTGCGCGTCAGCGAATTTGAGAAACTTGTCGGCGATAAAGTTTATAGCGAATCCAAATTTGCCAAATAGGTCATGCTGAACATTCCATTCAGGCGCAATAGTCATTTGCATAAACTCCTTGCTGACCAAGGAGCTACTCTTTCCCTTGGAAGCAAATCTCCAGAGGAAAAAGTTAGGCTTCTAATTGTACGCGACTTGATGCGGTTGGGTTGGGAGATAACCTTCAAAGAAAACAGTGTGCTGATTAAGCCACCTGCTTTATACGATAAACAAGTGGTTCGAGCTTCAATGCAGATAAAACGGCAGGAGTCGTTAGCAAAGCATATCGATTGGCTCCGGGAACATGAAGATATTGCGCGACAAAATCTAGCCGATGGAAAATCAGTTTGGGAATCAAACATTCAGCCGGTCATCGAAGTTTGCGAAACGCAAAAGCAATTTGATGTTTTCCGCTTCTTTCGTTTCTACTGGTCGTCCCCGTATAGTGAGTATGTTGGACGCCGAATTAAACTTCTGATTCGCGATCATGCTCTGCCGCAAAAGCCACTCATAGGGATTGCGGCTCTTGGAAGCTCAATCGTTCACATTCCCGACCGCGACACTTGGATTGGATGGAACACGAAGGCGCGCACAAAGAATTTGGTATATGCAATGGATGCCTATGTTTTGGGTGCGTTGCCTCCATACAATCATCTTTTGGGTGGAAAACTAATTTCGTATCTGATCGCCTCAAATGAGGTCAGAGAGATTTACCGGCGAAAATATCGCGGAATGGTAACTAACATTTCCAAACGCACCGCAAGCAGACTCGCGTGCATATTCACGACCAGCCTGTATGGCAAAAGCGCGCAATACAATCGCATCAAATACAATGGTGAATTGATTTACATCCCTATCGGCAAGACAAAAGGTTACGGCACCTTGCATTTAACGGACGAAACATTTGAGGCGATGCGTGACTTGCTAGAATCTAAAAATATTTTAGTGACTAATCGTTTTGGCGACGGGCCAGTATGGCGGATGCGGGTAATACGAACCGCAGCAGACATCCTGGGTTTCGATTCAGATTTTTTGCTCAAACATTCATTTCAAAGAGAAATTTACGCCGTGCCACTGGCTCGTAATTTCAAGGAGTTCTTACAAGGCAAACAAAGAAGTCTAGAGAATTCTGACTATCCACTAGATGATTTGATTAATCATTGGAAAAATAGGTGGTTGAAACACCGAAAGGAAAATGCCGAGGTTAGAAAAAGCGTGATGAGCTTTCACGCAGAGGATTTCAAAATAGAATGATTCTCCATGTGTCGGTGTTTTTTTCACCGCGCTTTGATGAGGAACGGTAAATAAATGATCAGCAATGGATACTCCGCTTCAATCGATCAACTATCAGAAACTCCAGCAAGACCCGAAGGAAGCTGCGCGCAAGGCTGTGCATCGTTTGATGCGTTACAGCGAGCAAGTTCACTTCATCTACGAACTCCTTCAAAACGCTGATGACGCAGGTAAACGCGGCAACGACGAGAAACCAGTCCGAATGGGTTTTGTGTTGCGCGACAAAGAACTTGTCGTTTGGAATGATGGGCGGAGTTTCGATGAACACGACATTGGCGGAGTTTTAGCAATTGGCCAAAGCAGCAAAGACCTAACGCAAATCGGTGCGTTCGGCATCGGGTTCAAGTCCATTTACGTTTACACCGACCAGCCGGAAATTTATTCAGGGTCAGTGAGGTTTTGCATTGAAAATTACCTTGAAGCGAAAGAACTCAATGAAACTCCAACGGATTTACAGCAATGGGCGGACGATGGCAAAACCGTGTTCCGATTGCCGTTTAAGCCCAATCTTCGCGAGACGGCGTTACCAAATCTGAAGCATCGGCTTCGCAATGCGAGCCTTCGCTCGCTTCTATTTCTTCGTCGGCTGCATTCCGTAGAATGGCAGGACAGCAATGGCGAGAGCGGGAATTATCTTAGTAAGAGAAGATCTTTCGGTGCACTCGACAATGCAGAATTCGTCACTCTTTCAGCTAGGATTGGTGAGACTGAAACGACAATAGAGGAATGGCTTGTCTTGCATACCCAAGCCACGCCTCCAAAAGAAATTATCAAACGATTGCTGGTTGAAGCAGAGGACGACGACGCGAGAGAGCGTATCACCCGTTCTGCAGGTCAACCTCAGCCGATTGACGTGGCCTTTCGTGTAGTGGACGAGATTCTTGTTCCAACAGAGGACTGCGTATTGTTCGCGTATCTGCCGACGCAGAAGGAAACGCATCTGAAGTTTCTTTTCCAAGCCCGCTATGTGACCACTGCAGGGCGCGATAACATTGAGACGGACAGTGAGTGGAACAAGTGGCTGCTCAAAGAAACTGCCGCCTTCCTGCCGATCATTCTCCTCCAATTCAGGAATGCCGGGAAGCTTATGCCAGCTTTTCTCGACGCGTTGCCCCTCGCAGGCGATGGCGTTCCTGATTTTCTCGCGGAACTTTCGGGATCGTTGACAGCCGCGCTCAAAGAACAAGCCTTGATTCCCGCCGAAAACGGCAGTTATGGTTTTGCGAAGCGAATCTTTTATCCAGCGTCCGAAGAACTACGCCGGCTTCTTTCACCGGAAGACGTTGCCGAACTGACAGAGATTGAAGGCGCGCTTTGGCTCCACCCTGAAATTCGTGACACCAAAGCCAGTCAGCGACGGTTCGATGTAGTGAAAGCTGCGGGAGTCGCTGAAATTGGCGCGAGCAAACTCGTTACGTGGCTGGCGAAAAAGGGCGCGGATTGGCTTGAGAGCAAAGACGATGCATGGTTGTTGGCTTGCTATCGCTATCTCAACGCACAGGCAGCGGAAAAGGAACGAGTCAAAAAGCTTCCACTTGTTCGCCTTGATAACGGCGATCATGTGTGTGCCTCCGACCAACCAACGTTCCTTCCGCCCGAAAATGAAACGGAACGATCCGAACTCGCGCCATTTCTTGGCGAATTGCCGGTGGTGAAGACATCTCTTTTGAGCGGTGAAGGGCGCGCGCCCGTCGAGGCGTTTCTCAAAGAACTTGGGGTGAAGCCACTCGTGCCGGAAGAATTCATTTTGAATTGGCTGCTGCCCCACTATGGTCAGGACACGCCCGTTCGGGTTGAACTGAACCTCCAACACGTTCGTTATCTGGCTCATGCTATCAATCGTGTTCCTGCTGGAGAGAAACCAAAAGTTTGCGAGGTGATTTCCAACACTCCATTGCTGCAAGCGAAGGACAAGTCTGCCCCGGCCACAATATGGGCATCTCCAAGCAAGGTTTATCTTCCACGCGCGGTCACAGGAAGCGGTGACTTGGAAGTGTTCTTTTCGGCGACAACGACGGCGTCATTCATTCTGCCGGACTACATGGCGGCAACGGATGATGTCGCTAGTTGGCGCAAGTTCCTGTCGGAAATCGGCTGTGCAGACCTGCCTCGGAGATTCCAGAATCCGAACACGGGTTCCAATACCAAAGATTGGTTGCTTGAAGGATTGGAAGCCGCGTTAGCAAGTTTGGAGCGACTGCAAGTGTCAGAAGCACAGAATTTGTCGGAAGCAATTTGGCGGCTTCTTGTTCACTCCTTGCCGAACACAGAATGGGGGCGAAATCAGTGGTCGAATGGGGAGCGCGAAATCCGCGGACCGCGTGGTGGCTATTACGGTCGTGAGGATATCGAAGCATCGTTTGTCGGGCATCTCAAGCAAACCGCTTGGCTGTTTGGTCAGGATGGCAAACTCCACAAACCTTCGGAACATTTTCAGAACACACCCGAAAACCGGCAACTGCTCGGCGACAGTGTGACCTACGTTGTCGCGAGTGTTCGTCTCGAATCAGACCCGGAGCAATGGTTGGCAAAACGGCTGGGAATGAATCTGACTCCAACCACAGAGCACGCGCTCCAGCATCTCCGCCAACTTAAAGGGAAGCCCGTCAATCCAGAGATTCCAGCGGCCATTTACCAGTTTCTTGCGCGACAAGGCGCGCAGCGGCGGGAGGAGTTTCAGCGCGAGACGCTCATCTACTCGAAATCACCAAGCCCGATGTGGTGCAATTCCGGCGCAGCATTTTGGGAAGACGAAAGTTCCGTCTTTGGTGGAGCGCGCGGCTATCTTCACAGCCAGTATCCCGAAAGTCTGAAGCCATTCTTCAGTTCGGTTGGCGTAGCTGAACGAGCCGGGGAACTCGACTACCTCCGGGCGATACGCGAAATCAGCAAGACAGCAATTGTCTCTAACGAAATCCGAGGCCGAGTTCACAATCTGTATCGGCGTATCTGGTCAATTCTTCAAGAGGACAAGCCACTGCTTCGATCTCCATTATGGATTGAAATGTGGAACGCGCTCATCGCTGGCAAATGCTGGCTGGGACACAAGGATGACGCAGCGAGTTTCTTCCAGCGCGACGAGTTGGTGTGGCGAGACAACGACTATCTTTCGCAACTGTTCAGCGGCCAAGTTGCACTCTGGATGTTTGAAGACCTTGCCGACTTTGCAAAAAAGCTCGGCGTCGCTCCTTGCTCAAGCGCAGAACCTATATTTTCGCCACTTGGCGAACAGGAATCCCTCAGTGACTGGACGGAAAAATTGCGCGAAGCTGCTTCCGATGTCCGCTGTTTTTTGACTTCGCCAAAGTGGCGAGAGCAGTTGCGAACTTCCGCCAGCCTTGACGTGTTGCCAATGCTGGAGGTTCGACTCATCGAAGAAGCCAAAGTCAGTTTCAGCCTAAAGGGTGCAGTGATTCCAGAGGCAGAACCACGTTCAAGCTACCTCGACGCAGACGACAATACGGTCTGGCTTGTCTTGAAGGCGCCTCAGACTGAATATCCGGAACTCATCGGTGAAGCCTTGCAAGATTTTTTCGGAACGCCCGAACTCAGAGAGTTCGTCAAAGACTTGCTCAGTGCCGACTCCGCCAATTATCCGCGAATACTTGCGCGCTGGCAGAAGCGAGGATTACGCCTGACGAAGGATCAGGATCAATCAAGTGGATCGTCTGCGCAGCGACAAGAAAATCAAACCGACGAGAGGAAAAAACAAGAATCTCCCTCTCCCGAAGCGAACGAGGCAACTCGCGAGAATCGTTCTTCAGTCGAGACACCCTCTGCTACAACCAGAGAGACAAAATCGTCGCATCGTGCAAGACCCGAGAAAGCAACACAACAACCGAAATCTGCCCAAGACAAGACGCTAACCGTAAAAAATTCTGAGAGCAGGCAAAGGCAAGACTACTACCGCACTTATGTTGGAAAAGATGAGCAGCAAGAGGCGACTGAGTCGTCTGGCGCAAAGCAAGAACACCGCGAAAATCTTAACCGTGCAGGAGTGAACCGCGTGCTGGAACACGAGACAAAATCAGGACGGAATCCGACAGAGATGCCACACACGCACCCTGGCTACGATGTTGAATCGAAGAATCAATTGGGTGGGATCGAACGATTCATCGAAGTGAAGTCCTGTCCTGGCGATTGGGATAGAAAAGGTGTCGCTCTGACTAAAACCCAATTTGAGAAGGCGGTGGATGAAGGTGATAGATTCTGGCTTTACGTTGTCGAGCGTGCTGAAGCGGATAATTTCAACATCATCCGAATTCAAAATCCGGGTCGGCTTGTGAATCAGTTCTTTTATGATGACGGTTGGCGTGAAGTTGGCGAATGAGCCATTAAAAGGGTTCTAGAAAAGTGACGGAACAAAGGCCGCTTTGAATCAAGACACAGACGCACAGCAGCTTCCCGAGCCAGAAATGTCCTAATTCTAGGACCCTTTCACGGCGTGAAAAAGAGACAGGTTCAAAGCCGACACAATTGCTGGTTCTTGAGCAATTGGTGAACTTCGTCGCCAATTGCCGAGATGCCGCGAGGGCCGCAACAGACTCTCATTGTAGCCCAACTTTCGAATTCCTTCTGCCTCAAATTCCAGATGACTCCAAAGAACTGTTGGTCAGCGCCCGTTAGAGACGAAAAATCCTTGCAAAAATCGCTGCTTCTAACCGACGGTGCGGACAATCGATTCCAGATGACGCCAAAGTCACCTTCAAGGAATATCCTGTGGCTGATAGGCTTCAAAATTGTTCGAGAAACTGCGCCTTGTAGAGAACCTCCTCCAAGAATCACGAGGCCTGGGTCACAATCTAGTATGTCCATTAATACGCGTGCTTCCATTTCGCGAAACACGCTTTCTCCCCAAATAGAAAAGCATTCAGAAACGGATAGTTTTAACCTATATTCAATGATCTCATCCGTATCGTAAGCGCGCAACCCCAACTCATTTCGAAGATAGAGCCCGACTTTTGATTTGCCAACAAGACTTTGGCCGAAAATTGCGACCCAATCATTCAAAGTGTTTCCGATGGTCGCATTTGCGGGCATCAAGCGTTGTCGGATAGCTCCATAGCCCGACCATTCTCTAAACCTAGTAATCCTATCGTTGGTTTCATTTTTTTGCGTTAAACTTGCCATAGACGGCCACGAAAACCATAAACTCGCATTTTTCTTACCAGAAGCATCACTCTGAATGGCGGAGCCGAGGCGCTTCCGCAATTCGTCGCCACACGCTTCAATGTTTCGAAAAGATTCCATTAATTAGAAAAAGTCGGCTCTAAACTTGACCCGGACTCTTGCCGTATCGCGCTAGAATTTGGCTAGCATAACCAAATGCTGGATGATCGGCCCCGTGTTTCCATTCTTTCCAAACCTCAAGGCACTTCTCTTCCAACACAGGACCAACTATGGTAGGGGTCTTTTGTCCTAAACGGTGAATGGCTTCGATCAAATCTGCGCCGCCATCTGGAGCGCACCGCATTCCAAATACGATTACATCTACCCCGCATTGCATACATGCACCTAGGCACATTATGCAAGGCTCCAGAGTGGTATAAACCGCAAGAGGGCGTGAAGCGGTGTATATCTTGTTCTTCGCTTCAAGAAGTAACGTCAATTCCCCGTGAGCGACAATAGACCCCATGCGCCTTACTTTGGTCTGCGTCTTTCCAATTAGAGAATCGCCACCAACCAGAACCCCTCCAATTGGTAACTCGCCAGCAGCGGTTGCGAGTCGAGCTTCGTTAATGGCTTCCGTCATCCAGTGTTCGTGGTTCATAATAGAAGATGTATTGATTTAAGTGTGAATATGAATTCGCTTGTCGGCCAGGTGACCGCTGGCACGAAGCGATCTGGGTCGGAACTCGGCTCGGTCAACGTCCAAGATCCATCGGGGGCTTGACTTGATACCAACCAATTATACACCTTAATAAAACCCGCCGGGAGCTTCTTCAAAACCCGACACAGATTCAAGGCATCACAATTTGTATTGTTATGCAAGATGGTTTCGCCAACTCGTCCGGGGGATATAATTCTTCGAATTGAAATTCGCCATCCATCATTATCTCCCATGGCTGCTTGCAGTTTTTTAATCGCATTCTTTACAACGCGGTCATTTTCTTTAAGCAAGCCAAAATGCAGCAACAACCAAAGAGCGCGGGATGTATTGGTTACACACATTTTTTGTGTGCCATCGGCAGGCCATCCACCTTCAGGCAGCCTCGTAGCAGAGAGCTTTTTGAGTAAAGGAAGAACGAGATCGCTGGGTTGAGTTTGGCTTTCTACAATAAGCGATAAACGCAATGAGTAGAAGATATCGGCCGTGGAGAGTATCTCTGGTTTTGCATGGCTGGCAGAAATGTAATCCCTAACTTGGCCTAGCGCAGAATTGATCCGTTCAAGCAGGTCATTCTGATCGGGCCTGATAGTGCGACTATAGAGCGAAAGTGCACAATAGGCGTGGCCAGTGGCAGCAGGTGATGACACGGTGTCAATCACATTCGGCCAACCACCATCTTTATTCTGTTTGGACACTAAAAACTCTGCAAAGCTGTCCACTAGTCCGAGCGTAGCGGGATCGACTGGCGGCAGTAACAAAGCCTCTAACCAGCTAGCTGTGGTCCAACATCCGCTATTTTCTTGGGGACAAGCGCAAGCCACTCCGCCGTCGGGTCGCTGAAAATTCTTGACAGTCATTTCGGCTTTGAGAATTTTTTCTTCGCACTCTATTTTGTGGATCGTTCTCTGAAGTTGTGAAGAAGGTTTATCCTTAACACGTTGAGAACGAGGCCCGACTGGGAGCCCTTCCCTGATTAGTTGCACCGTGGCGTCGGCTGCGATCATGCTGGCTAACGGTTTCCAAAGGTCTCTTTCTACAGTTCCTTGCGTACTGTCCTTTCGGTTCGGGTGGTCTGGAATGTCGCTGGCTGAACGGATCATCAGAAATGGCGTATTTCGCCCCCTACTTTGGAAATGCCGCGTGCAAACTATAGCGCCAACGGCTTCCATCTCAATTGCAATTGTTCGGCTATTTGCAGCGAGCACTTCCTTCACCAATTCGTAATTGAAATCGTCAATTATTTTGTTGCCAGAAGCTATTGTTCCAATATGGATTTTTGGTGTTCGTCCCTTTAACAGCACCATTTGATTTGCAAGCAATGTTGGCGAATAATCCAACGCATTGGCCAATGTGATTAGCGATTCGTCGGCTCTGTAGGAATTGTCGAGTCTTGGTTGGAACTTTCCGCCAGCTACTTTACCATATTCGTATCCCCAAATCATCTCAGAGACTATCACATCACCATTGCCAACACCGTTGGCATGGATTCCTGCTGCAATCCCGCATAGAAAAACATAAGATGGGTTAAAAGTATCCACGGTCGCTTGAATTGCTGGTTGAATGTATTCTTGTCCTGCCTTTGTGGGCATCGCCAGAACGACCGAATAAGCCCCGTTGGATTGTTTCGTCGGAATGTTTCCCACCACCCAAGCATGCGTATTGGGGGATTTCGTAGAACCTGGCCATAGCGGAGCATTCTGTAGAAAACGCCTTACTGCGTGATATTCTTCACGAAGAACAGTGATAATTGCTACATCGACTGATTCAGACATAATCCACAAGCCTTCCTATTTGCCACCCTGCCGTTGATTTTCGAGCGCGCAGAATTAACGTTTCATGAAAATGAGGCTCTCCGTGAGTGTCGTCATATTTTAAACAGCGATCAAGACTCAAAAACTGCATCTTGGGGAATAAACCCAATAACTCACCTTCATCGTAATAATGTTTAACCCAATTTACAAGTTCACTGGAGGGCAGGTAGCGTCGTCTGTTGCCAGGGTCGCGCATAGAGAAAACCTCAATCAGCAAAAGGCCTTCGGGTTTGAGTGTGAAATAAACTTTTTTGGCGAGATTTACAGCGTCTTGATATGTGATGTGGTCTAATAATGTTCTCGCGTATACAAACTCGTAAGCTGATTTCGGCAAACGCAACTTTCGCGCATCGCTCCGCAAAACACTCACTTTAAGTCTGCGTCTTTTTGCTTCGGCTCGCAGAAAGGCAGATGCTTTGAGTGAGAAGTCGATTGCCGTCACGTTGTGCCCGTGAGAGGCTATCACCATGGCATCGCGCCCTTCGCCGCAACCCAAATCCAAGCATTTCGCTGGTGACGCAAGTTGCCTTAAAATCTGCAATAATTGAGGGAGCGGGTCTGTCGGAAAATATGGAGCCTCTGCGGAATAGACCTTTTCATAGGCGGACGAACTTTTCATGAAGTTCAGCCTTATACAAAAACCTGATGCTTTTCAATTAAAAACTGTTGCATAGCTTCTTGTGAAAGGGTCAGGCCCAGAAAAGTGACGGTTTTCCCCGCTTGGCGGAAAGGCCAAAGGCTAAACGCTAAACGCTAAAGTTTTTATCTCAGCCTTCAGCCTTCCCTGCCCGCCATAGCTTCGGCGACGGCGGGAGCCTTCAGACTCTTTAAACCCTGTGATCTTCGCGGATGATTTTGCGGACCCCGCCTGATTGACTACTGCGCCAGTTTTTTGGCTTTTTGAGCTCTTTCAGGCGGTCGAGCTGGCCGATTTCTTTCAGGCGTTTGTAAATCAATTGCCAGGCGCAGGGACGGTCGGGACTCACTTCGCAGCGGTCCTCTCGGGAACCGCTGCATGGGCCGTTCATCATTTTCTTGGCGCACCGGGTGATGGGACAGATGCCGCCGTAGAGATGCAGCACACATTCGCCGCAGGCGGCGCATTTTTCCGTCCAGACGCCCCGTTCCTCCAGAATGCCGATGAACGCGGTGTTGAGGCCGGCGTAAACGGGTTTACTGGCGAAACGCTCGGCGATGGCCTGCACGCCGGCACCGCATCCGACGGACAGCACGGCTTCGTTTCGTTTGATGGCTTCGGCGGCTTGTTCGAGGAAGACGTTGTCGCACTGGCGTTCGATGGTGAGTTCCTCGACTTCCAGCGGGCGGCCCTTCAATTTGGCCGCCATGCGCAGGGCGGAGGCGATGATGCCGACTTCGCGCTGGCCGCCGGCCAGACAAACGGTCACGCAGGTGCCGCAGCCGAGCAGGAGCACCTTCCGGTGTTTTTCGACGATGTCCAGCAGTTCGGGTATGTTTTTTCTTTGTGCGACGATCATAAGTGCTTCCTGTTTTTATTTGCCGTTAAATCCGCAGACGGAGTGGTTACCACGAAATACACGAAATGACACGAAATGGGAGGCTGAAACCCCATTTGCAGGACAGAAAGAAAAGTGCGTTGCTTCATCAGTAAACCTGCCATGTTTTGTGATGGTTTCGTGTTTTTCGTGTATTTCGTGGTTCATCTGCTTAGTTTCTCAGGTTGAGTTGTATTCTGCCGACTGCCAGTTGACGGCACGTGCTGTTTTGAGTTGCCATTAAGTTTCATCGGGCTGGGGCCCAGTTTGCGTATCGTTTCCACCATGTCGGTGATGACATCCGCCAATGGCCGGGCCATGGCGGCGGAAATGTTGACCATGCGGAGGCGTTCCTTTTCGATGCCGATTTCCTCGAGCAGGTCGCGGGTGTAATTGACCCGGCGTTTGGCGCAGAGGTTGCCTTCCACGAAATGGCAGCCGCCTTCGAGACAGCCCGCCACCAGCACGCCGTCCGCGCCTTGCTCCAGGGCTTTCATGAAGTATTCGGTCTCCAGCCGGCCGGTGCAGGGGGTGCGGATGATGCGCACATTGGGCGGATACTGGATGCGCATGACCCCCGCCAGATCCGCCGACGAATAGGCGCAATAGTGGCAACAAAAGGCCAATATTTTGGGTTCAAATACTTCGGTTTTCATTGGGTATTACTATGCAACCGGGTTTTAACGCAAAGGCGCAAAGACGCAAAGGCGCAGCGCGGCGGAGCCGCAAACAAAATCAACTCCATAAGGAAGCCAGGAAACCAGGAATTCTTTCCGATGGGTCTTGGTTTCATGGCTTCCTCATAAAAAAATCTTCGCGTCTTGGCGTCTTGGCGTCTTGGCGTTGAAGAATTGCCTGTCTGCATGTTTGTTTTAGCGATCATTTTAGGCGGGGGCCATTATTTTGATGCCTTGCCGGGGCGTGCCCGAACCGTTGTGGCCGTTGCCTTCGGCAAACAATTCCTTGATCATCACTTCGAACTGGTCGGTTTCGAAATGATGCAATTGGATGGCGCGGGCCGGACATTCGGCGGCGCAGATGCCGCAGCCCATGCACTTGGCGGCTTCGATCTGTCCCTTGCCGTCCTTGTTGCAGTAGGGCGCGGAATACGGGCAGACGGTCACGCACGTCATGCAGGAGATGCATTTCTGCTGGTCCACGTACGAAACCTGGGCGCTGACATCGAGCTGCGTCTTGGACAGGACGGTGGCCGCTCGCGCGGCGGCGGCGCGCGCCTGCGAGATGTTTTCATCAATAAACTTCGGCGAATGCGCCAGGCCGCACAGGAAGATGCCTTCGGTGGTAAAATCCACCGGACGCAGTTTCATGTGGGCTTCCACGTAGAAACCGTCGGCATTGAGCGGCACCTTGAGCATGTCGGAGATGCGCTTGTTGTTCTTCAAATCCACTTCCACGCCGGTGCTGAGCACGACGTTGCCGGCCTCGATGGCGAGCGAATCGGGGAGGTCGGGGCTTTTGAGTGTGACGACCAGGCCGTTGTTGTCGGTCACCTGCGGCGGCGCGTCCGGCGTGTAACGGATGAACACCACCCCGGCTTCGCGCGCCTGCTGATAGTAAACTTCCCGGAAGCCGTAGGTCCGGACATCGCGGTAAAGCACATAGACATTGGCGTCGGGGTCGCGTTTCTTGATGTCCAATGCGTTTTTGACGGCCATCGAGCAGCAGATGCGGCTGCAATACGGATGCTTTTCGTTGCGCGAGCCGACGCACTGGATCATGACGATGTTTTGTCCCTTCGCCGGCCAGGTCTTGTCGTGCAACCGTTGTTCCAGTTCCACCTGGGTCAGGACGCGGTCGGATTTGCCGTATAAAAAGTCGGTGGTTTTGGCCGCCTGCGCGCCCGTGGCCACGATGATGGCGCCGCCGGAAACTTCAAAGTTCGCGCCGCCCTTGGCGAGCGTCACGACGAACTTGCCGATGTGACCTTTGATGCCGGTGATTTCGGCTTGCAGGTAAGATTTGATGCGCGGATGTCTTTGGAGTTTGTCGATGAGGCCGCGGGTGAAGACGGCGATGTCGTCGTGCTCAAACGTCCGGTGAATATCGTGCAGGGTCCCGCCCAAACGGTCACTTTGCTCGACCAGATGCACATTGAATCCCTGGTCGGCCAGCGCGAGGGCGGCGGTCATGCCGCTCAATCCGCCGCCGATGACAATGCCGGTCTGGTCCACCTGCAGCGTTCCGCCTTCCAGCGGCGACAGCGTGCGCGCCCGGGCGACGGACATTTTGACGAGTTCAACCGCCTTTTCGGTGGCGGATTGCGGCACGGCGGAATGCACCCAGGAACATTGGTCGCGGATATTGGCCATTTCGAACAGGTGCTGGTTCAGGCCGGCTTCGCGCAAAGTCTCGCGGAACAGCGGCTCGTGCGTGCGCGGGGTGCAGGAGGCAACCACGATGCGGTTGAGCCGGTGTTTATGGATCATGTCCTTGATGTTGGACAGGCTGGTGTCGGCGCAGGTGAACATGGTGTGGGTCGCCAGCACCACGTCCGGCTCATGCTCGATGCGTTTGACCACCGCCTCCACATCCACGACCGAGGCGATGTTCATGCCGCAGTGACAGACAAAGACGCCGAGCCGCGGTTCCTCGTCGGAAACGTCGTGCTCGGTCGGGTAACTCTTTTTGGTGATGAGCGTGTTGCGCGCCGACGCGAGCAGTTCCATGGCCATGGACGCCGCGGCGCTGGCCTGGGTGACCGTCTCGGGAATGTCCTTGGGTTCCTGCACCGCGCCGCCGACGAACACGCCGGGCCGGGAGGTGGACAGCGGCAGGAGCCGGTCAGTGTCGAAGAAACCGAACTGGTTGAGCTTGATGCCCAGACGGGAAGCCAGTTCCGCCAGGTTGTGCGGCGGTTCCATGCCCACGGACAGGACGATGAGGTCGAAATCCTGTTGCTGCAGCCGGCTGTTTTCATCGATGTACGAAACGCGCAAGTCCTTGCTGCCGGGCATCTGGACAATCCGGGACGGAATGCTCTTAAGATAATGGATGTGCTTCTGCGCCCGGGCGCGCTCGTAATACTGGTCGAAATCCTTGCCGTGGGCGCGGATGTCCATGTAGAAAATTGTCGCGTCCAGCCCCTGGACGTGGTCGCCGGCGACGAGCGCCTGCTTGGTGGCCATCATGCAGCAAATCGAGGAACAATATTCGTTGTTACACGACGAATCGCGCGAACCGACGCATTGGATCCAGCCGATGCGTTTGGCCTCGCGGCCGTCGGACAGACGGACGACATGGCCTTCGAACGGGCCGGCGGCGGAAAGCATCCGTTCAAACTGGACGCTGGTGACAACATTGTCATAGCGGCCATAACCGAATTCACCTTTTCGGCGGGCATCGAACTCTTGGAAACCGGGAGTCAGGATGACCGAGCCCACCTCGAGCGTGACCGTCCGCTCGCGCATGGCGTGGTCAATGGCGTGCTGCTTGCAGGTTTCGACGCAGCGGTTGCATTCCGAGCACAGCGCGCAATTCAGGCAACGCGCGGCCTCCGCGAGGGCCTGCTCCTCGGTGAGACCTTTTTCAACTTCATCGAAATTGTTCAGGCGATTGGCCGGGGCCAGTTCCTCGGCCTGGGGCCGGGATTTTTTCTCCAGCTTGTCGAGCGTGGGCAGGAACGCCGGAGGAATCGGGCGGAGCGAATCCTCGAACCGGCCGCCCAACAAATCCTTGCCCTTCAAATAACGTTCGATGGATTCGGCGACCCGTTTGCCGGCGGCGACGGCGTCAATGACGGACGCGGGACCGGAGGCGTTGTCGCCCCCGGCAAAAATGCCGGGCACGGAAGTCTGGCCGGTGATCTTGTCGGCCTTGAAACAGCCCCGTTCGTTTTGGACCTTGATGTGGCTGACAAATTCCTCATCCACCGCCTGGCCGATGGCGACGATGATCTGGTCGGCCTCGACCGTGGTGAGGTCCTTTTCGTCGAAGGCGGGATTGAACCGTTTCTTGTCATCAAAAACCCGGGTGCAACGTTTCAGCTCGATGCCGGTGACGGAGCCGTTGTAGAGGATGCGTTTGGGGCCCCAGCCGTTGCGAATCTTGATGTTTTCGGCGAGGGTCGCTTCGATTTCCTCCTTGTAAGCGGGCATTTCCTTCCGCTGTTCGAGCGATATCATCTCGACCTGTTTGGCGCCGAGGCGCACGGCGGTGCGGGCCACGTCCACCGCCACGTTGCCGCCGCCGATGACCAGCACGCGGTCTTTCACGACGGGTTTGCTGGCTGAGCCGGCGTCCCGGAGAAATTCAATGCCATGCAGCACGCCGATGGCGTCCTCGCCTTCAACGCGGAGTTTGCGGCTCTTCTGGGCGCCGGCGGAAATGAAGACCGCGGCATAAACCGACCGGAGCGTCTCGATGGTAACATCCCGTCCGATGCAGCAATTATAGACGAACGTGACGCCCTTGCGGCGGATGATTTCGATTTCGTGGTCAAGCACCTTCTTGGGCAGGCGATAACCGGGGATGCCGTAGCGCAGCATGCCGCCGGCGGCGCTCATCGCTTCATAGACGGTGACGGCAAAACCGGCATCGGCCAGGTCGTTGGCTGCGGTAAGACCAGCGGGGCCGCCGCCGATGACGGCCACCTTTTTGGCGTCCGGCGCGGGAGTCTTTTCCTTCGGCAGCGTGAGTTTGCCCGCCGCCAGCATTTCCATTTCCTTGTCCGACGCGAACCGTTTGAGCAGCCGGATGGCGATGGCGTCGTCGGCCTTGCCCCGCGTGCATTCGGACTCGCAGGGATGCGTGCAGATGCGGCCGCAGATGGCCGAGAGGGGATTGCGCTGGCGGATGAGTTCGACCGCCTTGAGATATTCCTTTTGCTTGATGAGCTGGACGTAGCCCTGGACGTTGACGCGGGCCGGGCACGTCATTTTGCAGGGCGAGTGGCCGTTTTTGAGGATGCCGAAAATGTTCGGGGTGGCCTGGGCGTAAAGTTTGGCGATGCCTTTGCGGGTGCCCAGGCAGCGGTTGAATTCGTCCGGAATGTCCACGGGACAGACCTGCGTGCATTCACTGCAACCGTTGCATTTGTCCTCGATGACATAGCGCGGATGCCGTTTGACCGTGGCGGTGAAATTACCGGGTTGCCCCTCCAGATCGGTCACTTCCGAAAGGGTCATGATTTCGATGTTCAGGTTCCGCGCGCATTCGACGAGTTTGGGCGAGACGATGCAGGTGGCGCAGTCGCCGGTCGGAAACGTCTTGTCCAGATGCGCCATCATGCCGCCGATGGCGGCGTCGCGTTCGACGAGATAGACCTTGAAGCCGCTGTTGGCGAGGTCGAGGGAGGCCTGGACGCCGGCAATGCCGCCGCCTTGCACCAGCACCGCGCCAATTTTTTTGCCGTCGGATTTACTCATGGTTGTTTGCTGAAATGGTAGGGCCGACCTGCTGGTCGGCCAGGACGCGCATTCGCGTGCGGGCGCGACTTGATACCATCAAGGTAGGGCGGTGCTGCCGCGCCGCCCGAACTTTCACCAGAACGAGCGGAGCGATGTTCTGGCGTGCGTAGCCCCATGATTCCGCCAGCATCGCTGCGCTTGCAGGCGGTGAGATTAGGGCAAACCGGCAGGTTTGCCCTACCATCGCTACAGATGTTTTATGCGCGTTCATTTAACCTTCTCCAAAACAGCGGAGGCGGGGACCATCAGCTTGTCGAACCCGAGGTCACCGGGGCCGATGCCGAGGCAAAGGCCGAGCAGCTGGGTGATATAGACAATCGGGATTTGATAATTCTTTCCGGTCTGTTTGTTGATGTCCTGCTGCCGTAAATCGAGATTGACCTGGCACATGGGGCAACTGACGGCGATGCAATCGGCGCCCACGCTGGCGGCCATGTCAATGATTGACCCCGTGAGTTCCACCACCACGTCCGTCCGCGACAACGACAGGCCGCCGCCGCAACATTCGACCTTGGACGGCCATTCTAGGCTCGTGCCGCCCATCGCGGTGACCAGCCGGTCGAGCGACGTCGGATTTTCCGCGTCATCAAATTTTAAAATCTTGGGCGGACGAACGAGCAGGCAGCCGTAGTAACAGGCCACCTTGAGGCCGTTCAACGGACGTTTGACGGCCTGCTTGATGGCCGGCAGACCGACATCTTCCAGGAGCACCTCGAGCAGGTGCCGGACCTTGACCGAACCGTCGTAATCGCGGTCAAGCGCTTCGCGGACGCCCTTGCGGATATTTGAATGAGCCGCGATTTCGTGGTTGGCCACTTTCATGCGGCTGTAGCAGGCGGCGCAATTGACCATCATGTCCAGTTTCATGTCCTGGACCTTGGTGAGGTTGGCGGCGGGCAGGGACACGGCGAGCAGGCGGTCGGTCTGGTGTCCGGCGGTGGCGCCGCAGCACGTCCAGCCCTTGGGTTCAACCAGATCAATGCCCAGCGCCTTGGCAACGGCTAGGGTGGACTGGTGCATGTCGCGCGCCGTGGATTCAGCCGAGCATCCGGGATAATAGGCGTATCTCATGCTTTGGCCCCTTTGTTTTGTTTGTAGGCCTTGAAAATGCGTTTCACGGTCTTCCGGTCGCCGCCCCGGGGAGGTAGCAAGGCGATTTTCCCCTTCTTCAGCATGGCCGGGAATTTTTCCGTGTCGTTCATCAGCTTGCCCGTGCCGATTTTGTAGGCGGTGATCATGCCGATTTCGTAGGAGCGGCCGAAAATTTCGACCGTTTTCAAAAAGGCGCGGTTGAACAGCGGCACGTTGCCTTCCTGTTTCGAAGCTCCCCGGGCCAGGGCCAGTTTGCGCAACGCGTCGATGACCGCCGCCACATCAATGCCCATCGGGCAGCGGGCGGAGCAGGTCTCACACGAGGCGCACATCCAGACGAGATCGCTTTCCAGCAGTTCATTGCCGGCGCCCAGATGCAGTTGCCGCATGATTTCCGAAGGGCGGGACGTGGTGAGCTTGGCCACCGGACAACCGCTGGAGCATTTCTTGCATTGGAAGCAGACGCTGACATCCACGCCGGAAATCTCTTCGACGGCCTGTTTCAGGCCAGCTCCGTTCTTTTTATTTTTGATGGTTATCACGTCATTATGTCCCGCTATTTCGCGGCCACCGCTTCAACCAGCTCTTCGGCCCAGACATCGTCGGTGTCCTCCGTGGCAATGTTCTTGAGGTTGCCGGGGGCAACTTTGCGATAAACCTGGCACGGCTTGAGCCGTTTGCCGTTCACGGTCAAAAGCTGCTCGACGGTAATCCCGAAAAGTTTCTGGTTTTCCTCCAGGTACGGCAGGATCAATTCCCAGTCGGCGTCGGTCAGCTTGGCAAACTGACCGCCGTTCAACTGCTGATCCACCATCGTCTTGCCGGGGTCGCGGACAAAAATCGCCCCGCCCGAAGCCAGCGAGAAAATATTACTGCCGGGATAAGGCTCGGGCAGGGGAACCAGTTTTCCTTTGTCGTCGAATTTGACCCCGTTCAAGATAACGAAACCACCTCCGTGATTGGGGTCGCCGGCCATGAAGGACTCGGCCAGAAAGTCAAGGCAGGTGCCGTTGATGACCACGCGGGGTTTGCCGACGGAATTGATGAGCGGCCGGCCGGCCGCGTTGCCGAGCACATAAACCACGCCGCCTTTGGCGCCGTACATGAACGTCTGGCCCACATCGCCATGGACGACCATTTTTCCCTCTTTGATGATCTGGCCCAACTGGTCCTGGGCGTTGCCATGCACCGTGATGGTCAGCCCGTCTAAACCGGAACCCAGATAATCACCGCTGCTGCCATAAACCTCGATGGTCACATCGGCGGTTTCCGGCCCGAGGCCGCAGCCGATGTACCGCTGGCCGATGCAATTGAAGCTGATGAAATGCCGCCAGCCTTTCATAAACGCATCCACCAGCAGGGCGGCGTCGCAGTCGTTGCCTTCCGGCGGAAAATGGGCGGCGTCAATGACCAGGGTGGTTTCGTTCTCCTGCGGCGGGCGCAGGTTGCCGCGCGTCGAGAAATCAATGAGCCGGAACGCGCTCTTGCCGGCATCTTTTGAACCGATGTTGGGAAGGCTGCCGAGCAACCGGCTCAATTCGGTGTGGATGACATGCAGAACGTGGCTGCGTTTCTTGGCGCCGGTCGAGTAGCGCCGGTCGTTGAGCAACGTAAAAACCTCGATGGCCGTCGCCGTCCGGGAGGCATCTTTCGCCTGATTGGTGATTTGCCGGCACGCCCGGCGGAATTCATCAAACGTCCATTGCGGAAGCTGGTCGCGCATCCATTCGAATGTAGCCGCCGACGTCAGTCGGCGCTGATCTGTATTTTCGTTTAGAGTGCGCGGACTGACGTCCGCGGCTACATCTTTTGAAAAGTCACAAGGCTCGGTTCCTCCCGGCATGGGAACCGGGTTGCCGAATTTATCCGTGCAGGCAATCCGGATTTTGCCGGCCGGATTTTTTTGCAGGTTGAAAATGAACGCGCCGCCGTCGTTATGACTGCCGCCGCGCGCGTTCCAGTAGCGGTCCGCCACGGGGCAGATGCGTTGGTCATCCTTCGAGAGACTCAACAGCGTGGCATCAATGGCCTGTTTTTCCGAGGCAATCAGGCCCACTTGGACTTCGCCATCGCAGAAAGCAAACACCTGGGGCCGGAGCATCGCGGTGTCGGTGATGCCCATCAACTGGAACTGCTTCTGGCGGGCAATATTGCGGGCGATGATGAAAAACCATGGGCCATCGGGCGAACCGTGCATATGGGTGGCTTGAATGGCCCGGTAAATTGTCTGCTTCTCCGGATCGAGCCGGTCGAAGTCCAGCTCCGTGGTGGGTGCCAGCGCCTCGATGATATACTCCAGCGGATACCGGTAGGTGCGGGTGAGCAGGTCAAACAACAGGGCGGAAACTTCCGTGTCGGTGAGGAACTGTGGATAGATGTGGCGCTGCTTGAGATATTCGGTCACCGAATGGTAATTGGCGAAGTCGCCGTTGTGCACCAGCGCCATGTCGATGGCCGCAAACGGATGGGCGCCACCGGGATGCCAGACGCGGCCCTTGGTGGGGAAACGCTGATGAGCAATCCATTCGTGGGCGCAAAGCTCTTCGATCTTGTAATATTTGACGATGGCTTCGGCATAACCGACCACCTTGAGGATCATGATGTCCCGGCCATGCGAGAGCACGAAGGCCCGTTTTTCGCCCAGAGACGCGTAATATTTTTGATTGAGTTGGAAGCTGTTCTGATTGACGAACTCGTCCTCCGCCTCGTCGCGATCCAGTTGTTGCAGATGGTTCTTCGCGATGAACTCATCGAGCACCAGCGGCTTGACGCGGACAAAATAGCGGCAGACATCGGGCGGCAATACCTCCAGACCTGGCACGGATTTCCAGTCATCAATCTTGTCGAGCTGCGCGGAGGCGGCGATGTCGAAGTTCGGCTTGATGAATTGCGCCTCGATTTCCGGCCGCACCTTCGTGTCAATAAACGCCACGTGCAGCAGGAAATGGCTGTCCAGCACCTCCCGGCTGACGCCGAGCTGTTCTGGGACGAGTCCCACCGCCGCGATGCCGCCGCCCTTGCCGTTGCCGCGGTTGTGCATCTGGCGTGACGGTTCATAGATATGCCTGCCCGGCACCGGCTCGCTGCAGCAGAAACCGACCACGCCGCAACCACCTTCCTCCGCCTCCTTTCGGATGGACGAAGAATAGTTGAGGCTTTCCGCCAGTCGTTTTCTTGAACCGGCCAGCCGTTTTATCAGTTCACTGTTTGAAACTTCTGCAAAACGTGTAGCGTCGAGGCTGTGCCTCGACATTCCTGCCCCGAAACCCTGTGTTTCCGGCCACAGGCCGGACGCTACAGTTCTCGTCAAAGCGGTTTTGCGGAGGTCTCTATTCATTTTTTTGCCGGCACGTCGTTGGTGTAATCAAGATGCATCAGGAAATCGGTGCGTCCGCGCAGTTCGCCGACGCTGCGCAGGCCGAGGCGCTGCAAAATTCCGACCAGCGTCTTGTGCCAGGCGCTGTAAAGGTTGATGAGCCGCTGGGTGCCCCAATCAATGTCCATTTTCCCGGAAAGCTCGGGGTCGGTCGTGGCGATGCCGCGCGGACAGCCGCGTCCGCTCTCGCAAAGGCTGCACCGCACGCATCCCAGCGCGACCAGTTCCGCCGTTCCGATGACCACGCCGTCCGCGCCCAGGGCGATGGCCTTGGCGATGTCGTGGGCCGAGCGGATTCCGCCGCTGGCGATGAGCGTCACCTTGTCACGGACGCCTTCATCCGTGAGGAAATTGTGCACCTTGCCAATGGCGTATTCGATGGGCATGGCGATGTTCTTTTTGGCAATGTCAGGCGCCGCGCCGGTCCCGCCATAACCTCCGTCAATGTGGACAATATGCGTGCCGGCGGAATAGCTGCCCACGGCGACCATGTCCACGTCCGTGGGGGTTGATACTTTCGTTGAAATCAAGGCGCGCCGGTTCACATGCTTGACCCATTCGATATGCTTGGCGTGGTCTTCGATGGAATAGACGCTATGGAACGGGAACGGTGAAAACAGCGAAATGCCGAGGACGGTCTCGCGCATTTTGGCCACGGACGGGGTGTTTTTGTCGCCCAGCAGGTGGCCGCCCAGACCGGGCTTGGCGCCCTGGGCATACTTAAATTCCACGATCGGCACCCGCTGAATCGTTTCCTCGCGCACGCCGAAAAGGCCCGTGGCAACCTGCGTAATCACATGGTCGTCATACGGCCGCATGCGTTCCATGTATCCGCCCTCGCCGGTGCAGGTAAACGTATTCCACGCCACGGCCGCGCGGGCCTTGGACAATTGAGTTACATTGCTGACCGACCCGAATGACATGCCGCCCCCATACCAGGGGACGTCAATTTTGACTTCGGGCCGTCCGTCTTTGCGTTTGTTCAGCGAGATGCTGGTATCAATCTGATCCGCGTCGAGTTTTACCGGGGGCCGGTCGGGAAATTTAAATCTGAGCCGGTCGAAGCCGCCGCCGGAATTGCCGCACTCATAATTGTAGTCGTATTCTTCGGGGGGCAAATCACCGGTCTCGGCCATTTTCCACGTCGCCAAAATCAAATCCGCCGGCCAGCGAAAATCACCGAGCGCCCGGTACATGGGATTTTCCCGGATCTGCAGCGCCTGTTGCGGGCAATGGGCCACGCAATAATGCCCGTTTTTTGCGCAGGCCGGTCCGATGCACAAGTGATGGTTGGGCTCACCGAAATATTCATACCCGGGTTTTCGCACATGGACTGCATGGGTACAAACCTCCACGCACCTGCCGCAGCGTTGACAGTCCAGGCTGCGATGGACGATGTACTTGGCGATCTCGTTGCGATAGCGGGACGGTGCGGGTTTGATGACCCGCTTCACTTCTTCCTGCGGCACGCGTGTTTTCAGCGTATTCTCAGGCAGAGTGTTCATAACCCTGCCTTTCTGGCGCCGAAAAGTTTGCCGAAGGTTTCCTCCTCCAGGTTCTCGAAGAACATGGCGCGGCCGACATCGCCCCGAAGCCGGCGGACCTCGCGCATGCCCATGGCCCCCATCACCTCGATCAACTGGTCGTGCCACGCCGCGATCAGATTTGTCATCCGGCCCACGGCGTATTTGAAATCAATTTTCTCGAGCCGGGCCGGGCACGGCGTGCCGGGCTGGCAACTGTCACACAGATGACATTCCAGCGCGACCAACAGCGGCAGGTTGATGGTCACCAGGTCGGCGCCGCAGATGATGGCCTTGGCCACGTGCTCCGGCAGGGCGATGCCGCCGCCGGCCATGAGCGTAATTTCATCCCGGATTCCTTTTTCGATGAGGGCGGTATGGATCTGACGGAGCATGTCCTTCACAAATCGCGGCTTTTGCGCCGTCAGTTCATTGCCCTTGGAATCGGCCACGACATGCACCACCTCAACCGCTTCAAGCCCGGCAAGCTCGATGGCGCGCCCGATGCCCGTCGCCGTCAATTCAACCCTGATGGCGACAACGATTTCCGGATGGATGCTTTTAATTTCCTTGATGCGTTCCATCACCGTGCTGCTGTCAGCCACTTCCACCAGCCGGGTTTTTCGCAAGGCCTCTTTCGGCACCGGCGGGCTGTCCGGGCCCAGATAAAACGCAATGTTCTCCAAGTTGGCCTCGTCGGCCGGCCGGTAACGCGAATCCATGATCGCGATCAAGCCGGTGTCCGCGGCGGTCCGTTCGATGATGGCGTCAAGCTGCGGCAGCGTATGCGCCGGCGAACTCAAATCAATGATCAGCGGCAGGGGAATCGAGACCAGCGGCGGCAGCATTGCCACAGCCTGGTCTCCATTCAGGGCCAAAAACGGAGGCTTTCTGCCGATGTCAACCGAAGTGCTGATGTACTCCCGCCCATGAATGCCGTCGCGGGTGGGGCGGACAATCTCCGACATGTCCGTCCACATGGAATCAAAACCCAGACCGGAAAATGGCCCGCGATAGCCTGCGCCGGAAACCGGGATTTTCGCGGTCTCAGCCTGAAGCCACGTCGTTTTGATGATGTCGGGTTTCCAGTAATTGTTCCCGAGTTTTTCGTAGGCCGGATTGATTGACAGGCACAGGATATTTTTCGTGCAATTCTGCACGCAGGAAAAACAGCCCATGCACTCAAAAAACAGCGCATCCACGTCGCTGAGATTGCGAATGTAATCCGCCTCCTGTTTGTAGCGGTCGTAGACGCAGGCTTTTTTGACGCAGTTATGACACCGGGCGCAGTCTTCCCGCCAATCCACCACGCCATGTTTGCCGATGCGCGGCCGCCGCGGCGGAACCGGCTGGGTCTTGATGTGATATTTTTCCGGCATACTCTTTCCCGGTAATTACAGTCCGGCGGCGGCCAGAATTTCCGGCACCAAGGCTTCCTTGCCGCCCGAAAGAAGATGAATCCCGCGCAAATCCTCGAGCGCCTTGAGCTGCTTGATGGTTTCAACGCAGATGGCGAGCCCCTCCTTTTTCTGCGCGCTGTCATCGCCCGCTTTTTTCAGCCGTTCAATGACCTTGTCCGGAATGCGAAATTCGGCGTAAGTGTCACGGAGCTCCTGGGCTTCCGCCGCGCTGCTCAGGGGAAAAACACCGGCCAAAATTGCCGTCTTTTTGGTGAGACCCTCCTTGCGGGCGGCATCGAGCCATTGGCTGAAGGCCTCGATGTCAAACACCGCGTGGGTTTGAATAAATTTTGCGCCGGCATCGATTTTTATGCCGAGCCGGAACAGGTTAAGCTCCAGCGGTTTCAGGAACGGATTCGCCACCGCCCCGACCAGCATCGAAAATTGCCCGTCAATTTTTGTCCCGTCGGCCAGGACGCCGTTTTCGGACATCCGGGTGGCCAGATCGATAAATTGGGAGGAATCCACATCGAAAACGTTGGCTGATTCCGGACAGCCAATCAGTGTCTGGTGATAGCCGGACATGCAAAGGACATTCTTGATTCCCAAGCTGGCAGCGCCCAGCAAATCGGACTGAAGGGCGATGCGGTTCCGGTCGCGGGTGACCATTTGGAGGATTGGTTCGGCGCCGAGTTTTATGGCCGCCACCGCCGCGGCCACCGATGAGATCGCCACGCCATGTGAGTTGTCCGGAAAGTTGATGGCCACCAGTTTGCCGTTGAAGAATTTCAAGGCCGCTTCGGTGGTGGCGCCGGTCGCGGTGGCGCCCGGCGCACACTCGGCGGTGACGATAAAATCTCCCGACTCAATTTTTTTTGCGAGTTTGCTGTCTGGTTTCATGCAACCGTGCTCTCCTGTTTGTTTGCGGCGTCGCTGCGGGTGGGTGCTGGGGGCAGATTTCTCACTTGTTCAATGAACTGCTTGATTTCGCCGAGGACCTGACCGGCGCCCTGTTGCCCGCACTCAAATACGGCCATCCGGCCGGCGGGCAGGCCGATTTCCTCCAGCAACGATTCGACGGCCTCGGCGCGCTTGTGCGCCCGCAGGTTGCCCTCGAAGTGGCGGCACTCATTCTTTGGGCAGGTCACAATCGCCACACCGTCCGCGCCGGTTTCAAACGCCTTGATCAAATAAGGAACATCCACCTTTCCGGAACAGGGCAGGCTGATGGTCTTGATGGTGTCGCCCTCCAGGCCGTGGCAAAGGCCGGCAAACTGGTCGGCCGCCAGATTGTTGGAGCAATGGAACACATACGTTTTAACAGCGCGACGGGTCATAAGACGTATCTTGGCGTTTTTTAAAAAATCATCTGGGCAGGCCGGTTCATCGCAGCGCTGCACCAACCGGCAAAATATTAACCGAACTGGCCTGCGGAGTCCATAACTATTTTCACAACTAGTAAATACACAGCATTTCATTTGCCAATACTGCGCCGGCGGGGCCGGGGGGTGAAAACCGGCGCAAAACCCTGTAGTCAAGAGGGGGCAGGGCGGTCCGGACAAATCTTACGTCAAGCCGCCTGAAGGCGCATCCATACCGTAGGACAGGCGCCCCGCCTGTCTCTGAAATCCAATAAACCTCTGTCCAGGAAGAACGGTCGCTGCC
Source organism: Verrucomicrobiota bacterium (assembly GCA_049510395.1). GTDB lineage: Bacteria > Verrucomicrobiota > Verrucomicrobiia > Limisphaerales > UBA11358 > UBA11358. Next base: position 34,581 of record JBEKYY010000028.1, read on the forward strand.
ACGAGCTGTCACTGATCGGTGGGTGGGATCCGTGAAGATGGAGACAGGCGGGACACCTATCCTACATGTCTGGTGCAGGCACAGCACAGTTTTTTGCGCAGCACCGCCGGGAGTATGGGGTTGACGCCGCCGGGATTCCGCATACGGTGTTCGCCAGACAACGTTGACATTCGTTTGCTTCGACCATGCAGATTGACACGCTGAAGATATATTGCGACGTGGTGCGCCTCCGCAGCTTTTCGCGGGGGGCGGAGGCGAACAACGTGTTGCAGGCGGCCGCCAGCCTGACCGTTCAACGGCTGGAAAAACATCTGGGAGTAACACTGATTGACCGGTCCTGCCGTCCCTGGAAGCCGACGCGCGAGGGCCAGATCTTCTACGACGGCTGCCGGGAAGTGCTCGAACGTTACTACGAGTTGGAGAGCGAAGTGCGCGGCAGACCGATGGCGGCCGACACAGTTGTGCGGGTGGCGGCCATTTACTCGGCCAACCTGCGCGAGATGAGTCAGTCCGTGCGCCGGTTCAACGAGTTGCGGCCCCGGGCGCGCGTGGAACTGGAATATCTCCACCCCAGCCGGGTTTATGAACGGGTGCTTAACGACGAGGTGGAGCTAGGCATCCTTTCGTTCCCGCAAGGGCGGCGGAACTTGACGGTGATACCTTGGCGAAACGAAACCATGGTGCTGGCATGTCATCCCCAGCACCCGCTGGCTTGGAGGAAGAAAATCGCGGTAAAACAGCTTGCCGGCGAACCGTTTGTGGGGTTCGATGCGGACTTGGTGATCCGCAAGAAGATTGACGGTTTCCTGCGCAAAAGTGGCGTGACGGTGAGAGTGGTGCTGACCTTCGACAACGTTGAGGCGGTCAAACGCGCAGTGGAGGTGGGTTCCGGGGTGGCGATATTGCCGCTGCCGACACTGGAGCACGAACTGCAGGCCGAAACGCTCGTCGCTGTGCCGTTCTTTCCCCAAGACTTTGTGCGACCGCTGGGAATTGTCTATCGCCGCGGTCGCCAGCTTTCCGCCAACACCCGGGCGTTCATCGAACTGCTGCAAAACGGCAGCCACCCCGGCAAAGAAAAAGCGAAGCCGGCCTGAACCGTCCCTGCCGTCGTCCTCGTCCCTGGCCTCTGCTGGTTTTTGATTCAATGTTCGGCGTTCGATGTTGGATGTTCGATGTTCCCGTCACCGCATGAGGCGGGGCCATTTATGCGATCTTCCGTTCCCCAGCCGCGCGTTCTCATGTGTTATCGGTCATTTGTGCATCTTATACTTCATGCTATTATGCGCCTTCAAATCGTGAACATTTTTAACCAATAAAGAGTCATTAATTAGCAATAACCGTTAAGCCTGCCCTGTGCATTATAATTAAATTCAAGTGTGGACGATGCGCATTATTCGCCTTTGGTAATAATGCCGCAGTGCGGACCGGCGGCGGCCTTGGCTGGGTTGCCGCGGTGAACCTGAAAGTAAAACCTTAAATGAGTTGAACCATAAGAAAGAGTGGTGGTTATGATTGAGTGGAGAAAAAGCAATGACGCCCTGGGAACCAGCAACCGGGGAAATCCCTGTGAATCGGGTCTGTGCACCTTGTGCGACTCGGCCTGCAAAGGCAAATGTGAAACGTGGATGTCCGCCCTGCGGGGGCGGGAACTGTTGTATCCGCGAAAATTCGGCTACATCACGTCCGGCTCCGGCAACGTGACCTCCGTGGGAGTGGGCTATCACGCCCTGCGCATCCATGGCTACGCTTATGGGTGGCACGGGAAAAACGGCGAAACCGACGCCGACCATTGCATCTTTCCGGAAGTGGACATCTCCACGCAATTCGGGCGGACCAACCCCGTCAAATGCCGCGTCCCGATGATGACCGGCGCGCTGGGCTCCACCTTCGTGGCGGCGCGTTACTGGGATTCCTTTGCCATCGGCGCCGCGCTCTGTGGGTTCCCCATCGTTGTGGGTGAGAATGTCGTCGGCGTGGACCGCAAGTCGGTACTCAAGAAGGGGCGCATTGAGATTTCGCCGGAATTGGACCGGCGCATCAACACGTTCCTCCGCTACTTTGACGGCCACGGCGTCATGATTGTTCAGATGAACGTTGAAGACACCCGCAACGGCGTCGCGGAATACCTGGTCGAAAAATATCCCAATGAGGTCATCCTCGAACTCAAGTGGGGCCAGGGCGCCAAGTGCATTGGCGGTGAAATCCAGGTGGACAATATCGAATACGCACGCTTCCTCAAGGATCGCGGCTACATTGTGGATCCCGATCCGTATGATCCGATCGTGGAAACCGCGTTCAAGAGCGGCGCGCTCCGCGCGTTCGCCCGGCACAGCCGTCTGGGCGGCACGAACCTCTCGTCCGCCAAACAGGTGCAGGACGATTTCATGAAGGCCGTCAAGTACCTGCGCAAGATCGGCCACAAGCGCATCACGCTCAAGACCGGGTCTTACGGCATGGAAGCGCTGGCGCTGGCCATCCGTTGCGCCACTGACGCCAAGCTGGACTTGTTGACCATTGACGGTTCGGGCGGCGGCACCGGCATGAGCCCGTGGAACATGATGGAGCATTGGGGTGTGCCGTCCCTGCCGCTCCATGCGAAGGCCTACGAGTACACCAAAATGCTGGCCGACCGCGGCCTGGCCGTGCCGGACCTCGCGTTTGCGGGCGGTCTGGCGCGCGAAGACCACATGTTCAAGGCCCTGACGCTGGGGGCGCCGTTTGTGAAGCTCGTCTGCATGGGCCGCGCTCCGATGATCCCGGCCTTTGTGGGCAGCAACATCGAAGGCGTGTTGCATCCGGACCGTCGCCAGGCGGTGCATGGTCACTGGGACGAATTACCGTCCACCGTCACCTGCTACGGCGACAAGCCCGAGCAGATCTTTACCGCGTGGGAGGCGGTGTCCAAGAAGGTCGGCCCCGCCGAGATGAAGAAGATTCCGTTTGGCGCGGTGGCAATGTATGCCTATGCCGACAAAGTTGCCTGCGGTCTGCAACAGTTCATGGCCGGCGCCCGGCGGGCCAGCCTGTCCGAAATCTCGCGCGACGACCTCATGTCCGCCAATCGCGAGACTGCGGCGGAGACCGGCATTCCGTACATGACCGACTCGGAAAACAAAAAGGCCATGGCCATTCTCAAGGCGTAAACCAAGTCTGATAAAAATTCAGCCACACGGCGCTGCCGTGTGGTTTTTTTATTAAGAGCCTGTTTTAGAATTCCATTCCCGCGTAGCAGCCGAGGTAACGAGGCTCAAATTCCTTCGGAAAATCGCGGCTTTAGAATCCAGAATGAGCCTCCTCACCAGTCTTGGCATCAAGAGCTACGACCCGGCAGGCGTCGGCTGCTACGATTTTTAAAACGCGTTCTAAGGCGGCGGTGGCGGTCTGTGACCGCCGCCAATCAGATCCCCGTGAGACTATGCCTTTGGCCAGGCTCAGTTCTCGACCGTGAGCGGGGTTACGGCCTCCCGCGCAATGGCTCCCTGGATGGCGCCATCCCCGACAAAGACATGCATCAGGCCAAGAATCTCGTATGGGCCGTTCTCCAGCTTTGTCGTGTCCCACGTTACCGGAAAGTTCCCCGACTCGGCGTCGGACTCTCCGATTTTGATCCACGTTTCCGCGCCATTTTTCCGGTAGTACCAAGGGTTGGTGATTTTCAGCACTTTCTGTGGCAGACCCAGTTCCGCCAGTTCCCTGACCAGGAGTTCCTTGTCGAGAGTTTCACGCAGACTGATGGGGCCGGAATACTTCCGGCGCGTGCCCGTGGGAACAATGAAATGAGGGCCCCAGTTGAGTGACATGTTTTTCTTTAACATATGATTTGTCTCTTTTTCAGTCTTCGAATGGACACCGGCCCGGGCAACGACCCGTTAATCCGGGTCCGTTCGCTTCACGGGGCAACCGTACAACGCTCCGGCGGGGAGGTCAATCCGGGAGTTCAGTGGCCGGATGCGAAAGGAAGGGCGAGACTGGCTTGAATCGTCCCTGTCGTTGTTCTCGTCCTCGGACTGGTGCGTGCGTTAACTTCTTTCATTCGCGAATACGACGTACGGCGCGCAGGGGACTGCGCGCCCTACCTTTTGTGTCCATTTGTGTGTTTCGTGGTTAAGGAAACATCGAACATCCAACTCCGACTTGCGTCGCGAGCAGGCGTCCAAAACCGAACATCGAATCAGAAAACGGACGCCCCGGCGGTGTAGAGTATCAGAACATCGGTAACAGTGTTTCAGGACATGGGTAACACCGAATAATGTGTGTCCATGCCTTGGATCAATACCGAACCGATGGAACAGAAGATTGCTT
>JBEKYY010000029.1:0-35474 GCA_049510395.1 Verrucomicrobiota bacterium
GAAACGTCGTCGTAAACGATCATTTTTTTGCTGCCCACAATGGTCATTTCCCTGATTTTTCTTGGATCGAGCCAACTGCTTTGAATGATGGCCGAGCGATCTCCCGGGAAATTGAGCCACATGGTCGTCACATCTTCCACACCAGGCGTGATGTGCGCGCTGCCCTGGCAGTTGATGGTGACCGCTTCTTTTTCCATGATGTGTAAAATTATGGATATATCATGCGGAGCCAGGTCCCAAGCGACGTTGATGTCCTTCTGGAAAAGGCCCAAGTTTAACCGTCGCGCACAAATGTAACGGATTTCTCCGATGTCGCCTCGCTGGACAATCTCCTTGATTTTTTTGACCGCAGGCGAATAGAGGAACGTATGCCCCACCATCAACACCAATCCATTTTTCTCAGCAATATCAATCAACTCCTCGCATTCCTGGGATGAGGCAGCCATCGGTTTCTCAATAAAGGTATGCTTGCCGGCCAGCAAGCTCGCCTTGGCCATTGGGTAATGCGATCTGACGGACGTGGCTATGATTATTGCATCAAGACCGGCACCATTTAGCATGTGATTGTAATTCATCTCCCCTTCGACTTCGGGATAATGCGACTTGAGATATACGAGGCGGTTTTCACTGACATCACACATCATTTTCAGGCTGCAGTCGGGAAGCGAACTGAAATTGCGAATCAGATTTGGCCCCCAATAACCACACCCCACCACTCCGGCTTTTATTTGTTTTTTCATACTTTTAATTCAATTTCGATGTTTTCTCCTTGTTCAAACATCTTCGTCACCATCACCACCACTGACAATTCATGCGAGCACTGGCGTCATGGAATCAACTTGGTCTTTGATTGTTTCCAGGCCGAAGAAATCGGTTGATGCCACCGGCAGCACGCGCTCCTGCGGAAAAAAGTCCAGCCCGCCTTTGAGCGCAACCATCTGCATGAAATCCCGGGTGCTGAAAGCCTGGAGGTCGGGTTTCTGGGGCAGGCCGATCAACGCCACCAAGGCGCCCGCCCGCCGGGCACGGCGCGATACCCAGGCGCCGATCCATACGCAAAGGTCGATGGGTAATCTTTCCGCGGCCGAGACGGCAATGACAATGACATCGGCCCGCGCGGCAGATGAAACAGCTTCCTCGAGCACTTCGGGCCGGGCCAGGCTGTCAATACTCCACGTGGCGACGCTGATATTTTCCTCGCCGGCCATTTGCGTCACCCGACTCCACGTCTCCGTGGCCCATTCCCGGGTCGTGGGGTCTTCATAGACCATTGTGACGTTCAACGCAGGTTCGTCTTCGACCAAGGCAACCGGCACCTCGTCGGAGGGGGCGAGTCGTTCCAAAATGTTGGAGTGTGCCATGAGTTACGATTCAGATGGTTGCATGATTGAAAAAGACATTGAGCTCCTGGGATGAACTTTTCGCGAGCAGGAAAGCCCTGGTAATTTCCTTTCCCAAATCGGGGGTGGAGATGGCCAGCCGCAGATCGAGCGTTTTAATTTTTGGCGCATCCTTGATGGCAAATTGGGGCGTGTTGCGTTTGTTTTTTCCGTTCATTAAAACTTTCCCTTTTGGTGATGGCTCCTTGCCTGCCGGGTTGGTTTGACCCCACGAAAGGGCAGGTTTTTCAATCGTGTCAAATGCTTCTTGTGAGTTCGTGCTTTTCATTTGTCCCCTCAAGTTCTGGTTTATGTCGCTTAATGTTAATTGCCGGGCGGTTCTTCTAATACCGCTTCAACAACCGCAACGAGCATAGGACGCAAGCCTTCAAATCGAACAGTCGGGAAAGAGGGAATTCTTGTGTCAGAGAATTTCCTGACGCGCGACGAAGCAGAGCCCGGCTGCTTGACCACGGTGGGAGATAAAAACAGACGAATTGAGAAAGAAACCGATCAGCAGCGTCGTCAGCAGCCTGGCTGCATCACCCGCAACGACTTTTCAAACCCGGTCATCTGGCAATCCGCGTAAACGGGGATGTCTCGTTCATCCAACCCTGTCGCATGGCGTATTGCACAATATCACTCCGGCTGCGGAGGCCCAGTTTTTCCCCAATACGGACCTTGTAAGTTTCGACAGTCTTGACGCTGATGCGGAGTTTGGCGGCGATTTCCTTGTTGCTGAAGCCCCAGGCCAGTTGGATTAGCACATCCTTTTCCCGCTCGCTTAATTCGGCGGTGTGCGTTTCACCTTTGATGGTGGATGGCGCACGCTGGCCGGCCAGCGCCTTGTTCGCGAGTGTTGCGTCAAAGAAAAGGCCGCCTTTGGCCACCGTGCGAATTGCCTGAATCAATTCATCTCCGGCGGAACGCTTGAGCACATAACCGGCGGCCCCGGCCTGGCACAACTGGCGCAGGTAGCTTTCGTCTTCATGAACGGTCAGCGCCACGACCTTGATTTCGGGACGCTCCTCCTTCAGCCGGGCCGTGGCCTGCAACCCGTTCATTTCCGGCATGGACAGGTCCATCACCACCACGTTCGGTTTGAGTTCCCGGGCCTTTTCCAAAACTTCCCTGCCATTGCCGGCTTCGCCGACCACGTGCATGTCCGGCTGATCGTTGACCAACAGTTTCAACCCATCGCGGATGATTTTGTGATCATCGGCCAAAAGAATGCGAAGTCGTTTCATGGTCGCTCACTTCACCGCTGGGATTTTGGATTCCAGCGGAATGCGCACAAACACCGTCGTACCTGCTCCGGGAGTTGACTCAATCTCAATCGTTCCGTTCGCCAGAATCACACGCTCCTGCATTCCCAACAAGCCCAATTTACCGTGGGCATCGGCGACTTTTAGCACGGCTTGGGCATCGAAGCCCTGGCCATCGTCTTCCACAATGAGCAGAACGTGGTCGGGCCGGCGTTCCAGGATGACACCGACGCGCTGTGCTTTCGCGTGGCGCAGCACATTCGTCAGCGCTTCCTGCGTAATTCGATAAAGAGTGGTTTCGAGTTCCGTGGGCAACCGTTGCGTTTCCACACCGTGGCTGTGAAAGTCCACCGCCACTCCATTATGTTCGGACCATTCGCTGGCGTAGCGCCGCAGGGCCATATCCAACCCGAAGTCATCCAAGGCCGCCGGACGCAACTCCCAAGCCAGGCGATGAATGTCCTGCATCAGACTGTCGGCCAGTTTTTCCAACTGACCGATGCTGGCCTGAACCGACGGCGAGAATGCTTTTTGCTTTCTGAACATTTGCAGACCCAATTTCAACGCGGTGAGATCCTGACCCAATCGGTCATGAAGCTCGCGTGAGATGCGCCCCCGTTCGGTCTCTTGTGCCTTGACGAGGCGGCGCTGTAAATCGGAATGGGCGTCCTCCATCCGTTTGCGCTCCGTGATGTCACGCGCCGCCGCGAACACACCTTGTATTTCCCCGGCCTCGTTGTGATAGGCCGCGGCGTTATACAACACGTGCATGACGTGGCCGGCAACGTGGCGGATCGTCAGCGGATAATCCCGAACCAATCCCTCGGCAATGACCTTCTGATAGCCGGCGTTGGCTTTGTCCGGTTCGGTGAAGTAATCGGAGAAATTACTGCCGATCAGGCGCTCGCGCGGCACACCGGTCGCCAGCTCGGTCGCATGGTTAACGTCGGTAATCTTGCCATCCTTGCTGATGGTGACGAGGGGGTCGAGGCTGGTTTCAATCAGATTGCGGGCGTAAAGCGAGCCGGCTCGCACTTCTGCCGTCCGTTCCGCAACCCGCTGCTCCAATTCCTCGTTGAGTTTCTGCGACGCCTTCTCGGCCAGCTTGCGTTCGGTGATGTCCTGCTTGACGGCGATGAAGTGGGTGATTTCTCCACCGGTCGCGCGCACCGGCGTGATCGTCATTTCCTCGGGATAGAGCGAGCCATCCTTGCGCTTGTTGATCAGTTCACCGTGCCAGACCTCGCCGAGCAGGATCGTGGACCACATCTGCCGATAGAATTCCGGTGGGTGCTGGCCCGACTTCAAGGCGCGCGGATTCTGGCCCACCGCTTCGGCTGAGGTGTAGCCGGTGAGTTGCGTGAACGCCGCGTTGATCCAGAGAATTTTTCCCTCGCGGTCAGTGATGGCGATGCCGTTGGCGGCCGCTTCCACAGCGCCGGACAGGAGGCGCGTCGCCTCCTCGGCCCGCTTCCGCTCGGTGATATCCGTGAGGAACGAATAGTAATATTCCGGCTTGCCCCCGGCGTCCTTTACCAGATGCACCAGCAACTCGATGGGCACGCGCGTGCCGTCCTTGCGGATGTATTCCTTTTCATAACGGACGGGTTGGCCGCTGAGCTGGAGTTCCTCCAGCTTCTGCCGCTCCAGTTCGCGCCATTCAGGCGGCGTAAGTTTCGTGGCCCAGTCAATGGTACGCAGTTCTTCGGCACTGTAGCCGGTAAGCTGTTCGTAAGCGCGGTTGCACAGGCCCACACGCCCATCCGGATAGCCCACAGCAAAAGGATGGGAAGCGTGTTCCAACACGTCGGCGAGGAACTCCTTTTCCCGGCGGGTTTCACGCAAGGCCATTTCCTGGTCATAGGCCGCAGCTTTGCGCCGGTCGCGCCGGTAGAGTTCGGCGACCACGCTCATGAACAGGCCCATGCCCGTGAATAGTACCACCCCAAGGCGCTCAACAGGTGAGGAGATGGCGAACCCTTCCGGCGGCAGGATCCAAAATGCCACCGACAACGCTGTCAATGCAGTAGCCAGCAGGCCCGGCCCGAAGCCGGCCAGCAACGCTGCTACCATCACCGCCGGGTAGAACGTGATGTAGGTGGGCAGCCCCGGCCCTATCCACGCCGTCAACGCCTTGCGCAACCCAAATCCCGCCGCCACGGCCACGAATGCCAGGCCATAGCGCCAGACCCAGCTTCGTCTGTTGGATGATGAAGAGTTGTTGTGATTCATGGGAACCTCATTCCCAAGTTCTCATGCAGTCGTAGTTTTCTCATCACAATTTGTTTTCGGTTTTCACTGCCGACTTTGACGCAAATTCCAACATTTTCAGGGCGACGTGACAAACACAAATTCCCCGGGCCGGACTGTGCGTTTCGTGATATCAGGGCCACAGTTTCAGTCCGAGTTCGTGAAGTCCACGCTCTCGAGGCAATGCTCTGCTAGGTCTGCCCCACCATCGCCTCTCGAGTGTACATCGAGTTTCCTGCTGTTGAATGTCAGGGAATTCCCTGATGCAAGAATTCCCCCTTCCCCGACTGTTCGGGCGAGGAACTTGTGGGCTACTATTGCCGCGATTTATGAAACAAACAAACATCTTGGAACGAACCACTCCGTTGGATGAATTGGAATTTGTCCCGTCAGAAACGGAGTATGCGTTAAATGTCGTATTGGTTTATCAAGACGCGCCGACCCGGAAATGGGCCACCCAGGTGTGTGACCAGGTGACGCGGCTGGCCGGCAAGGACGCTGTTCACTGCACTCAGTGGGAGATCAGCCGCCTGGGCGATCCCGAGGTGCTCAAGGACGCCGTCCTGATGACGATGGTGGCCGACGTCATTTTGGTCTCAATTTATGACGCGAAAGAATTGCCGATTGATCTCTGCGTGTGGATTGACGCGTGGTTGCCGCGCCGTTTCCTGCAGACGGGAGCTTTGATTGCGCTGATCAGCGTGCCCGGACAGGTGAACGCCCAGTTGGAACACGCCCGGGGCTACTTGCGCGCAGTCGCGCGCAAGGGCCGGTTGGATTTCCTGTTGCGGGAACGCAGGCTGCCGGTGGCATCACGCGGTTACTTTTACATGGAGAAGCTGACGGAATGGACCAACCCCGCGACATCGGTGGTTCAGAAAGCACTCAGCTATGAACACGGAAGTTTATCACTGTTAAACGCCCCGTAAAAGGGAACGCACATGAAAAATCAAACCCCAATGCAAACCGAAGCCAGTCGTGACGCGATCGCGCCTGGAGCTTGCGCGATTTGGGGAAACAACCGGGTCGCTGCCAGCCCTGCGGTTGAGGACTGGAGTTGACTTCGGAATAGAGCCAAGGAGGTGATAGTGGAAGAGCGTCAGCCACGGGGGTGACCTGGGCCGTGGCTGACGCCTTCATCGAAATCAGATGATCGCATGCCACGTCCGGCAACGCCCCGCGAGGGAGAAATGCGTCAAAGCCGGAAACTTCCCTGAAAATCGGCGGGATTCATTGCCATGACGGGCACGAACTGCGCGTTTCGTGAATTCGTCGTTTCTCATCAATCCAGTTTGTGACATCCTGTGTCGGTAGTTCAATCGGGCCGGAATGCCCGGCCCGGCGCTTTTGCCGGTGAAAGGCTGTGACATGAATAAACTCAACATGGTTTCCCTCAAAATGCTTCGCTGGAGCGGCTGGCTGTTGCTGCCGCTGGTGATGCTGTTCCTGTTGACCGGTTACATCATGGACGGTCGCTACGGGTTCGGCAAACTGCTGGACGAGAAATCCGCGCTGACGTTCCACCGCATGCTGCACGTGCCGCTGATTGTGCTCGTGGTGGCGCATGTCGTGCCGGCGGTGTATCTTGCCTTCCAGCGATGGGGCTGGATTAAACAGCGCACGTGACGTGAAATCCGAAATCCGAAATCCGAAATCCGAAAGAAGCCGGGCGGGCATCTCGCGCCGCGCTGCCATCGGGCTGGGGGCGGCAGGCGTTGTGGGATTGGCGGGCGCGGTGTCGCTGTTCGACCTTTTCTCGAAATGGCGCGAGTCTGAGGCGCCGGCGGACATCTTCAAAGGCGACGCGCCGTCGGGCGAGCTTTGGGAACTGTGGCAAAAGCGCGGCTGGGTGAAGGAAGGCCGCCATTACCTCAAGCTCGGCCGCAACGTCCAGTGCAAGGTCTGCCCGAACAATTGCATCCTTGAACCCGGCGACCGCAGCCACTGCCGCAACCGCATCAACCGCGACGGCACGCTTTACACGCTGGTTTATGGCAACCCCTGCACCTTCCACGTTGACCCGGTTGAGAAGAAACCGCTGTTCCATTTCCTGCCCGGCACCCGGACATTTTCGCTCGCCACGTCCGGCTGCGTCTTCCGCTGCCTCAACTGCCAGAACTGGGAGATTTCGCAGAAGAAACCCGAGGAAACCAAGGACCCGCGCGGGGAGGAGTTGCGCTTGCGCCCGCCGCTGCCTGCGAGCCTTTCGCTCGACCAGATGTCGCGGCTCAGCTTGTTCCCCGAAGACGTCGTCGCGGTGACCGAGGCGCTCGGTTGCCCGTCCATTTCCTATACCTACTCCGAGCCGACGGCGTTCTACGAATACACGCAGGACACCTGCCAGGCCGCGCGCGTGCGGAAGCTCAAGAACATCGTCGTGAGCTGCGGCTCGATCGAGGAACGGCCCGCGCGCGACCTGTATCAATTCGTGGATGCCGCGCACGTGGACCTGAAGGGTTTTGACGAGGACATCTACCAGAAGCTCAACGCCGGCAAGCTCCAGCCCATCCTCAACACGCTCAAAACGCTCAAGGAACTGGGCGTGTGGTTCGAGATCATCAACCTCGTCGTCCCGACCTACACCGACAACCCCGACACCATCCGCCGCATGTGCGCCTGGATCGCGAAGGAATTGGGGCCGGACCAGCCGCTGCACTTCTCGCGGTTCCAGCCGCAGCACAAGCTCACGCACCTGGCGCCCACGCCCGTTGAGACGCTCCTGAAAGCGCGCGATGCCGCCCGCGCCGAGGGCTTACACTACGTTTATATCGGCAACGTGCCCGGCCTCGAAGGGGTGGGGACGACGTGGTGTCCCAACTGCAAAAAGGCTGTCATCGAGCGCGACATCTTCGCCGTCACCCGCATGGACCTCACGGACGGCAAATGCAATTTTTGCGGGACGAAGATTGCGGGGGTGTGGAAAACGTAAGTTTTGCCGGGCAAAAAGTTGACGGCGCGCCGGAGGATCACGGCGAACGGATGCGGTAGAAACGGCCGGGATAATTCGTCCACTGCGGATCGCTGAAATAAGACGAACCGCCGGGAAGAGTGTTGGTTCCCACCGGTGACCAGATGGGATTAGCCAGATCCGTGCAGGCTTCCACCACGACAGTTTGGCCACTGGCCCAATTGATATTGAAACCAAATTGATTTGTCTGCACGCCTAAGCTGCCGTCGCCGGTTTGGATCAGCGGATTCCACAGCGCCCCCAGAATACTAACCTGCGATAAAAAATAACTCCATCCAGTAGTTCCTAGTAAGTAATACACTGTCACATTATTATCGCCTAGAAATACATACACCCCAATGCTGGGGGCGTTACCTTCGAAATAAACCCCTGTCAAACTGGGGCACTGACTGAACGCATCATTCCCGATGCTGGTGACGGAACTTGGGATGGTGATGCTAGTCAGACTAGTGCAGTTATAGAACACAAATTCCCCGATGCAAGTGACGCTGTTGGGAATAGTGACGCTTCTCAGACCGGTGCAACTAGCGAACGCTTCATATCCAATGTTGGTTACACTGTTGGGAATAACGACGTTTCTCAGGCTGGTGCAACCACCAAACGCAGACCCAATGCTGGTCACACTGTTGGGAATTATGACACTGCTCAGACTGGTGCAAACAGAGAACAAATTATCCGGGAGGGTCGTGATTGAATTCGGGATGGTGATACTGGTTAAACTAGTACAGTAAGCGAATGCAGAGGTTCCGATGTTGGTGACACTATTGGGGATCGTGACGCCGCCTAGTCTCTGACAGTTGTAAAATGCATCGTCCCCTATGATGGTGACGCTGTTAGGGATTGTGATGTTTCTCAAGCTGGTGCAGCCATCGAACGCGCTGCTCCCGATGCTGGTGACGCTGTTGGGAATAGTGACGTTTCTCAGGTTCCAGCACAAAAGGAATGTCGAGTTCCCGATTCGAGTAACGTTGGTGCCGATTGTGACGCTGGTCAAACCACCAAAGGAAAAAAACGCCGCATCCCCCAGGATGGTAACTGGGAGTTTAACTCCATTAACAAGGATCGAATTAGGATGGTCAGCACACTTGGAGAACCGGTGTATCCCGTAATGGTGATCGTGTTGTCGCCATTAGTCGTGTAAGTGAATTGAGCTTGCACCGCGGCGGGCAGCATCGCCGCGAACAGCAGACAGGCAATCTTCAAAGTATGCAGCGCTTTCGTAGCGCTTGAGCTTATCCAGCAAATCGGGTTTTAACGCAAGCTAATTCAACGAACTGTGACGGCCGAATCCACTTGTTCTTCGGTGGTAAAACCATTGCGGCGTGCGTTCTTTCGCCACCAGTATTGGCCGATGGTTTTCGTGGCATCATCCAGCTAATCACGATCCGCAAGCAAGGTAATCAATTCGATGGAGCTGAAGAATTTCACATTGTTGGGTTTCGGCTTGCCCAGCGGCCGCAGTTTCCCCGCACTGACGAGAATGGCGACATCTTCCGTCGAGCAATTCAGGAGCTTCGCAAAAAGTCGGCGCGAACCTTCGCAACCGACTTGTTTGTTGGTGTTCAAACAGGTCCCTTTCATCAAGGCTGGCCTGTCAGCCTGCGCTTGCAGAAAAGCTATGGCCGACGGGCCAGCCGAAGCTCGCCTGCGAGCAAATCGTTTGGGCTGACTTGCCGAGCCGTAGCTCGAAGCATCGGGACGTGTGAGGGGAGATGTAACGCCCGCCTTCGCTGCGCTACGACGCGGCAGCCTTCGCTCTCCACTGCGCTCCGAGCGAAGGCTGGAGGCGAGGGTCGGAATCGAACCGACGAATGAGGCTTTTGCAGAGCCCTGCCTTACCACTTGGCTACCCCGCCACACGAGTCTTCAACACTAAATTCGATTCCCACCCGGAGCAAGTTCAATCGGCATAACCCAGCTTGCGCCGTTGCGGCCAAAGCTCCCTCGGTTTGAAAATTCCCGCCGGCGTGATGATGCCCGTGATCAATTCCGGCGGCGTCACGTCAAATCCCGGATTGCGTGCCCCGCTCGTCGGGTTCGCCACGCGAACATAAACCCGCCGATTTGATTGCGGATTGCGGATTGCGGATTGCGGATTTGATATTTTACCCCACGCGCCGAGGACTTCGCTTTCATGCCGTTCCTCAATCGGAATGTCGAAGCCGGATTTTAACTTCCAGTCAATCGTTGAAAGCGGAATCGCCACGTAAAATGGAATGCCATGCCGTTTCGCCAAAACCGCCATTGTGTAGGTGCCGATTTTATTCGCAACTTCGCCGGTGCGACCCAGCGTGCGGTCGCTGCCGACAACGACCAGATCAATTTCTCCCCGCTGCATGAGATGGCCGGCGGCGTCGTCGGCGATGACCTGGTGCGAAATTTTTTGCTGCGCGAGTTCCCACGCGGTGAGGGTTGCGCCCTGCGAGCGCGGACGGGTTTCGTCGCAGAAAACGTGAAATTTTTTGCCCTGTGCCTGGGCGGCATACATCGGCCCGGTGGCGGTGCCGATGTCCACGCACGCCAGCCAGCCGGCATTGCAATGGGTCAAAATGTTCATGCCGCTGCGAATCAGCTTGGCGCCGTGCCGCCCGATTTCCTCGCAATGCCGCACGTCTTCACTGGCAAATTCCTCGGCGGCGGCGAGCGCGAGCGATTGCTGCTCGGCAACGGTTTTCCCGGCGCGCATCACGGCGCGGACACCGTTCATGGCGTTGACCGGATCCACTGCCGTGGGCCGCGCGGCCTTGAGCGTCTGATAAACAATTTCGATGTGCCGGGAAAATGGTCGCAGGTCGCGCCTGCGAAAGGCGAGTGCGCCCTGGGCCAGGCCATAGGCGGCGGTGGCGGCGATGGCCGGCGCGCCGCGCACAATCATGTCGTGGATGGCAGCGGCGGTTTCGCGGAAATTTTTCGTGGCGATGATTTTGAACTCATGCGGCAGCAGCCGTTGTTCGACGAGCAGGACGGCGTTGCGCGCGCGGTCGAAGGCGACGGTGCGATAGTGTTGCGTGCGGCCGCGGACGGTGACGTTCATTGAACAAAGATTGTTTTAGACCATTTCCCGATAATAACCGGCATCTACTCCATGCGGTAGGGCCGCGCTGCTGCGCGGCCATCATGCCCGGCGGCGCAGCAGCACCGCCCTACCATTGCACGGATTCCCACGGATATGGCTCGGAATTTTATTCGTGGAAATTCGTGAAATTCGTGTCTCACCCGACTTTGACTTTCATCCGGCGGATTTTTGCCTCGATGTCGCGGTAAATGGGTTGCTGGCGCAGCTTGCGGAGGTCGGGGTCACGGGCCAGCCAGCGAAAGTCGCGGTAGCCGAGTTGCAACGCCTTTTCCAGCGCGCGCGCGGCGCGGTCGAATTGTTCCATGAGCGAGCAACTGCATGCGAGATTGTAATAAACCAGCGAGCTGTGCGGTTCCAATCGCGCGAGCCGTTCATCCACCTTGAGGCCCTCGGCATAGCGGCCGCGTTGCGTGTAGTGGTCGCCCAACAATTGCAATGCGTCCACGTAATCGGGATCCCGGCGGACCAGCCCCTCCATGAATTTGATTTTGGCGTCAAGGTCGCGCTGGCTGGCACGACTCAATTTTTTTCTGGCACTGCTTTTGACCGGCATACAACACCGGCAGTTTTTCCAAGCCGTTGCCTCAAGTCAAGCGGGGGCCGCGAAATTTTTCATGGAATGTTCCGGTGCACTGTTGTATGAATGGCCCGGCATCTCCCGCGGCATTATGAAAGCTTTTGTCACCGGCGCTTCCGGCTTCATCGGCTCGAACCTCGTTCACGAGCTGGTGGCGCAGGGGCATCATGTGAAGGCGCTGTTGCGGCCGGACAGCGATAAGCGCGGGCTGGCCGGAGTCAAATTCGAGCGCGTGACCGGCGACGTGCTCGACCGCAAATTGCTGGAACGGGAGATGGAGGGTTGCGATTGGTGTTTTCATGTCGCGGCGAGTTATCATTTGTGGTTGCGCGATTACAAGCCGATGTATGAAGTCAACGTCGAAGGCACCCGCAACGTCCTCGAAGCCGCCGGCAAGGTCGGCTGCCAGCGCATCGTTTATACCAGCACCGTCGGCTGCGTCGGTCTGCCCAAAATGGTGGATGGCCGGCTGGTGCCGTCAACGGAACTGGACGCGATTTCCAACGAGCAACTGAGCAATCACTACAAATGCTCGAAGTGGCAGGCGGAATGTCTGGCCGTGAAACTCGTGCACAACGGGCTGCCCATCATCATTGTCAATCCCACCGCGCCCGTCGGTCCGCGCGATGTAAAACCGACGCCGACCGGCCAGGTGATCGTGGATTTTTTGAATCGCAAATTGCCGGCTTATCTCGACACCGGATTGAACTGGGTCCATGTCCGCGACGTGGCCACCGGGCACATTCGCGCGGCGGAAAGGGGTGAGATAGGCGAACGCTACATTTTGGGCAACAAGGAGGGCAACTGGACAATGCAGGAAACAATGGCCGTGCTGGAGAAAATCACCGGCATTCCTGCGCCGAAAATTCAAATTCCATATTGGGTTGCGCTTGCGGCAGCGCATGTCAACGAGGGCGCCGCCTTTTTCACCGGCATACCGCCCCGGGCACCGCTGGCGGGCGTGCGCATGGCTAGGTACAAAATGTGGTTCAACCCGGCCAAGGCGATTCGCGTGTTCCAGTTGTCGCAGACACCGCCCCAGCAGGCGCTCGCCGACGCCGTCGAATGGTTCCGCGCCAACGGGTATGTGAAATAAATGAGCGCTCGCTGGCCGCTCTCCGTCACGGCAGAGCGCGGCACTGTCGGCTTGGATATCCGATTGCGCGCTCTGCCACAGAGCTTTTGAGACAGCGCACCATGTTCGTGCCGTATAGCAGGCTGCCGATGATGAATATCCGGCCCGCGTCAGTCAGGCCGCAAGCGGTAGAAGCGATTGGCCGCCGTGGTCGGCAGCGTCATCGTATTTCGACCGCCAACCTGCACGATTGGCGGCTGCGGGGACAGCAGTGTCCACGCGACCGGCGGGTTTAAGTCAGAGGTCCATTCGAGCTGGCCGGAGAACGAGGCAGGCCAAGAGACGACCATATTTATCCCTTGGAGAGACGCTCCCAGCACCGGCAGCAAGACGTCAAAGCGGAGCGACCACCCGTTGGCCAACACTCCGTCGTCTGCCGGTGGGTAATCATCGGCGATGTAGAGAGACCAGAGGCCATTCGCATTCGTGTGAGCGAAGACACTTAGATTTGTACCATAAGGCCCCAGAGGCGCTGGTGCTGGCAGCAGGGCACGCGGGTCGTAAGCCGTCGGACGATAGGAGCGCGACATAACGGGGCCATTCTCCGGCAAGGCGAGGCTGGCGTCATCGTCGAAGGTTAGGGTGAGGTTGGTGAAACCATAGGCGGAACCTCCGACGGCATCGGACATCAGCATCACCATCTGGCCGCCTGGGCCGACCAGGAGGATGTCCAGATCGTAGGGATAGGTGTGAGCCAGGTTGCTGAGGGTGACGGTAACTTTGTTCACCCAACTTCCCAAGTTCGTCACCAAGATGGTAGAAGGATAGGGTTGGGCTCTGTCGCCCTGGATCAGGTGGAAGGCCGGGTTGGTGAAGATGACGACGGTTCCCGGGGGTATGGCAGGGATAACACTGAATGGGGTACTGAACCCGAAATGGTTGCTCCCATCGTTCGCCGCGAGGCAGATACCGGCTCCCGGTGCCAGCACGGCCACATTGCCCGTCCAAACGCCGCCGACAAAATTGGTGGCCATGGTTGGGGCAATGGGAATGTTCGTGTAGGACCCCACGGTGTACCGAAGATCACAAAGGAAAATGACTCTGTCGGCGCCATAGAAGTCTGTTGGGAAATCATCTGCATAGGTATAGTAGTAGCCATCCACCAGCGTCCCGTTCGGGAAGTTGCTCGGCCTGTCTGTGTTCCAATAGTAAATCCCGCCACCGGTATAGAAGCCGACCCGGTAAGTCGTGCCTGCGGTCAACGCCAGGGGAGTTGCCAGCGGCGTCTCGGTCCAAACTCCGGCTGAGCCGCTCACGTTCTGGGTGGCCAGCAATACTCCGGCATCGGTCCAGATCGAAACCTTTGTCCCTGAATACGAACGCACGTGGGTCACCGTAAAGTTGGTGTTTGGCGTAAAGCCGAACCCCAGCGTATAGGTACCACTGCTGGAATCGTTATCAACTGGTGATCCCAGAATGGTGTTGGTCGCGACACCGCCGCCCACCAGACCGCTGAGCGCAACCGGTCCAGCGAAGTTGGTAACGGCGTTGCCCAGGCCGTCCTGTGCCGTGAGGGACACCGGGAAGGGCACATTCACCTGCTGCGTTGGGGCGATTGTCCCCCAAGTGAAATGATGCAACACACCAACTGTGGGGACATACAACACCTGGTCCACCCAGCCTGCATCTAAACCACTCGCCACACTTCCATCCTTGGAATACGTCCAGCGAAGGGTATGCGTGCCTGCGGCGATTGAGAAGGTTGGTTGCGCCCAATCCACCACACCGCGGATGTCTGCTTGGTAAACCCCATCCACGTAGAAAGTCAAAGGATCACAACAACTCTCAGACGAAACCTTCCACCAGAAGCTCAATGTACCCGGGCCGGTGACGGTGGTTTCCAACCAGGTCTGCTGGCTGTCTCCAATATGGCCGCTTTGGGCGGCGTCCACCCCGTCATGGGTGTTGGTGGTCTGCGGGAACCAAGCGGCATCTCCACCGGTGGTCCAAGTCAATTGACACGCGTCGAGGGCTTCGCACAAGGTAAGGACATCGTCGTCCACAATGGTGAGCACGGCGTTGGATGGGGTGGCCAGCAGCACGTTGGGCGAAGGCTGACTGAGCCGCAATAGGACGGTCTCGTTGCCCTCTGCCAGGCTATCGTCCAAGATGGGCACCTGGAAGTTGGTGCTCATCACACCCGCCGGGAACTGCAGCGTGCCGGAGACGGCAGTGTAATCGGAGCCGGCCGTGGCCGTGCCGTTGGTCGTGGCATACTCAACACTGAGCGCGCCACCGGCTGGATTCTCGCGCACGACTGTGATCAGGGCCGAGCCCCCATTTTCGGCAACGCTGTTGGTGGCAGAGGCAAAATGCACCTCGTCCAAGGTAGTCGTAAACGTCCAAACCGGCCCGGCGATACTGCCGACGACATTGGATGCCACGACCTGCCAGTAGTAGGTGGTGTTGAACGCCAGCGTGTAGGGGTTGCAGGTGGTCTGCGTCAGGTTGGTGGCGATCAACGTCATCGTGGCAGGGTTCGTGCCCAAATAGACGTTGTAGGTGGTTGGAACTGTTTCCGTTTCCAAAAGCGTGGACGTAATACCGTTGCCGACAGGTGTTGGCGGCGCTTCTCCGCCGATCAATCTTGGTTCGCCATCGATGAACACGACTTCACCTTCAGGGCGGGGAATGGCCGCCATGGAGGATGCCGGTTCATTCAACTCGAGTGGAGTTGCTCCGTCGAAACAGAACATTGTGACCAGTCCGTAGTTGTAACCAACAGTACCAGAAGGATCAGATACGCTGCCTGAGGCGTAGATGCGCGCTGTTGCATTCTGACTTGCAGACGATGCGTCAAAATAGGTTGTATAGGGGCGACTATACATAAAAACGTCGAGGAGAAGCGGGCCGACAGCCGGGTCATAGCTGAAACTGTCCTGAACATCCACGATGATGTCGAAGTTGTGCGGTGGTCCGCCGGTGGCTGCGCTGGAGAGAGTCAGTGAGCCGCTGTACACCATCGTGTATTGGGGGCCGATGTTGTTGGCAAAAGTCGGGGACGGATTTGTGGTGGTGGTGGCCGCGTAGCCAAGATAGATGTCCACATTCATGTTGGTGGGTGGGAATGCCTGTCCGGAGGTCGCATCCGCCCTGAACCGGATCTGGCTGATCGTGCCCCCCAGTCCGGAGAATTGGTTCGGAGCATAGATCTGCTGATACCGTTGGCTTGTTGGACTTCCGTATCTTCCAATGTTAAATGGAAACGCGTTGGCGCTGTCTCCCTCCAAGTTAGTGTTCGTGTTAGGCACCACGACACAGGCTGCCGCACCGCCCCCATTCCAAGCGAGCATGGTATGCACAGAAACACCAATGGCCCCATTGGTTGGAATGGGGTTGGTGGGCATGGAAGGCGGCGGCGGTATTTGGACTGTCAATACCGCGTTGGTGCTGAAGGCCGAACCGTAGAGGTTCGTGACCATTGCACTGTAAGCACCCGCGTCGTTGGTCTGGACACTGACGATCGTCAGGCGATTGCTCACAGCTCCTGAGGTGCGCCCGCCGTCCACCAAGTTGGTACCGTCTTTACGCCACTGATAGGACAGCGGATTGCTGCCAGAGGCTCCTACGTTGAATGTGGCCGTTCCGCCCAACATCACTGTCTGGTTGGTGGGCTGCTGCCAGATTATGGGCGGTGTGGGAAGATCTGAACCGTTGACCCACGAAATCGCGTTACGCAGAACAGCCAAATCGTTCGCCCCGGCATCCGGCCCATACACATTCCATCCGATATACACCGCCCTCCCGTTGCCTAACGAATTGGCCACGAGCACACGGGACTGGTTCACGACAGAGGCTTCGCTGGCCAACGAGGGTAAGGCCACGTCAGTGCTCCAACCAACGTAATCCTCCGAGGGGTAACCATACCGCCAAAAACCGCGCGCAGTCCAAGAGGCGGGTAATCCACTGGTGATCGGATGTGCAGCATCAACACTGACCGTGATGTTTGCTGCCTCAGTGATTGAGGCCCAAATGTTGGGCGTCCAGTCACTGCCCCAATCACTAATCTGGACAAAACAAACCCCGTTGGAGATTTCAGACAGGCTGGGTCCAAATGAGGAAGAAATGCAGCCGGGATAAGAAACCACCACTTTGACCCCAGCCCATTGCCCTTGAGTGACAACTTGAACGGCAAAACCGAGATTTGTTAGTGTACCATAGATTGCGTTGAATTCATTGGTGCCCCCCGCAACAGGTTCAGGTAAGGGAATGCCAACAAGGCCGGAGATCACCTCGTCGGTGAGGATCGTGCCCGTGGCCTGTGCGCGCGCCAGCACCGCGTTGCTCGGGCTGGTCAGGTTGACGAAGAAGGTCTCGTTCGGCTCGACATTGGTGTCGCCATAGATCGCAACGGGAATTATTACATTCGTTTGGCCCGGCGCGAAACTCAACACACCGCTGGTGGCGACGTAATCGCTGCCGGCCTGGGCGGTGCCGTTGGTTGTGGCAAAGTTGACGGTGACCGTAAGGGGCGACGGCGGCCAAAGCTGTACCGCAAACATCATGTTGGTCTGGCCGCTGTTGCCTTCCAGCACGCTTGCATCCGCGATGCTGAGCGCGGGTATCAGCACGGTCAACGTGACCGGGCGCCCTTGAGCCACGCCGCTCATCAGGTTGCGGAAATTAACCGTGGCTGTGTAAACGCCGTTGCTGAGGCTTTGGGCATTCGCGTTGATCAGCACGTTGACGTTGGTGCTGGTGCCGGGTGCGAGGCTGCCACCAGACGGATTCACGGTCACCCACCCCTGCGCCAGCAAGTCAGTCGAGGCTTCGATGATGTATGTGGCGTTGGTTTGGCCCGAGAGCGTAAACTGGAACTGTCCCGCAGCATAGGACGGCTTGCTGAGCACCGGCTGCACCCCGAACGTGGTAGCGACAACGCGGAAGAACCGAATACTTTGCGGCGAATTGATGACAATGACACGCACTGCGTTTGGCGAAGTGTTGGTCAAGACCGGGACCCACGCCTGCGGGCAACTGGCCGACCAGATGAGCGGATTCGTGCCCACGTTGCTCAAAACGTAGGTCGTGCCCGATGGCGTGAACGGTCCGCCCTGGCAGCCTTGGGAAGCGAAGCCCGCGTTCGGGGTCACGATGAGGGCATCGGGTGGCGGGCATGTCGAGTAGCTGGTGAAGTCGCTCTCCTCGAAGTCGGCGGGCACGCCATTTCCGGCCGACAACCCCGCC
This sequence comes from Verrucomicrobiota bacterium, assembly GCA_049510395.1. GTDB lineage: Bacteria > Verrucomicrobiota > Verrucomicrobiia > Limisphaerales > UBA11358 > UBA11358. The sequence continues at coordinate 17,838 of JBEKYY010000029.1, forward strand.
AGACCATCCGTAATCCCGACCCCAAGATACGTCAGCCGGAGCCGGCCATCGTAGAACATCTCAATCTGAAAGCTGACCGTCGCGGTGGTGCCATATTCGCGCACGTTGGCAAAGGTCACAGCCACCCGATCGCTGGTTTGTATCCAGGAAACCGTCCCGCCGCTGGCCGGGTTCAAGTCGTCAAAACACGCCGAGATGCGCGGTCGATTGAAGTGGGTCGCAATTGATTCGGTATACGCCGAATCGCCCGAATTCATGGTCAGGTAGCCATTGCTGCCGATGAAGAAGACGTTGGTGCGCCGATTGTAAATGGCCACGGTGTTCGTTCCGGTCAGCGTGACCTGAGCGTAGGAATCGTCGCTCAACAAAACGGTTGTGCCGCCGGTCGGGTCGGTCGGGAAGCTGGCCGCCACTTCGCGGCAGACCGAGTAAAAGCTGGCGCTGCCGTCAGGGGTGAACGTCCAGGACTGGAAATCCAGATCATTGTCGCCGGCGTCAAACAGTTCCGTGTAATAGTCCGGTTGGCCCACGCGTAAGGCGAACGTCCGGCCCTGCCGTACGCCGCTGGCCAGGTTGGTGAACGACACGGTGGTCGAGTAAACCCCCATGGGGAAGCTGTTGGCAGAGGCGTCCAAACCCGCCGTTACCAAAGCCGACGGTCCGCCCGGCGTGAGTGTGCCGCTGGTCGGGGAGACATTCAGCCAAGCGGAGGTGTTGACCAGCGTCCAAGTGAACGAGTTGCTGCCGACATTGGTCAGGGTGAGCGTCAGCGAGTTAGGGGTGAAAGGTCCGCCCACCGGACCGCGGCTGGTGAACCCCGCGTCGGGAGAAATGCGCAGATCATCCGGCAGGTCAAAGGATTCATGCACGCCTGTCGTGGTGCTGCTGGAAGGAGACGTAGCGCCATAGCCCATGCCGCGTTTGGCAAACGCCGCCCAGAGTTCATTCCGGTTGGCCCCGCCAGTGTCCACCAGATCGGCTTGCAGAATCGCGTCGCGGGCTTGCAGGAAGTTGGGCGACATCGGCGTGAGTTTCATTCCATCGGTCACCAACTGCAGGATGAGCTGGTTGCCGGTTGCCCAGCCATACTTGTTGATCAGATTGGCGCGCGCATCCCACAACGTCACACACCAGACCTCGCCCTCGTTATGGACTTCGCTGGCATCCGCCGCGCTGCAGGTGCCGAACATGGCGGTATGATACGGCGCGCCCGAGGAACAGTTATCGGCCTGAGCCGGGTCAATGTCGTTGAAGGTCAGCGGATTTCGGCTCATGTCTGTCGTGTAGGGGTAGCGCCGGATGCCGAAGTAATAGTTCTGCAGATCGCTTGCGCCGCCGATTTTGTAACTGGCATAAGCGCCGGCGGCGTAGTTCCCGTTCACGTCATCTCCGGCTTCGCTCAGCAGTGCCAGCCCGTAAAAATCCGACCACCCCTCCCCCATGCCGTCCGACTGTGTGGTACCCAAGCCTTGGCCCCCACCAACCAGGCGCCAACTCAAACCGTGCGTGTGTTCGTGAAACACGATCTCAGCGTCCAGGTCACCGTCCCGCCTGGGACTCATCTGAGTGAAGATATACATCTGCATCCTACCAGGAGAACCGTCCGGCGGGGTCGAGAAGTTGGCGTTGTCGGTGCCGCTGCCATCCTGTGCATCGGCTTGCACCGCGTCGTTGCCCAAACCGCCGCGCGCGAAATTGTTGCTCTGGAAATTGCCCGCGGCCTCGGTGAAGCCCAGTTCATACAGTTTGTCATGGTACCAATTGCATAGGTAGAACAACTGCACCACGGCGGCCTGGCTATAGTTAGTTGGGTCTTGCGTCGCCAAATCCATGGTGAAATCAAATACCCGGAACGGGGACCCTTGCGGCCGCGGCAGGTCTGGCATATCATCATTATTCCAGTCGGTATGGGCGTCCACGTTATTGCCCAGCGTCTCGTTGCCTCCATCGTTAATCCAGCCCGCGGGCGATGCGTTGGTATCCAGCGCCGGGAGTGTCACCAGCGTCCGTGCCACCAGTGGCGGCTGGTTGGTGACCGGGGTCGGATAGCCGGGAGAAAGTGGCGACGGACTATCGCTCGTGAAAACCCGGTAGCTGGCGTCGCTGATGTAATCGGTCAGGCAGCGGCGCAGCAGCACCTCCCCGGTCTGCACGTCCACCAAAACTCGGAACATTTCCCCGCGTGTGCGGCTCGTCAGGATGACGTCCCAGCATAGCCGCAAGGCCCCGGCATTCATCGGCAGCCACGTCAGCCACGCGTCCACGTCACCCTTCAACCCCGGTGCCTGCAACTGCTGTCGTTGCTCGGCTCCCGTCGCCGGCGCTTTCTGCGCCACATCATCTTCCTTAACCGACTCGGCGAGGCTGGCCGCCGCCAGCGCCACCGCGCGGCGCGCCTGGATGGCTGGCGCAGCTTGCAGGGCGGCACGCCCCGGAGTGCCGGCCTCGGCGGCCGCCATCAGGTCCGGCAGGAAGCTGCTGCTCACGCTGACGAGTTCGCCGTTGCGCGTTATGTGCGAAATAAGTGTCGAATCAAACACGGTGATGTTATCGAGTTGCTGCTCCCAAACTACGGTCTTCATTCCGTTGTGTGGCGTGACGTATTCCCGTTTGATGCGCGCCGCCTCCAGCGCCTCCGGCCCGTGACCGAACAAATTCCGGTGCTCCTGGATGAATGCCTTGGTCACGCGGTACGGGTCCTGAGCGGGGACGGCAGCCAGCGCGGCTGGCGAGAGGCCTTTGCCGTCCGGCCCGGTCAGAAATCCGCTTGTCGAGCCAATCCACTTGGGCGCCCCCGTCACCCCATCGAAGTCAACGCGCGCGCCAGGCACGATGCCGCGGACACGCTCCATTGCGGCCAACTTCGCGGCCGGAACGGCATTGCTGAACGTGGATTGGGATTGGCGTTTGTCTAAATTAGGCAGCCGTTCGCGGACGGGTTGCTGGAAGGCCCAGACCGTTCTGCCACCAACCAACAAACCTCCGAAACACACAATCCCCACCATCAAACTGCATGGAATACTCTTCATGATATGTTCCCACTTGTTGTTGAGTTTAGTCACTGAAGAAATTGGTTTTTGACGCTGCTCGGGTTAATGCGGCAGAAAAAGCATAACGGCACTTGGTGATCAGTTTGTGTTCACAGCGGTTTCCGTGTATTGAGTTCAAGCCTGTAGGTTCATATCTGCTGCCGCGTTATAATCCATGAGCAGTGAGCGCAAGCCCGCCCCGAGGCCAGTTGATAGAAGATTCCTGCACATGATAATGACTCCTGTGTTTCGGTTTACCTTCTGATTGCTTCATTCGTTCCCCGCATATCCTGCGCTGCTCCATTATCAATACCACTTAACTCCCGTCAAGCTTGAAAAGGCAAGAAAGATGTTCAAAGGGTGGGGTGATTATTTTCCACAGATTGTGGAAGCGCATCCGTAACTCACCCGAGCCGGTTTTGTCGTCCAGAGGGACAGTCGCCTTCGCCGTGGTAGAGGAACTGGCAGACTGGCACGGCGGTGTAGCTTGACAGTGCTGCGAGATTGGTGACGGAGGGAAAGCGCCTGCCGTTTTCCCAAGCGGAGATCACAGAACTGGAGACGCCCAAGTCAGCAGCCATCTGTTTGAGAGGAATGCCCCGCTGTCTTCGCCACGCGCGCAACCACCTCGCCATGAGGTACTGCGGCGATTCCAAGTCGTCGTTCGGCTCATTCATATTTGGAACTCGCCCGTTGCACGGGTGCCTACCAGTTTGGATTCGTGCAGGCAAGGGAAAATGCGCCGCCCGGGCAGCGGACGCAAATAAAGCGCTGGGTTTGGCAAAACATGGCTTGCCAGCCACCCGGCCTTGTGAAAAATTTCACGAACACTTTATGCCACACGTCAAATTACACATACCGGGACCGGTCGAAGTAAGCGAAAAAACGTTGCAGGCGTTTCGCTCGCCGATGATCGGTCATCGCGGACAGGGATTCAAAGACCTGTACGCGAAAATCCAGCCGCAACTCCAGCAACTGCTTTACACCAAGCAGCTCGTCTATATTTCCACCTCGTCCGCCTGGGGCGTGATGGAAGGCGCCATTCGCAATCTCGTCTCCAAAAAGGTCCTCAACTGCATGTGCGGCGCGTTTTCGGACAAATGGTTTGACGTGTCGAAGCGTTGCGGCAAGGACGCCGAGGCGCTGCAAGTGCCGTGGGGTTCGCCCATCCGCGCCGAGGACGTGGACAAAAAGCTCGCCACCGGCCGTTTTGACGCGCTCACTGTGATTCACAATGAAACCTCGACGGGCGTGATGAGCCCGATTTACGGAATCGCCTCGCTCAAGAAAAAATATCCCGACGTCATGTTCATCGTGGACTCAGTCAGTTCGATGACGGCGACGCAGATCGGATTCGACGCGCTGGGGATTGACGTGTTGCTGGCCGGCACGCAAAAGGCATTCGCCCTGCCGCCGGGCACGTCGATTTTCACCTGCTCCAAAGCGGCCCTGGCCAAAGCGGCGACGATGAATGACCGCGGGTATTACTTCGACTTCGTTGAATTCCAGAAAAATGCCGAGCTAAGCATGACGCCGAGCACGCCGAGCATCGGCCACGTTTTTGCCCTCGAGTCCAAGCTCGAAGACATTTTCGCCGAAGGTCTGGAGGCGCGTTACGCGCGTCATCGCAAGACGAACCAGATGACCCGCGACTGGGCGGCCAAGCACGGCTTCACGCTGTTCCCGGAACAAGGCTTCGAGTCGCTCACTCTGACGTGTATAAACAATGGCGCGAAGCCCGGTGGACGCGCTCCCGTGGACGTGCCCAAGCTGCAGAAGCTGGTCAAGGACCAGGGTTTCCTCATTGACGGCGGCTACGGAAAAATCAAAGGCACCACGTTCCGCGTCTCGAACATGGGCGACGAAACCGAAGCCACGATGAGCCAGCTTTTTGCCGCGATGGACAAGGCGATGACCCAACTCTAAACGGCGTAATATTCTCACCGGCAATCCGCCTCGCGGGTTGCCGGTTTTGCTTTTCGTTCGCTGCCGGTATTGCAAAATACCGTTGTGCAAACCAGCTACCGTCTTGTCCGCCTGCGCAACGGCGTGTGTTCCGTCCGTTCGCTGGCCGAAGACGAGACGTTTCATCCGGGCATCGGCCCGGCCATGGAAGCCGAGGCGCTTTACGTCCGGCAACTGCGCCTGCCGGAGCGCGTGCGGGAAACGTCCGGCGAATTTGTAATTTGGGATGTCGGGCTGGGCGCGGCGGCCAACGCGCTGATGGCCATCCGGCTGGTGCGTGAAGGCTTGAAAACCCTTGCTGTGGGGAATAGAGACAATCTGCGGACGCCGCAGCGCGGCGTCCCTACCTTAAAAAGCATCCGGGTCATCAGCTTCGATTACACCAGCGCCGCGGCGGCGTTCGCGCTCGAACACGGCGCGGAACTGGGTTATGTCGCCGGCTACGAAACCGCGCTGGCCGAACTGGTAAAAAATCATTCCGTGAAATTCGGCGATGATTTGCTTCAGGTCGAATGGACGTTGGAACCCGGCGATTTCCCGGCGTTGTTGATTTCGGCTCGCGAGGATCAGCCTTCGCCGGGCTTCGGCGCGACAGGCGCTCGCCCCACCCAAAATGAATTGCCGGCGCCACACGCCATTTTGTTCGACCCATATTCACCAAAGAAAAACCCCGCGATGTGGACGGTGCCGTTGTTTGCCGGTTTGTTCCGCCAACTTGACCCGCAGCGTCCGTGCGCACTGGCCACGTTTACGCGCAGCACCATGGCCCGGGCGGCGCTGCTGCTGGGCGGATTCTTCGTGGGTGTGGGACATCCGTCGGGCTTGAAGGAGGAAACCACCGTGGCGGCAAACCGGCCCGACTTGCTCGACGAGCCGCTCGACCGCCGCTGGCTGGAGCGCACGAAACGTTCCCACAGCGCCGAGCCGCTGGGCGGGCCGGTTTACCGGCAGGCGCCATTATCGCCCGAAACCCGGGGAAAATTGCGGCAGCATTTGCAATTCAGATAAACGGCAACGCGACCCGTCACAAATCATTCTTGCCGTTCAAACGTTTTTGTTCCTCCTGGGACCGCCGGCGTCCCGCCGACTCATCGCTTCGCGACGGACAGTTCCGACTGCCCGCGAGACGCCGGCGTTCCCAGGGCTGGTTTTTTGGTTCAGTCTGAAACGAAACTGATGGCAATGGCAAAGTGCGCTCAGGCAAATACCGTGCAACAATCTGCGCTTGCGCCGCTGGCAGGATGAGCGAAACTTCAGGGCGTGATGCCGCAGAACCAGGCGGGACAATCGAATGCCGGCTGGAAGCAGCCGCGATTTCCCCGCTGGCTGCGCATCGTGGTGATTGGCCGCAATCCCAAGGCAACTTTGGTGCGGATTGTGGTTTTGGTCGTTACCAGCTTCGTGGTTTTCAGATTCATCCTGTTGCCCATCCGTGTCGAAGGCATCAGCATGTTGCCGAATTACACGGATCGTTCCTGGAATCTCGTGAACCGGCTCGCCTATCTACGGCATGAACCGCAACGCGGCGACGTGGTCAGCATACGCCTGGCCGGCCCGCATGTGATGTATATGAAACGCATCATCGGCTTGCCCGGCGAAACCGTCGCTTTCGCCAATGGCCGCGTGCTGATCAACGGTGAAGTGTTGGATGAACCGTATGAGAAGTTACGTTGCGACTGGAATTGCCCGCCCGTCAAACTTGGTTTCGACGAATATTTCGTTGTTGGGGATAACCGCACCATGCCGCCAGAGTTGCACAAACATGGCGGGACACCGCGCTCTCGTATCATTGGCAAATTGCTCTTATGAAAATCGCTTTCCGCATCCTGTTATTTGCCGCGCTGGCGGCGCTGGGCATCTGGCTGTGGACGGTTCTGTTTCCCAGCCCGGAAAAAGTCATCCGCCAGCGCCTTATGGAACTGGCCCGCACTGCTTCGTCCTCACCCGATGAGGGCAACCTGGCGCGACTGGCTGCCGCGCGAAGTCTGGCCGGTTTTTTCGGCACCAATGTCGAGCTGAACGTGGACTTGCCCCAGCTCGGTCAACGCAGATCCATGGACCGTGAAGAAATCACCCAGCTGGCCCTGCTTGCCAGCTCAAGGGCCGGCGGATTGCAGGTGAAATTTCCCGACATCAACATAACGGTGGCGCCGGGCAAGCGGTCTGCCATGGTTGATCTCACCGTCACCGCGACCGTTGCCGGCGAACCGGATTCTATTGTGCAGGAAATGAAGTTCACGCTGCATAAGATCGATGGCCAATGGCTGATTACCCGCGTCGAAACTGTCCGCACGATTTCCGGGCATCCGCAAATTTACTTCCGTCATTTTGAACTTTGCACTGCGGCAGGCTCCTTTCATAGTTAGCCCATGAACGTCTTTGTCACCGGCGGCGCCGGTTATATCGGTTCCATCTGCACGGAAGAACTGCTCAACGCCGGCCATCAAGTCACGGTTTACGATAATCTCACCGAAGGCCATCGCTCGGCGGTGGACGCCCGCGCGAAGTTTATTTTGGGCAAACCCGAGCAGGAAGGCGACATCCTCAATGCCGTCAAATCCGCCAAGCCCGATGCCATCATGCATTTTGCCGCGAGCGCGCTCGTGGGCGAATCCATGGCGAATCCGAAAAAGTATTTCCACAACAACGTCGTCAATGCGCTCAAATTCGCCGACGCCGCCGTCGAATGCGGTGTGAAGAAGTTCGTGTTCAGTTCCACCTGCGCCACCTACGGCCCGCCCGACCGCGTGCCGATGACCGAGGATTTGCCCCAACGCCCGATCAATCCCTACGGTGAAGCGAAGCTGATGTTCGAGAAAGTCCTGCTCTGGTATCAGCAGATTTACAAGCTGGAATTCATCGCCTTCCGTTATTTCAACGCCGCTGGCGCGAGCGAACAGTTCGGCGAACATCACCGCGTTGAAACGCACCTTATCCCGAACGTGCTCATGGCCGCGCTCGGCCAAAAGCCGCAGTGCGAAATTTTTGGCACGGATTATCCGACGCCCGACGGCACGTGCATCCGCGATTACATCCACATCCGGGACCTCGCCCAAGCGCACATGCTCGGATTGCAGCCGGGCAAAACCGGCTTTTACAATCTGGGCAACGGCGACGGCTACTCCGTCCGGCAGGTCATCCAGGCCTGCGAAGAAATCACCGGCAAAAAAATTCCCACGGTTGAAAAACCACGCCGGCCCGGCGACCCGCCGCGGCTGGTGGCGTCTGCCGAAAAGGCGATTCGCGAACTGGGTTGGAAGCCAAAATATCCGAAGCTGGAAGACATTGTCGCCACCGCTTGGGCCTGGCACAAAAAGCATCCAACCGGCTATCCGGATTGATTTGGACAGCGAAGGTTTCCACGCACTTCAAATTAAAATTGCGCCATTTCATTGCGCCTCAAGAATGTAAAACTGCCCTCCGGCGCTGGGATTCAGCGCGTTGGTCAGCGTGGCGGTGAAATTATTGGAGCCGCGGGCGGTAACGGAATTGGTCCAGACCGGCGCCCACGCGCTCAAGGGTTGGGTGAGGTTCGTGCCTGCCAGCAAATAAAAATTCCCTCCGAACAGGCAAGTCGCATTGAATTGTAAATTTGTCTGCGATGAAATGTTGTCCATCAACACAGGTTGTGGTGAAGGAACAATCTGTTCGGGAAACGGTTCACCACTGAATTCGCTGGATGGCGCAAATCCATCGCCAAGTTGGCCATAAAGTTCAAACCCCATGGCCCAAAGGCTGCTGTCGGATTTGAGAAACAGTGTGTGAGCACCACCCGGAGCAATCGCTGCGACGTTACTGGAAACGATTTGCTCCGGCTGGTTGGTATCATTGAATGTGCCGTCACCAAGACCGCCAACAGCATTGTAACCCATGGCCCAAAGGCTGCCGCCGGATTTGAGAAACAGACTGTGCTGCATTCCCGCAGCGATAGCCACAACGCCGCCAGAGACGATTTGTTCCGGCCGGTTGGTGTCGTTAAAGGTGCCGTCGCCGAGCTGTCCATCAAAATTGCCACCCATGGCCCAAAGACTGCCGTCGGATTTGAGAAACAGACTATGATACCATCCTGCGGCGATTGCAACGACACCACTGGAGACGATTTTCTCCGGTCGGTTGGTGTCGTTGAATGTGCCGTCTCCAAGTCCGCCAATAATATTCTCACCCATGGCCCAAAGGCTGCCGTCGGATTTGAGAAACAGCGTGTCAAAGAGTCCTCCGGCAATCGCGACAACGCCGCCGGTAACAATTTGTTTCGGCCGGTTGGTGTCGTTGAATGTGCCGTCACCCAGCTGGCCGTGGTTATTTCGACCCATAACCCAAAGACTGCCGTTGGATTTGAGAAATAGACTGTGTTCTTCCCCAGCAGCTATTGCTACGACATTATTGGATACAATTTGTTCCGGCTGGTTGACATAGTTGAATGTGCCATCACCGAGCTGTCCATCAAAATTGCCACCCATGGCCCAAAGACTGCCGTCGGATTTGAGAAACAGTGTGTGAGCACCGCCCGCAGCAATCGCCACTACGTTACTGGAAACGATTTGCTCCGGTCGGTTGGTGTCGTTTAATGTGCCATCGCCCAACTGGCCCCAACCATTGTCACCCATGGCCCAGAGGCTGCCGTCGGACTCAAGAAAGAGGCTGTGATTAGATCCCGCAGCGATGTTTGTCACCGTTGTCGCCGCCTGAAGAACGACCGCTTGGCAGAACAAAAGGACAAAGCCGGATTTAAGGATAGATTTCATGTCCAGTTGATGATTGATGGTTCTTAATTCTAAGCAGTGGAATAATAAGTGGTTTTGGAATGTAATACAAGGTTATTTACAGCTTCAAACACTTTGAATGTTGTGGAATTGGGAATAGCAGCGCGGCAGAAAATGGCCGGTTTTCATCAATCGGCGTGTGGCTGTATTTGTTTACAGGCTGGATACTGAAGCAGAATTGACGTGGCGAAGTTTGCTTTGCGCTGGAAGCGGGATTAAGGCAGCTTTGTCAGAAGCAGATTTATGATTGCAGCCATTACCGGATTGATCGCCGGCATGATTCACGTGTGGTCGGGACCGGACCATCTGACGGCCATTGCGCCGCTGGCGGTTCGCCAGCCGGAACGCGCCTGGGTGCCGGGGGTGCGTTGGGGCCTGGGCCATTCAGCGGGCGTGGCGGTGGTGGGATTGCTGACGCTTTGGCTGCGCGGTTTGTTGCCGGGGGACTTGCTGTCATCCTGGGGCGAGCGTCTGGTGGGCGTGATGCTGTTTGGCATCGGCCTGTGGGCCTTGCGCAAGGCGCTCAAGAGCAATGTTCACATCCATGAACACGACCACGATGGCCAACGGCACGTGCATATTCACACTCATGGACAGCACACCGCCCATCCCGCGACGCGGGACGCGGCTCATCATCACTCACACGTCGCGTTCGGCATCGGCGTCCTGCATGGGCTGGCTGGCAGTTCGCATTTCATCGGCGTGTTGCCGATTCTCGCTTTTCCGACCAGGGTGCAGGCCGTCGCCTATCTGGTGGCGTTTGGCGCGGGCACGGTGATATCCATGGCCATGTTTTCCAGCGGCATCGGTTTGCTGGCCAAACGGTGCAACGCCAGCGGCGCGAATATTTATCGCGGTTTGATGAGCACGTGTGCCGTTGCGGCAATGGCCGTTGGTGGTTTCTGGTTGGTGACCAGTTTTCACTGAATCAGGAGGATGGGGAACGACCAATAAAAGTTCACCTCGACGGGCTTGTTCGCGTAGCAACCACATTTTAACTTTTCAATCTTGGGCGGCCGGGTTACTTTGTCTTTGTAAACGCTTTGGGGGGAAGGGTCCGGCGGCGGACGAATTCGGCCATGAAAACTATATTTTTTGTTGAGGACGACTCGGTGGTGGTGCAGATGTATAGCGCGAAGTTTGTGCGCGAAGGGTTCCGCGTCGAGGTGGCGGAGGACGGCCTGGTTGCCATGAAAATGTTGCCCACGGTGAAGCCCGACGTCATCGTGTTGGATCTGATGATGCCCAAACTCAACGGCGTTGATGTGCTTAAATACATCCGTTCCAATCCCGCCCTGAAGGCGACCCCGGTGATTATTCTTTCCAACGCCCACATGACCAAGCTGGCACAGGAAGCGGCGGCAATCGGCGCGGAAAGAGCCTTGCTAAAATCGAGTTGCACGCCTGGTCAATTGATTGGCGTGATCAACGATCTCCTCAGCGGAAAGACGGTTGGATCCGACCCTTCGAAACGGCTTGCCGTGCGGACTCTGCCGCCGACCAAGCCGCAGTCGTGAATTCAGAAATTGTCTTGCCAAAGCCGGCAGTCATGCTTCATTTTCCGACATGGCAGCTACGCGCAATTCCGGTTTCGACGATCCGTTCTACCAGCCGGCGGATCAATTTTTCCCCGCCAACAACAAGCTCGCCCTGACCTTCGACGACGTCACGCTGGCGACGCTTTATTCGGAGATTCTCCCGCGCGACACGCAACTCGACACCCAGCTCGCGGAAAATCTGCGCCTCAACATCCCGGTCATTTCATCCGACATGGACACCGTGACCGAGTCGCGCATGGCCATCGCGATGGCGGCCAACGGCGGCCTCGGCCTCATCCATTACAACATGCCGGAGCGCCAGCAGCTTTCCGAGGTCAGCCGCGTCAAAAATCACGTTCATGGTCTGATCCAGGAACCGATCACCGTCGCGCCCAACCAGCTCATCGGTGATGTGCTGAAAATGATTGAGGAACGCAAGTTCACGTTCGGCACATTTCCGGTCGTGGATGAAAAAGGCAGGCTCGTCGGCCTGCTTTCCGGCCACGTGGTCAAGCCGCGCTACGCCAAGCGCAAAGTCGCCGAAGTCCTGACGCCGCGCGCGCAGGTTCACACCATCCGCCAGAAGAAACTCGGCAAGGACCCCATCGCGCGCGCCGACAAATTTTTCAACGAGCGTCCCGGCATCCACAAACTGCTCGTGGTGGATGACAAGGACAACCTGCGCGGCCTGTTCACGATGAGCGACATCGAGCGCATCACCCAGGAGCGCAACGCTCAGTTCAAACCGGCGCGCGACGCGCGCTTTCATCTCGTTTGTGGCGCGGCGGTCTCGGCCACGCGCAACGCCTTTGGCGAACTCGACCGCGAACGTATTCTGAACCACGTCGGCGCGCTCGTGGAACGCAGCGTGGACGTCGTGGCGGTTTCCACTGCGCACGGCCACAGCCGGGGCGTGGGCGACACGGTGAAAGTCTTGCGTGATGCGTTCCCTAAACTGCCCATCATCGCCGGCAACGTTACGAGCGCGGCGGGCGTCGAGTATCTCGCCGATTGCGGCGCGAACGCCATCAAAGTAGGGCAGGGGCCGGGTTCCATTTGCACCACGCGCAACGTCGCCGGGGTTGGCATTCCGCAGATGACGGCGCTTTACGTTTGTTCGCGCGCGGCGGCGAAGAAAAAAGTCACCATTCTCGCCGACGGCGGGATTGTGAAATCCGGCGACATTGTGAAGGCGCTGACGCTGTCACAAGCGGTGATTTGCGGCGGCATTTTTGCCGGATGCAACGAGGCGCCCGGCGACGTCATGGAAATCGGCGGCAAGCTTTACAAGCAATATCGCGGCATGGGCAGTTTCGCGGCGATGAAATCCGGCTCGGCGGCGCGCTACGGCCAGCCGGCGAACCCCACGCAAAAGGTTGCCGCCGAAGGCATCGAAGCTCTCAAGGAAGCGTGCGGTTCGGTGGACCGCGTGCTGGCGCAACTCATCGGCGGCATCCAGAGCGGCATGGGCTATCTCGGCGCGGCCAACCTCACGCAACTCCGTGACAAGGCGCGTTACATCCGCGTCAGCCCTGCCGGCATGCGCGAAGCCGCCCCGCACGACGTGGTGGAATTGAAGACGGGGAATTGAACGGCTTGAATCGAACAACAAAGCAACCAAGAAACAAAGGGCTGATGAACGGTTTTTAACTTCGTTGCTTGGTTTCTTGGTTGTTCATCAAAATCATGAAAGGGAAAAGCAGCAAGCCGTTTCCGCCAAGAATACTACAAAACTAGGAACCGATCTGTTTCCAATGGCCGTTTTTTCCGGGGCGGGTGAAGAAGGAAATGATCCTGGCCGACTGGGTGGATGACTTCAACGCTAATTCGGGCAAAACTGCGACCTTGCAGACGGGGCCCCCACTTTTTTCATCATGGACACCGCCCTGGCGACGATGGCTTTCTGTAATAGAGCGGTTGATCTATTCAAGCTATGGCGACCATTTCAGCCGGAAGAAGGCGTGCGGCAAATTATTCGTGAGCAGGAGCATTTGGCTGTTGCTCACGCAAAGGAAAGTTTGCACATCAGCCCAGAAGACGAGGTTGGTTGTGCTCTGGAGCATGTAATTTTTTGTGACGTGCACCTGGCTGCAGACGAGTTCCAGTTGAGTGGCCTTCGGCTTCAGGGCGAGGCGGGGATTCATCGGCGCAACGGCCGCGTGAAACATGTCGGCAATGATGGCGTGCGTCTTGGTCGTGGGATGAACCGGATCCCAGAAAACGTAATTGGCGCCCGGGCCGTCGAAGCTCTTGTCAAGCAGTGTCACGTCGGCAAGGGCGTCAATGTTTGCCTCGGTAAATCCGTATTCGTGGTGGTGGTCCAACAGCGCCTTCTCCCCCACAAACATATCGCACTGGAACAGCTTCAGGTCCGGATGCGCTGCCTGAAGGTCATCCAGCGCGGTTGCCAGCCGCTGGTTGAACAGTTGGACCTTGCTTCGCAGATAATCGCGAAGGAAGTCAGGAAGATAATTCAGCGTGGGGATTTCGGTTATATCCACCGTGTTCGGCACGAGGATGAAACGGGCCCCCTTTGCCTGCAGGTTCACAACCGCGTTGGAGAGATTGCACACCGAATAGGCGGTTTGCCGGTCCCAGCCCGCATTATCGAACCAGTATTGGTCGTATTCCTGCAGAAAGTCGTTGCCGCCGGCCCAGACGACGAACAGCGATTGGCTGATATCGGCACCGGCGAAAAAGTTGGTTACCTGCACATAGGTATCGTCGCACTGCGCGCCGCTGCGGGCGAAGTTGTTGCTCGAGTTGTAGGGAAATCCGAATCGCTCGGACAGATACTCGACCCAGAGCGGCCCGTTCGACCAGCGGCCATTGTAGTGCAGGTAGGGTTCCGCCGGTTCATTGCCGGTGTCCGTGAGGCTGTCGCCAAAGGCGTAGATGGCGTCGTAGGGAGGCGCAGCGACGAGTGGCGTCGCCAACAGCAGCGAAAGCCAGCACAACACCGGACAAATTGCACGTCGCATAAATGACCAAAGCTACCCCATTTCTACACAAAAGAAAGCGGCGGCTTCAATCGGCTGCCTCGGCACGGGCTGGTGGTTCGTCGCGTGTGCGCGTCCGACCGGCACGCAATGGCTGCTCTTCTGGGGTGGGCTGGCGGCGGCGGTGGCGGGAGTGCTCATTTTTTTCTGGCGGCGCATCGCGGAATCGGCAAAGAAAATTCAACCACGGACCTGCCGCGACGGGCGCGAGCACGGCGGGTGAACACGACGTAAAGCCGCGTGGCGGCCACGCCGCTATACGCGGATGGACACGGGTTTTTTCCGGGATGATATTCACGCTTTCGCTTTCCGGAAGCGTCTGATTATCCTGACGACATGGCACATCAAAACGAGCCAGCCGACGACGATCCGCTTGGTCTTGAACCTGTGGACCGTGAAATCCACGTTGAGAAACTCCGCCGTGAAATTGACGAAGTCACCGGAGGTAAAATGATAGGCGGCAAGGTGGGCGACTGCGATCCCAAGGTGGAGGAAGCGTTCCTGGAAAATGTTCTGGCGCTGGAAACACATGGCTTCGTCTGCCCATTTGACGCCTTGACCTGCGACGGCTTCGAGTTGCCGCCGCCGGAAAAACTCGACGATGACGCGTTGACCGTAAAACTCGGTGAACTCATTCGAGTCCTGGCGGCGCGCCGTTTGTTTCTGCACAGCACCGATCACTTGAGCGACCGCGAACTGTACACATGGCTCTGGAGCGACGGGTTGCGCGAGGAAATGATGGGTTTCGGCCTGCCAATGGGCAATTGTCACCTCGACGTGCTCGGCGCCTGCCGCGAAGAGGACATCATTTTGCAAATGCGCTACTATGCGGATGAGGAGGAACGCGCCCGCTGGGCCGCCGATTTTCCCGACTTCCCGATGCCGCCACACGAGAAGCCGCCTTTCGACCGCGACCGGCATCTGCCCCAAGCATCGTTTTAGCCCGGGCGAGCCTTGGCTTCCCACCGCGCCAGGAGCTTTTCAATATCACCGCGGACCATTTCGCGGGCTTGCTGCCGGTCGCCGTATTGCATGAGAAGTTCGTCGTAGCGGGTATGTTCATGGCGGATATGAGCGATGACGGCCAGCCGCAGGGCTTGCGGCTCGAAATCTTTCGCCGACGCCGAGCGTCCAACGCGGCCTGAATGTTTCTGGCAGGTCCACGCTGCGATGCGCGACACCTCCTCCGGCGGACAGCCCGGAAACAGCTCCTTCAGCTTTGCCGTAACCGCAGCCAGATATTCTAGGTCCTCGTTCTCACGACGTTCGGCCGCCCGTTCGCGTTGTCGGGCGCGGCGTTCCTCGTCGGCCAAACACTCCTCTTCTGCACTGCGCAAGGCTTCGGCGGTGACGAGGACTCCCTGGCGTTCGTAGCGTTTGCGGGCGCGCGCCCATTGGACGACCACGGCGCGGAGCGGCGAATGCTTCGTGGCCCGGCGCGTGAGGGCGGTGTTGCCGCTGGGCAGATAACAGCTTTCGACGGATTTTCGTGCGGTCCACTTGTTGCCCTACCGCAACGAGAGCAAAGCATTCCCACTCTCTTCGCTAGAGTCTCCTTCACGTCGGGCGAGAAATCGTCTCGGTTGCTCATGGCTCTTTCGCCCCTTCAGGGCTTGGAAATTTATTGGACGATTAACCCAAGGCGGCGCTCGTTTCAATTCGCTTGCCTTGGGCTATCATCTGTCGGGCTTTCAGCCTTTCAATTTGTGCGAATTCGTGTAATTCGTGTCTCACAGCCCCAGCTTCTTGAACCGGCTGTTGACTTCCTTGAAATGGAAGTCGAGCGAGCAGAGTTTCTCCAGTTCGCCCTTTTTGAAATGTTTTGCCACGGCCGGGTCGGCTTTCAAGACCTCGACAAAATTGGCGTCTTCGCGGCCGGCGTGTTTGACTTCCCAGGTTTTCATCGCCGCGTCCTGGACCAGTTTGTAGGCGGCTTCCCGCGTCAGGCCTTTTTTGATGAGAGCCAGCAGGACGGTCTGCGAATTCCACATGCCTAGGCTCAGGCCGAGGTTCTTTTTCATGTTCTCCGGATAAACGTTGAGACCGTCCATCAGGCGCGTGAGCAGGCCGAACATGTAGTCGAGCAGCGTGCAGGAGTCGGGGAAGATGATGCGTTCGACGCTGCTGTGGCTGATATCGCGCTCGTGCCAGAGGGCGACGTTTTCCAGCGCGGCGATGGCGTTGCCGCGCAGGACGCGGGCGAGGCCGGTGAGGCGCTCCCAGGTGATGGGATTGCGCTTGTGCGGCATGGCGCTGCTGCCTTTCTGGCCTTTGGTGAATGGTTCCTCGGCTTCCAGCACCTCGGTGCGCTGGAGATGGCGGAATTCGACGGCCCAGTGCTCGATGCTCGCGCCGATGAGGGCAAGCGTGGTTTGAAATTCGGCATGGATGTCGCGCTGGACGACCTGGGTGGCAATCGGCGCGGGTTGCAGGCCGAGTTGTTCGCAGACCGCCGCTTCAACCGCCGGCGACAAGTGGGCACTGGTGCCCACGGCACCGGACAGTTTGCCCACGGCCACCCGCTCCCGCGCAGCCACCAGGCGTTCGAGGGCCCGGTCAAATTCATTGTGCATGAGCGCCAGCTTGAGGCCAAAGGTGGTCGGCTCGGCGTGGATGCCGTGGCTGCGACCGATGCAGGGCGTGAACTTGTATTTGCGCGCCTGTTTGGCGATGGAGGCGCGCAGGGCCTGCACATCCTGAAGCAGGATGTCCGCCGACTGCACCATCTGGACCGCAAATGCGGTATCGCCGATGTCACTGCTGGTCAGGCCGAAGTGGAACCAGCGGCTGGCCGGGTGGTTGATTTTTTCGGCGATGGCGGTGGTAAAGGCGATGACGTCGTGGTTGAGCGTCTTCTCCAATTCCTTTTGTCGCGCCACGAGACCGGGCAAATCGGCAAACCATTTTTCTGCGCCGGCTTTCATTTTGGCGAAGTCGGCCTTGGGCACGACGCCATCGGCGACGAGGGCTTCAGCGGCGAGGAGTTCGATTTGCAGCCAGAGGCGGAGCTTGTTTTCGTCCGTCCAGATGGCCCGCATTTCGGGACGTGAGTAGCGCGTGATCATGGCGCAAGAGTAAGAAGTCGGGGGACGGGAGTCGAGCCGCTTTCGCTCCGCTTCAGCGCGCCAAGAGGCGGGAGAATATGGTAAAGGTAGGGTTCGGCGCGTCCACCCTCCGTAGCAACCTACTGCGGAGGACGGGCCGCGCCGACCGGACGCCGCGGCGCTGTAGAGTATCAGAACATCGGTAACAGTGTTTCAGGACATGGGTAACACCGAATAATGTGTGTCCATGCCTTGGATCAATACCGAACCGATGGAACAGAAGATTGCTTTTATAACCC
>JBEKYY010000003.1:0-20815 GCA_049510395.1 Verrucomicrobiota bacterium
CGCGCTTTGCGGGCTGAATGCGTCAGCAACCTCCGGCAGATAGCCGCTGGCTGGAACATTTACCAGCGGGACTTCGATGAAATGCTGCCCTGCCACTGGCCGGGTTACGCCTCGTCCGGGGGCACCTCCAATCCTTGGAGGACTTACGAAGCCGGCCGTGTTAATCCGCCGACCTGTAACTGGGCCCAATTAAATACCCCGGACCAACTAGGCCCGTGGAATCTCGGCATGTTGTTCAATACCAAGATTGTTGCTAATCCAAAACTTTTTTATTGTCCCGCAGCGGAAGGACTGGGTATCCCAGCTCGGACATATGAGTACTATATAGCCGGAGGCCCATGGCCTTGTAATAGTGGGGCATCAGGAGACGATAAAATCCGAACGGGATACAATTATTTCCCCCAAGGGAGAAAGCGGGTGACACTTGGGGATTCGGGAGGCCATTTGGGACCGGCGGCAGCCAGTGGCATATGCCCCGGCGATAACTGTACCCCTTTGCGACAAAATGACATCGATCCGAACAAGAGCATTGCGACGGATATTGTCGCCGATATCGAAGATTGGTCGCACCGGGCATCCGGTTCTGTTGCCGGACTCAATGCGCTCTTCCCGGACGGCCGGGTGGTCTTTCAGAATGCGCGCAGCAATCCGCAAGCCTTCGACCCTGCATTGTGGAAACCTTCAACTGATACTACTTACATTGGCAACAACGCGGGTAATTTCCGTTACGTGATGTCGCTCTGGCAGCCGTGAGGCCAAAACCATGCTCTTTTTCCCCGTGTTTCCCGGCAGCGTCGAGGCGATGGATGGATACGGTCCATGAAAAAATCGTTACTGAACCAATTGGCGGCGGCTCGCCGGCGGCAAACCGGCGCCGTCCGGGCGTTTACCTTTCCTGAATTGCTCGTCGTCCTGGCCATTGTTGCCGTGTTGGCAGCCGTGTTTTTATCGGCATCGTTCACCACCAAGGAGCGCGCTTTGCGGGCTGAATGCGTCAGCAACCTCCGGCAGATAGCCGCTGGCTGGAACATTTACCAGCGGGACTTCGATGAAATGCTGCCCTGCCACTGGCCGAAATACCCCGGACCAACTAGGCCCGTGGAATCTCGGTATTTTACACGACACCAAATTCGTTGCTAATGCAAAACTTTTTTATTGTCCCGCAGCAAAAGGACTGGGTTTCCCAGCTTGGACATATGAGTACTACATAGCCGGAGGCCCATGGCCTTGTAATAGTGGGGCATCAGGAGACGATAAAATCCGCACCGGATATAATTATTTTCCCCAAGGGAGAAAGCAGGTGCAACTTAACGATTCGGGAGGCCATTTGGGACCGGCGGCAGCCAGTGGCATATGCCCTGGTGATAACTGTACCCCTTTGCGACAAAATGACATAGATCCGAACAAGAGCATTGCGACGGATTTGGTCGAACGTATCGAAGATTGGTCGCACCGGGCCTCTGGTTCTGTTGCCGGACTCAATGCACTCTTCCCTGACGGCCGGGTGGTCTTTCAGAATGCCCGCAGTAATCCGCAAGCCTTCGATCCGGCTTTGTGGGGTCATTCAACTGATTCAGGTTATTACATTGCCAACAATCCGGGTAATTTCCGTTACGTGATGTCGCTCTGGCAGCCGTGAGGCTGACAACAGCTCTCCTCGCGTTTCAACCCGTCACGATGTTCACCAGCTTTTTCGGCACGACGATGACTTTCCGAATCGTCTTGCCAGCGATGAATTGCTGCACCTTCTCCGAGGCCTTCGCGGTGACTTCGACCGTGGCGTTGTCGGCGTTGGCCGGAACCCGGATGACGTCGCGCAGCTTGCCGTTGACCTGCACGGGGATTTCCAGCGTGTCCTCGACGAGCAATGCCGGATCAAACTTGGGCCAGGGAGCATAGGGCAACGAGTCTCCAGTCCTGAGTCCACTGTCTCCAGTCCAGGCCGGCTGCGGACTGCGGACTGCTGACAGTTTTTCCCAAAGCTCTTCGGACAAGTGCGGCGCGAAGGGGGCGAGCAAAACCAAAAAATCGCGCAACACGGATGCCGGTTTCGTTTCCCACGTTATCGCGTCGTTCACAAAAACCATCATCGCCGAAATGGCGGTGTTGAAGCGCATCCCGTCGAGGTCTTCGGTGACTTTCTTGATGCAGGCGTGTAGCGTCTTGAGTTGTGCCGGCTTGGCCGGAACATCTTTGATCGTGGTGTTCAATTTGATGAGATTTAACAACTCTCGGCTACTTGGCGCCTTGGCGGTTGTTTCCTGTTGTTCAAACTCCGTTTCGCTCGCTTCATCCACGAACAACCGCCAGACTCGGCCAAGGAAACGATAAACGCCCTCGACCCCTTTCGTGCTCCACGGCTTCACCATTTCGAGCGGGCCCATGAACATTTCGTAAAGGCGAAACGCATCGGCGCCGAACTCTTTGAGAATGTCGTCCGGGTTCACCACGTTGCCGCGCGACTTCGACATTTTTTGTCCGTCTTCGCCAAGGATGAGTCCCTGGTTCACAAGCTTAAAGAACGGCTCCGGCGTCGAGACGCAGCCAAGGTCGAACAATACCTTGTGCCAGAAACGCGCGTAGAGCAGATGCAACA
Source organism: Verrucomicrobiota bacterium (assembly GCA_049510395.1). Classification (GTDB taxonomy): domain Bacteria; phylum Verrucomicrobiota; class Verrucomicrobiia; order Limisphaerales; family UBA11358; genus UBA11358. Next base: position 2,597 of record JBEKYY010000003.1, read on the forward strand.
CGGCGTGTTCCGTGCCGCCGACGTAGAGATCAATGCCGGGGGTAGGGACGGCTGTCCCAGCCGTCCGCGGCGCGCTGGGGACAGCGCGCCCTACCGATCCCATCCAATAACTTTCCGCTTCTTTGCTGACAAAGGCGGCGTTGTTCCGGGCATCGAGATAGCGCAGGTAATACCAGCAACTGCCGGCCCATTGCGGCATGGTGTTGGTTTCGCGCACGGAACCGTCGGGCAGGTTCACCCAATCCTTCGCGCGGGCGAGCGGCGGCTGGCCGTCGGGCATGGGTTTGTAATCGTCGAGCTTCGGCGGCAGCACGGGCAACGCGCTTTCCGGCAGTGCTTCGTGATATGGTGGCTGACCGCCAGGTCCGCTCGCGTCGCGCTTCCAGACTATCGGGAACGGCTCGCCCCAGTAACGCTGCCGCGAAAAAAGCCAGTCGCGGAGTTTGTAGTTGATGGTTTTCTTGCCGAGGCCTTTCGCTTCGAGCCATGCCGTGATTTTCTTTTTGGCTTCGGGCGTGGGCAGACCGGTGATGGAAATCTCCGGCCCGGTGGAATTCACCGACGTGCCGTCATCCACGAAACCGCGCCAATCGGTTTTCGGGTCGGGCGGCTGGACGACCTGAATTATCGGCAGGTTGAACCCGGTGGCGAATTCGAAATCGCGCGTGTCATGCGCCGGCACAGCCATAATGGCGCCCGTCCCATAGCTGGCCAGAACATAGTCGGCAATCCAGATGGGAATTTTCTGACCGTTGACGGGATTGATGGCGTAAGCGCCGGTAAACACGCCGGATTTGTCTTTTGCCAGTTCAGTGCGTTCAAGATCGGATTTCTTCGTAACTTCTTCTTGATAACGACGGATGGCGGCTGCTTGTTTGGCAACTTCTTGTTGCGAGAAACGAAATGCTCCGAAGTCCTGCAACAAACAAACATGTGGCTGAACAGAAGAATTGATTTCAATAAGGTCAACACTGCTTGCTTTTGCTTTTTCCAACGCTTCAGCCAGGGGCATTGTTCCAATGGATTTTCCCGAAGGCTCGAAGACCACAACGCTGGCTGCCTTAATTTGACCATTTACCAGCGGTTGGGTTGTTGCCAACGTGATAAGCCGTTCAACGAGTTTATGCTCGGGAGCTAGTACCATGTAAGTCGCACCGAAGAGCGTATCGGGACGTGTGGTGAACACACGAATGTGCTTCTCTGAATCCGCAATCCGCAATCCGCAATCCGCAATTTCAAAGTCCACCTCGGCTCCTTCACTTTTTCCAATCCAGTTTCGTTGCATCTCCTTAAGCGAATCGCTCCAATCAATCGTGTCGAGATCGTTGAGCAGTTTCTCGGCGTAAGCGGTGATGCGGAGCATCCATTGGCGCATCGGTTTGCGGATGACGGGAAATCCGCCCACTTCACTTTTGCCGTCCACGACTTCCTCGTTGGCCAGCACCGTGCCGAGTGCCTCGCACCACCAGACGGGTTGCTCGCTGACGTAGGCGAGACGCTTGGAATCGCGCCAGGTGCGGCGTTTGGATTCGAGGTCTTGGTGGGGCGAGGCTACTGACGAGCCGCTGCCAAAACCGGCTCGCGAGGACGCTCGCCCCACCGATTCGGGTTGCAGTTCTTTCGGATACTTCAGCGTTTCAATCGGCTCGGCTTTATTCGTTTCCGGATTGAACCACGAGTTGTAAAGCTTGAGAAAAATCCACTGCGTCCACTTCAAATAACCGGGGTCGGTCGTGGCGAGTTCGCGTGACCAGTCGTAGCTGAAGCCGAGCGATTGGATCTGCCGCTTGAACGTGGCGATGTTCGCCTCGGTGGTCTGGCGTGGGTGTTGGCCGGTCTTGATGGCATATTGCTCGGCGGGCAGACCGAACGCATCCCAGCCCATCGGATGCAACACGTGCAATCCCTGCGCGCGTTGGTAGCGGGCCAGGATGTCAGTGGCGGTGTAACCTTCCGGATGGCCGACGTGCAAACCCGCACCGGAGGGATAGGGAAACATGTCGAGGATGTAAAATTTGGGTGGCAATTGCGTGGCGGCCACCTTGCCGGAAAGCTTATGGCGCCGGGCAAAAGGATGCCCGTCCGGAAGGACCTCGCCCGGATTGAAGGCGCGAAAGGACTGTTGTTCGTCCCAAAATTGCTGCCATTTCGGTTCAATCAAATGAAACGGATATTGTCTGCGACTGCTCGCCATAGGCGGACATTATTGGCGGAAGCAAAGTCGCGGGGCAATCGCGGAATGAATTCCGACTTTAACGATGGGATGACGCACCTTGCCAGACCAGCCGCAAACCTTCCAACGTCAGATTCGGTTCCACGGCTGAAATCTCCGGCAGTTTGGACGCCATCAACTTTGCGTAACCGCCGGTGGCAACGACCGGCAGACGTTTTACTTTCAGCTCGCGCTTTAATTCGGCGATCAATTCCCGGACCAGCCCGCGATAACCATGCACCGCGCCGACAACCATCGCTTCCTCGGTGCTTTTGCCGATGCTCGTTTTGATTTCGTGGATTTTGATGCGCGGCAGCAATGCCGTTTTCTCGTGCAAATAATCCGTCATCGCCGCCAGCCCCGGCGCGATGATGCCACCCGCGTAATTGCCGGCGCGATTGACCACATCCAGCGTGACCGCCGTGCCGAAATCCAGCACCACCACCGGCGCGCCAAACCGGCGCCGCGCGGCAACCGCATTGGCCAGGCGATCCGGACCGATGGTGTCCGGCTTCGGATAATCAATGCCCACGCCCCGCAAGGCTTTCGGCGTGAGTTCAAACACACCCAATTTCCAAAGGGCGCGCGCCGTTTGGTGAACGAACGGCGTCGCACGCGGTACGACACTGCAAAGCGCCGCGCCGTCGAGCCGGGCGCGGCCAACGAATTTTCGCACCCGCTTCGCCGCCGTGCCGTTGAACCAGCTCGCCGTGGGAATGTTGGTCTGCTTCACGACCCGCCGGCCGTTCGCCAGACCGGCGTGCGTGTTCGTGTTGCCGATGTCAAAAAGCAAAAGCATGGGGCAATGGAGTAATGGAGTAATGGAGTGTTGGAAATCTTTTTCAGCATCGCAATGCTTCATCACTCCATCACTCCGTTCATTTTTCGAGCGTCACATCGCCGCCGGTGACGCGCTCCAGATGCCCGTGTTCGGTGCGCAGCAGCAACGCGCCGTCGTCATCCAGCGACTCCGCGCAACCGCGAATCCTGCGCTCGCCGGTTTGAATCGTCACGTTGCGGCCGATCGTCTGGCAATGCGCCTCCCATTCGTCCGCCACCTCCGCAAAGCAGCCGCTGCAAATCCGTGCGTAATCGCCATCCAGCTCGCGCAAAATCGCCGTCGCCAGTCCAGAGCGCGAAATCGTTTTGCCCGATTCGATTTTGAGCGAAGTCGCCAGCCGGCGCAATTCCGGCGGAAACTCGCTCGTGCCCAAGTTTACGTCCACGCCGATGCCCAGGATGACGTGACGGACCCGGTCCAGTTCCGCGTTCAACTCGGTCAAAATGCCCGCGACCTTTTTCCCGCCTATTAAAATGTCGTTCGGCCATTTGATTTCGGGATGCAAACCGGTTTCGGATTGAATCGCGCGCCGCAGGGCCGTTGCGGAAGCGACCGTCAATTGCGTCGCTTCCTGCGGGCGCAAATCCGGTCGCAGCAAAACGGAAAACCAAAGTCCCTTTCGCTCGGGCGAAATCCATTTGCGGCCGAGCCGTCCCCTGCCCTTCGTCTGCGACTCGGCAAAAACGACCGCGCCCTCCTTGACGCCGTCGCGGGCGAGTTTTTCGATCACGTCGTTCGTCGAGGTCGTTTGCTCGAACACGCGGATGTCGCGGCCGATGACCTTCGTTTTGCCGAGGCGCGCGAGCAAATCGTCGGCGTGCAATACATCCGGCGCGCTGATGAGCCGGTAGCCAAAATGCGGACCGGCCTCGATTTCGTAGCCGAGCTGGCGCAACTGCTCGATGCGCCCCCAAACCGCCGCGCGCGTGACCCCCAATTGCCCGGCAAGGTCTGCGCCCGAAACGCCGTCGGGATTTTCGCGCAATGCCGAAAGAATTTTTGCGTCCGTCGTCATTTTATTCTAGCCACAGATGGCCACAGATTGAACACAGATGAAGCCAAATCATTTATTTTTTCGGAATTATGTACTTTACGCAAGGGGGTCATTTAAGCGGTGTACCGTCTGGCATAAGAGAAGGGTCTAGGTTTAGGCCAAGAACAAATGTACAACCATCTTCCCGCGTTTGTCGTTTCATGTGATAGGTCTCACAATTATTAACTGTTTCAGAACTTACCAATTCCCACCCATATTGGCCAAGTACGTTTGCAGCTTGTTCAAGCGAATCCACGTTCGTCTGAATGTTTTTTGTCTTATCGGCAAAGGTGATTAGCAAAGCATAGTTCGTAAAGTCTTTATAGGGCCAACTCGCCAATTTTCCAGTTTGGTATTTTATCTCTTGTTGCTGTTTTGGGGCTTGTTGCGAACAGCCAAACAGCAAAATCGAACCGAGCAACATTGACGCGAAGGTTTTCATAGCGGTTTGATTCACTTCGGCCAGCCAGTCAAGTTTTTGTGAAGCGTCATTTTAGAAAATCTGCGTTTCATCTGTGTATATCTGTGGCTCAAGTCAGTTTTCAAAATCCAGTCCCATGTCCACCGCGCGCGCCGAATGCGTGAGCGCCCCGATGGAAATGAAATCCACACCGGTTTTCGCAATCGTCTGCACACCGGCCAGGTTCACGCCGCCGCTGGCCTCGGTTTTCGCACGGCCTTTGACTTTTTGCACCGCGAGCCGCAACTGCACGGGATTCATGTTGTCGAGCAGAATGATGTCCGCGCCCGCGGCGGCGGCCTGCTCGGCCTGCTCCAGCGTGTCGGCCTCGACCTCGATTTTCAGTTGCGGATATTTTTCGCGCGCGCGCCGGACGGCGGCGGCGATGGCGTTCGGCTGTGTGTCACGCAGCGCGGCGAGGTGGTTGTCCTTGATGAGCACCATGTCGAACAGGCCCAGGCGATGGTTGTGTCCGCCGCCACAGGTGACGGCGTATTTCTCGAACCGCCGCCAGCCGGGCGTCGTCTTGCGCGTGTCGAGAATTTGCATTGGCGTGCCTTTGACGGCATCAACGAATTGCGCGGTCAAAGTGGCAATGCCGGAAAGTCGCTGGACGAAATTCAACGCCACGCGTTCGGCGCTCAAAATCGCGCGCGCCGAACCGGAAATTTTCAGCAAAATGTCTCCGTCCTTGACGCGCTGGCCGTCTTTGGCCAATCGCTCAATTTTAATTTCCTCCTCGGAGGGCGGAGTTCCACGACGCCCTGATTCGTTTTGAGATTTTTGGGGCTCGCAGAGCTCGCCCCTCCGATTGATGAATTCAAAGACTCCGCGGAACGCGGCCTCGGCGAAATCGAGCCCGGCGACGATGAGCGGTTCACGCGCGCGCATGACGGCCCTGGCCGTCGCCGTTTCGGGCACGATGGCGAGCGTCGTGGCGTCGCCACTGCCGATGTCCTCGGCAAGGGCGGCTTGGACGGCCTGACGGATTTCTGCGGCGGACAATTCCACACCGTCAGGATGAAGCCGAACGGAAAAGGGGAAAAGAAAAAACGGGCAGTGGAGAAGGCGGCTGAAAAACGTTTTCGGCCGGAGGTAGCAGTGCCGTAGGCGCGACATATTTGTAGAAAATTTTCCCAAAATCATTTCAAGCTCCGTCAGGAGCGACATCATCGGAATATGCCGCTCCCACGGAGCTTGTCCCCAATTGGAAACGAAATCTACAGGGATGCCGCGCCTACGGTGCTGAAGATGCGATGCTCATTACCGCGGCGAAAACACCCATCCAGACTTGATGGGTGTTAGGCGCTGCCAGTTCCGACAGGTGGCCAACAGAACATCCCCTCCACGGCACTTGCTGCACTAATCGCCAACTCTGCACTGAAAAGCTTCCGATTCATAAACTCACCGAGCAACGCCGCACCTCCATCGGCTTCCACAGGCACAGCAAAGCTCTCGGGGCGGTGCTTCGTAAAGATGTACCAGCCGTCGGATTCCAGACCGCCCTCAGCCTTGTAACAAACACGAGTAATGTCAGCCTAAGGTATCTCGGCCTGCCAAGCTGTTCGTCCAGGCGGAGATACCTCCAGCCGGATAGCGGCGTCGCTTAGACGGACTTTATACCAGTCGCGCAAATCCATTTACATTCCTCGCACATCTAACATTTTAAGTCGGTTTCATTTTGGACGCCTTTTAAGGCATCGTTGGATTACATTATTTCCTCTCGGCCCTGTCTGTTCAACTTAACAATTTTTCAAACCGCGCGTTGGCAGTGCATTGATTGAGCACCGCGGCCTGGCTTCCGCCGACGACGATGTGCAATCGCTTGATTGTTGCCGGTGAACCGCAATGTTAACTCTCGACTTGGCTCCGTTATTTGTTAAATTATTGCCATGGATGGAGACGAGCGCGATATTTTTCAATTCCTCAAGACCCGGGGACTCGAGTTTGTGAACGCAATGGAAGTTGCCCGGCGTGCCGGCAACAAAAGGAGATTTTACGAAGAACCCGACTGGGCCAAAGCGGTTCTGATGCGGATGCAGGAACGCGGGATTCTTGAACACGACCCCTCGGGGCGCTACCGCATCAAACCGGTTTCCCGAAAGGATAAAGACAAGCACTGGGTTGCCCCGGACATCGCCAAAATCCTCAACGAAAGCGGCGTGGACACTGAAGCCGGCGGTGACATCGCCTCAGACGAGTATTACGAGGAACTCTAGCGGCTCATCCGCCTGGCGCCATCGCCACACCGGATTGGCCACGCCAAAAATTTTCCGCTTGCACCCGACATGTTCGCCGCGCTGCTCACCACCCTGTTGTTTTCCATCTCCGCCATCTGCGGCCACCGCACCTCGACGCGGCTGGGCGGAGTGGAGGCGAATTTCTGGCGCATCGTCGGGGCGGCGGTTTTTCTGGCGCTCTGGGCCCATCTCCGGGGCACCGGCGTTCAGGGCGCCGGGTTTTCCCTTTTTATTTTGAGCGGGCTGGCCGGCATCGGGCTGGGTGACACGGCCTATTTCCAGGCACTGCCGCGCCTCGGCAGCCGGCGGACTGTTCTCCTCACGCAATGCCTCATCGCGCCGTCCGCCGCGCTGATCGAATGGCTCTGGCTCGGAACAAAATTGAGCCTGGCACAAATGATTTGCGTGGCGGTGATCCTTGCCGGTGTGGTCATCGCGCTGGCCCCCGGCGACCATTTGCGCATCGCCCCGCGCCGGTTCCGGGCCGGCCTGCTGGCCAGCGCCATCGCCGCGCTCGGCGGCGCGCTCGCGGCAGTGCTGACCCGCAAGGCCTATTTTGTCGCGCACGCGGCCGGCGAACATCCCGACCCCGGCACGACCGGCTACCAGCGCGTCATCGGCGGGGCCGTCGCGCTCGGCCTGATTTTTCTGATCGTGAAATGGCGGCACGCCCGCCAGCGCGGCGATGACGAGCAGATGAAGGATTCCTTTTCGGCGCGCGAAAAATGGCAGCTCTGGCCGTGGATTCTGGTCAACAGCCTGGCCGGACAGACGATCGGCGTGAGTTGCATGCAATGGGCGCTCGAAAACACGCCCACCGGCATCGTCACCGCCATCATCGCCACCACCCCCATCGTCATGCTGCCGCTGGCGCGCGTTTTTGAGGGTGAAAAAATCACCGCGCGGTCGCTCACCGGCGGCCTCATCGCCGTCGCGGGCGTGTTGGGCCTGACATTTTGGCGGTGAGCCGTTATCTTCCTTCTCGTTGTCGTCCTCGTCCTCGAAAATAACCGATCGAGGACGAAGAACGAGGACGAATTTTAATGAAAACGGAGTTACAAGCGGCAGTTGAAACGCTCGGCATCGAAAAATTCCGGCGCCATATTTTTCTTTGCGCCGACCAAGCCGAGCCTAAATGTTGCGCGAAGGAGCAAGGGCTGGCCGCCTGGGAATTTTTGAAACGGCGGCTCAAGGAACTGAATCTCACCGGCCCGGAGCCGCTGGTTTATCGCACCAAGGCCGACTGCCTGCGCGTCTGCGTGCGCGGGCCAATCGCAGTTGTTTATCCCGAAGGCGTCTGGTACCACTCCTGCGCGCCGGAAGTGCTGGAACGCATCATCCAGGAACATTTAATCGGCGGGAAAATCGTCAAGGAATCTGCCTTTGCGCATAATCCGCTGCCGTGAATCCAACGGGTCCGGTTAACATAAAACCCAATCTTTATCGCCATAATTCAGGCTGTACCACCTCCATTTTTCTCTCGACTTTCGTTGATTTAACGCGCAGAATCATTCCAGTGCCGGAGGAAACATGGCGAGACTGCTCATCAAGACCGAGGGCTTGGAAAACCAGACGTATGAGATACGTTTTGGCACCAATCACGTCGGGCGCGACCCCGACTGTGATTTCCACATTGATCATCCCACCGTGTCCACCAACCACTGCGAAGTGGTGTTGTCGGGCGAAGGCGTGTTGATTCGCGATTGCGGCTCGACCAACGGCACGTTTGTCAACGGCGATCCGGTCAAGGAAGCATGGCTGCTTCCCGGCCAGACGGTGAATTTGGGCGACGTGGAATTATTCATCGAATCCACCGAGGTCAACGTTGCGATCCCCAAGTACGAGCGCGAGCGTCCCAAACCGCCGGTGATGCTTGAAGGCGGCGTGATCCTCTGCCCGCGCCATCCGCAAGTGCCGGTCACCTACAAATGCACCCACTGCAACGAGGTGATGTGCAACCGTTGCGTGCATGTGTTACAACGCAAAGGCGGCCTGCCGCTGTTCCTCTGCACGCTTTGCAGCCACAAGTGCGAGCCCATTGAAATCGTGAAACCGGCGAGGAAAAAATCGCTGCTCGGCTTTTTGCGGGATACCGTCAAAGTCCGGTTCCGGAACCCTGCTAAACGCGAGAAATTATAAAGCTAAAGGCACGACTTCAGGACGGTGACGGTTTTTCCAAAAACCGCCGGACCATTTTCTCCAGCGCCGCAATCCAGAGCGGATGTTCGTTGAGACACGGAATTTGCGCGAACTCCTTTCCGCCGGCCTCGAAAAATGTTCTCCGCCCCCGAATGCCGATTTCTTCCAGCGTCTCCAGACAATCGGAAACAAAGGCCGGACAGATGACCAGAAGCTTTTTTACTCCGCGCTTTGGCAGCCCGGCCAGTTCAAAATCCGTGTAAGGCTTGAGCCACGGACCGCGCCCGAGCCGGGATTGGAACGAAATGGAATGCCGGTTCACGGGAACGCCCGCCTTCGCAACAAATGCCGCCACCGTTTTGAAACATTGAGCGCGGTAACATGTCGCGTACGCCGGGCTGGCGGTTTCACAACAAATTGGCACGGTCAAACAATGGCCGCCGGTCGGGTCGGACTTGCGCAGATGCCGCTCCGGAATGCCATGAAAACTGAACAGCAAATGGTCGTAGCCCGCTTCCAGATGATTGGTCGCGCTGGCCGCCAGGGCCGCGATGTAATCCGGCGCGTCGCCGTAGGGCGGCTGCACGACAACCTTCATGTTTGGCGCGATCTTCCGTGCCACCTTCTGCACGCGCACCACGGCGGTTTCGTAACTCGACATCGCGTAATGCGGAAACAGCGGAATCAAGAAAGTTTTGTCAATGTTCTGCTCCACGAGCTTGCGGATGGCGCTTTTGATGGACGGATGCTGATACCGCATGGCCAGTTCGACCGGCACGGGGACAAGCTCCTGCAACTTCGCCTGGACCTTGAGGCTCGTAACGATGAGCGGCGAACCTTCCGGCAGCCAGATTTTTCTGTAAGCCTCAGCGGCCTGTTTCGGCCGGTTGATGAGAATCATTCCCACGATGAGCCGGCGGAGCAGCCAGGGCGTGTCAATCACCCGCCGGTCCATCAGAAATTCATTCAAATAGCGCCGCACGTCGCCGACCGCCGTCGAGTCCGGCGAACCCAGATTGACCAGCAAAACGCCTTTGTTCATTTGGTTGTCAGGGATTTTTCCACACGCTCAACGACGTTACAACCGGACACAATCGTGTCACCCAGCGAAACGCCGTCGCGATAATGGCCGGCAAAGAAAAGGCCCGCGGCCTTGTTTTCGATTTCGTTCATCAATTCGCGGTAGCGACCGTAACCAACGTTGTATTGCGGAATCGCCTTCGGATAAAGCACGCTATGCCGGAAGGCCGGTTTGCCGGCCACGCCCAGCAGAACACGCAGGTCTTCACACGTCAGCGCGACCAGTTTCTCCGCCGGCAGCAAGGCCAGTTCTGGATACCGTTCGCCGCCGACGTAACTTGTAAGTGTCAAATGACCTGTCGGCGCGCGATTGGGAAACAGCGACGACGAGAAAATCGTGCCGAGAATTTTGAAGCCTTCGATTTTGGGAATCAACATGCCGAAACCCTTGCAGGGATGCGCCACGTCTTCGCGCCGGAAACCCAACACCACGCTGGCCACTGGCGGATAACGGATTTCGGAAAATGGCGAGAGGTCGAGCGCGTCGGTAGGGCGCGTCACTCCGTGCGCGCCGTCGTTTGCGGGCGGACGAGCGGCGGGCAGAGGACTGCCCGCCCTACCTGCCGTCGAAAAAAGTTGCACCGGCAATTCCGCCAGCTTGAACGCCGTGCCGCAATAAATCACCGCGCTGTGTTCCAATTCACCATTGGAAGTTGCCACGCACCAGCCGTCTGCCGTTTGCGCCAGTCGGGAGACCGCCATGTTCAGTTTCACCGCGTCGCCAAGTCGCGCCGCCAGCGTATCCGGCAGGACTTGTAAACCTTCATCAAACGAAAACTTCGGCGCGCGATCCTTGGCCACTTCACCGCTCCGCCTCCGCGCACCCGCGCCGAAAATCTGGCCTTTGATCAGCGAGCCGTAATTGTCCTCCAATGCCTTGAGCTTCGGAAAAGCGTGCGTCAAGGAAAGCCGGTGCGGATCGCCCGCATAAATTCCGGCCACGAGCGCATCAATCGCTTGGTCGAGAAATTCCTGGTTCAGCCGGCGGACGACAAACTGAGCGATGCTCTCCTCCGCCCCGCCACGACGGCGCGGCACGAACGGTTCGCGCAGCACGGCCAGCTTGGCCCCGGCGGTGAAAAGTTTCGTCGTGAGAACGCCCAGCGGCGAACCCGGCATGGCGATGGGACGCTGGTAACGGACGACGTAACGCGCCTCGGCTTTCGGGTTTGGATCCAGCCGTCGCGGTTGCAAACCGGCGTCGCGGACGAGCTGGCCAATCTTCGGTGACGTTTCGAGCAGCGTATTCGGCCCGAACTCGGCGAGCCAGCCGTTCTGGCGCAGCGACTGAATCACGCCGCCCACGCGCCCGCTGGCTTCATAAACCGTGACCGGAATGCCCTTGCGTTTCAGATAAAACGCGGCGGTCAACCCCGTGATGCCGGCCCCGATGATGGCGACGGGTTTCATTGGAATTTATTCAGCCACAGATTGAACACAGATGAAACACGGATTGAAAAATCAGACGCCAATCAAGATTCTTTTTCACCCAAAATCCTTTTTGCTTCTCGAATATCAATTTTTGCTTTACGTCCGTGTTTTTCAAGCAGGTAAAGCAAATTTGCTCCGTTCATCAACGTGAGTGGCTTACCTTTGGCAAATTCGTAAGCGTCTGCTTCAGCACGCCGCCGATTTTCAGCTTCAGCTGTTTTGACTGATTCTTCCCAAGCAGCGTGGTCTTGAAGATAAAGATCGTATGCAGTTTGATTTTTCCCTTTCACCCGTGATTCCAATAATTTATCAAACCATGTCAGAACGGGTTGATATTTTACGTTGTCAGCTTGAGGTTCCGGCGGATATTCCAAAAATATCGGACACTCTGGTGTCGGGTTGTATTTCTTCTGCTCCGGTTGTGGTTCGAAGGGAAATTCGAGATAACGAGGCGTTATTGGTCTTGGTTTTGAATACGAATCATTGCGTTTTAGCTTGTTCCAATTGACTGCGTGTTTTTTAGAAAGTGCAGCGTGCAGAATGCCAGTAACCTGTTCAATTGCTGCTTTAGCTTCTTCGGTCAATTCCTCTGCCGCCAGCCTGTTCTCTTCGAGTTGCTCCTTGTTCTGCCTCAGCTTATGACGAGCCGCCTCCCGGTTCATGTTGACACGATCCTTGTCGAGCTTCCTTTTGAATTCGGCGTTCCAAGTGGTTTCAAGAGCTTCAGCCTTTGCTCGAACGAGCGATTCGTCTGTTCCTGAAACAATACGATATTTTCCTAACCCAGTATGCTTGACTTCAAATGTGTAGCGGAACAAGGCCATACCCAATTGTCTAAACGAATACCAGTTTTAGAATTGCTTGCAAACCGAATTCAAAATCTGTGTTCCATCTGTGTTTTATCTGTGGCTAAAAATCAAATCGTCCTCGAATGTTTTCGCTCGCCCACCGGGGCGAGGATGTTGTCGAAACACATCGCGATGTTGCGGATGAACAGGCGGCCGATGTCGGTCACCTCCAGGCCGGCCGGCGTGCGGTGCACCAAGCCGTCGGCTTCAAGCGGCGCGAGCGACGCAAGTTCCGGCGCAAAGTGTTCCGTGAAATTGATGCCGAGCTTTTGCGACATCGCGGCGTAATCGAGCGAGAGGTCGCACATCACGCGCATGATGGTTTCGCGGCGAATCTTGTCCTCGCCGGTCAGGAAATACGCGCGCTGCAACGGCACTTTGCCGGCGTCCACGGCTTCCTGCCATTTCGGCAGTTCTTTCTCGTTCTGCCAGTAGGCTTCCGGAATCTGCGAGATGCTCGACATGCCGAACGCATAGATGTCCGACCCGGCGCGCGTGCTGTAGCCCTGAAAATTGCGCTGGAGCTGCTTGTTGCGCTGCGCCATGGCCAGTTCGTCGTTGGGCCGCGCGAAATGATCCATGCCGATATAGACGTATTGGTTGTTGGCGGTGAGTTTCTCAATGACGAGTTTGAGAAGTTGAAGCTTGGTTTCGGCGGCGGGAAGATGCTGTTGCTGCTCCAGAATTTTTTGGGCGGGCTTGACCCACGGCACGTGCGCGTAGCTGAAGACGGCGAGCCGGTCCGGCTTCATTTCCAGCACGATATCGAGCGTTTCGTTGAACGACCCCGGCGTCTGGTGCGGCAGGCCGTAGATGAGGTCGAGGTTGATCGAGCCGTAGCCCAGCTCGCGCATCCAATCCATGGCCTGCTGCGTCATTCCGCGCGGCTGGATGCGATGAACGGCTTCCTGGACTTTCGGGTTGAAATCCTGCACACCCATCGAGGCGCGGTTGAAACCGATCTCACGCAGCGCGACCATGTGCTCGCGCGTCAACCGGCGCGGATCCACTTCCACGCTGGCTTCGATGTCCGGCGAAAACGTGAAGTGTTGGTGGATGATTTCGCCGAGCCGGCGGATTTCATCGGGCTGCAAAAAAGTCGGCGAGCCGCCGCCAAAGTGAAGTTGCACGGCTTTGCGTTGCGGATTCAATCGCGGCGCCATCTCCGCCACCTCGCGGCCAAGGCATTCCACATAGTCCCTGCCCTGGTCGTGGTTGAGGGTGATGACGGTGGTGCAGCCGCAAAACCAGCAGAGTGTCTCGCAGAATGGAATGTGAAAATAGAGCGAAAGACCGCGGTTGGTCCGGTTGTTTTCCGAAATTTTTTCGGCCAGTTGCGGCCACGTTATCGCGTCGGTGAATTTCGTGGCGGGCGGGTAGGAGGTGTAACGCGGCCCGGCCACGTTGTATTTTTCCACCAACCCGAGATCAACTTTGAGCGTGCTCATGGATTGAGAAAATGGAGATGAAATCCAAGCCCGCCCTCGCCGTGAACCGGAGTGCGCCCGTCCTCGGGCGCAGCAATGGGCAAGAAACAATGTTTCGTAAATACGCACGCCGGTTTGACCATTGCCGTTGCTGCGCCCGGGACGGGCGCACTCCGCCAAGGTCCACGGTGGGAGCGGGCGTTTATCTGGCCTCCGTTCATCATTTGAAATTTTTCACCGTTTCGACCAACGCGGCGATGTTTTCCAATTTTGCGTTGGGCGGCACGCCGTGTCCAAGGTTGAAAATATGGCCTTTGCGGCCGCGCATGGCCTCGAGAACGGCCCGCGTTTCCTGGGCGACAATTTCCGGCGTGGCGTCGCTGAGCAGCGCGGGTGCAAGGTTGCCTTGCAGAGCGATGTCCACCGGCAAAAGCCGGCGCGCGTGAGCCAGCGGGAACTGCCAGTCCACGCCCAGTACGCTCGCCCCGGTCGCCAGCAGGTCATCCCAATTCCCGTGCGTGCCGAGGGAGAAGACGATGACGGGAATGCTGGTAGGGCGCGTCACTTCCGCCGTCGCCTGGCTATGGCGGGACAAGCCGTGCGCGCCGTCGGCGGCGGGCAGAGGACTGCCCGCCCCACCTTTTCCAAGCGCCGTTACAATTTCCTTCACCCAACGTCCGGAGGCTTCCTGAAAGTCCGTCGGCGCGAGCTGGCCGCCGTGACTGTCGAAAATCTGGAGCGCGTCCACGCCGGCGTTGATTTGCATTTGCAGATAAGCGGTGACGGCGGCGGTGAGTTTCCCGGCGAGTGTGTAAAAAGTTTTCCGGTCTTCGCGAAAAAGCTTCAACGCGTGGGTGTATTTCCCGGCGTTGCCGCCTTCCATCATAAACGTGGCTAGCGTCCACGGCGAACCTGAGAAGCCGATGAGCGCGGTCTGGTCGCCGAGTTCCTTCCGGAGCAGACGCAACGCCTTGTCCACGTAGCTGAGGCGTTCGGTCACGGACTCGACGGAAAGGCGTTCGATATCGGCCTTGGTGCGCACAGCAAAGTCCATGACCACGCCGCCGGTTTCGCGAAAACGGTAAGGCTGCCCCATCGCCTCGGGAATTACGAGGATGTCGCTGAACAGGATCGCCGCATCAAATCCGAACCGCCGAACCGGCTGGAGCGTGACCTCGGCGGCAAGCCCGGGCGTTTGAATCAATTCCAAAAAGGAATGCTTCTCCTTCAGTTCGCGATACTCCGGCAAGGCGCGCCCGGCCTGCCGCATCAACCAGACCGGTGGGCGATCCGTGGCGCGGCAGTGGCAGGCGTCGAGAAACCGCCGGCGGTTCGTTGGTTTGCCCGAGGCGGCGGGCGCGTCGGCGTTGGCGTTGGTTGCAATGGCGGCCACGTGTTTTGAGCGCATTACGGCTGCATTGCTATTAGCATACCCAATCGGTTTTGAACAGCGAGTTGCGCTTTCAATTTTTTGAGCAACTTTGTCCGAACCCCGGTTTTTAATCAAAAGCGAAACCATGAAAGACAACGAACTCCATTCCAAACTCCGCGAATCAGGCTGGCGGCGAAAACTCACTGAAACCGAACAAGCCGAATTACGCGCTTATCTCGCCGCAAACCCCGACGCATGCGCCGATTGGGAGATGGAATCAGCCTTGAACGCCGCGCTCACCCGGTTGCCGGACGCGCCCGTGCCGTCGAATTTCACCGCGCGCGTGCTTCAGGCGGTCGAACGCGAAGAGGCCCGACCGCACGGCTGGAGCTGGCGTTGGAACTGGCATACGCTGGTGCCGCGCGTCGCCTTTGCGGCGGTGGTGATTACCTTCAGCGGTTTGGCCTTTCATCACCATGAAATTTACCGCCAGCGCGTCACGCTCGCCAGGAACGTTGCGCTCGTGACCAGGGGACAACAGATGCCCAGCCCGGAAGCGCTGGAAAATTTCGACGCCATTCGCCGCATGAGCCGGCCACAGCATGCGGATGACGAACTGCTGGTATTGATGCAATGAGCCATTTGTGGCAGGCGCGTTGCCGGCTGGCCGCGGTTTTCGCGGTTGGCCAAATCGCTGTTTTCCAGCTCGCCGCCGAAACCGTCACGAACGTTCCGGCTCCGCAAAAATTATTTTCCGCCCCGACGAATCTTTCGCTGCCGCCCGTGCCGCACTTAAAGTCACCTGTGGATTTATTCCGCGAATTGCTGGCGATGACACCCGCCGAGCGGGAAAATTACCTGACGAATCGTCCGCCGGAAATCCGCGAACGCATTCTCGCCAAGGTGCGCGAATACGAGGCGCTTGACCCGAACGAGCGCGAACTGCGCCTGCGCGCCACCGAATTGCGCTGGTATTTGCTCCCCCTCATGCACGAAGCCCCGACGAACCGCGCCGCGCGGCTGGCGGTTATCCCGGATGATTTGCGGGCCCTGGTTAAAACGCGCCTCATGCAATGGGATATCCTGCCCCCGCCGTTGCATAAGGAATTTTTTGCGAGCGAGCGCGCCCTGCGCTACTTCACGCACGTGGATTTGCCCATCAGTCCGCCGATGCCGCCAATACCGCCGGGCCACGGACGGCATCACAACCCGCAGGATTTTGATTCGGCACGCTGGAATGCGCTTCCCGAAGACCAACGCCAGAAAATCGCCGCACAATTCAACCGGTTTTTTGAACTGACGCCGATGGAAAAAAAGAAAACGCTCAACACCCTGTCGGACGCCGAGCGGCAGCAAATGGAAAAAACGCTGGAGACGTTTGGGAAATTGCCTCCGGCGCAACGCCTGCAGTGTATCCGCGCGTTCACGGAATTTGCCGGCATGAGCGCGCAGGAAAAACAGGATTTTTTGAAGAACGCACAGCGCTGGTCGCAAATGTCACCGAAGGAACGCCAGACCTGGCGCGATCTCGTCGCGCACGTCCCCGAATGGCCGCCGTTGCCCCCGGCATTGATGCCGCCAATGCCGCCGATGCCGCCACAGTTGACGCAGCGCCTGCATCCGGTGGCCGCCACCAATCTTAACTGACGGCCGGCGAATTTAAATTCCCATTTCCGCCGCCACCCCTTAATTTCCCACCGTGCATCCGATTGCGTTTCAACTCGGCTCCTTCACGATTCATTGGTATGGCGTGATGATTGCGCTGGCCTTCCTGGCGGGGCTTTGGACGGCCACCCGCCGCGCCCGGCACGAAAACATCTCCGGCGAAAAAATCGCCGACGTCGTGTTCGGGCTGATGATCGGCGCGATTCTCGGCGCGCGCGCCGTTTACGTGACAACTTATTGGAAGGAAGAATTCGCCAAACAGCCGCTCCCGGAAATTTTCATGATTCAACACGGCGGGCTGGTGTATTACGGCGGTCTCATCGGCGCGATGATTGCAGGCATGATTTACATTCGCTGGAAAAAATTGCCGATGTGGAAAACCGCCGACGTGCTTGCGCCAAGTATTGCGCTGGGAAATGTTTTTGGCCGCATCGGTTGCCTGCTGAATGGCTGTTGCTACGGCCGCGCGTGCAGCCTGCCGTGGGCCATCCGGTTTCCATCCGACCATTCGACCGGCGGGGTGCCCGTGTATCCGACGCAGATTTACGATGCCTTGTTGAATTTCGCCCTTTACCTCGGCCTCGCGTGGCTGTTCCGGCACAAAAAATTTAACGGCCAGGTGTTCGCCACCTATCTCATCGGCTACGCCATCTTCCGTTCCATTGTTGAATTTTTTCGCGGCGATTATCCGGCGGACCACATCCATAACGGCCTCACGCCGGGACAATTGGCAAGCATCCCCATTTTCATCGCTGGTCTCTTGCTCGCGGCGACGCTCTCGCGCCGCGAGCCGAAACGAGTATAGCGGATGGAGGATTGAAGATGGCCAACAAATCTGATTCCTATCCTCCATCTCCCATCCCTTGGCGCGGCGAAGCGCAGCGGAGACGGCTCCATCTTTGTCCTGTCTTGTTGGCCGGCCCGACCGCCGTCGGAAAATCGGAAATTGCTTTATGCCTCACCGAGCACATCGGCGGTGAAATCATTTCCGCCGATTCCATGCAGGTTTATCGCGGACTCGACATCGGCACGGCCAAGCCATCGCCCGCCGACCGCGCCCGCGTGCCGCATCACCTCATTGACATCTGCGATTTGACCGAATCGTTCGATGCCGCGCAGTTTGCCCGGCTCGCGCACCGCACCGTCGCGGAAATCCAGGCGCGCGTCCACGTGCCGATCCTCTGTGGCGGCACCGGGCTTTACTTCAAAGCCTTTCTCGAAGGGCTTGGCGAAGCGCCGTCCGCCGACGCGAAATTGCGTGCCGAACTCGAAGCTGCGCCATTGGAAAATCTCCTGGCCGAATTGCGCGAACGCGATCCGGCGGCTTACGAAAAAATTGACCGCCAAAACCCGCGCCGCGTCATCCGCGCCGTGGAAGTCATCCGGCTCACCGGGAAACCGTTTTCCGCACAACAGTCACGGTGGGGCGAGACTCCGTCGAGCCCTAATTCCACGACGGAAACCAAAAGAT
>JBEKYY010000003.1:20842-261677 GCA_049510395.1 Verrucomicrobiota bacterium
TCAGGGCTCGACGGAGTCTCGCCCCACCAACTTTATTGTTTCACTCGCTCATCTGACGATTTACACGCCCGCATTAATGTCCGAGTGGACGCGATGTTCGCGCACGGTTTGGTGGACGAAACCCGTAAATTGCTCAAGCGCGGCCTTGCGGAAAACAAAACGGCCATGCAGGCCATCGGCTACCGGCAGGTGGTGGAACATTTGCGCGGTGAGCGTTCTTTGCCTGAAACCATCGAACTGGTGAAAATCCGCACGCGGCAATTTGCCAAGCGGCAGCTGACGTGGTTCCGCGCCCAAAAAGGCGCGCAGTGGATTGAACTGAAACCGGAGGATCCACCCGAAAAATGGCTGCCGGAAATTTCTGGTGCGATCCGGAAACAAAACTGAATATGATCCCGGTCATATGGAAACGGCTGGGGCGGCGCTGGCGATAAAAATGGGTTCTCTCGCCTGTCCGGCGCGCCGGGCCTTCACCTTTGTTTCCGTACACTGGAAGGACGATTGAGAATGCAAATCCTGCCGTGAACATTCCGAACTCGAATCAGGAAAACGGCGCTGTTGCCGGCCGGAGATTGCCTGGCTTTCTCCTGGTTCTCGCCGGCATTGTTCTGGGGCAGGCGGTCTTATATGGCCCCTCGTTGACCGGGAACAAAATCCTGCTCCCTTTGGATATTCTCGCCCAAGCGGGCGTTTACATTCCACAAACCGCGGAAACAGCCGGCTTGGCGCCACACAACATGGCCTTGTCCGACCTGGTTTATCAGTTCGAACCCGCGCGGCAATTTGCCGTTTCGGAGATCCATCAGGGCCGTTTCCCTTGGTGGGCCCCCTATCAATACGGGGGCGTCCCCTTCATCTGGCCGAAATTTTCGCCTTTTCTGCTTTTGGAATGCCTGGCGAAATCACCGGTAATCCTTGCTTGGATTCAAGTCCTCGCCGCGCTGGTGACAGGCACGGGAATGTATTTCTTTTGCCGGAAGGTGTTGTCGGTCGGTTTTTGGCCGGCAACCGTCTGCGCCTGGTGTTACCCGTTGACGGCCTTTTTTGCCCTTTGGCAGGGGTTTCCCACCGGTCTGGCGGTATATTGGCTGCCGTGGCTTTTTCTGGCCGTTGACCGAACCATACATGGCACCCATCCCCTGGCCGCGCCCGGTTTGAGTGTCGTGACCTTCCTGACCTTGATCAGCGGGCACATTGACGTTGCCGGGCAAGTGTTGCTGGGCTCCGGGATTTACGCCATCTGGTGCTGGGGGAGTGCGCACCGGGGAAAATGGTGGGACCGGAAATCAAGGATAGCCATGGCCAGGGTGCTGTTGGGATGGGGACTTGGATTTTTGCTGGCGACCCCGCACCTCCTGCCTTTGCTGGAATACGCCCAGACCGGTTCCCGGATGATATCCCGCAACGCGGGCGTTGAAGAACGGCCGCCAACCGGATTGCAGGCCCTGCCCCAAGTGGTGTTGCCGGACCTCTACGGTACAACGGAAAAAAACAGCGCGTTCATCGCCCCGGCACCGGAGAAGAATCTTTTGGAAAGCGCCTCCGCAGCATACACCGGTGTGCTGGCCACTTTGCTGGTTGCTCCCCTGGCGTGGTCCCACCGGCGCCTGCGAGCCGGCAATCTGTTCTGGCTCTTTCTGGCCCTCTTCGGCCTGAGTTGGTGCTTGAATCTCCCGGGCTTCGTCCCATTGCTGCGTCTGCCGGTCCTGCACCTGATGTCTCACAACCGCCTGGTGTTCCTGACCTCCTTCGCCATTCTCGCCCTGACGGCCAACGGGCTCGAAACCCTGCTGAGCGGCCCGGTCCAGCGACGATGGTGGTTTTGGTTGCCGGCGGTTTTACTAGCCGCGCTGAGTGGCTGGTGCCTTTATCGGAGTGTCGTTTTGCCCGCAGCCATCTCCACCCAGGCTGCTCTCGACGCTTTTTACCTGAAGAAATGGGGGAACATCCTGGCCGCAGGCGACGTGCATCAAGTCCAAGCCTGGTTCATCCGCCATTACACCATCATGGCCGAGTTTTGCATCGTTGGCGTCATCGGCTGGTTGGGGTTGTGGTTTCAAAAGCCCGGGCGTTTTCGTTTGTTCCCGGTGCTGGTCTTTCTTCTGGTGGTGGATTTGCTGCGGTTCGATTACGGCCGCAGCGCACAATGTGACCCGGCGCTTTATTACCCCGAAATACCCGCCCTGAAGGAAATCACCCGCTCCCTGCCCGGCCGGATTATCGGCGGCTTTCCGGCCCCCTTGGGGTTCATGCAGGGATTGAACGATATCCGGGGATACGACTCGATTGACCCGGCCCGCATGGTGGATGTTTTAAAAACGACCGCCGCAATGCCATCCACAAATCTTGCCTACGCGGAAACTTTTCTGCTGGTGCCCAAGGGAAACCTGCTGCCTCCTTCCGGCATTGAACTTCCGCCGATTTTGGACTTGTTGAACGTGCGTTACGTCATTCTTCGCGGAGCCCCCCCGCAATTCATGCATCCCCCCTTTCAAAGCGACGATTATTGGGTTTTGGTGAACTCCAATGCCCTGCCGCGTGCCTTCGTGCCGCGGACGGTCAAAACCGTGGATGTCGGGCAGGAACTGGAGGAACTGACATCGCCGAAATTCAATCCGGTGGACGTGGCGCTCGTGACCTCGCCCGTCGAACTGCCCGCCCGGTGCCGCGGCACGGTCCAAATCACCAACGAAATTCCAACCCGCATCAGGATCTCGGCGCAAATGGAAACGCCGGGACTGATTGTGCTGGCGGACAACTGGGACAAAGGCTGGCGGGCCTTTTGGAACGGCCGGCCGACGCCCGTTCTCCGGGTGGATTATACGATCCGTGGCGTCGTGGTGCCGGCCGGAACCGGGACCCTAGAATTCAACTACCAACCTGCCAGCGTGGTTCTTGGACTGTGGCTGGCCGGGCTGGCGGCTATTTCCCTGCTGGGCTGGGTGGCAATCATCCGCTTGCGCTCACGGCAAAAACAACCCCCGAACAAACCGCCGCCGGCTAAAGTCGGCAGCCGTTGCGACCGGGAAAATCCGGGGCGGATTGAACTGAAACCGGACGAGTCGGTGGGAGCAGTTGTAGATAAGCTGGCTTACAAAGAACTGGATTTGGACGATGAAAATTTTGGCCTCTGAACCAAACGTTGCGCAGCAAACGGGAGGCTCTGCTAGTTAGCCGAACTCCTACGCCAGCATGGCGCAAAGGAATAAGTTGGTTGCTCAGCTTTCCCTCGGTCGGCGGACGACGACGTCAATTCCCGCCTTGTTTTTGGCGATCATGTTGGCGGGCAGGATGCCGCGCCAGAAGACGTTCGGGTAAATGACCGCGCCAGGGCCGATGATGCTGCCGGGGTTCAGCACGGCGTTGCAGCCCACTTCCGCGCCGTCGCCCAGCAGCGCGCCGAACTTGCGCAGGCCGGTGTCGAACGGCACGCCGTCAATCTCCACCTCGATGTTGCCGGGGAACAGTTTGTAGTTGGATATTTTAACACCCGCGCCGAGGTGCGCCTTGTAGCCGAGAATCGAGTCGCCGACGTAATTGAAGTGCGGCGCCTGCGCCCCGTTGAACAGCAGCGAGTTTTTCAGTTCGCTGGAATTGCCGACGACGCAGCCGTCGCCGATGATGACGTTTTCGCGGATGTAGGCGTTGTGGCGGATCTGGCAACCCTGGCCGATGATGGCCGGGCCTTTGATCATTGCGCCGTCCTCGACGACGGTGCCTTCGCCGATGAAAACTTTTTTACCGATGAATGCCCTACCCTCGCCGGGGTTATGCCGGGCCGGTTTCAAATTGGCGGCGATGTAGCCCTCAATTTTTTTGAGCGCGTCCCAGGTGAATTTGCAGCCGTCGAAAATGGCGGCGTGTTCGGTTTGGTTTAGGTCAAACAAGTCGGCTGGCTTGAACATAGCGGCAAGTTAGGCGAAACGGCGGCGGCGGAAAAGCGAAATGGGTGTGGGCGGCTATGTCTTAATTTGTCACGGAGCGCGGATTGTCCTCAATCCGCAGCGGCTGGACTGGTCGTAAATGCTGCGAGTTGGGACAACTCGCGCTCCGGCTTTCGACTTAAAATTCAAATTAAGACACTCCCGCGCGGGCTTGCCATTCGCGGCGGCGGGAGTATTTTCACCAGCGATGGCGCGCTCCCGTAGCTCAAATGGATAGAGCAGTGGTTTCCTAAACCGCGGATCCCAGTTCAATTCCGGGCGGGGGTACCAAACCAGTTTTTTCGCCTTCGGATTCCTGCAACAGCTTGAAAAACAAGCACGTTTCGGCAGTTTTGTAATTTCCTTCTGCAAAAGTGACGCCCTGCGGAAAAAGCACCTTTTGCAACCGCTGCTTCGCTTCGCTCGCAAGCTCTGTCCACAACCGCGCTGCGTTCAAAATGACGTGCTCCGCGAAATTCAGCACTGCTTCCACGTCGTAGCTTTCGAGTTTGGCGTCACGTTCCTCCATTTCCGCCAAGGTGATTTGCTGGTTGAGTTTGTCGAGTTGCCGCTGGTAGGTCTCGCGGTCAATCGCCTTTTCGTAGATGAAGGTTTCTTCGAGGCTTTCTTTCTTGTGGTTCAACTCCTCAATGTAATGTTTCAAACTGGCGGTCAGCGTGATGTTCTGTGCCTGCCTTTCTTTCCACACGTCGAGCACAATTTCACTAAACAGCTTCACGTATTTCGGCTGTGGCTGCATTTGCTCCAAAAACTCCACGAACCCGCGCTCCAATTCCATTTTGCTAACACGAACTTTGCCTTGGCAATTTTTGTTTTGACACCAGTAGTAGGGGTAACGCTTACTCCATCCTTTAGCGTAGCTTCCTGTCAGCGGGCTGCCGCAACATCCGCACTTTACGAAATGCCGGAGAGGAAAATCGGGGTGACTGCGAAGGCGCGGCATTATGCTAACTCGCTTGCCGCTTAATACGGCTTGCACGCGGTCGAAAAGTTCCTGACTTACCAACGGCTCAAAATCTCCACGCTTGCGCTCGCCCCAACCTTTTACGACGAGCCAGCCCGCATAGACAGGATTGCGTAGCATATCCCAAAAGGTTTGCTGTGACACGCGGTTGCCCTTGGCCGTTCGCAGACCAGCCGCATTTATCATCTCGTGAACCTTTTGCTTTGTATGCAATCCGGTGGCATACAATTCAAACGCCTGCTTCACCAATGGCGCCCGCTCAGGGTCGTGAATCAGGCTGGGGCTGCTGTTCCTACCGTCGCCGTTGAGATAACCCAGTGGTGCTTTGAATGTCCACCGGCCTTTGCCGAGTGCGGCTTTCATCCCAGCAACCGTGCGCTCCGACTTCACATCGTTGTCGAATTGATTAAACGCGGCCAAGATGCCTTCCATCAATTTGCCGGTGCTCGTTTCGTCAATCGGGTCTGACACCGAACGCAGCGTTACACCGAATCCCGCAAGCAAACCGCGTAATGCGTGATGGTCTTCCTGCCGTCGGGAAAAGCGGTCAAGCCGATATACCACCAGCCATTTCACCCGGCCTTTGTGTTCACGGCAATATCCGAGCATCTTCTGAAATTCCGTCCGGTTTGCTGTTTTCGCGCTTTCGCCTTCCTCCACAAAAATTTTGTCCACGC
This sequence comes from Verrucomicrobiota bacterium, assembly GCA_049510395.1. GTDB lineage: Bacteria > Verrucomicrobiota > Verrucomicrobiia > Limisphaerales > UBA11358 > UBA11358. Next base: position 26,428 of record JBEKYY010000003.1, read on the forward strand.
CGAAGTCGTTTCGAGCGCAGTAATCGCGGCACGCTTTTTCTTGAGTCGCAAGGGAGAAATTCTCCACTTGGTCTTTCGTGGACACCCGGCAGTAAATGACGGCGCGGTTCATAACAGTTCAATTATGCTCTAAATTATCAAATCAGAAAAGCTTATTCTTTGCCACGCGCGCGCGACGCCTATATGCATTACAACTGATGTTTTTCCCGCCAAAATTCGGAAAAGGCCGCCAGTTCTGCCGCACTGCGGTCAAGCCCGCCGTCAAATTCGTGTATCGCGGCGCGTTCCTCAAGGTCGTAGCGCCTGTCCTCTGGCAGCAACGCTGCAAGCTCCGAAAAGCTCGCTGTGGGCGTTTCCCAGCCCTCCCCCTCAAGAACGCTCCCTGCATGGTTTAACGCGTGCAACGGGGTGTTTTCGCGCCGCTGGTTAAGAAAGGCTTCGACCAGCACGCGAGCAAAAGCATAATACCCGTCTCGCAACCGTTCCAACTCAGCATCGGATTTGGGGCAGTCGTTTCCCAAAATTTCGCGGCTGCGTGCCAGCGAAAGTTTTTCCCTCGCGGCGCAGACGGGGAACGCAGCGTTGAACTTTTTGCTTTGGCAACTGCTCACGCCGCGAATTATGCGGCGCGGCACAGAAGGAAAAAACGGGCGGAAAATGAGTGGCGATTTGTTGCTTACCTGCGCCCGCCTTTGGTGTGCCAAGACGATGGCAACTTGCTTTTAAGAAACGGAAAGAGCCGGTGAAAATCGCACTTTGCGTTTTTACTTTCACGATACCAGTCCACACCTCCGTAATCCTTCTGTTTTTTTGTAACCGCTTTGCGCTCCCCGTATCGCTCCCAAGCCTTCGGATACTTTTTAGGCATTTCCTTAAGCGTGGCGTGATGAAGAAGCCGCATGATGGCGAGCCTGTCCAACATCACTCGCCAATCATTCAACTTGTGTCCTTTGTCATTTCGCCGCCCGACAAGTTGCTTTGTGTCTGCGGCCATAGGCCGATTGTTTGCGACCCAGTGTTTGAACTTTATGACAATTTCATTATCAGTGAAGTCCTGCCAGTTGACTTGCGCGATAAAAAAATCCACGCCACCGACTCCGCGCACAATCAGAGACGGCAACGGCGCGTCCAATTGTTTTCTCAATTCGTTTGCTTCCCTCAATCCAGCCATGCCTGTGTCAATTTCTGAAAGCCGCTGCACCATTTTTCGCTGTGCATCGTGAACTTTCTTCGCCTCTTCAAACAACCAGCTTGCGGTAGAGTAGTTGCTAGTGACTCGAAAGGCTGGAATTTTTTCTGGCGCTGGGATTTCCGGTTTGAAGGTGTTCCCCAGCCGTGCTCGCTCTGGCTCCGGCAGCGATTGCCACGGCTTTGGGAATTTCTGGTGATGCACAAGGTGTGCTGGCGTGCCAATGGAATAGAGCAGCGTCAATTTCCGGTTAGCTGCGTCCAAAGATATGCGACTGCCTTTTCCCGCCTCAACATCCTGCAAATTTTGAACAGTCTTACGGATGAATGCTGATTCGCGGGCGTATTCCCAATAGCAGCACGCCACAAGCTCCACATCTGACACTTCTGCAAAATTCCACTCACATTCGGGAAGTGCGACCGACGCATCGTTTTGTTTCTGCCGTTGCTTCATTTTTCACTGTTTTATCCCCGTGGCAGATAAAACAAAGGCAAAAATTTCCTTGGCCATCGGCGATTTGCTGAGATTAATTTGACTCGCCAAAGAGCCAAGCCACGGAAACTTTCAAGGCACGGGCAATAGCGGCAGCTTCATAATCCATTACGTAGCGTGTCTGGCTTTCAACCCGGGAAATCGCCGTCCGGTCAATCAAAATACCTTGACCGGCGAGCCTTCCAGCCAAGTCATCCTGGCTGACGGCAGGACTACGTTTTAGGCGAGCTTGTTTCACTCGCCAGCCAATAATGTTTCTTTGCTTCGCCTTGCTCGTCTTTTTCATCGCGTGTGAAAAACACACGCTTGACATGTATACGATGCAGGCATCCAATGTGTGTGAAGTACACACAACAAAATGAAACTTTTTGACATCCTGAAACTTGAAATGCCGTCACTGAAACCGGAGGAGTGCAAAATCCATCTTGCGGTTTGGAATAAAAGAGACAACCCGTTGGACTTATTTCTTGCCGGAGAATTTACTGCATGGCAAAAGTGGCAGGGCCGCAAAAATTTTGAGCGTCCATACATCGTTTCGTTAATCAAGATGGGCGAACATGGCAGGTGGCTTTTCGCTGGCGTTCACTCCACGTCCACGCATGGATGCAGTCCAGTAAAATGCCAAGAAGACCAGCCTTGGAATAAACACACTGAATACCGCCCCACCAGCGAAAGCCAAACTGTCAAACAAGTCTTTCACTATGATACCAAGGAACTGCGAGAATTTGACGCGCTGACGGGCCGTTTAATTGTTGAATTTTTACGTCGCGGACAGAAGCGAGGGAAACAGTCCTACCGTCTGGCAGAGAATTGCGCGGAGCAGTTCCAAGTCAGCGAACTAAAGCCGCGCCGTCTGGCGGTCGAAGAATTTCCCGGCTTTTCAAATTTCATCCTGCCGAAATCGAGATTAGACATCATCGTAACGCAGGAAATTGAATCTTGGAAATCAGCCTTGTCGAGTGTGGCCGGTGTCTATTTGATTACCGACACCAAGACCGGACGGCATTACGTCGGCAGCGCGTATGGCGTAGGAGGCATCTGGGAAAGGTGGAGGCAGTATTCAAAGACTGGACATGGAAACAATAAAAATCAGGAAATCATCCTACAAAAACACGGGTTTGCTTACAGCCTCAACTTCCAGTTTTCCATTTTGGAAACAGCCGATACCAACGCCAGCGAGGGTGATGTTCGAAAGCGCGAGACACACTGGAAAAATGCACTTTGCAGCCGAGAAAGTTACGGCGGCTATAATGCAAAGTGAATTTGTTTATGCCACTTATGGTCTAAACGTCTGTCCTCGCACGAGTCTTGTATCCGTTTCATTATAGAGTTTTGTAACCGGAAGGGGCTGTCAGGAAAGCGCAAACCCCACTGGTTGCGCGACCTTTTCAAATGACCACGCGGCCACATCCGGCGCGGCTTTCCTCAGCAAGTCAAACTCTTGCAAGCAGTCAAACAATAGGTTTTGTTTGGCAATGGTTAGGGGTACCATTCAACCCGTTGCGCCGCAAAACATCACGGGGATGAATTATTTTGTCACCAATGCGTCTAAAATGCGTCTATATTGACAACAGCCTTTTTTATGAAAATCGAATCCTTTCAAAAACACATTCTTGGGACGGCAATTACGGTTCTATGTTTGACGGGCATCCGTTCACCATTTAATTCCCCGGCACAGGCACAATCCGCTTCACCCCCGCCGGACAGTGCAACGGAATCAAGCGCGTTGCCACCGAACATTTATCCGACCAGCCCGCTGGCACAGGTCGTCCGGCTTACGCAGGCCGGCGTGGATGAAAGCGTCATCATGACTTACGTCACGAATTCCGGCAGCACGTTCAATCTCGATTCGGACAAAATCATTTATTTAAAGGACATTGGCCTGCCGAACGAAGTCGTCACTGCGATGATACAGCGCGACCAGCAGTTGCAGCAGCAAATGAACGCGTCGGCGTATCAACCGCCGGCTCAACCCGCTCCCGGCACGACCGAGCAGCCGGAAACCGCGCCGTCGCCGCAACCGGTGGAGCAACCGGCGGAAGTCACGGTGAACTATTTTTATGACACGCTCACGCCGTATGGCACCTGGGTGAACGTGGACGGCTATGGACGGTGCTGGCGGCCGAGCGTGGTGATTTACAACCCTGGCTGGCAGCCGTATTGCGATCACGGACATTGGGTTTACACCGATTGCGGCTGGTATTGGTCTTCGGATTATTCCTGGGGCTGGGCACCGTTCCATTATGGCCGCTGGTTTCAGCACTCGCGCTGGGGCTGGTGCTGGACGCCGGACATCGTTTGGGGTCCATCATGGGTGACGTGGCGGTATTCGAGTGACTACTGCGGCTGGGCACCGTTACCGCCATTTGCGGGGTATCGGGAAGGCGTCGGCTTCTTTTATCGGGACCGCAACGTCAGCATTGGATTCGACTTTGGTTTGAGCATAAATTGTTTCACGTTCGTGCCGATCGGTCATTTTTGTGACCCGCACCCACGCCGCTTTCGTGCCGCTCCAACGCAGGTAACGCAGATTTACAACCATACCACGGTCATCAACAACTTCAATGTTCGCGATCACAACTTCGTCAATCGTGGAATTGATCCGGAACACATCACCGCTGTCACCCGAACGCCCATTCATCCCGTCTCCATCCGGGATACCGGCTCGCCGTCCGGACACGGCCAGCGCGGTGATCAACTCAGTCACGATGGCCGCACGCTGGTCGTGAATCGCCCGCACTTTGTGGACCATCCGGTTCCCGGTGAAACCAGAAACAATCGACCGAACAATCGACCGATGCCATCCGTGTCTCCGGCACAAAACCATTCTCCGCAACCGAACGGCAATCAGTCGGCGCCTCCAACACGGCAAATGAGACAGCCACAGGTTCCCAATGCCACTCCACACGGCCCGCAAGACCGCAATGAGTTCTCCGCTCCCAACCAACCTCAACACCCGTCGCCACCGGCCAATTCTCCAACCCCGGGCCGCGACAACCGGACTTTCTCTCCCCAAGGACACGAGCAGTTGCAACCATCGGAAGCGCCTCGCAGCAACCCGCGTAATTCCGAAGCGCCGGTGATCACACCCATTCCCGGTCAGGGGCAACACAGTGCACCCGAGGCCGGCCGACGCAACCCGCCGTCCGCCAAGCCCGTAGAACGCCCGCAACAGAATGAATTCTCCGTTCCCAATCAACCTCAACGCCCATCGCCACCGGCCAATCCTTCAACGCTGGGACAGGATAACCGGACTTTCTCTCCCAGAGGACGGGAGCAGTTGCAACCATCGGAAGCGCCGCGCGGCAACCCGCATAATTCCGAAGCGCCGGCGGCTACACCTCATTCCAACCGGGGTCAATCCGGCGCATCCGAAGCCAGCCGTCACAGCGCGCCCGCTGCGGCGCCGGCCCAACCACAACCGCAACACAACCAACCGTCATCATCGCCGCCCCCGTCATCGTCTCCAAGATCGTCGGGACAAAATCAGAACCAAAACAGTTCCGGCAATGGTTCGGGTCGCGGTCCGGGACATTGACTGGTCGCCGGTTTTATTCGTCAAACGCCGTGGTGCATGGTTTCGCCGCGGCGTTTTTGCTTTTGCAACCTCTCTACCGCTGGCAAAATCCGCTCGTGAGCATCACGCGGCGGCAATTTGAACAAATGCAGGAACGCCTCGGCGACGCTTCCCCGCATACGATCTCTCCGGTTTTCGCATCGGCGTTGCACGCCGCGCCCGGTGCTCATCGTGTTATTCTCGGCGTGGACCCGTCCCTGCGCGGCACGGGTTTTGGTGTGATTCGCGCCGCGAAACCATTTCCGCAAACGCTGGCGCACGGCACGATTTCCTGCCCGCCCGGTTGGGAACGCTCACGCTGTCTCGCTAAAATCTCCGCGACATTGCGCGACGCGATTCGCGAACATCGCCCGACGGTGTGTGTCATCGAGGGACTTTTTTACGCGCAAAATCTCCAGACCGCGCTCATCATGGGCGAGGCGCGCGGCGCGGCGCTGGCGGCCATCGCTGAAGCCGGCCTGGAAATTTTTGAAATCGCTCCGCGCAAGGTGAAACAGGCCGTCGTCGGCTACGGCGCGGCGCAAAAATCCGCCGTCGCAAAAATGGTCCAGCGCCTGTTGAATCTGCCCAAACCGCCCGCGCCGGACGCGGCGGATGCCCTGGCGCTAGCGCTCGCCCATGCGCAGGAAAACAGCAGGTACAATTTGACGCCGCTGAAGAAAATCTGAACCAATGGAATTTCGTTGTCAATTTTGCCATTCGCCAATTTACAGCCGCAAAAATAAGATTTGTGGTGTTTGTGAAAAACCATTGCCAAAAGAACTGCTTTTATCTGACGAACAGGTCGCCACTTTGAAGAAACAAATGGATCAGGAAGAAAAACGAGCAAAAGAATTTAACCCGGAAATTCAACATGGGCATGGCATGGGTGGAATGCCCGGAATATAAAAATGATCACTTTTCTCCAGGGCAAACTCATCGAGGCGCTGCCCACGCAGGTCGTCGTGGACGTGAACGGCGTCGGTTATGAAGCGCTCATTCCGCTGTCGTCGTTCGACAAGCTGCCGCAACCGGGCGGCACGGTGAAACTGCTCACGCAACTGGTCATCCGCGAGGACGCGCACACGCTTTACGGTTTCATGACGGCGGCGGAACGCGATTTGTTCCGGCTGCTCGTCAACACCGTTTCCGGCATCGGGCCGAAGATCGCGCTGAACATTTTGAGCGGCATCAGCGTGACCACGTTTCGCGGCGCGGTGGCCGGCGGCGACGTAAAGGCGCTTTCGCAAATTTCCGGGGTCGGCAAAAAGACCGCCGAGCGCATCATTGTCGAGTTGCGCGACAAAATCGGTCCCGCCACGGCGGGATGGGAGGCCGCGAGCGCGCAACGGGCGTTGTCGCCCGACGACCAAAAGGTCAACGACGCCGTGCTCGCGCTGATGGCGCTCGGTTACAAACAGATTGACGCGCACGACGCCGTCCGCCACGCGCAAAGCACGCTCGGCGTGAAGGCGACGGTCGAAGACCTGGTGCGCGCGTGCCTGAAAAAAGGAGCGTGATGGCTGAAGTGAGTTCATCGCCGGAAAAACCGGTTCCGCCGGCAAAGAAAAGAAAATCCGGCGTGATCGTGCCGCATAAGGCGAAGTGGCATCAGCACGTTGGCGCGTTTTTGGTGTTCGTTTTGTTGCGCGCGCTCATGGTCACGGTGCGCTGCCGGCTGCGCAACCGCTCGGAATTTTTGGCGCCCAACGCCCCCGGCCCGGTGATTGTTTGTTTCTGGCACAACCGGCTCGCGTCCTGCATCAAAGTCTATGAAAGCCACCGCAAACCATATGCGTCCGGCAGGGGCATGGCGGCGCTGATCAGCGCCAGCCGGGACGGCGCGTTCCTCGCGGGCATTCTGGAATGGTTCGGCGTGCAGCCGGTGCGCGGATCAACCAGCCGGCGCGGCCCACAGGCGTTGCTCGAACTCACAACCTGGGCCGAGCGCGGCTACGACCTGACCATTACGCCGGACGGCCCGCGGGGACCGTGCTACCAGGTTCAGGAGGGTGTGATGTCGCTGGCGCAGGTGACGGGTTTGCCGGTGATGCCGTTGGCGTTCAACCTGGATTGGAAACTGAGTGTGAAAAGCTGGGACCGGTTTCAAATTCCGCTGCCTTTCGCGCGCTGTGAAGTCATCGTCGGCAGGGTCGTGCGCGTGCCGGCCGAAGCAACGGACGCCGAGCGCGAATCGCTGCGACAACAGCTTGAAGCCGAACTACGCGCCATCTCGCGGGATTGAAATTCGGAGGGGCGAGTTCTGCGAGTCCCAAACTTCACTTTCGGAAAAATCAGGGAATTGTGCAACTCATCACTCCTAAAATAGGTTCTGGCAGCGCATCCTTGACACTCAACCCTCAACCTTCAACTCTCAATCCCGCATGATTGCCCGCGTCAGCCTCGAAATCGCGCTCCGCAGGGAGTTCGATTATCTGATACCGCCCGGATTGGCGGGACAAATTGATGTCGGCAGCCGGGTGCAGGTGCCGTTCGGCCCGCGCAAGGTCCTAGGCGTCGTCACCGCACTGGCGGAGGAATCGGCCCACGCCAGACTCAAGCCCATCCTCAAAGTCATCGGCGCCCAGACGCTCGTCACGCCGAAGGTCCTGAAACTCGCCCGCTGGATTGCCGATTACTACTGCTGCGCGCCGGAAATCGCGCTGAAATCCGTTCTGCCCGAAGCCGTGCGCAAGGAGAAATACGGCTGGCGCGAGCGATTGTTCGTCCGCGCGCTGACGGTCAGCGGTGAATTTCCCAAACTGCCCAAACGCCAGCGGGAGGTTTGGAACATCATCGAGGAACGGCGCGAATTGCCGTTGCAGGAATTGGTCGAGCTGGCCGAAACCACCGCCGCCACCGTGCGCAAGCTGGAAGACCGCGGTCTGGTTGAGATCGCTCCGCAGATTTCCGAGCGCGACCCGTATGCCCGCGAGCACATCCTGCCGTCCCAGCCATTGGCATTGAATGATGCTCAAGCAAAAGCGTTGGAGAAAATCATCGCGGCGATGAATAGCTGTGGTAGCACCCGCGTCCCGCGGGTGGAGGCGGGCATCGCGCCCGCCTCTCGTCCGATGGACAAACCCGGTCCGATTTCAGAAACCACCGTTCGCAAACGCAGCCTGCCGCATTTTGAAATTCCGGGTTTTACCTATCACGTCACCTGGCGGACGCACGACAAGCTCGTTCTTTCTCCTGAGGCACGCGCCAAAACGCTGGAAGCCTGTCATCACTGGCACGGTAAAAAAGTGAAATGTTACGCCGCGTGCGTCATGCCCGACCATGTTCATTTGCTAATTCAACCTTCGCCGACTCAGGAAGCCGGAAAAGAAGGAGCCCACTCGCTCACCGAAATTCTTCACAGCATCAAATCGTTTTCCGCACACGAGGTGAACAAAGTGATGAAACGCTCCGGGCCGGTTTGGACGGATGAATCATTTGACCGCTTGATTCGATCCGAAGCGGATTTGCACAAAACCTGGGATTACATTTGGAACAACCCGCGAACGATTGGGCTGGTCGGACCGATGGAGGATTATCCTTACATCTGGACACCGGGCGCATCGGACACCGTCGAAAATGTTCGGCGGGACGCCGAACATAACCCGCGAGACGCGGGTGCTACACAACAGCAACCGGGCGCCGCAAAGTCATCTCAAGTTTTCTTGCTTCACGGCGTCACCGGCTCGGGCAAGACCGAAATCTATCTCCAGGCCCTTGCCCATGCGCTTGAACAAGGAAAGGGCGCCATCGTGCTCGTGCCGGAGATTTCGCTCACGCCACAGACGGTCGAACGATTCAAGGCGCGGTTCAGCTCCGGCAAACTGCAAACGCTCGTGGCGGTCCTGCACTCGCATCTGTCCGCCGGCGAACGCCACGACGAATGGCACAAGATCCGTCAGGGCCGCGCGCGCATTGTCATTGGCGCGCGTTCGGCGATTTTTGCGCCGGTCGAACCGCTCGGCCTCATCATCGTGGACGAGGAACACGAGCACACCTACAAGCAGGAGGAGGCGCCGCGCTACCACGCGCGCGACGTCGCCATCATGCGCGGCCGGATGGAAAACGCCGTCGTCGTGCTCGGTTCAGCCACGCCATCGCTGGAAAGTTATTACAACTGTAAAAACGGCAAATACACGCTGCTCGAACTGCCGGAACGCGTGGACGACCAGAAAATGCCGCACGTGCGTGTCGTGGACATGCGCCAGGCTGCGCGTGGCGAAAAGGGTATCCCGATTTTTTCGCCGCAACTCAAGGAAGCCATCACGCAACGACTCGAAAAGCACGAGCAGACGATTTTGTTTCTGAACCGGCGCGGCTACTCGACATCGCTGCAATGTCCGAAATGCGGTTACGTCGCCCAATGCCCGAATTGCAGTCTCGCGCTCACGTACCATCGGCCGGAACAAAAATTGCGCTGCCACATCTGCGGGTTCATTGACGCCGTGCCGACCGTATGTCCGAATGAAAAATGCAAAAACCCGGCCATCCGCTACGCCGGTCTCGGCACGCAAAAAGTCGAGGACACACTGGCCAAACTTTTCCCCAACGCGCGCGTCCGGCGCATGGACGCCGACACGATGAAGCGCAAGGACGATTACCGGAAAGTCCTCGGCGATTTTCGCGCAGGCAAGACCGACATCCTCGTCGGCACGCAGATGATTGCGAAGGGCCTGCATTTCCCAAACGTGACGCTGGTGGGCATTATTTACGCTGACCTCGCGTTGCATCAGCCGGATTTTCGCGCGGGCGAGCGCACCTTCCAGCTGCTCACCCAGGTTGCCGGCCGCGCCGGGCGCGGCGACGTCGAGGGGGAGGTATTCGTGCAATCGTTCACGCCGTTTCACCCGGCGATCCAATATGCGCGCCGCCATGATTTCACCGGCTTTTACGAACAGGAAATCGAATTTCGCGAGCAACTGAAATATCCGCCCGTCAGCCGCGTGGCGCTGCTCACGCTCAAAGGCCGCAACGAGGACAAGGTGAAGTTCAGCGCCGACCATTTGAAACGAGAGTTGGAAAAGGAACTCCTGCCGTCTTCAGCCGGTGGGGCGAGCGTACCCGCGAGCCGCCCGGACGACTACGAAGTCGGCTCGCGGGTACGCTCGCCCCACCCCACATTAACAGCAGCCAAGGACTTCAAAGATTTAATCATTGCCGGGCCGGCGCCGGCGCCGTTGCTGCGCGCGGAAACTTTTTACCGCTACCAGATCATGCTGCGGACGCGCGCGATGAGCAAACTGAGCCAGACCCTAGCGAAAATCATCGAGACGCTCGCCTTGCCCGAAGACGTAACACTAATGATGGATATTGACCCGGTGAGTTTGGGGTAGCACAGGCCTCCGGCCTGTCGTTTCGGGCGTCCCGCCCGAAACCGTTACGGGACGAACGAACGTTTCACATTTGCCCAACAGTCTGCAAACTCCGTCGCACAACGGAATTCGGCGGAACGCTGAATTTAACCCGCGAGACGCGGGTGCTACCACAAATTTAGCTTGCCATGCTTTTTTGTATCGATTGTGAATAAAGTGGATTCATGAAGTCATACCATGGACTGCTATTCTCCCATTTCAGTCCTAGGCAAGATGCAATTTTTTGCAATATCGGCTCCAGTGTAATGATATAAAAACGTATCAGGCGTTTGGAGTCCGATGATTGAGTGCATTTAGACTTATTTGTTAGACACTTTTTATTCCCCGCTGCCACAAATCGAAGTGATACAGCGCGACAACGACGAGGGAGTGGCCGATTTTTTCGGCGGCCACGAGTTTCGGAATTTCCTCCACCGGCACCAGCCGCGTCACCAAATCCTCGCTGTAGTCCCACTTCACACTGTGTTTCAACCGGCAGTTTTCAATCAGGACGGTGAAGGTCCGGTTGCTCAGAATGGCCGGATTCGACCAGATTTTGCCGAGCAGGCGCGCGTTTTCGCCTTCGTAGCCGGTTTCCTCGCGCAATTCGCGCACGGCGGTCGCCACCGGGTCGGTCTCGCCCGCGTCCATCATGCCGCCGGGGATTTCGAGTTCCACCGTATTCGAGCCGTGGCGGTATTGCTCCACCATCACCAGCTTTTGGTCCGGCGTGACGGCAATGACATTGACCCAGCCGACACTGTCGAGGACGTAAAAATCGTGTTCCTTGCCGGTGCGCGGCGAAATTTCCACATCCGAGCGCAGCTTGAAAATGCGGAAATCGCCGATGGACGTCGAACGGACTTTTTTCCACGGTTTTGGCATAGTCGAGAGTCGAGGGTCGAGAGTCGAGCGTCAAAAGTCAAGGTAGGGACGCCGCGCCGCGGCGTCTGCGGACGGCTGGGCCAGCCGTCCCTACTGTTTTTCCTTCGCTGCCCAGCCTTGTTTCATCAAATCCAACAAATGTTGCAGGGCCTCCTCGTAGGAACGGCCTTTTTGCGCGGCGAGCTGGCGGGCGCGTTTGTCGGGTTGCGCGGCCATTTCCGCGGATTTTTCGGACGGACAGCCGAGCGTGGTCAACCGTTTTGCCAGTTCAGAAATTTCCATGATCCTCAGACAGGGCGGCGTTGCCGCCTGGTTACGGTGCTTCGATCGCCTCGCGCACCTTTTCGGTCAAATCCAAAGGGTTGAAGGGTTTTTGCAGGAAGAACGTTCCCGGCTTTGACATGGCGTCCCGAACGGCATTGTTGTTGATGTAACCGGAAATGAAAAGGACGCGGGTTGCGGGATTCACCTGTCCAAGCCATTCGGCGAGCGTTTTGCCGCTCAATCCGGGCATGATTACGTCGGTGACCAAAAGCTGGATTTTAGAACCGTTCGTCTGTGCCAAGGAAAGGGCTTGATGGCCATCAGCCGCTTCCAACACGGTATAGCCCTGGGTTCGCAACACCCTAGCCATGAGTTGCCGCAGCGACGGTTCATCTTCGGCGAGCAGGATCGTTTCTGTGCCTTGCGGCAAACTGACCGGAACCTCGCGCCTTGAAGCGGGCTCCTCCGCTCCCTGAACGCGGGGCAGGTAAATTGTAAACTCCGCTCCTTCGTCCACCTGGCTCTCGAAGTGAATATGACCATTGCTTTGCTGGATGATGCCAAAACAGGTGGCCAGTCCCAAACCCGTGCCATTGCCCTGTTCTTTGGTGGTAAAAAAAGGTTCAAAGATGTGTTGTTTGACTTCGTCGGTCATCCCCACACCGGTGTCGCTGATACTGACCATGACATAGTCGCCGGGAGTGATGAGGTGCCGGCGCGCATAGTCTTCGTCAAGGGTCACGTTGGCCGTGCGGATGGTCAGGGTTCCGCCATCGGGCATCGCATCGCGGGCGTTGACAACCAGGTTCAGCAGCACCTGCTCGATCTGGCCGGGGTCGGCTTTGATCTGGCCCAGGTCCGGCGCGATTTGCGTCACCAGTTTGATGTCCTCGCCAATCAAGCGATGCAACATCTTGTTCAGATTGACGATCAATTCGTTCAGATTGATCCGGCGGGGTTCAATGACCTGCCGGCGGGCAAAAGCCAGCAGTTGACGGGTGAGGTTCGCGGCGCGCTCGGCGCTCTCCTGGATGCACTCAAGATTGGAACGCAAGGGGGCATCGGGTGACAATTGCGCGAGCGCCAGTTCCGTGTGGCCGCAAATGACCGCGAGGATGTTGTTGAAATCATGGGCCACACCGCCGGCCAGCCGACCGATGCTGTCAATCTTCTGTGTCTGGCGGTATTGAACTTCCAATTCAAGTTCATGAGAAATGTCACGCTTGATGGCAATGTAGTTCGTGACGGCGCCTTTCCCGTCGCGAACGGGAGCGATGACCGCGTCTTCAGTGAAAAGTGTGCCATCCTTTTTTTTGTTGATGAAACGCCCGCGCCACACCTCGCCGGCACTGATTTTGGCCCACAGTTCCCGATAAAAAGCGCTGTCCTGCCTGTTGCTTTTGAGCAGCCGCGGGTTTTGGCCGATGACTTCGGCCCGGCTGTAACCAGTGACCCGTTCAAAGACCGGATTGACATAAAGAATGCGCCCCTTGGTGTCGGTGATGACGACGCTTTCCGGGGTTTGCTCAATGGCAGTCATCAGGCGGTTGAGCTCGGCTTCCGCCTGCTTGCGCGTGTCTTCGTTGCCGATGGCGGAGGCAATAATTCCGAGGATTCGACGGTCATCGTCGGTGGGCCGGTAATCCGTGCCGTAAACCACGCAGAGCGAGCCTACGGCCTTGCCTTCGCATTTGACCGCACATCCCATGTAAGTTTGCAGGCCATACGCCCGCACATTAGGATCGGACTCGGCGTAAGACGTCCGGGGCAGATTGGCAATGACCACCGCGTCCTCCCGGTTGTTGCGTATGACATCATAACAAATGTGTCCGGCGGGAGCGTCCTCAGACTTGAAGCCCGGCGGTGTCTGCCATTGACCTATGGAGCAGAGCAAATCGCCTTGAAGACGATTATACAGAGCGTAAGTTGCCCCGAGCAGTTCGCCACCGAGAGCGGTCAGCCGGTTGATGTTCGAGTCAAAGTTGGGGCCGAGTTCCAGAAGGCAGCGATTGATCTTCTCCAGCCGCACCTCGCCCTGGCGCAGGGCCTTCTCCGCATTTTTGCGTTCGGTGATGTCGAACATGACCCCCTGCGTACCCACAATTTTTCCATCGGAATCGAATATCGGTGATTTCACGACGTATAGATGCTGCTCCTTGCCATCGTCACCGACACCATGTTCTTCCACTTCGATCTGCCGGCCGGTTTGCATGATCTGTTGATGATGGTCTGCGCCTTGAACCGCCAACTGGTTGATTTGGGAGGGGTTGGTGCCCCCCGCCGCCAATTCAATGGTGGCCACTTCCTGTGGGTTTTTGCCCAGGAACAGTTCGGCTTTCACACCCTTGAGCCGGCAAAACCAGGAATTGACGAAGACGTAGCGGCCTTCTTTGTCCTTGCGGAAGACACCGGCGGGCAGTTGCTCAACCAAGGAATGATAGAGTGCCTGCGATTCCCGCAACGCCACCTCCGTCTGTTTGCGCTCGGTAATGTCACGGATGATTCCAAGTTTTCCCGCCACCTTGCCATCCTTGATATACGGGGTGGAGGTGAACTCTCCAACCAGGTATTTGCCCGATTTGGAGAGAATGCGCAGTTCATAGGGAGGCGGTTTGTCGCCACGCAACACTTTTTGAAACATTTCAACAGCGAGAGGCGCATCTTCCGGATGCAAAAGCGGCGCAAATGGTTTGCCCAGCCATTCAGTGCATGCCCAACCGGTGATCGCCTCAAACGCTGGATTCAAGGAGGTAAATACGCCTTCACTGGAAATGACGTAAACAACGTCAGGCGCGGTTTCCACCAGGGCGCGATAACGCTCTTCACTCTGGCGCACCGCCTCCTCAGCCTGTTTGCGCGCGGTGACATCAAATAGAATTCCCTGCGTGCCGACGACCGTTCGGTCAGGGCCAAAGACGGGCATTCTCACGACTTGGAAGAATTGTTTCCCGCCATCCGTGCCGGTGTATTCCTCTTCCATCTCGACAGGTTTTCCGGTTCGCATGATCTGTTTATGAATTTCGTCACCCAAGGCTGCATACTTGGTCGCCTGCCCCGTTTCCCCCTGCCTTGAGATTTGAAGGGCGGCAACTTCAATGGGCGTCTTGCCCAGAAACTCCTCGGCTTTCACGCCTTTGAGCTGACAAAACCGGGGATTGACCATGACGTAACGGCCTTCCCTGTCCCTGCGGAATACAGCGGCGGGCAGTTGGTCGACAAAGGAATGATAAAGCGCTTGCGATTCCCGCAGCACTTCCTCCGCGCGCTTCCGCTCAGTGATGTCATGGCTGATACCGAAGGTGCCGATGACGCGGCCGTTTTCGTCCTTGAACGGGATCCGGCTGGTGAGATGCCACCGGTGTCCGCCCATCCCGCGATTCAGGGCCAGTTCCTCCTTCGGCGGCAGCGGTTCCCCGGTGCGTATGATCTGCATTTCCTCCTCCTGATATTGCCGGGCCAACTCGGGAGGATGAAAATCGAAGCCCGTCTTTCCGAGAAGCGATTCCTGGGTAACCCCCAACACGCCTTGGTGCGCCCGGTTGGAAAGGACGTAGCGTCCGTCCTTGTCTTTGAAGAAAATGATGCTCGGCAGGTTGTCCAGGATGGTGCGAAAGAGGTTTCGCTCATGTTGGAGCGTCTCCTCCGCCTGCTTGCGCTGGGTGATGTCATGCGAGATGCCGAGCAACGTTTTTTGGCCGCGCCATTGGCCATGCATGAGTTTCGTCTCCACCAAAATGCGGGTCCCATCCCTGGCCTGCAACGGAATGGGGCAAATCATGATTTTATCGGCAATCATGCCGGCCAAAAGTTTTGCGGCTTCCGCCCGTTGTTCCGGTGGATGGAGATCAAGCGCGGTCATCCCGGCCAGTTCTGCTGGGGTGTATCCCAATTGCTTTTGCGCCGCGGGATTGGCGAAAAGGATGCGCCCTTCAGGTTCAAAAACGAACACTAGATCGTCCAGCGCGTTGAAAAAGGTTTGCAGGCCTTCTTCGTTTTCCTGCAAAGCTGCAGGGGTGGCGGAAGATTGTGCTTTTGCACGCCGGACCGTCTTTTTTTCACGATCCGATCCTGACCGACCAGTTGTTTTGACCTTCATAAACGCCCAATAAACAGTGCCTGACGCCAATCATTTTGGCAGGCAGGGGAGACATTGTAAGCAGAAAGCCTGCCGACCAGTGACTTGGAGGAGCGGATGATATCCACATTGTTAGTGCAAAGAATCTTGATCCAGCACCGGCTCGATAACGTCAATTATCGTCACAACGTCAAATTCAAAATTTGCCACTGCCGGGTA
Source organism: Verrucomicrobiota bacterium (assembly GCA_049510395.1). Lineage (GTDB taxonomy): Bacteria > Verrucomicrobiota > Verrucomicrobiia > Limisphaerales > UBA11358 > UBA11358. The sequence goes on from JBEKYY010000003.1 coordinate 42,459, forward strand.
AAACTTTTAACTTCCTGCGATCTTTATGCCGCAACCAAAAATCGCAGATGCCGCCGCGCCCGCCAAGCTTGGCTACTCCATGCCGGCGGAATGGGAACGGCACGCAGCCACCTGGCTCGCCTGGCCGCACCATAAGGCCGATTGGCCGGGCAAGATGGAGGCCGTCCGCTGGGTCTATGGCGAGATGGTGCGCAAAATTTTACCGGGCGAAATCGTGCGGATTCTCGTCCGGCACCGGGCCGAGCAAACACTTGCCGCCAGTTGTTTAAAACGCGCGGGTTGTGATTTGAAACAGGTGGAATTTTTGGAGCATCCCACGAATCGCAGTTGGATCCGCGACAGCGGGCCAATTTTTGTCAAAAGAAAACATCGAACATCCAACATCCAACATCCAACATCCGATACCGCCATCGTCCATTTCCATTTCAACGCCTGGGCGAAACATGACGACTGGCAGAAGGACCGCAAAGTGCCGGAGATGGCGGCGCGCAGGTTGCGTAAACGGCTTTTCCGCGCCGAGTTTGATGGCCGGCCTTTTGTCATCGAAGGCGGCGGCATCGAGGTCAACAGTCGCGGCACGTTGCTTACCACCGAAGAATGTTATCTGCACTCCAAAATCCAGGTTCGGAATCCCGGCATGACCCGGGCGCAATACGACGGGGCGTTTGCTAAATATCTCGGCGTAACGAACGTGTTCTGGCTGCGCAAAGGCCCAGCGGGCGATGACACGCACGGACACATTGACGACATCTGCCGGTTTGTGAACCGGAAGACGCTCGTGCTCATCAGGGAAACGAACCGGAACGACATCAACCACCGGCCGCTTTCGGAAAATTGGGAGCACATCAAGGATTTGCGGCTGGAAGACGGCTCAAAACCTGAAATCGTGCCGCTGCCCATGCCGTCACCGCTGTGTTTTAACGGTCGTCGTCTGCCTGCGAGCTACGCGAATTTTTACATCTGCAACGCCTGCGTCATCGTGCCGACGTTCAATGATCCAAACGACCATGTCGCTCTGGGCATTTTGAGTGAATTATTCAAAGACCGGCCGGTCGTGGGCATTCACGCCGTTGATCTTGTGCTCGGTTCCGGCTCGCTCCATTGCCTGACCCAGCAGCAACCGGCTTGAAAATGTGGCACAGGTCTCCGGCCTGTGTGGGTTTGAAAACACAGACCAGAGGCCTGTGCCACGCGCCTGACGCAGCAGCATCCGGCTTGAGACCGCCGCAGCCGGTGTTATTCCCCGGCCCGATAGAAACGATGCGAAAAACCTGTGGCCGAAGAATCCAGAAATGGCAAAGAGCCAACCACCGGTGGATTGGTGAAGATGGGCGTCCAATCTGACAGATTCGTCGAGGCGTAAATCACCACCGGTGTAATCCCGGCCGCACCATCCACCTGCAGTTGAAAACCGGTGGCGGTCATTTGCAGGTTTGGCGGAACCAGGTTGAAAACAAGCGGAGAAAAGGTCAACGTCGAGACCGCCAGACCGTGGTAACCGCCGGCGGCAATGGCCAATACCTGAATCAGACCCGGCGGGAAGTTTATCTGGCCGAAATAATTGTTTCCCCAGGCGACCATCGTGCCATTGCTCTCCGACGACAAACTGTGTGCATTGCCACCGGCAATGGTTTTTGCGTTTGTCAAACCCGCCGGCGCATTCGTTTGGCTGTAGGTGTTGTCGCCCCACACGACCACCGTGCCGTTGCTCTTGACGGCCAGACTGTGAAACCAGCCACAAGCAATGGCGGCCACGCCCGTCATACCTGCCGGCACATTCGTCTGGCCGTAGGTATTGTCGCCCCAGGCAACCACCGTGCCGTCATTCCTGAGTGCCAGGTTGTGCAATTCGCCGGCGGCAATCCCCACGACATTCGCCAGTCCCGCCGGAACATTGGTCTGGCCCCAGCCATTGTCACCCCACGCCACGACGGTGCCATTGCTCCGGAGCACGAGACTGTGAATCCAGCCGCCGGCGATGGCGCTGACGTTGGTCAATACCGCAGGCACATTCGTCTGGCCGTAAGTGTTGTCACCCCACGCGACAACCGTGCCGTTGCTTTTCAGCGTCAGATTGTGATACCAGCCCGCGGCGATGGCCGTCGCGTTCGTCAGATTGGCCGGCACATTGGTCTGGCCGAAAGTATTGTTGCCCCACGCAACGACCGTGCCGTTGCTTGTGAGTGCAAGGCTGTGATAGGCCCCGGCCGCGACGGACGTCACGTTCGTCAAACCCGGCGGGGTTCCAATCTGGCCGGCGGAATCATAGCCCCAAGCGATCACGGTGTTGCCCGATGTTCGTTGTCCAAAAATCAGGATGAACGCCAAAAGTGCGATGGCCGGCACGAAGGTGTTATTCTGGAAGCGGCTTTTCAAAATGTTCATTTAGCCGATGGTCAACCGGCAATTGGCCCTGGCTTTTGACTCTCTGGCATATCGTGATAGTATAAGGGACAAATGTGTTTTTTCAATCAGTTCCAAGGAATTTGTCGTTTCCGAAGCGGATTTCACCATTAAACTGAGGGCATCATGATTTTTCGCCGGCACTCAAACAAAATTATCACCGTCCTGGCCATCGGTTTCGGTCTGCTGTTGCCGGCGCGGCTGGCCGCCCAGACCAGTCCGGCCGATTGGGCGCGGGTGCCCGACATTCTCGCGCGTATCATTCCGCCAACTTTTCCGGCGCAGGATTTTGTCATCACTAACTACGGCGCGGTGGGCAATGGCACAACCGATTGCACTGGGGCATTTGCCAGCGCGATTGCGGCCTGCAACGGAGCGGGTGGCGGGCGCGTGGTCGTGCCGGCGGGAACATTCCTGACGGGCGCGATTCATCTGCTCAGCAACGTCAATTTGTATGTCGCGAATAACGCGGTGATCAAATTCAGCACCAATCCAGCGGCGTTCCTGCCCGTGGTGTACACGCGCTACGAAGGCACAGAAGCGATGAACTACTCTCCCTTCATTTACGCATTCGAACAGGAAAACATCGCCATCACCGGCGAAGGCCTGATTGATGGCCAGGGCCAGCTCGGCCCGTGGTACGATTGGAAAAACAGCGGTTTAGCTGATCAGGAAGGCAACAACCTAGTCGCCATGGCCAGCACCAACCTTCCGGTTGCGCAACGCATCTTTGGCGCGGGCCATTATCTGCGCCCTGTTTTGGTCCAGCCCTTCCGCTGCCGGAATGTCCTGATTGAAGGTGTTACGCTCACCAATTCGCCCATGTGGGTGCTCAATCCTGTGTATTGCACCAATGTCACCATTCGTGGTGTTACCGTAAACAGCAGCGGCCCCAATTCTGACGGCTGCGATCCGGACTCCGCCACAGACGTGCTCATCCGGGACTGTTCCTTCAGCGAAGGCGACGATTGCATCGCCGTCAAGTCGGGGCGCGACGCTGATGGCTTGCGCGTCAACATCCCCTGCCGGAACATCGTGATTCAAAATTGCCGGTTCCAGAATGGCCACGGCGGTGTGACCGTGGGCAGTGAAACATCCGGAGGCATCACGAATGTGTTCGCGGAAAATTGCAGCATGAACAGTCCGTCGTTACAATACGCGATGCGCTTCAAGACCTGCCCGCAGCGCGGTGGTTCCATTCAGAACGTTTACCTCCGCAACTGCATCATCAAAACCACCCAAGTCGGCATTCACATGGAAATGCAGTATTGCACTGGAGGCACGAATGTTCCCATCGTCCGTAATATTGATATCCGCGATTGCGCGTTTGCCAGTTTTTCCGGCAGCAGCAGCCGGCCTGTCTATATGCGGGGATACGACAGCGCCAACCGGATCACGGACGTGACGATCGCCAACTGCCGGTTTGCGACCGCGGCGCTGGCCAATTCTTTCAGCAACACCAATCGCATCAGCTTCATCAACAACAAAGGCGGCGGGTTTTGATGTGGCACAGACCTCCGGCCTGTGAGGGGTTGGAAACACAGACCAGAGGTCTGTGCCACGTTTATGCCTTGAACTGTTTCACTGCTTCGACACAACGGCCGCAAAGCGTTGGATGCTCGGAATTCGCGCCGACGTCCGTTTCCCAACGCCAGCAGCGCTCGCATTTCTGGCCGTCGGATTTATTCACCGTGCAAACCGGCAGAACACCGCCGCGTTTAAATTTAATTTGTGAAACATTGACCAATTCTCGGAAGTCGTCTTGAAATTTTTCAGCAATTTCAGCATTCGTTTTCGGCGCAACTGAAATAACGATCTCGGCCTCAAGCGCCTTGCCAATTGTTTTCGCTTGGCGACTCCGTTCCAACTCTGGCAATACGGAATTACGCAATTCAAAAAGACTTTTCCAATCTGCCTGTTCAGATTTCGTTGTCGAAAAATTTGTCAGCTTGAAAATGGTTTCGTGAACGGAACCCATATTTTTCCCCGGCACAAACTCCCATGCTTCATCCGCCGTGAATGCCAGAATCGGCGCGAGCATCTGGCACAGGCCGGTTACCAGCCGGTGCAGTGTGGTCTGGGTCGAGCGGCGGCGATGCGAATTCGCCGGGTCGGTGTAAAGCCGGTCTTTGATGACGTCGTGGTAAATCGAGGACAACTCGACGGCCACGAACTGGCTGACTTTTTGATAAACGACGTGGAATTCGTAGTCATCGTAGGCTTTGATGATCTCCTGCTCCAGTTTCGAGAATTCGCCCAGAATCCAGCGGTCCAGCCCGGTGAGCTTGTCCTCCGCGACAGCCTGTTTTGCCGGATCGAAGTCGTAAAGGTTCGAGAGCTGGTAACGTAGCGCGTTGCGAATGACGCGGTAGGTTTCGCCGACCTTGGCGATGCGTTCCTCGCTTACAATGATGTCGTTGCGGTAATCCTGCGATGCGACCCACAGGCGCACGATGTCCACACCGTGCTTTTTTACATAGGCCTCAGCAGTCTGTGGTTTTTCGTAAACGCCTTGGGCTTGTTTGCTCTTGGAAATTTTCTCGCGGTCGGCGTCCACCATGAAGCCGTGCGTAAGAACAGTCTTGAACGGTGCGGCGCCATTGCCGGCCAGCGACAAGAGCAGCGACGACTGAAACCAGCCACGGTGCTGGTCGGAGCCTTCGAGATAAACGTCGGCCTGCCACGATAGCACAGGCGTCTCGCCTGCGTTTTTATTTTCGGCAGGCAGGCGGGACGCCTGCGCTAGATGGTGCAGTTCGCTTCGCCGCATCAACACCGTGCGCGACGACGAACCGGAATCAATCCACACGTCCAACGTGTCGTTGGATTTACTGACGGCTTCCATGCCTTTCCAATCCTTCGGTTTTACGAGCGACCAAAGTTCGGCGGCGGATTTCTCGAACCAAATGTTGGAACCGTGTTTTTCAATCAGGTCGGCAGTGTTGCGGACGATTTGGGCGTCGAGAATCGGTTCGCCTTTGGCATCGTAAAACGCGGGAATCGGCACGCCCCAGGTCCGTTGGCGCGAAATGCACCAGTCGGGTCGGGTCTGCACCGCGCTTTTGATGCGACTGACGCCCCAGTCCGGCACCCATTTGACGCGGTCAATCTCGGCGAGGGCGGCGGCACGGAAGGTTTGTGGCACAGACCTCTGGTCTGTGTTTTTAGCATCAGCACACAGGCCGGAGGCCTGTGCCACGACGTGGTCAATCTTGATGAACCACTGATCCATGGCGCGGAAAATAATGGGGGTTTTGCTGCGCCAGCAATGCGGGTAGCTGTGATGATAATTTTCCTGATGCAGCAGCGCATGGCGGGCGCGGAGTTCATGTAGCACGGCTTCGTTCGCGTCGCTCTTGCCGTGCTTTTCGAGAATGGATTTGCCGACCATCCCGCCTGGTATCTGTTGCTCGATCGGCAAATCGTTCGTGTAGGCGAACTTGCCGTCATCGTCCACCGGCGAATAAATCGGCAGGCCGACGGATGCGCCGAGTTGATAGTCCTCCAAACCGTGTCCCGGAGCGATATGAACGAAGCCGGTGCCGGTGTCGCTGGTAACAAAGTCAGCAGGATAAAACTTACCAGTGCGGTTGCAGAACGGATGCTGGAACTGCAATGCGGCAAGCTTTTTGGTTGGGAACGGTTGTTCGCTGTAATTGCTCCAGCCGCACTTCTCCGCAACAGCGGGCAGCAAACCGCGGAACAAAATGTATTTTTCACCCGCGACTTTGACTTGGACGTATTGGAATTTGTCGCTGTAAGCAACGGCGAGGTTGGCCGGCAGCGTCCACGGTGTCGTCGTCCAAATCAGCACAAACGCGTTCGGTTGGCCGACGACGGGAAACTTCACAAAAATACTCTGGCTGACATGGTCCTGGTATTCGACTTCGGCTTCAGCGAGCGCGGTGCGGCAGGGAATGCTCCAGTAAACCGGCTTTTTGCCGCGATACACGAAACCTTTTTCGACGATGTCGGCGAATAGGCGCAACTCGTCAGCTTCATATTCCTTGTTGAACGTCAGATATGGATTGTCCCAGTCGCCAAGAACGCCGAGCCGTTTGAACTGGGTGCGCTGGATATCAATGTATTTGCGGGCGAAAGCTTCACAGGCCTTGCGGATGGTGGCAGCCTCGGCGCTGGTGTCGCCGGCCTTGCGCATCTCCTGAGAAATTTTGAATTCGATGGGCAAGCCGTGGCAATCCCAGCCCGGCACATACGGCGCGCTGAAATTCCGCAGGGTTTTATATTTGATGATGATGTCCTTGAGAATCTTGTTCAGCGCAGTACCGATGTGGACGTCCCCGTTGGCAAAGGGCGGGCCGTCGTGCAGGATAAATTTTTCCGCGTTCGCGCGCGCCGCCTGAATTTTTGTGTAAAGCCCGGTTTCCTGCCATTTTTTGAGCCGTTCCGGCTCACGTGCGACGAGGTCGGCTTTCATGGGAAAGCCGGTGCGCGGCAGGTTGAGCGTGTTTTTGTAGTCCGTCGCCATTTTTCGGAGCGCGAACGGTAACAGTGGCGAAAAGCGGTGTCAATGAACGCACAGAGTTTGAAAATTGCCAGACCCATCAAATTGGGGGAAAAACGGGTCAATCAGTCAGCGGGTGGCCGGGAAACACCCGGGGAATTTAGTCCAACCGAAAGTTCTCCAACCCTGCCGGAGAACTTTTATATAGTTTGTAACAGCGCTCTGTGAGCGCCGGTGGAATCAATGGCGACGGTCCCGCACAGCGGGACCGCCGCTGCAGCGCAAAAGCGAACCGTAAATGGTATTAAAGTTTGACCGGCGTGTTCCGGTGCGGTGACTCAGCAGGTTTTGGGGAGCGCAAACCGGCGCCAGCAAAGATTCCTGTTTACAGCATGGGTCTGGCTGTTAACATCCGTTCAGAAAAATATACGCGCGGACGAGGTATGAAAAAAATCGAGGCCGTCATCAAGCCGTTCAAACTTGAGGATGTAAAATCCGCACTGGCCGCTCTGGGGGTTCAGGGCATGACCGTCGCGGAGGTAAAAGGGTTTGGCCGCCAAAAAGGGCACACGGAAATTTATCGTGGCAGTGAATACACGGTGGATTTTCTGCCCAAGGTGAAAATTGAGGTGGTGCTGGCTGATGCCCAGGCCGCTGCCGCAGTAGACGCGATTGTCAAAGCGGCCAAGACGGGCAAGATCGGTGATGGTAAAATTTTTGTGAGTGCCGTCGAGAGCATCGTTCGCATTCGTACCGGTGAAACCGGCGAGCAAGCGGTCTGAATCAAATATTGCGTATCAGAAAACAACGGAAAGCAAGTGAAACCCTGATTTGGATTCCTGTGAATAACTCGTGAACAAAAGTTAATATGTTATCCTAGATACTTTCGTTCCAATTGCATAAAAACGCTCTTGTTAATTGAAGTTGTTTGGGGCGTCTTATCATTTTTACCAGACATATGAGGGTGGTGTGGACTTTGTTTTTCGTAAGATATTGAAAGTAAGCAGGTTGTTTCGATTGTTAAATGAAGCTTTTGGCAGTAGAGTTAAATGTATGTCTGCTTTCTCGGAGTCATGGCTCTTTGCCAAGGCGAACATAGGCGGAAACCGGCAGCCAACCCTGAGTTGGGGGGCTAGGTGAATAAACCGCTTGAAAAACGGGCTTTTTGACAAAGTGCAAATGCAACTTTCGGCTGAAAAAATTTGGAATTCTGCACGGGAACATCTTCGTTCCAAGCTGAATAACGACACCTACAACATGTGGTTCGCGCCGCTGCGAGCCTGCGCGATTGACGGCAACAACGTGACACTGGAGACAGCCAATGAATTCAGCGGAGTCTGGCTCAAGGACAACTATCTCAGTCTCTTGCAAGACGCTCTTGCCACTGCTGCTGGCCGCCAACTCCAGGTCAAATTCAAAATTGCCACGGGAATTGCGCCGGCTCCGTCCGCATCCGCGCCAGCTCCAGTCAAAACCAAAGCTCCTGAATCCGCTCACGAGCGCCCGGCCAACAGCGAACTGCATTTTAATCCCAAAAACACCTTCGAATCATTCGTCGTCGGCAACAACAACAATTTTGCCTATGCCGCCGCGCTCGCCGTCGCCCAGGCACCCGGCAAATCCTATAACCCGCTTTTTCTTTACGGCGGCGTCGGCTTGGGCAAGACGCATTTGCTTCACGCCATCGGCCAGCACGTTTCGGGAAACAAAAAGGGCGCGCGCGTCGCCTACCTTTCATCCGAGAAATTCACGAACGAATACATTGACGGAATCCAAAACAACCAGCTCGCCAAATTCCGCAAGAAATATCGTCAGACCGACGTGTTGTTGATTGACGACATTCAATTTCTCGCCGGCAAGGAACGCATCCAGGAGGAATTTTTCCATACCTTCAACGCGCTGCACGAGGGGCACAAGCAAATCGTGCTCACGTGCGACCGGCCGGCCAGCGAAATTCAGGGGCTCGAACACCGCCTCGTCTCGCGGTTCGAATGGGGTCTGGTCACCGACCTGCAACCGCCGGATGTTGAAATGCGCCTGGCCATTCTCCAAAAGAAGGCACAGATCATGGGCGTGACCCTGTCGGACGACATCATGAATTTCCTGGCCAATCGTATCCGCACCAACGTCCGCCGGCTGGAAGGTGCGCTCATCCGCGTGGCGTCCTACGCCTCGCTCACGGGCAAGAAACTCACCATCGAAGTCGTCGAAGGCTTGCTGCGTGAAATCCTTCACGAAGAAGGCCGCTTCTCCATCAATATCGAAGTCATTCAGAAGAAAGTCGCGGAACATTTCGACATTCGCCTGGCCGACATGACCAGCAAGCGCCGCCCGGAAAACATCGCCTTCCCGCGCCAGATCGCCATGTATCTTTCACGCCAGATGACTGAAAGTTCGCTCAATACCATCGGCGAAGCCTACGGCGGACGCGATCACGGCACGGTGCTGCACGCCTGCCGCCTGGTCAAAGACCGCATGGAAGTGGACGCCAACGTCCGCCAGGTCGTCCATTACCTCGAAAAACAGCTCATGCGGTAAGCGTTGGAGTGTTGGAGTGTTGGAGTAATGGGGTGATGAGATGAGACGAAACTATTTCCCAATACTCCAGTAATCCAGTACTCCATCTTCCCATGCCCGTCATTGAAGTCAGCGGTCTCACCAAGACCTTTCGCACCTACAAAAAGCTGCCCGGGTTTGGCGGCGCAATCAAAGGGTTGTTTCACCGCCAATACGAACAAACCATCGCCGTCAACGACGTCAGCTTCAAGATTGAACCCGGCGAGCTTGTCGGTTTTCTCGGCCCCAACGGCGCGGGCAAGACCACCACGCTCAAGATGCTCGCCGGTCTGCTTTATCCCACCGGCGGCTTGGCCCGCGTGCTCGGCTACGTTCCGTGGGAGCGCGCCGACGGTTATCGCCGCCAGTTCGCGCTTGTGCTCGGCCAGAAAAACCAGCTTTGGTGGGACCTGCCCGCGCGTGAATCGCTCGAACTGAACGCGAAAATTTACGGCATCCCCGCCGACCGGTTTGAGCGCACCGTCGCCGAAATGAGCGAAATGCTCAACGTCCGTGACAAGCTCAACATCAGCGTGCGCGAACTTTCGCTCGGCGAGCGCATGAAGATGGAATTGATCGCCTCGCTGCTGCACCAGCCCAAGGTGTTGTTCCTCGACGAACCGACCATTGGCCTCGATGTGGTTTCGCAAAAGATCGTCCGCGAATTCATCCGCCGTCACAACGCCGGTCAAAAGACGACGATTTTGCTCACGAGCCATTACATGGCCGACATTCAGGCGCTTTGTGAGCGGGTCATCATCATTGACCATGGCAAAATCTTCTTCGATGGCAAATTAAGCGAGATCGTGGACCGCTTTGCTGATTTCAAACTCGTCACCATTCAATGCGAAAAAGCGAACGATTATCCGATGGAAAATCTGGCGCGCTACGGTGAAGTCGTTGAAAAAAACGCCGGCTCAATCCAGTTCAAAGTCAAGCGCGACCGCGTCATTGCCGTCTGCAAATCGCTGCTCGATGATTTGCCGGTAAACGACATTGACATCCAGGAAGTGCCCATTGAAGACGTCATCCGCCAGATTTTCGCGAGGTAATCAGGGTGGCACGGGCATCCTCGCCTGTGAATCAACAAACACACAGGCCGGAGGCCTGTGCCACAACTTGTCATTCAAACAGTCTCATGCTTCAATCCGTGCATGGATGTTTTCCTGCAAGCGGCGATTGAGGAAGCCCGAAAAGGGCTGGCTGAAGGCGGAATCCCCATCGGTTCGGTGCTGGTGCTGGACGGCAAGATCATCGGGCGCGGCCACAACCAGCGTGTGCAGCGCGGCAGCGTGATTCACCACGCGGAAATGAACTGCCTTGAAAATGCCGGGCGGCTCAAGGCATCAGTCTATCAGCGTTGCGCGCTTTATTCGACGCTTTCGCCTTGTCCGATGTGCAGCGGGGCGATTTTGCTCTACAAAATCCCGCGTATCGTCATCGGCGAAAATGTGACGTTCCAAGGTCCGGAAGCATACGTCCGTTCACAGGGCGTGAAGGTAAAAGTGCTGCAAGACCCGGCCTGCATCCAACTCATGCGCGATTTCATCGCCGCGCGACCGGATTTGTGGAATGAGGACATCGGGGTGTAATCATAGGCGTAAATTGTAATTGGTTCGCTGGAATTGTTTGGCTAATCTCCGACCCATGAGAGCCCAAACCATTGCCAAACTAATCGGCGTAGCCATCATTATTTTTGTCGTCATCATTGCCGCGTCCACGAGCAGTTACGTGGTGCAGCCGGGCGATCGCGGCATCGAAGTCACGCTCGGCAAAGTATCGCCCGTATTCAAGCCGCAGGGCTTCGGTTTCAAAACGCCGTTCGTCACCACCATTGTGCCGGTGACCATCCGGCAGCAGACCCGGGAGGTTACCGCCGACTGCTATTCCTCCGACTTGCAGCAGGTGAAGATGGAATTGCGCGTGCTGTATCGCATCCCGGAGGCTTCGGTGGTGCAGATTTATCAGGGTTACGCCGGCGATCCGTTCGACAGTTTGATCGCGCCGCGCGTGCAGGAAGCATTGAAGGAAGTGACCGCCTTGGAAAGCGCGGAGCAAATCGTCAAGAACCGCGAAGTAATCAAAACCAAGGCGCTGGCCGGGGCGCGGGAAAAAATCGGTTCGATGCTGTTCGTGGAGGACGTCGTCATCCAAAACATAGACCTTTCAAAGGAATTGGAGACGGCCATCGAAGCCAAAATGGTGCAGGAACAGGAGGCCGCGAAGGCAAAATTCACCCAGCAGAAAGCCCAGATCGAAGCGGACACCGTGGTCATCAAAGCCAAAGGCGACGCGGAATCAATCCGGATTCGCGGCGAAGCGCTCAAGCAGACGCCGGCGTTCATTGATTTGCAGATCGTGGAAAAGTGGGACGGCAAAGCGCCGATGGTCGTGGGTGGTGCCAATGGCGGCGGGGTGAACATGCTGTTGCCGCTGGCTGACCTGCAAAAACAACGCGCCGCATCCACCACGCCGTCCCATCCATGAATCCGCGCTGGGTCTTTTTTTTCAAACTCTGTGGTCTGGCGATTGTGGTGATCGCCTTGATTCTGCTTTTTCCGCCCGTGCTCGAATTTGTGGAAATGGGCGCGCGCGAATTGCGTTATCTTTGGTGGCTGGTTCTGCTCCTGGCGCTGGCCGTGTGGCTGATTTGGGGATTGGGAAAAAAGAAGGGATAACCGGCCTTTATCTTACGCTGCTTCCGCGTCCTGCTTCTGCCGCAAAACGTCACGTAACGACTGAAGTTTTCTCCGCGGCTCCCGGGATTTCCTTGCGGGATTGCACCACCTGATCCACGAGGCCGTATTTTTTGGCCTCCTCGGACGACATGAAATTATCGCGGTCGGTGTCCTTGCCAATGTTTTCGACAGATTTGCCGGTGTGTTTGGCGAGAATTTCGTTGAGCCGGTCCTTGAGCCGCAAAATTTCCCTGGCCTGGATGCTGATGTCGCTGGCCTGGCCCTGCACTCCGCCCCAAGGCTGATGGATGAGGATGCGCGCGTTCGGCAGGGCGTAACGTTTGCCCTTCGTGCCCGCCGCGAGCAGGACCGCGGCCATGCTGGCCGCCTGCCCGACGCAATAGGTGTTCACGTCGCAGGTGAGATATTGCATCGTGTCGTAAACCGCCAGCCCGGCCGTGACACTGCCGCCGGGCGAATTGATGTAGAGATGAATGTCCTTTTTCGGATCGGACATTTGGAGAAAGAGCAATTGCGCGATGATGATGTTCGAGACCGTGTCATCCACCGCCGTGCCGATGAAAATGATGCGGTCAACGAGCAGCCGCGAGTAAATGTCCCATGTTCGCTCGCCGCGGCCGGTTTGTTCAACCACAATCGGAACCAGAAAATCTTGCATGGCCAAATAACTACTCCTTTTTTGCCGCAAGTAAAGGCGAGAAACAAAAACAACTTCACGCAAAGCCGCGAAGTCGCAAAGAAAGATTTTCAACTTGGCGTCTTTGCGTCTTTGCGTGAGATAAATTTTTCTCCGTATCCCTGTACCTCTGCGGCCAAAAACATTTCCCAAATTATAACGAACGCGCTTGCGAAATCTCCCGGTTTTTCCGCGATCCAGTGGGTGACTTTTCCCTGCGCAAACCATCCGCCGCGCTCGATTTCGTCCGGGTGCAGTTGGAACGGCCCTTCGGCCTGACAACGATAGACCCAGACAAATTCCGCATCCGTTTCCGGGCAGGCGGCGATTTTGAACAGCCGCTCCGGCGCTTTTTCGACGGTTAATCCGATTTCCTCGCGCAATTCGCGCACCGCGCAGGCGTCGTAATCCTCGCCTGCATCCACGTGCCCTGAAGTCGAGGAATCCCACTTGCCTGGCTCGCGGTCTTTTTTCATCGAGCGCTTCTGGAGAAAAGTCTCACCGCGCGAATTGAACACCAGCACATGCACCGCCCGATGTTTCAATCCTAGCCGATGCACCTTGCGGCGCGGCTGGCGGTCAATCACCTCGTCGCGCTCGTTGACGACGTCAAAAATCTCTTCGCTCATGATTCGCGTTCCGTGTCGTGTGTGGCGTCAAACAACGGGGAGCGCAGGCACAATACCTGACGTAACCCGCATCACGCAACACGTTGTGCCAACGCCACGAACTGTTCCAAACTCACTGCTTCCGCGCGGATTTGTGGAGAAAGCTGCAGTTTTTCAAATGCCAGCTCCAATTTTTCCGCCGGCCAATCTTCGCACAGCAGTTTCAACATCATTTTCCGCCGTTGCGAGAACGCCCGTTTGACGACTTTCACAAAAGTGGCGTGATTGCTTTCGGGCAAAAGCGGTTGGGCGCGGCGGATCAAAACCGCGCAGGCCGAATCCACGTCCGGGGCGGGGAAAAAACAGCCGGCCGGAATCTTGAACCAATCGCGCAGCTCGTAGTCGAGTTGAAGCAGCAACGTCAGCACGCCGTAATCTTTGTCACCGGCCTTGGCCATGAGCCGGTGGGCCACTTCGAGTTGCAACGTCGCGACCATCCGTTCCGGTCGTTTGGGCGATTGCGCCAGTTCCACCAAAATTGTTGAGGCGACGGAGTAGGGTAGATTGGCCACGAGCTTCCAGTCGCTCCAATTATGCGACTCGCGCCGCATAAACTCCAGCGCATCGGCGCGGAGCAAATGTAGCGCAGGCGTCCCGCCTGCTTTTAAATTTTTCCCCAAATCGTGCAGGCGGGACGCCTGCGCTACGTTGAAACGCTCCTGCAACAATTCAACGAGCCGGGCGTCTTTCTCAATCGCCAAAACCTCACCCGCATTCCCCAAAAGCAATTCCGTCAGCGGACCCAGTCCCGGCCCGATTTCGAGGACTTTATCCGTTTTTTTCAGTTCCGCCGCTGCGATGATCCGACGAAGTTGATTGGCGTCATGCAGAAAATTCTGGCTGAGGGATTTCGTCAACTGAATCCCGCGCGTGGCCAGCACATCGCGCATTTCAGTGAGTTTCATCGGAAAAACGGAGCCACAGATGGACACAGATAAACACAGATGAAAAGGAGATGCGTCTGTGTCTCTGGATTTTATCTGTGTGCATCTGTGTTAATCTGTGGCCAAAACCTTTTGGAGTTCGGCAACGGCCTTGGCCAACTGCGCTTTGGTGATGGTCAGCGGTGGGGTGAAGCTGATGACGTTACCATATTCCCCTTCGGGCAACAGAATGAAGCCGCGCTGCAACATGGTTTTAATGGCCTGCATGGCCGCATCAGTGGCCGGCCTGCCGTCGGCCAGATGCAATTCCACTCCAGCCATCAAGCCCAAACCGCGCACGGCGATTTGAAATTTCGGATTTGAAATCTTCGATTGCAGTTCGCCCAGCAGAAATTCGCCCAGGTCCGCGCTGCTTTCGGACAAATCCAGGTTTTCAATTTCCTTGATTTGTGCCAGCGCCATCGCGCAGCCGACGGGATGGCCAAGGAAGGTGCTGGTATGAATCGCCTCGCCGCGCGATGCCGGCCACGCGGTATCCATCAGGTCGGCGCGGCCAATGCAGGCCGAGAGCGGGAAACCGCCGGTGAGCGCCTTGCCCAGGCAGACAAGGTCGGGCATGACGCCGGTGTGTTCGCAGGCAAACCATTTTCCGGTGCGGCCAAAGCCGGTGTAAATTTCATCGACAATCAGCAGCGCACCGTGGTCATCGCAAATTTTTCGCAGCAGCGGCAGAAATTCCCTGGGCGGAATATTGATGCCGCCGCGCGCCTGCACCGGTTCGACGAGAATCGCGCCAATCCATTCGCGGCGGAAAAAATGGCGGATGGACCATTCAACGGCAGTAAGGTCGGCGGACTTTTTTGGAAACGGCACAAAGTGTGCAAACTCGCGAAGTTGAAAGTTAAACGGGTTGCGGAAAAAATTGCGGTGGGTGGCGTTGAGCGCACCGTAGCCGAGACCATGATACGCGCCCTCGAAGGCAATCACGCCGCGTTTGCCGGTGGCCAGCATCGCGGTTTTGAACGCGGACTCAACGGCTTCAAAACCGGAATTGCTGAAAATGACCTTGCCAGTTTTTTTGCCGTTGCTCCAACGTTCGAATGTGATCCGGCTCAGGTCGCGGGCGAGTTCCATTTTGCGCGCGTGCGGATGCACGTCGCCCATGGCGTGTAAAAGCCGGGACATTTGTTTTTGCCCGGCCTTGACAACGCGCGGGTTTGCGTGACCGGCGGCGGCGACGCCAAACGCAGCGGTCAAATCGAGATATTTTTTCCCGTCAGCGTCCCAAACGTAAACGTCCTTGGCGCGTTCCCAAACGATGGGCCAGGAGCCATCTGGCTCCATAAACACAATGTTGCGTGACTCATAATCACGCAGCAGGTCAAGAATTTGACGGTTCTTGCTCACTAAACTCCCCGTTGCTCCGGCGGCCAGATGATTTTGTGCAGTTGAACTTGAAACCGCACCGGCAGCGCGTCGGCAATGATTTTTTCCGCCAATTCGCGCCGCGAAACCGCCGTCTGGCCGGCGGGAACCCTTTTCAATGATTTATTTTGTTGCTCCGGCGCCAGCAGATGCACCCACGAAAAGAGCAGAGGGCATACCATATTTAGCCGGTGTTCGGCGATTTGCCCCCTGGCCCACTCATAATCTTCAACCGTGCCGATGACGAATTTGATTTCGTCGGTCGCTTTCAGGAGTTTGAGATTGGCCCAGCGATTGCGTTCGGCCTCGCCGCTGCTGGGACATTTCAAATCCATGATGCGCCGGACGCGCGGGTCAACCGGCGAGATGTCATGCGCACCACTGGTTTCAAGCAACACGGTGAACCCATCGTCGCAAAGCCGCTTCATCAACGGCAGGGAATTTTTCTGGAGCAACGGTTCGCCGCCCGTAAGTTCGACGAGTGGCAATTTCAGGATTCGTCCCGCTTTGCGGGAGGATTTCGGATTTGAAAACGCCGCAGTCAGCCACCGGACTTCCGTGCAAATCTCTTCGAGTGATTTTTTTTTGCCTTCGGTAAAGGCGTAGGCGGTGTCGCAATACGAGCAGCGCAAATCGCAGGCGGTGAGCCGGATAAAAACGCACGGCAGCCCGGCGAAGGTGCTTTCGCCCTGCAAGCTCAAATAGATTTCGTTGATCACCAGTGTGTCGGACATGCTGGCAGTGTAGCGTTCCGGCTTGAAAAGGAAATGGCTGTGATTTGCTTTGGTGCAATTCGCAGCTATCTTCCAAGAAGCCGCAACCACCTCAAACTTCAGATATGAGGTTGGAGTTTAGGCATAAGACTTGCGGCAAAAAATGAAAATCCTGTGAAATCGCACGGCGCACAATTCCTTCTGGCCTTCATTTTCTTGGGACCAGTGGCCGCCCGGGCATCGAATCTCGACACCATCGGTGTTACGCTGTTGCGGACGGTGACGACCAACATCAACGGCACGAATATCTGCGTGGGGCAGGCGGAGGGGGGCGCACCGTATTGGGAGGTCAATCCCGGCTCGTCGGCGGTGGGACACCCGACCAACCTGTTCACTTATTTTTACAGTGCCTCGCCATATACCTCGGTAAGCACGGCAAACACTTTCACAAACTCGCTGGGGCTTGAATCAGGCCACGCAGACAACGTGGCCGGAAATTTTTACGGGATGTCCGGCGGTGTCGCCACCAATGTCACGCACGTGGACAACTACGAAGCAGCCACACTTTACTATTACTACGTCTACCAAAGCAGTTCGATTACCGATCGCGTGGTGAACCAGAGTTTTATCTTCTGCACTACCAATTATAGTCATTTACCGGTAAGCACGGAACAACAAATCAACCAGAAATATGACAATTACGCGGCCCAATACGAAATACTTTTTGTTTCCGGTGCAGGCAATGGCGGCCCGACCAATCAAGCTCAGATTTATCCGCCGGCCAGTTGTTACAATGGAATCGGTGTCGCAGCTTACGGAGGAAGTTCATGCATCGGCCCAACTCTCGACAATGGTCGCGCCAAACCGGACATCACAGCGCCGGCCATCGAAACGAGCTATTCCACGCCGCAAGTTGCCGGTGCAGCAACGGTGATGGAGCAAGCGGGATTGCGCGGTGACGGTGGCAGCGATACCAATTCCGCCGCCGACATCCGCACGGTGAAGGCGCTGCTGTTGAATGGCGCAATCAAACCAGCCGATTGGACGAACGGGGCGGCCTCGCCACTGGACGCGCGCTATGGCGCTGGAGTGTTGAACGTTTTCAATTCCTACAAACAGCTCGCCGGGCAGAAGCAAACCAACTTTGTTTCGGCCAGTGTTTCCACTGGCGCGGCGCATCCCCCGACCGGAGCGACAAACACCATCGGCGTGTTGAGCGGCTGGAATTTCACCAGCCTCACCAGCAGTCCTTCGCTCGACGCGGTGGCTCATTATTATTTTAACGTAACCAACGGCGTCAGCAACGCCACCTTTACCGCCACCGCAACCCTTGTCTGGAACCGGCAGCAAAACAAGAGCAGCATCAACAACCTCCATTTATTTTTATACAATGCGGCCAACAGCAACCTCGTTGCTGTCTGCACCAGCGCCGTGGACAACGTCCAGCACCTTTTTGTGCCGAAGCTGCCGCCGGGACGTTACGATTTGCAGGTTTTCAAAAGTGGTGGAGCGATGGTCAGCACTAATGAAACCTACGCGCTCGCGTTTGAGTTTTTCTCGACGCCGTTGAATATCGCCAGCTTCGGCACCAATGTGGTTCTCAAATGGCCGATTTACCCGGCGGGTTTCGTGCTCCAAGGCGCCACCAATCTGGCTGCGCCAGTTTGGAATACAAACAACCCCGCTCCCGCCGTGACCAATGGTCAAAATTCCGTCACGCTTGGCGCGACGAACAGCAGCCGGTTTTTCCGGTTGCGGCGACCGTAAAAATTTCGTGCGCTCAGGCAAAATGTCCAAGCGCTGAATATTTCCCGATGCGATAACTTCGCATGATGGCTGCGGTCACGTGGCGTTTGCCGATTTCAATCGCGTGTGGCAAATCATGGTTCAACGCCAGTGCTGCCGTGATGGCCGCCGAATAAGTGCAGCCCGTGCCGTGAGTCGAGACGCCTCTGAAAAACGGCGCGTTCAACAGCAATTCCGTACGTCCGTCAAAAAAAATGTCCGCCGCCTCGCACACACCGCGCAAATGGCCGCCTTTGACCAGCACGGCGCAGCCGAACCGCGTGTGGATTTCCCGCGCCGCCACGCGCATGTTTTCAACGGACGCAATTTTGTGTCCGGTCAAAATTTCGGCTTCATCGAGGTTGGGTGTGACCAGCATGGCGAGCGGCAACAATTGTTCTCGTAAAATTTTAATCGCCGCCGGCAACAGCAATGCCGCGCCGCTGGTTGAAAACATGACCGGATCAACCACAAGCGGCAGGCGTTTTTGCTTTTTGAAAAAATCAGCGACGGCCCGAATGATTTCCGCTGAAAACAACATCCCGGTTTTCACCGCCGCCGGCCGTAATTCCTCGAATACGGCTTTCATTTGCTGGCGCACGATTTCAGGTGAACATGGTTCGACGGCGAGAACACGTCGGGGATTTTGTGCGGTGAGACAGGTGATGACACTCGTACCGTGAATGCCAAGCGCGGCAAAAGTTTTCAAATCGGCCTGAACGCCGGCGCCGCCGCCGCTGTCGGAGCCGGCAATGGTAAGCGCCACCTGCCATTTCATTATCCGTGACATGAGTTTGAACTTACCGGCATTCGCACAAAACGGCACGGAAAAAGACCGGCAGGCGCGGGGCTTGGGTTGCCCGGAAGTCTCAGGCAGGGCGTTTATCTGTCGCAGTAATCCGAAGAAGCAAGTCGTTTAGTTCTTTCATGCGCGGTGGCTTGCCGATTACGGCATCCACTTCCAATGCGGTTTCTCCCTCCTCCCTCATTATCGTGCCCCACCCGGTCATCATGATGATGGGTGTGTTGGGGGACTCCGCTTTGATGGTTCGGGCCACTTGGTGTCCATCCATCTTTGGCATGCCCAGATCCGTAATGACCACTTCATAGGGCTGGTTTTTCTGCATGGCGGTGCGGAACAATTCCATTCCGTGCTCCCCGCCGGAGGCAACCACCACCCGATGATTGAAGTGAGTGAGACAATCGTCCAGGAGTTGCCTGACCTGCGCGTCGTCATCAATACAAAGAATGTGAAGGGAGCGCTTCGGTTTGACTTGCAGCGAAGTGCCCCGGACGGGTTGCGAAGATTTTTCCCGAATGGGAAAAGTGAGCCGGAAACAGGTGCCGCGGCCGGGAGAACTGTCAATCTCAATGGTGCCGTCGTGGCGTTGCATCATTCCGTAAACCATCGCCAGACCGAGTCCGGTGCCGCCGCGCTGGACCTTGGTGGAAAAGAACGGCTCCAGACAACGTTGCCGTGTCTTTTCATCCATGCCGATGCCGTTGTCCTTTACTTCGACCTGAAGCTGCCGCTCAGAGGCCCCACTCTCTTCCGAAACAGGACCATTGATGGAACGAGTGACAAAGGTGATGGTGCCGCCTTGCGGCATGGCGTCCACCGCATTGAAGACCAGGTTGATCAGAGCTTCCCGAAGTTCGCTGGGATCGCTCAGCAGCGGCGGCAGTTGAGGTTCCAGTTCGCGTTGGATCTGGATGGAGATGCCCTGGCGCTGCGAAAGGTCGCGCCAGCGCGGCCGGGTGAGTTCGACCACTTCTTCGATTATCTGATTAATATTCACCGAGAGCAATGGTTCCGCATCCGAACGACGCCGATAGAACTCCCGCATGCGGGTGACGATTTGAGCTATGTCTCCGCCCGCCTGGTTGATGGTTTGCAGGTAATGCCTTGAGGTCTCCGGCAAATCCGGCAGCGTACTCAGCAGCAGTTCCGAATAGGCGACAATGGGAGACAGCGCGTTGTTGACATCGTGTGCAACCCCGCTGGCCATTTGTCCCAAGGCACGGAGGCGCTCCTGCTGCACAACCACTTGCTGGGTCCGGCGCAACTCTTCATAAGCTCTCTGAAGTCCCTCGGTGACGCGCACTTGATCATAAAGGCTGCGGCATTGTTCCTCGGTGGTGATGACTTTGACCTGCAAGGCCTCCTTCTCCGAACGAACCGCCGCGATTTCGGCAAGCGTCTGCTCATTTTTGTACCGGACCTCCTCCAAGACGAGCACAATCATGCTGACGGCAATGAAGAGCTGCAGCACCGCGGCCACAAAAAAACCAGCGCTGAACAGGTTGTCGTACTGCTGCGAAAGCGGATAACTCCCCAAGTAGAATCCCCACAGAAAGAATCCCAGCGCCAGCATGCCCGCGCCCACGAACGGCATTTTCTTCCGCAGCCGGTAGAAACAAGCCCCGGCAAAAATACTGCCGGAACCAAGCAGAAAAAAGACCGGCATCTGCATTTCCAATGCACTGGAGAGGATTTGCGGACTGACGAAGGTCCAAACCAGCAGGAACGCCATAAACAGAACAAACAGCGGCTGCCTAACGGGGAGACTGAGAAAACGCAAACTGCCCCACAAAAGAAAGACCGCCGAAATCGCCACACACCATTGCTTGATCATGAAAAAGAGGCTCCCTGGCGCAGTATTCTGCATCTGGAGGCTCAACGTCAGCCACAGCGCATAAAACAACCATGCCGCCGTCCAGACTGTGAAATACTCCCGTTTGGTGTAACGATTCAGGTAGTAAAAAAGCCCCACCAGCACCCACACGCTTAACAGCGACACCATCAATGCCGCCCGCATGTATTCCCGGGGAAATATCAAATCCATACCTTTAAGTCCTATAATTTCATTTCCGGCTGCATTATTTCAATCTGGCAATCTTGATAACCAAGCCACCAGATTGTCGCATAAGCCTTTCCGAGCAAATCAGATTTATCTAATCACATAATCAGATTCTGTCAATCTTTCCGACAGGCAATTTGGAAGCTAGGAAGCATTTTCCGGGCCGGGAAAGAACCTGCGTCTTCACTTTCTTTCTCTTGGGAAATTGTCCTTACAGCCTTATACTCAAGCGCATGGACAAAGAGCGCATGGACAAAGAGCAAGTCGCGGAAATCCTGGCTGAAATCGGCACTCTGCTTGAATTGAAGGGCGAAAATCCGTTCAAGACGCGTGCCTACGCGAATGCCGCGCGAACGATTGAAAGTCTGAGCGAGCCGCTGACAAAAATTGTCGCCGAAAATCGGCTCGGCGAAATCAAAGGTGTCGGCGAAGCGCTCACGAAAAAAATCACCGAACTCGTCGCCACCGGCAAATTGACGTATTACGATGAGTTGAAGGCTTCGATTCCACCCGGTTTGATCGAGATGCTGGAAATTCCCGGGCTGGGCCCGAAGAAAATCCAGGCGCTCAACCAAAAACTCGGCGTGGATTCAGTCGAGAAACTCGAAGCTGCCTGCAATGCTGGCAAAGTGGCCGAACTCGTCGGCTTTGGTGAAAAAACGCAGTCAAATTTGCTCGAAGGCATTGAGCGCCGCCGTGATTACGCTTCGAAACATTTGTTGAGCGAGGCGTTACGCGCCGCCGAACCGTTACTCGACAGTTTGCGCGGGCATCCTGACGTCATCCGATGTAGTGCTGCCGGCAGTTTGCGGCGGGTCAAGGAAGTCATCGGCGACATTGATTTGCTGGCATCGTCGAAAAAGCCGGCGGAGGTAATTGGGGGGGTTGTCACACAGCCGGGCATCATCAAAGTCACCGCCAAGGGTGAAACAAAGGCCAGCGCCATTCTGAACGGTGGCATTCAATGCGACTTGCGCGTGGTGAGCGACAAGGAATTTCCGTTTGCGCTTGCGTATTTCACCGGCAGCAAGGAGCACAACATCGTCATGCGCCAGCGAGCGATTCAGCGCGGCCTGCGGCTCAACGAATACGGCTTGTTCAAATCGAAGGAAGAGACGCGCGACCCGAAGTTGCTCGTGCCGTGCCGGGACGAAGCGGAGATTTTTGCGAAACTGGACTTGCCGTTCATTCCACCGGAGTTGCGCGAAGACCATGGCGAATTTGCGGCAGGTGAAAAGAACGATTTGCCCCGGCTGGTCGAATGGACGGATCTGAAAGGTTCACTGCACAACCACTCGATATGGAGTGACGGCCACAATCGGCTTGAGGAAATTGCCGAATACATGGAAGAACTTGGTTTGGCGTACTGGGCGATCACCGACCATTCAAAGTCGTCGTTTCAGGCGAATGGTCTCGACACAAAACGCGTTCGCGAGCAAATCAAGGAAATCAAAAAGATTAACGGGCGACTTGCTGAACGCGGCAGCGATTTTTGTCTGCTCACCGGAACCGAAGTGGACATTTTGCGCGACCGGCTGGATTTCAACGACGAATTGCTCGCGGAACTGGACGTGGTGGTGGCAAGCTTGCATGTTCCAGCCAGCAGCGAAGCGGAAAATACCAAACGTCTGATTCGGGCGGCGGAAAACAAATGTGTCCACATCATCGGCCACATGACCGGCCGGCTGCTTTTGGAGCGCGAACCGTATCCAGTCAACGCGCAGGCGGTGATTGACGCGTGTGCTGAGACCGGAACATGGATTGAGCTGAACTGTAATCCACACCGGTTTGACTTGGACTGGCGGTTGTGGCCGTATGCAAAAAGCAGGGGCGTGAAATGCGTCATCAACCCGGACGCGCACCGGAATGAACACGCTGGTTTTCTCGGGCTGGGCGCGGGAATCGCGCGCAAAGGTTGGCTGGAACAAACAGACGTCGTCAATACCCTTGCCTTAAAATCGCTGCGGAAGGAATTAAAACGCAAGTGCCTGAATGGTTGAGGCGGGCGAGATTTTAAGGGCTTTTTTGCTGTCCAGATAAACAAAAAAAATGCTTTGACTGTGTTAATATTTTGTTGGTAGCGTTATTAAAGTCATTGGCTTTTTGCCCTTTTTTGAATGTTAAATGGCGTGAATGGTCTAAATAACGATCCGGTGTGATAGTGATATGAAGAAGTTTTTTGTCTCTGTGGGGCTCATTGCTGCCGGGACGGCCAGCCTTCAGGGTGCTTATGCCCCTGATTGGAATCACATGGAGGCTTCCATGTGGCGTGTTTCGGGCACGCTGCGCGGGTTTTACGATGACAACTTCGACACGGCGCCATCTGGTGCCAAAATTGGTAGTTACGGCTTCGAGGTTTCCCCCCAACTTGAGCTCAATGTGCCACTGCAACAAACCGAGTTGGGGGTGCGTTACATTTACGGTTTGTATTATTATCAGAGGCGGGAGGAGTTAAGCGAGAACCCTATCGACCAGAGCCATCAATTCGATTTATGGGTGGATCACGCATTCACCGAACGCTGGCAGGGCAGAGTGCAGGATTCATTCGTCGTGGGGCAGGAGCCGGAATTGATTGATCCCAACACCTCCCTGCCGCGCCGCGTTAATGGAAATAACATCCGCAACACGGGCACCCTAACTCTGAACACGACTTGGACGCGGTTATTCAGCACCCAATTGGGCTATCAAAACTCATTTTACGACTACGAAAACAGCGGGGCGGGGCTGGGGACAGGCACAATTCAAAATTATCTTTATTATCCTATTTCTCCGTTTCCTTATGATCCAGTGTCTGTTCCAACAGTGGACGCCAGCCTTGCCGGTTTGATGAACCGGATTGAACAATCAGTGTGGCTGAATTTACAATGGCGGGTCCGGCCGGAAACCATGGTTCTGGTCGGTGGCAACTTTGGGCTGGTGAATTATACCGGGAATGAGCTTGTTGCTTTGGCGAATGTTTATCTTCCCACCTTTCCCTATAATTATGACCATCAGATTTCTTATTATAGTGACAGCCGCGACAGTCGTTCCTACATCGGTTATTTGGGTTTTCAACACACCTTTCTGCCGAATCTGTCTGTGAACGCACAGGCCGGATTTCAATATTCGGAGAGTTATAATGATCCGCTTAGCTCGCCTTCGATGGCTCCTTATGCGGTCATGTCGGCAGTTTACACCTATGCTCCGGGCAGCTATGCGCAGATTGGTTTCACGGAATCGCAGAATGCAACGGACGTGATTGAGCCGGACACCCAGGGGCGTATTACGCAGAACCAGGAAAGTTCCACGCTTTACGGTTCCATCAACCACAAATTGACACCCAAGCTGCTGGGCTCAGTCATTGGGCGCTGGCAACACTCGGTATTCAACCAAGGCCTTCACAACAATCAGGCGAGTGATTACTATAATTTGGGTGTGAACCTGTCGTATAGTTTCAACCCGCATTTTTCAGCTGATGTCGGCTATAATCTTGATGATGTTGTCTCTCAAGTTCCGGGAGACGATTATACGCGCAGCCGCGTTTATTTGGGAGTTTCAGCCGCCTATTAGCCAGCCGTGTTAAACCAAATTGTTTTGAACGTTTAGACGGAAGCCGGGTCAATGGTCTGGCTTCCATTATTTTTTCCGACATATGGATTCATTACAAAATCAGCCGCAACAGGAAACCAGGTTGCATTTCCTGGACTATTGGCGCATCATCCGCATTCGCAAGGCCATCATTATCACTGTTTTTCTGATTACCGCCATTGTCGCCACAGCGGTAACGTTCCTTTTGCCCGAATCCTACGCCAGCACGGCCCGAATCAGAATCGAACCCGACATCATTTCAGACATTCGAGGTGTTGGCGGCGAGGCGACATACACGTCTTACGACCCCTATTTCATTCAGACCGAATTTGAAATCATCCAGGATCGTGTTGTTTTGGGAAAAGTCATCGAAGCCCTGAACCTGAACGAGGTATGGGGCAAAAAATACTTTGGCGGCGAAACGCTCAAAACTCCCGAGACCATGGAGTTTCTCAAGAGGCGAATGAGCCTGATGCCCGTGCGCAACACTAAACTCATTGGAATCACCGTTTATAGCGAAGACAAAAACGACGCTGCGCGCCTCGCCAACGCCATTGCCGAAGCCTACCGCAATTACCGCCTCAATTTGCGCAAGCAACTCACCCTGAATGGCATCAAGGTTTTGGAAAGCCAATTCCAGTCGGAAGTGGAGCAAATTCAAGCGGTTCAAACCAACGTGGACAATCTCCGCAAGGAACTGAGCGTCAACGACAGCGATCCCAATTCCATGAACCCCACGCCCACGCTTTCGCAGGAGCAATTGCGCAACTACAACGCCATGCGTCTCGAAGGCGAGACGCGCTACATGAAACTGGAGAAACAACTGACCCAACTTCAGGCCCTAACCACGGACAAGCTGAGAGACGTTCTGCCCACGGTGGTTCCGGATGGAGCACTGTCCGATTTGTTGAACAAACTGCATGAGTCTGCACAGACATACGTCACTTTGACAAACGACTATTCCCCGGCCGATCTGCATATTACCCGTCTTCAATCTCTGATTGAAGAGTTGAATCGTCAGATTGACGCCCGGGTCGCCGGCATCATAGCCAGTTTGGAAAACCAGGTTCAGTCAGAGAAAGCTGCACTCGATTCACTTACCGCCAGCGTTGAGACAGCCAAAGAAAAAGATCAGACGGATTTCATCAAGGGCCAGCCCTACTGGCAGGAAAAACGCAAGCTGGGAAACATGATCGATTTCCACAGGCTGCTTGCCGCCAAGATCGAATCGGAAAAGCTCGACGTTGAAATTCCCAAAACTTCAATAGTGGAAATTACCGGCCCAGCCGAGCCTGGAGACAGCCCAGTCAAACCAAACAAGACATTGAACATTATTCTCGGTGTTGTCATCGGCTTGGTCATGGGGGTCGGTTTGGCTTTCTTTATTGAATATCTGGATACCAGCGTCAAGACGATTGACGAGGTGGAGCGTGCGTTCCAATCTCCGGTGCTTGGCGTTATCCCGCAAAACGTCGGCTATTTGGTGGACGAAGGTCTCGAAAGCCCGCACGCCGAGGCCTACCGCGTGCTGCGTACGAACATCCTGTTCTCACGCAAGGATGAAAAGCTCAACACCATTGTCGTCGTCAGCGCCGGCGCGGGAGAAGGTAAGTCCATCACCGTGGTGAATCTGGCCACAGTATTTGCTCAAGCCGGCCAGCGCATATTAATCGTGGATTCCGACCTGCGCCGTCCGACTCTGCATAAACAGTTGCACGTCAGCAACAACATCGGCCTGACCAATTATCTCCTTAAGCAGAACAAACTCGAAGAAGTCATCCAGACCAGCAGCGTGCCGATGCTTGATTTCATGGCCAGCGGCAAATTGCCGAGCACTTCGATGAGCATTCTCGGTTCGACGCAAATGAAGGAAATGGTTGCCGAGTTGAAGCAGCGATACGATTTCATCTTCTTTGATTCGCCGCCCATTCTGGGGGTGAGCGATGCTTCGGTCCTGGCCAGTGAAGTGGATATGGTCATTCAAGTTATTCAATACCGCCGCTATCCGCAGCCCATGAGCATTCGCGCCAAGCAATTGATCGAAAAAGTCGGCGGCAACCTCATCGGCATCCTCCTCAACAACATCAACATGTCGCAGGACGAAAGCTATTATTACTATACCGGCTACTACCACGGCAATTATTACTACTCGCGCAGTGAAGACGCTCAGGAAACCCCCGCCAAGGGAAAAGATTCCGACGACACCGACATGATCGGGATTAAACAAAAGTATTGATTGTGCGCCCAGTTTCGCAAGGATTAGAGACAATGAAATTATTTTGGAAAGCGTCAAGTTTGGGATTTTTTGCTTGTGGCCTGCTGTTCTGCGGTGTGATTTTCACTGGATGCTACTCGTCATCGAGTGATCTCATCTTTTCCGACACCCCCACTCCGCCGGTAATGACCGGTTCGCCATCCACAGGCTACACTGCAGCGGAGGTTGCACGGTTTCATGTCGGTGACACTGTCGCGGTGACCTTGACCGGTCTGCCGGAAAGTATAGAACCACACGTAGAGCCCATCAAAGAGGACGGCACCATCACCATGCCCAATATCGGCCACGTTCAGGCTGCGGGCAAAACTGCAGGGGAACTTCAGAACGAAATATATAATCTCTATGTGCCGAAGCTTTACCGCCATCTCACCGTCACCGTAAATACCGGAGATCGCGTCTACTATGTCACCGGCGAAGTCAAAGGTCCCGGACGCCAGCTCTACGCCGGCCAAATGACCGTCACCAAAGCCATTACAACCGCGGGTGACTTTACGGACTTTGCCAATCACAAAAAAGTCTGGCTCATCCGCGCCAACGGCCAGCGCATCAAAGTCAATTGCAACGAAGCGTTGCGAGACTCGTCCAAAGATCCGCCGGTTTATCCCAACGACCAAATCCAGGTGCCGCGTCGAATTTGGTGATGATTCAACTCAACATCCTTTCGGGAAGAAAGGCAGGCGCTCAATCGGCAGCCCGCCGTTTTCCTTTCCGCATCGGACGTGCGGCGGGAAACGAACTGCAACTCGACGATGACGGCATTTGGGATCACCACCTCACACTGGAATTTAACCGGCAGAAAGGTTTCACGCTCGCAATCGCGCCAAACGCCCTGACCACCGTCAACGGCGAACCCGTTCAGGCCGCGATTCTTCGGAACGGTGACATCATCACCCTCGGTTCCGCCAAACTCCAGTTCTGGCTTGCCGCCGCCCGCCAGCGCAGCCTGCACCTGCGTGAAGCATTCGTCTGGGTGTTGCTGGCTGCTGTCACTGCCGCCCAATTTGCATTGATTTACTGGCTCATCCGTTAATGCCGGAAATGCCGCGCGCCGGTGAATGCCATGGCCATATTCCGTTCGTTCGCCGCCGCAATCACTTCCGCGTCGCGCACCGAACCGCCCGGTTGAATCGCCGCCGTTGCGCCCGCTTCCGCCGCCGCAATCAAACCGTCCGGAAACGGGAAAAACGCGTCGCTGCAAACCACGCTGCCCTTGAGCAAAAGCTTTGCTTCGCCCGCCTTCCAGACCGCAATCCGGCTTGCGTCCACGCGGCTCATTTGTCCCGCGCCAATTCCTAGCGTCCGGTCGGTCGCCGCATAAACAATCGCGTTTGACTTCACGTGCTTGACCACGCGCCAGCCAAACAGCATGGCGCGCAATTCATTGTCCGTCGGCTGCCGGCGGGTGACGACTTTTAAATCCGCGCGCGCCGCTGTTTTCAAATCGCGTTCCTGCAACAAAAACGAATTTGCCCCGACACTTCGCACGTCCAGCGACCGGGCGGCGAGTGGTGATTTCAAGACTTTGAGCAGCCGCAGACTTTTTTTCTTTCGCAAAATCGCCAACGCCTCCGCTGTAAAATCCGGCGCGACGATGACCTCGCTGAAAATTTCCGCGATGGCCTCTGCGCACGCGCCGTCGAGCGGACAGTTCACAGCAATGATGCCGCCAAACGGCGCCTGTTTGTCGGTGGCAAACGCCTTGTCCCACGCCTCACGCAAATATGCGCCTTGGCCGACTCCGCACGGATTGGTGTGCTTCAAAATCGCCAGCGTCGGTGGGCCGTCCGAAAATTCCGCAATCAAATTCGCCGCCGCCGTCAAATCCAGAATGTTGTTGTAGGAAAGTTCCTTCCCGTGCAGTTGCTGGAAAAATTCATTGAAGCCGCCGTAAAGCGCCGCCGCTTGATGCGGATTTTCACCGTAACGCAGCAGCTGGGCCAGTGGTGCGAAAACATTGAGTGAAGTTGGCAGGCTGGAAGCCTCCGCCACGGTGAATTTTTTTTGCAAATGCGCAGCAATGGCGCTGTCATAGGCGGCAGTGCGCGCGAAGACTTTCGCTGCCAGTTTGCGGCGCAGTTCGAGGGTCGTATCGCCATTGGCGGAAATTTGTTCCGCGACTTCAGCGTAGTCCAGCGGATCAACTACAACCGTGACACTGTCGTGATTTTTCGCCGCACTGCGCAGCATCGAAGGCCCACCGATGTCAATATTCTCAATCGCGTCATGCAAGGTGACATCCGGCTTCGCCACCGTTTGCTCGAACGGATAAAGATTCACCACGACGAGATCAATCGGCTGAATGTTATGCGTGCGGACAGCGGCTTCGTGCGTTTCGTTGCCGCGAATGAAAAGCAAACCGCCGTGGACTTTCGGATGCAAAGTTTTGACGCGGCCATCGAGCATTTCGGGAAAGCCCGTGTATTCGCTAACGTCTTTCACTGCGAGTCCGGCCTCACGCAGCGTTTTGGCAGTGCCGCCAGTGGAAATAATTCCAATTCCGGCTTTTGCCAGAATTTGCGCGAACGGAACCAGGCCCGTTTTGTCCGAAACCGAAATCAGCGCCCGTTGAATTTTTGCCATAGCCCGACAAAATCCCAGAGCCACTGATTTCGTCAATGGTAAATCATGGTTTTGTCAGCGCGGGCTTTTGAAGCATGTCCTCGCCGATGGCGCGTTCAAGCCTGGCGCGAGCGACGGCGTAACCATGCAACGCTTGGATTTGCGTTGTGCGCGCCCGAGTCAGTGATGTTTCCGCGTCGAGCACGTCGAGTTGCGTGCTGGTGCCGGCCTCGGCGCGGGCGCGCGCTTCGCGCAGGGCTTCGTCGGCTTGTTCCTGCACTTTCTGCTGCGACTCCAGAACTTCACGCGCCTCGATAAAATCGGAGTAGGCCGTGCGAACTTCGAGTTCAATCTGGCGTCCCTTGTCGTCCACGTCGGTCTTGGATTTTTCATAAAGCGCCCTGGCTTGGACAACTTTGCCGTGCGTCAGCATTCCGTCGAAAATGTCCCAGCTCAACTGTCCGCCGGCGTTCCAGCCGTGAATATCGTGATCGAGTTCGACCGGCTGCGTATATTGCGCATTATACCAGCCATAACCCGCGAAGACCTGAACCGTCGGTTTGTAGCCGGCTTTGGCGTTCACGACATTCAAGCGTTGCAACTCCGCCGTTTTGCGCACGGCGTCCAGTTCCGTGCGTCGGGCCAGCGCCTGCTGAATCGCCGCCGGCAAATCCACCTGATACGGCGTGGCGTCGAGCGTGTCCGTCAGGTTCAACGGAACGTCCTCCCAGATTTCGCGCGGCAGATTGTAACCCAGCAGGTTGGACAGATTGTTTTTGGCGATGCGATAATTGTTTCGCGCTTGAATCAGGGCAGGACGCTCGTTGGCGACGGCGACTTCGGCGCGCAACACGTTGAATTTGGGCACTGTGCCGGCGTCGTAACGGCGTTTCTGGTCTTCGAGTTCCTTTTGGAGCAGGTTGACCGAGGCTTCATGCACGGTGATTTGCTGCGCGGCCAGCAGCACGTCGAAATACGCCACTCGCGCACCAAGCAGCGTGTCGGCAATCACAGTCTGATATTGCGCCAGTGCCTGTTGCTTCGTGACGCTGGCCGCGCGCAACGCCGCGACCATTTTCCCGCCTTCATAAATGGATTGAACGATTTGAACACCCGCATTCCAGTTTTGATGCGGCTGGGTAAGGCTGAATCCAGGACCAGAAATGGTTTCGATCGCGTGCGGATCGGTGTCCTTGTATTGGCCGGTCGCCTGCAATTGCGGCAGGGCGATGGCGCGCGTTTGCACAACCACGCCATGCGACGCTTCAAGGTCGCTCTTGGCCTTGAGGATCGTTCCGTTTTGCTGGAGCGCGATATTAAGGCAGTCGGTCAGCGACAGCGGACGCGTGACCCAGCCGGGCAGACTTGTATTTGTGTTTTGCGCGGTTAGGTTCCAGACAAAACAAATCAGCAACCCTGCGCCGAATAACAACTTTTTCATGCGGCCATGAATCTATCATTTGCGTAATTTAGCGCAAACTTGCAATTTTTTGACGCATGAGCTTTCCTTTGGCCGATGTGGCGGCGAAAAATTTCTGTTTTTATTTTCAGTTTTGCGCTGGCCGTGATTTTTATCACCGGTTGTTCCCCGAATTCTTCGAACGTTTTTCAAGGCTATATCGAAGGCGAATACGTTTACGTGGCGTCACCGCTCGGCGGTGCACTGACGAACCTAGCCGTGGCGCGCGGCGACGAGGTCAAAGCCGGACAGTTGTTGTTTGAGTTGGAACGTGGATCGGAAGCCGCTGCCGTCCAACAGGCGGAAAAAAATCTCGCGCAGGCGAAAGCCAATCTCGTGCTTTCCGAAGCTGAATATGCCCGCCGCCAACAATTGCGCAACAATCAGGGGGTGATTTCCGCCGAAGAACTCGACCAGACCCGCGCACAACGCGACGCCGACCAGGCCCAGGTGGAATCACAAACCGCCGCGCTGGACAAGGCGCGCTGGTCGTTTGATCAAAAGCAACAATTTGCGCCGACGAATGCCTTCGTGCATGACACGTTGTATCGCACCGGCGAATGGGTCGCAGCGGGCAAGCCGGTCATCGAGCTGTTGCCTCCAGCCAATATTAAAGTGCGCTTTTTTGTTCCGCAGGCGGCGTTGCCGCGAATCAAGCCCGGCGAAACGGTTGGTGTGACATTCGACGGCGGTCAACATACGTATCCGGCAACCATCAATTATGTTTCCACCAAGGCCGAATTCACTCCGCCGGTGATTTACAGCCGTGAGAACCGGGCCAAACTGGTTTTTATGATCGAGGCGAAATTTTCCCCCGCTGATGCGGCCGACCTTCGTCCCGGTCAGCCGGTGGATGTTGAGTTTAAATGAGATATCGAAAATCCAACATCGAACATCTAACGCCCAATGATTTCCGGCCAGCCGGAGCATTGGATGTTCGATGTTGGATGTTGGTTGTTGGATGTTTTTTTATTTCTGCAAATTTCTCTGCCCAATATGGATTCCGCCTTCGTCATTGACGTGCAGGGCATCACGAAGCGGTTCGGCAACCGCACGGTCGTGAACAATATCCCGATGCAGGTGCGGCGTGGAGAGATTTATGGCTTTCTGGGCCCGAACGGCAGCGGCAAAACAACGTTTTTGCGGATGTTGTGTGGTTTGCTCAAACCGGACGGCGGCAGCGGGCGTTGCCTGGGTTTCGACATTTGCGCCGAGTCTGGCGAGATCAAGAAAAACATCGGCTACATGACGCAGCGGTTCAGCTTTTACGAAGACCTGACCATCGAGGAAAATCTGGATTTCATCGCGCGCATTTATGGCGTGCCCAGGCGCCGGGCCGCCGTTGAAAAAAGTCTCGAACGGCTGGGCATGACCGCCCGCCGCCGGCAACTTGCTGGCACGCTTTCCGGCGGCTGGAAACAACGGCTGGCGTTGTCCGCGTGCCTCATTCACGAGCCGCGATTGTTGTTGCTCGACGAGCCAACGGCGGGTGTGGACCCGAAGGCGCGTCGCGATTTCTGGGAGGAGATTCATCAACTCGCCGCCGGCGGCCTGACCGTGCTCATCACCACGCATTACATGGATGAAGCCGAAC
This sequence comes from Verrucomicrobiota bacterium, assembly GCA_049510395.1. Taxonomy (GTDB): domain Bacteria; phylum Verrucomicrobiota; class Verrucomicrobiia; order Limisphaerales; family UBA11358; genus UBA11358. The sequence continues at coordinate 75,048 of JBEKYY010000003.1, forward strand.
GCTGCCATCGGCTGGCCTACATCGCCTACGGCAATCTGCTCACCCGCGGCAGCGCGGCGGAGGTGGTGAAGGCCGCTGGGTTGACGACGTGGGAGGTGGCCGGGCCGGATTTGTGGGCCCTGGCGGAAAAAATCCGCGGCCAGCCAGGGGTGGAACAGGTCGTCGCTTTTGGCGCGACCCTGCACGTGAGCGGTCGGGAGGCGGCGCAGTTGCGTGCGAGTGTGGGCCGCTGGATGACCGGTGCGTATCGCTGGCAACAGGTTGAATCCGGGCTGGAGGACGTATTTATCAGCCTGATGGAAACGGCAAAGGACAATTTTTCGTGAAAATTTCCAAACATCTGGTATGGCAAAGCTGCCGCTTTGCCCCGATATCTGGGCCGCGCAGCAGCGCCGCCCTACCGGGGAAACTGGAGACGCTTTCGTGAAACTGCACGAGTTCAACTGGCGGCGGTTCGGCGCGATTGTGGCCAAGGAATTCATCCAGATGCGCCGCGACCGGGTGACGTTCGCCATGATGATCGGTATTCCGCTGCTCCAGCTGGTCATCTTTGGCTACGCCATCAATTCCGACCCCAAGCATCTGCCCACCGCCGTTTATTCGGCGGACAACAGCGTGTTTTCCCGGACCATCGTGTGGGGGTTGCACAACAGTGGTTATTTCGACATTGTCCGTGAATCAAAGAACGAGGCGGACATTCAAAAGTTGCTGGCGCAGGGCACCGTCCAGTTCGTCGTGAGCATCCCGGTGGATTTTTCGCGCAAACTGCTGCGCGGGGAGCGGCCCGATTTGCTGCTGGAAGCTGACGCGACCGACCCCGCGGCGGTCGGCTATGCGATTGCGGCCATCAATTTGTTGACCACCACCGTTTTGGATCGTGACCTGGCCGGCCCGCTGGCGAATTTGCGCGGCAGCCCCACCCCGTTCAAGCTGGTGGTGCATCAGCATTACAACCCGGAAAACATCACGCAGTACAATATCGTGCCCGGTCTCATGGGGGTGATGCTGACGATGACCATGATCATCATCACCGCGCTGGCCATCACGCGCGAACGTGAGCGGGGGACGATGGAAAACCTGCTTTCGACGCCGGTCCGCCCCGGCGAAGTGATGATCGGCAAAATCATCCCTTACATCACGGTCGGCTACATCCAGGTCTTCCTGATTTTGCTGGCGTCAAAGTTTCTGTTTAATGTGCCGCTCGTTGGCAGCGTGCCGCTGCTGCTGGTGCTGGCGTTTTTCTTCATCGTGGCGAATCTTGCCGTGGGCATCACCTTCTCGACCATCGGCCGTAACCAGCTTCAGGCCGTGCAGATGGCGTTCTTCTTCTTTCTGCCGTCACTTTTGCTGTCGGGTTACATGTTCCCGTTCCGCGGCATGCCCGGCTGGGCGCAGGCCATCGGTGAAATCCTGCCGCTGACGCATTTCCTGCGCGTCGTGCGCGGAATCTTGCTAAAGGGGAATGGTCTGGCCGAAATTGCGCCCGACCTCTGGCCGATTGCATTGTTTTTGGTCGTGATGTTGGTCATCGGCATCAAACGCTACCGGCAGACGTTGGATTAACCGGTTATTTTAACAGCATAATCCATTGTCATTCAAGTGGTTGCTGGCTAAACTTGCAAATTGAGCCTACTTCGGTTCTCCTTATCTAAATGTGGCGATTTACCTATTTGGTTTTAACAATCGGACTGGCGCTGACCGGCAAAGTTTCGATCGGCGCGGAATCAGCCCAGGTCAATTTGGATTATGTGGCGCAGCGCGCTCTCGAACGCGCGCGCCAGCCTTTCCACTCGCCGCGCGCCGATGTGCCGAAGGTGTTGCGGCAGGAAAATCTCAACTATGACAAGTATCGTGAGATTGAATTCCGGCATGATAAGGCATTGTGGGCGGTGGATGGCCTGCCATTTCGCGTGGAGTTTTTTCATCCGGGCTACCTCTACCAGGAACCGGTTCACGTCTATGAATTCACGGCGACGCATGTGCAGCCCATCCGGTTCGTGCAGGACTTTTTCAATTACCGTGCGCTGCACATTCAAAACGAGATCCCCGCGGATACGGGCTACGCCGGGTTCCGCCTGTTGAATCAATTGAACGAATCGAACAAGTGGGATGAAGTCGGCGCGTTTCTCGGCGCGAGCTTTTTCCGACTACTCGGCAAGGGGCAGCGTTACGGTCTCTCCGCTCGCGGACTGGCGCTGGACTGCGGCGAACCGGACCGGCCGGAGGAGTGGCCCATCTTCACCGACTGGTGGCTGGGCAAGCCGCAAAAGGACGCCCGTGGACTGACCCTGTTTGCCATTCTCGACAGCACCAATTGCACGGGCGCGTATCAACTGCTCATCCGTCCCGGTGAGACCACCGTGGTTGATGTCGAAGCCGTGCTGTATTTTCGCGAGACGAACATGGTTCAAGCCGCGGATGCGAACCGGCTGCCCATCAGAACCATCGGCTTGGCGCCCCTGACAAGCATGTTTTGGTTCGGTAAAAATTCCGAGCGCAAATTCGATGATTACCGCCTCGAGGTTCACGACAGCGACGGCCTGCTCGCCCGCATGGATGGTGGTGAAGTGCTCTGGCGTCCGCTTGACAATCCCGCCGTCATGCGCCACCAGGTTTTTTCCGCGCCTAACATCCGTGGCTTCGGCCTGCTCCAGCGCGAGCGCACCCTTGCGGCCTATCAGGACAGCTTCAACTTCTACCAGTTGGTGCCCACCGTGTGGGTTGAGCCACATGGAAATTGGGGCGACGGCAACCTGCATCTCGTGCAATTGAGCGCGAATTACGAGGGTTTTGACAACATCGTCGCGTTTTGGGATCCGAAAGACAAACCCGCGCCGCTGAAACCATTTCGCTTCGGTTACACACTCTTCTGGACGCGCGAAACGGACATGAAACTGTCCGACAACAAGGTTGTATCCACGCGCATCGGTCTGGGGCCAAACTGCGTGAATTGCCGGCAAATCGTGATTGATTTTGCCGGGCCCGGGCTTGACGCCATTTCCGAAGGCGATCCGCCGCAGGCCATCGCCAGTTGCAGCACCAACGCGGTGATTTTGGATAATCAAATCTTTCACATTCCTGAATTCAACGTCTGGCGGGTTATTTTGAAAATGCAGCCCAATTCCGGCAGCACCGATCCGGTGGACCTGCGCTGCACCTTGCACAAGGGAACCAATATTTTGAGCGAAACCTGGACTTACCAATGGAGTCCGCCATGAACGGCATTGGCGCGCTGACCGATTCCTACGGTCATCTGGCGGGACGCCGGCTCGAAGAATGGAATGCGGCGTATGAGAAGGTTGAGAATTATTTCCACGCCCTGCGCGTCCGCAACAAAGCCCTGCTCGGCCAGTTGGTGCTCCGTGTGCTCGAACGCGCCGCGCGCCGCGCGCCCGTTGAGCCGGAACGCTCCGCCACCCAGCTCGCCGCCGAGGAAATGGATCGCATTGTGATAGAGTGGTTCGCCGAGGTGTTGCAGGAACCGCCGGCCAACGCCGACCAAATGCTCTCCACGCGCGGGCGGCTCGCGCTGCTGCTCGCCGACATGCCGGGCCGATGGCAGGATCAATTTTTGCGGCCCGGCCCGTGGCCGGAGGAATTCATCAGCGCCATGCGCGAAACCTATCTGCGCGCCGGGCCGGATTTTCAGCTCTCAAAAATGACGCCGCGCTCCTTCGATCTTGGCCCGATTACAACATTGACGAATCTGGGCAAACTGCCCTATCTCAAAATGGTTCTGGCCTGGACAGTGTTTGCCTTGCTGCTGGTGGCCATTTTCATCATCACGCACTAAGCCATGTCCGGCGTTTCCCAATCCGCCCCGGCCCCAAGCCAGTCACCGCCATTGCGGGTGATGGCCGCGCCGCATATCGAGCGTCATGGCTGGCGGCTGTTCCTCTTTTATTCATGCGCGCTCCTGCTGACGGGTTTGGTCTCGATGCTCTTTGCCGATTTGCTGTGGCGGACGGGCTGGTCCGCGGCGCGCACCGTGCTGCTGGTTTTGTTTGTGATTTTGTTTTTGTTCATTGCCATCGGTTGCATGCACGGCCTGTATGGTTTCGTGTTGCGGATGTTCGGCGACGACCGCTGCATCACGCGCCTGAAGGAATATCGCGGCCAAAGCATTGCCGGCATCAGCACGGCGATTGTCTTTCCGGTTTTCAACGAAGATGTCGTGCGCGTCTGCGAAGGCTTGCGCGCGACGTATGAATCATTGGAAAAAACCGGCCAGCTTGAACGCTTCGACTTTTTCATCTTGAGCGACTCCACCAATCCTGACAAATGGATCGAGGAGGAACGGTACTGGTATGATTTGGTTCATGAACTTGACGCGCTGGGCCGCATTTACTATCGCCGCCGGTTGAACAACGAAAGCCGCAAGAGCGGGAACGTGCGCGACTTTCTCAATGCCTGGGGCCGCCGCTACCGCTATTTCATGGTGTGCGACGCCGACAGTGTCATGCGCGGCAAAACGCTCGTGGACCTGGTAAAATTGATGGAAACGCATCCGGACGTCGGATTGATTCAAACCGTGCCGGCTGTGGTCAACGCCGAAACATTGTTTGGGCGCATCCAGCAATTTGCCAACCGCCTTTACGCGCCGCTGTTTATTGCCGGATTGAATTACTGGGCGCTCGATCTGGGAAATTATTGGGGCCACAACGCCATCATCCGCACCGAGCCGTTCATGCAATTTTGTGATTTGCCGCAACTGCCCGGGCGCAAGCCGTTCGGGGGCCAGATTCTCAGCCACGATTTTGTCGAGGCGGCGCTGATGTTGCGCGAAAACTGGGAAGTCTGGTTCGCTTACAACATCGAAGGCAGCTACGAGGAAACGCCGCAGGCCATGATCGAAAACGCGCAGCGCGAACGCCGCTGGTGTCAGGGTAATCTGCAACACGGCCTCGTGCTCTTTGCCAAAGGACTGCGCGGGGTGAGCCGGCTGCATCTGATACTGGGTATTTGCGGTTATCTCGCCGGGCCTTTATGGCTGGCATTTCTGCTCACGTTCAACTGGATCTGCTGGTTCCACAAACACACCGGTCTTTCGGACATCACCGTGCGGGCGTTCACGCGATACCTGGGCAACTATAGCGGCACCGCTCACGCCCTGCTCATTTTCGTCATCTGCATGGTCGTCATCATGCTGCCAAAAGCGCTTGCGCTCATTGACCTTTCGTATGATTCGGAACGACGGCGGGCGTTCGGCGGGCTGGCGCGCACAACCACCAGTGTCTTGTGCGAAACCATTTTTTCCACGTTGCACGCACCGCTGCTGATGCTGTGGCACACGCGGTTTGTCGTCACCAACCTGCTGGGCGTCAGTGTCGGTTGGTGGCCGCAAAAACGCGCCGCCGGTGGCACGGCGTGGACCTTTGCCATCCGACGGCACTGGGGGCACACGTTGTTCGGGCTGGTTTGGGGCGGATTCATGTGGTGGCTCGGACCGTCGCTGTTCTGGTGGTTCACGCCCATGCTGGCGGGAATGGTTTTGTCCATTCCCTTGAGCGTCTTCACCAGCCGGCGCAGCCTCGGCGCGCGAGCGCGAAAGCTGGGATTGTTTCTCACGCCGGAAGAAATCGCGCCGCCGCCGGAACTGGTCACGCTTCGTGCAAACATGAAAGTCCATGAAATCACTGAAGACACTTCCCCGCGCCCTCCCCACGTGGGGCTGGCGGAAGCGGTGCTCGATCCTTACGTCAACGCCATTCATGTTTCGCTGCTGCGCGAGAAGCAACTCAATCCGGTTTATGCCGAGCAACTTGCCGCGCTGGGTGTCGGAAGCCCGAAAGTTCGCGCGCTTGGCGAAAAATTGCTGGCCACCGGGCCGGACAAATTGACGCCTGCCGAAAGGCTTTTAATCATGGCCGACGAGCGCACCCTGGTCTGGTTGCATCATGAAGCCTGGCTGCGCACGGGCGAATCGTTGGCGCCCTGGTGGCGGGCTTCCATTCGTGAATACAGCCGGCTGGATGAGTCGTAACTGTGAATCTGGGTTCGTGTTCGCAGGCGGTTTATCCTGACTCCCGGGATTGACGCTGCCAAATCTTCGGCGCACACTCGCGCATGGCACAAGCAAACCGGGTTTCAATATGAGTTACCTCAAACGCGCTATCACCGACGGCTACGTCAAACTCACCGGCGAAGGCAAACAACAAAAAACATAGTAGTTGCTAATTAGCCATGCAGCCAGCCAGTCCAGACGGAAACAACCTTCGCAAGTTGCTGTTCATCAGCTACGCTTACGAGGATCAGGTTTTCGCGAAGTGGCTGGCGCGAAAGTTGGCGTTTTACGGCTACGGGGTCTGGTTTGACCAAATTCAAATTCTTGGCGGCGAGTCTTGGGTTAAGGAGGTAGATGTTGCCATCAAGGACCGTTCTTTCCGTGTGCTTGGTCTTCTCTCGAAGGCCTCCATCGCTAAAGATAATCCCCGCAAAGAGCGCACGCTTGCACTCCAGTTGGCCAAGCAGCGCAACACAGATGACTTTCTCATCACGTTGAACCTCGACGACGTTCAGCCGGACTGGACGCTGTCTGATATTTCGTGGATTCCATTCCGCGAAAGCTGGGCGGACGGGCTGCGGCGTCTGCTGAAGAAACTTGAATCGCTAAATGCGCCTAGAATTCATGCAGGCAATTCTGCCATCGCAAAAGCTGCCTTGGAACGAGGTGCTTCGTTGCTTGCCCATAAGTCTGAGCCGCTCACAACAAATTTACTCCCCTTCGTTCAAGTGCCCGAAGTCCTTCGGATTTTCGATACATCCGAAATGGAAGAAGAACATGAAAAGGCGGCCCGTAATCTATGGCCGCATCACAGCCTCGAACCGGGTCGGGCTGCGTCTTTTTCTTCTCCACCGCCAGAACTTGCAATGGTTGTCAAAGAAACCAAGGCCTCCTTTCACTGGCCGTCGTATGATTCGATCAAGCAAACACCGATACACAATGTCATTTCTCGGCTGCTGAATCGCTCAGTGCATTCGTGGCTGATTCGCGCCGGATGTCTCGTTGCGGAAGATGACCATGCGTATTATTTGCCCGCGCCTTTTAGGGGCGAATCCATTTATCGCTTCAAGGATGTGGACGACAGTTCGAGCTACATCCGTGTTTTTGGGAGCATCCACCTTTATCGCCCAAACGTAGTCCCAGAAGAAATCATTCATCACCCGGCGGTCCGTTATGCAATCCGCAAGACCGACTGGGGAGGCTTCGTGGTTCGGCTTCGCCCTGGCGTTGCTCTGTTTGATAGCGCGCATAAGCCGATTACGGGAAGGAAGGTTGGCCCTCGAACCAAGAAGGTCACGCAAGCATATTTCAATGAGAAATGGCGCAAGCGATTGATGGCGTTCAATCAATTGCTTACCCAGGCTGCGGCTGAGGACAAGCAAACTACGTTGAAGCTCGGTAAATTGATTACATTGTCAATGAATTGGTGTTTGGACGAAACGATGCTTGCCGGTGCACCTATCGCTGAGCCTGAAGAACCGGAGCGATACGATATTCAGGTCAGCGCGGAGGAAATGGAGGATTCCGGCGATGAATGAGCCATTGATCAATGCCGAACTTCTGCCTGAACCTGAACTGGAATTTGCATCGCGCCAGCAGATCGAGCACCCAGCCACGGGCCTGGCTTTGTTTGGACCGGTGGAGAGCAATGGCATCGAGAAGCCGAGCCGAATCAATTATGCTGTTATCGGCACTCGCGATGGAATTGCAGGTTTTCAGTCCTTTGCCGCACGGCTGAATACGCCAATTGATCCACCGCCGGAGATGAGCGAGGTGCTTTGGCCGCATTTCCCCGGCTTTGAGGAAGCGATGCACGCATTGTTCCCGAAGGCTGCCCCCTTATCTGAACCGCTCGATGCGAAGGAAATTGATGCGGCGGCGAATCAAGGCGACGACCACAAAAGGGTTTTCGATGTCACGGGCCTTTATTTGAAAGCAATTCGAGTGCTTGAGCGAAAGGATACCGACATTAATGTAACAATCTGCGTTGTCCCGGAAATCATATACAAGAACTGCCGGCCGCTATCGCGTGTCACAGAAGGAATAGGCCGGCGGCTCTCGGCGAAAGAAGTGAATCTGCGCCGACAAATGGCTGATCTGTTTGGGGAATATGATTCTCAACTATATGACTTCTCGCTGGATTTTCGCCGCCAAATTAAAGCCCGCGCGATGGAGTGCAAGATGCCGATTCAAATCGTGCGGGAGTCCACACTGAATCTTTCGGATGAAAAGCCGGCGTGGGGTGAGCGAATCCTGACTCCGCTGTCTGACCGAGCTTGGAATTTATCAACCGCGATTTACTACAAGAGCGGCCGGAAACCGTGGAAGCTTCCGAGTGCGCGACCTGGAGTCTGTTATGTAGGGATCGCGTTCAAACGCACAGGAGAAAAGGGACGAACAGCATGCAGCGCCGCCCAGATGTTTTTGGATGATGGCGACGGCATCGTCTTCCTGGGAGATTACGGGCCGTGGTATTCCCCGGAATTAAAGCAGTGCCACCTCTCCCGTCCAGCTGCAAAAAAGTTACTTGCCGGTGTGCTGCGGACATACGAGGAACAGCACGGGAAGAAGCTACAGGAAGTATTTCTCCATTGCCGTTCGGCGATTGATGACGATGAGTGGCGCGGTTATCAGGAGGCTTGCCCAGCAGGAGTGAAGCTTGTAGGCATTCGCGTTGCGTCCGATCGTCGTGGGTTGAAAGCCTACCGAGTCGGCACTCGTCCAGTTGTGCGCGGCACGTTCTGGAAAGTCTCCGACCGCGCCGGCTACTTGTGGGCATCGGGATTCAAACCATTTTTGAGAACCTATGACGGCTGGGATGTCCCCGAACCGCTGCGGATTGAAATTCAGCACGGGGAAACAGACATTAGGCAAGTTGCGATGGATGTTTTTGGGCTCACAAAGCTGAATTACAACGCCTGCAAACTTGGCGAAAGCCAACCGGTCACTGTGCATTTTTCTGACGCGGTCGGGGAAATTCTTGTAGCGAACCAAGGGACGAAAACCTTCCTGCCAAATTTTAAATACTACGTGTGATGAAAAAATGTGGACTTTATGGCCAATCCAGAGCATCTGAAAATTCTCAAGCAAGGCGTTAAGGTTTGGAATCGGTGGCGAGAAGAGAATCGGGACGAACGCCCTGATCTCAGCTACGCGAAACTCAGCGGCGCGATCCTCAGCGGCGCGATCCTCAACGGCGCGGTCCTCAGCAGAGCGGATCTCAGCTACGCGGAACTCGACGGTGCGCATCTCATCGCCGCGAACCTCATCGCTACGAAACTCAGCGGCGCGAACCTCCGCGCCGTGAACCTCAGCGGTGCGATCCTCATCAATGCGCACCTTAGCGGCGCGTACCTCAGCCGCGCGAACCTCTTCGGCGGAAACCTCAGCCGCGCAAACCTAAGCAGCGCGAGCCTCAGCCGCGCGAATCTCTTCGGCGCGAACCTCACGGGAACTATTTTGACCGCAGCCTACTTCGGCCGTACCACAATTGGAAATGTGGATCTCAGCGCAGCCATTGGATTGGAAACCATGAAACACTACGCTCCCTCAACCATCGGCATCGACACTCTTTACAAATCCCAAGGCAAAATTCCTGACGAGTTTCTACGCGATGCGGGCGTGCCGGAAGAAATCATAACGCATCTTCTCCCGTCGATTCGTTGCGGCAAGGAGGCGATTCAATGGCATTCCTGTTTCATCAGTTATTCGAGCAAAGATGAAGAATTTGCCAAACGTCTTCACGCGCGGATGCGCGCGGCCAACATGCGCGTCTGGTTCGCGCCGGAGGACTTGAAGGGCGGCAAGAAACTTCACGAGCAGCTTTATGAGGCCATCCAAATTCAAGATCGGCTGCTGGTTGTGCTTTCCGAGCACAGCATCCAAAGCGAATGGGTGATGACCGAAATCCGCGAAGCCCGCGAAGCGGAGAAAAAAGAGAAACGCCGCAAGTTGTTCCCCATCCGGCTGACCGATTTTGAAACCTTGCGCGACTGGACGTGTTTTGATTCGGACACCGGCAAGGATTTAGCGGTGGAAGTGCGCGAGTATTTCATCCCCGACTTTTCCAACTGGAAAGACCACGACGCCTTTGAATCCGCCTTCGCCCGGTTGAAAAAAGATCTGGAGGCTGAAAATTCAAGAAGATGAGCACCCATGGCAAACCCCAAACATCTTAAAATTCTCAAGAAAGGTATTGCGGCTTGGAATAGCTGGCGTGCAGAGCGTCCTGAGACAAAGCCAGATTTAGCGCAAGCTGATTTGGCACATAGCAAATTAATCAATGCCAATCTTTCAGGAGCTAACCTTCGCTATGTAAATCTCAGCTACTCGCCATTTCCCTCAGAAGGCTTAACGGAGTTCTACATGGATGGTGCAAATCTGACCGGCGCAAACTTAAGTCGCGCAGATCTTAGTTGCGCGGATTTGAGGGGCACGAAATTGCATCATGCGAACTTAGGAGACTCTATTCTAGCCAATGCCAACCTCACGGGGGCGGATTTAATTGAGGCTGACCTAACTGGCGCAGACCTAAGTGACGCTCAATTTCGAGCCACGTTTCTGAAGGACGCTGACCTGAGTGGTGCGCGTCTCGACGGCACCATTTTTGCAGACCTCAGTCTCTGTGAAGTGAAGGGATTGGATAATGTTAATCACGCAGGTCCTTCGATAATCGGTGTCGAAACGCTCTACATTTCCGGAGGCCACATTCCTGATGCCTTTTTGCTCGGTTGTGGCGTGCCAGAAGAAATCATCGACATCGCGCGCTCAATCCGCAATGGCCCGCCGATTCAGTGGCATTCGTGTTTCATCAGCTATTCCACGAAGGATAAGGAGTTTGCCCGCCGGCTGCATTCCCGGATGCGCGAAGCCAACATGCGCGTATGGTTTGCGTCGGAAGACCTCAAAGGTGGCAAGAAGCTGCACGAGCAGTTGTTTGAGGCGATTCAAATTAATGACCGGCTTTTGCTCGTGCTGTCGGAGCACAGCATCCGAAGCGAATGGGTGATGACGGAAATCCGCAAAGCCCGCGAGGTGGAGAAAAAAGAAAACCGCCGCAAGCTGTTTCCCATCCGGCTGACTGATTTTGAAACCTTGTGCGACTGGACTTGTTTTGATGCCGACACCGGCAAGGATTTGGCGGTGGAAGTGCGCGAGTATTTCATCCCCGACTTTTCCAACTGGAAAGACCACGACGCCTTTGAAGCCGCCTTCGCCCGGCTGCAAAAAGACTTGAAAGAGGAATCCAAACTTCACAACAAGAAACCGAACGAAACCTGATGCCGTTGCCCTACAGCAGTTCCAGCGCACGTTGTAGCTCAGCGTCCGTGTTGTAAAAATGCGGCGAGAAACGGATGTAATTCTGTCCTTTGCGGTCCGCGCGCAACGATGCCACGACGCTGGCGTCCGTCAATTTTTTGTGCAACACTGTGAGGTCTTTGTTGGTTTGAAGAAAGGAAACGATGCCGCTGGCGTTTTCAGGTTTCGCGTCCGCATTCAAAATCGTAAAACCTTTCGCCTGCAAGGCGGGCACGAGCCACGCGCGTTTGCGCAACAATTCAGCGGCGATCCCGCCCTGCGGAACGTCGATTTCCAGCACGAGTTCCATGGCGGCGATCAAACCGACCAGGCCGAGCAGATTGTGCGTGCCGGCTTCGTATTTCGCCGCGCCGTTGTGAAAAATAATTTGTTCCTGCGCGACAAAGTTTGGGCAACGCACGTTGTGCCAGCCATATATCGGCGGGTTCAGTTTTTCCTGCAACTCACGCCGGACATAAAGCAGGCCGGCGCCGCAAGGGCCGAGCAGCCATTTGTGCGCGTCGGCGGCGAGAAAATCCACGTGCTCGACCGTCGTCGGAAACGCGCCGAGCGTTTGAATCGCATCGAGACAAAACAAGATTCCGCGTTCGCGCAAAAATTTGCCGATGGCCTGAAAATCAATGCGATAGCCGCTGATGAAGTGGCAGGACGCAAGCGCGACGAGCCGGGTGTTTTCGTCCACCTGTCCCATCACGTCCCGCGGACGGATGATGCCGAGGCCGCGCGCCTGCGCCGCCGAAGCGGCTTCGTCGCCGCGAAGGCGCGTGTTAAGCAGGCGGACTTCGACGCCGCGTTCGGCCAGCGCCATCCACGGATAAACGTTCGACGGATAATCATCGTGATAAATGAGAATGTTGTCGCCCTTGCGAAAACTCAGCCCAGCGGCGACAAAACTCAACGCGAGCGAAGTCGGCCCGACCAGCGCGATTTCCTCCGGCTGGCAATGCAGCAATTGCGCCCCGAGCTGGCGCGCATCGTTCAGGCGGTGCAGGACGAAGGCTTCCTGATCCCCCAGCGTGCCGCGTTTGGCGCATTCGGAAACGGCTTCGGCAACGCGATGTGGTAACGGACAAACCCCGGCATGCGCGAGGAAAATTTTGTCGCGGGCGACGGGAAATTCGTGTTGGCGAAATTCCTCGTTCGCGAGCAGTTCGGTCAATGTCATGCGGCGAAAGTAACGGTCAACTGTCCGCTGCGCAAAGCGGAATTAAAATCCTTTCAGAATATTGGAAAGGTCGCCGTGTGGACCATAGATGCTGTTCCAGAACTGGACGATTTTGTAAGCGATCATCAGCGCGACCAGCATATAAACGAGCCGCGGCATCCAAGTCGCGAAGGCGTTCAGCTTGCGCGTGCCGTCCTCGTTGTAGATCCGGCTGATTTGGCGGAGCGAATCATCCAGTTTGCCGCTGACCTCGCCGCTGGCGTAAAGGTTGGCGAAGGTTCCCGGGAACAGCGGGCAGAGTCTGACGGCTTCGGAGGGCATTTGACCGGCAACCACGCGCGGCTTCCAGGCGGCGACCGCCCGGCGCAAGGCCGGCGAGCCGCTGGCGGTGGCGGCCAGGTCCCAAGCCTCAAAGATGTTGACCCCGGCGCTGATGAGCGCTTCAAGCGCCGCAGCGAGCCGGGACAGGGCAAGGTAATGGCGGGCCTTGCCCAGGATGGGGACCAGGCGCAGGAAAGCTTCAATCCAGGCACGCCAGTTTTCACCGTGTTTGCTTTGCGTGGCGTAAATCATCAAGGCGACGGCGCCATAAAGCGGTGAGAGGATGATGGCGGCTTTGGCGAACAGGAGGGGCAGGCTGGCGTTGAACTGCGACGCGGCGAACGGAAGCACGATTAAAAAAATGAAGGCGGCCATGTGAACCAGCCCAACGGGGTAAATGAGCTGGGAAATCACCTGCCGGATGACCCGGGCGCGGTCGTCGTAATAATCGGCTAGCATGCGGAAACAGGCGTCGAGCCGCCCGCTCTGTTCGCCGGCCCCAATCAACGCCAGGTCGAACTCGGGCAGCCAGTCGAGACGCTGCAATGATTCGGCCAGCGTTGCGCCTTTGGTGATTTCATTGAGCAGGCATTGCAACGGCTTGTGATAGGCAGCGGCGGGCGGACGGCTTTCGATTTGCTCCAGAGCGCGAACGATGGGAACTCCGGCGGACGTGAGCTGGTTGAGTTGATGATAAAACTCGGCCCGCTGGACAAATTGTCGGGGCGAAAGGATGAGCGGCATAATCCCGCCTCGCGGGACGGGCAGCGGTCAGGCCGCGACGCGGTCCAGGCTGGCCTTGAAATCGCGCCGGCTCTTGGCGCCAACCATTTGCTCGGCGATTTCGCCCTTGTTAAAAAGCAGCAGGGTGGGAATGGCGCGGATGCCGTACTCGGCGGCGAGCGACTGATGTTCGTCAATGTTCACTTTGCCGATTTTGATCTTGCCATCGTATTCGTCGGCCAGTTCATCGAGAAGCGGCGCGATCATTTTGCACGGGCCGCACCACTCGGCCCAGAAATCAACGAGCACGGGCACTGGCGATTGCAAAACCTGCTGCGCAAAATTTTCCTGCGTGAGCGTGACGATTAATGGAGAAGCCATACGTCAAATGGAATGGTTTTGGGCACGAGAAACAATGCGGTCAAAACCGGCTTCAGCCGATTGCGTTTTTGAGGAGCAGGAGCATCCAAACCACAGTGCCGGCGGCAAACAATCCAGCCACAACCGCAGCGATGACCAGAATGTTGTCGAGCGCGCCAATCGTGGGAGCGGCAGCCGGCGCCGCTCTTTGAACCGCCGGAGCGGGACGCGTTTGAGCCACGGGCGCAGCAGCAGCGGCGGCAGCGGCTCGTGGCGCGGGAGCAGCAGGTGCCGGTGGGGCTTTTGCCGCGCTGGTTGGCAAGGGCGCCGCGCTGGGAGCGCCGGTAGGACCGCCGGGCGGCAGCGTCGGCAGTTTGATGGTCGGCGCCGTGGATGGTTTCGGCGGCAAATTGATTCGGACGGTTTCCTTTTTGGGCTGGACCTTGCCGGTTTCTTTTTTAACCGGTGGCACAGCGCCTGCGGGCGCGCCTGGTATGTTCGAGGGAATGTCAGCCATAGTATTTAGCGGTTTAAGATAAACGGTGGACGGCGGCTGTCAAATGTAATTCTGGGAACACCCCGGGAACACATTGGGAGGACTGTTGGCACACAATCCGCCATCAAGTCTTCTCCTCAATCAATTCACGCCGTGCGCCGCCGAGCAATTGTTCGACAAAACCGGTCGAATAAACGCCACGCCGGAAATTCGGGTCCTGCATGATGGCTTGCTGGAAGGACACTGTGGTCTTAATGCCGGTAATCATATATTCGGCGAGCGCACGGTTCATGCGATCCATTGCCTCCCGCCGGTCTTTGCCCGTCGTGATAAGCTTGCCAATCATTGAGTCGTACGTCGATGGGATCGTGTAACCCGCGTAAGCATGTGTGTCCACGCGCACGCCGCGGCCACCAGGTTGAAAATACATCTCAATCCGTCCCGGGCTGGGACGGAACTCGTCAAACGGGTCTTCGGCATTAATGCGACATTCGATGGCGTGACCTTTGATTTGAATGTCGCTTTGCGAATGTTGCAGCAGCTCGCCCATCGCCAGCAGGATTTGATAACGCACGAGATCAATGCCTGTGACTTCCTCAGTGACCGGGTGTTCAACTTGAATCCGCTTGTTGACTTCGAGGAAATAAAAATTGCCGTGATTGTCCACGATGAATTCGACGGTGCCGGCGTTGGTATAGTGTACAGCCTCTGCGATTTTCACGGCGGCCTTGCCGATTTTGTCGCGCAATTTGCGGAATTTATACTCGAGCAATGGCGACGGCGCTTCTTCAATAAGTTTTTGGTTGCGGCGTTGAACGGAACAATCACGTTCGCCCAGATGAATAATGCGGCCCTTTTGGTCACCGAGAATCTGAATTTCGATATGATGTGGATTCTCGATGTATTTCTCAATATAGACCGCGGAATTGCCAAACGCCTTTTCCGCCTCGTTTCGCGCCGTGTGATAACCTTTCACAAGCGAAATGTCATTATGCGCCACACGCATCCCGCGTCCGCCGCCGCCGGCAATGGCTTTGATCATCACCGGATAACCGATGTGTTTGGCGATGGCCAGGGCGTCCGGTTCTTTTTCAACGACGCCTTCCGACCCTGGCGGTGTGGGTACGCCGGCTTTTTTGGCCAGCGCCCGGCTGACTGCTTTGTCGGCCAGCGCCTGCATCGTGCGCGGATTGGGGCCGATAAAACGAATGTTGCAACTCTCGCAAACCTCCGCGAAATGCGCGTTCTCCGAAAGAAAACCGTAGCCGGGATGAATCGCGTCCACATCCGCGACCTCCGCTGCGCTGATGATGCGGTCAATGCGTAAATAACTTTCCGCCGCCGCCGCTTTGCCGATGCAAATGGCTTCATCGGCCAGTTGCACGTGCATGGAATTGGCATCCGCCTCCGAATAAACGGCCACGGTGCGGATGTTCAATTCTTTGCAAGCGCGGATGATCCGAACGGCTATCTCGCCGCGATTGGCGACCAGAATTTTTTCAAACATGGGCTTTCAGTGAAAGCAAACAGGATTAACGAGTGTTTCCGTCGCCGAAGTCAAGCCGGCCGCACTTTGAACAACGGCTGGCCGAATTCCACCGGTTTGGCGTTTTCCACCAGAACCTGCGTGATCACGCCTTTGACTTCAGCTTTGATTTCATTCATCACTTTCATCGCTTCAATGATGCACACAACGGATTCAGGGCTGATTTCAGTGCCAATTTCAACGTAGCTCGCAGCCTCAGGGGATGGCGCGCGGTAAAAAGTGCCGATCATCGGTGATTTGACCTCAACTTCGCCGGTGGCTAGAATCGGCGGTGCCACTATCTGTGGCGATGCAACAGCAACCGGCGGCAGAACTGGAACAGCACCCGCAGCCACCACCGGTTCATCATACTGAACAATAGGTGCGCCGCTATTCGAGCCGCGCTTCAGCCTGATTTTTGAATCCTGACGCTCCAGTTCAAACTCCGTTATGGAGTTTTTCTTCATCAGGTCAATGATGGCTTTGATATCTTTTATATCCACGGCGCGTTTTCGTTAAAGTGAACTCGAATTCCTGTTTTTAATCCTAAATAACCAAAAAAGCAGCAGCCGAAGTTCGACTCTGCTTGAATCATTATTAGGTTGGATGGCATCCTATTCATTTGAAAGATTATCGTCAAGTCTCAAAATAGAAAAGTTTAAATCAAATAAAAATCGTTAAAATTGCCATAAAAATACAGTTTTATGGCCGTTTTCTATCAACGTTAACGTCAATGGATGCTTCCAAAGCCAAAATATAAGATTTTTGGCCAAAACCAGCGATTTGACCGCAACAAACCGGCGCAATCAGCGATTTGTGTCTGAATTTTTCTCTCGCATGAATATTTGAGAGGTGAATCTCAATGGTCGGCACTCCTACCGCCGCAATTGCATCCCGTAGCGCAATGCTGGTATGGGTGTAAGCAGCGGCATTGATGACAATCACGTCAAACTTCCCCTTTGCCTGCTGAATCCAGTCAACCAACTCGCCTTCCAGATTGGATTGCCGGAACTCAATTCCCACCTTCAACTGTGCGGCACGTTCACGCACTTTTGCCTCGATGTCAGCCAAAGTCACGCGGCCATAAACTTCAGGCTCGCGCTGTCCCAGCAGATTCAGATTCGGCCCATTGAGAAAGAGAATTTTCATGTGCGGTGGGAAGAATAACCGGTCATCGGATACTTGTCGATTTGATTTCCGGTCATGGCGAGCAGAAAGCCCAATAAGGTGAAGGCCGTCCAGGCCAGTGCCGGAACATAGAGACCAAACTCACCGAATCCTTGTATAAACCAGGCAAATACTCCCAGAAAAATGGCGAAGCTCACCCGTTCGGCAGAACGCCAGACGCGCCGCCCCATCGTCAACAGCGAAAGCACAATCCAGGCTCCATAGAGCGTTCCGCCGACAATGCCCGAATCCGAAAATTGTTCCAGGTAGTCATTATGCGCCAGGCGGGCCATTTCGGCGGTGGGCAATTTGAGTTGTGCGTAAGGCCGTTGAAAAGTGCCCGGGCCCGTTCCCAGCAGCGGATGTTTGAATGTGGTCTCCAGCGCCGCGCGCCAGTAATCAAACCGCGCGCCGACGCTGGTTGCGCCGGCGGCAAGGTAGCCGTGGAATCGTATGGCAAAAATTCCGAGTCCAATCACCGTTACCGCGATGAGTGCCGCCCATTTCAATCGGGCAGACCACTGCAAGCGAAACAAGCACGCGCCGCCAATTGCCATAGCAATCAGCCAACCCAACTTCGAGCCGGTCCAAAAAAATGCCGCGCCGCCCAGAAAAATGGTCAGTGTGATTACTGTTGCGCGAACGGGTTGTCGCAGCCGTTTTGTGCTGTTGAACGCCAAAACGAGCGACACTGGTAATAATAGCAGAATCAAGCCCGCCAGGGCGTTGGGATATACCAACGTGCCCATGACACGCCCTTTGGCAAACTTGGCGAGGATGGCCGGATTGGGCACGTCCATGCCATTGGTGGCGATGATGACCTGGTTGCGTTTCAACTCCATAAACAGTTCCGGCGGAATGTTGGTCCAGCCGGTGCGCCCGCCTTCCAGCAACATTTGCCGGCTTTGCTGGAACTCGAACAGCCGCTGGTTGATGCCTCGAACGAGGCAAAATGCGAATGCCACCAGCACACCGATGAACAGCCAGTGCCCGGCGCGTTCGCGTCCGAAAATAAATGCGCCGATGAAATAACAAGCCAGGCATCCAGCAAATTGACAAAGCGTCGTTGCGGTGAGATTGCCATCCACGGTTCGCGTGGTTGAAAGAAGCTGCCAGCCGAACCATAGCAATGGCAGCAACCAGAGCCAGCGCGTTCCCGGCCAGCGCGGCCGGCTCACGAACACCAGCGCCGCGCCCGCCAGTGACAGCGGCAACAGAATCCAGTTGCCCCAATGGGTCGGCCAGGCGTCCGCCAAAAATTCGGACGGCGAAACCGGCGGCGCAATTTTTTGGTCGAGGATGACCGGATTGCCGAACTTCAAAATCGCCAGACCGAGAAACAGTCCGAATACGAGCGCGTAAAATCCGGGTCCGGTGATTTTTTTTTCAGACTTCATTGCGAGATTTCGTTCGCAACCGGTCAAAGACGCAGTTTGAGCAGGCTTACTTCCAGCGCCAGCGCTTCCTGCACGTTGGTGTGCAACAACCGCTGGGTTTGCTCCAAGGTCTGCAAATTTTCCAATGCCTGCCGTGATGTAATACGCCGGGCGACGGTTTCCGCACCGGAAATTTCAGGGAATTTCAGCAGGCTTCCGCCGGCAGCGAGCGTGCGCCCGTCCTCCGTAGCAGTGCTACTGCGGAGGGTGGACAGCCACACGTCGCGCAACCACCATTGCACGAGCAAAAGCGCCTCCGCCCGCTGGCGGCGATATTCCGCTTCGATGGCCGCCGCCAGTTCGTCCTCCCACTTTTCACGCAGGTCTTTTTCGATTTCATCGTACTGTTGCAAGGGCGAGCGGGCGGTCAGGGTTTCTTCCACGCGCTCCCGGATTTCGCCGAGCCTTTGCAGCAGCGCGTCAAGCAATCGGTAACGCCCCAGCAAACTTTTTTGTTCATTGGCCGCCAGCGCGTCAAAATGCGCGAGCCATTCCATCTGCGCCGGGTCAGGCGATCGGCCGCCCTCGCCGAAAAAATTCAGGCGCAGACAGCGTGATAAAATGGTTTCCAGGATCCGCTGCGGCTCGGTCGAAAGCAAAATCAGAACCGACTTGCCGGGCGGTTCTTCCAGCGTTTTCAAGAAAGCATTGGCGGCTTGAACATTTAGCCGGTCCGCTCCCGCGATGATCGCCACCTTGTATTCGGCCTCGGTGGGTTTGAGTTGGATTTCGCGCATCAACTCGCGCGTTTGCTCGACGGTTACGATGCGCGATTTGGACTCCGGCCGCGCCCAATGCACGTCGGCATGGGTATCGTGGTCAATTTCCCGGCAGCTCAAACAAGCGTCGCAGCAATCAGTCGTCACGCCGCCGGTTTTGACGGGGTCCCGGCAGTTCAACGTTTTGGCCAGCGTGCGGGCGAGCGATTCCAACTCTTCGAGCTGATCCCCGGCGAACAGGTAGGCGTGGCCGAGCCGCCCGCAGGCGAGCGAACGCTGGAGCAATTCGACGCCTTGCGTCTGTTTCGCAAAATGCTTGAAGGCCATGCGTTATTGATAAGCCTTTGCGGATAAATTGTCTCGTTTTAAAACTTCCAACTTCCAAACCAAGTGAACATTTGGCACGAGATATGTGATACAAACTGCCAATTTTTACGGGACAAATTATCGGTCAATTTATAGCAAAAATTGCGAGATGGTGCCGACGGAGGGGGTCGAACCCACACACTCTCACGAGTACCAGATTTTGAGTCTGGCGCGTCTGCCAGTTCCGCCACGTCGGCAACAGTGCGCCAATATATTTCGTCGGGCGGTGAAGTAAACAAGTTTCCACGCGTTCGTTGCGACGTGTCCTCAACCTCCACCCAATCCTTGAGTGACGCCGCCGGGACGGGTTGGATTTTTTAATAGGCGCAGCCGCCGGCAAACCAAGCGACCGCCAGAAAAAACGCACAGCGTCTGCTCCATTTCCGAACACTGTCCGGACATTAACCTTGTCTATGCTTTCAGCGAAGCAGGGAAAGGTAACCGTGTGACAGCGTGGCGCAATACCCCCGCTTATCGCATGTTCCCATCGCATTTGTTGGCATGGAACGTGCACATTTGCGTGTCAAATGACACGACGAAGACAAGAAACTGATGCAGTGGGGTTGGTCGCCCAACTGGCAGGCTTGGTTGTGCTCATCAGTCTTCTTTTTCCTGCCGTTCGCAGGGCACTCGCCGAACTTGGCTTCATTGCGGTGTGTGTTTTAATTCTCGTCGTTGCAGGTCTGGTTGGCTTCGGCATTTACCGGCTGGCAACCCGGGAGGGCCGGATGAAGGCCATGACTGGAAATCCATTCGCACCTCCAACCGCTGCCTCGGATCAAACATGGAACGACGACGAATCAGAGGCCATCCCGGATCTCCTCTACCCGATGATGCGACGCCGATACCCTTGGCGGCATTGAACCGCAAGGACTGGCTTTAACAATCCGTTCAAAAACGTCTTGTCTCGTAGCAGCCGAGGCCTGTTTGCTGGGAAGTCACGGTTCGCAAGGACGCTCACCCTCCCGGTTTCAAAAAAACTCCGTCTTGTCGCGGCGTAGTGTAACGAAGACGGATGAAAGCGCGGAAAATATCGGATTCAGGCAGTGGCATCGGAGAAACGGCCCGTTTTTTAAGGGGAGCCGTAGCGAGTTGGCCACCGCCCGAATCCAGTTATCATCTCCAGCAAGTGTAATGCCGACAATCGGGTTCAAGTCGTTTTTTTGTCGGGAGGTATGTCTGAAACTGCATCCACCTTGCGAGCGCCGTAGCCGCCGCCGTGAGTCGGCGCAAATTTACTTTTTGTGCCTCTGCATTGAACCCCGCCCAGTGCTAAAATCAGCGCGGACTGATCCCGCTCCGTGGGACGGCTGCCATTCTTCGGCAGGAGCGGTGGGGAATTGGGATTTGTCTGCGCGTCGTTTTGGTGTGCGGGAATTAACGCCAATGTCCGCGGTCATGGTGCCAGCCATAGTGATCATGCCAGGCACGTCCGCCAACCCACACTGCGTGCGGGTGGGGCGGATAGCCCCAGTGTCCCCCGATCCACACCCAGGAAATTCCGCTCCATTCATATTCGCCGCCAATCCAGACGTAGCCCGGTCCCGGTGCGGCGACCACGACCGTTTCCGCCGGTGGTGGTGGCGGAGCTTGTTGGACAACCACGGTGCTGGTCGGGGCCGCGGCGCCCGTAGTGGACGGTGTGTTGATCATGTAATTGACGATTTTGTCCGTCACACCCGCGTCGCGCAGGTCAATGATGTCCGCCGCGCTCAAATGGTAACTCGTCCGTGAATTTTTAATCTGGTTGATGATCACGTCTTCACTTATGCCCGCTTTTGCGAGCGCTTTCACATCAGCAACGCTCAACGGCTGGCCCTGGTCCACTTTGATGTAAGTCTGTGGCGCCTGCGCCTTGAGCCGGGCTTCTTGTTCGCGATCCATGGAATTGCCGATCAGGCCGCCAGCCAGCGCTCCCGCCGCCGCGCCAATCAACGCGTCCTGTCCGCCGTAGTGACGACCGCCAATGGCCGAACCGGTGATCGCTCCCATCGCGCCACCAATCAATGCCCCAGAGCCCGTGTTATTTTGCGTGCCGTCGGGATTCTGGCATCCCGTCAACCCGACCGCCGAAGCCACCAAAGCCAAATTCAAAGTCAAAACATGTAGTTTCATAAACCGATATCCATTTTATCAGACAACAAACGGCATTCGTACATTCAAAAATCAATCTACCGTGGCCGTTTATTAAGACCGTTTCCACGGCCACTTCTATTTCCCAAGACGATGAGCACAGCGAATAAGTTACAGCGCGCCGAGGAAATTCCCGGCACCCCCGGCAACAAAACGAAAAAGTTCAACCCGCCGGAATGAGTTGCCTTGCGCCGCCCGCCGCGTTTCAATGAAACCCATGATCGCCAAACGAGTCATCCCGTGCCTCGACGTCCATGACGGCAAAGTCACGCGCGGCGTCCAGTTCGGCAAGGCCGAGGCGGGCGAACTGCGCAACGTCGGCGACCCGGTCGAATTCGCACTGCGTTACAACGAGCAGGGCGCGGACGAAATGGTTTTCTTCGACATCACCGCCAGCGCGCATGGCCGCGCGACGATGGTGGATGTCATCCAACGCGCCGCCGACCAATGCTTCATGCCGCTCACCGTTGGCGGCGGGCTCCGCAGCGTGGACGACATGTTCACGATGCTTCGCGCCGGCGCGGACAAAATCAGCATCAACTCCTCGGCGCTGGCGAATCCCGACTTGATCCGCGCCGGCGCGGAAAAATTCGGCAGCCAGTGCATCGTGGTGAGCATTGATTGCCGGAAGGTGGCGCCGGACAAGTGGGGGGTGTTTTCGCACGGCGCCCGTAAACCGACCGGGTTGGACACCGTAGAATGGGCCAAACGCGCCGTGTCGCTCGGCGCGGGCGAGATTGTGTTGAACAGCATTGATGCCGACGGCACGAAGGCCGGCTTTGACCTGGTCATCACGCGGCGCATCAGCGAATCGGTCGGGGTGCCGGTGGTGGCCAGCGGCGGCGCGGGCAGTCTGGAACACATGGCCGAAGTGCTGCTCGAAGGCAAGGCCGACGCCGTCCTAGCCGCGAGCATTTTCCATTTCGGCGAATACACCGTGGGCGACGTGAAACGGTTTTTGGCAGGCAAAGGCATCCCGGTGAGGTTGTAATGCGAATTTATGTTGAGCAAGCTACCGCAACGGATGCAAAAACAGTGTCCGATATTCTTTTGGAAGCTGCTGCATGGCTACGTCAGCGCAACCTGCCAATGTGGCGTGACAACGAACTTGTTCCTGAAATTATAGCCGCTGACATTGCTGACGGGCTTTTCTTTTTAGGAAAATGCAACAGTGAAGTTGCCGGCGTGATTAAGTTCCAGCTCGAAGATAGAAAATTCTGGCCCGATGTGGTGGACGGAGAATCTGCCTTCGTTCATCGCCTTGCCGTTCGGCGTAGGTTTGCCGGCGGCGAAGTCTCCAATCAATTGCTTCGTTGGGCGGTGCATCGTACTCGCAACCTGAAACGGCACTTTCTGCGGCTTGATTGTGAATCTTCCCGTCCCAAGTTGCGTGCCTTTTATGAACGTTTTGGTTTTCGACATCACAGCGACCTGGCCGTGCCTCCATATTTTGTTTCACGTTACGAATATGAAATCCCTTCCGCTTGAAAAATCATGAACGACCCGACTCAACCTCGCCTGGCTGCCGATTGAACTGCTGACCTGCTCGAATATTTTCATACCGTTCGTAGCTTGCTTTCGGTGGAGCTTCGGCGTAGCATGAATAAAACATTTAATTCAATGTTATGATTGCATTGCAAGACATCCGGTCGCTGACGGATTTTCAGCGCAACGCCAAGTCGCATTTGCGCCGGCTCAAAAGCACCGGCCGGCCGGAAGTCCTCACGGTCAACGGCCGGGCGGAGTTGATCGTGCAGAACGCCGCCGCCTTTGAGGACATGCTCGACGCGATCCGCGGCATCCAGCGCGGTCTGGATGAAATGAAGGCGGGTAAAGGCGAACCGGCACGCAAGGTTTTGGATCGCATCCGCGCCAAGTATAAAATTCCGCGTTCGCCACGGTGAAGTATTATCAAGTCATCATCCTGCCGTCGGCGGAGCGTGACATCGGTGGGGCTTACGAATGGCTGGCCGAGCAGGAAGCAGAAGCTGCCATCCGCTGGTATAACCGGTTGTTGGAGGTGATTTTCTCGTTGGACACGTTTCCCGAACGCTGCCCGCTCGCGCCGGAAAGCGAGTTTTTCAATTCGGAAATCCGCGAGATTTTCCACGGTCGCCGCCAGCACAAATACCGAATCCTGTTTACTGTGAGCGAAAGTAAAGTTCACGTCCTCCACGTCCGCCATGGCGCGCGGCTGGCGTTGGGCGAAACTGAATCCTCCGAAGGATAAAATTGGTCGAGGGTCGAAAGACGAAAGTCGAAGGCTGGATTCCGCCGCTTCGCGGTATTTTTTCTCTCGACTCCTGTCCTTCGACTCTCGACAAGCCCGCTTCGTTTTGTTTAATTGGCCGTGCCTAATGAGAAGATTGTCCGCCATTGTTCCGCTCGTTTTTTTATTCGCGCTTTTTCCGTTCGTTGTCCTGGCACAGCAGCAGTCGTCGTGGGATGTGCGGGCGCTCAAACAAATCATCCCTAGCGCGCCGGCCGGCAGCGTGGACGTTGTGGGAGACACGGCGTACGGCACGAATGTCTTTGTGCAGTACGGCAATGCGACGCTCACCTCGGACAGCGCGATGCTCGATTACCAGTCGGGCGAGGTGGTGGCTGACGGCCACGTGCGCATCGAGCAGGGCGATCTCATCTGGACGGGTGAACACATCCGCTACAATTTCAAAACGCACCAGATGCAGAGCGAACAATTTCGCACGGGCAAACCGCCGGTGTTCGCGCAAGGCGAACAATTGCAGGGCGACACGACCAATAAAACCTACCACGCGCGCCACGCTTTCGTCACGACCGATGATGTGAGCAACCCGGCGATTCGCGTTCGCTCCAGTCACATAAAAATTGTTCCCGGAAAATACATCGAAATGTGGAACGCCGTGCTATTCATGGACGGTGTGCCGACGTTTTACTTTCCGTATTACCGGCGCAATCTGGGCGAGCACGTCAGCAATTTCAATTTTACTCCCGGCTACCGCAGCTCCTACGGGCCGTTTTTGCTCAACACTTACACGTGGTATCTCAACGATGCAGTGGACGGAAAGATCCATCTGGACTACCGCGAGAAGCGGGGCGTGGGCGCGGGGCCGGACCTGAATTTGCATCTCGGTCGGTGGGGCGAGGCAGAGTTCAAGTATTATTACCTGCATGACCAGGATTCGGCCCACAGCACGAGCGGCACGCCGTGGACCAATGGAATTCCCGAAAACCGCCAGCGCGTTTACTTCGGCTACCAGGCGACCCCGGCCACCAATTTGAATGTGAAGGCGCTGGTGAATTATCAACGCGATCCGCTGGTGCTGCATGACTTTTTTGAAGGCGATTACACCGCAAACCCGCAGCCCAACACGTTCACCGAGGTCAACAAGTATTGGAACAACTGGAGTCTCGACGCTGAAACCACGCCGCAGGTAAATGATTTCTTCAACCAGGTCGAACGCCTGCCTGACGTGAGGCTCACCGGCTATCGCCAGCAGGTTTTTAACACGCCGTTTTATTACGAGAGCGAAAGCTCGGCGGGCTGGTACCGGATGTATTTTGCGGACACGAACGGCCCGACGCCGCCGAATTATTCCGCCGCCCGTGCCGACACCTTTCATCAAGTGCTCCTGCCCTGCACGTTTTTGGGCTGGCTGAATGTCACGCCGCGCGTCGGCGGTCGCTTCACCTATTACAGCACGGAGCGCGGACCGGGCGGCACGAACGATGAAGCCCGGCGCAAAGTGTTCAACACCGGCGTCGAAACTTCGTTCAAAGCTTCGCAGCTTTGGGCGGGCACGGCGAATTCACTTCTGGCCATTGATGGTTTGCGCCACATCATCGAGCCGTCGGTGACCTACGCCTACGTGCCCTCGCCCAGCACACCGCCGGCGCAATTGCCGCAGTTCGATTCCACGTTGCCCAGCCTGCTGCTGTTGCCGGTTCAATTCCCCGATTACAACAACATTGATTCCATTGACAGCGAGAACGTCATTCGTTTCGGCCTGCGCAACACACTCCAAACCAAGCGCGACGGACAGCTCGACAATCTGCTCGATTGGAACGTGGTGTTGGATTGGCGGCTCACCCCGGGCCGGAATAAAACCAATCTCGACGAACCGTTCAGCCCGCAGCAGACGTTCAGCGATCTTTACTCCGACCTCACGTTCAAGCCGCGCTCATGGATCGTGCTGGATTCGCAACTGCGCTACGCCATCAACGGCGGCCATTTGAATCTGGCGTTTGATCAACTCACCTTCACGCCGAATGAACGCTGGAGCTGGGGACTTGGCTACTGGTACTTGCGCAGCGGCTTTGATGGGTTTACCCAAAGCGACAATTTCATCACCAGCACGCTTTTTTACCGGCTGAATGACAACTGGGGTTTTCGAACGCAGCACGATTTCAACGCTGAGAACGGCCGTTTGCAGGAACAGGATTACACAATCTATCGCGACCTGCGGAGTTGGACCGGCGCGCTGACTTTTCGGGTGATTGACAACGGCACCGGCCCGACGGATTTCACGGTGGCCTTCACCTTCTCGCTCAAAGCCGCGCCAAAAACCCGCGTTGGCGGCGACACCGTCCAGCCCTATCACCTCGTCGGGGAATAAAACTGTGACTGTGAAATGGATAGCGTAGCGGCTGCGGATGGGGACTTGGACGCATGTCAACCACCTGTTAAACTAGCACGGCGCAGAAAAGTGAAATGACGCCGCTGGAATACTATAATACTAGGAACCGACCCGTTTCACGTTTCAGGGCCTTATTGATCCTTCAACAACTTAAAAATATGAAAACCGCCACGCTTGTTTTAACTGGATTGTTAATAACCTTAACCGCTCTAGCTGCAATGGAAATGATTTTCCCCGGTTACGATAGGCTCAAAGAGATATCACCCGACATTATCATCGCGCGCTGCACTAATACACCCTCTCCGCTTCCACCTAACCGGACTATTACCAGCGACGCAAATACTTTTTCCATCGAAATTGTCGCAGCCATCAAAGGAACGAACCGTTCTGGATCGGTTCTTCTAAATTCTGGTCATTGGCTGCATCGGGGAGACAATTATCTGATCTTTGGAGATTGTGAAAATGGTGTTTGCCAGGCTCTCGCGGATTATCGCGTCATTCCCTTGGGACGCGAACTTTTGGCTGGTTCAATTACAAACGCCATCGCTAGCAAGCCGCTGGACGAACAAATTCAAATTTTATTCAAACGTCGGCTGGATAACTTAAATCGGCAAATGAAGAAAGAGCAGGAGGAAAAGGAGCGGTTAGAGGAGACAATCAAAAAGTGAAGTCAAAGGCGATTGTTGTAAGACAATTAGGACAATTGGGTTGATTTTCAAACTCTAAACGCAAGCCATGAATTTCGCGGCAGTGACAAAAAGGCCCGCGTGACTTATCTGGGTGTTCCAAATAGGGATTGGCAAGGGCAGTTGATTTTTCCACCAATTCAATCGCGGGCAAACCGTTGGATGAGCAGCTTCAGATATTGTTTAAGCGACGGATTGATGATTTGAATCGAGAAATACAGAGCGATGAAGTAGAAAAGTAACGATTGGAAGAAGTGATCAAAAAATAATACTGGTCCTTCCCTGATTTGGAGCTGCCAACTCACGCCGCCGCAAACGCCGGCAGGGACAGGCTGAACCGCGAGCCTTTGCCGGGGTCGCTGTGCACGTGAATCAAGCCGTGATGTTCCAGCGCGATGCGCTGGCTGATGGCCAGCCCCAGTCCCGTGCCATTTTGTTTGGTCGTGAAAAACGGCTCGAACAAGTGCTCCAGATTTTCCGGCGCGATGCCCACACCGGTATCCTGGATGTTGATCCGCAACTGCCGCTCGCTGCGTTCGCCCTTCACCGTTTCAGTCTTGACGGTCAACACCCCGTTCGTGCCCATCGCTTCAAGCGCGTTGAGCAGAAGATTCATGAACACTTGCTGCAATTGCGCGTCGTCGCCGCGGACGGTGTCCGGCTCGGCCTGGTAATGACGCTGTAGTGAAATCAATTTCCCGTTGACTTGATGCTGCACCAGGCGCAGCGAATGATCGAGCACGTCGTGGACGCGCACGGTCGTGAACGCCGCGCGGCTCGGCGCGGCAAACCGCAGCATCTGCGTCACAATCGCGTTGATGCGTACCAGCTCGCGCCCGACGACCTCGGTCAGTTCCGTGTCCTGGCCTTTCTGCGCCAGCAGGTCAACGAACGTCTTGATGGCCACCATGCCGTTTTTGATCTCGTGCGCCATGCTCGCCGAAAGCGTGCCGAGGCCGGCCAGCCGGTCGAGCCGCCGGAGGTTCTGCTCAAAAACCGGCGTGGAAGTCAGGCTGTTCAAAACGATGACAATCTCCACCTGCTCGCGCGTTTTCACGGGTAAAATGCTCGCGCGCAATGCTGTGGCCTGGCCCAAAGGAATTTCGCGGTTCAAAATCGCCTTGCCGCTCCGGGCGGTTTCCTGAATCAGTCTGGCCAGCGGCGCGGGCAACGAACTCAATGGCGCGTCCAGCAGCTTCGCCGCATCCCGGTGCAGATGTTCGGCGGCTTCGGCGGTGCAGGCGACGATGCGTTTGCGCGCGCCCACCACGATCACGCCGCAGGCGAAACATTCATGAAGCAGACTCAAGGGGTTTCCGCCCGAAAGTCCACCACGCTTCTTGCTGCCCAGTTTGTCCGATGACATTGAAATTTGCCGGTCGTTCGGTTGCTAAGTCCTGCCGCCGCCACCGATTGGAAAAACGTTTCCAATGAACCCCGACAAATCATAAAACGGCTCTTGGTGTCGTGTCAGCAAAAATCAGCGCACCCGGACGTTTACGGTGAAGTGATTTAATTGGTAGGGCGGACTCCTCGCCTGGGCGAAGCCTTGCGAAGCCCGGTCCGCAGCCCGCCGCGCGGCGCGTTCGGAGAACGCGCCCTACCCAACCAGCGCCATCGGCGCGGCAAGCGGCGGGGAGGACCAAGGCATGTCATTCGAGAATCCCTCTGGGATTTTTTCCTTTGCGCCTTTTGCGCCTCGGCGTCTCCTGCTCGTGATTTATCGGAGTTGCGTTAATTCCACGTTTTGGGATTTGCCAGTGCCGCCAAATTCAGGGATATTGTCCGTCGTTTTTTCACGGGCCATTTATGAAACCCCAGGTTGAAATCTATGACACGACCCTGCGCGACGGTTCGCAGGGCGAAGGCATCAATTTCTCGGTCGCGGACAAACTCCGCATCGCCGAGAAGCTCGACGCGTTCGGGGTGCATTACATTGAAGGCGGCTGGCCCGGCTCGAACCCCAAGGACATGGAGTTTTTTGCACAGGCCAGCCGGCGCAGGTGGAAGAACGCCCAAATCGTCGCGTTCAGCATGACGCGCCGCAAAGGCGTCGCCGTCGAGAAGGACGAGCTGATGCGGCAGATTCTCGACGCGAAAACGCCGGTCGTCACCATCGTCGGCAAGACGTGGCTGCTGCACGTCACCGAGGTCTTGCGCGTCAAGCCGGGCGAAAACCTGGCGATGATCGGCGACACCATCCGCTTTTTGAGGGACCACGGCAAAACGGTCATCTACGACGCCGAACACAGCTTCGACGGTTTCAAGGACGAGCCGGAATACGCGCTGGCCACGTGGAAGGCCGCGGAGAAGGCGGGGGCGGAGTGCATCGTGTTGTGCGACACAAACGGCGGCTGTCTGCCGGATGAAATCGCGCGCATCACCGCGTTGGCGAAGGGCAAACTCACGGCCCGCCTCGGCATCCACACGCATAACGATTGCGGTGTGGGCGTGGCCAATGCCCTGGCCGGCATCGAAGCCGGCGCCACCCAGGTGCAGGGCACCATCAACGGCTACGGCGAACGCACGGGCAATTGCAATCTGACCAGCGTCATCCCGCTGGTGCATTTCAAGTTGAAAAAAACCGGCGTGCCCGCGAACTCGCTGGCCAAGCTGAAGGAGCTTTCCGAGTTCGTGGACGAGATTGCCAATGTCCGGCACGACCCGCGCCAGCCGTGGGTGGGGCAGACGGCGTTTGCGCACAAGGGCGGCATGCATGCCCATGCCATTGACCGCGTCGCGCGCAGCTACGAGCACATCCAGCCGGAAGCCGTCGGAAACTACCGCCGCGTGCTGGTCAGTGACCTGTCCGGCCGCACGAACATTTTGATGAAGGCGGCGGAATTGGGCTTCTCGCTCAAGCCGGACCTGCCAGAATTAAAGACGATCACGCAGCGCGTCAAGGAACTGGAAAACCAGGGTTACGAGTTCGAGGCTGCCGAAGGTTCGCTCGCGCTGCTCATCGGCAAGACACTTAAACATCGCGACCCGCTGTTTCACGTGGACGCCTATCACGTTTCCATGCGGCGCGACGCCAGGGAATCCGTCTGTGAAGCGACGGTCAAGGTCCGTGTCGGCGTCAGGCGCGCGCAAACGGTGGCCGATGGCGACGGCCCGGTGAATGCGCTGGACGGCGCATTGCGCGCGGCACTGGTGAAGTTTTATCCGCAGCTGAAAAAGGTGACGCTCACCGATTACAAGGTGCGCATCCTCGACAGCGACGCCGGCACGGCCGCCAAGACGCGCGTGCTCATCGAGTCCTCCGACGGCAAGCGCGAATGGGGCACCGTGGGCGTGAGCGAAAACATCATCGAAGCCAGCCTACAGGCGCTGGTGGATTCAATGGAGTACGCGCTGTTGAAAAAGTAATTTTCGAGCCACAGATGAAACACAGATTGAACACAGATGTTTTTTTCCGCTGAATAAATCTGTGTTTCATCCGTGAAAATCTGTGGCTGATTCCGTTTTCCGAACATGAGTGAGATTTCGAAGGCCTATGAACCGCAGTCCGTCGAGGACAAGTGGTATGAGTTCTGGCTGAAGCAGGGCTGCTTCACCGCCGACCCGGCGCGCGTGTCGCCCAAGCGCCCGGCCTATTCCATCGTCATCCCGCCGCCGAACGTCACCGGTATGCTCACCATGGGCCACGTCCTCAACAACACCATCCAGGACATCCTCGCCCGCAAGGCGCGCATGGACGGCAAGGAAGTCCTCTGGCTGCCCGGCACCGACCACGCCGGCATCGCCACCCAGACCGTCGTGGAGAAAACCCTCAAGAAAGCCGGCGAAATCCGGCATCGCGATGACCTGGGCCGCGAAAAATTTCTCGAACGCGTCTGGCAATGGAAGGAAAAGCACGGCGGCATCATCATCCAGCAGTTGAAAAAACTCGGCGCGTCGTGCGATTGGACGCGCGAACGGTTCACGATGGACCCAGAATATTCACGCTGCGTGCAGAAGGTGTTCGTCGAGCTTTACAAAAAAGGCCTCATCTACCGCGGCAAACGCATGGTGAACTGGGACCCCGCCGCCCGCACTGCGCTTTCCGACGAGGAAGTCGAGATGATCGAGGAGAAGGGGCACCTCTGGCACATCAAATACCCGCTCGCCGATGCCAAAGGCCGGCCCAAACATGATGAATTCGTGGTCGTGGCCACGACGCGGCCCGAGACGATGCTTGGCGACGAAGCCGTGGCGGTGAACCCGAAGGACAAACGCTACACAAAACTTGTGGGGCGGAAAGTCCTTCTGCCGCTCCAGAACAAGCCCATTCCTGTCATCGCCGACGAACTGGTGGATCCGAAGTTCGGCACCGGTTGCGTTAAGGTGACGCCCGCGCATGACCCCGCTGACTATGAAATGGCCGTGCGACACAAGCTGCCGTTCACTGTCGTCATCGGCCCCAACGGCCACATGACCAAGGAAGCCGGCAAGGACTTCGATGGCTTGGACCGCCTGAAAGCGCGCCAGGCCGTGGTTGAGAAACTGACCGAACAGAGCCTGCTGCTCAAGACCGAGGACTATGTCCACAACGTTGGTTACAGCCAGCGCAGTCACGTGCCCATCGAACCGTATTTGAGCGAGCAATGGTTTTTGAAATATCCGAGCGTGGAAAAATCGCGGGCGTGTGTGGAGCAGGCTGAGGTAGGGCTCGCTGTCCCCAGCGAGCCGCGGCGCGGTGGGGACTGCGCGCCCCACCAAAAAATGCGCTTCCATCCGCAGCGCTGGGCAAAGGTTTACGATCATTGGATGGGCAATATCAAAGACTGGTGCATCAGCCGCCAGCTTTGGTGGGGGCACCGCATCCCGGTTTGGTCCCCCAAACCGGGAAAATCCGAAGTCCCCGTCCTCCGCAGTAGCTCTGCTACGGAGGGTGGACGAAATCCGAAGTCCGAAATTTATGTCGGCGTCGAACCGCCTCCCAATCCGGAAAACTGGGAACAGGACCCCGACGTGCTCGACACGTGGTTCAGTTCGTGGCTGTGGCCGTTTGCGACGATGGGCTGGACGGGTGACAAATCCCAGGACTCCAACACTCCAACACTCCAGGTCTTTTACCCGACCACCGACCTCGTCACCGGGCCGGACATTATTTTCTTCTGGGTCGCGCGCATGATCATGGCGGGGTACGAGTTCATGGGGGATTTGCCGTTCCGGAACGTTTATTTCACCGGCATCATCCGCGACAAGCAGGGACGCAAGATGTCCAAGAGCCTCGGCAATTCGCCCGATCCGCTCGACCTCATAGGCAAATACGGCGCCGACGCGCTCCGGTTCGGCACCATGCGCAGCGCGCCGCTCGGTCAGGACATTTTGTTCGACGAACAGAACGTCGAGCTGGGCCGCAACTTTTGCAACAAGCTCTGGAACGCCTGCCGCTTCCGGCAGATGATGAGTAGCACAGCCGTCCCGGCTGCACCGGGCTTGGAAGGAAAAGCAAAAGAGGGCCGGCGGGACGCCTGCGCTACGTTTGCAGTGCAGGGCGAAATTAATCCGCAACTGTTGACGTCCGACGACAAATGGATCCTGCTGAAGCTCGACGCGGCCATCCGGGAAATCACCGACGCCTTTGCCGAGTACAAATTCAGCGACGCCACGGCGACGCTCTACCGCTTTTTCTGGAGCGAGTATTGCGACTGGTACGTCGAGGCGAGCAAGGCGGTGTTGCAGGGCAAAGACGCCGCGCGCCAGGCGAACACGCTGGCGGTGATTGATCTTGTTCTCAGCCACACGCTGCGATTGTTTCATCCGTTCCTGCCGTTCATCACGGAGGAACTCTGGCATGGAATGGGTTATGCCGAGGACATGCCGGAAAACCAGGGCGGGAAGACTATCATGTTCGCCCCGTGGCCGAAGCCGCTCGATGACGATTTCAAGTCGCACTACGGCCTGACCGAACGCGACGAGAAGCATATTGAGGCCCGGAACGAACTGGTTACGCAGGGCCGCAACCTGCGCCGCACGGCGAACATCGCCACGAACAAGAAAACCAAGTTCATCCTCAAACCGGCGCGCGAACTGGCGGCGCATGACATCGAAGTGCTTAGGTTGCTGCTCAACGCCGAGGCGGTCGAGGCCAACGCGAATTATCAGCCCGGCAAAAACACGATGACAGTGCGCACTGAACTGGGCGACTTGTTCCTGCCGTTGGAAGGGTTGATTGACAAGGAGGCCGAGGCGGCGCGGCTGAAAAAGGAACTGGAAAAAATCGAGGCCGAGGCCGCCAAGGTCGAACAAAAGCTGGCCAACCCGAACTTCACGCAGAAAGTCCCGCCGAACGTGTTGGCGGAGCACAAGCAGCGGCTCGCCGATTGCCATGCCAAGCGCGACCATGTAAAAGCCGCGCTCACCGCGCTGCAAGGCTGATTTTATTAACCACGAAATACACGAATCACACGAAACGATTCTGTAACCGGAGCGCCGGTTTCCAACCCGGCACGAAGTAGCGGGAAAACATCGAACATCCAATCCCGCAAAGCGGGACCCAACATCCAATGAACGGTTAGAAGGCAAAAATTGGAAGTTCGATGTTGGATGTTGGGTGTTGACTGGCAACCCGCCGTGCCGGAGGCCGGCGTTCCGTTCCAGCCTTTCAACCGGCGCAGAATTGGTTTAACCAAAAGCCTCGACCGGGAGTCGTTTTGCTGGCATTTAATCCGTTTGTGAATTTACAAGCCGCTCAAAAAGCCGCCGTTCAAGCCGCGAAGGTTGCCGGGAAACTCATGCTCGCCAACTGGCACGCGCCCAAGCGCGTCAACTTCACCGACGCCCACGACATCAAGCTGGAACTCGACGTGCGCTGCCAGAAACTCATCGAGAAAACCCTGTGCGCCACGTTCCCCAAGATTCCCGTGCTCGGCGAGGAGGGTTGCTCCGGCCCGCCTTCGCTGGGCTCCGGCGCGGCAAGCGTTGCGAACAGCGAATACCGCTGGGTGGTGGACCCGATTGACGGCACGGTGAATTACGCCTTCGGCATCCCGCATGCCGCCGTGTCAATCGCCTTGCAGGCGAAGCGTGACAAGTCGCAAGTGGCAAGTGACAGGAAGAACACCCGAAGCCGCGGCCTCCATCCTGTCATGTGTCACGTGCCTGCCAGCCGAAGCCTTGGCGAAGGCTGGTCACATGTCACCCTCCTCGGCGTGATTTACGATCCGTTCACAGACGAACTTTGGACCGCGACCCGTGGTGGCCCGACGCGGCTCAACGGACGCATCGTCCGGGTCAGCAAACGCGCGAACGTGGCCGAAGCCATCATTGCCATGGGATTTTCCAAAAGCAAATTGAACCTGGAGAAAAGCCTGCCGCACGTTTGCCGGCTTTCCCGGCGCGCGTTGAAAATCCGGATCATGGGTTCCGCGGCGCTCGAGCTGGCCTACGTCGCCTCTGGCCGCCTCGATGCCTATATCGAGCGCACCATCAATCTCTGGGACATCGCAGCGGGCGCGTTGATGGTGGAATGTTCCGGCGGCGAATTTTACACGCGGCCCGCGCCGGGCGGGAAGTTCCGCATGATCGCAAGCAACGGCCGGCTGCGCCGGAAACTTCAGGTCGGCAGTTTGCTGAAATGATTTTAGGTAGGGACGCTGCGTCCACCCTCCGCAGTACTGCTACGGAGGACGGGCTGTGGCGTCCAGTCGGCGCAGCGCGCCGACCCTACCGTTCTTGGCTCATTTGTTGCTTGGTTGTAAAAAACGCCTTCAGCTTCTCCAATGCCCGGGCGCGGTGGCTCAACCGGTTTTTCACGTCCTCACCCAGTTCGGCGAATGACTGCTCGAATCCCACCGGCACAAACAGTGGGTCGTAGCCAAAGCCATTTTTTCCCCGCGGCGCGAAACCAATCCGTCCTTCACAGGCACCGTCAAACAATTGTGGATTGCGAATGGCGGTCCGCGAATCAATCGCCACCAACGCGATGACACAGTGGAATCGCGCCCGGCGCTTTTCGAACGGAACGTCCTTGAGCAACTGTAACAACCTGGCGTTGTTGTCCGCGTCGGGGGTATTGCCGGATTTGACGGAATCCCGCGCGGCAAAGCGCGCCGAACGTACGCCCGGCGCGCCGTCCAGCGCGTCCACCTCCAGCCCCGAATCGTCGGCCAGCACGAAAAGAGGTGACGAGCGACGGGTGGGGGGGAAAGTGACAGCAAGCCAATGCGCAAGTTCAACGGCTTTTTTTGTCGCGTTGCCGGCAAAGGTGTCGGCGTCCTCCACGACTTTGGGCGGGTTGGGAAAATCGTTGAGCGTGAGGAATTGGGATGTGTTGCCAAGGATGGCGCGGATTTCGCCCACCTTGTAGGCGTTGCGAGTGGCAATCACAATGGTCGTCACGTGGTAACGATAGCAGTCAGACGTTTACGCGCAACCAATCAACTTCGTTGGTAAATCTCGTAATGGAAATGGCGGAGTTTGTCACTCCGAATTACGGCAAAGAAACACCCCTTCCTCCTCCGACCGGGTTGTCCATTGATCGCAGACGTCCAAACTGTGCCGGTTGAGAATCGTACGAACACGTTCCGGCGTGTAGCGATAGGAAAAGAAAAGCTGAATGATTTCGCCGGCGTGAAAATCAAACCGTTCGCCATCCACTTCAATCCGCCGTGCCCGCGTGAAATGAAAATCGGCCACGATGCGTTTGAGGCCGCTTCCGGCCGGACCATTTTTAATTTCAAAAACCAATTTGCCGTCGCTGCGCTCCACGCCAAGATCAAGCAGGAACGTCATCAGCCAGTCGCGTGTGAGCGGGTTGTCGTACTGCGGCAGGACTTTTTTCATCCCTGTGGCGTAATCCGCTCCGGGCGCCAGATTCGCACTGAACAGCAGAAAATTCTTTGGGCGGACGAGCGCAGCGAGTTTGGGCAGGATGATTTGCGGCTCGAAATTTGGAATCATGCCAAAAAACGTGACGAGTGACGGGTGGCGGGTGACGAGAATGTCCGGCAAATCATCCGCCGTTGCCAAATCACAGACGAAGGGAAAACAGTTTTTCTCCGGCATGACGGCGAGCGCGGTTTGCCGGGCGGTCAAAACCATCGCTGTGCTCACATCGCAGGGCGTGTAAAAAATCTCTTTGCCGCGGGCTTTCAGCAATTTCAACAGCTGCGTGTCTTTTTGTCCGCCGCCACAGCCGAGGCCGATGACGTGAACGCTCTTCGCCTTGATTTGCGCCACCGCCGCTTTGAAGCTTTTTTCGTAAATTGCCCCGCAATCTTCGTCGCAGCGCGAGGGCGAATACTCCCGGTGCAGCGCGAGCCATTTTTGAGTTTGCCGGACGCTGTCGTAGTGGAACTTGTGGTTCACGCGCCGCGTGCGGAGCGAGTCGAGCAGATCGCGCCGGACCTTTTCCGGAAACTGGCTGGTGTGAATCCTGACGCTGGCGACCGATGACATGGGTTTGTTTTCGCTTATTCCGGTTTCGGCGACAAGCTTTTGCGCAAAACGTTGGAGTTCAAGCTTCAGCTTGCTTGAATTTGGAAGATTGGAGAAACAAGCTGAAGCGTGAACTCCAACTTGCTTTTCTCAAACCGTTGAGCGCGGCGTTGACCGCGGGCAGGTCGTGGACGGTCATCGCTCGCGTTCAAGTTGGCGCACGGCGGTAATGAGGCGCGGCTGAACGTTCGTCCAGGTCACGCCGTCGCCTTGGGTTTCAAAAACTCCGCGCCGCTGCGCGTGCCGGTCCACCACAACAAAAATCGTGCTGTGAATGAACA
Source organism: Verrucomicrobiota bacterium (assembly GCA_049510395.1). Classification (GTDB taxonomy): domain Bacteria; phylum Verrucomicrobiota; class Verrucomicrobiia; order Limisphaerales; family UBA11358; genus UBA11358. The sequence goes on from JBEKYY010000003.1 coordinate 111,791, forward strand.
GGTCGGCGTCGTTCTTGCGCTCTTCCGGTTTCACCGGCGCGGCGCTTAATTTCAAGCTGTCACTCGCCAGACCGGCGATTCCAGCCCCGGAGCCGGTTAAAAACATCCAGCGGTTGAAGTCCGCGCCAAAACGTTCGCCGTATTTTTTCATCACCGGCGGCGTGTCAAAATCAGGGTCGGCCGTCAGCGTCACCAGTCTGGCCTGGCTCGTTGGCGGCAGGGCGTCCTGAAGCGACTTCATTTGTTGCGACATGACGGGGCCGGGTCCGGCGCCGCGCGTAAAAATGATATCGGCGATCCAGACGTGGTTGCTCAGGTCGGCGAGCGTTGTTGCCCGGCCGTCCTGATTCATGAGCGTGAAGTCGGCGACCGGTCCGAGCACGGGCAGCGCGCGTTGATAGGCGCGGTTCAATTCCATCAGCGAAAGCGCATACGCCAGGCAAAGCACGACGAGGAGCAGGACGATGCCAATCCAGAGCGTTCGCGGCAGTTGTTGAGGAACATCAGCCATGTCAGTTTGGAATATGCGCTCAAAAAAAAGCCGCTGCAAGCCAAGGGCGGCGGTTTATCGTAACTGTCAAGCACCCTGCCTATGCGCCGATGGTTGTAAAAAAACAGAACGACAATGGTCGCGCACAGAAAGATACAAACCGAAACGATGAACTTGACGGTGGTCCGTTTCGTTCAGGCGGGATTTGGTCCTCAGCCGCGCAATTTTTCCATCACGTGCGCCATCGCCATCGCCGTTTGCGCCGCTTCCGCACCGCGGTTGTGTTTGGGATTCAGGCAGCGGGCGCTTGCTTGCGCTTCATTTTCCAAAAGCAGCACTTCGTGAACGACGGGAATTTCGTGCTCCAGCTGGATTTGCATCAGCGCGCGGCTGACCGCCTCGCCGATGTGCTCCGCATGGACCGTTTCGCCGCGCAAAATCACGCCCAGACAAATAATCGCCGAAAGGTGCCGCCGTTGCGGCGAAGCGCCGCCCGGGTGCGCTACGAAGGCGGAAGGGTCGAGGGTTGAAGGATGAGTCGTGCGCGCAAGGTGTTTGGCCACGACGGGGATTTCATACGCGCCCGGCACGCGGACGACCTCGATGCTCGCAACCTCGGCGCGCCACAACTCCGCCTTGGCCGCCCGCAACATCGCGTCCACGTAACGTGCGTTGTAGCGCGACGCGACGATGGCGAAGCTGCCGCCGGGAGCCCGGACCTTTTGCTGCTGTATCTTGCGAAGCATTGAAGGGGATTAAACCACGAACCTGTCCTCCATAGCAACACTGCGACGGTCGCCGTGTCGGCGACCCACATATTCAGGGACGGCGACATCCCACTTCGCCCCGCCCGGCGTGGCTATGCAGGACGGGCGCCGTCCCTCCCAAAATGACGCGACGAGAGCTTTGGTTTCTCATTAACACCCGGCTTCAGCCGGGTGGGAGGTCGCGGAAGGAAATTCAACCGCTTCAGCGGTTTTTCCTGCGTCCGCAAAACCGTTGAAACGGTTTTTGTCCACCCTGCCTTTCGAACACCCCGCTAAAGCAGGGTGTTAATGAGAGCGGACGGCGATGAGGGCGAACGAGCCGTTGTTCACTTTTGAACCTCCGGCTTGAATACTATCTCAATGTAACGTGTGCCCTGAACCCGATCCTTGCGCACAACTCCTTTTTCCTTCACCTCGCGCATGACATCCGAAATTTGATTCCAGTCCAACCGCATAATTATATCTTTGTGCGTCCCAGTCGCGAAGAGGAATTCCACTGCACCGTTCTTTTGTTCCCAATTTGCAATGCTCGCCGTCCTCAAAATCTTTGCGAAATCTTCACCTGATTGTTTCGACCATCGCCACAAAACCTCGTCGGTAATGTCCAGCGGCAATTCGGGCGCTTTCACAGCAAATAGCCGAGAATGTGTGGCTCGCGGCCAGTCTGGTGGTGGCGGATCGTCTGCTACAAATGCGCTAAATATTGCGATGCCGTTCGTTGCAATAATACCGAGAGTGTCAGGCCAAATGGTTGAATGCCAAAAATCGCTATGTTTATAGCAAAGTGCAAAACGGTGTCCCGATGGTTCCCATAATCCGGTGCTGGTGTAGGTCGCCTCTACGTAACGATTCCCTAAATCTTCATAACTCGGTATGGTTCCGCAACCGGTCAGACTCACGCAGAGAATCGCCAATGAAAAATGACAAACCAATTTGTTATCCAATTTCATAACAAATGCCCCATCTTCTCGCGTTTGGCCTTCAGATACCGTTCGTTGTGCGGATTGGGTTTCACGCGAATCGGCACCTGCTCGACAATTTTCAGCCCGTAGCCCTCCAGCCCGACAATTTTTTTGGGATTGTTCGTCAGCAACCGGATGGTCTTGAGGCCGAGGTCAACGAGGATTTGCGCGCCGAGGCCGTATTCGCGCAGGTCCATTTCGTAGCCGAGCTTCTTGTTCGCCTCGACGGTGTCGTAGCCCTGCTCCTGCAGTTTGTAGGCCTTGATTTTCGGCGCCAGGCCGATGCCGCGGCCTTCCTGCCGCATATAAACAATCACGCCGCGCCCGGCCGCGGCGACCTGCCGCATGGCCTGATGCAGTTGCGACCCGCAATCGCACCGGCGCGAGCCGAACACGTCGCCGGTCAGGCATTCGCTGTGGACGCGCACGAGAACTTTTCCCCGCCCGGCTACGCCGCCATGCACCAGCGCGAGGTGATGCTGGCCGTCCAGTTTCGAGCGATATAAATGCAAATCGAAATCGCCGTAGTCGGTCGGCAGTTTCACGGTCTCGACGCGCTCGACCAGTTTCTCTCGTGTGCGCCGGTGTTCAATCAGGTCGGCGATGGTGCAGATTTTCAGGCTATGCTTTTTGGCGAACTTCAACAATTGCGGCAGGCGTGCCATTGTGCCGTCGTCGTTCATGATTTCGCAAAGGATGCCGACGGGCCGGCATTCCGCGAGCGTGGCCAGGTCCACCGCCGCCTCGGTGTGGCCGGCGCGCTGGAGCACGCCGCCCGGACGCGCGCGCAGCGGGAACACGTGGCCCGGCTGCACGAGGTCGTCCGGCACCGCCGCCGGTTCGGCCAGGATTTTGATGGTGCGCGCCCGGTCCGCCGCGCTGATGCCGGTGGTGATGCCGTGCGCAGCGTCCACGCTCACGTGAAAATCGGTGCGAAAGCTCTCGCGGTTCTGCTGCACCATGCGGTCAATGCCCAGCTGATGCAAACGCCCGGCGGCGGCCGGCACGCAAATCAGCCCGCGGCCGAATCTGGCCATGAAATTGACCGCGGCGGGCGTGACGAATTGCCCGGCCATGATCAAATCACCTTCGTTCTCGCGGTCGGCGTCGTCCACGACAATAACCATTTTCCCGCGGCGAATGTCCGCGACGACGGATTCAATGCGGTCGAAAGTTTTTTTCATCGGCGAAAATAGCATAACCGTCCGCCGTTCAAACGCCAGACGCAAAACGGGTGGTGGACTGCTTTGGTGGGGCGAGCGTCCTCGCGAGCCGGGACTGACTGAATTTGCTATCAAAATCGGCTCGCCAGTAGTCTCGCCCCACCAATTTAGGTCAAACTGACCCGCTGCCGCATAAATGCGGCGTTCCCGTCGCAGTGCCCCAATTGCGTGTGGTCCGGGCACGCTGATTTTTGCTGATACGACACCAAAAGCTGGCTTGCGATTTGTCGGGTTTCATTGGAAACGTTTTCCCAATCAATGGCGGCAGTAGGATTTAGGAAATGACGATGGCGCTTGCGAGCACGCCGGCGTCGGCAATGACCCGGTGGTTTGCCTAAAGTTTCAGTATAATTTTATTTTTTATAAATTATTACTTATTTAGATAATTGCCAATAACTGCGTGACAAGCGGTTTGGCGGCGGTTACTAATTTGCAACATTCTTTTGGCATCATGAGCACGAAAACAAGTTTCACGCTGCGCGAGCAGGACATTCCAACGCAATGGTACAATCTTCTGGCGGATTTTCCCGAACCGCTGCCACCGCCGCTGCACCCGGGCACCAAACAGCCGATCCCGCCGGAAGCGTTGCTCGCGATTTTCCCGGAGAACCTCGTTAAACAGGAAATGTGCCCCGACCGATGGATCCCGATTCCCGACGAGGTCCGCGACATCTACGCGCTGTGGCGGCCGACGCCGCTGCTGCGCGCGGCGCGCTTCGAGAAGGCGCTCCAGACACCGGCGCACATTTACTATAAATACGAAGGCGTCAGCCCCGCCGGCAGTCACAAACCCAACACCGCCGTCGCCCAGGCCTACTACAACAAGGTCGCCGGCACCAAGCGCCTTGCCACCGAGACGGGCGCGGGCCAGTGGGGTTCGGCCCTGGCGCTGGGGTGCAAACTCTTCGGCCTCGAATGCAACGTTTACATGGTCAAGGTCAGCTATGAGCAGAAGCCCTATCGGCGGATGCTCATGCACACCTGGGGCGCGACGGTGCATCCAAGCCCCAGCGACCAGACCGAATACGGGCGCAAGGTGCTGGCGGAGGACCCGAAGTGTCCGGGCAGCCTCGGCATCGCCATCAGCGAGGCCATTGAAGATGCCGTCAAGCATCCGAACACGAAATACTCGCTCGGCAGCGTACTCAATCACGTTTGCCTGCACCAGACCGTCATTGGCCAGGAATCCATCAAGCAGATGGAAATGGCCGGCGAGGAACCGGATGTAATTATCGGTTGCTGCGGGGGCGGGAGCAATTTCTCCGGCATCGCATTTCCGTTCCTGCAAAAAAAAATCAAGGAGAAAAAGAAGTATCGCATCGTCGGCGTTGAACCCACAGCCTGTCCTTCCCTTACCAAGGGCGACCTGCGATACGACTTCGGCGACACGGCGGAGATGACGCCATTGCTGATGATGTACACGCTCGGCCACAAATTCATGCCGCCGCCGATTCATGCGGGCGGGCTGCGTTATCACGGCATGTCGCCGATGGTCAGTCACGCCCTCAAGCTCGGACTTATCGAGGCGGAAGCTTATCATCAGACGAAAGTCTTCGAGGCCGGAACGCTCTTCGCGCGCAGCGAAGGGATCGTGCCCGCGCCGGAAACGGCCCACGCCATTGTTTCGGTTGTTCAGGAAGCGATCAAGGCGCGGGAAGCCGGAAAGAAACGAGTCATTCTTTTCAATTTCTCCGGACACGGGTTGCTTGACCTGAGCGCGTATGAAACTTACCTCAGCGGAAAACTGCAGGATGTTTGAACCGACAACCCAGAAAAACACATAATCCACAACCATGAAAACTCGAATCCAATTCCTCTTGCTGGCCGCGTCACTAATGACGCTGCCGGGTATTTTGCAGGCCCAACCCTCGGCCCATTACGGGCCAGGCTCCGAAGGCATCAAAGGCGCATCCCTGCCGCCGCCAGGGGTTTATTTTCGTGACTACAATTACTTCTACTGGGCGGACCAGCGGAACGACCAGGCCGGCAATAAAAATGGTCCGGCCGATCTTGATACGTTTACCTACGTCAACCTTCCCCGTGTGATGTGGATTACCGACACCAAGTTACTCGGCGGTTTCGTGGGCGTGGATGGGTTTCTGCCTCTGGTTTACCATCAGGCAAGCCTTAATACCGGACCGGACTCGTCATTCAGCCGCAGCACGTTTGGCGTTGGTGACCTCTTTGCCGAAGGGACGCTTTCGTGGCATCTCAAGCAGTTTGACTTCGCGGTTGGCAGCGGCGTTCATGCGCCCACGGGCGACTCCCCAAGCCAGCCCGGGCCTTCGACAACGCCCGGCTCGGGCTTTTGGACGTTCATGCAAACCGCCGGGGCTACCTGGTATATTGACGAGGAAAAGACCTGGACGGTGTCGGCGTTGAACCGTTACGAGTTCAACACCGAACAACGCGACACGCACATCACACCCGGAGACACCTACACGCTGGAATGGGGCGTCAGCAAGACGGTAGCGAAGGTCGTTGACCTGGGCGCGGTGGGCTACTACCAGCAACAAGTGACCTCAGACAGCGGCTCGCCGGCCAGCGATCGCAGCCGCGTGGCTGCCGTCGGCCCGGAAGTCAGCGTGGCCTTTCCGAAGCAGATGTTCTTCGTCTCGCTCCGCTACAATTACGAATTCATGGCCGAGAACCGGGCTCAGGGCAACGCCATCACCTTGACCCTCACAAAGCGGTTCTAGACCGGGTGCGGAAAGCCTTTCCCGATTGCGGGAGGGCCGGCAGATTGCCGGCCCTTTTTTATTCAGTGGCGATGACGGGGTAACGGTTGCGATTTGCCGTCACTGGACTAGATTGCACGATGGAAATTTCCGGGAAAATCCAATGCCCGTTCTGCGGGCAGGCGTTCGATCTGGTGGTGGACACGAGCGTGTCAAGCCAGCGGTTCACAACGGATTGCGAGGTGTGCTGCCATCCATTCGACGTGGTGGCCGAGTGCGAGCCGGGCGAAATTCTGAGCTTGGACGTGGCGACGAATTGAAACAGTCTGCGGTCGTGCACAATTTTACGAACACGGTCCTTTGGATTTACATCGTCCTGCTGCTCGTCGGCGGGCTGATCGGGTTTTTCAAGGCAAACAGCAAGGTGTCGCTCATCTCATCGTCGGTGTTTGCGGCGGTGTTGGTATTGACCCAAACCGGGATTTTTGAGCCGGTCGTGGCGCGCAATCTGGTGAACGTGCTCCTGGCGGCGCTGCTGGTGGTGTTCGCCATCCGGCTGGCCAAGACGAAGAAATTCATGCCGAGCGGCCTGATGCTGGTGCTGACCATTCTGACGCTGGCGTTGCGGAACATTTTCAAAGGTTGAATCGCCGGACCGGGTGAAATTCCTTGCACCGACGGCCTCCGATACGTAACTTACAACTCCTTTTTGGTGCACCCATAGCTCAATTGGATAGAGCGGCTGACTACGGATCAGCAGGTTTCAGGTTCAACTCCTGATGGGTGCGCCACTTTTTATTGGGTTTCCCGCGCTTTGCCCGTCGCCAATCCAGCCGAGTAGTATCAAAAGTAGTAACAGAGGCGTTTTGAATCGCTCCGCTTCGCCACGGCTGCAAATGTTGTCCACGCCATGCGCCAAGACGCCTTAATGCCGGACACCCGGCCAATCAAAGCGCGTCCTGCAAAGCCATGCGACGCAAGGCGGGCATCGTGGCGAGTGTTCGGCAAATGAGGGCGCTCATTTTTCGCGGCGACCCGTCACCGCCATGTGTAGGGGGTGCGGAAAATTAATCGGACTTGACAATCATTTTTAATGGGTTGATATTGTGGTTCTGGGTCTGGCACGGTGGCTTCTTTTGGGGGCGTCAGACCCGAACCGGTTGTTCATCCGATGAACACTTCGACCTGCACGGGCGGTCGAGTGACGGTCTTTAGGACAAAGGACGCATCAGTCCCAATCCCGCCGACGAGTTTCCACAAGTTCCAACCAGCACGGCTAACGCCATGCACTTTCGTTCACGAAAGGAGTTTTCCATGAAACCAAAAACAGAAATCAAAAAAGGACGGTGGTTGCAGTTCAAAAAAATATTGGCCTTGCGGGCCGGCGTGCTGTTGCTGTGCTTGGCTGCGGCCAGCGGCAAGGCGCAGATGCATACGGTGACGAACTGCACTGAGGCGGCCTTGCGTGCGGCAATGGCGGGAGGAGGAACGGTCACGTTTGCCTGCGATGGTACGATCTCGCTGGGCAGTACCATCACAAATGCGATGGATACGGTGCTCGACGGGAGCGGCCACCATATAACCATCAGCGGCAACAATGCAAACCGGGTTTTTTTTGTGAACAGCAACGTCAATTTCACCACCTTAAACCTGACGATTGCCAACGGTCGAAGCGATAAAGGGGCAGGCATCTACAATGCTGGCGGCAACCTTGCCGTGCAGAACTGCATTTTTATCGGCAACACTGCTCTCGGTCAGGCTGGAGTGTCGGGCAACCCCGGCACCAATGGCACCGATGGCTGCGGGGGAGCGCTATTCAACGCCGGCGTTGCCACAATCGCCGATTCCACTTTCTCAACTAATGTCGCTGTTGGGGGGGCTGGGGGCGGTGGCTACACCATATACAACGGACCAGGAACAGACGGTAGCTCTGGCGGCTTTGGATATGGCGGTGCGATTTGCAATTCCGGCGAGGTGACGTTGACCAACTGTTCGTTGAACGGGAATACCGCCGCTGGAGGGGCTGGCGGCAACGGCGGCAACACCTCCTATGCTCCAGAGGGAGGCGATCGTAACGGCGGCAGTGGCGGAGCAGGTGGCTCCAGCTATGGTGGTGCCCTCTTCAATGGTGGAGTTGCAGAATTAGCCAACACGACACTCGCCGAGAATGCGAGCACCGGTGGCTCCGGCGGGGCGGGCGGGGGAGGCGGCGGGTGGGACGGTGTGTATAATGGTGGTAATGGTGGCAACGGTAACGCGGGCGGCTCCGGTTCCGGCGGTGGCATCTACGACCTGACCAGCAATTGTTTCTTGACCAACTGCACGCTGGCCTTGAATTCGGCGATCGCGGGCGGAGGGGGAGCCGCCGGATACGGCGGTGCGGGGGGCGGATCACCAGGGCTTCCTGGGCTTGCTGGCTCCGCCAGTGGCGGAGGCATCAATACAAACAGTAGCGCATTCCTGATCAACGTGCTTTTGGCCTCCAACACTCCCGGCAACGGCTCCGGCAGCATCATTGACGGCGGGTACAACCTAAGTTCGGACAACAGTTGTGGTTTTACCAACGTTGGCAGCCTGAACAACTCGAACCCACTGCTAGGCCCATTGATGGACAATGGCGGGCCCACCTTGACGATGGCGTTAATGCCGGGCAGTCCGGCAATTGATGCCGGCGATACCGCAGTGGCTCCGCCAACTGATCAACGTGGCTTTCCGCGGCCAGTCGGGTCCGCTGCTGATATCGGAGCTTATGAATGTGGTTCACCAGGCATAATAACGCTTCCGCAAAGTCAAATGGTAGTGTTAGGGTCCACAGTTGATTTTTCTGCGACCGCTGCTGGTTACCCTCCCCTGGATTATCAATGGTTCTTCAATGGGATGAACGCCATTGATGGCGCCACAAATTCCGTGCTGGAATTGGAAAACCTCCAGCTCTCCCAATCCGGGGCTTACACCGTGGTAGTCACCAATCTCTTCGGATCGGTAACCAGTTCCCCGGCTTTGCTTGACGTGTATTTTCGAACGGTGACGAGTTGCACCGAAGCGGCTTTGCGCGCGTCCTTGGGGCTGGGAGGAACGGTGACCTTTGCCTGCGATGGCACAATCACGCTGAGCAATACAATTGTGAATGGAACAAACATCGTGCTCGATGGCAGCGGTCACCAAATAACCATCAGTGGCGGCAACCTCGTCCGGGTCTTCCAAGTCAACAGCAACGTCAATTTCACGCTGATTGACCTGACCATTGCCAATGGCCTGAGCACGAACGGGTATGGGGGTGGAATTTACAATGCCGGAGGGAATGTTTATGTCACCAACTGCACGTTTTTTGGCAACGCCGCGATTGCGCCTTATGGAGGTAATCCGGGTCGGGAAGCAACGGGCGGTGCAATTTACAGCTCGGGCGTTCTTAACGTAAGTGTATGCACCTTTGAGCAGAATTCGGCGCTCGGCGGCGCGGGGAATAACAACCATGGGGGTGTGAATCCTATTCCAATTCCGTCGTATGGTAACGGCGGCTCGGGAGGCACAGCCAAAGGCGGGGCCATACGCAACCTGGGAATCGTGACGATTGATCGTAGTTTGTTCGCCAATAATACAGTCGCTGGTGGTACAGGTGGCGGTGGTGCAAATGGCGGTCTTGAGAGTCCAGAGGGGCCGGCTTACCCGGGTAGCGCAGGTGGAGCAGGCGGCGATGGCGCTGGTGGAGCGCTGTTCACTGAAGGAGCGGCCAACCTGATAAATTGTACCTTTGCTTGGAACTACGCCAGCGGCGGCGCTGGTGGACAGGGCGGAAATGGCGGGTCGTGCTGGTGGCAAGGTGTCCACTATTGGGGATACGGCGGCGCAGGTGGCAACGGTGGCTCCGGCTTGGGTGACATTTGTGATCCTGATGGCCTTGCCACGATGACCAACTGTACAGTGTCTGATAACGTTAGCACTGGCGGCAGCGGCGCATTAGGCGGAACTGGGTCTTACGTAGGTTTCAACGGAAGCAACGGCACCGCTATTGGCAGCCTCAGCACTACCGGAACACTGCTCGTCAACACCATCTTGGCCGGCAACAGTCCTGGCAACTGCTCCGGCACAATCAAGGATGCCGGTCATAACCTCAGCTCCGATGGCACTTGCGCGTTCACTAATGTCGGGAGCCTGAACAACACCAACCCGCTACTTGGCCCGTTGGCTGACAACGGAGGGCCTACCTTGACGATGGCGTTGTTGCCGGGCAGTCCGGCCATTAATGCAGGGGATACTGCCGCTGCACCACCTACGGACCAGCGTGGGTTTCCGCGTCCAAGCGGGCTGGCTGCCGATATCGGAGCCTACGAGTATTTCTCTCCCACTCTCACCCCGATTCAAAGCCAAACGGTAGAAATGGGTTCGAGTATTGAATGCATGGCAGTTGCCACTGGTGATCCGGTGCTTTCCTATCAATGGTTTCTCGACGGGAATGCCATCAATGGCGCTACCAATGCCGTTCTGGATATCACCAACGTCCAGTTCTCACAGTCGGGCAGCTATACCGTCGTCGTCACTAATTGTGTCGGCGCGGTGACCAGCGCGCCGGTCATGCTCAACGTGATTTCGGTGGTCGAGCGCAGGCCGGTTCCGGGCATTAATTTGACGGGCGATGTCGGGAGCTCTTTGCACGTTGAATATTGTAACGCCCTTGGTCTCGCGCCAAACTGGCTGACGTTGGACACTTTGACCCTGACCAACACATCGCAGTTCTGTTTCGATGTCGCCACACCGCTCCCGCCGGAACGGTTCTACCGGGCGTGGCAGACGGGAACGCCCAGTGTGGTTCCGTCACTGAACCTGCACTACTCTGTTCCGGCGATCACGTTGACCGGCAACGTGGGCGATTCGTTGCAGTTGGATTACATCAACCAGTTTGGTCCCACGAACGCTTGGGTCATGCTGGATACGATCACGCTGACCAACACGTCGCAGCTTTATTTCGATGTCTCTGCCATCGGCCAGCCGCAGCGGTTCTATCGAATTGTGCCACTGCCTTGAAGCGGCTTGGATTGGTTGTGGGGCGCGCTGCCGGTTAACGAAGGCCGCCGGGCGTTATTCCATTGCCGTTGTCACGCGCAATGATTGATGAATCTCGACCACATTTGACAGTTTTGAACAAAAGTGTGACTATGCAAAAAAACTGGTTATGCTCAAGATCATCTGCCCGAATAAAAAAGACCCGGCTTGGGAAAAGCTGGTTCAAGCCATCGGCGAAGCCCCGGCGTATATTTCGTTTTTTAGGAACGGCAACCAGATTCCCGATCCGGCGACAGCGCGGGCGATACTGGGAATGAAAGCCGCTGAACCGCTCAAGCCAAAGCAAAGTCGTTCCAAATCCAAAAAGCCAAAAGCGCCAGCGCCGAAAGCCACGATTGAATTGCGGCCATTGATTGTGCCCAGGATCAAGGCGGATACGACCGTGATTTGTGGTGATGTTCCCATAAAAATCCTTGAACTGAAGCGGCAAACATGTGAAAATGTAATGCTTCATGAAAACAAGTCGTACCTTCCCGGGGATTTTAATAAACACCTTTGAATTTCGAGCCCGCTTCGCCGCTTTTGGCTTTGCAATTGCAGCACTGGCGCTGATGCCATTCCCCTCGAGCGGTGCCCAATACTATACCAACTGGGCTGTGTACTACTTCAGCAACAACCTAGCGCAAAGCGGCCCGCTGTTGGATCCCGATGGGGACGGCGAATTGAATGTGGTGGAATTTGCCTTCGGCACCAACCCGACGAACGCGGTTGGCGGCATCACGGGCTGCGTGCAACCGCTTTTTGGCAGTGTCAGCGGGACCAACGGCGTCTTTCAGGTGGAAATTCTGGAACGGGAAGGCCATCAACCCGGCGTGCAGATTGATCTGTATGTGTCCGCCCAATTGACGAATTTGACGAATTGGTTTCGTCCCTGGTGGTTGCGGACGACGACCAACTCGCTGCCTTCCGACCCGCCCGGCTCGGTCCGGGAATTGTTCACCACCCGTTTGCCGGGGACCAATGTCTGGTTTGTCCGCCCCAAGGTGCAGTTGTTCGAAGGCGGCGCGGAAACGGCAAACTATTACGTGGCCACCAACGGTGATAACAACAATCCCGGTACCTTTGCGCAGCCGTATGCCACTTTGGCCAAGGCCGCCAGCAACGCCGTCACCGGCAACTTCGTTTACGTGCGCGGCGGGGTCTATCCCACGTCGGTAAAAATTTCATTCACAAAAATCAGTGTGGCGGGGCAGCCCATCCGGATCCGGGCTTATCCGGGCGAGACACCGGTGCTGGATTTTTCCGGCCAGACGGGCACGGGGAGCGGGGTGGACGGCATTTCCATCAGCGGCAACTATTATTGGCTTTACGGCCTGGTGATGACCAATGCCGGCCACAATTCCATCATGATCTCCGGCAGCAACAACATCGTCGAGCGTTGCGTCAGCCTGGGCGCCCGCAACACGGGGTTCCATATCACCGGCGGCAACGGCGGCACGGCTACTCCCAGCAGCAACCTCTTCCTGAACTGCGATTCCACCCGCAATTACGACCCCGCCGGGAATGGCGGGGACGCTGATGGATTTTCCGCGAAATGGAGCCTCGGCCCCGGCAACGTGTTCAGTGGCTGCCGCTCTTGGGAGAACTCCGACGACGGCTGGGACCTGTGGATGGGTACGAAGCCGGTGCTCATCACCAATTGCTGGGCCTTTCGCAATGGCACCAATATTTTGGGCCTGTTCCCCTTCAAGGGCAACGGCAACGGATTCAAACTGGGGGGAAACAATATCGCAGCCTCGAATCACCTGGTAGCCAGCCTGGCCTTCCATAACATGGGGACCAACGGTTGCAACGGTATCGACCAAAACAACAACACTCTTGGCCAGACCGTTGAGCAAAACACCTCCTGGGCCAACCTCAAGGCGAACTTCAGCTTGAAGGGAGCGAACACAACTCCGCATGTCGTGCGCAACAATGTTTCCTTCGCCGGCGGCACCAGCGACACCTTCAGCAGTGGAACGATCACCAATAACAACAGTTGGCAGGTTTTGTCATCCACCGTCAACACCAACGACTTTTTGAGTGTGGACGTTGCCTTCGCGATTGCGCCCCGGCGCGACGATGGCGGCCTGCCGGAAACACCGTTCTTCCGCCCCGTGCCGGGCGGCCGGCTGTTGGACAAGGGGGTGAACATCGGAGTGCCGTTCTATGGCTCCGCCCCCGACCTCGGCACCTTCGAGACGCCCACGTGGTAGGAAAACTTCTTTTCCTTGAATCGCGAATCGGCGCGCAGATATGTTTATCGCATGAATCGCACCTCCTTGCTGGCGGCACTGTTGGTCTCGGGTCATCTTTTCGTCTCCGGCGGGAACCTGCCCAAGCCCGACATCGTTGTTGCCGCTGACGGCAGCGGTGATTTCAAGACGATTCAAGCCGCCGTCGCGTCCATACCGAAAACGAACACCGAGCGCGTCGTCGTGTTCATCAAGGACGGCGCCTACAAGGAAAAAATCCGCGTGGATGCGTCGTTTGTCACGTTGCGCGGCCAGAGCCGCAGCGGCACGCGCATCGAATTTCCGCAGTTGGACGAGGACTTCACCAAAACCCCCGACGCCATCGGTCGCGCGGTCATCAACCTGAACCAGGCGAATGATTTTGTCCTGGAGAACCTCACCGCGGAGAACACCGCCGGGGTCATCGGGCCGCACGCCTTCACCATTTTTGGCACCGGCGACCGGGCGGTGGTCGTGAATTGCGATGTGTTGAGCCGCGGGGCGGACACGGTTTCGTTCTGGCGCGGCGACCGTGGCCGGTGCTATCAGGCGAACTGCCGTCTGGAGGGTTCGGTGGATTTTGTTTGCCCGCGCGGCTGGTGTTACGTGACCAATTGCTCGTTTTACGAGATGAAGGCCACCGCCGCCGTCTGGCACGACGGCTCCAAGGACAAGGATATGAAATTCGTCCTGCGCAACTGCCGGTTCGACGGCACCAACGGCTGGAACCTCGCGCGCCACCACCACGACGCGCAGTTCTATTTCCTCGATTGCCGGTTTTCGAAGACGATGATTGACCAGCCGCCGTTCCGCGTGATCTACCCCCTCGATGGCGGGACCCCCGGCACGAACGACATCCAGCGAAACACGGATTTGGACAAATCGAACCTCTGGGGTGAGCGTTCGTATTTTTACAATTGCCATCGCGACGGCGGCGACTACGGCTGGCTCACCAACAATCTTTCCGCCGCGCCCGGCGCGCCCACACCCGCACAAATCACCGCCGCGTGGACGTTTGCCGGCACGTGGGACCCGGAACGAACCGCCGGCCCGGCCATCCGGCAGGTCAAAGTGGAAGCCGGTCAAATTGCCGTTGGATTCAGCGAGAATGTCACGGCGAAAGGCAAGCCACAGTTAAAATTGAGCGATGGTGCTTTCGCCCATTACGCCTCCGGCAGTGGCACGAACATACTCACTTTCGATCTTCCCAAAGGCGCGTCGAACGAAGTGGCTTCGGTGGATTTGAACGGCGGCGCCATCATCGCCTCGGAAGCCGATGTGACAATGCGCCTGGCGCAATTGACGCTGCCAGTGAAGATCGCGGGGAAATAAACCAAAGCGAGGTAGGGCGCGCCACGAACGTGAAAGAACGTGCGTCGGCGCGGCAGCATCTTGGACTGCGGTGGCCCTTCACCGCTTTGGCATCATGGCGTCTGCTCAAAAAGCGCCAGAGGGCTGGCGCACTCCAAGACCTGGCGGAGGTTCGAACCGGTTCAGGGAAAGTGGACTTGTTCCGCTCCAAATGCATCACGGCGCCGGCTGCAGATTTTCCCAGCGCACGTTCCACTGGCCGTTGTCCGGAAAACCGGGCGCATTCCGTTTCGGCGAGGAATCCCAGCCGGCGGCCATCATCGCCGTGGCATAAAGCAGGCCGCCGTTGGCGGGCAGATAAATCGTCAGGCCGGGCCGCTGATAAACCTGGCCGTTGAGCGCCCAATGGTTTTTTGGCGTGTCGAGCAGCAATGCGTCCACGGCGCGTTCCGGTTCGCCGAGCCGCGCGGCACACATCGCAATCATCGGATAGTCCCAGCCCCACGTGTCCGGCCAGTCCCAATTTTTCCAGACCCAATCAAACGTGTTCCGCATCGTGGTCGTGTCAATGCCTGGTCCGGGCACGAAGCTCAACGCACCTAGCACGGCGGGATGGTCCTTGTTCCAGCGCGGATCCGCGTAAGAATCCGGCGCGCTTTCGGCAAAAAGGTATTTGCCGTCGCCCACTGGCGGCCGGGCCAGGTCTTTCAGGACCACGTCCAACTTTTCCTGGCGCGGCAGGCCGAGCCGCGTGCGCCATTGCTGCGCCGTCTCCAGTCCCCAGCGCCAGTAGGTCAATTCGAATGTCGGATTGAAGGTTTTGTCCTTCGGAAAAATTTCCTGCGCACATTGCAATGTCGGGCCGAGCACGTAACGCTTCGTCGCTTCATCCCATGCCGCGTAGCTGGCCATGAAATCCGCCGTCGCAAAAACGATGTCCTTGTGCTTTTCCAGCGTCGTGCGGTCGCCGTGGGCGCGATAGCACAACTCGGCGTAGAAGATCGGGTGCGGCTGCTGCCAGACCAGGAACGGCCCGATGGGCGACGGCGATTCCGCGCCACCGGGATCGGTCATCTTGGGCCAGCGCGCGCCGTTGCAACCCTGTTTTTGCGCCGTGGCCTTGGCGCGCGGCAGAATTTTCTGGTAGTAACCGAGGCTCTTTTCCAGCAACGGCAGCCGGTTCCACAACGCGAAGTGCGCCTCGTGCCACCAGTGCATTTCCAGGTGGAACTTGCCCTCCCAGGTGTTGTACGTCAGCCCGGTCTCCGGGGGCGGATATTCCCCGGCGTCCTGAATGGCCGTGAGGTACTGCGACAGCACGATGCGCCGCTCGAGTTCAAACCAGCGCGGGTCCTTGCTGCCGGACAAATCAATCGCGCCGCCGGAACTCCAGAACGCGTTCCAATGTTTTTGTGCCGCCCTCTTTGCCTGCGCGAACGTTGGCAGGTCTTTCGCCATCAAATTCGTTGGTAAGAAAGCGCAGACCAATTCCAGCGTATCCGAAGGAGCGCCGAGCACCGGCTCGGCTCGATGGGATAAGTTGCCGGTTCGCGCCGAGGCGGTGCTCGGCGTTCCAATTTCAGGTCGGATGACGAATTGATGCTTTACCGTGTTCGTCAAGGTTGCCCCGGCAGTCCATTTTGCCGCCGCGAAATAAACGTCATGGTCCAGCTTGCGGAAAAAATCGACTTCGTTTGGCTTGAGCTGGTTCAAAAAAGTTTCATGCGCATCGGGCTTGGTCCAATCTGCGGTGATGGTTTCGCCCGTTCCATAGGGAAAATGAATTTGAATCGCCAGCCAGCCCAGTTTCAGCAGCGGCGATTTCACATGCACCGCAATCGCATCCGACTTGGGATCGCAAACCGTTTCCACCGCCACCGGCTGGCCATCGAATTTGAACCGGCTCACAATCAATCCGTCCCACAAATCCAGTGTCTGTTCGATGTCCGTCAAATCGTTGGTCCGCGCCAATGAACCGTCGGCGTGCGTGAGGACAAAACCGACCTGGCCGAGGTGCAGCCGGTGCGGATTGGCGCGCAGCCATTTGATTTCCGGCGTCTGCTGGTTGTGCGGCACATCGGCATACGGCACGAGCCGGCCGTTCAAATCGGGGAATTCCTTGAATTGAAAATGGTCAATGCTCCAGCCGTTTGTGTTCGGAATCGTGTGCCAGCCCCAGTCCGATAATGTGCCAAGCGGCGTTGTTTGCTCGAATGCTTCGGGAAACGTCTGCAATCCGGTGGCGTCCACGGTAAAGGCAAATTCGCCATTGCCGACCATCAGGGGATTGCCCACGTCGAATTGGTGCAGCACCACGTTGTGCCGCGTCACCAGCGCGTGCCGGTCAACCCGCCCCGGCGAAGCCTGGGTCAGCCCGGCTTGGGCCGCGACGGCGCAGAGCAGGACAATCCCATGAAAATGAAGCCGAAGCGCGGTTTTCGATTGCATGGTTCAAATTTATTGTTACCACATTGAAGGCAAACGACACATTTAAATTCCCATGGCCAGATTATTTCTCGGACTTGATGCCAGCACCCAAAGCCTGAGCGCGGTGGTCATTGACTACGACACGCGCAAAGTCGTCTATGACAAATCGCTGAACTTCGACCACGCGCTGCCGCAGTACGGCACCCGGGACGGCGTCCTACCCAATCCCGACCCGCTGGTCAAACACAGCCCGCCGTTGATGTGGGCCGAGGCGCTCGATTTGCTCTTTGCCGAAATGAAAAAAGACGGCGTCGTCTTGGGCAAAATTCTGGCCATCAGCGGCAGCGGCCAGCAGCACGGCTCGGTTTATCTGAATAAAAAAACCGCGATAGTTCTGGCTGATCTGAATCCAAACCAGCCGCTCGTCGGTAATCTGCACGGTGTTTTCTCGCGTAAGACGTCGCCGATTTGGATGGATTCGTCCACGGCGGAAGAGTGCGCGGAAATCCGGACGAAGCTCGGCGGCATCGCGGCCACGGCCACGGCGACCGGCTCCGACGCGTTTGAGCGGTTCACCGGCCCGCAAATCCGCAAATTCACCAAGACGGAACCGGCGGCTTACATGCGAACCTCGCACATTACGCTGGTGAGTTCGTTCATGGCGTCGTTGCTCGCCGGCAAGATTGCGCCGATTGATCACGGCGACGGCGCGGGCATGAACCTCATGGACATCCGCAAAAAGGTCTGGCACTCGGGCGCCCTGGCTGCCACCGCGGCGGATTTGAAACCGAAACTGCCGCCGCTCGCCAAATCCTGGAAAATCGTCGGCCCGGTCAGCCCGTATTTTGTCAAAAAATTCGGCCTGAATCCCGAAGCCCAAGCCTTGGTCTGGTCCGGCGACAATCCGTGCAGCGTGGTCGGCCTCGGTTTGATTCGCGAAGGCATGGTCGCCATCAGCCTCGGCACCAGCGACACGTATTTTGGTTCGATGACGAAATGCCGCACCGACGCGCACGGCGAAGGCCACGTGTTCGGTTCGCCGATGGGCGATTACATGACGTTGATTTGTTTCAAAAACGGTTCGCTCGCCCGCGAAAAAATCCGCGACGCTTATGGCATCAAGGACTGGAAAAAATTTGGCAAAGCGCTGAAGGCCACGCCGCCGGGCAATCACGGCGGCATCCTGTTACCGTGGTTTGAGGCGGAAATTGTTCCGCGTGTGAACCGGCCGGGCATTCATCGTTTTGACCTCGACAAGAAGGACGCCGCCGCAAACTGCCGTGCCATCGTCGAGGCGCAGATGATGACGATGCGGCTGCATTCGCAATGGATGAAGGTCGTACCCGATCGTATTTTCGCCACCGGCGGGGCTTCCCAAGATACGCCCATTTTGCAGGTGATGGCCGACGTGATGAACTGCCGTGTCGAGCGCATCGAAATGTCCAAGAGCGCCGCGCTGGGCGCCGCGTTGCGGGCCGCGCACGGTTGGCTCGTTCAAGTGGGAGAAAAACCAAAATGGGAACAAGTCGTGGCCGGCTTCACCGACCCGGTTCCCAACAGCGAAATCCGTCCGAATCCAAAGGCCGCGCGCGTTTACGACCAGCTCATCAAGAAATACGCCACGTGCGAACACGCGGCGTTGAAACAAATTGGCGGGTAGGGACGCCGCGCTGCGGCGTCCGCGGACGGCCCGGCGGGCCGTCCCTACTTCAAAAAGTCTGCTGTAATCTCAATTTCATTTAGGCGCTGGCATCTGTCTTTCACCGGGCGGCGACTTTCAGCGGCACGCGCAGGCGGATGTCGTCGGACGCCGCACCCACCAGCAGCTCGTAGTCGCCGGGTTCGACGGTGTATTGCTTCTTGGTTGTGTCCCAAGTGCGGAATCGTTCCACCGGGATGTTCATGGTGAATCTGGCCCCCTGACTGGCCTGCAAATGAATTCGCACAAAGCTGCACAGCGCGAGCCTGGGCTGGGGCCGGGCGGAGTTCACATGACGGAAATAAACCTGTGCCACCTCATCACCGTCCCAGCCGCCGGCGTTGAGCAGCGAAAACGTGAGTTTGACCGTGTCGTTCGCCGCGAAATTTGTCCCGTTGAGTTTCAAGTCGCTGTAATCAAATTTGGTGTAACTCAAACCGTGACCGAAGGCGAAGTCCGGCTGGCCGCCGAAGTAACGATAGGTGCGGTTGGACATCGAGTAATTGTCGAACGCCGGCAGGTCGGCGGTGGACCGGTAAAATGTCACCGGCAGACGACCGGCGGGATTCACGTCGCCGAACAAAATGTCGGCCACGGCGCGTCCGCCTTGTTCACCCGGATACCACGCCTGCAAAATCGCCGGCAGATTGGTGGCTGCCCACGGCATGGCCACGGCGCTGCCGCTGCAATTGACGAACACGACGGGCTTGCCTGCGCTTTGCAACGCCTTGAGCAATTCGTTTTGCACCGGTGGCAATTCGATCTCCGTGCGGTCGCCGCCGGAAAATCCGTCATAGTCCACCTTCATTTCCTCGCCTTCCAGCTGCGGGCTGATGCCGCCGACATAAATAATCACGTCTGACATCCACGCAGCTGAAATGGCCCGGGTCCACGTTTGCGCATCGGGCCGCCCCGCCCCGCTCCGTCCCAACGCCAGCGGGCAGGCGGGTTCATAAACCACCTGGACGTTTGTGCCGGCCACACTCTTGATGCCTTCAAGGATGGTGACCGGCCGGGCGGGTGTGCCATTGTAATTGCCGAGCAGCATCGGCACGGAATCCGCGTTGGCGCCTATGATGGCGATGCGTTTGATTTTGGCGCGGTCAAGCGGCAACAGGTCGTTGTTTTTCAACAGCACGATGGATTCGCGCGCCATTTTCAGCGCCAGCGCCTCGTGGGCGGGCGTGTCGTTTTGAGAAATGGGAATTTGCGCATACGGCACCTTTCCCGGCGGGTCAAACAGTCCGAGCCGGAACCGCGCCTCGAGCACGCGGCTGACGGCGATGTCAATTTCCTTTTCCGAAATCAACCCGTCCTTGACCGCGCGCACCAGCGCGTTGTAATCCTTGCCGCAACAAAGGTCGTCGCCGGCCTTGACCGCGGCGGCGGCGGCCTCCACCGGCGTGGCCGTGAATTTATGATTCGCACAGATGTCATAAATCGCGCCGCAATCGGAGACGACGTGGCCGGCAAAGCCCCACTGTTGCCGCAAAATGTCCGTGAGCAGGAGCGGGCTGGCGCAGGCCGGCTTGCCATAGACCGAATTATAGGCCCCCATGACCGCGCCGACGCGGCCCTCGCGCACGGCGGCCTCGAATTGCGGCAGGTACGTTTCGTGGAAATCACGTTCGGACGGTGTAACGTCAAAACGGTGGCGCTCCGGTTCCGGGCCGCTGTGGACGGCAAAATGTTTCGCGCAGGCCATGGCCTTCACGTATTTCGGGTCGTCGCCCTGCAAGCCGCGGATGAAGGCCACGCCGAGCCGGGCGGTGAGGAACGGATCCTCGCCGTAGGTTTCCTGGCCGCGGCCCCAGCGCGGGTCGCGGAAGAGGTTGATGTTTGGCGTCCAGAAAGTGAGGCCGTAATAGCGCGCACTGTCCCCATCGTGCTTGCCGGCGTAGTCATTGTGCTTGGCGCGGGCCTCGGTGGCGATGACGTCGCCGGCTTGTTGCAGGAGTGGCATGTCCCAGGTGGCGGCCATGCCGATGGCCTGGGGAAAGACCGTGGCCGTGCCGGCGCGCGCGACGCCGTGAAGACATTCACTCCAATAATCGTAGGCGGGAATGCCCAGCCGCGGAATGGCCGGGGCGGCGTTCCGCATCTGCAGCGCTTTTTCCGCGAGCGACATCCGACGCACAAGGTCGTGGACGCGCGCGGCGACCGGCTGTGAGGCGTCCTTCCAGATTTCCGGCCCGGCGACGACGGGCGGTTGCAGCGCGGCGGCGTCTTCGGCATTGATCAAATCCGCGGCGCGCATTGAAATGATGGATTGGCCGGAGGCATCCTTGAGTTCAAACGTGTTCAACTTGGCCGTGTTGGTGCGCCCGGTGAAGGTGAGCGTGAGCGGCCCATGCGCCGCGTCACCGGCAAAATCAATACGGTTGGTCAGCAGGAAGACCCGGCCCGCGCCGCCGGCGGCGGTGAAAACGTCAAGATTGCGCGCGAGCGTCTGGTTGCCGCAGGTGATGTCGAACGCGCGCTGGCCGGCGTTGGTGAAAACGATTTCCGCCAGCCCGATTTGGACGGTGTATTTGCCCCCCGGCAGATTGGGGACGGACAGCGTGAAATTGGCCCCGTAAATTTCCTCGCGAAACGCTTCTTCGCCGCGCTTCGGCGCCCCTGCAATCGCCAGGCTCTCGTGTCCCCGGCCGTGATGGAACTGGCCGCTGACCAGGATCTGCCGGTCACAGGCCACGCAGGTTTCCTCATTGGCGAAGGCGGCGGTGTTTGAAAAACAAACGGCGAAAATAACCAGTGGGTAAAAAATCATCCGTTGCATGAACTCAAATTACACGGCCGGAATGATGCGCGCCAACATGTTTTTGTCATATGATGGCTGTCAGCCATTACAAAACCAAAATTCAGACAGGGAATCGTCAGTCTGCATTGACATTGGGGGCTTTAGATGGGTAACTTCTACGCGCATTTCACGGGACATTGTGATATCGTGTGATGCAGAAGCATCATGGCAGAACAAGACGATTATCTGGTGGATTTATTGGTGGACCTCGGCGTTGTGAACGCCGAGCAGGCCGCCAAGACGCGCGCCGAAGCCCAGGCTTCCGGCGTGGGCGTGGTGGATTTGATGCTGGCCAACCAGATCATCCGCCCGGCGGACGTGACGCAGGCCAAGGCTGCGCAATTCGGCGCGGAAGTTGTTCAACTGGCCGGGATACAAATTCCCGACGACGTCATCGCCATCATTCCGCGCCACATCGCAAAAAAATACCGCGTCGTTCCCGTCTATAAAACCGAGGGCAAGGTCGCTGTCGCCATTGCCGATCCGTCCGACCTGAACACCATTGACACGCTGACGCATTTGCTCAACGCGGAAATCGAGTTGCGCGTGGCGTCGGAGCAGGACGTCGAAACCGCGCTCAATAAATATTACGGTGGGGGAAAAAAGAGCATTGAGCAGGACGCCCGTTTCAAGGACGTCATTCAGGAGCTGACGGAGGATCACGTTGAAGCCACCATGCCCGGCGCGGATGACGGCGGGTTGGTGGACGCGGACGCGCCACTGATCCGGCTGGTGGACCAGATCATCGTGGAAGCCTTCAAGATGCGCGCGTCGGACATCCACCTGGAACCGCTGGCCAAGCGGTTCCGTTTGCGCTACCGGATTGACGGTGTGATGCAGGAGATGAAGGCGCCGCCGAAACGATTGCAGGCGCCCATCATCACGCGGCTGAAGATTCAGTCCAACATGTCCATCTCCGAACATCGCATTCCGCAGGACGGACGCATCCAGTCGAAGGTGGGCAACAAGTTGATTGACCTTCGCGTATCCTGCCTGCCGACGTATCATGGCGAAAGCATCGTGATGCGTATTTTGGACAAGGAAGGCTTGAAGCTGGGGCTGGCGGAACTCGGGTTTTTCACGGACGACCAGCAGCTGTTCGAGCGGATCATCGGTTTGCCCGATGGCATTTTGCTCGTCACCGGCCCGACGGGTTCAGGTAAAACCACGACGCTTTATTCCTGTCTGCACTTCATCAACCGGCCCGACCGGAAGATCATCACGGTGGAAGACCCGGTGGAATACATTCTGGCCGGCATCAACCAGGTGCAGGTGAACGAAGCGGTGGGGCTGACGTTTGCCGCGGCATTGCGCTCGATCCTGCGCCAGGCGCCGAACATCGTGATGATCGGTGAAATTCGCGACCTGGAAACCGCGAACATCGCCATCAACGCGTCGCTTACCGGTCATCTGGTTTTCTCCACGCTGCACACGAATGACGCGCCAAGCGCCGTCACGCGTCTCATGGACATTGGCGTGAAACCATTTTTGGTTGCGTCTTCCACGCGCTGCCTCATGGCGCAGCGGCTCGTGCGCAAGATCTGCAAAAAGTGCGCGCAGCCGTATCAGCCCACGGACGCGGAAATGCGCACCCTGAATCTTACGCCGGATCAATTGCAGGGCGCCACACTCCTGAAGGGGCGCGGCTGCAACGATTGCACGAACACGGGCTACCGCAGCCGCTTCGGCATCTTTGAAATATTCGTCATTGACGATGAAACGCGGAAGTTGATTTACGACAAGGCGACCGCCTCGGTTTTGCGCGCCCGCGCCCGCGAAATGGGCATGCGCACCCTGCGCGAGGACGGCGTCCGCAAGGTGCTCGCCGGGCTCACGACGGCTGAGGAGGTCATCCGCTCGACACTCGGCGACGAATCGTAATGGAAAGGAAGAATGAAGAATGAAGAATTAAAACCAGATTCAACCGGTGAAGCAGGTTTCTTCATTCTGCATTCTGCAATCTGCATTTGAATTTTTATGTCATACTCGATGTCTGATCTGTTGCAATTGGTCGTGGCCGAAGGGGCGTCCGACCTGCATGTTAGCGTGGCGGCGCCGCCGACCATCCGCGTGCATGGCATTTTGCACCGCGTTGAAGGCCCGGTGCTTAGATCGGAGGACACCGAGGAGTTGATGCGCAGCATCACGTCGGAGGAACACATTCAAAGCGTGCGCGAACGCGGCGGGGCGGACTTCGGTTTTGCGTTTGCCGATGTGGCGCGGTTCCGGGTCAGCGTGTTCAAGGAGAAGGGTAACTTCGGCATTTCCCTCCGGCAGATTCCGAACAAAATGATGACGATGGAGCAAATCGGCCTTCCGCCCAGCGCCAGGGAACTGCTCTTTAAACCGCGCGGTTTGATTCTGGTAACGGGACCCACCGGCTGCGGCAAGACGACCACGCTCGCTGCGATGATCAACATCATCAACGAAGAGCGCGAAGAGGCGCACATCATCACCATCGAAGACCCGATTGAGTATTACCACAAACACAAAAAAGCGCTGGTCACGCAGCGCGAGATCGGCGTGGATGTGCCGAATTTTGCCGAAGGATTGCGCCGCGCGCTGCGCATGGACCCGGACGTGGTTCTCGTGGGTGAAATGCGCGACCTGGAAACAATTGACGCGGCGATCACCGCGGCGGAAACGGGTCACCTGGTCTTCGGCACGCTGCACACGACGGGTGCGGCCAAGACGGTTGACCGTATTGTCAACGCCTTTCCGAGCAATCAGCAGGATCAAATTCGCATCCAGCTTTCCACCGTGCTGCAAGCCGTGATTTCGCAACTGCTGATTCCGCGCATTGACAAGCCGGGCCGCGTGGCGGTCTTTGAAATCATGGTCAACACCCCGTCCATCGCCGCGTTGATTCGCGACAACAAAACGTTCCGCCTCAATTCGGACATTCAAACCGGCGCGAAATTCGGCATGGTGACACTCGACAGTTTTCTGCTCGAAAAATACCAGCAGGGCATGATTGCGCGCGAAGAAGTGATCACCAAGTCGCAAGACCCGACGACGGTGCTGCAGAAATTGCAGGAATTGGAAATGGCCCAGGTCGGGTCCAAAGGATGATTTTGTAACATGGCGGAAGAGATTTCAAACCCATTGCTGTCCCTCGTCAAAGAACAGGGACTGATCGACGACCTGCAATTCGAGGAAGTGACCGCCGAACTCAAGCGCAGCGGCACGCCGGTGTTCCAGCTCCTGCAGGATTTCGGGATCATGAAACTGGACGACATCCTGCATGTGGTGGCGACCAATCTGGGCACGGAGGTCGTTTCGCTGCGCGACCATGAATTGTCGCCCGACCTTTTGAAACTCATTCCGGCCAATGTCGCGCGAATGTATCATTGCATGCCGGTGGCCTTGAAAAATGGCACGTTGCGGGTGGCGCTGGCCGACCCGCTCGATCCGGCGCACGCGGATGAAATTGGTTTCGCGAGCAAGCGCGATGTGCAGGTGGTGGTGGCCGACCCGGCCGAAATTGAAAAGGCGATTGACCGTTATTACGGCCAGGAGGAAAGCGAGGATCTTGCAAAAATTCTCAAGGAACTCGGTGCCGACAAGGCAATGGAGCGCGAAGTCAGTGAGGCGGGCGCGTCGGATGACGCAAAACGGGTCGAAAGTCTGGCCAACGAGGCGCCCATCGTGAAGTTCGTGAACCTGGTCTTGTTTCAGGCCATCCAGGACCGCGCGAGTGACATTCATTTCGAACCGTTTGAAACCGAATTTCGCATCCGTTACCGCGTGGACGGCGCGCTTTACGAAATGGCGCCGCCGCCGAAGCACCTGGCCTTGCCGGTGATTTCGCGCCTGAAAGTCATGTCGAACCTGAACATTTCCGAGCGGCGGCTGCCGCAGGACGGTCGCATCAGTTATACCGTGGCCAAACGCCAGGTTGACCTCCGCGTGTCCACGCTGCCGACGCAGTTCGGCGAATCGGTCGTGTTGCGCGTGCTCGACCGCGCTTCGGTCAATCTCGACCTCGACACGCTGGGATTTCCCAAATACCTGCATGATTATATGTCCGAGGCGGTTCTGCGGCCCAATGGAATTCTTATCGTGACGGGACCCACCGGTTGCGGCAAGACGACCACGCTTTATTCCTGCATGCGGCGGGTCAATACGATTGATTCCAAATTGCTCACCGCCGAGGACCCGGTCGAATACGACATCGAAGGCATCATGCAGGTCGCCATCAACGAACCGGTGGGGATGACCTTTGGCAAGGCGCTGCGGGCGTTTTTGCGCCAGGACCCGGACATCATCATGGTGGGTGAAATGCGCGATTTGGAAACCGCGCAAATTTCCATTCAGGCGTCGCTGACCGGCCACCTGGTATTGAGCACGCTCCACACCAATGACGCGACGGGCGCGGTGACGCGCATGATTGACATGGGTGTTGAACCGTTTTTGATTTCCTCGACCCTGCTGGCCGTGCTGGCGCAGCGGCTGGTGCGGACCATTTGCACGAATTGCCGGACGCCGTTTGAGCCAACGGAGGATCAACTGTCCCTGTTGAACCTTTCGGCTCACGATCTGGGCGACAAGGTCTTTCAATATGGCCGGGGCTGCTCGACGTGCAACGATACCGGGTACAGGGGGCGGAAGGGCATTTTTGAACTGCTCGTCATCAGCGAGCCGATCCGGCTGTTGATCAACGATCGCTCGCCGACGATCGTGTTGCGGCAAAAGGCAATCGAGCTGGGCATGGTGCCGCTGCGCGATGACGGCTTGCGCAGCATCTTTGAAGGTGATACCACTATCGAGGAAGTTGTCAAATATACGTAACCCCGAATACATTCGGTGCTGAATTAATCCGCTATGCCAAAATACGATTATGTGGCGTTGGACTCCCGCGGCAAGGAGACGAAGGGCACGGTTGAAGTCGCCAGCCAGAACGAGGCCATTGGCCGGGTCAAGGAAATGGGCTTGTTCCCGACCAAAATCGTGGAAACTGAAAAAGTTCCGGAAAGAAAATCATCTGCCAAGGGGACCCGGTTCAAACCCAGGGCCGGCGGCAAAAAAAGCGGCGCCCTCAGCATCAAAATCAACATCAAGATCCCGGGGTTGGGCGGATCGGTCAAACCCAAGGTTCTGACCGCGTTCACGCGGCAATTGGCGACGCTGGTGGACGCGGGTCTGCCGCTCCTGCGCGGACTGCGCGTGCTCGAAAAGCAGGAACGCAGCGGCGCGCTCAAACGGATTCTTGGCGAACTGGCGCTGGCGATTGAAGGCGGCAGCACGTTTTCCGAGGCGCTGGCGCAGCATCCAAAAGTTTTCAACCGCCTGTTCGTGAACATGGTCAAGGCGGGCGAGTTGGGCGGCGTGCTCGAAGTGGTGTTGAAACGTCTGGCGGAATTTTCCGAAAAGGCGCAGAAGATCAAGGGCAAGGTCAAGGCCGCGCTGTTTTATCCGGTGGCGGTGCTCTGCGTGGCGGTGGGCATCCTGACTTTGTTGATGGTCATGGTGGTTCCCAAGTTCAAGGAGGTGTTCGCCGGCATGGGCGTCAAGCTGCCGGCGTTCACCACGTTTGTGCTGGCGATCAGTGACGCCATCAGACTCCACATTCTGACAACGCTGGGAATGGTGGCAGTGGTGGTGGTTTTGTTCCTGCTGGCCATCAGGACGAAGATAGGCCGTTATATCTGGGACAAGGTCAAACTCAAGATGCCGATTTTGGGGCCGGTCGTCAGCCGGGTGGCCATCGCCCGCATCACCCGCACCCTGGGCACTCTCGTCAGCAGCGGTGTTCCCATTTTGCAGGCGCTGATGATTGTCAAGGAAACCTCCGGCAACGTCATCATCAGCAATGCCATCGGCAATGTGCATGAAAGCGTGAAAGAAGGCGAAACCATCACCGCGCCGCTGGAGTCATCCGGTGTTTTCCCGCCCATGGTGGTCAGCATGGTGGACGTCGGGGAACAAACCGGCGCCTTGCCGGAAATGCTTCTGAAAATTTCCGACAACTACGACGAGGAAGTGGACAATGCCGTGGCCTCCATGACCTCGCTTTTGGAGCCCGTCATGATTGTCTTTCTGGCCGTTGTGGTCGGCAGCATCGTCATTGCAATGTTTCTGCCCTTGATTGCGATGATCACCAACTTGAGCGGTGGTGGTGAAGGCGGTCGTGAATGACCGGTGACCATTTCAGAAAGCCTTTGTTTCCGGGAAAAAAACGCAAAAAATCATTGACAAAATGTGACGCCTGTGCGTAAATACAATGTAAAGACATTGCATGGGCGTTCTATTTACAATTAGCTCGTTATGGAGTTCGATTGGAACAATCCGCCCTTTGAGTTGGATGGTTCTTTGACTCAGCGGGAAATTGAAGAGTCCTTTGAAGATCCGTTTGCCATTCGGTTGTTGCCGGACTCGCCGCGATTTGGCGTGCAGGCGCGTTTTTTCAACCTGGGAATGTCGGCGGGCGGGGTCGGAATTTTCAGCGTGTATCGGACCAACGGCCGGGTGGCGCGGGTGTTGTGCGCCCGCGTTTTTGAACCGGAAGAACGGTTCTTTTATCAGCGGAAACTGGACCAGACGCTGAGCGCGGGTGAAAAGTGATCCTCCGTCGCGCTGTGCGCTATGGAGGACAGGTGCGTGAAACGCGATTTGTGCGAACTTTTGCCAATTGGGAAGAGGTGCCGATCTTCGACAGCGAAGAGGCCGAGGCGGAATTTTGGGTGGAGAACCGGCCGGACTTGCGCCTGATGGAAGCGGCCACGGTCAGCAGTGTGGAAGCCGCCGAGTCCGTGACCATCACGCTGCGGATTGACCCGCGGATGCTCGCGCGGATCAAGCGGCTCGCCCGGTCGCGGTATTTGAATTATCAGAGCATGATCAAGCAATGGCTCAGCGAACGAATGGAAGACGAATTGAGAGAAAAATGAAAACGACTAAAAGTGACAGGTGTCATGTGACAAGTGACAAGAACCGTCGTTCAGCACGGAACGTAACCCCTGACACGTGTCACCTGTCACGTGTCACGCCTCACTCGCCCGGCGCTTCGCGCCGTCAAATCCGCAATCCGCAATCCGCAATCCGCAATGGTTCCGCCTTCACCCTCATCGAACTGCTCGTCGTCATCGCCATCATGGGCATTTTGGCCGGGCTGATTTTCCCGGTGGCGGGCGCGGTAAAAAGACGCCAGTACATCAATCACACCCAGGCGGAAATGGCGCAGTTGGAAACCGCCATTGACCGCTACAAGGCCGCCTATGGCTTTTATCCGCCCGGTTCGACCAATGTGCCGACGCCGGGCGTCCAGTCGTCGTATGCCAACCAGCTCTATTATGAATTGGAGGGAACCGTGCTGAACAACGATGTCTATAAGACCTTGGACGGCAGTGCACCAATCAAAGCCAGTGACGTGCCCAACGCAATTCCGGGTGTGGGCGGCTTCATGAATTGCACCAAATCCGCCGGGGGTGAAGACGCGACGGCAGCCCGGAATTTTCTCCCGGAGTTGAGGCCGAATCAAATGGCATCCCTTACCAATGCCAATTTCACAAACGTTGTACTCGTCGCCTCCGTCGGCGGGCCGGATGCCACTTACCAGCTGTTCGGACCAGGAACACAGGACCTGAATCCCTGGCGTTACGTTTATCCCGGAATCAACAATCCCGGCTCCTATGATTTGTGGGTCCAGCTTTCGATTGGCAAAAAAACCAATCTCATCTGCAACTGGACCAAACAGGTGCAGATAGGCACCCAGTTGCCCTGAACTTTTTTATGTGCGTTGCGCGAAAATCCGGACCCGGCCGCGAAGATTCCGTCGCCGTTGGCTGGCGCGATTGCGCGTGGTTTCCGCGCATCGTGTTGCAATTCAGGTGGGGCGAGGCTCCCGACGAGCCGGACTTGGTGTGTCAAAGAGCGGCGACAACGGCTCGCGGGGACGCTCGCCCCACCGAAACTGCAAACCATGCAGTCTTCCGATTTCCGCCAGCAAGGGACAAAACGATTACCCGCCGCAACCGGATTTATTTTTAAAACCTATGAAAACCATCACTATGAAAAGTGGCCCGCCTTCGCCACGCTTCCGTCTCCGCGCTGCTCTGACGAGACAAGTCGGCGCGGCAGGCAAGTGTCACGCACCTGTCCTCCATAGCGCACAGCGCGACGGAGGATCACCCGTCACCCGCTCCGCGCCCGCTTTCACCATCATCGAATTGCTCGTGGTCATCGCCATCATCGGCATCCTGGCGGCGATACTCCTGCCGGTGCTGTCGAGTGCCAAGGAGAATGCCAAGAAAAAACAGGCGCAGGTGGAAATCAGCCAGATCGTCGGCGCCATCCAACAATACGACTCCGTCTATGGCCGCTTTCCGGTTTCCGCCGCGGCGCAGCAGGCGGCGGGTAGCGGCGATTTCACCTATGGCGGCACGTTTCCAAAGCCCAACGCCGTCGGAACAATTACCATTCCAACAACCGGTTTGCTTCTAACCAATGATGAAGTGATTGCCATTCTGATGGACCTGACAAATTATCCCAGTGGCGGCATGACGGTGAACACCAATCATCAAAAAAATCCGCAGCGAACCGTCTTTCTGAATGCAAAAATGTCGGGTTGGAACCCGGTACCGGGAGTCACTCCGCCGCCCGGCGTCGGCAACGACTTGATTTATCGCGACCCGTGGGGCAATCCCTACATCATCTCGATGGATTTGAATTACGACGAGCAATGCCAGGATGCTTTTTATTCGCTTCAACTTGTTTCACAAAATCCGCCGGGCACGCCGCCGGGCAGCACCTACGTTCAGACCGGTTTTAATGGATTAGTCAATCCCAATGCCAGTGCAAGCACTCAGGCCCAAAAGGATGATTTCCTCTATCACGGCAAGGTCATGGTCTGGTCCGCCGGGCCGGACCAAAAGATTGATCCCGTCAAGCCAGCCGGCGGCTCTCTGTCCAGCTACAACCAGGACAACATCCTGAGCTGGCACTAATAAAAAAGGATAAAGGCTAAATGCTAAAGTCTAAAACAAAGTTTGCGCGCCAGGCGCGGAAAAGGGATTCAGCCCTCAGCCTTCAGCCTTCAGCCTTTGCTTGCTCCGCCTTCACCCTGCTCGAGATGTTGGTGGTCATTGCCATCCTCGGCATCATTGCCGGGTTGACCGTGCCGGTGCTCAAAAATTTCGCCAAGTCGGACGCCACCCTCGGCGCCTCGCGCCAGTTGCTCGACGGTGTGGCCCGCGCGCGCCAACTGGCCATCAGCCGGCGCACGACAGTTTACATGGTTTTTGTCCCGACGAATTTTTGGATCGACAGCTCGGGAACCTTCCCCAATAGCGATACCCATAGCTGGTGGGGCAACCTGGCTTCCGCCCTGCAAACCGCCGTCACCAACCTGGCGGACCGGCAGTTGAGCGGCTACAACTTCCTGGCTTATGGCGCGATGGGCGACCAGCCGGGGCAACATCCCTGGCACTATCTCGATCGGTGGCAGAACCTGCCGGAGAATACGTTCATTGCCTGGGCGAAGTTCACCAATTCGCCGGGGCTGCCGGGACAGCCTTATACCATCACTGATTTAATAAACCCCAACAAGCCCGGTACACCCTACCAGATTTGGGGTTTCCATGTTACGAACAACTTTCCGTTTCCCACCGAAACGGGGACCAACGTGAATCCACCGCGGATTACGGTGGGGATCATTCTCCCTTACATTGCGTTTAATTATCTCGGCCAACTGACGTTTGATGGGCAGACGCTGGCCGACCGGGACGAATACATCCCGATCGCAAAAGGCAACGTGGTGCCGGCCATCAACCCGGCGACCAAATCCTTTGTGCTGCCCAGTGCGTCGCCCCCGTCCCTTCCCCGCTCGCCACAAGTTTCAGAAACGCCGCCCGGCAACAGCACCGATTCCTACAACATCGTTCACATTGACCGGCTGACGGGCCGCGCCGTCTTGGAATTTCAAAAGATGGCACCATGAAAATGATTTGTAACACAGGAGTCAGGAGTCAGAAGCCAGAAGCCAGGAGTTCGGATTCGGACCTCTGGCCTCCGATTTCCGAGTTCCGACTCCCGATTGAAAGGCGGGAACGCGTCTCGCGTTTCAAATCAATCCGCAATCCGCAATCCGCAATCCGCAATACCAGCGGCTTTACCATGGTCGAGATTGCCATCTGCCTGGCGGTCATCGGCATCGCGCTCGTCTCCATCATCGGCGTCCTGCCCATTGGCATGCACACGCAACGGGACAACCGCGAGGAAACCATCATCAATCAGGACGCCACCGTTTTCATCGAGGCCATACGCGGCGGCGCGCGCGGGCTGGACGACCTGACCAATTACGTCTATGCCATCACGAATTATTGGACTTTTTACAAAAATGGCATCACGAACAACGCAGGGGTGAATGGTTATACCAATTATCCCAGTTTTCTCACCAACGGTGTGAATATCGTCGGACTTTTGACCACGCCGGAATACACGGACAACAACGGCTTGCCGATTCCGACTTTAATATACGGCGGTTACAGCAATCACGTCGTCGCTTATGTCCATTCCATCAGCGGGCCGGCGGTGGAAAAACCGCCACAAAACAACGATATCGTCGTCGGTGATTCCTTTGGCTACCGCATCTTTTGCGTCAACGCGCCGGTGGCCACCGACACCAACATCTTTATCAGCCTCTGGCAGCCGCTGGTGTACAATCCCTTCGATCGGGTCATGTACAAATGGAGCTACTGGCAGGCAACTGCAACAACCGCGGCAACGGATGTTCCCGGCTCATCTTCCAAATGGGTGAAGGTTTCTTTTTACCCGTTGGAACTCGCCGCCAATCTGCACGAACTGCGCCTGACGTTTCTCTGGCCGCAACAGCCCAACGGCAGCGTTGGCCCCGGCCGCCAGACCTTTCGCACGATGGTCGCCGGACAAATCGTGCAGACCCAGATCTCTACCAACAGCCAGTGGCTTTATTTTTACCAGTCGCAATCCTTTACCAACGTGCCATGAGAAAATCATTTCAGATTTCAGATTGCGGATTGCGGATTGATTGGAAACGCGAGACGCGATTTCGTCGGGTAATTCACAATCCGCAATCGCCAATCCGCAATGGCAGCGCCTTCACCCTGGTCGAAATCCTCGTGGTGGTGGTGTTGATGTCGCTCATCGTGCTGTCGTTGATGGCGGTGTTCAACAGCACCCAGGCCGCGTTTCGCGCGAGCATCACGCAGACCGACGTGCTGGAAGGCGGCCGCTCGGTGATGGGCTTGGTCAAAAGTGATTTGGAATCCATGACGCCGTCGTTCGGCCAGAGCAATGCCGTCAGTGCCGTATTGGCCGGCGGGTTCATTTTTAGCAACGCCCCGGTGAATTTTTGCGTCGTTGCCAATCAA
Source organism: Verrucomicrobiota bacterium (assembly GCA_049510395.1). Taxonomy (GTDB): domain Bacteria; phylum Verrucomicrobiota; class Verrucomicrobiia; order Limisphaerales; family UBA11358; genus UBA11358. The sequence goes on from JBEKYY010000003.1 coordinate 144,770, forward strand.
TACCAGTATCAATCCAACGCCACGCCGCTGCTGCAATCGTTGGCCGGCAGCAATACGAACCGGATAAATGTGCTGGAAAATTTCTTCATTCTCACGCGCCAGAATACGACGTGGACGGGGGTGGGGTATGTGGTGGACACAACTTCGACGAATTACCTCAACCCGCTTTACCGTTTTTCCATGACGACCAATGTGCTGGCCAGCGGCGGTCCCGCGGCGCTTTACACCAATTTTCTCTCCGCCATTGCCGTGCTCCCGATTCCGCCCAACGCCGCCAGCATGAGCCATTTGGTGGACGGCGTGGTGCATTTGACCGTGCGCGCCTACAACCCCAACGGTTACTGGATGACGAACGGCTATCCGTTCGGATACACAAACATCGCCAGAAACGTCTGGTTCTCGCCGCCGGTGCTGGGCGAAGTCAGTTGTTACATGTTCAGCAACACGCTGCCGGCGTCGGTGGAAATCCAACTGGGCATACTCGAAGACCGCACGCTCCAGCGCGCCGAATCCATCCCGGATTCAAACACGCGCAGTAACTACCTCGCGCTACACGCCGGCCAGGTGCACCTGTTCCGGCAGCGCTTTCCGATTCGCAACGTTGACCCCTCGGCCTATCAATGAAAATGAAATGTGACAAGTGGCGGGTGACAAGTGACAGGATGAAAGGCGCGACGCGCGAGGCACGTTCTTGTCACGTGTCACGTGTCACGTGTCACCCTCAGAAGGGTGTTGCGCTGATCATCACGCTCATCTTGCTGTCCGTGGTGACGTTCATGGCCATCACGTTTCTGGCCCTCAGCCGCCGTGAACGCAGTGCCGTCGCCACCGTCACCGACACCGCCAGCGCGCGGCTGGCCGCCGATGCCGCGCTGGCCAGCGCCGAGGCCCAAGTCATCGCCAACGTTCTCTCCACCACGAATCCCTACAACTTCAGTCTGCTGGTCTCCACGAATTACATCAACCCAGTCGGTTTTACGAACGGTGGCTTGAACGATGTCAATTATTACGATCCGTCCGGGAATTTCCTTACCAACCACAATTTTCTGACGCTCCTCACCAATCTTTGGTACAGTCCGCGTCCGCCGGTTTTCATTCTTACCAATGCCACTGGCGGCAACGATTTCCGCTTTTACCTCGACCTCAACCGCAATGGCCGGGACGAACCGAATGGATGGGTGGCAGAGCTGGATAATAGCGGGGCGGTTATTAAGGATGGTTTCGGCAATGCCATTACAAATATCCAAGTTGGCGACCCGGAATGGATTGGGGTTTTGGAACGGCCCGACGCGCCGCACGGGCCGAACAACAAATTCGTCGCGCGCTTCGCGTTCATCGCCCTGCCCATCGGCAACACGCTTGATTTGAACGCCATTCACAACCAGGTGTTCGATGAGTTCAATGCCAGTCCAACGGTCAACCCAAACTCGGATGTATATTTCCGCAATCAAGGCGTTGGTTCGTGGGAAATCAATCTGGCCGCGTTTCTTGCAGACTTAAATACTGACATATGGGACAAAGATCCCACCTTGCCGGCGATTTATTATCAATACAACGAACCAGCCAATTACAACTCCGGTTTTGCTTTTGACGATGCCCGTGCACTGCTGGCTTGGCGTTATGCGAACAATTATAAGAGTCTAACCAATGCCAACGCGCTGTTTATCAATGGCTCCTTGGTGTTCACGAATGACAACATTGACGGCTACAGCGACGGGCAATTGCAGACTACGTTCAATACAAATGCGGATTGGGTGGCTGACAATCCCGCTTTGCCGTGGGCGGGTGCGGACAACACGAATCATTTCTTCACCCATCAGGAATTGTTCGACCCGGCAAAGACAGAAATTGGCGTGACACCGCCCAGCCCTGGCTTCATCGAGCATTTGCTCGCCGCCGGCAACACCAATTCCACCTATGACCGCTACACGTTTTACCGGCTGCTCTCGCAACTCGGCACGGATTCCACGCCGGAGTCCGGCAAAATGAATTTGAATTACGACAATCTTGATTTGTTCACCAACGGGGTCGCCGCCTCGACGAATTTCATGGCCTGGACACCGCTGGCGTTTTTCACGAACGCCGCCGACCGGCTGCTGCGCGCCTACACCACCCAGTGGCGCAACAGCAATCCCACCAATTTTGCCGCCACGTTTTACAGCGTAACCAACTTCAATTCCATCACCGACACGTCCCAATGGACCAACTATCCCGCCTTTGGCATCACGAATATCCCGGTCTGGGTGAGCAACCGGTTTGTCTATTCGTCCGCCGTCAACCGCCTGCTCCAGCTCACGGCGAACCTGTACGACGCCACGATGAACAACACATTTGCAGAGGGCAGAAATTACCCGTCCGTTTTCCGCCCGCTTTTTTCACGCAACGCATCCGTCTTTGGCACCAATGTTTTCATCAGCGGTTATACCAACGTTTTATCGGTTTTGGGGACGAACGACGATCGACTCAGCCTCCCAATGGAAATCGCGGACCTGGCCGCGACAAACATTGTGTTCACCAATCTGGCGGTGAATGTTTATGGCGTGCCGTGGATTGTTGGCGCGAAGAAAGGTTTCCCGAGTTTTAACAAGTTTTCCTTTGAGAGCGTGGTGGGCATCACCCGCCGGTTGCAGGTCACACGAAATAATCTTAATGGAGGTCAGCCGAGCGCCAACACGTTCTTTACCAACCAGATGTACACGATGAGCGTCAGCAACTATCTGGGTGTGGAGTTCTGGAACTCCTATGCGTCGGGATACACCGGCGCGGTGCAGATTGTGACGCGGGATTATCTCTCGATGTGGCTGACCAACAATTATAATTCGTTTCGCGGCACCAATTTCCCTGTTTTTGCCTCAGTGATTAACCCGGCTGGCGCGACTTGGGGCTGGACGGGCTACGGCGCTTCGATTGCCTCGCCGGCCTCAAATTCCTTTGTCGTTCCGCTGCTCACCAATGCGGTGTCACTCCCGGAATCGGTTTACCGGTTCACTCTGTTGCCTCCATTTGTGCCTATCGGTACGAACGATATTTCGCACGTGCTCTATGAAAGCAACCTGATCACCTCGGTCGGTTCGCAATTCCCATTTCCGCATTTTGGCCTGCTGACGACCAATCGTTTACAGGCGTTTGTTCTGGATTACACCAATGGCGCATATCGGATTATTGATCACGTCCTTTTCCAGCAAATCAGCAGCCGGGATTTAAACGCGGAGTTTCTTACGGATAAGGATGATCATGGTGTGTGGACTACGGTCACCAATACCTCCCTGAACATTCCTATGGCAATCCTCAATCAACTTAATTTTTCGCGGGCGGCGATTGGTTATGAGTATGGGAATATACCTTCGGAAGATGGGAAATGGAAATCTGACCCCATGGCCCAACAGCAAAGCGGCTCTGCCACAATAGAGAAGCAACAGGCGTTTTTTGACGCGTTCTTCAAACCCAATAACCGCACAACCGAGCCCGTCCCCGCAACCAATACGTTGTTAAGCGTCCAGGCGCCATATTCGCCCACACGGTATGTGGTGCAATGCACTTTCATGCAGGCGAACGACCCCTTGGTGCATTACCTGGCCAGCGATCTGAATCAATTCAGCAAGAACAAAACAGCGAATTACCCCTCTGTCGCGCCGGCGTATTTGACCAATCTGAACGGTCTCTTCCTCAATGGACTTGATTTCAGGAAGTTGAACCTATATTACCGGCCATGGGGCGGGAATCCGATATACACCGAAACTGACGATACCAACCAATGGAATTTCGCGATTAAAGACCCGCGGGTTTATACATCAGATTACTGGGATTTCCCGACGGACAGGCTGCCAACGGTCGGCTGGCTGGGCCGGGTGCATCGTGGCACGCCCTGGCAGACGGTCTATCTCAAGTCCACGGACCTTCTACGTCAGATTCAAATAATTGGAACGCCACCAAATGCCACTACAAATTACGTTGGCTTGACCAACTGGATGAATTGGACGGGTGACATGAACAGCTACGGCTACGATGCAAACAATTCCGCGCCGGTGCAGGACCGGTTGTTATTCGACCTGTTTACCACGGCGTTCAACGACAACGCCACGCGCGGGACGTTGTCAGTGAATGTGGGGCCGACCAATGCCAATCTGGCCGCGTGGTCAGCCTTGTTCAGCGGGATCGTTGTGCCGACCAACCTCGTTGGAGGCTACACCATCATCAATCCTGCCGGTTCCGCCAGTGCGCCTGTGCCTGTTGGTCCTCCACCAAGTCCGAATTCGCCGTTGTGTTTGGGTTATCTGGTGCAAAACGGCACCAATGGCATTAACGACATTCGCGCGAACACCAATTTGTTTCCACTACAGAGCTTCACACATGTAGGCGACATTCTGGCCGTGCCGGCGCTGACGGAAAAATCGCCATTCCTAGCCGGTCTTGACCCGAATAAGCAAATCAGCGACGAGATGTATGAATGGCTGCCGCAGCAGACAATGTCGCTGTTGCGCTGCTCCAGTTCGCCGCGCTATGTGATTTATTGCTACGGCCAGGCGCTCAAGCCCGCGCCAAATGGCATTTACACGGGCAACACGCCACCGGGCACGTTCGGCCTGGTCACGAATTATCAGGTCGTGTCGGAAATTGCCACCCGCGCCGTCGTGCGCTTTGGCAGCAGTTTGACGAATGTTATTACCGGCACCAACGTCGTCGTTGCCGGAATTACAAATTGGAACTGGTTCAGCATTCCCGTGGTGACGAACAACAACGCCGTCATTGAACAATTTAACATTTTACCGCCCGACTGAAAGCGAATGCTAAAGGCTGAAGGCTCCCGCCGTCGCCAAGGCTATGGCGGGCAGGAAAGGCTGAAAGCAAAGATGAAAATGAAAGCGAAGATTGAGAATGGAAAATGGAAAAGTAGCACAGGCCTCCGGCCTGTATGTCGCTTGGAGTTTGCAGGCGGGACGCCTGCGCTACTTTCCCCTCCTCGCTTTGGCGAAAATTGTGTGAGATAATTATTAACTGACTTAAAGTTATGCATAGGCGTTTGTGGATTTCGTTGTTGGCGTGCCTGCTGTGTCTGGCGGGCGCGTGGTTCTTCTGGCACCAAGAAAATGGTAGGGACGGCTCTTCCACCCTCCGCAGTACTGCTACGGAGGACGGGCCGAGCCGTCCGCACACAACGGTCGCCCCGGCGGTGCAGCCCCACCCTCCGTCCACCGCGGCGAACCCTTTGACCGCCGCATCCACGAATGCCGTAACTTCGGTTAAAACAAACAAATTCGCCTTCCGCCTCAGCAACACGACCAAGTCGCTAGACCAATTGGTGGGCGACCGCCATGCGATTTTGCTCGAGAACGCGCTGATTGACACCGGCAGCCCGCTGAATTTATCCATTCCAACTCATTTGCAATCGCAGGGCGATCCGGGCACTTACATCGTCCAAGCGCGCGGCCCCATTGACAATGCCTTCCGCGCGATGCTCGCTGCGGCGGGCGCAGAGATTGTCTCCTACATTCCGAACAACGCCTACCTCGTGCGCACCCAAGCGGGCATGGCCAATTCGCTGGCGGCAAATTCATTGGTGCAGGCGGTAATTCCCTACGAACCGTATTACAAAATCCAATCGTCACTGCTGGCGTCGGCGGTGGCAGACGGAGCGCTGCCGCCGGGCATGGAATTGAACCTTGGTTTGTTTGCCAATGACGCGCCGGCAACGGTTGCGGAAATCAAAAAACTGGGGGCAACCATTTTGTCGCAAGGCCGCTCGCCATTCGGCCCGACGGTGCAGGTGCAACTGGTGGCCAACTGGACGGCGTTGGTGACGCTGCCGGGCGTGCAACGGGTCGAGGTGTCCCACGCGCGCGTGCAGGCCAACGATTTGAGCCGCGCGAAGACGGGCGTGACGGCGGACACGCAGACGGCGACGAATTACGCGAATTTGACCGGCAATAACGTACTGGTGGAAGTGAACGATTCGGGCATTGATGCCAACCATCCCGATTTGCTTGTCATCGGGGACTCGGCACTCAGCCTAGTTGACACCAACGGGCATGGCACGCATGTGGCGGGCATCATTGCGGGCAGTGGTCAGATGTCGACGACCGTGAGCAGTGCGCCCGGTTCGATATTGGCAACCAACGGTTTTGCGGTGGCTGGCCAATTTCGCGGCAAAGCACCGGCGGCAAAGTTGTTCTCGGTCGCCGCGCTCAACAACAATGGTAATAAGGATGTCAGCGATCAATACCTGCAGGAAACTCCTGCGCGAACCAACGCGCTGATTTCCAACAACAGTTGGAATTACGGTGGCGATGAGGATTACGACCTGGCAGCGGCCAGTTATGACGCGGCGGTGCGCGACGCGCTGCCGCTGGTGACCGGGTCGCAGCCGGTGTTGTTCGTGTTTTCGGCGGGCAATTCGGGCGGTGGCGATAACGACGGTAGCGGCGGCACGGCGGACACGATTTTGTCGCCGGCCACGGCCAAGAACGTGATTACCGTGGGCGCGCTGGAACAGTTGCGCGCTATCACGAACGTGGTGACGAAAGTGGTTGATGGGGTGACCAACACCAGCACGCCATGGCAGCCGGTGACGGACTCCAGTTTTCAAGTGGCGGGAAATTCCAGCCGGGGCAACGTCGGCGTCGGCACGGAAGGCAAGTTTGGGCGTTACAAGCCGGACGTGGTGGCGCCGGGAACCTTTGTCCTCTCGACCCGCTCCGGGCAATGGGACGAAATATCCTATTACAACAACACGAATTATTCCTTCACTGTCCGCACCAACCAGGTGGTGGACACCAACTTTGTGAACTATTACAGCGTCTATGTGCCGGAGAACGGTGTGGGGGCGATCATCCGGATTATGGCGGAAGCGGATTCGCCGTCGCCGTTTCCGAACCTGCCGATTTACGTCTCCTTGAACGATTATCCGAACCCCGCCGATCCTGCCACTTACGATTTCGTGACTTACAACAACGTCGTTTCCATCCCCCCGGACAGCGGCGGTAACATCACTGACATCACCAGTGTCCAGGGCCTGGGATTCAACTACGCCATCGCCAGCACCAACAGCGCGCCGGTCGCCTACTCCCTGCTGGTTGAAATCATCAAGACCAACAACGTCGGGGATTATTTCCAGGTGTTGAGCAATTTGAACGACTCACTTGACGGAGATATTCCCCCACATTACTACCGCTACGAGTCCGGCACGAGCATATCGGCGGCGGATGTTTCCGGCGTGCTGGCATTGATGCAGGAATTTTTCACGGATCCCACATACGGCATCGGCATCACTCCCAGTCCGGCGCTGTTGAAAGCACTGCTCATCAACGGCGCACGGGTCACGGGTTATTACGATTTCCAGGTGCAGAACACAATCAACTACGAAGGCTGGGGGTTGGTCAATCTGTCCAACTCGCTGCCGGCCGGAATCACCAATCAATGGAATGCCGCCTGCGCCAGTTTTTACCTGGACCAGAGTCCAACCAATGCGCTGGCCACCGGCGGCCAACATACGTATCAGGTTTCCATCGTTGACACCAATGCGTCCTCCCTGCCGTTGCGCATCACGCTGGCGTGGACGGACCCGCCCGGCGACCCCGCCGCCGCCATCAAGCTCGTAAACGACCTCAACCTGGTCGTCACCAATCTCGACACCGGCGCCGTGTACCTGGGAAACGACATTGCGTCGGGCAACAAGTACAACTCGGCGTGGGATACCAATGCATCAACCGTGCCGAATCTGGATTCAATCAACAACGTCGAAAACGTTTATCTGGCACCGGGCACCGGCACGAATTTTAGCGTTGCCGTCCAGGGCTATCGGGTTAACGTCAATGCCGTCACCGCGCACCCCGATGACGTGGTGCAGGATTTCGCGCTGGTCATTTCCTACGGCAACGGCGAGGTGACCAATGCGTTTACCGTGATAGACAATGGGGTGGTATCCAATCCCACGACCGACCAACTGGTCACTTCCGTGACCAACGCGAACAGTGAGTTTTTGTATCAGCACGTCGGGGCCAGCACGCCGCTGCTGGGAACCAACCAGGTTCTGGTGGGAACCAACAACCAGGTTCTGGTGGGGACCAATATCATGGTGTGGACCGGGACCAACAGCGTCATCACCATCGGCATGACCAACCAGTGGCATTTCTATGTGGTGAAGAACCCCACGACCTACACCAACGCCGCGTTCCTCACCTATTCGCCGCCGACACTTTCCGTGCCACGCATGGGTGTGTTTGCCAGTTCCACGGCCAACGCCACACGGCCCGAGGCGGACATTGACATGTATGTGGCCGGGCCTGATGATCCCAATGCAGCCAAACTCATCAATCTGGATCCTGCGGTCATTGAGAATTGTGTGTTCCACATCAACGGTGATGGCGCATCGCTGGGCCGCAGCGGTACGGAATTTGTCGCTTACAACAATTCCGCGCTGGACGATGTTTATTACATCGGTGTGAAGGCCGAGGACCAAGAGGCGTCGGAATACGGCTTCATCGCCCTCTTCAGCCAGCAGCCGTTCAGCCAGTTGAATCCCAACGGCAGCCAGACCGTGAATGGCGTGGCGCTGCCGGTGGGCATTCCCGACGGCAACCCAGCGCTGCCCGGCTTCACCAACGTTTTCGGTCTGGCCCTGTATCCGATGGAAATCAGACGCGTCATCGTCACCAATATCATTGCCCAGCAAAACGTCGGGGACCTGGTCAGCGCACTCACCCATTCCGGGAGCGTGAAATCCTCCGTGATTTTGATGAACCACGATTCGCCCACCGAGCCGGGCGACTACACGTTCATCTACGATGACAGCGGCTGGGGAGATATTTTTGGTTCTCAGGTTGCGGACGGGCCGGGCAGCTTGAACGGCTTCGTGGGCAGCGAAGGGCTGGGGCCATGGATATTGCACGAAGCCGACAGCGCGGAGGGGTTCGTCGGCAGCGTGACCGGGTACAACCTGTTGATTGAGCCGCACAACGACCTGACCAAGGGCACGACCACCATGGTCAATCCGCGGGGTTGGTTCTACGATTACATTGACGTGCCGCCCGGGGCCACCAATTTGACGATCTACGCCACAAACCTGACCGCGGCAGCCACCAGGAGCCCGTATGTGTATCTTTTCGTCCGGTTCGGTACAGAACCGACGCTGACGACTTTTGACGAAATGACGCAGCTCACCAACAGCGTGCCTTTGGGTTTGGAAGGCTCCATTTCCATCGGCCCGCCGCTGGCCCCGGGCCGTTACTGGGTCGGTTTGTACAACGGAAGTGTGCAGCCGCAAACCGTCTATATCCTGGCCAAACTAGGTTTGGGGGCGGCGCCGCAGGCGACGTACACTTCTGCCGGCGCGGTGCAGATTCTGGATGACGCCGTGACGATTGCGGACATGACCGTGCCGGTGGATGCCACCGTCTCGACGATGGAGGTTGCTCTGCGCGTGGACCATCCGCGCGTGTCGGACCTGGTGTTTCATTTGATCAGTCCAAATGGCACGCGGGTGTTGCTGGTGGAGAACCGCGGCGGCACCACCACCAACGGCATGGGCGCGACCTACGGCGGCACTAATGTCATCCCGGTCTCGGCCTCCGGCGGCCCGGCGGCGGCCACCAACGTCATCAATGTCAGCCAGACCAGCGGCATACTGACCATCACCTACAATTTTTACCCCATACCGGACGAGATGGTGGTGTATGACCAAAGCGGGACCCAGATTTTTGATTCCGGCATGATCAGCGGCAGCGGTGTGTTCAACATCCCCTATGCCAATTCCTCCACGATCACCATCGTGATGAACCCGGGCGGCGGTCTTCCCAGCACCGGATGGGATTACAAGGTGATGAATGCCGTGCAGGCCAGCTACTCCTATCTGGTGCTGACGGAAGACACGAACAAGACCACGACCCCCATCAAATTCGCGCCGACACCGTTTGTGCCGGTGATCCCGATGACGACCAATCCGCCGGCGGCGGTCGGATGGCACAGTTCGTTTGAAGGAAATAACCGCACCAATATTGGAGCCGGAGGCTACATCTCTGAAGGATGGTATATTTCCTCCGGGGACATCGATGTCCTTCTCACTGGAGATCTTGGTTCCACGGCATTCGAGGGAACCAACTACATAGACATAACTGGCACTTTCGCGGGAACCATTACAACGAACATCCCCACCGTGACGGGACAAACCTATGTGCTTACTTTTACATACTGCCAGAATCCTGGAGGCCCCCCTGCCGGCTATCACTCGGCTTCGGTGCAACTCCAGGCGAACGGCAGTCCGTTGCTGACCCTCACGGTGGCCATGACCAACTCATGGGTCAACCTGGGATGGACGACGACATCGCTCCTCTTTACCGCCACCTCTCCGTTAACTCAACTGACTTTCCAGTCTCTGGATCCGGCAGGAGACAAATATGGGGTGCAACTGGACGCGATTGACCTGGCGCCTATAACCTGGGCCAACGGCTTTGAAGGCGCAGCGGCCGGGGATTACCCTCAGGGCCATTACTTTGACGGCTGGACTGTCATCACCAACCAGGTGACCGTGATCAGCAATTCAGTGTTGGCCAGGACGGGCACCAACCTGCTGGCGCTGGCCGACGGCCAGATTTCCCGGATACTGCCAACGGTTCCCGGCACCAAATACACCCTGTCGTATGCGTATCGCGGGCCGGGCATCGTCAGCCTGTGGCGGGGGGAAAGCAATTCGGTTGCCATCGACTCAATTGGCAACAATAACGGAGTATTTACCAATGGCGTGACGTTTGTCACCGGCAAAGTGGGACAAGGTTTCAATTTTAACGGGACGAATCAATTTGTGATCGTCCCCGACAGGCCCTCTTTGAGCTTTACCCAAGAAGTAACGATGGAATTCTGGTACGAGGATCTGGGTTCAGCATGGGCTTCAACCGGTTTGTTCGGCAAACGGCCGGGTCCTCCTACTCCCTGCAATTACGCCATAAATTACCTCAACGCTGCCAACATTCTGCAATTGTATTTTGAGGACACTTCCCCTTCCTTCCAGAATTCGCAGTCGACCTGGCCGTCGAAAGGAGTCTTTCATCATCTGGCCGGCTCGCTGCGACAGATGAATGCCACCCAGGTGGAGGCGAAGACCTACATTGACGGTGCGTTGGTGAAGACCGACACCCTTTCAGGCATTCTGGCCAATGCCGTGAATACTGTGCCGGTCACCATTGGAGCGGAAGATATGCCGGGCTATTGGGGGACTGGAGACTCATTCCATGGCATCATGGACGAGGTCTCACTTTACAAGCGCGCGCTTTCGGCTTCGGAAATCAAGGCCATTTACAATCACGGCAGCGCAGGCAAATACAACACCAGCGCGCCATCCATCGCGCTGGGCCTGGCAGAAGCGCAGGTGTCTTTGAACGGCGCCACTTACCCCGCCTTCTTTGGTGACAACACCAACTGGCAGACCGCTTACATCACTTTTACCGCTACCCAGACCAATACGCCGCTGCAAATCACCGGCATCGAGCCGGGCATGTTGCTGGATAATTTCGTCATGTCCCAGATGCCGACGAATAATTACGACCTGTATTACCTGCCCGAACAATCCCTCGACACCGTGGCTGGCGAGAATGCGCAGGGTGATTGGCGGCTCGAAGTGCAGGACGACCGCGCGGGCGCCGGACTCACGAACTCGCTCGTGAGCTGGCAATTGCGCTTCATCTTCACCGAGCCTGCGTCCACATACACCTCGCTCACCAATGGCCTGCCGCTCACCAACGGCGCTTGCTTTACCACCGCCAGCAACATCGTGTATTACACGGTCTATGTGCCCACCAACGTGGATGTCGTCGCGAATATTGTGTTCAATATCAACGGCGACCCGGTGAATCTGTGGTTTAATCAAAACACACCACCTACCGGTACTGGTACGGGGGATTACTTGTTGTTCGGACCGGCCGCGAGCGGCTCCGCGAATTTGACCCTTGCCGGCACGCCGCCGTTGGTGCCCGGTGCGACTTATTTCCTCGGCGTGCAAAACACGGTCGCCGGCTGCTCCACCAACTCGATTGAGGTGGACTTCCATTTCCGGCCCGCGCCGCTGGCCCTGCCGCAATTGCCCGAACTGATCGCCTATGTGGACCAGTTGTTTACCGTGATCAACAGCGCCACGGGCGGAGTGCCGCCGTACACCTACGCGCTTACAACTACCGTGCCTGGTCCCAATGTTCCGGTCATTGATTCCGGCACCGGCGTCATCACCTGGACGCCAACGAGCGACCAGGCACCGGCTGTCTATACCTTCACCAACATCGTGACGGACAGCACATTGCCAACGGCGCTGACGGCGACCGACATTTTCAATGTGCTGGTGGTCTTCACCAACGTCCCGGCGTTCCCGGGTGCGGAAGGCGCGGGCGGCTTTGCCATCGGCGGCCGCGGCGGCGATGTTTATCACGTCATCAACGTGAACGACGACGGGCCGGGCAGCCTGCGCTATGGCATCGAGACGACCCCGGGCAGCCGCACCATCGTCTTCGACGTTTCCGGCACCATCACCTTGTTTTCGGATCTCAAGATCAACCGGCCCTATCTCACCGTCGCCGGCCAGACGGCGCCGGGCGACGGCATTTGCCTCCAAGGCCTGTTGACCTCGGTGGAACACACCCACGACGTGCAGGTGCGCTTTCTCCGCTGCCGGCCGGGCGACCTCTATTGTCCGTATTTCCAGGACGATTCGTTCCATTTTTATTATGTGACGAATTCGATTGCCGACCACATCTCGGCGTCGTGGAGCATTGACGAAACGTTGTCCACCACCGACTCGACGAACGTCAGTGTGCAATGGTCCATGATTGCCGAGAGCCTCAAATCCTCCTGCCACATCAAAGGCGATCACGGTTACGGTTCGTTGATCCGGTATGGCTCCGGCGCGATCAGCTATCATCACAATCTTTACGCGGACAACTCCAGCCGCAACCCGCGTCCGGGCGACAACATCCGGCTGGATTTCATCAACAACGTGATTTTCAACTGGGGCTTCCAGGCCGGTTACAATGAGAACGACGCGGCGGACAATCCGGGGGGTTACACCAATTATCTCAACTACATCGGCAATTATCTGGTTGCCGGCAGCGACACCACGACCCCTACCACTGCCTTCCGGTCCGGCGTGCCCAACGCCGCCAACACGCAGATTTACCAGGCCACCAACTTCATTGACAGCAACCCGTTCAACGTTGACCTCAATGGCATTGACACCGGCTGGAGCATGTTCACCGGCAATTTGACGAAACTCGGCAGCCCGACTCCCATGCCCGAAATCCCGGTCACCATCACCAACGCCCCGCAGGCGTACGAACAGGTGCTGGACTTTGTCGGCGCGTCGGTGGCCGGCGCCACGGCCGTGGGCACCCCGGCGGCTGGTATGTCCCTGTTGCGCGATTCGGTGGACACCGACATCGTTGCCGGTGTCCGCAACAAGAATGGCCAGATCATTGACACGGAAGCCCAGGTGGGCGGCTGGCCGATGCTCAATCCCGCCCCGCAACCGCTGGACAGCGACGGGGACGGCCTGCCCGATTATTGGGAAATCACCCTGGCAGCGACCGGCCAGACGAACATGAACCCGGCCGTGGCGAACAACAATCACAGCAACCCGGATGGGTACACGGACCTAGAACACTACATCAACTGGCTGGCCGCTCCGCATGCCCTGACCGTCTCGAACACGCCGGTGGCCGTGGACCTTTATGCCATCGCCGGACGGACGGGCAACCTGGGTTTCAGCGTGACCGATGGCACCAACGGCACGGTGGCTCTCATCAACACCATCGCCACGTTCACGCCGTCGAATAATTATTTCGGCTTCGCCTCCTTCGGCTTCAGCGTCACCAACCTGGATACCAGCGTCGGCGGTACGAATCTGGACAACACTTTTAACGTGACGGTCAGCGTCATGGTCAGCGCCACCAACATCGTCACGATTGACCCGTTGCTCACCAACGGCGTGCCGCAGACAAATTCCGTTCCGACCAACGGCATCGCCTATTATCTGGTCGCGGTGCCCGCCAACGCGGATTTTGCCACGAACATCCTCATCACCGCCAGCGCTCCGGTGAACCTGCTGTTCAGCAAAGTCGGCTTCCCGACCGGAGCCAACACGGGCGATTATATGCTGATGAACGGACAGACCAACGGCATTTCCATTTTAAGCACCACCAGCATGCCGACGAACATTGTTCCCGGCGGGTCTTATTATCTCGGGGTGCAAAACACCGGTGGTTCCCCGGTAACGTTTGTGATTGAAGTGGATTTCCATTACCTGCCGCCCCCGCCCCCGCCGGCCATTATCATCACCTCCATCACCGCCACCAATATCGGCGGAACGAACGGCTTCCTGCTCCAGTGGCAGGGGCCGACGAATTATCAATACGAGATCCAGTGGACGACCGATCTGCTGCCGGTGATTGTCTGGAACACGGTCCTGGACCCGTTCATCAATGTCGTTGTGACCTCAACCAATGGACATTACAGCTGGTTGGACGACGGTTCGCTGACCGGCGGGCCGGCCCTCACGAAATTCTACCGGATCCTGGGCGGCCTGAATCTGGGGCCGATCATCGGTCCGGGTCCCGTCACCAATACCGTTCTCGCCGGGGCCATGTCGCAGGCGGTGGTGCCCGTGCCGGCCATCGCCAATTCGGCGAACAACCTCCTGATTTCCGCCACCGGGCCGTTGAATGTGTGGTTCAACCAGACCAATCCGCCCACCGGCAACACCAACGCGGGTGATTTCCTGATGCTGTCCGCCGCCACTTCCGGCGCTTTCGTGCTCACCAGCAATTCCGTTCCGCCACTCGTGCCGGGCGCGAACTATTACCTCGGCTTCCAAAACCCGGGCACCAGCAACGTCACCTTTGTCTTTGAAGTGGCGTTCGGTTCCGCCGCGATCACTGCGGTGGCCAATTTCAACGCTACCACGACCAATGGCGGCATCTGGCTCAGGTGGAACGGCCAGACGGATTATCAGTATCAGGTGCAGTGGAAGACCAATCTCGCGCCGCCGACGGCGTGGAATACGATCTCGAACATCGTCCTGACTTCCACCACCGGAATCTTCACCTTCTTCGATGACGGCTCATTGACGGGCGGGTGGCGTCCCATGAAATTCTACCGGCTCATCGCCTGGCCGTTTATGACGCCGATACCGCAAACCCTGTCCATTTCCAGCGTCACCGTCACCAACATCGCCGGGACCAATGACCTGGTGTTGAAATGGAGCGCGCCGACGAATTACCATTATAAAATCCAATGGACGACCAACCTCGCGCTGCCCTTCAGCAGTTGGTCCATCATTGCCAGTCCGGTCCCCACGCCGGCCAATGGTGTCTATACTTTCATTGACAACGGCCAGACCGGCCCGCCAGCTCACGAAAAGTTTTTCCGGCTGTACGTATATCCATGATGGTAGGGCGCGCTGTCCTCATCGCGCCGAAGTTGAAAACGCGTCCGACGGCTCGTTGGGGACAACGAGCCCTACCACCACCCCACATCCGGCTTTGCTTTCGCCGGGGTTTTGAATATATTTCCCGATTGATTAGAACGCAAAATTCGCGGCCATGAGCAAGGAATTCATCCGCATCGGCGGCGCGCGTGAGCATAACCTGAAGAACCTCACGCTGAACATCCCGCGCGACCGGCTGGTGGTCATCACCGGCCTGAGCGGGAGCGGCAAATCGTCGCTCGCGTTCGACACCATCTACGCCGAAGGCCAGCGCAAATACGTCGAGAGCCTCTCCGCCTACGCCCGGCAGTTCCTCGACCAGATGCAAAAGCCGGAGGTGGACTTCATCGAGGGCCTCTCGCCGGCCATCGCCATCGAACAGCGCAGCTCCGGCTCCAGCCCGCGCTCCATCATCGCCACCACCACCGAGATTTACGATTACCTCCGCCTGCTCTACGCGCACATCGGCAAACCGCATTGCCCGGACACCGGCGTGCCCATCGTCTCCCAGACCACCAGTGACATCGTGGATAAAATCCTCGCGCTGCCGCCCAAGACCCGCGTGATGCTGCTCGCGCCGGTCGTCCGCCGGCAAAAAGGCGAGTTCCGCGACGTGATCGAACGTCTCGCGCGCGAGGGGTTCGTCCGCGCCCGCGTGGACGGCGAATTCGTCGAGCTCGCCGCCGACACGCGCGTCAAGCTCGATAAAAAGAAATTTCACAACATCGAGGTCGTCGTGGACCGGCTGGTGATGGACGAGAAAATCCGCGTGCGGCTGGGCGATTCGGTCGAAACCGCGTTGCGCTGGGGCGAGGGAGTGATGTTCACGCTGCACCAGACGCCGGAAGGTAGGGCGGGCTCCTCGCCTGGGCGAAGCCTTGCGAAGCCCGGTCCGCAGCCCGCCGCAGCCAAAACGAACGGCGGCGCGCAAGGGACTGCGCGCCCTACCGAAATCTGGACGGAGACGCTTCATTCCAACAAAATGTGCAGCCCGGCCACGGGCAAGAGTTACGATCCGCCCACGCCGAAACATTTTTCGTTCAACGCCCCGGCGGGCGCCTGCCCGGTCTGCCATGGCCTCGGCCAGAAGATGATTTTTGACGAAAGCCTGGTCGTGCCCGACCCGGAAAAGTCGCTCGAAGACGGCGCGGTCCAGCCCTGGCGGCGGGCGGGCAAGCGGATGAACATTTATTACAAGGCCATGCTGCGCTCCATCGCCGCGCATTTCAATGTCAGCCTGGAAACGCCCTGGAAAAACCTGCCGGACGATTTCAAAAAGGTCCTGCTGCACGGTTCGGGCGAAGCCGAAATTGATTTTCAATTCTGGCGCACCGGCAGCCTGCACACCATCCGCCGCCCGTTCGAAGGCGTGCTGCCGAACCTGGAGCGGCTGTTCACCGAGAGTGAAAGTGAATTTGTCCGCAACCGCATCAAGCCCTACATGAGCCCGCAATTTTGCGACGTCTGCAAAGGTAACCGGCTTAAACCGGAAATCCTGGCGGTGACGCTTGGTAGCACAGGCCTCCGGCCTGTTGTTTCGGGCGTCACGCCCGAAACCGTCGGGGGACGGACGATGGCTCCACGTTCGTCCGGTGACCCGCGTCCTGCGTCACCCGGTGAAATCCGGCGGGACGCCGGATTTGACCCGCGGGACGCGGGTGCTACCACACGGATTTCGAACCGCAAATCCGCATCACCGAAGATCCCCGGCCTGTCCATCATGGACGTCTGCGCGTTGTCGGTGGAAAAGGCCGATGAGTTTTTTGCCGGTCTCAAGCTCACGGAGTTCGAGGAAAAAATCGCGCATGAGGTCATCAAGGAAATCCGCGCGCGGCTGGGCTTTCTGAAAAACGTCGGGCTGGGTTATCTCACGCTTGACCGCGAAAGCAGCACGTTGAGCGGCGGCGAGGCCCAGCGCATCCGGCTGGCCACCCAGATCGGCGCGGGGCTGGTCGGCGTGCTTTACATTCTGGATGAGCCGAGCATCGGCCTGCACCAGCGCGACAACCACCGCCTGCTGGAGACTCTCAAGGGCCTGCGCGACCTCGGCAACACCGTGCTCGTCGTCGAGCATGACGCAGACACGATTCGCAATGCGGATTACATCGTTGACCTTGGCCCCGGCGCGGGCGTTCACGGCGGCGAACTCGTGGCGGCGGGCACATTGACGGAAATTCTGGCGAATAAAAATTCGCTCACGGCGCAATACCTGCGCGGCGAACTGGTGATTCCCATCCCGAAAAAGCGCCTGGTGCCGTCCAAAGACCACAACTGGCTCGAAGTGCTCGGCGCGAAGGAAAACAATTTGCGGAACATTGACGCGCGGATTCCGCTCGGCACGTTCACGTGTGTCACCGGCGTGAGCGGCTCCGGCAAGAGCACGCTGGTGGACGACATTTTGCGCCGCGCGCTGTTCCGTAAGTTTTACGGTTCCAAGGAGACGCCCGGCGCGCACCGCGCATTGATGGGTTTTGAGATGATTGACAAGGTCATCGTGATTGACCAGACGCCCATCGGCCGCACGCCGCGCTCGAACCCGGCCACCTACACCGGCATGTTCAACCACATCCGCGATTTGTTCGCCAAACTGCCGGCGGCAAAAATCCGCGGCTACGCGCCGGGGCGGTTCAGCTTCAACGTCAAGGGCGGTCGCTGCGAAAAATGCGAGGGTGACGGCCTGCTCAAGATTGAAATGAATTTTCTGCCGCCGGTTTATGTGACGTGCGAGGTGTGCGGCGGCAAACGCTACAACCGCGAGACGCTCGAAATCACCTACAAGGGCAAAAACATCGCCGACGTGCTGGCGATGACGGTGGACGAGGCGGTGACGTTTTTCCGCGTGGTGCCGCAGATTTACGATCCGCTGCTGACACTCGCCGAGGTCGGCCTCGGTTACATCGGACTGGGACAGGCGGCGACGACGTTGAGCGGCGGCGAGGCGCAGCGCGTGAAGCTGGCGGCGGAATTGAGCCGCAAGGCCACCGGGCGCACGTTTTACATCCTGGACGAGCCGACGACCGGCCTGCATTTCCACGACGTGGCGAAATTGCTCGAAGTGCTTTTCAAACTGCGCAAAACGGGCAACACCCTCGTCGTCATCGAGCACAACCTCGATGTGATCAAAACGGCGGATTGGATTATTGACCTCGGCCCGGAGGGCGGGGATGCCGGTGGCCGCATTGTCGCGCAAGGCCCGCCCGAAGCCGTGGCCCGCTGCGCCGGAAGTTTTACCGGGCAGTATTTGAGCCGTGTTCTGCCGCCGCCGGTGAATCAGCCTTTATGAAAATAGCGTTGTTCGGCCTCGCGGGAATAAAAACCGGCAAACACAACCTCAAGGACCCGCGCCTCGATGAGGCCGACAAACTGGTTGAGGCGCGGAAGAAGACCCACGCGCAAGTGGACGTGGTGGGCGACGACCAGCTACCGGACGCCGACGCGATTCTCGTGTCGCCGGAAGGCCGGCAGGATCTGATTTTGAAGGACCTGGAGTTTGTGGAGACGCGCCTGGGTCGCGACCCGCAACCGGCCGAGCGCCAGGCATTGGAAAAAATCAGGGCACACCTCGAAAAGGAAAGATTGATTTTTAATTCCAGTCTGGCGCCGAACGATCTTAAAGCCGTTACCGCGCACCGCTTTTTTACCGCCAAACCGATTGTGGCAGCCGAACCACCGGAGATGAAAAATCCCAACGCCCTGCTGCTGCGCGCATTTCGTGAGGCCGGCTACATCTGCTTTCTGACCGTCGGCGGCAAGGAGAACCGGGCCTGGCCGATTCGGAAGGGCATCACGGCCCGGGAAGCCGGCGGCACCATTCACACGGACATCAAAAAGGGGTTCATCCGCGCGGAAATCATCAGCTTTGCGGATTTCATCGAGGCGGGCGGCGAAACGCAGGCCAAGCGCGCCGGCAAAATGCGGCTGGAGACCAAGTCATACGTGATGCAGGACTACGACCTGACCGACTTCCGGTTCAACAAGTAAGCGCGATGTCTGCCGGAAAAGGCGGCTGGCAATGGGAACGGGCACCACTTTCATTTCAGCTCGCATTTGATTGGAATAATTCGACCGGGGCGGAGGGCACGATAACCATTTCGGGTTGCGGCTTGGGACAGGGCGCAACCTGGGCCGTTCATGCAAATGCCGAAGCAATGACCCGTTGCGCCGGCAGGCAGCATGCCTCATAACAATTTCAGCTAATTGCACTATTTCGCATTTTTGTAGCGGCGCTTTGTGAGCGCCGGTGGAATCAATGGCGACGGTCGCAGACCGCCGCTACAGTGCAAAAGCATGGCGGATATGGCACTTAAACTGCTTGTTATCAGGTTGGTGGTTTACCTATGAAAACAGCCAATCATAACGGTCATACAGCTGTTGGCCCAAGTACCTCGAACGGGAAACATGCCAGAGCGGGGCGGCGCCATTCACACAACGGACTGGAACAACGAGTTGCCGAATTGGAACAGCAGGCCGCCGAGCTTGCGGCGAAAAACGCCGAACTGGTTCAGAGCAACGAAGATCTGGCCGACTCCCATAGACAGTTGCAGGCGCTGCTGGACACCGTCCCGGACCGGATTTATTTCAAAGACATCCAATCCCGGTTCGTAAAGCTCAACCGGGCGCTCGCCAAGCGACTGGGCGTGGCGGATCCCGAACAGGTCATCGGCAAAACCGACTTTGATTTTCAACTTCCGGAGCGGTCCAGGGAATTCTATGCGGATGAGCAGCGGATCATGCAGACCGGCGAGGCTTTGATCAACAAGACCGAGAAGCAGATCCTGCCCAACGGCGAAACCGCCTGGACGTCCACCACCAAAGCGCCGCTGCGGGACCCGCAGGGTAACGTCATCGGCCTGGTGGGCATCAACCGGGACATTACGCAACAGAAACGGGCGGAAGACGAACTGCGCCGGGTCAACGAGGCGCTGGCCAGCACCGACAGGTTGTTGCGGGCGATGCTGGACACCATCCCGGACCGGATTTATTTCAAAGACACCCAGTCCCGGTTCCTGAACCTCAGCCGGGCGCTCGCCAAGCGACTGGGTGTGGACGACCCAAAACAGGTCGTCGGCAAAACGGACTTTGATTTTCAATCCCCGGAACGGGCCAGGGAGTTTTATACGGATGAGCAGCGGATCATGCAGACCGGCGAGGCCTTGATCAACAAGACCGAGAAACAGGTCCTGGCCAACGGTGCAATCGCCTGGACGTCCACCACCAAAGCGCCGCTGCGGGATCCGGAGGGAAAGGTCGTTGGCCTGGTGGGCATCAACCGGGACATCACGGAACAAAAACAGGCGGAGGAGGCACTGCGCCAGAGCGACGAAAAGTTGCAGCAATTCGCCCACCAGCTCGAACGCAGCAACCGCGAGTTGCAGGATTTTGCCTACGTCGCCTCACACGACCTGCAGGAACCCCTGCGTAAAGTCGTCGTCTTTGGCGAGCGGCTCGGGGAAAAGAACGCCGATAAGTTTGACCCCGAGTCCAAGGATTATCTGGAGCGGATGCAGAATGCGGCGGGGCGGATGCAGAATCTGATCAACAGCCTGCTGACTTTTTCGCGCGTCACCACCAAGGCCCAGCCGTTTGCGCCGATCAATCTGGCAGAGGTAGCCGCGGCCGTGGTGGAGGATTTGGAAGGACGGATTGAACAGGTCAAGGGACGCGTCGAAGTGGGCGCCCTGCCGGTCATTGATGCGGAGCCGGTGCAGATGCGCCAGTTACTGCAAAACCTGATCGGCAACGCGCTCAAGTTCCGCCGTCCCGAGGAGCCGCCCGTGGTGAAGGTCAACGCGGAAATCATCCCCGACCCCAACACGCCTGAAAAGAAGCTTTGCCGGTTGACGGTGAGCGACAACTGCATTGGGTTTGAAGAGAAATACGCAGAACGCATCTTCCAGGTTTTCCAGCGGTTGCACACCCGGAATGAATACGAAGGAACGGGCATGGGACTGGCCATCGTCAAGAAGATTGCCTTGTATCACGGCGGGGACGTCGTCGCGAAGAGCAAGCCGGGGGAGGGTTCCACTTTTATCCTGACAGTGCCTGTGGCTCACCCCAAAAAAACGCAGGAAGAAATCCAAAACAAGGAAGGCCAAAAGCCGTAAATGGCTCTCTCACAAACCGGGTGGTCCGGTGGCACCATCCACACGGACATCCAGAAGGGTTTCATCCACCCCGGCTGGTTTGAACTTCGGCCAAAATGTCTGATAGGGTCAGTTTGATGGGGCCAGGCTAATGATCCCGCAATGCGGGACGAGCACGCTCGCCCCACCGAAAGCTGCAAGATGTATCGCCACCAAATGCCTTGACGGGTTGTTTCGTGCATCCAGAATCGCGCTTATGAAAATTACATCAACCCTGTTGCTGCTGGCGGTTTTAATTTTTCCCCTTTCCACCCCGGCGGCCCCGCCGTCGGACCAATCCATCAACCAGCTGCTGCGACTGACAAAAGTTGACAAGCAAATGGATTCCGTCTTCACCCAGATGGATGGCATGATGAAGGCCAGCATCCAGCAGGCGATGAAAGGGAAGCCGTTAAGCGCGGACGAACAGGCGATCCTGGACCGGCAGCAGGCCAAAATGACCGCCATCATGAAGGAGGAGTTAAGCTGGGAGAAAATGAAGGACCTGTATGTCCAGGCCTATCGCGAAACGTTTTCCCAGGAGGAAATTGACGGACTGATTGCCTTTTACCAGACGCCGGTCGGCCAGTCGTTTGTGAGCAAGCAGCCGGAGTTGATGAAGCGCACCAGGACGATCATGCAGCAACGCATGGCGCCCATGACGCAAAGAATTCAAAAAATATCGGAGGAGACCGTTGCCGAATTGCAAAAGGCCAGAGCGGAAAACCCGCCCGGCCCCAAAACGAATTGAATTTCATTTCGCGGGTTCTGCATTTCCCGCTTTTGTCGCCGCACCACGTCGTTTAGATTCGGACGCATGACGTTTCGCTGGCAATGGCTGTTGATTTTGCCCGTGCTGTTATCCGGCGGCGGACAAGTTTTCGCCGCCACCGAGCGGGAAGACCGCGCCTATGCCGCCGCCGTGACCGCGTTTCAGGATGGGATGTGGAGCCGCGCCGAAACGGAGTTCGCCCGGTTCATCCAGAAATATCCAAAATCCGACCGCCTAGCCGAGGCGGTGTTGATGCAGGCGGAGGCGGAATTCAAGCAGGGAAAATTCACGGATGCCATTGCGCGGGTCACCAACACCAACAACCTGGCAAAGGCCGGAACCCTGGCCGACCAGTACGTTTATTGGACCGGCGAGGCGCAATTTCAAAACGCGAATTTCGCCAGGGCGGCGGAAACCTTCGTTTCGCTGGCGCGCAATTTCCCCGAATCGTCCTTGCGGCTCCGGGCCGTGGTGGAAGCGGCGGCGGCGCGCGCGCGGTTGAATGAATGGCGGCAGTTGAGCGCCTGGCTGGAGGAAACAAACAGCGTGTTCCAGCGCGCGGCGCAGATGGATCCGGCCAATGAACTGGTTGCGCGTGGAAGTTTGCTGCTGGCGCAGGCGAAATTCGCGCAAAAGGATTTTGCCGGCGCGATGACGGTTCTGGAATCGCTGAATTCGCAAACGCTCAAGCCGCAACTGGACTGGCAGCGGGGGTATTTGCTCCATCAGGTCAAGCTGGCGGCAGGTGACACCAACGCAGCGCTGGCCGTCACGACCAATCTGGTCCAAATCGCGTTGGCCGAAAAAGACGATGTTTTGCAGGCCGAAGGCCTGATGTTGCGCGCGCGGGTGCTGGAGCAATTGGGGCAAAAGTCCGGGGCCATTGCCGTCCACCAGGAAATTCTCAGGTTGAACACGCCGGTCGAACGGGTGCGGCAGGCGATTTTAAAAATGGCGGAGCTGGCCGTCGCACAAAACCAGTTTTCCGATGCCGAGCAGTCACTGGAAAAATTTCTCACGCAATTCCCGGGTTCGGCGGCGACGGACGTGGCGCTGCTGACGCTCGGCGAATTGCAGTTGAAGGATTGCATCGCGCAACTGGCAGCCACAAATCATTTGCCGGCGGCGACGAACCGGCTGTCGGAGGCACAGGTGCGTTTCGATCAATTTCTCCGCGCCTTTACCAACAGCCCCCTCGCCGGCAAGGCGTATCTGGACCGCGGCTGGTGCCTTTGGCTGGATCACCAGACAAATGCAAGTCTCGCCGCCTTCCGGGCCGCGGCCCAACGGTTGCCGCCCTCCGAAGACCTGGCCGTGGCGTGTTTCAAAATGGGTGACGCCCTGTTCGCGCAGAAGGATTTTACCAACGCGTTGAAAAACTACCGCCGGGTGGTGGAGGAATTCGCCGATTTTCCCGCCGTCACGCAAACGCTCGGCGACCGCGCGCTCTACCAGATGGTCCGCGCGAACCTGGAATTAACGAACCTGGACGGTGCGAATAGCGTCATGGACCGGCTGCTCAAGCTTTATCCGGCCAGCAACCTGGCCGACAGCAGCATCCTACAGGTGGGCGAAGGTCTGGCGGATGCCCGCCAACCCGCCGCCGCGCGCGCCATTTTCCGGAAATTCGAAGAGATGCTCCCGAATTCACCACTGCGGCCGGAGGCGCAGCTGGCCATCGCGCGCACCTACGAGCAGGACCAAAACCCGGACTGGCCCGCGGCCATCCGGCAATACGAAAACTGGCGGAAAGATAATCCGACCAATGTGTTGCGCGCCCGGGTGGATTATGCGCTGGCCGCGGCGAATTTTCAGGCGGGAAATGAGACGAACGCGTTCGAGTTGTTCACGAATTTTGTCGCGCAGTTTCCCACCAACGAGCTGGCGCCCCTGGCCCAATACTGGGTGGCGGATTATTACTTCCGCCTGGGCGGGACGAATTACATGGACGCGGAACGAAATTACAAATTGCTTTATCAGAACACCAACTGGCAGGGCTCGCCGCTGATTTACCCGGCGCGCCTGATGGCCGGGCGCGCGGCGATGGGCCTGCCCAGCTACAATGACGCCATTGACCATTTCAAGACGCTGACGAGTGACACGAATTGTCCGCCGGACCTGAACGCGCAGGCTTTGTTCGCCTACGGCAGCGCGTTGATGCTGCAGGATTCGCCGGACACCAATAAACCGCTGGCGAATTTTAAACTGGCCATGAATGTATTCAGCCAGATTTGCCAATTGTATCCGACCAACGAACTCGGCGCGCCGGCGTGGTGCGAAATCGGCGACTGCGCCCTGCAACTGACCAATTATGACGCCGCAACGAACGCCTACGCGCAGGTTTTCAGCCCGAACGCGCCGGCAAACATCTCCGCGCGCAGCCGGGCGCAAATTGGTTTTGGCATCGCGCTGGAAAAAAAGGCGGCCCTGGTGTCTGGCGCCTCCCAAAATGAGTTGCTTGACCGGGCGTTGGATAATTATCTCGGCGTGTTCGGGAGCGAAAACCTGCGCGATGGTGAACAGTCGGATCCGTTTTGGATGAAAAAGGCCGGATTGCAGGCGGCGCCGCTGGTGGGAAGGGGAAGATTAAACGACCCGGATGCGGAAAGGAAATTTTACGGCAGTTTGAAGGAAGTGCTGCCGCAGTTGGCGGATTTAATCGAAAGGAAAATTGCTGCCTTGCCGCCGGAAAAAAAATAGCGTCCCGATTGACACGCACGCAGAGTGGGTCTGGTTTCAGATTGAGGTCTGAGCGGACACGATCAACCCGCGCAGGCCTGACAACGCCGTTCCGTGAGATGCGGAACGGCTTTTTATTTCAACCGGCAAAGTCAGCCATCAAACCCACGACTTGCGAATGAGCCAGGTTTTGATGAGTTGTGTGAGGCTGACGTAGCAAAGCAACGTCGCCAGCAAGATCAGCCAGAAAAGCGGCGGCAAAGGAACAAACCCCAGCGGCGCCGCCAGTGGCGAATACGGCAGATACGAGCCGATGACCATGATGAGAATTGTTGTCATCGAAAGCTGCCAGCTTGCGCGCGACTGGATGAAGGGAATCAGGTTGGTGCGAATGACGTGAATGATGAGTGTCTGGGTCATCAGGGACTCGACAAACCAGCCGGTGTGGAACAGCGCGGCGGCGTAAGTCTGGTTGGTATCACCGGCGTTGGTGAAACGCGCGGCCAGTTCCGGCGGCGGCACCAATCCCAACTGGCTGCATTTGAACACAAACCACATCACGGCATAGGTCGTGTAATCGAAAATGGAGCTGATCGGGCCGATGAAAATGATGAACTTGGCAATCTCGCCCATGTTCCAGGGCCGGGGTTTGGCCGTTTGCAGCGGACCGACATTGTCCGTGGGAATCGGTACCTGCGAGAAATCGTAAAGCAGGTTGTTGGTCAGAATCTGGATGGGAGCCATTGGCACGTAGGGCAGCCAGGCGCTGGCGCCGATGACGCTGAACATGTTGCCGAAATTCGAACTGGCGCCCATGCGGATGTATTTCAAGATGTTCACAAACACCTTCCGGCCTTCGAGCACGCCTTCCTCCAGCACCATCAAGTTTTTCTCCAGCAAAATCACGTCGGCGGATTCCTTGGCAATGTCCACCGCATTATCCACGGAGATGCCCACGTCGGCGGCGCGAAGCGCGGGGGCGTCGTTGATGCCGTCACCCAGGAAACCGACCACGTGGCCCTTGGCTTGCAACGCCTTAACGATGCGCTGTTTGTGCGCTGGCGAGAGGCGGGCGAACACATCCATGGTTTCCACCGCCTCGGCCAGTTGCGGGTCGGACATCGTTTCGACCTCGCTGCCGATCAGGATTTTTTCCGCATGAATGCCGACTTCGCTGCAAACCTTGCGTGTGACGAGGTCGTTGTCGCCGGTCAACACCTTGACCGTCACCCCATGCTGGCGCAAGGCCTCGATGGCTTTGGACGCGGTGTCCTTGGGCGGATCGAGAAACGCGAGGTACCCGGTCAAAACCAGATTGCACTCGTCCGCCTTGGAATAGGCGGCTTGTTTCTCCAGTTTCTTCGTGGCCACCGCGAGCACGCGGAAACCGTCTTCGCTCAGGTCGTTGACCTGCTCGATCAGATTGCCCACCAAAATGGGCTCCATCGGAAATATTTCTCCCTCGCTCTCGAAATGCGTGCATTTGGCAAACACCGCCTCCGGCGCGCCCTTGGTCAGCAGTTGTCGCTCGCCGTCCGGGCCTTCGACGGCCACCGACATCATGCGCCGCGAGAAATCAAACGGGATTTCGTCCACCTTGACGTATTTTTCGAGGGAAAGTTCGCGATGCAGGTTCTGGTGGTGCAGTACCGCGCGGTCGAGGACGTTTTTCATGCCGGTCTGGAAGTGGCTGATCAAATACGCGTCCTTGAGCACCTCCACGTTCTCGTTCTTGAAAACATCGCAATAGATTTCGAGGATGACGTGATCAATGGTCAGCGTGCCCGTCTTGTCGGTGCACAAAACGTTCATGGCGCCGAAGTTCTGAATCGAATTCAGGCGTTTGACGATGACTTTCTTCTTCGACATCGCCAGCGCGCCTTTGGACAGGCAGACGGATACGATCATCGGCAGCATTTCCGGCGTGAGACCCACGGCCACCGCCATCGAGAAGAAAAACGCCTCCTTCCAATCGTGCTTGGTGATGCCATTGATGACGAAGACCAGCGGCACCATCACCACCATGAAACGAATCATCAGCCAGGTGAACCGCTTGATGCCCCGATCAAATGCCGTTTCGACCTGCTGCCCGGCCAGACTGTGGGCCATCGTCCCGAAGTAGGTCTGCGCCCCGGTGGCGACGATGACGCCGGTGGCCGAACCGCTTTCCACACTGGTGCCGAGAAAACAGATGTTCGAGTGTTCAATGGAGGAAACGTTCGGGCGGGGATCGGGAATATCGGTTTTCTCAACCGGCATGGATTCACCGGTCAGCGTGGCCTGGCTGATGAACAGGTCCTTGGCGGAAATAAGGCGGACATCGCCGGGCACCATGTCGCCGGCGGACAATTTCACCACGTCGCCCGGTACGAGTTGGTGTAGTGGAATTTCCTTCGCCTGGCCGTCCCGGATGACCGTGGCGGTGACCTTGATCATCGCCTTGAGTTTGGCCGCCGCATTGTCCGCTTTCGTTTCCTGGATGAAACGGAGTGCCAATCCCAGCACGACCATCACCAGCATCACCGTGCCCGCCCCGAAATCACCGGTCGCGTAGGAGACGGTCGCCAGGATGGTCAGCAGAATCACCAGCGGGTTGCGGGCGGCGATGTAAAAACGTTGCAACCAGCTTTGCTTTTTTTCGTGCGCCACCTCGTTGAGGCCGTATTTTTCCCGCCGCGCCGCCGCTTCCTTTTTGCTCAAGCCCGACAGGGACGTGCCCAACCGCTGCAACACGGCGGATGCCTCCTCCATCGCTGCCGCGTGGACGAGATCGGACGTTTTTTGATTGGTCAAAATCGGGCCCGGCATAAACCAAATCCTTCACCATCTTTGCTAAACCCCGGCAAAATACCGCAACTCAAATTGGTTTGGCCAGCTTTGGCTGCGCATAATTTTTGAAAACGGTTTTTCTGGCAGGGCGCCCTTTGCAATTCCGGTGGGGTGAGCGTCCTCGCGAGCCGGCTTGACGTTGACACTTGTCTCCCTCTCCGCCGCGAAGCGGGGGAGAGGGCCGGGGAGAGGTGGTGCTGTTTCTCAATTTTAAAGCCCTTAAAGTTTCCCCTCTCCCGTCGCTACGCGCCGCCCTCTCCCCGCGCTCGCGCGCGAGGAGAGGGAAATAAACCAATCGTTTGTCCAGAACATAATCGCAAAAACAAATCTTCACGGGCTTGACGCTGTGCGCAAACGAGCCTAGCTTCCCATTTGTTCGGGGAGCCAACCGGCTCGTGGTAGCGGCGGTCTCTGACCGTCGGCGGCGGGCACAGGCTGAGAGTTCGGCGTTCCGCGTTGCGGAACCGAAGACCCGTGGAACCTGATCCAGGTAATGCTGGCGTAGGAAGGCACAATTCCTTCCCCTTTACCCTTTCAGGTGACATGTGACACGTGACAAGTGACGCGACGGCGATACCTGTCATTCGTCACCCGACACTCGACACATTGTTGTTATGATTGCAACCAAAGATTCATTTGAGCCATCCATCCTCCGCAGTGGCTCTGCTACGGAGGACGGGCACAGCAGCGAATCCCGCACAGCGGGACCCAAGAGCAAGCGCGTCTATGTTGCGGGTCAAATTCATCCCGACATCCGCGTGCCCATGCGCGAAATCGAACTCACTCCCACCAAATCGTTCAATGGCCAGAGCGAGGCGAATGAACCGGTGCGGGTTTACGATTGCGCTGGTCCGTGGGGCGATCCCGATTTCAAGGGCACGGTGGAGCAAGGCCTGCCAGCCCTGCGCCGCAACTGGATTTTGAAGCGTGGTGATGTCGAGGAATGCGAAGGCCGGCCGGTGAAGCCGATTGATGATGGTTATCTCACCGAAGCCAAGCATCAGGATGAAACGTCTTTTCACCTCGACAAAACCGCCTTGCCGAAGCGGAAGATTCTCCGTGCCAAACCCGGCAAAGTCGTCACGCAGCTGGCCTATGCCCGCGCCGGCATCATCACGCCCGAAATGGAATTCATCGCCATCCGCGAACAAATGGGAAATGACAAATGCCGAATGACGAATGGTGATTTGTCACGCGACATTATTCGCAACGACCTCAACAAACAACATGCCGGTTCTTCTGATTTCGGCATTCGGCATTCGGATTTCGCCCCGAGCGTATTCCGGAAGTTTCCTCAACGGATTCAGTCTGAAATAACGCCTGAGTTTGTGAGAAGTGAGGTTGCCTCGGGGCGGGCCATCATCCCGGCCAACATCAACCACCCTGAATCTGAGCCGATGATCATCGGCCGCAACTTCCTCGTGAAGATCAACGCCAACATCGGCAACAGCGCCCTCGCGTCTTCCATCGAGGAGGAAGTCGAGAAAATGCGCTGGGCCACCCGGTGGGGCGCGGACACTGTCATGGACCTCTCCACCGGCAAGAACATTCACGCCACCCGTGAGTGGATTCTCCGCAATTCGCCCGTGCCCATCGGCACCGTGCCGATTTATCAGGCGCTGGAAAAAGTCGGCGGCAAGGCCGAAGACCTCACCTGGGAAATTTATCGCGACACCCTCATCGAACAGTGCGAGCAGGGCGTGGACTACTTCACCATCCACGCCGGCGTGCTGCTGCGCTTCATTCCGCTCACCGCCAACCGCATGACCGGCATCGTCAGCCGCGGCGGCAGCATCCTGGCCAAGTGGTGTCTCGCGCATCATCAGGAAAATTTTACGTACACGCACTGGGACGACATTTGCGACATCATGGCCGCCTACGACGTCGCCTTCAGCATCGGCGACGGTCTGCGCCCCGGCTCGATTGCCGATGCCAACGACGAGGCGCAATTCGCCGAACTCAAGGTGCAGGGCGAACTCACCACGCGCGCCTGGGCCAAAGGCGTGCAAGTGATGAACGAAGGCCCGGGCCACATCCCGATGCACCTGATCGAGGAAAACATGCACAAGCAACTCGAGTGGTGCCACGAAGCGCCGTTTTACACGCTTGGGCCGCTCACGACGGACATTGCGCCCGGCTACGACCATATCACCAGCGGCATCGGCGCGGCGATGATTGGCTGGTACGGCTGCGCGCTGCTTTGCTACGTAACGCCCAAGGAACACCTCGGCCTGCCGGACAAGAAGGACGTGAAAGACGGCGTCATCGCCTACAAAATCGCCGCGCACGCCGCCGACCTGGCCAAGGGCCATCCCGGCGCGCAATACCGCGACAACGCGCTTTCAAAAGCTAGGTTTGAGTTTCGCTGGGAAGACCAGTTCAACCTCAGCCTCGACCCCGTCACCGCGCGTGCGTTCCACGACGAAACCCTCCCGCAGGACGGCGCGAAAACGGCTCATTTTTGCAGCATGTGTGGGCCTCACTTTTGTTCCATGAAAATTACTGAGGATGTCAGAAAGTATGCTGCGGAACAGGGCCTGGCTGAGGAACAGGCACTGAAAGCCGGGATGGAACAAAAAGCTCGCGAATTTGTGGAAAAGGGAGCAGAAATCTATACGAAAGCGTGAGGTTTTTAACATTCGTTGCCGGCAAATCTGAAGTTCGGAATGAACCCGATTCTTTACAAAGGAAACTCGTTCGCCTCGCTAAAGGCTCTGCATGAGAGTTATGCTGACAAAGGTGTTTCATACGGCAGTTTCTATCAGCGGCGCAAAGCTGGCTGGAAAATTGAGGATGCTCTTACAGCCCCTCAGCAAAAGAGAGTTTTCAAAACATTCCACGTCGATGGGAAGACATATCCAAGCCTTGCTGAGTTAGCGCAAGCTGCCGGAATTTCTTATTTGGTTGCGGTAAAGCGGTGTCACCGAGGGTGGAGTGACCGTGACATATTCTATGGGCGACAAAAGCAGCCCAAGCCTCCACGCGATCTAGTTCCTCGCGGAGCACCTGTGATCGTTGGCGGGGTTCAGTATAAAAACATCGGTCAAGCCCACGCCAGCATAACACCGGTAGCTACGCTAAATACGGTGAAAGCCCGGCTGCGAAACGGGTGGAGCTATGAACAAGCTTTCGAAATAAAAGCGAAGATTGATGGACGAAAACTACGACAGCATCGACCGCGCGGTCCACAGAAGCGAAGACAATACGTCGCCTTTGGCGTAACCTATAAGACAGTGGCTTCGCTAGCTCGAGCACACTCCGTCGATGAGCATCTCGTCTATAACAGAATAAGGAGTGGTTGGACAGCTGAGCGCGCTGTTACCGAGCCAAAAAGTGCCGAGGTAACAGTCAATGGGGTCACTTACAACAGTGCCATGAGCGCATGGCAGAAAATCGGGAAGACTTCCTTTTTTGTGTTTAACGCCAGAAAGACGGCTGGCCATGACCTCGAAGTATGTCTCGGCTTAAAGCCGATTAAGGATGATAGTCAGGTAGTGAACGGTGTGACTTTCGGCTCATTGGCAGCCGTCGCCGAGGCCTATGACATTAAGGAGACAGTGCTTTCGGGTCGGCTGAACCGAATGTCTTTGGAAGAGGCTATCGTCTACAAACCTGCCAATGGCAGATACACTGCTAAACGTTTTAGAGATGACCTCCAACTGGCCAATTCGCCGGGGCTTCTGTACTTTGTAAGAATTAAGTTTGATGGAGGCCTTCTCCATAAAATCGGTATTACCCAAAGAACGATAGAGTCTCGATTTGCAGCGGAGCATGATTTTGAAACCATCGCAACAGCAAGTGGTCGACTCGCCAAACTTTTTGAGATTGAGCAAGCGATTATCAAACAATTCAATGCGATGCATTTTCGTGCTGAAGAGGAGTTTGAGGGGCGCACAGAGACATTTCTCTTTACCGCCGAAGAGGAGACAATTGTTTGCGAGGCTATTCACGCTAAAGTCGCACCCCTGAAGTCTAGCGGTGTTCGTTTCTCTTCCAAGGCATAGCAAACTTAAAGTTTGTGAATCCTTCAGCAGCAGACGTATGCCCCTGCTTGTGACATTTTACCAGAGATGCTTTACTTTGGCAGCGGCGAAGCGTTCGCCAGCAATTCTATGAAAGCGATTCAAGGTTACCATCTCATCAAGCCGGAAGACCTCTTCTGGCGGCCCTCCAACCTGATGCGCATCCCGAACGCGGATTTTTTGGAGCGCACCGGGAGCGAGAATCTCGGCGCGCGGCTCTGGCGGTTGCCGCCGAAAAGCGCGAACACGCTGCACAAGCACATCCGGGCGGAGGAATTTTATTTCGTGCTGGAAGGCACGGGCCGCCTGCGCGTGGGCGATGAGACGTTGACCGTGCCGAGATACGGCGGCGTGCTGGTCGGGCCGAACCAGTTGCGCCAGGTGTTCAACGACACCGACGCCGAGGTGCTCTGGCTCATCGTGGGGGCTCCGGAGGAACTAGAATTTCTTCAAGGCTCAAAATCCCAGATGGACCTCTCGCTCATCTACCCGGTTGACCCGAAACAATTGCCCAAGGAATTGGCCGGCGTGGAGTGGCCGCCTAAGGCGTGAGCGAAGAAAAGTCTCGCCAATTTGTTGAGAAAGGTGCAGAAGTTTACGTGAAGGCGTAAACATGATCGATTTTTCTCGGTTTACATTCAGAAAGTATTATCGCGGAAGAGAAGTCTTTTTTGACTTTAATCTGAAGACCCATACTGGACACAGTGGGAAAAGTTTTACGGGCTTTGCCAGCATAAAAACTTTTCTCGAAAAAAATTCTGACAGAATTATTTATCTTACGCTGGATCAAACCCCAGATTTCTGCGAGGAAGGTGAAAAATTAGTGGTCAATCTCAGGGCGTATCAGAACTTCTGGCGAACGATTGCACAAAATAGCAGGAACCGATTCCAAGCCTTTCTGGCACAAAAATTAAAGCACTACTCTGAAGAAGATAAGAAACAGGTAATTGCAGAATCCACAGAGAAGGAAATCGTCGAGAATATTAATCCAATAATTCGTGAAAAGATTCGCTCTACAAAAAATCCGGATATTGTCGATAGCGAGCAAGTCATTGTGGTTAATGACCAAAATAAAAAACAAATCCTGGAGGAAATTTTGACTAGGGGATATTCAAATGATTTTTGGGATTTATTGAGAACTCAAGAGCCGCAACTTACCGATAGTCTCTCGGCCGCTCAGTTAAATATTCATAGGAAGAAAATTGTCGACGAGTTGAAACAACGCCTTACCACTGGCACTTTTTCTGAAACGTCAGGAGATGATTCTTGGCAGAAATGGATTTATAAGCACAATTGGTTATTCGGAATCAATTACCAAGAGCCGATACAAAAAGTAAAAATCAACATCGCAGGGGTAATGCCGGACTACATTTTTCCAACCCTCGATGGATTTGCTGACATACTTGAAATAAAATTACCCTCAGTCGAAGTGGTTGAGAAGGATTCAAGTCATCCCGGTTCGTGGGTGTGGTCAAACCAATCTAACTACGCAATCGGTCAGGTTGTAAATTATTTATGTGAAATTGGTCGGCTTAGGCTGGAAATTGAAAGGCAGATTGAAATTGTATATCAAAAAAAGTTTCCGTCTTGAAACCAAGGGCTTTTGTTCTAATTGGTCAGAGTGATAGTTGGAAAGCTGACAAAAAAGAAGGCTTGAGGAAACTGAATGATTCATTACATGGAATAGAACTTTTGACATACACTGATTTGTTGAAGAGAGGGGAAGCTCTGGTTGAATCTGCCTTGAGAACCTACGCAGATTAACCTCACCAGCACGCATTGATACGGCGCATCAGGGCTTCAAGAGGCCGGCGAAATTTGACTGGTGTCATTGCCTTGAATTTATCCGGTGGAACTCACTAGCATGTTGCCGCCTAATCTCATGCCAATACCTGAGACAACTTCTGCCGAAGCCTTCGAACGCTATGTTGGCGGGAAATGTTTGGTGGCTTGTCGCGGCAAAGCATGGCGGGAGATCAAAGCCTGGATCATCGCCCCGCCGCGTAACGTTGATATGCTGTTGCCCTTGACGTGGGCTATGCCAACCCTAGCCATTTCGCGAAACTCTTCCGGCGGGAAACGGGCCTTTCTCCGAGCGATTATCGTTGGCAACGGTGACACAGATTCGTTTCAACGCAAAGACGCAAAGGCGCAAAGGATTCAACGTAGCAGTTTAGCCATTGACTGCATCCCGACTTGCAACTTGCTCGTTGGAACATAAACAGACAAATCCTTGCGGGTAGCGAGCGCATTCAGAAAGTCCATGTCAGCGCCATCAACGCCAAGAGTCATAATTTCAATCCCCGCCGCACGCGCCTGATCGCGGGCACGAAAAGTTTCGTCACGGTTGGCTTCGCCGTCAGACACGACGCAGATCACTTTTTCGCCGGTTACGTTGCGGAGCTTTTCGCAGGCGACGTGAATTGCTGCGGCGATGTTCGTTCCGCCTTCGGCGGCCAGCGATTCCAAGTGCGACGGAAGCAAGCAAGAACCCGGTTGGGCTTCCGCGAGCAAGCGGGCGATAGATTCAAACGTGATGAGACCGACACCGTAACCTTTTTGAAACGCATCTTTGGCAAATGACACCGCACCAACTTTAGCCTGCGATATTTTTTCTCCTTCCATGCTGCCGGAGCAATCCAACAGCAGATAGACGAGCCGCGTCGCTTGCTCTTTTGTCTCCAAAGGTTTTCCGCTCCGCTCTTGGAGACGATTCATCAGGGCGTTGATTCGATTGCTTGTCGCCGTCACCTGTGATTTGCGTTCCAAGTTGCTCATATCGGGTCACGTTTTGCCAAGCAGGATTTCTTTTGCCTCGTTCACTTCTTTGAATTGCTCCTGAATTTTCTCAAGGATATGCGGCTCGTAATTTTGCCGCTGGTCAATGTTCCACTTTTTACATTCTTCCCGCCATGCTCTTTTCACGTCTTCTGGACGGCATCCGTCTTTGAGCCCAAGAATTTTCAGTGCGCGTTCTCGTAACATTCCCGTTTCCGGAATTGTCGAACCGTTTTTTTCCCTGCCGGAGTCTTGGTAGTCTTTGGCGACTTCGCTCAAGTGTTCCATTTCCTTGATTGCCTCGTCAACCGCTTCCTTGAAATCTTGCCAGCGCCGAGCCGCCAGAAATTCAGTTAGCGCAGTTGTGTTCAAGTAAGCATGGATTTTTTCCAGTGCTTGAATGAGCGCGATTGAACCGGACTTCGTCACAACTCGCAAACAATCGCCGTATGTGTCTTTTGCTTGATCCAAATCCCACTCGGCCTGCTTCAACGATGTCAAGGTTTGCTGAGCGTCAGAGGTTAAATCGGTGATGCGTTGTTCAAGCTGGCGCAGGTTTGCAATAACTGTGGCCTTATTCTTTTGAATGTAGCTATCGAATTCCGACGACCATGTAACGGGGAATACGAAATTCATGCGCGCTGATGTCGCAATGACTTCCCGTTCCCATGAGCCGACTTTAGTTGCTCTCGTAAATGAACGCTCGGCTGCATTGACACGTTCAGATAATACAGATTGCAGGAGTTTGGGATACCACTTCACCAGAGCCCAAATTAACAGACCACCAAAAACAAGGGAGTCAACCATCCAACCAGAGCTGGCATACGTTGCCAAAAATGGAACATTCCAAACTATCCACAACCATGCAGCGCCAAGCATCACCGCTGCGATAGCAAACAAGTTCTCAGTCGGGTATGCCTTGCAAGCTAATACGTTCCTTTCGCATTTGAGCCCATAACCATCAAATCGCAGCGTAATAAGTTCGCCCAAAGTGGCGGGATCGTTTAATGCTTTGATCTTGTAAGCAAACCCGAGGATGAAAACCAACAGGACTATGACAATCGTTCCCACATCTATGAACCAGCCATCTTTTTTGGGGGAAGGCGCATTTGAATTCAATTGCGCTTGACCGCTCACCATACGATTTGGTTCAGGTAGCGTCTGCTGTGTTATTTGGCCGAATGGATTCTGGCCGATTCCGGGCCGTGACACGATCCAGCCAACCTGGTCAGAAGACGTTTTGATTTTGCACCATGTTTCACCGCCCCCGCTAAGAGTAACCATAGTTTCCCTTTCTTCAAGAACGGGGAAATATTCTCCCTTTTGGGCAAGCCCAACGATAGAAAGATTTGCAGCGGTGATGCTTGGTTCTGTTAAGATTGGGAGATCGTTTCTAATGATCTGAACATACTTCGTTACGTTAGGAATGTTGTGGAATCCGACTGACGTTCTAACTTGGTCTCCTGCCAATCGCCTGTATTCCTGCGCGATGCGATCCATTGCTGATGCCATTCGGTCATAATCAGCAGTCTTTAAACTGTCGAACGGGTCACGAGCAATAGCGGGTCGGATGCTGGCCGTCAGAACAAGAATCGTGGCAACACAAAACAAACGATGGAGTAGCGTCTGCATCCCAAGAAGAATTTGGCCAGCTACGGCTTGAAGCCGACATAGACCTTACCAGTTCCATTGCAGCTTGGACAACGCATCACGCCTTTTCTGCCACAGTGGTTGCAGGTGAGTTTTCGCGTGCGATCATTTCCACAATAGCCGCACGTCGAGACCTTGCGGCCACCGCATCTTGGACAAGTTTGCCATGCCATAGTTATCCTTTCGGTTTGTAACATTTACCCGCTTCTTTGCGCTTCTTTGAACCGCAATTCGGGCAACGCTGGTCGCCGCACTGATAGCAATAGAGCGTTCCACACTCGCATTCGTAAATGTTCATCACGCCGGAGTCGCCAAACACAAAACCTCCTTTTGGCAGTTTGCCGCAATTGGGACATTGGTTGAATTTCGTCATAACCGAGCAGCGTTTGCTTGGGTCAATCTTTTCCGAACGGTGAAGATTGAAGCAGAAACGCTGGGCGGAGGCAAACTGGAAAAATTGCATCGGGCGAGACGCTCTGCGCTACCTTCTTTGCGTCTTTGCATCTTTGCGTTGAGTTCGACACATCATCCGGCCTGCGGCCACGTTGGCCCACTTGCGCCCCGCTCGTTCGGCCTCGCGGCCTTTGCTGTCGCAAATCCTTTTCGCAACTTCCCAAGTTGCTCAAATCCCAAGCGGCTCAAGTCTTTTGCTCCGTTGGAGCATCAGCGTGAATCAGCGCTCATCAGCGGTTCGATTCTCCGGGTCACGCCCTCCTTGACATCTTTTTTGTTGGGCAATTTCGAGCAATCCCGCAACAGGTGTAGCAAGACCACGCGCGACAGCCGCGCCCGTTTGAAGTAAATTCGCTTCAACATTTAACTGAAAGAAAGGATCCAAATATGCAAAAGCGCAAACTTGGAAAAAGTAATCTGGAAGTCTCGGCCATCGGGCTGGGCTGCATGGGAATGAGCTTTTCCTACGGCCCGCCCAAAGATAAGCAGGAGATGATTTCTCTTCTTCGGGCTGCCGTGGAACGCGGGGTCACGTTCTTTGATACCGCTGAAGTTTACGGCCCATACACCAATGAAGAACTGGTGGGCGAAGCCCTCGCTCCGTTCCGCGGGCGAGTGGTCATCGCCACCAAGTTCGGGTTCGACCTCAGTGGTAGTGATACGCGGCCCGGTGCGGCGGGCTTGAACAGTCAGCCCACGCACATCAAGCAGGCCGTCGAAGGCTCGCTCAAGCGGCTCAAGGTCGGGACAATTGATTTGCTCTATCAGCATCGGGTTGACACGAACGTGCCGATTGAAGACGTGGCGGGCGCGGTAAAGGAACTGATTCAGGCCGGCAAGGTGAAGCACTTCGGTCTTTCCGAAGCAGGCGTGCAAACGATCCGTCGCGCGCACGCGGTTCAGCCGGTCACTGCCCTCCAGAGCGAATACTCGCTGTGGACGAGAACCCCGGAGAAGGAAGTGATACCGACCCTCGAGGAACTCGGTATTGGCTTCGTTCCCTATAGCCCGTTGGGCAAGGGTTTTCTCACGGGCAAAATTGACGAAAACGCGAAGTTTGACAGCACCGACTTCCGCAGCACCCTTCCGCGTTTCACGCCGGAGGCGATGAAGGCGAATCAGACCTTGGTTGATTTGCTCGGCAAAATCGGTCAGCGTAAGAAAGCGACACCGGCTCAAATCGCGCTCGCGTGGTTGCTGGCGCAGAAGCCGTGGATTGTTCCGATCCCGGGCACAACGAAGCTGCATCGCCTGGACGAGAACCTCGGGGCAGTTGCAGTCGAACTGACACCGGACGACCTTCGTGAAATCGAAAGCGCCGCCGCGAAGATCACGGTGCATGGTGCCCGGTATCCGGAAAAGCTGGAGCAATTGACCGGCCGCTAAACGGCAACGCGCGGCAACTTAACTTGAATTTCTGCCCGGCGCAAAGACCAAGCCCGACATGTCGCTCATTTACCCGGTTGCCTTCCTGCGCGGGAACCCGCACGAAGCGTTCATTGACGTATGCGTATCGAGTTTTACAATCTCGATGTCACAACATGAACACCGCCTCCCAAAACCTCCCGCACCATCTCGGCATACTGCGCGAGCGGATGTTGCATCCCACGGATTATGAGCTGGCGCTGAATTATTTCCTGGAAGAATTCGCCGGTGATACCAGGTTTCTGGATGCTTCCGAGCCGGATGACGCGCCGCATCTGCTGGCGGTGCTGGCGCACGTGGCGTCGAAGGCGCTGGGCAAGAAGGTGGCGTTTGACGAAGCGAAATTGTTTTTGTTGCACGAGCACCGGTTCTATCACGGCAACGCGGCGGTAGCCGGGCGCGTGCTGCTGTTCTTTTATTTTCAGGAAGCCGACACGGGCGTCGCCGCGCTGATTCCCGGAACCCGCGGGGCGATGGACGTCGCGCGTTTCCGGTTGACGGCGGGTTTGGCCGATCCACGGAAAAATTGAATGGCGGGTTCTCCTCCGGTCAGTCTTTGCGTTCGCCCAGCAGACGTTCAATCCGGCGGTCGGAAACAGGGCGTGGCTGAGAAACAGGCGCTGAAAGCCGGGATGGAACAAAAAGCTCGCGAATTTGTGGAAAAGGGAGCGGAGCTTTACGCGAAGGCATGATGCACCGCCCGAAAACAACAATATCATGAACTACACGAAGACCATTGCCGTTTCCGAACTTCCGGAAGGAACGCAAAAGGCCGTGACGGTCGCGGGGCAGGATGTCGCCCTGTTTCATTACGGAGGAAAAATCACCGCCCTCTGCGGCACATGCCCCCACGAAGGCGGCCCGCTGGCCGAAGGAAACGTCGAGCGCGGAGCGGATGGTGTGTTGCGCGTCGTGTGTCCGTGGCACGGCTGGAAATTCGACATTGCAACCGGCAACATGCCCCTGGAACTCGGGGTGCGGCAGGTGGTGCATGATGTAAAGATTCAGGATGGCATTATTTTCGTGTCGGACAGGTAAACAAGTTCTTGCCGTCGCATGAATGCAGCTTTCCAAAACCTCCCGCACCACCTCGGCGTATTGCGCGAGCGGATGCTGCATCCCACCGACTACGAGCTGGCACTAAATTATTTTCTGGAGGAGTTCGCCGGCGACGTGAAGTTTTTGAACGATTCCGAACCGGATGACGCGCCGCATTTGCTCGCGGTGCTGGCACACGTGGCCGCGAAAGCGCTGGGCCAGAGGGTGACGTTCGACGAGGCGAAACTGTTTTTGTTGCGCGAGCACCGGTTCTATCATGGCAACGCGGCGGTCGCCGGGCGCGTGTTGCTGTTCTTCTATTTCCAGGAAGCCGACACGGGCCTCGCCGCGTTGATTCCTGGAACCTGCGGGGCGATGGACGTTGCGCGTTTCCGGTTGACGGCGGGTTTGGTCGATCCACGGAAGAATTGAACGGCAAAAATCGTCGCGGGTGCCGGTGACGCGATGGTGGCCAAAAGATATTTCCGAATAGCCCTTGCTATTGTCCGGAAAGGTGCGACAATTTGCCCGTCTGTGTTAGATAGCTTAACGATTGCATGGCATGGTAAATCTTCAGGTGAACTTCAGTTCAGTGATGATTTGAAATCCGATTAACGGGAACAGTCTGACAAAAGCAAGGTTAGTCTCACAGTTAAACATCACATGAGTAATAAATTGTTTGTAGGAAATCTTTCCTTCGACATCACTGAAAACGACTTGCAGGACGCCTTCGCGGCGCACGGCACCGTCGTTGAAACCAACCTGATGATGGACCGGACCACCGGCCGTCCCCGTGGTTTTGGTTTCGTCACCATGAACTCGCCCGAAGAGGCGCAGAAGGCCATTGCGGCGCTCAACGGCTCACAACTGGGCGGTCGCGCCCTCACGGTCAACGTGGCCAGGCCGCGCGAAGAGCGTCCGGCCGGCGGTGGTCGTCGTGAATACGGCGGCAGCGGTAACGGTCGCAATCGCTACTAATAGCGCTTGAGATTTCACGGCGGGGTCTGGGTAAAACCAGACCCCGCTTTTTTTGCGAATTATTTCAGTCCTGAGACCTCGGCATCGAAGGTCATCAGCGGTTTTCCGCCCTCAGCGATAATCTTCGATCCCTCAAACTGGATTTTCCTGGCGTAATAAATCTTCATTCCTGTTTTGGCCGAAATATTCACATTTGAAAGCGTCACGTTAGTAATGGGCGCTTCCGGCAAACCCCGGATCGTGCCGGCGGTTGTACAATCGGTCGCGGTCACGTTGCGGATGATGATGTTCTTGTTGAAGGGCGTCCGGTCGGTGACGGGTTCGGGCTGCTCGGTTGCCGGGTCCTTGGGCGCATTCCGTTCCGGATAATAATCAATGATGTAAATCGGGTTTTTCACGGCCGTCATCTTGAGGTTTTCATACGTGCAATTCTGCAGCAAACCGCCGTTCCCGCGCAGCGTCTTGATGCGGATGCCGGAGTCGGTCTGGTCGAAAGTGCAGTCGCTCACCCTCAAATCCTCAATCCCGCCGGCGGTGCCTGAGCCGACCGAGCATCCATGCCCGTGCCCGAACGTGCAATTTTTGACCGTGTAATTTTTGTTCCCTGGAGTGCGGCTGCCGGTGGGTTTGATGGCAATGTTGTCGTCCCCGACGTCAATCGTGCAGTCGGCAATGAGGTAGTTCCACCCGGAAGGGTCAATGCCGTCGGTGTTGGGAGCATCCGCCGGCGCCTTGATGGTGATGCCCTGGATCGTCACATCCAGGCAATTCTGCGGCACCAGATGGAACATCGGCGAGTTGCTCAGGGTGACGCCGTGGACGCGCACCCGGGTGCAGTTTAACAGTTTGATCATGAACGGCCGGTGCGTCATGGACTTGTTCGCCCGAAAGGCCGTCCACCAGGCTTTGCCCTGGCCGTCAATCGTTCCCTCTCCGCTGATTTCGAGGTCATGTGCGCCGCTGGCGGTGATGCTGTCCTGATATCTCGCCATGGCGACCGGGTAATTCTTTATTTCGTCGCTGATTAAAATAAATGCGTCCTTGGCGAGATGCAGATTGATGCTGCTGGCGAGCATGAATGGCTTGGTCAGAAATTTCCCGGACGGAACCAGCACCGTGCCTCCTCCGGCGGCGGAAGCCGCATTAATTGTTTTCTGAATGGCGTCGGTGTTCAGCGTCCGGCCATCGCCGACCGCGCCGTAGTTGGTGACGTTGAAGGTCACGTTGGGAATCACCGGCAACGGTATGCCTTGCGCCGGGACACCGAAGGCGCACGCGAGGACGAGGCCAGCAACCATTGCGGTGACACAAGTTTTGGAAAGACTCGTGTAAGCATTCATTCCGCAAGGGTAACGCCGCTCTGGGAAGCGTCAAGGTTTCAGCGCGATCCGCCACGACACGCTATGGCCGCGACACAAACGGATTGTTTTTGATGTAAAACCGCAAATGCCGCTTCGCCCAATGCCGGGCGTAATCCACACCCACGCGCGGGCGTTTCACAATCACCATGGATTTCGCTTTCGGCGGCGCAGCAATGTAAAAGTCGTCACTAAGCAGGTCGTGCGCGTTCAGGCGCCGGTCAATGTGCAGCGCGCGGCAGAGCAGGCCGGGGCCACAGGTCCGGCCCCCGACATTGCGCACCGGCTCGATGGCGCGCAACAACACGGCGGACGCATGACCTTCGCGCTCCGTCACCACGTTCATGCAGTGATACATTCCATAGATAAAATAGACGTAGGCGTGGCCCGGCGGACCGAACATGACCTTGGTCCGCCCGGTCAGCCCCCGGGCCGAATGCGCCGCGAGATCGTGCGGGCCCAGATACGCCTCCACCTCCACAATCCGGCCGATGCGCTCTCCGTGGACCAGATATTTGCCCAGCAATTCCCTCGCGACCGTAATAGTGTCCCGGTCGTAAAATGAGCGCGGCAACTTTCGCATGGCGGTATTATACCAGAAACCGGGCAAAGAAAAATCTGTAGTGGGTCAGTTTGGCGGGGTGAGCGCCTGTCGCGCCGTAGCCTGGCGAAGGCTGATACCCACAAGCAGAAAACCGGAGGCTTCCAAGTTCCGGTCAAGGAATTTTAACCACGAAGACGCGTGGCGGTGGTGACTTATCTGCGTTCATTGAAGCGCTGATTTTGTAACGTCGAGCCTGTTTGCCGCGTGGTGGAAGCTTTACGTGGCCTGCCGCGTGGCAATGCTTTACGCGGCCCAAGCCTTCTCTTCTCTCCGTTGACTCGGCCTGCTCGCGACGAGTCGGAGTTTGCTCCTGTTCAAGATCAATTTTCCCTTAAACCTTTAATCCCCAATCCCTTCTGCTTCTCCTTGGCTGCCGTCCTGCCCAGTCGCACAACTGTGCATAATTATCTTGACTTTAACATCTAGTTTGATTTAGTGCTTGTTGTTCGTTACAGCCTTGTATTCAGAAGAAGGGGAGAATGACGGAGAGGAAGCTTTTCTTGTACTCTCTTGTTTAAGTGAATGAAGCAGTTGAACCAAAGTCTATCTCGGCCGGTGGTGTTTTGCTTTCTGTTCACGGATGAAAGGGCAGGACAGGATCCAGCAATCCAGTCCATCTATACACCGAGCGAGCATGATAAGCCGGTGGTGCGCATAAGGCGCATCCAGCCAGAGGAAGACACAACTATCTAAAAATCCGTGGAGGAAAAAACTATGAAACGGTTCCTGATGAGAGCAAAAACAGAAGCAACTGTTGGTCTGCTGTGCTTGTGCGGTCTGGTGATGTTGGTCGCACCGGTCTATGCAGAGAGTTTCCACTTTACCATGACGTCCGACCAGCGTGCGGACGCCAACACGGTTGCAATCACCGGCCGAGTGTTGCAGTCGATTAACGATATCCTCGGTGGCCCGGGAGTTTTCCACGTTTCGGTCGGGGATATTGATTACGGCACCAGTCCGACAAATCGTCAATTGATTGACACCTATTTTGGCACGAACTTCCTCTGGTACGGAGTAGTGGGTAACCATGATGCAGAATCGCCCACGACAGATATGGTGTGGCTGCGGAATGAATATAGCAACGGCAACAATCTGAGGGCTCCGTTGAAAAACTTCACCTTACAGAATGGTCCGACCGGGAGTGTGGAGACAACGTATTCCTGGAACTATGGCAATGCTCATTTTGTGGTTTTGAACGAGTTTTGGAACGGCAAGACAAATGCCAACAGCGACTGCGCCACCAACGGCGACATCGGGCAGCCACTGCGTGACTGGCTGGCAGCGGACCTGGCAACCACCGACAAGCCTTTTATCTTTGTCTTCATGCACCAACCCGCCTTTCCGTACAATCATCACTA
Source organism: Verrucomicrobiota bacterium (assembly GCA_049510395.1). Lineage (GTDB taxonomy): Bacteria > Verrucomicrobiota > Verrucomicrobiia > Limisphaerales > UBA11358 > UBA11358. The sequence goes on from JBEKYY010000003.1 coordinate 188,290, forward strand.
TGGTGATAGTATCGACCGGAATACGAACAACCGAAACGCATTCTGGTCGCTTTTGGAGAGCAAAGGTGTTACCGCCGTCTTCTCGGGTCACACACACTACCAGTCCAAACACCAGGGCGACGTGCGCGGCCACACTTATGATTACCCCGCCATTAACAGTTGGCGAACGCAGGACCCCAACGTTGCCGGTTTGTATGGCCAGGTCTGGCAGATTGACACCGGCAACGCCGGGCAAATGCCCGGTGGAATCACGGCCGGCCCAACCAACACTGATTACCTGCCCACGAGTTTACAGTGGAATGGCGTGACCTTTATTGATGTCGTCGTGGATGAGGGCGAGGCGAGAATCAACATATATCAGGACCTTAGTACAAATTCATATAGTCTTGGTTCTACTTTAGGAACAAACTTCAACTTGCTCGATACCGTACTGGTGTTGCCCGCGCCCGTTATCTCCGGCTATGTTCTTGATTCCAACAATACACCCATTGAAGGCGTGGCTTTATCAGCCGATAACAATGGAAACTCTGCCACGACGGACGCCAACGGCTATTATCAGATCCGTGTGCCCGGCGGCTGGTCCGGGACGGTGACGCCCACCAAACCCGAATATACCTTCGACCCGAACGTCGCATCGTACACGAATGTTGTTGATAACATCCCGGAACAGAACTACGCGGCGATTTTCACGCCGGATTTGACTCCGCCGAGTCCGGACCCGATGACTTGGGCGTCTCTGCCGGCGGCGACCGGACGCACTTCAATTTCGATGACGGCAACAACCGCTGAGGACGCCAGTCCGCCGGTGATGTATTACTTCGAATGCACTAATGACGGTGCGGTTAGCAGTGCGTGGCAAGCAAACCCGACCTACGTAGCCAGCGGCCTGAGCCCCGGCGCTGAATATACTTTCAGAGTCAAAGCGCGTGACAGCGCTGCCACCCTGAATGAGACCGCCTGGTCAACAGAATCGGCTGTTATCCTGCCGCCTGCCGTTGACCTCCTGGGCTCGTGGGTCGCCGGTACGAATCATCCCCAGGAGGCGGGCCTCAACCGTGCGCTGGTCTTCATTGCCCACGCCGAGCGCAGCAATAGTTTCACTCTGAATTCGGTGACCTATGGTTATCAGCCGATGACAAAGGTGGTTGAAACCAACAACAGTTCCGGCACCACTCGAACGTATGTTGCGGCGTTTGTCCTCAACGACGTGAACATCGCGGCGGCGACGGATAACGCCTTCAGGCCCAGTTGGAGTGCCACGCCGTCCGGCTCGGCGTACGCGAGCACATTCCTGCAGAGCGTCAATCAATCGGCTCTGACCGGAGCGACGGCCAGGAGTGCAACATCGACCGGCAGCACTATCTCAACTGCCGCACTGGCCAACAGTGATGGAGACATGGTGATCGAGGCGGCCACGTGCAGCAACACCGGCACCTATACCGTGACCAACGGCTTTACCAAAGCGCTCGAACCTTCCATCGCCAATGCCGCTGCCGTGGAGGGGTACAAATCGGCGACGGGAACCAATGAAACGCCGAAAGTGGTGCACTCCACGACCACTGGCCGCCAGTCTCTGATTGGATTTGTGGTCAAGATTGTACCGGTTCAGGCCACGGCTCCTCAACCGCCGAACCTGGCAATTAATGTAAGCCTGACCCCCAGCCTCAGTTGGACTCCCGGGGTCGATGCAACCTCGCACGATGTGTATTTCGGCACCAATCCATCGCCGGGTGCGAATGAGTTCCAAGGTAATCAGCCCGATGCCGTCTTTACTCCGGGAACGTTGAACGCGGCCACAACGTATTATTGGCGCATTGACGAAAGGAGCGCGGGCCGGACAACAACGGGCGATGTCTGGAGTTTCACTACGGTTCCTTTGCCGCCGGGTCAGGCCATCAATCCGACACCGGCCGATGGAGCGACAAACGTGGGCGTGACCACGGACCTCAGTTGGACGGCGGGCACGGGCGCGGCCTCTCACAATGTCTATTTCGGAACCGCGAATCCGCCGGCGTACAAGACCAACCAGACCAGTACGACCTATGACACCGGAACCATGATCGGCAACACGACTTACTACTGGCGGATTGACGAGACGAATGCCGGCGGAACCACCCTAGGCACCATCTGGAGTTTCACCACTGCCGCCGGACCACCCACGTTTGTCGCGACCGGGGCCGTCGCCTCCAACACCGTTGCGATTACACCGGCGCTTCCTGCCGGCATCGCTACCGGCGACATTCTGCTGTTGTTTCTTGAGACCGCTAATCAGGCAATTTCCATCGCCAACCAAAACGGCGGGACCTGGACTGCGGTTACTAATTCGCCGCCGGGAACCGGAACAGCCGGCAGCACAAGCGCAACCCGACTTACAGTTTTCTGGTCCCGATATAACGGGACTCAAGGTGCTCCAACGACTTCCGATTCAGGGGACCATCAGCTCGGCCGGATGATTGCCATTCGCGGCGCGGCTGCGTCCGGCAATCCTTGGAATGTGACGGCGGGCGGCGTTGAAGCGGTATCGGACACGAGCGGTTCCATCCCGGGAGCGACCACCACTGTGGCCAATACGCTGGTGGTGGCGGCGATTGCCACGGCTCTACCTGACGCAACTGGAACATCGAACTTCTCATCGTGGGCCAACAGCAACCTGACGGGAATAACTGAACGCACCGACAATACTACCAGCCAGGGAAACGGCGGCGGACTCGGAATCGTTACGGGCACGAAAGCGACCGCCGGGGCTTATGGCAACACATCGGTGACGTGCGCAAGTTCATCGTATAAAGCCATGATGAGCATCGCGATAAAGCCTTGACTGTTGGGAAGCTTGATTGCCGTCCAGATCAACTTTGATGGCGTGGACGCGCACAAAGCCGCAACCGGCGCCAATGAAACGCCGAGTGTGACGCACTCCACCACCACTGGTCGCCAGTCGCTTATCGGCTTCGTGGTCCGTGGTTTGCAGTGAGGGGAAAAGGCGTTCAGGGCGAGAATGTCAGTTCCGGGGAAAGGGAAAGGGGTCCTGGGAAAATGACATTTCTGGATTGGGGCTGCGTAAAAGGTTTCACCTCACGCGGCAGGCCCCGTAAAAGGGGTCTGCCTTCGTTTTGCCTGCGGGACTTCCGCCTTTGCAGTTGTCCACCCAATTTTCGGCAAGTTAACATCGCTTTCCGCGCCGGTCAGTTGACGGACTTGCTTTCGCCGCTGGACTGGACATTTAGTCGCGGCGGGTGCCGGTTGAATTTTGCTTGGAGCCATGACTGCGGGATGCTTCCGCAACGCGAGCCATGACTGCGGGATTCTTCAGCAACAGGAGCTTCAGCGCCCGGAGCTTCAGCAACAGGATCAACATCACCACGAGCGCGATTAACAGAAGCGCTATCAACACGAGCAATAGTATCACGGGCGACATGGCCGGAGCGGCAGCCGCCGGAGCAACAGCAACTGGACTGACAACAACCGGAGCAACAGGAACAGGCGCAACAGCAGCCGGAGCAGCCACCGGAGCAGTTGCCACCGGGGCGGTTTGCGGAGTCACCGCTTTTTCGGAGACCGTCTCGGTTACGCTGCCAGAGGATTTGCCGGGTTGTTCCACCACGGCCTCGGATGGTGTGTTCGTTGCCGGCAGCGACTGGGTTTGCGGACCGTCCGGCTGATTCAGCTTTTGTACCAAAGCCGCGCGGGCGGCGGCCTGGGCCGGGTTGTCGGCTGCACGGAGGGAAATGGAACCCGCACCTAGGACGACGCACAAACCCAAAGCGATTCTGATTTTCATGAAATTATCCATTCTCAACCGCTTTTGCGAGCATCCCCAAGGCCAATTCAATCGGTTCCCGGCTGCAAAGCAGTTTTTTGCCTCCGTGCAAACAGTTGCTTGAGATGTCTGAGAACCGGTGAAAGTTCTGCTTTCAGAGGAAGTTCATCATTTGAATCTCCATATTGGCGAATGTCCAAATAACATACACGGGAAGAAAGAAGGCTCCCGACTTCGTCCCGTCATGCGGGACTACGACGCGGCAAGGAAGGCTAAAAGAGCGACGCCGGAAGCTTTACGCGGCTACCAGACCGGGCCCATGGCCACCCGATCCGTTTCCGTTTCCGGAGCCATCAACTGCGGTGATTGGTTTGATCGGGTTGGCGTCGCTGGTGGGATTTCGCCGGTCCGGCCGGAGCAAAAAAGTTTGTCAGCACCCGTCAACCAGCGTATTGGAATGGCATGATAACGAAAGCAACCCGCCTGCTTTCCACCACTTCCAGCTCAAACCACCCACATTTGCCACGGATGCGATCTGCTTTTACGCTCATTGAACTGTTGGTTGTCATCGCGATTATTGGAGTTCTGGCTGCTTTGACCTTGGGCGTGCTGGGCCCCATGAAGGTGAAGCAACAAATCAGCGTTACCCAGGCAGAATTGGCGCAAATGCAAGCGGCGATGGAACGATACAAATCTACTACTGGTGTTTATCCGCCGGACAATCCAGGCAACCCGGTCATCAACCCACTTTACTATGAATTAACGGGGACGACCTATGATCCGGTCAACAAAGTCTTTAAGACTTTAGACGGCAGCGCTAGCATCGGTGTCGCCGATTTGTCCGCCACATTCGGGGTGGTTGGATTTATGAACTGCGCGATGAAAGACGGGGACCCTCCGGCAAGGTCTTACCTCTCAGATTTGCAGCCGGGCCTGATCGGAACGTGCATGGTCAATGGGGTCACTGTGAAACTGCTTGTCGGTTCGGTCGGCTGGCCGGCCAACGTTTCTTCCCCGCCAGTGCCAGCTCAACCCGACATCAATCCCTGGCGTTATGTTTCCTCCAAGCCGGTGAACAACATTGGATCGTACGATTTGTGGATGGATCTGGCCATTCGCGGGAAAACGTACCGAATCAGCAACTGGAGCAGGAACGCGCAGATTTTTTGACTCCATGATAAAGTCGGTTCGGGAAACGCGAGCAAAGCACAGCCCATGTCACCGCCAACGAAATTTTTAACCATGAACACCAGTTTTCAAAACACGTTCGAGGCCATGGAAGCCGGCGAACTCCGTCGCTACCTGGAGTTCCTGCTGTGGCACTACAAGGTGGCGGACGCCTTCTGGTTCATCTATGCCACCGAACGCTTCGGCCAGGGCGTCGCCGAGCATTTGAATGAGCAGGTCTGGGGTCGCGTGGGCGGCATGGCGGCCAAGGAATTGGTGACGCGATTCCAGATTCAGGAAAAAGGCCTGAAAGGATTCGTGCGCGCGCTCAAGCTGTATCCCTGGACGATTTTGATCGGATACCAAATCCAGGAATCGGAGCATGAAGTGGTGCTGACGGTGCCATCCTGTCCCAGCCAGGAAGCGCGGTTGAAGCGCGGATTGGGGGAATATGCGTGCAAGGAAATGCACCGCGCGGAATTCGAAAGTTTTGCCCGGGCCATTGACGACCGGATTCGCGTGTCCTGTGTTTTCGCCCCGCCGGACCCGCACCCCAAAGAAACCTTCTGCCAATGGCGGTTCGTTCTGGAGGAATAAACCATCAAGGTAGGGCGGGCAGTCCCTTGCCCGCCGTTGTCCACACCACAATTGCGGCGCGATGGGGACATCGCGCCCTACCAATGGGCCGATTACCTCTGAGAATTGGTATTAATCGGCGCTCAATCACCGGCCACGTTCATCTTTACACGCCAGCATTGCGGCCATAATCTCAGCGCATGGCCAACGCGGCTCAACTTTTGAGGCGTTTCGCATTTTGCCTGGTGCTCGCCTGTTTTCTTGGCGCGCTGCTGTTCGTCAGTTGCGGGAAGCAATCTTCCGCGCCCGAAAGTCAGGCCAACGCGATCACCAATTCCGCGCCGCCGCCGCCGCCTCCTCCGAAGGTGGCCGGCCCGGGCCCAAATGAGAAGGTCTGCTTCGAGTGCAGGGGGCAAGGCACGGTGGCTTGTCTCGCGCCCGGGTGCACCAATGGCGAGGTGGATTGCCCGGGACCTTGTCTCAAACTGTCAAAGGGTGTGTGGATACACTTGACCGTGGCCGGACATGGTCCAAACGAGTTGTGGCAGAAATTTCCAAATAAGAATGGCCGGGGGGGATATCAAACCTGGAACCAAGATCATGTCGGCGAGGTTATCGTGTACACAAATGGCGTGGCGATGAATATCGGCAAGTGCAAGGTCTGCGGTGGAACCGGCAAGGTAACTTGCAGTGTCTGCAAGGGAACGGGAAGGCAAACCTGCCCGCTTTGCAACGGAACAAAGTTTATTCCGCTCGCCTGGTCGCCCACGAATAATCCGTGGTTCTACAGTCAGCCCGATCTGATACGGCTCAAGGACGGGCGGGTGCTGCTGGGCCGGGTGGCGATGGCGATTGGCGAAGATAGAACAATCATAACACGCGACAAAAAAACCGTGCACGTGAAAGCATCGGACATCCTGCCCAAGGCGAATACCAACCCGCCCGCAGCCAAAACTTCGCCGGTCAAATAATCGCGCGCGCCGTGAACATTTGCAGGTAGTGACGCAGTCTGCTGTTCTGGTGGGGCGAGCGTCCTCGCGAGCCGTCGTCGCCATACTTTGACACGCCAAGCCCGGCTCGTCAGTAGCCTCGCCCCACCAAATTGAGCTACTGCCCGTTCGCGGAACAGATTGCCACAACGGCGGCCAAATAATAATTTGCGCTGGAGCCCATACCCGGCATGACAGCGCCATGCGAGAAAACGTAACACCGGAACTGACCTTGGAGCAGCTTCGCACGCTGCTTCCCCACGTCGAAAAGGATTTCGACACGCCGGAAGGCGTCATTCTCTGTCTGGAGGATGCCTACCGCCGGCAGAACATTGAATCCGCCTGCATCTGCAAGAATTTCATGATCGAGGGAACGCTGAAGTTGCTGGATCTCGACCCAAACCTGGCCCGCGACCCGGAGTTCCGGAAGAAGAACGCCCTGCTTTTGGAGCGGACCTACCGGAAGGCAACCACGGAAGCCTGGCCTGACCTCAAGGGCGTGGAAAGTTTTTTCATTGACCGTCAGCTTTACACCGGCGGCATCGTGATGGTGACGGAGCTTCACCGGTTACGGGATGGCACGTTCAACCAGCTCAAACTGCTCGTGGCAAAAACAAAGGACGGCTGGAAGGTGCTCAACGAGATATCGGACGACGAACCTGGTTAAAGGCAGCGTCGAGCCTGCGCCCGATATGTCAGCGGAGCAGATTCGTGTCCCTGCGTGAAATTTACGTCCCGCCTCCGCCGGTTCTCAATCGTAGTAATCCGGCACGAAGGTTTGTTTGGTGATCGGGGGACGAACGTATCCTTTGTCGGGCGGGCGTCGGGGCAATTGGATCGGTTTCGGAGTCAGGTCCTTGTAGCGTATCTGTTTGAGCAGATGTCGAATGCAGTTGAGCCGGGCGCGTTTCTTGTTGTCCGCATTGACCACGTACCAGGGAGATTGCTTGATGTCGGTATAGGCCATCATTTCATCTTTGGCCCGTGAATAATCCTGCCAGCGTCGGCGCGATTCGAGGTCCTCGGACTGAGCTTCCAGCGTTTGGTGGGATCATGAATGCGTGACTGGAACCGCCGTTCCTGTTCTTCGTTGCTCACGGAGAACCAGTATTTGATCAGGATGATTCCCGACCGGATGAGCATGCACTCGAACTCCGGACAGGAGTGGAGAAACTCCTGATATTCGGCCCCGGTGCAAAAGCCCATTACCCGCTCCACCCCGGCCCGGTTGTACCAACTGCGGTCAAACAACACCATCTCCCCCGCCGCGGGAAGGTGGGGAGCATAGCGTTGGAAGTACCATTGCGTTTTCTCCTTCTCGGTGGGGGTCCCCAAAGCGACGACGCGGCAGATGCGCGGGTTCATCCGCTGGCTGATCCGTTTGATGGTACCACCTTTGCCGGCGGCGTCGCGTCCCTCGAAAATAACCACGACTTTAAGGTTCTTGTGCTTGATCCATTCCTGCAGCTTGACCAGCTCGATTTGCAGCCGCTTCAATTCCTTTCGGTAGAGCTTGTTTTTGATTTTGTGCGGCTCTTCGCCGGGCGCGGTGGCAGGCCGGCCGTCCCCGGCATGGCTTGACCGTTTCGCGCTCTTGTCTTTTTTCCTTGTCATGGCGCCTTTCCAAAACCAGTGCTGGTTTCAACCCAGCCGGCACCGCTTCGACTCTTTAGGTCCACGTTTGGTTGGTTGCGAACGACTTGAATCAACTGGATGCGAAACCCGCAAAAGTTGTAGCACCGGCCCCGACATTGTCAGCAACAATTTTCCCAACAATTTTTCCAATGCCAAAACGCCCTTTTGGCTCACCCGCCATTGGCGTGACCATGACAAGGAGAAGACTTCAATGCTTCACTTCACAACCGGAACCGGAGGCGCAGGCTGACTGTTGGTTCCACGGCATCTTCGCCAGCAGCAGGCCCATGCCGCACCAGTCAGTGACGCCGGCAAAAACAAGTCCCGCGCCCACAAATGCCGAAAGGGCGATGAACCCGGGATGAATAAAATACGCCAGCAATACCCCAATCAGCACCAGCGAGCCGGCGGCAATGCGCACCTGGCGTTCAAGGCTGATGACCCTGGCGGCGCCGCGGGTCACCGGCAGCCCGGCCTCAATCCACGCCTGCATGCCGCCTTCAACGACGATGCCTTGATCGAATCCTTCCCGGCCGAACTGTTCCGCCGCCTTGGTGGCGCGTCCGCCCGAACGGCAAAGGAGATAAACCGGCTGGCCTTTGGGCAGTTGGCCCGCGTCGAACAGTGCCTTCGGCGAAAGCTGGTCGAGCGGCACATTGCGCGCCTGCGGGACATGCACCTCCGCGTATTCCGCAGGCGTGCGGACATCCAGCAATGGCAGGCCGGGTTGGGCGGCCAGAAGTTTTTGGAGTTCAACCGGAGCGATGTTTTTCATAATCTTTATCGTCTCTACTGCTACTGAGCCGTCAGGTCGCGAAAAGTTACAGCCTTGGTGTCCGCACGTTTCGCCAGCCGCCCTTGAGTTGCCCTGCGGGGCAGTTCAACGTCCTCGCATTTACTCGAAATACGCCTTAAGCACATATTGCAGCACCATCCGCTGGGTGTTGAAGAAGGAACCGTTCAGCGTGATGGCGTGGCGCATCACGTCCACGAAGCGTTCGCGCTGCTGGTAGAACAGCGGCAGGACGACATGCTCCAGCTTGTCGTAGAGCGAGGCGGCATCGCAATCGGCGCGGTCGGCAGGATTCGCCGCCACGTCGCAGCGCCCGCCAATGGCCCAGCCGGTCACCCCCTCGATGCAGCCCTCGATCCACCAGCCATCGAGCACACTGAGGCTGGGCACGCCGTTGAGAGCGGCTTTCATGCCGCTGGTGCCGCTGGCCTCCATCGGCGGCTGGGGCGTATTAAGCCAGACGTCCACGCCAGGAATGAGCCGCTGGGCCAGCTCCACGTCGTAATTTTCGAGATAGGCGACGCGGAGGTCCGGCTTGAGCGCCTCCTTCGCCTGGAAGATTCGTTTTATCAGTTCTTTGCCTTGTTCGTCTTGCGGATGCGCCTTGCCGGCAAAGATGATTTGCAGCCCGCCCGCCTTGGTGGCGATGGCACGCAGGCGGTCCAGGTTGTGAAACACGAGTTCGGCGCGCTTGTAGGTGGCGACGCGGCGGGCGAAGCCGAGGGTCAACAATTCCAAGTCCATGCCCGCGTTGGCCTCGCGATTGACGCGGGTCAATAATTCGCGTTTGGCGGCGCGGTGCGCGTCCAGGATTTGCGGCGACGGGATGCTCAACGCGTAGCGCAGGCTGAAGTTGTCCTCACGCCAGCCCGGAATGTGCTGGTCGAAGAGTGACTGGAACTGTGGGCTGGTCCACGTGGCGGCGTGAACGCCGTTGGTGATCGCGTCGATGCGGTATTCAGCAAACATCTGCCGCGACACCTCGGCGTGCTTCTTGGCCACGCCGTTGACGAAGTGACTCAGGCTGAGCGCAAGGTAGGTGAGGTTGAGCTGGTTGTCGCAGCACAGCACCTCCTTGTGCGCGGTCATCTCGTCACAGCAGCCGACCACGCGATGCGCCAGGTCCAGTGGAAACTTGTCGTGCCCTGCCACCACCGGCGTGTGCGTGGTGAAGACGCATTGGCGGCGAACGTGTTCGATGTCTTCGGCGGTGATAGCCGTGCGGCCGGCAGCCCGAGCGGCTTCCTGGAGCAATTCCAGGGTGAGCAGGGCGGAGTGGCCTTCGTTCATGTGGAACCGGTCCACCTGTTCGTAGCCGAGCGCGCGAAGCATCCGCACGCCGCCCATGCCCAGGAGAGTTTCCTGGCAGAGCCGGTAGTATTGGTCGCCGCCGTAAAGGTAATGCGTGAGGGTGCGGTCCCACTCGGCATTTTCCGGCAGGTCGGCGTCGAGCAAAAAGACCGGCACCACAAAGCCACCTGTGCCTTTGACCTCATATTTCCAGGCGCGCAACTGAATCGCGCGGTTATCCACGGTGACCGTGACGCGCGCCGGCATCTCCACGACGAAATCATTCACCGGCCACTCGACCGGTTCTTCGCGCTGCCAACCGCTCGCGTCCAGCCGCTGGTAAAAATAGCCTTTGCGGTGCAGCAGGCTGATGCCGACCATTGGCACCTTCAAGTCGGCGGCGGAGCGAATCGTGTCGCCGGCAATGACGCCGAGGCCGCCGCTGTAAGTGGGCATGCCCTCTTCCAAGGCAATCTCCATCGAGAAGTAAGCGACGACTGGTTGAGTCTGCATAGTCGGTTACCCGTATTGCTGGGAAGCATAGCGCACGGCCCTGCGCTTGGCCAGTGGTTCAATCTAGTTCGTGTGAATCAGAATCATCAGATTCCGCGCGACCAGCGTGATGCCCAGCGACATGCGACCGCTTGATGGGTGGGAATGCCGGCCACATAGACGGGCACCGGCAACGTGATGATGGACCCGCCGCTGCCGAGCGGACCCAGCGAAAGACCAATCAACGCGGCCAAAGTCAGAGCGAAGCTGAGGGTCAATAAATCCATGGAATGAATCGGCAGACTCGTTGTTCGTAGCTCGCATATTCCGGGAACTGTTGCCTCAGCCAGCGCTCCTCCCGACGGGCTTTCGCGTCGAAGAACGGCGCGATGGCCAGTGTTGCCAGCAAGGCAGGCCAGCTTTGCCAGACCAGCGCCCAGCCAGCCGAGGCGCAAAAGACAGCGGTGTAAAGCGGGTGGCGTATCAGACCGTAGATGCCGCTTTGAACCAATTGCGTGTGCGTGGACGGTTTGGGAAAGGGGGTGAGGTTACGGCCCAACGCAACGGCGCCCGCGAGGCCGCAGCCAAGGGCAATCACGAAAAAAACCGCGCCGCCGGCCATAACCAGAAGACTCTTTCCGTCGCCGTGGGAGACCACGCCGAAGATAACAACCGCGAACAAAAGCACACTCTGGCCCACGACCCACAGCCCGCCGCGTTGGATGAATTTGCTGCTCATGATGGTCACGGTGCCGGTCGCACCAACGGCACCGATTCCACGGAAACGCCGGCCCTGGCGCGTTGCACCAATTCAACAAGGCCGCTGGTTTCAAAATGTATCTGATTCGGCATCTCGATCTTTGGGAGCGCAGCACTCATGCGCTTTGCGTCCGTACACCCGTTCGTAGGCGCGGCAAAATGGGCACATCTTGGATTCGATCTTTTTCACCAGCCAGAAGGCGAGTCCGCGTTGCCGCATTCGTGCGCGCCGACAGACCGGGCAGTTCGCGCAGACCTTGGCCAGGGCTTTGTCGAACGAGGATGCTTTCATTTCTGCTCAGGTTTTCGGCACCAGCGCCTCCAGCGCCTCCATGACGACCGGGATGTGCGTGTAGGCGGGGCCGCCCTGCATCATCACCGCCACGCAGGCGGCTTCAAGGATTTCTGCCGGAGAATTCCTAGCCCCGAGACATTTCTGGACATGCAGGTTGATGCACGGCTCGCAACGTTGGGCGACGGCGATGCCGAGCGCCACGAGTTCCTTCTCCTTGGTCTTGAGGGCGCCGTCCTTCATAACGGATTGGAACAGGCCGCCAAAACCTTTCACCATTTCTGGCGCGGACGTTTTCATCTTCTCGAAGTCGCCTTTGAACTTCTCCAGGAACTGCAATGTTTTGTCTGACATGGTCACGGTCCTTTCTGGTTGGGTTTGTTTTGGGGAATGTAATCAATACAAAGGTGTTACAGGCCGGGTTGGGCAGCCAGAAGTTTTTGGAGTTCAGCCGGAGCGATGGTTTTTCATATCAATGGCTGCAATATATCATTTTTGCGCGGCAAGTGAAGTTGGATTGGCAGGGACGGACCGCTGAGACAATCACGGCTGAGCAAAGTGCTTTATCTGCGTGACCTGGATGGCAACGGCGTGGAGCTTTATTGGGACCGTCCGCAGGAGCAGTGGCCACGCGCGCCCGACGACAGCCTGGCGATGTTCACGCGCGCGCTGGACTTGGATGCGTGGCTGAAAGATCAACCTCGTTGACTGGAATCGTCTCGTCCAACAGGCAGCGCACAACGTCCGCGGCGGTGTAGGTGTCGCAACCCGGCTTGAGAAACCGCGCGACTTGCGCAACGTCGTCGCCGGCGGTCATCAACGCCAATTCCGGTTCCATTCCGGAACGCACCTGGTGGAGCCCGATATTGGCGAGCAGTCCATTGCAAAGGCATTTACGGCCTTGTGCGTCAGCGACCATCCCGCCTTTTTTGACATAGTCATCCACCGGCTCGGCCGGGCAACGGTAACCCACTGTCCCGTCCGGTTTGCGATAAAGATGCCGGAGATAACCCAGGTCGCAGATGCGCGTCCGGGCCGCATATGGCTCGGCTTCCGAAAGCGTGCCGGGCATCCGAACCACCTTGAACGGAAAACCGGTGGGCGAGGCAATCGGGTCGGTGAAAACGCGCGCGGTGCCGGCACGGCTCATTTGCAGGGCCCGCTGTTTGAGTTCGGGGCGCAGGCCGGATTCATTGCAAAACGCAAATGCCGTTCCCACCTGAATGCCGGATGCGCCAAGGCGCAATGCCTCGGCCAGCCGGCCCGGGCGTCCATACGACCCGGCCAGCCAGAAGGGCCGGCCCAGCTCGCGGATTTTTTCGAGGTCAACGACATCGCGCGGGCCATATATCGGTTCGCCGATGGCGTTGAGTTGCAGCAGGCCGCGCGGCGGGGCGTTGTGGCCGCCGGCGGTGTCACCTTCGATGACGAAGCCGTCCACGTGTCCGCTGGCCTTTTTGGCCAAAGTCATGGCGAGGGTCACCGAGGCGACAATGCCGAGGAATTGCGGACGTTTCACCGCCGGGAGCTGGCCTTTGCAGAAGGCGCGCGGGTCAAACTTGGAAAGGAATTCCTCGCCAGGCAACGCGCCGATGACGTCAACTTTCAGTTGGGCTGGTTCGCCTGCCGCCAGATGATCCAGCGCGCCGGGAATGGCGCGCGGTATGCCGGCGCCTATGAGCACGTAATCCACGTCGGCAAGCATCGCGCCGTAAAGCGAGGGCAGGGTGGGCAACTGGATTTTTTCGAGATAATTAATTCCGACCAATCCGCCGTGGCCTTCCTTGGCCAGGAACACTTCCACGAAGTTGGCCACCACCGTCAATTCGACGAGCGCCGGGCCGGGTCGGAGCGTCGGCATGGGAGCGATTTTGAATGGCGTGGCCGGAGATTTTCCGCCGGGAACGAAGTTTTGCGCCAGCACGCGCGCGGCAACTTCGGGAATCGGAAACTGTTGCACTGCACGGCGCAGGTGGCCCTGGGGATCGCCCATCTGAAGGGCGCGCTCGAAAACAATGGCCAGTCCCGTCCCGGAAACGACGCCTAGTTGTCCCAATTTGGAAACGGTGCGCGCCAAAGTCCAGCCGGACACGGCTACGCCCATCCCGCCCTGAATAATCTTCGGCTGTGACATAATATAAACCGCACCATCAGCGCTTCGCTCCACAAGGAGAAAAGCTCACGACAGAAAAGTCAGGAATCACCGGAAGGGTGTCCCTTGAAACTCCCTGGCGGGAGTCCGTCGGAAACCGACGCTCGGAAGGTTATAGCCTATTTGCCGGTGAATAGGAAGCACTGTTTTGAAAAATTAGGGTCTACTTTGAGTGAGTGTGTGTGCAAGGCGCGACAATTCTGTTTTTTCCCTGCCCTGGCAGGAAGAACATTCCGGGAAGTTTGATGGGCACGGTCAGCTTCTGAAAAGGCTGCGGCAAATCTTTGAGCCGGGCAATCCCGCCGGTGTGGCTTGCGGAGTGCCGGCTGTATCACGCCTTGCGGTCGAAAAATGGATTTTTACCGGTCACGCTTAATGGAATGCCGAGCGCCTGTTTGACCTTCGGCCCGAACATTCCCAAATCCAGGCACGCCCGGCCGATGGAATACATGATGCGGTTGTCAATGTGGAACCGGCCGGCCACTTCCGCCGCCGACAGGGTGGCGATGCCGAGGTCAATCGAGTTGAACGCGCAGGTCCCGCCGGCCAGCTCCAGCGCCTCGCAGGTCGGCTTGCCGCAGAACCCGCAGTTCAAGCCTGCCGTGTTGGATTCCACGCCGATGACCACCAGCGCGGGTGAGTTCTCGATGTTGCCGGCGTCGCGCGCGAGGCTGGGCCGGCTTTCCTTTGTGGCAATTTCGCGCATCCTGGCGATGACCTTTTGCTTCGTCGGTTCGTTGTCAATCGCGGCAGTCTGAATGTTGTCAACGCCGCGCGTCTTGGGCGCCGTCCGTGCCGCCGCCGCCATCAGCGCGGCGACCTGCAATGCCGCCGATTTTTCCAGTTCAGCCGGGGTTTTCATGGCGGAAAAATACGAACCGTGTCGGGGGGAAACAAATCAAAAGCGCAGGGGGCTGTGGTTGGTGGTGGGGCGAGCGTCCTCGCGAGCCGCAATTGTGGTCGGGACAGCACGCTGCGCCGTCCGGTCATCGCAAGTGCGATGACCCTCCCTTAGCAGCTCGTTAAAGAAGTAGCAGCCGACGTAAGGAGGCTCTAAACGAATGATTGTTTCCAAGGAAATTTGAGCCTCGTTACCTCGGCTGCTACGAAAGAAAGCGTTTTTTCAACAGGCTGTTAGTGGAGTGTGGCCGTCCCGGCCGCAGCCAAGTGCGGCGGGCGGGCGGTTGAAAAATGTTTCGTGGCTTGAATGAAGGCAGTTGCTGCGCCCGGGGACGGGCGCACTCCGACACGGCCTTGTGCATCCCGCCCCTCCGATAAAACAATCGCCGCTTGCGACGGCGGTGGGAATGCCTAGATTAACCCTGTGGCTGCCGATGCCAAACTTTTGACGTTCAACCCGGCGCGCGAGATTTCCATCCCGGCTGCGCCAGGCCCCGCCGCAAATCCGCCGACGCTGGTTTTGCCGGCGGACTTGCCAGCGTCGCACAGCGCCATCTCGTTGCTGGGCGTGGATTACATTCACTTGAAGACGGCGGACGGCGGCGACCTTTATCTCACGAGTTTCGGGCTGCCGCTCTGGAAAAGCCTCCTGCCGGAGAACTGGTATGCGCGCGAGTGGTTCGAGGCCAAGCGCGAGCGGCTGGAAGGCACCAGCACGATCTATAAAGTGCCGACGCGCCCGGTGAACGGCCGGGTGTTGCATCTGGTCGTCAAATGGTCGCGCGTGGGCGAGGTGGTGCCGATGGACACGCTGACGGTGAACAAGTTCATCAACGCCGAGTTCAACAGCCCGTTCGAGGAATTTTCGCTGCTCATGGAGCTACGCCGGGGTGGGGTCGGGCCGGCAGCCATTCGCATCCGCACCCAGCTTCCGTTGGCGATTTACGTGCCGAGTGAGCGCTTGCAACTCTGGCAGACGGGCCGGTCCGAGGACAAAATCCGTGCCAAGGTGACGCGTCATCCCGATGTGGAGATTGACATTTTGCGACAATACGTCTTGCTGCTCGGCTGGATCAAGGGTCTGGACGCGGTGGAGACGGCGGAAAAATTCGGGCTGGAAGGCCGGGCGCAGGCGGAATTTCTCGCCCGCGTCACCAGCCTGGCTACGCATGAGTTGTGGCAGAAAGGCTGCCGGGTGATTGACATGAAACCGGCGCACATCATTCTGCGCCCGCAGCCGGACAAGTCGTTGTTGCGCGATCATAACGACCAGTTTGCCTACGCGCTGGTGGACTACGAATTGCTCGAACGGACCCCCGAACACGAACAGGCGGTGCGAAGCGCCAACCGGCAGCTTTACCTCAAACACATGGCCCGCCGGTTCGACACGAACGCCGTTAATCCGCTGCCGGCGCATCTCCGCGCCACCAACGTTCTGGGGGTGGATTATGTTTTTGGCCGTGCCGAAAGCACCGGCGGCCTGCTTTGGGTGGTGGGCAAGGACCCCGACCTGTTCAATTATTTTCTGCCGGAACGCTGGCGCCGCACGCCAAAGAAGAAATTGTCCGCCCACAACCAGACTTTTTACACGCGCACCAAAGACAACATCCATCTGGTGTGGAAAATCTCCCGCATGGGAGACGCGCCGTGGTTGAAGAACCCCGAGGCCCACAAGGAGGAAGTGCCGGCCTGTGGTTTCAACAGCCCGTTCGAGGAATTTGCCTTTGCGCTCGAAATGGGCCGCCACGGCATACAGACAATCTATCCGCGCGCCATTTACATGACCGGCCGCCAGCGCCCCGCCGCCCGCCCGGTGGCCGACGAACGGCATTACGCCGCGCTGGCGGATGCCCGCACGCCCGACGGCGACCCGGTCGTTCGCAAGGAACACGACTATATCACCATCTGGGGTTTTTGGAACGGTCCGGACGAAGTGCTGGCGGCGCAGGACGGAAAGTTTTACCAGGCGGTCAACGTCAAGCGCGCCTTCGCCAGCAGGCTGATTTCGGAACAGATGGTGACCGAGTTGACACAGATGATGATGCACCGGCTGGCGGTATGCGGTTTTGATGATCTCAATCTCCGGCCTCATCATCTGCTGATTTCCTTCGACCCGGCGCAGAAGCTGGTGCTCGACACCACGGGCAAACCCGAAGTGCGGCTTTGCAATTTCGAACTTATCCGCCGCCGACCATGATTTTCGGTGAAGCTGTTGGTAACAGATTTTGCCGGGTTGACGGGGGCATTTACAAACTCGAACCGGCCTACTTCGTTCGACCGCACCAGGTGCAGGTATAGAGTCCCCGGGAATCGAGAACGAAGGTGGATTTGACCGAAAAGGAGCTACAGCAACTACAGGTGGCCTTGTAAACCCCGAGTATGGGAGGCAGGCACAAAATCTCCCGGTCGCAAAAGGCGCAAACAATCCGATCCTTCTTGATTAAGAAATCCGCGGTATCCTTTATCGAGCACTTGCAGGCCAAATGTGTCAGGGTCCCATGTAACAAATTGGCCGAGCCACTGTTTACATTTTCCCGCGGCAACGGATTTGCCTGTTGGATGGCGGTATTGTCTACCATAAACTTCATGGAAACTGCGACTTACTCCACCGCTCTACAGTAATCACTGCCCTCAAATCACTGCCCTCAATCTGAAACAACTTCCAAACTGATCGTGTTACAATAGTGCTGCCAATGTTTCATTTCTCAGCGACCAGATTTTCTGGAAGCATGACGTTTCGAATTTTTTCCGAGAGCAAAACCTTGTTCAAACCTTTTGCCCGTGGCGGATGCAGGCAGTGTAGATTCTTAAGACGTTTTTGTCAATAAATCATTACACATTGTGAATAACTTTCCTAAATTGTGAATAACTTTCCTGACGGTGAATTTGTCCGGTCTGGTCAGGAGTGATTTGTGGATATCCCGCCTTTTGGTCAATAACCCCGTTCATTTTGTGAGCATTTAATGGCCCATTGTGAACATCAAATGATTGTAAGTGTTCCGGCTTCCGACGACAACAGTAGGTGTGAAAATGAGAGGCAGTGTGCCTTGGAATAAAGGCGCGCGTGCACGCGAATAGCTGCATAAAAGCAGTGGGTGGGTGAATTACGTGGATGAACACGGCATTACAAAACAAAGCGGGAGATATGGCCAATATTGGCCGGGCCAAGGGTGGCGTACGGTACATGCCTTGGTTCGCCCAAGACAGTCAAAACGGGCACGGCAACGGTTTCGCAGCGGCCAAAGTCGAGGAAGTCGACGGGACCTGTTGCGGTGAGACCTTGATGCCTTTCTGGCTGGAGGACGGGCGTTTCGGCGCGGTGTGCCGAAAGTGCGGCCAGCAGTTCACGGACAATACCCAGGCCCGATATGGCGGTTCCCCGTGGATTGGTGTGGATTTGGACGGGACACTGGCCCGCGACCTTGGCGGCGAGCGAGGGGACGATATTGGCAGTCCGATTGAGCCCATGCTGGTCCGCGTGCAGAAATGGATTGCCGAAGGACGCACCGTAAAAATTTTCACCGCCCGCGCCTCCTCACCCAGGCAGGTGGCGGCGATAAAAGAATGGCTCGTCAGTTGTGGGTTGCCGGATTTGGAAGTGACCAACGTAAAAGACCAGCGAATGATTGAATTGTGGGACGATCGTTGCGTGCAAGTAACGACCAATCTGGGGGAACCCATCGGTAAAAAGGCGGGATTCAGGCACCCGAGGCAGGCAAAGATGCGGGAAGAAGATCGGCCGGGAATATCCCTCGGATTCTTAAACCGTCTCAGAATTTTATTAGCTCTATAGTTCATGATTAATTTAAACCCAAACCCATTTCTTGACGCAGGAATCTGGCGTGTAACCAAGGTTCAAGCAGGGCCCCCGCAAAAAACCAAACAGAAAAACAAAACTCAAATCAGAAATGTTTATGAAATTTAGAATGCTTGCAATTATGGCCGCGCTGCTGGTGGGTGCCGGTTTCAGCCGGGCGGATATCATCGGCAACACGATTGCGGCTGAAAATGACGTTATGACCTGCAACGTTTATGGTTTTATAACAAACGGCCCCGGGGACTTTCAACTGAGCATCGATGGGACGCACAACTCATGGGCTGTCGGGCTTATAGGAGGTGATATCATTACGGATACAGAAAAAGACCCGACACTCGCACTCCTCAACGAAATTGACAATGACACCGCGTACAACTGGGGCGATTACCACGTCAAGGTTACGATGAGCAAGTCGTTTACATTTTCCAATGTCGGCGTAGGCAATGCTGGTTGGACATTCAATACCACCGCGCCGACTAATAATGGCATCGTTTGGATTGGGTACATTGACTATTATGCCGGCACTCCGGTTCTGGTTAGCGGCACGCTGGATTTTAATTATTCAATGACCTTCACCGGCGGGGCCAGTTTTCAAGAAGAGTTGATGCCCTCCACAGTTCCCGAGCCCGGGACATTCGCACTCGTGGTTTCTGGGCTGACAGGTCTGCTGGTCATGCGGCGGCGTTCTGCCATGAAATAACCAGATAACCATTAAAACCCGTTGTATTATGCGTATTTCAGAGAACCCAATCAATCCCATGGTGCTCTTTTGGTATCTGGTTTACGCACTGGCCCTCTTTTTGATTTTTGTCACCGAATTCCTGTGGCAGGTAGCCGAGATTCAAAAAAAAGCCCCCGCAAAAAGACTAATCAGAACAACAAAACCCGAATCGGAAATGTAATCAAACAGGCCCCCGCAAAAAACCAATCAGAGAAACAAAACCCGAATCAAAAATGTTTATGAAAATTAGAACGCTTGCAGTTATGGCCGTGCTGCTGGCAGGTGCTGGTTTCAGCCGGGCGGATATCATCAGCAACTCGATTGCGGCTGATGGTGACCTTGTTATGACCTGTTATACTTACGGTTTTCTTAAAACCGGAGATCACGCCTTCCAACTGAGCATCGATGGGTCGCACAACTTATGGGACTACGGGCATATACAAGGTGATATCATTACGGATTCAGAAGAAGACCCAACGCTCGCACTCTTCAACGAAATTGATAATGATACCGGGGTCACTTGGGGCGATTACCACGTCAAGGTTACGCTGAGCAAGGCGTTTACATTTTCCAATGTCGGCGTAGGCGTAGGCAATCCTGGTTGGACATTCACAACCAACGCGCCGGTCCATATCGGCAGCGACTGGATTGGGTACATCGACTATTATGCCGGCACTCCGGTTCTGGCCGGTGGCACGCTGGATTTTAATTATTCAATGACCTTCATCGGCGGGGCCAGTTTTCAAGAAGAGTTGATGCCTTCCACAGTTCCTGAACCCGGGACATTTGCACTCATGGTTTGTGGGCTGACAGGTCTGTTGGTCATGCGCCGGGGAAAGTCCATTAAATTCAAAACTTAAAAAAACATGAAAACCCTAAAAGTTTTATTTTTGTGCAGTGCGGCTTTTTTGCTGCCCCTCATTCAATCACCGGCGCAGGACTTGTTGCTGAACCAATACGCGGGTAGCCTCGCTCCGCCCGCTGACATGGCTGGATTAAGCCTCACCGCGTCATACGCGCCAAGCAACCAGACGTTCCACATAACCGCGTCCCCGGATGAGTCCGTGCTGTACGAGGACGCTGCTGGGAATTACTATTGGGTAGACCAAGGGAGCTTCAGTGTCACTGCCAACATCGATAGTTCCGGGTACCTGAGCGCTGGCTCTTTATCAGTCACAGGCATTCTCAAGCAGGAGGATACAGTTGTATATCCGCAGGGAGATATACTTACAGGGACTTTGGTGGTAGGTCCGCAAGGGTCACCTGTTGGGTCGGCCTACGATTATACAACTGCCTTTGGTGCATTCGAGGATGGGGGAGATTTCAGCCTAATTGACTTCACCTTCAACGTCACTGGTGGCGCACTCGCTGGTGATTTCGGCGGCGTTGGTTCGTCGGCGATTATCTCATTCTCTTCATGGCAAGAAAGTGGTCCGATCGGTGATTGGACAATGAGTTGGAACAACTCCGGCGGTGGCATGTGCGACGTTTTCCCGGTTCCCGAGCCCACGACGGCTGGATGTTTTCTGCTGGGCTTGGGTGCCTTGGCCTGTTGCCAGCACTTTTCCAAAAACCGACGTTCCGATAAACCAGCGTGACATTCAAAATGCAACAACATCCATTTCCCGGCGCAGGAATCTGGTGTGTAGGCAGGATTCAAGCAGGCGCCCCGCAAAAAACCAATCAGAAGCAACCGCGGATTCGGATACTGATGCAAACCTAAGCGTGATCAATCAACTGAAATCATGAAAATGATAAAATCGCTGTAAAACAAGCGGGGAACTAAACTATGAGGCTTTTGAGAAAATCTATCATAAGTCGAGTGCGGTTTTATCAAAACACTCTTATTGCGATTATGTTTGCCGGTACAGTTGTTCAAAGTGGGGCGCAGATTTACACGCCTGCTATCAGGGATACCTCCTTGCAAATCAACCTTTCCGGTGGACTTTCAAACTGGACGATTGACGGTGTGAATCAGTTAAACCAACAATGGTTTTACTACAGTGTGGGATCCGGTCCGGTATACTCGATTGATACCATTGCCCCTTGGTCAACGCCTACAATAACTACTAACTCAGGTAAAACACAAATAACACTAAACGAGACGTATGCCAATTCGACCATCAGTGTCGGAACCAGGTATATTCTTGGGAGTTCGCCGGTCGGTTCAGGCAAGGCTACGCTGACTCAAACATTGACGATCAATAACCCCTCGGCGACGACCGCCCAGGTTTTCCATTTCTACCAATACTCGGATTTTGATTTGGGAGGTGTTTCAGGAGGCCAGAACGTGCAATTCACCAGCAAAGGTTCCGGACAACAATACCAGGTTGTCCAGACCGCCTCGACCGGAATAACCCTTACCGGGCTAGTAACCGGAGTAAGCGGAGGGTCATCTGTCCAGTATGAAGTGCAGGCCGGTACCTACGATGGAACTCAGTTTGGTCTTGGCAACGGGAATTCTGCCCCGCTCCTTAACAACACCCTCACTGCCGGGCCGGACAACGTGGTTTATGCTTATGAATGGGACGCGACCCTGGCAGCGGGAGGTTCAATCATAATCAGCGAAATAGAGACGGTGGTGCCAGAGCCTTCATCCGTGGCGCTGGTTGCGTCAGGAATGCTTGCCTTGGCCTTGCTCTACCGGCGCCGGCGGGCGGACAGCGTAATTGCCGTTCTTGTTAGGGTAAAATTTTTTCTTCCATGAATTTTCTTTTTTAAAAATCTTGTGAAAAGTGCGTGAATTCCAAACCGACAAAATAAACAAATAAAACAAATTGTATCTATGAGTATCCATCCAGAAGGTGTTCTCTCCCGTAAACGCGTTGCATCCCTCGGCGCATGGCTGGTTTTGTCCGGCATGCTTCTTTTGCCGGGCCACGGCATCGCTCAAATCATCACCTTGACCGATGCGGGGTCCACGGCGACCGTTAATCTTGGCAGCAGTGCCGGGATGAACAGTTGGACCGTGAGCGGGCAAAATCAGTTGGAGCAGCAATGGTTTTGGTACCGGACTGGCGGCGGTATTGCGCAACCGGTCAACACGATTGGCGGGCTCACATATAATCAAAACGCCGGCCTCAATACGCTGGATGCAACTTACCAGAACGATCAATTGCTCGTCGAAATTATCTACACGCTTACCGGTGGTGGCATCAATTCGGGAAATGCCGATATGGACGAGCAGATAATGGTCATAAACCAATCAAGCAGCGATCTGAATTTGAACTTTTACCAATACTCCCATTTTAACCTGCTGGGGGCTGCCAACGATTACGTTCAAATTTTCGGCAGTACCGGAGATCATAACTATGTCCGCCAAAATAATGGTTCGACGGCCATTCAGGAAGCAATCAATGCACCGAGCGCATTTTACGCCGAGGCAGCTCCAATCAACCAGACCCTGGCTGAATTGAACAGTATAAATGGACTGACACTGAATGAAAATTTAACCGAGGGACCGGGCAACGTGACGTGGGCACTCCAATGGATCTCAACACTTGCCGCCGACGGCGGTGAGTTGGACTTGACAAAGGACAAAAGCTTGTCTATAGAGTTCGTTCCCGAGCCGTCAACCGTGGCGATCATCGCCATGGGGGCTGGTGCGCTGGGTTTGGCACTACGACGCAAGTTGTCCTGAGGGAGAATTTGGTCGGATGCAGATTGGCAGACTCAGGGCCGGTCATTGACCGGCCTTTAGTTTTATTGGCATTGACAAGAATTCGGCCATTAAGACTTGCTCTTGGCGGCAAGAGCGTACTGTCCGTCGGAACTGTTTTAATTTATGGAGGGCAGTCTTCAGCGTAGAGTGTTTGGAATGGTTTTGGTGGGCTGTGCCTTGGTCTACAAGCTGCACGCTGGCGGCAGCGGACTGAACACGGTCGTCGTCGTCAACCAGACCAGTTCCAACTCCTGCGAGTTGGGCAATTACTACTGCCAACAGCGCCAGGTACCGCCTCAAAACGTTTTATCCATCAATTGGTCGGGCGGCAATACCCTTTGGACCAGCAATGATTTTCAAACCAATCTGGTGGTGCCCCTCCTGAATATGCTGGCGACCCGACAGTTGACAAACCAGATTGATTACGTTGTCCTCTCGATGGATATTCCGTTCCAAACCAGCCTGGGTTCCACCCTCAACAGCACAACCGCGGCCTTGTTTTACGGTCCAAGGCTGGGCAACGGCAGCGATCCTTTTGGGATCACTAACAGTTATGCTGCCAGCGAGGCGGTCTTCCGCCGGGCGCCCCCGGTCGGCGCCCCCGGCTATTCCTTCCTGGCCACGATGATCACGGGTGATTCGCTTACCCAAGCGGAGCAGTTGGTGGATCATGGCGTTGCCAGCGATGGGACTTTTCCCCAACAACCGGTGGTCTTGGCAAAGAGTTCAGACCCTTATCGCAACATTCGGTACGCGTATTTCGACAACGCCATTTTCAACGTGAACATTCTGGGCGTTTCCTCGATTTTGCGCACCAATAGCGATTTGGTTACGTGGCCAAACGGCTGTTTGGGGTATCAAACGGGTTTGGCGCAATTCAGCGTCCCGCAAGGCATGTTCGTTCCCGGTGCCGTCGCGGACAGTCTGACTTCCTACGGTGGCATCATTTTCGGGAGCAACAGCCAGACCAACCTGCTGGCATTTATCAATGGCAGGGCGACGGGCAGTTATGGCACCGTGGCGGAACCGGCCAACGATACGCAGAAGTTTCCCAATCCCCAAGTTTACTTTTACCAGGCCCGCGGCTTCAGTCTGGCCGAGAGCTATTATCAAAGCGTCAACGTGCCGTATCTCGGACTCATGGTGGCCGAGCCGCTGGCGGCGCCCTTCGCCCAGCCCGTTTATGGACGATGGGGCACCAACCTCCCCAACGCCGTGCTGAGCGGCACAACCAACCTTTACGTGAATTTCAGCTCCTGGTTTGGGAACCACCCCCTGCAACAAGTTGATTTGTTCGTGGATGGCGTG
This sequence comes from Verrucomicrobiota bacterium, assembly GCA_049510395.1. Taxonomy (GTDB): domain Bacteria; phylum Verrucomicrobiota; class Verrucomicrobiia; order Limisphaerales; family UBA11358; genus UBA11358. The sequence continues at coordinate 212,599 of JBEKYY010000003.1, forward strand.
TATTTCAGCACGCTGACCAACCTGGCTCCATGTCCCGGCAATTTGTTGACCATCACCCTGAACGGATATCCGATCACTTACACCGTCCCCACGAATTCAACCTTGAGCACGGTGGCAGCTGGGCTGGCCTCACTGATCAATGCCGCGACCAACGCCACCCTGGTGAAGGCCCTGGTTCATGGCGACCGCATCGAGCTGCAATCCATCGCCACCAATCTCGTGGCTGTCCCTTTCTACGTAACCGACAGCACGCCTACGAATACCCCCGGCCTTTCATATAGCGTCAACTACCTGCCTGATTCTTTTCCACCACAGATGACGCCCGGTCGTCCTGATAAAAACGGAGCCTACAGGATGGAGGTGGCAATTCCCAGCACGTTGGCGTACGTCATCCTGGCTTCAACCAATTTATTGGACTGGCAACCCATCTTCACGAATGACGTGCCGGGACTGCTGAATTTTACCGATTATGACTCCACGAACTATCCCGCGCGCTTTTATCGCATGACTTGGCCGGTGCCGGATCAACCTCCCCAATTGTCTGCGCCGAGAATTGTCAGTCCGGGAACGTTCCAGATGCACGTGGACAGCACGCCCGGGCAGCCTTGGGCCGTTCAAGTCTCCACCAATCTCGTTTATTGGGTGTCCGTCTTCACCAATCAGCCCGGCGGGGCGATGGATTTTGTTGATGCTTACGCCACGAATTCGAGCCGGTTTTACCGGGCATGGCTCGTGCCTCCGGCGCCACCCGGCTTCGCGGTGCTGAACGTGGCGACAAACCTCACGCTGGTCCGGGTTAGCAATGCCGTGCGGCCTTACATGGTTGGGGTCTCGACCAACCAAGGCCAGGTGACAACGTTGGCAACCAATTTCGCCCTCGGCGAAATCCAAACCACCGCCGCAAGTGCGATTGGCAGCGGCAACAGTCTTTCGACTTATTTAAGCGCCAGCCAACCCACGTTTCTGGCCTCGCAAGCGTTCGGCTTGCAGGGGTACTCGGTGATCAGTAATACGCCCCCCACCAGCGCCTGGATTCAATTTGCTTTTACCAAGACTAATGGGCAGGCGGTGGTCGTGGCCGTCACGAATCAATCGGGCGGAAATTCGATTGCGCTCGCCAGCCAGGTGTTCAACGCGATTAACACGAATCCCAGCCTGCAGGGTAGTGACGGGGTTCTGGCCGACGATTACGTGTTGAACACCGGTGCGGTCACTTTTAATCTGTACGCCCGGAGTCCGGGTTACCAGGCCGCCGCAATTCAAGTTCGCCCCACTAAGGCCAGCCAGGTGATCATGTCAACCACGCAAGGCCCCCTCAGGCAAAACCTGTCCGACCTCCAGCCTCGAAACCATCTTTACGTCACGGCCGGCGCATCCAGCCTGGCCCTGACCTTCCCCTTGGATACCACAACCCTGGCCGACGGCTATCACGAGTTGACTGCCGTGGCTTACGAAGGCAGTGACTCGCGAACCCAAACCCACGTGACCAAGCCCGTCCAAATCCGGAACAGTTCCTTGAGCGCGACCTTGACACTGCTCGACCTGACCAGTCCAGCCCCGGTGCAAGGCACCTACCACATTCAAGTTGCCGCCAACACCAACAATGTAAGCCTAATCACTCTGTACAGCACCGGCGGCGCGTTGGGTACCTTCACAAATCAATCCACCGCGACTTTCCCGGTGGCTGGAACAAATTTGTGGGCCGGATTGCATCCTTTCTATGCTATTGTCAAAACTTCCGGTGGCCTTGAGTACCGCACGGGAACCCAATGGGTCCAACTGGTATCCACGCCATAACGGGTTCAAGCCAGCTGTTCGGGCAAAAAACGACGGATGATTTGCTCGACTCGATTTTCAGCCAGTTTTGCATCGGGAAATAAAGTCCGCGCATGGTAAATGGATAAATTCGCGTCCAGTTGATGTCCGATATGGAGAATTGTTTATGGTCGGAGGAAATTCGCTGACAGATGCGGCTCAGATTAGTTGCACAAACAGTTTGAACGTTGTCATTGAAAGCAGAAATATAATGCCCGGAGAAACAGTCCAAGGTTGGCTGTTTGTCCAAATTCCGTCTGAAGGGTTGCCTGCAAAATGGCGGGTGCGTATTACAGACTCGACTAAAAAACATCTTTTGCGGAATTTGCAGGGACAAATAGAGATAGTGACTTTTCCTCGATTCCCATACAGTTTTGTGAGTTTTATTGTTTGAAAGCCCATCAGGATATATCGTATGTCGCTGGAACTCATTAGGTTATGGCGTTTCATTGATTCAATCACATTTCAAAAATGGTAATTGCATAAAAGTGGTCATTTACAAGTGGACGGGTTCTGGAATTTCAAATTTAGGACACCGCCGAACAAGTTTAGCGCTTGACACACACACGGAGCGTTGCTAATATTCGCAATTCAGAATTGATGTTGACCCGCAGTTCAGAATTGATGTTAACCCAGAGTTCAGTATTGCTGTTAACCCCAAACAATCGAGTTGTGGTAATTAATTAAGAAAGGAAAAATTATGAAACATTGGATGAAGTTGGTAGTTCTAACGTCGGCGTTTGTGGCATCGGCATCATTGTCCTTTGCGGCACTCTTGAATGTAAACCCAACCTTTCCTAAGGTCAATTTCTCGACCACCGCCTCGACGGCGGTTAATTACACTTACACCGCGACCAACGGGAGCGGGCTTTTTTCGGTTTCTGCGCCGGTGCAGACGATGATTTTTACCAGTTTGGGAGGCACGCAGCCCTTTAGTGTGGGCAGCACCGTGCAGATCAGCATTGTGGTCAGCAACACAGGCGCTCTGGTGGGCGGCGTGGCGGGAGCCGACTTGGTTTTGCAGGGGACGGTGTCACGAATTGTTGGTGGCGTGACCAACACGTACTCCGGCGTGCTTTTAACGGGCGAAGTGACGGCATTTGGTTTTTCAAAAATACTCACCACCAGTTACTTCGACTTTCAGTTCACCCCCACCGGCGGCCTGCTTCAGAACTTATTCTGTGGACAAATCGGCGTTACGTTGACAAGTCAAGGCGCCACGTTTACAGGCAGTTTTGCCAGCAATTTCCATGGTCCGGCCACCAAAGGCGTTGTCGGAGCGCTGGACCACACCCCGCCGACTATCATTTGTCCCACCGACATGGTGGTCGAGTGCCACAGCACCAACGACAGCGGCTCGGGCGGCGCGTATGTCAGCTATCCCACGCCGGTGGTGACGGACAATTGCGATCCGAATCCCACAATTGTCTGCACACCGGCTTCGGGCGACTTCTTTGACTTGCCGCCGCCGCCTGCCAATTCAAGCAATCATGTGGTGACCTGTGTGGCCACGGACGTTGCCGGCAACTCGAACACCTGCACGTTTAACATCACCGTTCAGGACACGCTGCCGCCCGCATTTGCGGATACGAACAATCCGATGATCAGCTGCAGCCTGTGCGTCCCGATAATACTGACCAACGATCCGGGCGTATGCTATGCCACCTTAACCTTCCCGACGCCGGAGGCCATAGATTTTTGCTGTCCGCTCATAATCTCCACGATCGTGAGTGCAGTGGACGAGAACGGCGCCGTGATCAACCTGATCGATCTCGGCAACGGGATGTTGCAGGGCCAGTTCCCAGTGGGCACAAACGTAAGCGTGGTGGTGACAACGGCCAGCGACGGGCGCGGCAATTCGGCGCAGCATCTTTGTGCCGTTGTAGTTATGGACACTGAACCGCCTGTGATCAACTGCCCCACCGACCAGATTGTGGAATGCACCGGCGGGCAGATCTTCTTCCAAGAGCCAATCGTCTATGACAATTGTCCGAATGTGACTTATTCCTGCGCGCCGACCAACGGCAGCGCGTTGGGCATTGGCTCGCACCAGATCGTCTGCACCGTAATCGACTGCAGCGGCAACACAAACCAATGCACGTTCTATGTGACCGTGCAGGACACCACTCCGCCCACGATTTCCTGTCCGGCTAATGTCACGGTGGAGTGCGGACAGCCCACTGACCCCAGCAGCACTGGTGTGGCTACAGCCTCGGACATTTGCGATTCCAGCCCGACGTTGACGTTCACTGATGCCGTCTCAGGCAACTCCCCACAGATCATTACTCGCACCTGGACAGCCACGGACAATAGCGGCAATTCCAATTCCTGCGTTCAGATTATCACCATTCAGGACACTACGCCGCCGGTGATTACCTGCCCGCCGGACAAGCAGTTGCAGTGCGGTGACTCGACCGATCCCGCCAACACCGGCACGGCCACGGCCATCGACACCTGCAGCGGGAACGGGAATGTTGCCATCACGTTCACTGATGTCGCCACGCCCGCCAACTGCACGGGCAATGCTGGCATTGACCGTACTTGGAAGGCCACGGATGCCGGCGGCAATAGTTCCACCTGCATTCAGCATATCACCTTTGTTGACACCACAGCGCCGACAATTACTACGGTCCCGACCGGCTCCAATCTGGGCTGCAATCCCACAAGTCTGCCGGACGACGCCAGTGTCAAGGCACTGGTCACCTCCACCGATAACTGCGGCACGCCGACCGTTAATGTTTCGCATGTGGACGGAACCTCTGGCTGCACGGTCACCCGCACCTTCACCGTGACTGCCACCGATGCCTGCGGCAATGCCGCAACCCCACAAACGGTGATTTACACCTGGACCGCCGACACCACGGCGCCGACAATTACTTCGGTCCCAACCGGCTCCAATCTGGGCTGCAATCCTGCGACTCTGCCGACGGACGCGAGCGTGAAGGCGCTGGTGACCGCGACGGATAATTCCGGTGTGGTGACTGTCACTGTCACCCACGTGGATAGCGGAACTCCCTGCGCGCCGGTTCGCACTTTCTCCATTACGGCGGCGGATGGCTGTGGCAATGCGGCGTCGGCGGCTCCGGTCGTTTACACCTGGACGGCAGATGTCACCCCGCCCGTGCTGACGCTACCGGCTGACGTGCAACTCCAGTGCGGCAACCCCACCGATCCTTCCAACACCGGCTTTGCGACGGCGGCCGATGGATGCGGCGGGAGCGCCACGATTACCTATGTGGACCAGGCGGCGGCCACCAATTGCACGGGCAAGGCGGGCATTAACCGCACTTGGACTGCGGTGGATGGCTGCGGCAACTCGGCCAACGGCGTGCAACACATTACCTTTGTGGATACCTCGGCGCCCGCCATCGCCTGCCCAGGCGCTGTAACGGTGGTCGTTTCTGGAACCAACAACGTCTCCGCGACGAACTCGGTCATCGCCGCGTTCCTGCACGGCGTGACCGTGATTGACAATTGCAGCGGCGGCGTGACGATCGCCAACAACGCGCCGTCGTCCTTCCCGCTGGGCACCAACACCGTGACCTTCACCGCGACGGATGCCTGTGGCAACTCCGCGACCTGCCAATCCAAGGTCATCGTTGTCGCGACCACCCCGATCTGCGAACCCATCATCATGGCTCCGTTCTATTGCCAGCATCACTTCGACGGATTCGGGTCCTGCCAGTTCGCCACCTTCGAGGGCAACCTCACTCTGACGGATGGCGACCAACCCATAGACTTCCGCACCGCTTCCAACGCCCCGGTGAGCCTCACCGTGACGCTCGGTAGCAACTCCCCCGTGGTGCTCTATTCCACCCAGCTCGTCTGCTCAGTTTACAAGGATTGCAGCGGCGGCGAGGCGTGGCAGTTCACCAGCCGGAATCCTTGGGAGAAGGTGATCTTCCGGTTCATCGACAACCAAAAGTACAACGCGTTGATGGATCCCAAGCTGCCGTCGTCAGCCGCGACGGGCTACCGGAACGTGGGTAAGCTCTCGACGGTGTCCATCGGCGCCGACCAGACCCGGTTCTTCTACGCGTTCCAGTACGCCACGCAGCCGATCACGATAGTCGTGGATGGCATCGCTCTGGTGTCCATTTCTAACAACGTCGCCCGGTCGTCGTTCCCGATCTCGCAATCTGGCGCGACGATCCAAGTGTGCTATCCGGATCGCCTGATTCCCGGCAACGTCATCCAATGGTACGCCACCGGCGACCCGAGCAAGGTGTCATCGACAAACCTGATTTACAGTCAGCAAGCCTCTGCCACCGGCAACTCCACTGCCACGTATTTCAACGAGGGCGGTGTGTTCGAAATTCAGGTCCCGGTCTCGAACATCCCCTATAGCTACAAAGAACGCGTCTCGTGCGTCCAGTTCACTCTCGGCAAAGCAGGTGTGACGTCCAAGATCGCCTGCGGCAGCTTCTGCCAGGGTCCGTTCAACATCATGGGCGGCTGTGACTGGAGCTTCGGCCGCTGCTCCGACTTCGAGGATGAGTTTGACCAGGGATGCTGGCACTGGTAAATGGGCCGGGGCGTGCAACGCCCTTGAAAGCAGTTCATGACGAAGAAAGGCATCATCCTCGGCCTGGCTGCGCTTGCCGCAGCCGCCGGAATCTGGTGGCTGCTCAGGACGGAACGACCGGGCGGCTCAGCGCCGCCGGGTCCTGCCCCGGCTGTTGAGGCCGCTAAACCACCGGCGGGCGCCGGCTCGAATGCGGTGCCGCAAGCCGCATCCCTACCACCCGCGACTCAACCGTCGCAGCCCAAGGCCGCGAGCGGGCGGTCGAAACAGCAGCGCGCCGAACTGCTGGCCGCGTTGAAAGGGGTGTCCGTCGATCCCGCCAGGAAGGCGCAAGTCGTCGCAACGCTGGATGACGTGAAGAAGCTCTACAACTATGCCGGCGCGATGGGATGGGACGATGCCAAAGCGCTCATCGCCAAACGGCAGGAAGCGACCAAGGATCTCGAGAAGCGTCTGGCGGCGATGGGGCAAGGCGGCGCCAGCGCCATTGCCGCTACCTATGGCGAAGTGGACGACGTCCGCGGCCGTATGACGCTGCTCCACGCCCTTGGAATGATCCAGGACGACCAGGCCGGCGGCTTGCTCCAGGCGTTGCTCGACAGTGAAAGTTCCTTGAGTCTCCAGCGTGAGATTATCGACGCGCTCAGCCTGAGGCACGATGCGGACACCGTTGCGCTCCTTGCCCAGATTGCGGCCGAGGCGTCGGATTCTCGGCTTCGGTTCGCCGCGGTTCAGGGCCTGGCGGGGCGTGAGGACGGGTTGTCGGCTCTGCAACAACTCATGCAGACGGAGACGGATCCCGAGGTGCAAAAGGCGATCGTGTTGGCCGTCGGCGGGGTCCACACCGACGCCGCCCAACGCCTGCTTGCCTCGATCGCAGACGCTCCCACCACGGACACCACCATCCGGAAGAGCGCCATCCAAGCGCTGGCCCGGAGTTTCGGGGCCGGGGCGCTCAGCGTGTTCCAGCAGCTTCTGAACGATCCGGACCAGGGTATCCGGGAGAACGCAGTCACCGCCGTGGCCCAGATCCATAACGACCAGGCCTTGGCTCTGCTCCAACGAACCGCGTCGTCCGACGCATCCGAACTCGTGCGCCAGAAGGCCCAGGCGGCCCTTGCCGCCGCTTCGGTCCAGTGAGAGAGCGGCGGTCGTGGAAGTCCTGCAGGGGGAGACCCGTACCACGCGGCTCGATGGTCAGCAGATCGCGGCGGCGGTCGTCCGGCTGCGAAACAACTAGCTTTCGATGACGCTGATCTCGACCGGGCGAACGTTCACGCCCAGCTTTTCGAGCCACTGAATCAAGGCTTTCACGTCCGCGTGCTTGCCGTCCAACTCTAGGCAGATAATGCCGATTTCGTCCGTGACACTCGCCTGGCGAATGTTGGTGACGACCTTGAATTTGTGCCCGACTTCACAGATGAACGGTTGACCCACAAGCACGCCAGGAAGCCTGGCAGCGAATTGATTTCCAAATTCAACAGCAACTGGCATCTCAGACACGGGATCAATATAACAAGCAGCTGCAGAAATTCATGAATAACCTCAAAACTGCCGCCCGGATCACGGTAACCCCTTTGTCATAATCGCCTTGGCCCGGGCTTTTAGTTCACGGATCAAGGTGGTAGCGGCGGTTCATGTAGAGTTCATCCGCCACCTGAAAAATGGCCTCGGCGTTTTTCTCCAGTTCCAAATCTTGCGGTGTGGGCCGCGGCGTCAGTTCCAAATTCACGACGTGCAGGTTCCCGGCATAAAATTTGACCGCTTTTTGCAGGCCCAGCACCACCATCCGGTCATGGGCGAACATCCCGATGTCACGGTTGTGATTCAGCAAGGCATGGAATGTGTCCGGCGGGTCGTGCAAAAGGTCGCGTCCCAGAAACAGGCTTTCATAAGGGCGGCCAATCAGTCCGAGAATCGTCGGCGGCAAGTCCAGTGAGCAGCCGGTCGCGTGGAGGCGTTGCGGTTGGGGCGCGACTAACGGGCCAAGGATCACGAGCGGGATTTCGTAGGAAAAAATCGGGATGTCCTGGCTGCCATAGACCCGCGCACCATGGTCGGCCACGACGACAAAAATGGTGTTCGTCCAAAATGCCTCTTGTTTCGCGGCCTTGAAAAATTGGCCGAGGCACCAGTCGGTGTATTTGACAACGTTATCGCGGGTGCCATTCGGGTTTTCGGGAATGCGGCCTAGGGGATAAGTGTAAGGCTTGTGATTCGACACGGACAGGATGGTGGCGAAAAACGGTTTGTTCGCCTGGCTCAAGGCGCGGAACTGCCGGATGGCGCCCGCGTATAAATCCTCGTCGCTCACGCCCCAGACGGTCGCGAAGGCCGGATTGGGAAAATCTTTTTCGTCCACGATCTGGTCGAAACCGTTGGCGACCAGAAACGGTTTCATGTTGTCGAACATGGCGTGTCCGCCGTAGAGGAACATCGTGTCGTACCCGTCGCGCTTGAGCACGCGCGCGATGGTCTCGACGTTTCCGGAGCGGTCGCGATGCACAATCGCATCGCCGGGCAGCGGCGGGAACGACGACAGCGCGCCTTCCATACCGCGCACGGTGCGGTTGCCGGAGGCGTAAATGTTGTCGAACAACAAGCCTTCCTGCGTGGCGAGCCGGTCCATTTCCGGCGTCAGCGTGTTCGTGCGGCCAAGGCAGCCCCAGAATTCCGAGCCGAGACTTTCTTCGAGCAAAATCACGACGTTCAGTCGTGGGCGATTGGAATCGCCGGAAATTTTTCGTTCGATGCTGAAGTTGTCGCCGATGAAGGTCGCGTTGGTCGAGGCCAGCAGGCGATGCACGCGGGCGTAGGCTTCGTCGCGCGGCAGGGTTTTGTAAAATGTGGGATAGTCGAGATTGCGAGTCAACGCGGCGGCGAAAAAGGAAATGGCGCCGTTGTTGGCAATTTCATTGAGAGTGCGGTCCTCGCTGACATGGGGCGGGTTCAAAGAAATCGTCCGGGTGAGGCCAAAAAACAAAATCAACGCGCTTGCGAACCAGAGAAACCGCGTTCCGATCCAGACCGGCTTCATCCACATTGTTTTGAACAATCGCCCGGCCACCCACATCCAGACAGCGCCGATGAACAGGCAGCCGGCGACGACCGCCGGGACGGGATAGGCGTCCCAGATGTTGATGAACACCTCGCGGGGATAAATCAGATAGTCCACGGCAACGGGATTGAAGCGCGATTTGAATTCCGCGAAGAAATAAAATTCTGCCGCGAGCAAAAACACCTGCACGGCCCAGAGCAGGGTCATGAAAAACCGGAACCCGAGGCGGTGGATGAGAGCCGCGAACAGGCGGTTGCCGAAGATAAAACACCAAAACAGCGGCGGCAGCATGAACCACAGCGCGGCGATGACGTCGCGGTAAAAGCCGGCGGCAAAGGCCAGCAGCACGTTCCAGGGCGCGGCGGAAGGCGGGCCAAATTGAAGCAGCAACACGAGACGCAAAATGGTGAAGGCGGCCAGCAGCGACACAAAGCAGAGCACGAGGAAGCCATAACGCGAGCGCGGTTTTTTCTGGAAACGCGATGTGGGACGCTGGTTCATCAATTTGGATTCTGGCAGGCGGAGGTTAAAGACGTTCAGTCGTTTGGCCAAGCCGGTTTTCAGCGGGCGTGGTTCAGATTTGACAGCGCGCGGTTTGTGCCCAGAATGTAATGCCGGTCTCGGTTGCCAGCGTAGCTCAGTTGGTTAGAGCGTGGGACTCATAAGCCCGAGGTCACTGGTTCGATTCCAGTCGCTGGCACCATCCTACGCTCTGAACCGACTTCCGGAGGTTCGGAGCGTAGGATGGTGTCCTCCGTAGCCTTGGCGAAGGAGGACTTTTCGGGTTAAGTTCCGAGCTATGGATGGCAGGCCAACCTTTCTGTAGCGCAGGGCGAAGACTGCCGCGCCGTAGTCCCGCAGAGCGGGACGAAGGCGGGCTGAAGCTGTCGTTCCATGATACGCTTCAAGCTTCGACCTGGCAGGCCATTTATTCGCTGCTTGACCTTTTGGGACATAATGGATTAACTGTGCGCCGTTAGGCAAATTCATGTTTGCGCAATTCAAAAGCCTGTTTTCCAACGATATTGGAATAGACTTGGGCACAGCCAACTCCCTCGTCTACGTGCGGGACCGCGGAATCGTCCTGCGCGAACCTTCGGTTGTAGCCATTCAGGCGGGCACTACCAACGTGCTGGCCGTCGGTGCGGAAGCCAAACGAATGCTGGGCCGCACGCCCGGCAACATCGTGGCCATCCGGCCCATGAAAGACGGCGTGATCGCCGACTTCGAAATCACCGAGGCCATGCTCCGCCACTTCATCCAAAAGGTTCACCATCGCAAATTGATTGCGCCACGAGTCGTGGTCGCAGTGCCTTCGGGCATCACGGAAGTGGAAAAACGGGCCGTCAAAGATTCCGCCACCCACGCCGGCGCGCGGGAGGTATATTTGATTGAGCAACCGATGGCTGGTGCCATCGGCGTCGGTTTGCCGGTGCATGAGCCGGCGGGCAACATGATCGTGGACATCGGCGGCGGGACTTGCGAAATCGCAATCATCTCCCTCGCCGGTATCGTCTTCTGCCGCAGCCTGCGGGTGGGCGGAGACGAATTTGACGAAACGATCACTGCGCACATGAAACGCGCCTACAACATGTTGATAGGTGAACGCACCGCGGAAGAAATCAAGATACGCATCGGCTCCGCGTTTCCGTTGGAACAGGAATTGACCATGGATGTCAAAGGCCGCGACCTGGGTTCCGGCCTGCCCAAAACCTTAATCATCCGTTCCGAGGAAATTCGCGAAGCGTTGCAAGAACCGCTGTCGAGCATTTTGGAGTCCGTCCGCCTCACGCTGGAACGCTGTCCGCCCGAACTTGCCGCCGACCTTGTGGATCGCGGCCTGGTCATGGCCGGCGGCGGCTCGCTGTTGCGCGGCATAGACCGGCTGGTGGCCGAGGAAACCGGCTTGCCGGTCCACCTCGCGGACGACCCCATGAGCGCCGTTGCCGAAGGCACCGGCCGCGTCTTGCAGGAAATCGAATTCCTCAAGCGCGTCGCGACCAACGCCAAATACTGATTTCCCGCCTTTGCGTGGCCGAAGCCCTGCCTGGCGGGGCGAAGGCCCGCGCGTTCGCCTGCGCGCCCCGACACGTTTGTCGGGAGTTGCAGGATGTTTAGGAAAAAAAATTATCTCGCGCCTGGCGCGGTGACGCTGCTGGCACTGCTGATTCTCAGCCTGCCGCCGCGCGTGACCGCCCATCTCAAGCTCACCATCGGCAGTTTGTTTCTGCCGCTGTTCGGGCTGGCCGACACCACCCAACAACTCCCTGCCGATTTGGCCGACAGCGTCCTGCCCCGGCGCGAATTGTTCCAGCAAATTGACCGGCTTCGGCGGGAAAATGAACAGTTCAAGGCCCAGGCCATCCAGACTGCCGCCATCGCGCGCGAAAACGACCAGCTCCGTCCGCTGTTCGGCTGGCAGCGGCAGGCGCCGTGGAAACTCAAACTCGCCAATGTCGTCATGCGTGACCCGGCCAATTGGTGGCGCACCGTGCAGATTGACCTCGGCAGCCGCGACGGGCTCCGGGAAAATTTGCCCGTGCTCACCGCCGAAGGTCTGGTCGGTCGCGTCTCATCCGTCGGTCTTACGCGCTCGCAAGTTGTTTTGATGGGCGACCCGAATTGCCACGTCTCCGCGGTTGTTGAAAATCCGGCGCACGACATGGGCATAATCAGCGCGAGCGGCCCGCTGGGTACTTCGCTCGTGAATTTGACCTATCTTTCCGGCAGCGCCAGTTTGAAACCCGGCCAGAACGTCATCACCAGCGGCCTCGGCGGCGTTTTTCCCAAAGGCATTCCCATCGGCCAGGTGATGGATTCGCGCCCGGTTGAATTCGGCCTTTACACCGAGGCGCGCGTGAAACTTTCGGCGAATCTCGGCGCGCTCGATCAAGTCTGGGTGCTGTTTCCATGAAGATGAAAAAACATCGAACATCCAACATCGAACTCCCAACATCCAATAATACTGGTGCGCCCTCCAAGATTGTCGTTGGGCGTTGGATGTTGGATGTTGGTTATTGGTTATTCCCCATCAAATGAACGTGTTTCGGACCATTCTGATTCTGGCCGCCGCGTTTCTGGCGGTGTTTGGGGAAGCAACGTTTCCCGTCCTGCGCCACTGGCTCGGCGCACAGGTGGATTTGCTGCCGGTGCTGATGGTGTATGCGGCGTTGAACGCGGACATCGCCACGGTCTCGTTGCTCGCCGTGCTGGGCGGTTTATGGTTCGACGCGCTGTCGGCCAATCCGCTCGGGATCAGCATCCTGCCGCTCTATATTGTCGGGTTCTTGATTTCGATCCGGCGCGACTTGATTTTGCGTGAGCTGTCGTTCGCGCAACTCGTCCTCGGCACCATGGCCAGCGCCATCGTGCCGGTGCTGTCCATTTTGCTTTTGTTGACCGCCGGGAAACAACCACTGCTGGGCTGGGGTTCGATCTGGCAATGGCTGGTGATGACCGCGGGCGGCGCGGCGGCGACGCCGTTTGTTTTCGCGCTGTTCAATTGGTGCAACCGCTCGCTCGGCTATCAGCCGAGGATTGAACCCGGTTTCCGTCCCGACCGGGAAATCCGTCGGGGAAGAATATGAAAATGAACATGAACGGAGTGTTGGAGTGTTGGGAAAAAGCGCCCAATTTGCCATCCATTACTCCATCACTCCATCACTCCATCGCCCCATTTCGGTCCCATGCTGATTTTTGACGAACTGAAAAAGAACGATCCGCAGCTCCGCCTCCTGGCGGTGGCGCTGGCGGGCGGCCTGTTTGTTTTACTGGCCGGCCTGTGGTGGGTGCAGGTCGTTTCCGCGCGCAAATATGAAAGCCATTTGGAGACGCAGTCGTATCGCACCGTCCGCATCCCCGCCGTGCGCGGGAAAATTCTCGACCGCGACGGCCGGGTGCTGGCTGAAAATCGTCCGCGCTACAGCCTCAGCCTTTACCTTGATGATTTACGCCGGCAATTCGACGCCGCTTACGGTGCAGCCATCACGCAGGCGCGTGCCGACCAGAAACAGCGCATCGCCGCGCAGGAGAAAAAACTTGGCCGGTCGCTGACCAAGGCCGAACGAAAGCAATTCTCGCTCACGACCGATCAATTGAAACAGCTTCGCGAACAATCGCGTTTCCGCGTGGCGGACAGCGTGGTGGAACAGGTCAGCCAGCGGCTTGGCCAGCCGCTGATGCTCGATCCGGCGACGTTCAAACGTCACTACGATACGCGGCTCGCGCTGGCGTATCCGTTGCTGCCCAATCTCAACGAGACGCAAATCGCGCGTTTTGAGGAGCAATACCCCGGCGGCCTGGGCGTGGATTTGGACTTGCAGCCCGTTCGCTCTTATCCGTTCGGCACGACGGCGGCGCATTTGCTCGGTTATGTGCTGCGCGATGACAGTTCGTCGGAGGGCGAGGACGCCTTTTTCTCGTATCGGCTGCCGGATTATCGCGGCGCGGTCGGCGTTGAAGCCGGGTTCGACGCGCAATTGCGCGGACGCGCGGGCGCGGAGGCCGTGCTCGTCAACAATCTCGGCTACCGCCAGACCGAAAACGTGTGGAGCTGGCCGGAGCCGGGCCACAACGTCGTGCTGACGATGGACCTCGACATTCAACAGGCGGCGGAACGCTCGCTCGCAGCGCATCAAGGCGTGGACGCGCGCGCGGCGGTCGTCGTGATGGACGTGCGCACGGGTGACGTGCTGGCGATGGTTTCGTCGCCGGCGATCAACCCGGATTATGCCGCCAACGAACCGGCGCGCCTGAACGATCCGAAATTGCGTCCGCAAATCAATCGCGCCACGCAGGAAAATTACGCGCCCGGATCGATTCTCAAAATGGTTGTCGCGCTGGCGGGTCTGGAAAACGGGCTTAACCCCAACGCGACGATTTACAATCCGCCGTCTCCTGAAAGTCCGAATCACGGTTACATCATGGTTGGGCGGCGGCAGATTCAGGACACCGCGCCGCCGGGTGCATACGATTTTCGCCGCGCCATCATCCGTTCCTGCAACACCTATTTCATCACCAATGGTTTGCGGGCGGGCATTGAAAACATTGTTCACATGGGGAAGAAGTTTCACCTGGGCGAGCGCACCGGTTTGCCGACGCGACAGGAGACCAAGGGCATTTTCCCGACGCTCGACCGTGTGCACTCCGACTGGCATGACGGTGACACGGCCAACCTGTGCATCGGGCAGGGGGACATCGCGGTCACACCGATGCAAATCGCCGTGATGATTTCCGCCATCGCCAATGGCGGCAAGGTGCTCAAGCCGCGACTCGTCGAACGCATCGAATCACAAGACCCGGCATCGGGTGAAGCCCCGGCGATTTTTCCTTCAGGTGTCGTGTGTGACGTATTGGGCGTGCATCCGCGCAGTCTGAAAATTTTGCAGGACGCCATGCTCGCGGAAACCGAAGACCCGGAAGGCACCGGCCGCGCGGCGGTTTCGCCCGGGTTGCGCATTTGCGGCAAAACCGGCACGTCGCAGGTGACAGACGAACACAACCGGGTCGTGGACCACACAACGTGGTTTGCGTCGTTCGCGCCGTATGAAAATCCGTGTTACGCGGTCGTCGTCATGGTTCAAAGCGGCATTTCCGGCGGTGTCTCCTGCGCGCCGGTTGCGCATGACATTTATCAGGCGATTTTGAAAAGCGAAAAGTCAAACGGGCCCGCTTTGGCTGCGCTGCGGCGCGGCGGGCAGACAGATTAAATGTTCAACATTCCCATCAACGAACCTCACGTAAAGCTCGACCGGCTGCAATTGGCCGTGCTGGTCGGGTTGATGCTGATTGGCACGGCGTTCGTTTACAGCGCCACGATGGCGAATGCAACGGCGGCGGCGCTGCCGTGGTACGACCAAAGCTGGGTGCGGCAAATCATCTGGTATGCGCTCGGCATCGGCGCGGGCGCGGCGTTATGTCTGGTGGACTATCACACGCTGTCACGCTGGTCGTTCGTGGCGTATTGGGTGACGATCTTTTGCCTGGTCGCTGTGATGATTCCGCACATCGGCTCGATGCGCTTTGGTGCACGGAGGTGGATTGATCTGGGATTTTTCCAATTTCAACCGAGTGAATTCGCCAAGCTCGCGTTCATTCTGGCGATGGCGCATTTCTTGAGCCGGCCGGAGGATGAATTACAGCATCTGTCAATTTTCTGGAAAGGCATCGGGTTTTTGTTGCTGCCGTTCGCGCTGATTTTGAAGGAACCGGATTTGGGTTCGGCACTCGTATTATTACCAACGGGTTTGGTAATGATGTTCGTTGCCGGCACGCCCAAAGAATATCTGCTGCAGCTGGTCGGTGCGGTTGGTTTGCTGGCCGCGCTATTTTTGGTGGACATACTGTTCATGCCGCCGGGCTGGTGGCAGATTTCGATGCAGCCGTATCAGCGCGACCGGCTGCTGGTTTATTTTGGACGGGATTACACCCATTTCGCTCCGCCGAACGCCACGGCGGTGGAGTTGCAGCGCCTGCGACAACAACAACTGGACAACGAATATAATGTCCGGCAGGCGCTGATTTCCGTCGGCTCCGGCGGGCTGGCGGGCAAAGGCTGGCGGCAGGGCACACAGAACGCCCTCGGATATTTGCCGCGAGCAGTGGCTCATAACGACTTCATTTTCTCCGTGATTGCCGAGGAGGAAGGATTCGTCGGCAGCGTGATTGTGATCGCGCTGTATGCGGTGGTTCTCTTCACAGGCTTGAGAATCGCCGGCCAGGCGCGCGACCGCCTGGGCAAACTCGTGGCGGTGGGCGTCGTGACGCTCATTTTCAGCCACGTTTTCATCAATATCGGCATGAACATTCGCATCATGCCCGTGACGGGCGTCCCACTGCCGCTGCTTTCCTACGGCGGGTCTTCAGTGCTGTGCTCGTTGATCGCACTGGGCTTGATGCAAAACATATACATCCATCGAAAAGGATACTGACTATGAGTAATAACAATTTTTCGCGGCGGCGCCGCGGAATGCGTTTCCGCCCCAAAGGTGGCTTCGGCCAGACCCAGCAAAAACCCGACCGCGAAGCCGTCCAGGCTCGCGCCGACGTGGTGACTGAACAGGGCGGTGCGGAGCACGTGTTCGAAAAACGGCACACGAACGAAATTGAGCGCGCCGAAAACATCGCCGCCGGCCTGCCGCCGCAGGGAGCGCCGGAAAACAAAACGCCGGATTCCGGCGCGGACAAAAAAGAATTCCGCGAGCCAAAGATCGAAACTCCGGCCCCCGTGGAGGAGGAAAAACCCTTTGTGCCGGTGCCCGTGGCGGAACAGCCCAAAGGCATTTTGGACACCATCAAATTCGCCGCGAATACCCTCGTGAAGAAAGTTCAGCAGCTCATCCGGCCGGAGAAGAAAGTTCACAAGGAAGTCGTCATCAACGCCGAGACGCTCGAAACGCGCGTCGCCGTGCTCGAAGACGGACGGTTGGAGGAATTCAACATCGAACGCACCACGGAGGAACGCCTCGTCGGCAGCATTTTCAGAGGCAAGGTGCGCAACCTCGAAGACGGCCTCAAAGCCGCGTTCGTGGACATCGGCTTCGAGAAAAATGCGTTTCTGCATTATTGGGACATCGTGCCAAACCAGTTCGACAGCGGCGTGGAAATCGTCGAACGTCCCGCCGGGCGGGACCGCCGGCCGGCTCGGCCCAAGATCACCCAAAAGGACATCCCGCGGCTTTACCCGCCGGCCAGTGAAATCATCGTGCAAGTCACGAAAGGTCCGATTGGCACGAAAGGACCGCGCATCACGACCAACCTGGTTTTGCCGGGACGTTATCTGGTGCTGCTGCCGAATGCGGATCAAAGCGGCATTTCGCGCAAAATTGAAAACCAGGAGGAACGCAAGCGGCTGAAAAAAATCCTGCGCGAACTGGCGATTCCAGATGGCATGGGTGTCATCATGCGCACCGCCGGCGAAGGCCAGCAAAAACGTTATTTCGTCCGCGACCTCGCGTTGCTGCTAGAGGAGTGGCGCGGCGTGCAGGAGCGCATGAAGAACCAGCCGCCGGCGACGTGCGTTTTTCAGGAACCGGATTTGATTGAGCGTACCGTGCGCGACTTTTTGACCGAAGACGTCGAACGCATTGTCGTGGACAATCAAAAAGCCCACGACCGGATGCGGGAGATGGTCACCAAAATCTCGCGGCGCTCGGCTGACAAGGTGAAGCTCTACACCGACGCCCAGCCGATTTTTGACCGGTTCAACATCAGCAAGCAATTGGAGAACGCCTTCTCGCGCCAGGTGCATTTGAAGAGCGGCGGCTACATCGTCATTGACGAAACGGAGGCGCTGGTGGCGATTGACGTGAATACGGGCCGGCACAAGGGCAGCCGCGACCAGGAAGCCACGATCCTGAAGGTGAATCTCGAAGCCGCCGAGGAAATTTGCCGCCAACTCCGGCTGCGCAACATGGGCGGACTCATCGTGCTCGATTTCATTGACATGAAGTCGCGCCGCGACCAGCAGTCGGTGTATCAACGCGTCAAGGAAGGTCTGCGCCGCGACAAGGCCAAGACCCACATCCTGCCCATCTCGCAGCTCGGCTTGATGGAAATGACGCGCCAGCGCCATACCGAAAGCGTGCGTTCGGCGGTGTATGACGACTGTCCGTATTGCAAGGGCCGCGGCAAGGTGAAGAGCGTCGTAACCATGAGCGTGGAAATCCAGCGCAAGCTGCAGGAGATTTTGAAAAAGCGCGAGCGCGACGAATCGGATTTCCAACTGCGCATTGTGGTGAATCCCACCGTGCTCGACCGGCTCCGCACCGAAGACGAAAAACATCTCATCGAGATGGAAAAACGCTACTTCGGCAAGCTGTCGTTCCGGGCCGACAACGGTATGCACGCCGAACAGTTCAAGATCGTGAACGTGGAAAACAACGAGGAACTGGCCAGCGTCGGTTCTTAAAAGGTAGGGCGCGATCTCCGCATCGCGCCGCGCGGCTCGCTCGTCCGCCTTCGCCAAGGCTTTGGCGGGACAAGGAGAGCGAGCCCTGCCAGACAAATCAAAAACCGCCCCGCGAGAAACTGCGGGGCGGTTTTATTTTGGGCGAAGACTTGAAAATTTTGCGATCTGTCCTTGTATTAGGCCGCGTCGCTCAAAAGCTATTAGTCCAACTCTCGTCAAAATCTCCAATCTTTTGTCGGAACTCCTGCTGATTTACCACATGCACACTGTTTGACTCCGAGGGATATGCATTCATATACACATCTCCTCGCGTTTCGTTAAAAGCCCTATGGTCAATATAAATGATGAATGTCTTGCCGTCGGCATCGGTAATAGTGGCTCGTATCGTCCCGCCATCATCAAGACCGGGTTGTATTTGGGCATGTTTAATTGGTGGCACTATCTTGATGCCATCTTGAACGAATGGATTTGCTTGATGAGCGCATCCTGCACAAAGACCCACGAAAGCAAGAAAAAGTATAGTTTTCATATAGCGGCCTAACTAACAATGGACGGCTTGTTTTGCAGCTTATCCAATTTCATGGTCAAAGTTTCCCCTTGGTGCTCGGCAATTTGCCAACAATTCGCGGATCGTGCTGGCACGCCGCGTCCGCCGCGCGGGCAAAGGCCTTGAACAGCGCCTCGACGATGTGATGCGGTTCATCGCCGTAGAGCAGTTCCAAATGCAGATTGCAGCGGGCTTCGTTGGCGAAGCCCTGGAAAAATTCGCGCGCCAGGCCAAAGCGAAACGCGCTCGACGAGTCTTGGAATTTTTCAGACCTGGCAACGCGCTTTTGGGCAAATTCATTCAGCCCGCGCCAGACCAGATGCGGTCGCCCGCCAAAATCAATGACACACCGGGCCAGACATTCGTCCATGGGCACATAAGCTTCGCCGGTGAACGGATTTTTGGGATGAAACCCCGCGCCGTAACGGCGGATGCCCTTCTTGTCGCCAAGCGCGAGCGTGAATGCCTGGCCGAGCGCGATGCCGCAATCCTCGACCGTGTGATGCGCGTCCACTTCCAAATCGCCGCGGCAACGCAAATGCAAATCCACTGTCGCGTGCTTCGCGAACAGCGTGAGCATGTGGTCGAAGAACGGGATGCCGGTTTTGACCGAGGATTTTCCCCGGCCGTTGAGGTTGAGGCTGATAGTGATGCGGGTTTCTTTGGTGTTACGCGAGATTTTTGCTTGCCGGGCTTTCATGGCGGCGATTAAACCAGAGCGGCGCGCGAAAAACAAAGCGCAATTGCAATTCCAAGAACCGGAGACACGGGAGCGCAACTCGGCACTGCAGCCGACTCCCTCGCCCCGCCCGAGCGGGGAGAGGGCCGGGGCGAGGGGATTTGAGCAAAGCACCACCTCACCCCGACCCTCTCCCCCGTCGGCGACGGCGGAGAGGGAGAAATTGGCGGTGGTGTCAAGTTGCGACCGCACCATGATGCCCGGACTGAGTTGTGGGCTGCGCCTCAAGGCGGCTGATCGTTGGCGGGAGATGGCTGCGCCGCCATTTTCTTTTTGATTTCGTTAATCCGCTGTTGCAGCGCGTTCGGGTCCGGCGAAACTTTTTGGGCGGCTTGGAACCATTTGATGGCCTGCTGCCAGTTACCCGCCTCCCGTTCGAGCTGGGCGAGGTGATCAGTGATACCCCCAAAGGCACGCTTGTTGTCTTTTACGGCTTCAGGATCTTTGGCCCATTTATACAAAGCGAGTTCCCAGACGTTCCGGGCACGGTCGGTGTCGTGATCATTTTCATCGTAAAGCCGGCCCAACTCGAAAAGAATCTCGTAGCTGTTCGGATTGTTGCGCAATCCTTCGCGCAGAAACGCCTCGGCTTCCCGCGGCCGGTTGAGGTGCGTGCGCAGAAAGAATGAACCGACCGTGTAGGTTTCAATTTTTTGCGGGTCCATATCCGCCGCCAGCCGCAGCCAGGGTAAAATTTCACGTTCCTGGGTGTGTTCCAAGTGGGTGTGTTCGGTGATTCGGAAATTGCGGCCAAAACGGTCAACCCAATCCGTGGGTTTGCCCAGAAAATCCGCCTTTCGTTCTTCCTCTTCATTCTCAGCCTGTCCCTGGGTGGCGGTGACTATGGCTTTGGTTCCTTCGTCGCGCAGGTCAAAAATGGACGGGTAATAGCCGCTGTGAAAATAAACATCCGCCATGGTGAAGAATTGGTTCGCGAACAGTCGGCGTCCATCGCCAAACAACAGGCTGAAAACGTTGTCTGATTTGACCCGGTTGCTCCAGGTGCCACCGTGGGCGCGGGGTTCAATGCCCGTCGCCAGCGTAAAACAAGCCGTCAGCGCGAGCGCCAGAACCAGATATGGGGAAGCCTTCATCACGTGTTCAAACTTTTGCGCCGGAAACCGAGCCAAGTGAGCAGCAAAAACAACCCGCTGAAAGCCGCCGCGTAGAGCGTTGCCAGCACACAATCCAGCCAGCCCACCAAACCCCAGTCATAAACCACGCGGTCACGGATATCGAACCATTCCAGGTGTGGAATTAAAAAGTAAATCGTGTAAAAAATGGTTTGCAATGGCTGGGGTTGGTGGAGCGCCACCGTGTTCAAATGGCCTCCGACCAGCAAAATGCCGGCGACGGCGATGAAACAAATTGTGGTGGTGGACGACGGCGCGGCGGTGATGATTGAGGCGAGCAGTGACAGGGCGACGACCACGGCGAGCATGGCCCATTGCAGCCAGATGGCTTGCAGATAAGTCAGCCACGGCCAGTACTGTTCGCGCGAGCCGGTGATGATGGCAAAGAAAACGTAGAAGACCAGCAACGCAATGCCGGTGGCCAGCCAGCAGCCAAAAAATTTCCCCAGGATGAATTGCCCGCGCGTGACCGGCTTGGCCAGCAGCGGGAAAATGGTGCGGCTTTCGCGTTCAGCGGGAATCTGCCGCGCCGTGGTTACGATGGCGATGAGCAATGCCGAAATCCAAATGAGCAACATGCAAATGTCTTTGACGTAGCGCACGATTTTCGGGTCGTTAAAGAAATTGACCATGCCAGCGACGATGGTGATGAGCGCCGTGAGGACGAACAGAACGTAGAAATCCTTGCGGCGATAAAGCTCCTTGATGACGATGCCGGCCAATGCCCAAATCGTATTCATGACGCGGATTGTGTTTGATAGCCGATGATGTCCAGAAAGGCCTTTTCCAAATTGGCCTGGTGCCGGGCGACGAGATCACTGACGCGCCCCGTTGCCTTGAGTTCGCCCTGATTGATGATGGCCACGCGGTCGCAAACGGTCTCCACTTCGCCCAACTCGTGCGACGAAAAGAACACTGTCCTGCCCTCGTTTTTCAGGCGTTGGATGATCTCACGGACTTTCATGCGGCCCAGCGGGTCGAGGCCGCTGGTTGGTTCGTCGAGAATCAATAAATCGGGATTGTTGATGAGCGCCTGCGCGAGGCCGATGCGCTGCTGCATGCCTTTGGAATAGGATTTGATGGGACGTTTGCGCGCCTGCTCCAGTTCAACGAGCTTGAGCAGTTGGTCAATGCGCTGGTCCGCTTCCGTTCGCGGCAGGCCAAAGATGCGCGCGTAAAACCGGAGCAACTCCTCGGCGGTGAGAAACTTGTAGTAGTATGTCATCTCCGGCAAATAGCCGATGCGCTGGCGCGCAATGGGTTGGCGCACGTCAATGCCAAAAAGATACGCCGCGCCACGGGTCGGCGGCACGAAGCCGAGCAGGACGTTGATGGCCGTGGTTTTGCCCGCGCCGTTCGGGCCGAGAAAGCCGAAAACTTCGCCGATATTCACCTCCAAATCGAGACTGTCCAGCGCGACTTTGGTTGTCTGGCGCAATTCACCGCTGGTGAACTCAACGCGCAATTTTTCCGTTTGTAAAATGGTGCTCATGCCCGGCTTGAATGACCGTCGAATCCGGTCTTTCTCCTAACCTAAACGATTCTCGAAGTCAACCGCCGCCGGATTAAAAACAAAAGGCACAGGGTATCCCCTGTGCCTTGAGCAAGCCGGGCAGTTGTTACTGCAGGACATGAGCGGGTTCAACCGTTGTGCCGAGTGAACAAATAGCCTGTGGAATTGTGCCCACAGTTTGTAGACTGTATTCGCCACCGGCAGGACAGGGGGGAATTGACCCTTCAGAATTCAATTTGATGTAGGGTGTGATTTCATCGGGGTAGGCGACCGTGTCCCCGACGTGTTTTCCTTTTTCGATCGCAACCTGTTGGACTGCGGTTTCAATCTGTCGCAGATTGTTGATACAGGCGGTGGCTTGCGATCTGGTGCGGGCTTTCAAGAAGCTGGGAATGCCAATTGCCGCCAGGACGCCGATGATGGCCACGACAATCATGATTTCCACCAGCGTGAAGCCCGCCAAGAGCGAAGCTTTGGAGGTTTTCATACTATGTTTTCTTTCGTTTATGCGGCGTGAACCACACAACGGGCGAGTTATAACATAATGATTACGGTTACGTTCACTAATTGCCCATTGCGACCGCAATTCACTATTTAATTAGCAGTACCAATGCCAAAATCCAAGTGAAAAACAGGCGGTTTTTGAGGATCAGCCGGCCTGGGTTGCAAAAAAGCAAAAAAGGCCCGAAGCCTTTCGCTTCGAGCCTTTGAATCAAACCCACCATTAATTACGGCAGAATATGGGGGTTGTCGGTGAGGGTACTCAGCGTGCAAGTCGGAGTATTGCCCACAGCACCGAGAGCGTAAGTGCCGCCCGCCGGACACGGAGGAATGCTGGTGGCAGAGTTCAACTTGATATAGGGCGTCAAGTCGGTGGTCAAAGTAATTGTATCACCGGTCTTTTTGCCTTTTTCCAGCGCGAATTCATTCGCGGCGGCGTCAATCTGCCGCAGGTTGTTGATGCAAGCATTCATCTGCGAGGTGGCGCGGGCTTTCACAAAGTTGGGAATGGCAATCGCCGCCAACAGGCCGATAATGGCCACGACGATCATGATTTCCACCAGTGTAAAACCTGCCTTGCGGAGGCTTTTGGTATTTTTCATTGTTATTTTTCTTTCCGTTTGTTGCGGCGTGAACAATACAACAGGCGGGTTACAATGATTACACTTTGTTCACTGATTGCCTGCTGCAACCGCACCTTACTGGTAAGTTAGCACTCGCGGTGCCAAAGCCAAAGTAAAAATGCATCTGCCTCTGGCATCCGTTAATCAATCCAGTGCATGGAATAAAACGAAATAAGGACTCAACGACCAAGACTTGTGTGGTTTTCCCGTGAAAATCGCCATGCGCGTTTTGTTGCAATGTCTCAACTTAAAACGCTCTGTAGGATTTTTAGACATGGTGGAGGTAAATAATTTGCACCGTTTTAGGTGGCAAAGCGTCAGAGTCACACCGCAGCCCGGGTTGCCCAAAATACACCTACAACAAGTTCAACCCGGTGTGGTGGTTTGGGAACATTGACAATCCGGCTCCGCCTGCATGGTACAAGCCGGAGGATAAGTATCGGGTGCTGAAATGGCACTTCCGTAATCCGTTCCACAACTTTGATAATTACGTCATCGGGGTGGCCGACAAGAAATTCGTGCGGAGCGGCAAATATCCGGAGTGAAATTCCAGACCGCACGGCGGCTGGGACTTTGAGGTGGCCCGGCACAGTTGGCGTGCAATTCGGTGTAAGTTCAATCTGCGCCTTCGCTTCTTGCTTCCGCCTTCATTGCATTTCGGCGTGACGAGTCGGCGTGGGCTGTGGCTAAATACGGTGTGTGAACACGATTGGCATCGTTCCCGCACGTTACGCTTCAACGCGGTTTCCCGGAAAACCGCTTGCGCTCATCGCCGGCAAGCCGCTGATTCAGCACGTCGTCGAGCAATGCCAGAAAGCCAGGTCGCTGAGCGAAGTCATCGTGGCGACGGACGACACACGGATCTGGGAAGTGGCACAGAATTTCTGTCGCGCGGAAATGACGCGACCGGACCATCCGAGCGGTTCCGATCGCATCGCCGAAGTCGCCGGGCGTTGCCCCTGCGACGCGGTGCTGAACATCCAGGGCGACGAACCGTTGATTGACCCGGCGGTGATTGACGCTGTTGCCGGCGCACTCGCGCGCGACGAAATGTCCACCGCTGCCACGCGTATCAAAAATCCCGAAGAACTCGATAATCCAAACGTCGTAAAAGTCGTTGTCAGCGCCGCTGGCCGCGCGTTATACTTTTCCCGGCGCACGATTCCGCATCTGCGCGAGGCCGCCAGTTGTTCAGCGAGCGAACGGTTGGCGGCATTCGCTTTTTTGAAGCATCTCGGTATTTACGGTTACCGGCGTCAGACGCTGCTGCGGCTGGTGAAATTCCCGGTGTCGCCGCTCGAAGTCGCGGAGAAACTGGAGCAGTTGCGCGCGCTGGAAAATGGCATTCAAATCGCGGTCGTGAAAGTGGATTACGACAGCGTGGGCGTGGATGTGCCGAAAGACGTGGCGCGGGTGGAGATGCTGCTCCGCAGCAAATGACGAATGTCTAAGCACGAATGACCAAAGAATGACCAAGCCCGAACAAAAGCGGAATCGGTTAGAACTGCCATTCGTCATTCGGATTTATTTCGTCATTAGGGTTTAGTGATTAGTCATTTTTTTATGAAGTACATTTTTGTCACGGGCGGCGTGGTGAGTTCGTTGGGCAAAGGCCTGACGGCGGCGTCGCTCGGCACGCTGCTCGAAAATCGCGGGCTGAAAGTCGCGCTCCAGAAGTTCGATCCCTACCTCAACGTGGATCCGGGCACGATGAATCCGTATCAGCACGGCGAGGTTTATGTGCTCGACGACGGCGCGGAAACCGACCTCGACCTCGGCCATTACGAGCGGTTTACGAATTGCAAACTCACCCGCCTGAACAATCTCACCAGCGGCCAGGTTTATCAGACCGTGCTCAACAACGAGCGGGAGGGAAAATACCTCGGCAAGACTGTCCAGGTGATCCCGCATGTCACCGACGAAATCAAGAACCGCATTCATCTCCTCGCCGAAAAATCCAAGGCTGACGTTATCATCACCGAAATCGGCGGGACGACGGGCGACATTGAGGGTCTGCCGTTTTTGGAGGCGATCCGCGAATTCGCGCTGGAAGCCGGCTACAACAACGTGGTTTTTGTTCATGTCACCTATGTGCCGTTCATCAAGGCGGCGGGCGAATTGAAAACGAAACCCACGCAGCAGTCGGTCGCCAAACTGCGGGAAATCGGCATCACGCCCCACCTCATCGTCTGCCGCTGTGAAAAGCCGCTGGAAAAGGAGTTGCGCCAGAAAATTTCGTTGTTCTGCAACGTGCCCGTGGAGGCGGTGATTGAAGAGCAGGACGTGGAACACTCGATTTACGAAGTGCCGCTCATGCTCCAGCGCGAGCGCGCCGACGAGCTGGTCTGCGGGCTGCTGCGCCTTGATGTGCCGCCCGCCAACATGGCGCACTGGCAGGAAATCATCCGCAAAATCATCGCGCCGCAGCACCGCGTCCGCATTGGCGTCGTCGGCAAATACATCGGCCTGCAGGACGCCTACAAGTCCGTGTATGAGGCGATCAGCCACGGCGGCATCGGCAACGATTGCGGCGTGGAAATCGTGCGCGTGGATTCGGAGGAAATTGAAAAGGAAGGCGCGGCCAAAATCCTCAAGGGATTGGGCGGCATCCTCGTGCCCGGCGGTTTCGGCGAACGCGGCATCGAAGGCAAAATCAAGGCCGTGCAATACGCGCGTGAAAACAAAATTCCCTATCTCGGCCTCTGCCTCGGAATGCAAATCGCCACCATCGAATTTGCGCGGAACGTTTTGAAATTGGAAAAGGCGCATTCCACCGAGTTTGATCCAAACACGCCCCACCCCGTCATTGCCCTGCTGGACGAACAGCGCAAAATCACCAAGAAAGGCGGCACCATGCGGCTGGGCGCGCAGCCGTGCCAGTTGGTGCTCGGTACGAAAGCGGCGGAACTCTACGGTTCATTCGTGGTCAACGAACGCCACCGCCACCGCTACGAATTCAACAACACCTACCGCGAGAAATTTGAAAAGGCCGGGTTCGTATTCAGCGGTCTGTCGCCCGACGGCAAGCTGGTGGAAGTCATTGAACTCAAGGAACATCCGTTTTTTATCGCGAGCCAGTTTCACCCGGAATTTTTGAGCAAACCGCACCAGCCGCATCCGCTGTTCAAGGGTTTTATCGCCGCCGCGCATGCGCGGCTGCATCAGAAACCGCTGTGAAAATCCATGAGCTTGATTCGCATCATTTCGCAGAAGGCCAATGAACAACAATTGCCCTTCCTGTTGATAGGCGGTTACGCGGTGATGGCTCATGGCTTTGCCCGCAGCACTTACGATTTGGATTTTTTGATCCGCAAAAACCAGACGGAAGACTGGCGCAGGCTGCTGGAAGGTCTGGGGTTCAAAATTCATTTCACTGGCCCGACTTTTGTGCAATTCGAGCCGCCGGCCGGCGAAAAACTGCCACTGGATGTGATGCTTGTGAGCGATGAAACGTTCGTCCGGATGCAGGCCGAAGCGAAGCGGATTGAGGCCGATGGCGTTGCGACCAGCATCGTTTCTCTGCCCCACCTCATTGCCTTGAAGTGTCACGCCATCTGCCAGGGCAAACCGCATCGCGCGATGAAGGACATCGAAGACCTGGTGCAGCTGGCGAGGCTCAACAAGCTGGACTTGAATGACCCGTCCCTCCGTGACATCATTCTCAAGCACGGAAATAAAGAACTTTATGAAACACTCAAACGCGACTGTGGCGGGATTTGTCCTGAATGACGCCCCAACGGGTTTGGAATTTCCCGATTGGAGCGGCCTGAAACCGCACCGCGTCCGCCTGTCGCCAGCGGAGGCATTCCGCTGGAACGAAGAGATGATTGGGCTTTTCCCTGACAAGGCTAATTCATGGCGTCAATCAAGCCTGTCGAAGTGTAGTGTTGAATTCAAATTGTGAAATCGCCGGACAAGCGCGTTTTTTTCCGGGTTTCCGTTGCTGCTGTCGGTCTGGTTGCACTGCTGGCCATAAGTTTCATCGTCTGGCGCGTGAATCTGGCGCACGACGTGAACGCGAAATTGCAGGCGATTCGCGCTGCCGGTTTGCCGACGAGCGGCGCGGAGTTGAACGCTTACTATCACGCTGTTCCTGACAACGAAAACGCCGCGCTGGTGATGACCCAGGCCTTCGCGCTCATGCGCAATTATCCCGACAGTCGCTCGAATGAAATTGACCAAATTCAATCTTTTCCCGAGCGCTGGCAACACCCGACGAACGAACAAATCCAGCTGCTGACTGGTTATGTCGAAATGAATTCCAATGCGCTTGCAAAAATGGTCGAGGCGCTCAAACTGCCTAAGAGTCGTTACCCGATTGATTTGTCGCCCGGCTTTGACGCGCTATTGCCGCATTTGGCTAAACTAAGACATCTGGCTATAACGACTGAATTTAAAGGGCTATTATCACTGAATGCTGGGCATCCCACCGATGCAGACGTTTCGATTGAGAACATACTCGGAATAGCTCGGACCCTAGATGATGAGCCGTCGGACATGTCATGGGTAGTTAGAGTTAGGACCATTATGATGGCCAGCATGATGTTGGAACGTCGTTTGAACGCCAGCAGTGGAAGTGATTTGGAGTTGGCTGAATTGGCATCAATGTTCGCTGCTGCTGGCAATACCAATCTTTTCGCACGTACCCATATTGGCGTCCGCGCGAATGCCATTCCGTACTTCGGTATGACTTGGACCGAAATCAATGGGCTTACCAAAACTGGCACCCGACGCGAGGAACTTGCTAATGAACTGTCTTTGCCTGCTTGGCAGCGGATTTTGTTTCCGGTGACCAGCATTTTCGAACGGGACCTGCGTTATTTTTTGGGCGCCATGGAAACAGACATTGCGCTAACCCGCCTTCCGCCGCCCCGGAACTTGATCGCAAAAGACGAATTGACAAAGGCCATAGAAGAAGCCGCACGGCATCATTACCATCTTTCAGTCATGTTCTTGCAATTCCCGGCGGGGTTTTCGCTTGAAGCCGAGTGTTCCGCACACGTTTGTTTGGCGACGACTGCCCTCGCGATAGAGCGATTCCGTCTGGCGCACGGACGATTACCAGAAAACTTGAATGAACTGGTTCCGCAATTTCTTTCCGCCGTGCCGAGTGATCCGTTTGACGGTCAGCCGTTGCGGTATCCCCGCCTTGCCAAAGGCTACGTGATTTACAGCATCGGCCGCGATGGCCATGACGATGGCGGACAGAAAAAACCGGCCGACTGGAGACCAAGCGATAAAACAACCTACGATGTCACCTTCACTGTCGAGCGGTAATCGGTACAATTTCACATCGTGACCTATCCCGAAGCCATCCAATTTCTCTACGACCTCCGGCTTTTGGGCGCGAAGTTCGGATTGGAGAACACCTTCAAGCTCGCCGCGATGGCCGGCAATCCACAAAACCAACTTCGCTTCATCCACGTCGCTGGCACGAATGGTAAAGGCTCAACTTGTGCCATGCTGGAAAGCATTTATCGCGCTGCCGGTTTGCGCGTGGGATTGTTCACTTCGCCACACCTCGTTTCGTTCCGCGAGCGCATTCAAGTCAACCGCCAGCTCATTAGCGAACAGGATGTGGTGCGGTTGGTGGAAGAAATGCAAGCATTACAACGTAGCGCAGGCGTCCCGCCTGCCTTGGCAAGCGATTTAGGAAAAACGAGCAGGCGGGACGCCTGCGCTACATTCTTTGAATTCGTCACCGTGATGGCATTGAAATTTTTTGCGGAGCAAAAATGCGATCTGGTGATTTGGGAAACCGGGCTGGGCGGACGGCTCGACGCCACCAATATCGTCACGCCGCTGGCCGGCATCATCACAAACATCGCCCTGGATCACCAGCAATGGTTGGGCGACACGATCAAAAAAATCGCCGCCGAAAAAGCGGGCATCATCAAACCCCGCGTGCCGGTCATCACTGCGGCGGATGAATTGGAGGCGCTGGCAGTCATCGAAAAAATAGCGCGGGAGAAAAATGCGCCATTGATTAAAGTAGCGCAGGCGTCCCGCCTGCACGCAGCAGCCGTGACGGCTGCGCTACCTTTGCCCGGCGACCATCAAAGGTTAAACGCCGCGCTGGCATTGGCTGTGGTCAAGGCATTGCAAAGCAAAATTCCAGCGGGCGACTCGGCGATTCGCATCGGTTTGGAGACGGTGAACTGGCCGGGGCGATTGCAATTGATCACGCGCCCATCCGGACAAAAAATTTTGCTGGATGGAGCGCACAACGTGGTCGGAGCCAAGGTTCTGCGCCAGGCGTTGGAGAAATATTTCGACAGAATGAGGCGAACATTGGTTCTGGGAGTACTTCGGGACAAGGATTGGCGGCAGATTTGCGAAACGCTCGCGCCATTGGCCGTGCGGATATTGACCGTTCCGGTTCCCAGCGAACGCACCGCCGACGCGTGCAAACTGGCGGCAGCCTGCCACACAGTGAATTCAACAGCGGAGATTGTCGCCTGCGATTCTTTGCGCGAGGCGTTGGAAAAAACTGCCAGCGACGATTTCGTCGTTGTCACTGGCTCGCTTTACCTGGTGGGCGAGGCACTGGAATCCTTCGGGCTTTCACCAGCAACCGGCAACGAGCGCGCATTGAACGAGTGGAGCGCGCATTCGGAACCGTTGTCCACAATCGTATCGTAACGCCTTCAAAAACGCTCCCGGCTTTGCAGGAAGTAGTGGGGGCTGAATCCGATGGTCAAGGCCGAAAAAATCCGAGGCCCGAACCTGTTACACCCCGGCTAAACCGGAATGATGCCGTCCGGCCTTCAGCCCTTTCATTGAAATCAATCAGAATTAATAATTGCTTGAACAAGAACATGTTAAATTAACAGTGGTTAAAATCCTCATTGCTTATACTTTTCGCGTCCGTTGACGCGATTGTGCTCCAGGGATAAACTTTGTTTTGTGATTCTTGGTTTGCGGGCTTCATGAATTTTTTGATGAAAATCTGGCATTCTTCCCTCGGGAAGAAGTACATCATGGGCATCAGCGGGTTCGTGCTGGTGTTCTTTGTTGTCACCCATCTGATGGGCAACCTGCAGATTTTTATCGGACCCTACTGGATCAACACCTACGGCCTGTTTCTGCACGAACGCCATGAAATTCTCTGGCCCGTGCGCATCGTCCTGCTCACGATGGTCGTGTTGCACATCTGGTCGGCATTCAAGCTGCGGGCCGAGAACCAGTCCGCCCGGCCCGTGGGTTACGCCGGCAACCCGGCCCCGCTTGCCGCCAGCTACGCCGCCCGCACGATCATGATGAGCGGCATCATCATCGCCACCTTTGTCATTTTCCATCTGCTTCACTACGCCCTCGGCGTGCGGGCGGTCAACCTGACCGGCATTGATTTCAGTGGATTGCGCGATTCTGAAGGTCGGCCGGACCTCTATTTGATGCTGCTGCTCGGCTTCAGCCGATGGCCCATCTCTGTTTTCTACATCATCGCCATGGGGATGCTTTGTGAGCACCTGAGCCACGGCATGCGTGCGATGTTCCAATCGGTCGGTTGGAAATGGACATTCGGCGGCGTTTCACATCTGCCCGACAAGATTGCCCGGTGGTTTGCCCTGTTGATTTTCATTCTTTACGCATCAATTCCAACCGCCGTGATGTGCGGCTACGGCAAGGCTTACAAGGAGCAGGCGCTCCAGCACCTGGCGGCGAACGCGGTTCCCGGAAAGGAGGCCGCCCGGTGACATGAATCTTGACGCCAAAATTCCTTCCGGCCCGCTTGCGCAAAAGTGGGACCGCTACAAGTCCGACATGAAGCTGGTCAACCCCGCCAACAAGCGGAAGTTTGACGTGATCGTGGTCGGCACGGGGCTTTCCGGCGCCGCTGCCGCCGCCACGCTGGCCGAGCTTGGCTACCCGGTGAAAGCGTTTTGTTTCCAGGACACCCCGCGTCGGGCGCATTCCATCGCCGCCCAGGGCGGCATCAACGCGGCCAAAAATTATCAGAATGACGGTGACTCCGTCTTCCGCCTGTTTTACGACACCATCAAGGGCGGCGACTTTCGCGCGCGCGAGGCGAACGTCTTCCGGCTCGCGCAGGTGAGCGCCAACATCATTGACGAGTGCACGGCGCAGGGCGTGCCGTTCGCCCGGGAATACGGCGGCACGCTGACGAACCGTTCGTTCGGCGGCGCGCAGGTGTCGCGCACGTTTTACGCGCGCGGCCAGACCGGCCAGCAGCTTCTGCTGGGGGCCTACCAGGCGATGTGCCGGCAGATCAGCCAGGGCAACATCCGCATGTTCCCCCGCACGGAAATGCTCGACCTGGTGGTCGTGGACGGCGCGGCCAAAGGCATTGTGGTTCGCAATCTGGTCACCGGCGAAATTTCCCTGCATTCGGCCGACGCCGTGGTGCTGGCGACCGGCGGTTACGCCAATGTTTTTTACCTCTCCACGAACGCCATCGGCTGCAATGTCACTGCGACATACCGTGCCTACAAGCAGGGCGCGTTTTTCGCCAACCCGTGCTACACGCAGATCCATCCCACGTGCATCCCTGTCAGCGGCGACTATCAGGCCAAGCTCACGCTCATGTCCGAGTCGCTGCGTAACGATGGCCGGATCTGGGTGCCGAAGCGCAAGGAGGATTGCCCCCGGCCCCCGGCGTCCATCCCGGAAGCCGACCGCGACTATTATCTGGAACGCAAGTATCCGAGCTACGGTAACCTTGCGCCGCGGGACATCGCCTCACGCGCGGCGAAGGAGGCTTGCGACGAAGGCCGCGGAGTCGGTCCTGGCGGGCGGGGGGTTTATCTTGATTTTTCGAATGCCATCCAACGATTTGGGGAGAACACCATCCGCGACCGCTACGGCAACCTGTTTGACATGTACGAACGCATCACCGGCGAAAATGCCTACCGGCAGCCGATGCGCATTTACCCGGCCGTGCATTACACGATGGGCGGCACCTGGGTGGATTACGGTTTGATGAGCACGCTGCCGGGCTTGTTCATCATCGGCGAAGCGAATTTCTCCGACCACGGCGCCAACCGGCTCGGGGCCAGCGGGCTGATGCAGGGATTGGCCGACGGCTATTTCATTTTGCCTTACACGATCGGACATTATTTTGCCTCGACCAAGCCGGAAAAAATCCCGGTGAACCATGCCGAATTCAAAAAGGCGGAGGAAGGTGTGCGCCAATTCACGCGGCGGCTCCTGTCCGTCAACGGCAAACGCAGTGCGACGAGCTTCCACAAGGAGCTGGGCAAACTGATGTGGGAAAACTGCGGCATGGCCCGCACCCGCCAGAATCTGGAAACCAACCTCAAGCGCATCCCGGAATTGCGCGAGGAGTTCTGGAAAAATGTCAAGGTGACCGGCGGCGGCGAGGAGTTGAACCAGAACCTCGAGCGCGCCGGCCGCGTGGTGGACTTCCTTGAATTTGCCGAATTATTGTGTCTGGACGCGCTGCACCGCGAGGAATCCTGCGGCGGCCATTTCCGCGTGGAACATCAAACCGAGGACGGCGAGGCCAAACGCGACGACACGAACTTTGCCTATGTAGCCGCGTGGGAATTCAAAGGCGCGGACCAGAAACCGGAGTTGCACAAGGAACCGCTGGCGTACGAGGAAGTTCACATGGCGATGCGCAGTTACAAATGAACCTCACACTCAAAATCTGGCGGCAGAAGAACGTGGCGTCACCCGGACGCTTCGAAACGCACGCGGCGCGCGACGTCAACCCGGACATGTCGTTCCTCGAAATGCTCGACATGGTCAACGAGCGCCTCATCGCCGGAGGCCAGGAACCGTTTGTGTTCGACAGTGATTGTCGCGAAGGCATTTGCGGCACGTGCTCGCTGGTCATCAACGGCGTCCCCCACGGCGGCCGCAAAGGCACAACCGTATGCCAGCTTCACATGCGGCATTTCCGGGATGGCCAGACCCTCACCATCGAACCTTGGCGGGCGCGGGCGTTTCCCGTGGTCAAGGACCTGATCGTGGACCGCACCGCGTTCGATCGCATCATGCAGGCAGGCGGTTTTGTTTCGGTGAACACCGGCAATGCGCCCGAAGCCAACGCGCTGCCGGTGTCGAAGGAGATTGCCGACCTGGCGATGGATGCGGCCGCGTGCATCGGCTGCGGCGCGTGCGTGGCCGTCTGCAAAAACGCCAGCGCGATGCTTTTTGTCGCGGCGAAGGTTTCCCACCTCAATTACCTGCCGCAAGGCCTGGCCGAGAAGGACCGCCGGGTCAAGAACATGGTGGCGCAGATGGACAAGGAAGGGTTCGGCAACTGCACCGTCACCGGATCGTGTGAAGCCGTTTGCCCGAAAGAAATCAGCCTCGACTTCATCGCCAAAATGAACCGCGACTATGCTGTGGCCGTGGTCAAGGGTGAACTTAAAAAGAATACTGACGGTGGAACGGGTTAGTCGCCCGTTAAAAAAACCTTCTTTCGTAGTAGCCGAGGTAACAAGGCTCACTATTTCCGATTTCCGATATACGATTTACGCGATGTGCCTGGATGGTAGCAAGACTCGTCAATCGTAAATCCCATATCGTAAATAAATCAAAGCCTCCTTCCCAGTCTTCACACCAAGTGCTACGACCCGACAGGCGTCGACTGCTACTTTCTTTAACGGGCTGCTATACGGCAAAGCCTTCCCGCTCGGCTTCCATCGTTGCTACCAGGTCTTTTTCAGCCAACACCCAGTTTTCCAATGTCAACGGATGATCCAGCAGTTTGTCGCGATAAAGGCGATACGCATGTTCGCGCACCATGCCCTTGGTGACACCGGGAGTGAACGGGTTGGGCTGATCCATGATTTTTGCTGTTTGGCTTTTCGTTTTCATAGGCAACTCCTCACCTCTGGTTCAACATAAACCTCCCCGCCGGTTCTGCAAGTGCGCGCGCGAAGATCAATAAACCGGATGGTTTCGGGCGATTCCCTGAATCATCTCCTCGGCATGGGCACGAAGTTTCGCGTCCACGTTGGGCAACAGCAGCGGTTGCAGGGTGTGGCGCGCGGCGGCGAGATTGCGGTTTCGCAGTTGCACCTGTGCCAGCGAAAACAGATACGACGAGTTTTCGGGTTCCAGTTGAATGGCGCGTTGCAGGTGTTGCTCCGCCAACACGAGATCATCGCCCTGGACCATCTCAAAAAAGCCCAACAATTCATGCGCCGGCCCAAAGTCCGGCATCAACGCGAGGGATTTCTGGAGTTCGCCGCGGATTTCCGCCGCCGCCTCGTTTTTGAGCGGGGCATACCGGTCCTCGGCATCCGCCGTGAGCCGGTATCTTTCCCGGGCATAAACGTAATAAGCCAGGAAACTGGTTGAACTGTGCTGGAGCGCGTCTTTTAAATCGCGCAAGGCTTCATCGTGTTGTCTCCGCTCGGCGGCGAGCAGGCCCAGTCCCTCGTAGGGCAGTGGACTGGCGGGCGCGAGTTTCTGTGCCTGCGTAAAATACGATTCGGCGGCATCGGGACGGTTAATCCGAAGCAGTTCGTCGCCCAACCGGAAATACGTCTCCACGGGCGTGAGGCTGCGGGTGGTCAGGGTTACGGGCGAGGAAATGTCCGTCGGCAACACTAGTTCGATGGGCGTAAACTGGCCGCGCTGAAGGTAGCAGCGAAGTTCAGCTTCCATCGCCGGCAAGGTGGTCTGCATCGCGTTGGTGAAGGCCGGTTCGGGAAACTGGCCCTGGCGGAGGAGTGGGGTGAACTGTCTGAAACGGGCCTGGTAAGCGGGGTTGTCGCCCGCCATCAGGAATTGCGTGAGCAGCCACGATTCGGCGTAAAAGATGCCCTGGCGGTCGCGTTCATTGTATTGGGGCGAGTTGTGAGCGACGGCAAACAACTCGGCCAGCGGCAGGAGTGGTTGTTGCGCCAGCAGGCGCAAATGATGGCCAATCGGGTTGCCGATGCGGGCGTTGTGGCCGGTCGTTTCGAAGGTGGAATAGACTTCGGCCATTCCTTCCTTGAGCCAGAGCGGCCAGATGCGGTCGTTGTGCCGGAACAGCAGGTGGGTGTATTCGTGAAAGATGACCTCCATTTCTGTGAAAGCCTTATTGGTGCCCGGCAGGGCGAGCACGATCAGGTTTTCGTCGCTGCCGCGCTGGAAGAAGGCTGCCAGATTGACGGGCTGGCCCTGGTAGAGCGGCAGGAACGGCTTCATCGTTTCGTGGTCGGGAAAAGCCATCACCACAATCGGCGGGGAAGCCACCGCCTGTGCCCCGGCCAGGAGGGTGTAAGCCTGGCAAAACTGCTCCAAGCGCGCGGAGAGTTTGTAAACGTCCTGGGGCGCACCGCAACTGTAGATGTTGAAATGCGCGGTGCGCGTCTCGAACCAGCGCCTTTGCACGAGCGGAACATCATTCGATTGGGCCGGGACGGTGCAAATTCCCAACTCCAAAAGCACGGCAAAAACCAAAAGCAGGCAACGGATCATAGACAAATTGACTCTAAAGGATTATTAAAAAAATGTCACCTGGCGACAAACAGGACTTGGCTGGCTTGCCGAGCCGTAGCTCGAAGCGAAGCGAATAAAAAGGCTGGCTTGCCGGGTCGTAGCTTGCAGCGGTATCGGGTCTTCATCTGTAATGCCCGCCTTCGCACAATCCGTGCTTCGGCGCGGCAGTCTTCGTTCTCGCTCCGCTGCGAGCGAAGACTGGTGCGCGGTACAAGACTTGAACTTGTGACCCCTACCGTGTCGAGGTAGTGCTCTGCCAACTGAGCTAACCGCGCACTAAAAATTAAAACTGGCAGTCCCGCAGCGCCTTGGCAAGCGCGAATTGGCCATACAGCCTTTCATTTAAGTGCAGAATTCTCAAATAATTCTACAAAAAGAGGTATGGCGTTTCGGTGGACGAATCTGTTACATTGCCAGCAATTCAACAAAAAATTATGAATAAATATCTATCACTGGGAAAATTTTCATTTGGCATGGGCGACCGTTTTGCCCATCAGGGCAAGGCCCAACTGAGCGCGTGTGTTCTGGCCACCAAACTCGGCGCGGACATCGTACCCGTCTGGAACAAATCGAACCGGGAACACATGCTCATCGGCACCGAACCCTCCAGTTTGCGCGCCGAGGCGGATGCGGCGGTGAAGGCGCTCGGTTGGAAAAAACCGTATCACGTGGACGCCGACCACATCCGGCTCGAAACCGTGGACCGTTTCATTGCGCCCTCGGACTTCTTCACGATTGACGTGGCCGACTCGATTGGCAAACCCGCCGATCCCAAAAGCGTGAAGGCGTTTGTCGATCGTCATCCCGAACTGTTGGGCAAGATTGTCATCCCGCAGATTGACCGCCCGCTCGAAACGACGCGCGCTGAAGTTGAACGCGTCGCCAACAAATTCTTGCTCGCCGTGCAGGACGCGGGGAAAATTTACCGGCACATTGCCCAGGCCAAGGGCGAGGCCAATTTCATCACGGAAGTTTCGATGGATGAAACCGACAGTCCGCAAACGCCGCCGGAACTGCTCATCATTCTCGCGGCACTCGCCGATGAAAAAATCCCAATTCAGACCATCGCGCCGAAATTCACCGGCCGTTTCAACAAGGGCGTGGATTACGTCGGCGATTTGAAACAGTTCGAGCAGGAATTCAACGAAGACCTCGCTGTCATCGCATTTGCCATCAAGAAATACGGCCTGCCAGCCTCGCTCAAACTCAGCGTCCATTCCGGCAGCGACAAGTTTTCCATTTACGCGCCGATCCGCCGCGCATTGAAAAAATTCAACGCCGGCCTGCACCTTAAAACGGCCGGCACAACGTGGCTTGAAGAAGTCATCGGTCTTGCTGAAGCGGGTGGTGATGGCCTTGCGCTGGCAAAGGAAATTTATTCCGATGCGCTTGATCACGTGGATGAACTTTGCGCGCCATACGCAACGGTCATTGACATTGATCGCAAAAAACTGCCGACGAAGGAGACCGTCAACGGCTGGGCTTCCGGACAATTTGTTTCCGCGCTCCGGCACGATCCGAAAAACAAGGATTTCAATTCAAGCTTCCGGCAATTGATCCACGTCGGTTTCAAAATCGCCGCGAAGAAAGGCGACCGTTATCTCAACGCGCTCAAGAAGCATGAGGCGATCATCGCCAAAAACGTCACCGGAAATCTGTTCGAGCGGCACATGAAACCGCTGCTCGGCTAACCGCCATGTTTTATGCCATTCATCCATGAAGATTTTTTGTTGAGCACCAGGACGGCCGGCAAGCTATACCACAAATACGCCGAGGCCGAGCCGATTTTCGATTACCACTGCCACATTTCGCCGCGCGACATCGCGGCGAACCGCCAGTTCAAGAATCTGTTTGAAATCTGGCTCGAAGGCGATCACTACAAATGGCGCGCCATGCGGACCAACGGCGTCGCGGAACGTTTTTGCACGGGCAATGCCGATCCCTTCGACAAGTTCAAGGCCTGGGCTGCCACCGTGCCGCACACGCTCCGCAATCCGCTCTATCACTGGACGCATTTGGAATTGAAGCGTTATTACGGCATTACCGATTTGCTCGACGAGAAAACCGCCGACAAAATCTGGAAAAAGGCGAACGAACAACTGGCCGCCCCCGAACTGACCACGCAGGGCATACTGAAGAAATTCAAAGTCAAGGTCGTTTGCACCACGGACGATCCGGCGGACAATCTGGAACATCACCGCGCGTTTGCATCCCAGGGCCATCCGACGAAAATGTTGCCTGCGTTCCGGCCCGACAAGGCGCTGACGGTCAACCAGCCCGCCAGTTTCAACAAGTGGGTGGAACAGCTTGCCGCTGCCAGCAACGTGGACATCAACGGCTTTTCCGCGTTCGTCACCGCGCTGCGAAAGCGTCACGACTTTTTCCATTCGCAAGGCTGCCGTTTGTCCGATCACGGCCTGAACCATTGTTTTGCCGACTTTTGTTCCGAGAAAACCGCTGCCGAAATTTTTGCCAAGGCGCGGCGCGGCGAAGCGGTTTCACCGCCGGAGCACGAACAATTTGCCTCGTTCATGATGCTGTTTTTCGGTAAACTCAATGCTGCCCGGGGCTGGACCGAACAGCTTCACCTCGGCGCGTTGCGCAACAACAACGCGCGTCTGCTCAAACAACTCGGCCCGGACACCGGTTTCGATTCCATAGGCGATTTCCCGCAATGCCAGGCTCTGGCCACCTACCTTGACCGGCTCGACCAGGAGAATTCGCTGCCGAAAACCATCATTTACAATTTGAATCCGGCGGACAATTACGCCTTTGCCACGATGATCGGAAATTTTCAGGACGGCACGATCCCCGGCAAGCTTCAGTTCGGCTCCGGCTGGTGGTTTTTGGACCAAAAGGAAGCCATGGAGTGGCAGATGAATGCGCTGTCGAATCTCGGCCTGCTTTCGCGCTTCATTGGCATGATCACGGATTCGCGCTCGTTCATGTCGTATCCGCGCCACGAATACTTCCGGCGCACGCTCTGTAATTTGATTGGTCGCGACATGGAAAGCGGCCTGATTCCCAACGATGAAAAACTGGTCGGGCCGATGATTCGCAACATCTGCTACGCCAACGCCAAAAATTACATGGCGTTTCCCGGTGTGACGGGTGGCGACGCGAATAAATCCGGCGCGGCCAAACGGCGGAAATAACAATTACAGTACATTAATAAATCACTTTCTGACGGCAGCCCCCGCTGGTTTTCTGATCATGGCGTGGTAGTTTGTTGCGCTTGTTTATGAAGTGCGTTGTTTTAGTGCTACTGTTTTGTCTCGCTGCCGCACAGCTTCATGCCCTGCCCGCCTTCCCCGGCGCGGAAGGTTTCGGGGCCAATGCCGCGGGCGGGCGCGGCGGCCGTGTTTATCACGTTACCAACCTGAACGATTCCGGGGCGGGCAGTCTGCGCACGGGCGTTGGCACGGCGAACCGCACGATTGTTTTTGACGTTTCCGGCACCATTAATCTGGCCTCCGACCTGACCATCACAAAAAGCAATCTTACCATTGCCGGCCAGACTGCGCCCGGCGATGGCATCTGCCTTAAAGGCTGGCTGACCTCGGTGCAGAACACGCATGATGTAATCATTCGATATGTCCATTGCCGGCCTGGTGACGCCAACTGCCCAACTTTTCAAGACGACGCGTTTCACTTTATCTACGCGACCAATTGCATCGCGGATCATCTGACCGCCTCATGGAGCATCGATGAATGCCTCTCCTGCACCTGGTCAACGAACATCACCGTGCAGTGGTGCATTATCGGGGCCAGCCTCAATAATTCCTGTCACGTCAAGGGGGCGCATGGTTACGGCACGTTGCTGCGTTATGGCTATGGCCGGGTCAGTTATCACCATGATCTCTACATCCACAACCAAAGCCGCAACCCGCGCCCCGGTGACAACATTCACCTCGATTTCGTCAACAACGTCATTTACGACTGGGGCGGCGCGGCGGGTTATAACGCGAACGACAAGCCAGACAACACGGCCGGGTTCACCAATGCGCTCAACTACATTGGCAACTACCTGGTTACCGGCCTCAGTACTACAACCGGCAATCTCAACACCGCGTTTGCTTCCGGCGTCACCAACGCCGCCAGCCTGGAGATTTATCAGTCCGGCAATTTTATAGACAGCAACAAAAACGGGGCGCTCGATGGCGTCAACACCGGTTGGGGCATGTTCAGCGGACATTACACGCAAAAAACCACTCCTTTTACCGCACCGGCCATAACGACCAACAGCGCGCAGGTAGCTTATGAGCGTGTACTCGCCTTCGTGGGCGCGTCCGCCGTCCGCGACGCTGTGGACCGGCAAGAGATTGACAATGTTCGCAGCCAGAACGGCAACATCATCAATTCAGAAACTGAACAGGGCGGCTGGCCAACACTCAATTCCACCACGTCCCCGACGGACACCGACCAGGACGGTATACCAGATTACTGGGAACAGGCGCTGGGCTGGGATCCGAACGTGGCTAACAACAATCACACCAACACTGACGGTTACACGGATCTCGAATGGTATTTGAACTGGCTGGCCGGTCCCCATGTCGTGTGCGGCTGCAACAGTTCGGTGGATGTGAATCTTCAGTCGTTTGTCGGCAGCAGTACCAACCTCATGTTCGCCGTGTCCAATGGCACAAACGGCACTGTGAGTCTTTTGAGTGACGGCCACACCGCACATTTTATTGCCACCAACAACTACAGTGGCCTGGCCGGTTTCAATTTCAACGCCACCAATCCCGTCACCAGCGTCGGCTTCGGTCCGGTTGCCGCAGGCGTGTTGATCAGCATTACCAATGCCGTACCCGCCAATACGCCGCCCGCGCTTGGCGCAATTCCCAACTACGTCATCGTCGCCGGCGCAACGTTAACCTTTACCAACAACGCTACGGACACCGACCAGCCGCCACAGACACTCACCTATTCCATGTTGAATGTCCCGGACGGTGCGAATATCAATTCCAGCAATGGCGTGTTTCTCTGGCGGCCGACCATCGCGCAAGGCAATACTGCGAACAACATGAGCATGGTCGTCAGCGACAACGGCACGCCGATCCTGAGTGCGACGCAGTCGTTCAGCGTGCAGGTCAACGTCCCCGGCAAACCGCAAATGCCGGGCTTTGCCTTCAACCATGACCGGTTCAGCCTGACCATCCCCGGCGACACCGGGCCCGACTACATGGTGCAGGCGTCCACAAACCTGACGGTCTGGGCCGGCATTTTCACAAACGTCTCACCCGCGCTGCCGTTCATCTGGAATGATTCCGCCGCGAGCAATTTCAACCAGCGGTATTATCGGATTCAACTCGGACCCTGAAAATTGACCGGCAAAATTTGTTTTAACCACCATGCAACGAGAACCGTTGTGAAAATATCAACCATGCTGTTCGTTTGGTTATTTGGCATATCACTCCATGCCGCCGATGCCGGACCGAAAATTTTTAATGTCCGTGAGTCCGGCGCGAAGGGCGATGGCACGACGCCCGACACCAAGGCCATTCAGAAAGCCCTGGACGCCTGTGGCAAGGCCGGCGGCGGCACGGTGAAGTTTCCGCGCGGAACCTATTACAGCAAACCCGTCACGGTCCACACCAAAACCACGGTGTT
The DNA here is from genome assembly GCA_049510395.1 of Verrucomicrobiota bacterium. GTDB lineage: Bacteria > Verrucomicrobiota > Verrucomicrobiia > Limisphaerales > UBA11358 > UBA11358. The sequence goes on from JBEKYY010000003.1 coordinate 254,000, forward strand.
GCTCGAAGCGGGTGCAGCCTTGCTGGCCAGCACCAACCAGGGCGATTTCATGAAGGTGCCCGGCAACTGGCTCCAGGCCAAAAGTGGCGGCGATTTCATCCCGTTCATCAGCGGCAACGATTTGACGAACGTGACTTTCACGGGCCAAGGCACGATTGACGGCAACGGTGCGGTCTGGTGGGAGGAAGCCGAGAAAGCCCGCCGGAAAGTTTCCGGTTACGTGCTGCCGCGCCCACGTCTCATAATTTTTAGTCGATGCAAAAATCTCCGCTTGACCGGCATCAAGCTCGCCAACTCACCCAGCTCTCACCTTTTGCTTCAGGACTGTGAAGATGTCACGGTTGAGAATGTCACGATCGTTGCCCCCGCCGGCGCGGCCAATACCGACGGTATTAATCCAAGCAACTGCCGCAACGTGACCATCACCCATTGCACCATTGATACCGGCGACGACAACATCGCGATCAAATCCGCTAGTAAAGTCGAAGGCCGCCAATTCGCCTGCGAAAACATCACCGTCACCGATTGCGATTTTCTGCATGGCCACGGCATGGCTATTGGCAGCGCAACCGTCGGTGGGGTGCATCACGTGGTCGTAAAAAACTGCCGCTTCGAAAACACCGACAACGGTTTGCGCATCAAATCCGGTCGTGACCGCGGCGGGTTGGTCGAGGATATCAGCTATTCTGACATCACGATGAAGAACGTGCATCCGGCGATTTCCATCGTTTGTTATTACCAACACAGCACCAACGACAAATATCCGAAGAATGACCCCGCCCAACCGATTTCTGAAACCACTCCCATCTTTCGCAACGTCTGTATTTCCAACGTGACTGCCACCTGCACCCAGGACGCCGGCCTTATCGTCGGTTTGCCGGAGAGTCCGGTGTCGAACGTTGTGCTGGAAAACGTCCGCATCACCGCCGGAACCGGGCTGACGATTGCCAACGCCAGGGGTATCCAACTTAATAATGTGGAGGTGTCAGTGAAAGAAGGCCCTCCATTCACGACGGAAAATGCACAGGTTGAAGGCTTGGAGTGTGCGAACAAAAAGCAATGAATGGAATGCCATTGTCTCGCTGGTTGAGTCATTCTGATTTGGCGGGCAAGGGCAAAGGTAATCGCGGTACATAATTCTCAAAGCTATTTGCAAAGTGCCGTGGTTGTGTAAAATAGGTTTTCGGTTATAATACGGTGTCCGTTGTATTCAAATAACACACTTATGTATAAATCTGAGACGGATTGCTTCGGCAATCCCGCCTAATAATTCGCATGCCCCCAACTCGTAAATTCGTATGAAGTATCTTCGTCAAATTTTTCTTATTCTAGCTTTTCTGCTATTGCAGAATGCCAACGCTACTTTGTGGTTCGAAGATGGGATTACCGGGACCGTAGGAAACGGCCTGGGTGCTGCTCCACCTTATAGTCCGAGCAGCAGCCAGATTAAAATCGCCGCCGGGAATCTTGCTTATCCCAATTTAGCCAATCCGTCGCCAAATGGAAACGAGTTCACCATTTCGGGAGCATCTGCCAGCAGCACTTTTTGCACAAACACTGGCAGCACAATCACGAGTGGAAGTGTTTATTATGCGTTCCTTGCGCAATGCACGACTCTGCCTAGCTCAGGAGGAAACTATGTTACCGATCTCCACACGAATGCCACTCTTGGGTCGGGTGACCCGGCAGATATTTATGTAAAATTATCCGGGACAACAAATTTTGTGATGGGTGTAAGAAAGAGTGGTGGGAGTGCGACTTATGCTTCATCTCCCACGGCGTTGAATTTGAACACGACTTACCTCGTTGTTCTAAAATATACGTTCAACAACGTAAGCGCAGGCGACGACACCGTCACGCTCTATATCAACCCGACTCCCGGCAACCCTGAATCTGGCGCGACAGCCGAGGTTACGGTTAGCGGCGGGACTGACGCAGCAGGCGCCTTGCAGTATATAGGGTGGAAATCGCAGTCTAGTGCAACTGGCGGAGCTTGGATATTTGATACGATCCGTGTGGCTTCAACCTGGGCCGAAGTGATACCGGCCAGCACCGCGCCGCCGTCCATCATTAATGATCTGACGAACCAGGCGGTGTCATTGGGGCAGAACGTCACATTCAGCGTTAATGTCAGCGGGACGCTGCCGTTGATCTATCAATGGTATTACAATACCAGTACACTGCTATCCGTCGGAACCAATTCAACCCTGACCCTGACCAATGTCCAGCTATCAGATGCCGGCGGTTACTCGGTGATCGTGACCAATTCCTATGGTTCGACAAACAGCGCCGTGGCCCAATTGACCGTGAACATTTTCCCTCCTTCGATTGACCTTGACCCGCAAGACCAGTCCGCTTTGGTGGGGCAGAATACTTCGTTCAGCGTTCAGGCCAGTGGGACGGCGCCGTTGAGCTACCAATGGTATTACAACACCAACACGATATTGACCAACGCCACCAATTCCATATTGACGCTTACCAACGTCCAGCTTACGGATTCAGGTGGTTACTCAGCCGTGGTGACCAACGTGAGCGGCTCGATCACCAGCGCTGTGGCCCAATTGACGGTGAGTCTTCCGGTGGCCCCCTCGATCATCACGCAACCGCAGGATCAGAGCAACATTTTGCCCGGGGCAACCGCCACCTTCAGCGTCATTGCCAGCGGCAGCGATCCGCTCAGCTACCAGTGGTATTACAACAACAGCACACTTTTGACTAATGCCACCGATGCCATTTTGACCATCGCCAATGTTCAACCGGGCAACGCGGGCAGTTATTCCGTCATCATCAACAATCAGGCCGGATCCATCACCAGCTCCAATGCATTCCTGACGGTCAACACGAATCCCGTGGCACCCGTTTTCAATTCTCAACCTGCTTCGCTGGTGGTGCTGGCTGGCAGTACCGCCAGTTTCACCGCCGTCGCGGGCGGCACCGCGCCCATCAGTTATCAGTGGAGTAAAAACGGAACGCCGATTCCGGGCGCAACGTCAACCACCCTGAACCTGTCGAATGTGCAGACCACCGATGATGGAAGCTACACCCTCACCGCCTCCAACAGCGTCGGGACTGCGACCAGCAATCCCGCCCAGCTTACCGTGACGACCGCGATACCGGTGGTCAACAGCGCGTACAATCTGGTCGGCTTTGGCCGGGCTACAACCGGCGGTGGTGTTATTCCCGAAACCGATCCCGCCTATCGGAAGGTGACCAATGCGCTTGATCTGGCCAATGCCATTCTTTCGTCATACAAGACCGCTGGTTCGGTCAAGGTGATCGAAATCATGAACGACCTCGATCTGGGGTGGAAGGAGGTTGGTTCCAACGTACAAACCCTTGCTTCAACTCCGTTCCGTTCGCATGCCACACCGAAATTGCATCCGCGTCTTATTGTAACAGGCGTCAGCCTGATTGATATCAAGCCCAAAAGCGGGCTGACCATCTTCTCAGCGAACGGAGCAACGATTCGGCACGCGTGTTTCAACATTAAATCAACGGCCAATATCATTGTCCGCAATCTGAAGTTCGACGAAATGTGGGAATGGGACGAAGACAGCAAGGGCAATTATGACGGAAATGATTGGGATTTCATTGATCTCGGCAACGCTGGCACGGTGAACAACATCTGGATTGACCACTGCACGTTTACGAAAGCCTATGACGGCATCGTGGATGTCAAGAAAGGCAGTTACAACATTACGTTCTCCTGGAATAGATACACCGGCGACGATGGCGCGACCAATCCGAACAGTTTCGTCTGGCAACAGATCAACTCGCTCGAATCCAACAAGACCGCTTATGCGATGTACAATTCCCTTCGCACCACCAGCGGATTCAGCACTACGAACATCGTCACGATCATACAGGGACACGATAAGACTCATCTGGTTGGTGCCAACGATGGGGTTAAGAACTCCAATAATGCCGCGGAAAATGCGCAACACTCTTTGACGTTCCACCACCAGTGGTTCCAAAATTGTTGGGACCGTTGCGTGCCGCGTTTGCGCGGCGGCAGCGTGCATAATTTCAACATTTATGTAGACGACACTTTGGCATTGGCAGCAAAACGTCTGCGCGACCAGCACACAGTAAGCAGCAGCTACAGCTTCAACCCGTTTCTCAACGGCAGCATCTCGACCGAGAGTGGGGCCATTCTGCTTGAAAAGTCGGTTTACAAAGACTGCCTTACACCGCTGCGCAACAACCAGACGGATGTGAACAATTCGAACTACACCGGCAAGATCGTGGGGCTCGATATGATTTACTACATGGACAGCACATACTTTCGCGGCAACAGTACTGACCCGGGCGGCACCAACACATTGGGTCCGGTGCAGGCACCCATCATTCCCTTCTCGTGGAACACAAATGCAGCCACGCCCAACGGCCAGTTGCCTTACACCTATACGATGGATGATCCAAGCCAGCTTTCAAACATCGTTACCAGTGCCACGGCGGGGGCCGGGGCCGGTGTGCTCACCTGGAACAAGACCAACTGGCTGATGACTGCCTACGCAGCCACGGCCCCGACCATCGTCGCCGACCCGCAAAGTCAGACCAATTCAGCCGGCCAAAGCGCCACGTTCACCGTCGCGGCGGGTGGCAGCGCACCCTTGAGTTATCAATGGTATTTGAACACCAATACGCCCATCGCCAACGCCACGAACGACACCCTGACTCTGGCCAATCTTAAAGGCACCAATGCCGGCATTTATTCCGTGATCGTGACCAACGTGGCCGGCTCGGCCTCCAGTGCCTACGCGCTCCTCACCGTCACGGCAGCGAATACCGCACCAACGCTCACCCCGGTTCCCGATACGAATATCATTGCCGGCGTCACTATCAACATCACCAATGCGGTGACCGATCCGGACCTTCCGCCTCAAACCCTGACGTTCAGCCTGTTGAGCGCGCCCGGAAGCGCCACTTTGGATGCCAACAGCGGTGTTTTCTCATGGCGCCCGCTCATCTCGCAGGCCGGTACAACCAATCTCATAACGGTAAAAGTGGCTGATAATGGCACGCCGATTCTCAGCGCGACCCAGTCATTCCATGTAATCGTGAGTGCGCCAGTCAATCCGCAAACGCCAGCCGTTACCTTCAGCAACGGCCAGTTCGGCCTGACCATTACCGGTGACATCGGACCGGACTACATCGTGCTGGCGTCCACGAACATGACGGATTGGGCGGGCATTTTCACCAATCCCATGCCGTTCACCTGGACCGATACCGCCGCGAGCAACTTCAGCCAGCGGTTTTATTGGATCCAACTCGGGCCGTAATAACCGATTGGCAGGCCAAACCATCACGGTCCACACCAAAACCACGGTGTTGCTCGACAGCGCGCGACGGTGTGCCAGCAGTGCATAATTTTCAATATCATTTGTAAGTCTCTGAAATTGAGCAACATAGATTTTCTAGCAGATTCAATTGCTACCCTTTATGTTTAAACCTTCCAAAAGGATTGCCCCGGCAATTCCGATGGAAAATTCAAATGAACAGACATAATCAAACTATGAAAAAAACATTTTCTCTTTTACTAATCACCTTGCTCGCAACTCCGCTGCTCCGCGCGGAGCAGGCTGAGTGGGCGCAAGTGCCTCAAATACTGGCGCGCATCAAGGCGCCGATGTTTCCCGCGCGCGATTTTGTCATCACGAATTACGGCGCGACGACCGACGGCAAGACCGATTGCACCGCGGCCATTGGCAAGGCGGTTGCAGCTTGTGCCAAGGCCGGCGGCGGGCGCGTCGTGGTTCCGGCCGGCGAGTTTTTCACCGGCCCGATTCATCTGCTCAGCAACGTGGAGCTTCACCTTGACGCCGACGCAACGCTGAAATTCAGCACGGAACCCAAGGCCTATTTGCCCGCAGTACTCACGCGCTTTGAAGGCGTTGAATGTTACAACTACTCGCCGCTGATTTACGCCTTGGAACAAACGAACGTTGCGGTGACGGGCCAAGGCACGCTGGATGGCCAGGCCACCGAGGAAAACTGGCTGCAATGGAAGGGTAAAAAGGGTGGCACCAACACTCAAAAGGTCGCCAACGAACGGCTCAAAAAGATGGCTGAGGAGGGAGTGCCCGTGGAACAGCGCCGGTTCGGAGAAGGCGATTATCTGCGCCCGAACTTCATCCAGTTTTACCGTTGCCGCCGGGTGATGGTGGAGGGCGTCCACATCCGTCGCTCGCCGATGTGGGAGATTCATCCGGTGCTTTGCGCCAACGTCATCGTGCGCGGCGTGAACATCGTTTCGCATGGCTACAACAACGACGGTTGCGATCCGGAAAGCTGCCGGGACGTGCTGATTGAAAATTGCCTGTTCGACACCGGCGACGATTGCATCGCCATCAAGTCCGGCCGCAATGCGGATGGCCGCCGCATCGGCGTGCCTTCGGTGAATCTGATTGTGCGGGGTTGCACGATGCGCGATGGCCACGGTGGCGTGACCATTGGCAGCGAGATTTCCGGCAGTTGCAGCAACGTGTTTGCGGAAAACTGCGAGATGAGCAGTCCCAATCTGACCTGCGCGCTGCGCCTGAAATCCAATGCCGTGCGCGGCGGCGTTTTGCAGAACATTTTCATGCGGAACGTCAATGTCGGGCAGGTGTCGGATTCCGTCCTGCAGATTGATTTTCTTTATGAGGAGGGCGCGACGGGCAATTTCAAACCGGTGGCGCGGCGCGTTGTAATGGAGAACATCACCGTCGCCCATACGCCGCGGGTGTTGAATGTCCGCGGTTTCCCCGCCACGGAAATCAGCGACGTGCGGATATACGATTCGACCTTCAAGCAGATCGAGCAGCCGGACACGATCCAGGATGCCGACGTGAAACTGGTGAACTGTGTGCTCGACTCCAAAAAATGACCCGCGCCGCGGCGGGCTTTTCTGTCGAATTGAGAAACATGAAAATCACGGTGTGGGTGGGGTGGCCCCGGTGTGCCTCGCCAGTTGCATCCTCAGGCTTCCAACGACCAACACGACGGGCCGCATCCGGCGATCGCCGGCGGGTCTGATTGAAGGCGAAGACTTATTGCGATGGCAGCACACCCAGCGCCTGCAACTGCCGCCTGGCCGTCTTATGATTGGGATCCAACCGCAACGCCTCTTCATAGTGTTGCACAGCTGCGTCCCGGTGTCCCTGCATGAGCAGGACGCCGGCCAGATTGTTGTGTGCCTGGGGGAAGTCAGGCCTGAGCCGCAGGGCCTCGTCATATTCTTTAACGGCTTCGTCGAGCCGGTTCTGGCTGACTAAGATGTTGCCTATGTTGTAATGGGCGACCGGCTTGTCCGGAGTGAAGGACAGGGATTCCCGAATCCAAGCAACCGCCTCGTCATAGTGTTGCATGGCTGCGTCCCGGTGTCCCTGCATGAGCAGGACGTCGGCCAGATTGTTGTGCGCTTGGGGGAAGTCGGGCTTGAGCCGCAGTGCCTCGTTATATTCTTTAACGGCCTCGGCGGGCCGGTTCTGGCTGACGAAGATGTTGCCCAAGTTGTAATGGGCGGCCGGCTTGTCCGAAGTGAAGGACAGGGATTCCCGAATCAAAGCAACCGCCTCGTCAAATTCGCCCTTCGCGACCAAAGCCGCCGCGAGATTGGAATAGGCGGTGTCGTTGCATTTTGTCACCGCGATGGCATGGCGGAAAAGAGTTTCGCTGTTTTGCCAATATTTCACCT
>JBEKYY010000030.1:0-34841 GCA_049510395.1 Verrucomicrobiota bacterium
GCGACAGCAACCTTTAATCAGGGATGTTTGGTTGTTGGGGCCATTAATCCCGGCGGCGGTGATCACGATGAGCGTTGCGGTGGCTGACTACCGACTGGCTAATTCGAGGAGAACGGCGGTAGAACAAATCGTGGCAAGATACAAACCTGCAAACCACCAGCTGTGGTTTGAGGGAGGGTATGGGACGACCCAATATTACATGGAAAAGCTCGGCGGTGAACGGATAGATGTGGAGCAGTCAATATTGCTGCCGGGAGATGTTGTCGTCGTGTCCTGGCTTAATGACGACGTTTTTGCACTTCCGGCCGGGAGCGTGGGATGGGCTGGATATTTGGAACCGCAGCCGCGTTGGTGGATGAATCCCGTTGGGGGCGGGGAACACAGCTTGGCGGGATTCTATGGGGCGGATTCGGGACCTGTCCCCTTTGCTGTCGGAGGACTTCCCAGTCAACTTTACTATGTCGTGAAGGTTTTTTCCCGGGTGCAATTCGCATCGCAACCCGTCAACCCACGAGAAGTGCGAGCTGGCGAAGTGCCGAGCTTTTCGCACTTTTCTTTCAAAGTGGACAATAAAACAACCTTCCCAATGAAATCAGAGGTCACCATGCACCTTCAACTGGCCGGCCAACTTGTAGGCGAGGGAAGGATTGAAGCAGCCATTCAAACCTATCGCCAAGCCCTGGCTGTGGATTCCAACAACCCGGTGGTATTAAATAATCTGGCTTGGATTCTTGCAACGGCCAGCAAGCCAGAATTGTGTGATGGGCAGGAAGCGGTGCGGCTTGCCACCAAGGCTGTTGAATTGACCGACCGCACAGAACCCAAAATGATCGGGACGCTTGCTGCTGCCTACGCCGAAGCTGGCCAGCTTGCGAATGCGGTTGAAATGGCCAACAGTGCGGTAGGCTTGGCCTCAGTAACGGGCCAGGAAGATGTAGCCGCGAAAAATGAAAAACTGCGGATCCTGTACACGGCGGGCATGACGCCAAGCACAGCGCCGGCTCCGTAATGCAGCGCAGGTTGCCATGCCACTATTTCTCAGACTCACACTTTTCCGTCCTGAATTTTCCCGTTCATGTTCGCGTGACAAGGTTTTGACATTTTCTTGAGGCTTGAAATTTCAAATCGAATGGTTCGCATTCCGTTCAACACGCGGATGCGATTGGGATTTAGTCATTAGTCATTTGGCATGGACGACGCTGGAAGCAAAAGCTTTCACTTCGCCGTCGGGCCTGACAGCGGCGCGTTCGAGTATCTTGCGATACGTGGCGAAGGCGAGCAGCGGCCAGGCGTTGCGATAGATGTCGTATTTCAAATAGAAAACCTTCGGGAAACCGGTGCCAGTGGTTTCCTGCTCGATCCACGAGCCGTTGGGGGTTTGCTTGCGAATCAAATACTCGATGCCGCGTTTGAGATGCGGATTGTCCGGGTCGTCGAACGCGCACAGACCCATGACGGCCCACGCAGTTTGCGATGCGGTGCTGGGGCCGCGGCCTTTGAAAACCGGATCGTCATAGGTGTTGCAGCGTTCGCCCCAGCCGCCATCGGCATGCTGGACACTTTCGAGCCACGTGCGCGCCTTGAGCAGCCACGGCTGGTTCATGTCAATGTTCATCGCCCGCAAACCGCGCAACACCTGCCACGTGCCGTAAATGTAATTCACGCCCCAGCGGCCATACCATGAGCCGTCCTCTTCCTGCCGCTCGCGGATGTAGGCCAGCGCGTCGCGGATCTGGGGATGGTCCGGGTTCCAGCCTTCGTAACCGAGCAATTCCAGGATGCGCGCGGTGATGTCGGCGCATTCGGGGTCGAGCATGGCGTTGTGGTCGGCGAACGGGACCTTTTCCAAGATGTTCTTGGTGCAGTCCTTGTCGAACGCCGCCCAGCCGCCATCCTTGCACTGGAACGTCATCATCCACCTCAAGCCGCGCTGGAAACATTCGTTGCGTTTTTTCGGGTCGTCCGTCGGAATTTTTCGCAACGCGAGCAGCACCATCGCGGTGTCGTCCACGTCGGGATTCCACTGGTTGTTGAACTCGAAGACCCAGCCGCTCGGTTCCACGTCGGCCGGATTTTTGTGAATCCAGTCGCCGCGAAAACGGATTTCCTTCGTCATCAGCCATTTGGCGGCTTTCTTCAGCATCGGATGGTTTTCCGGAATGCCGGATTCATGCAGACAAATCGCGACGATGGCCGTGTCCCAAACCGGCGAGAAGCACGGCTCGATGCGCACGCTGTCGGCGGTTTCGTGCTCCAATTTTTTCAATTCATGCGCGGCGCGGACGACTTGTGGATGGTCGTCAGGATAACCGAGCACCTTGAGCGCGATGAGCGAATTGAGCATTGCGGGAAAAATCGCGCCCAGTCCGTCCGAACCCTCGAACCGTTCCAGCATCCATTGCTCGGCGTTTCGGAGCGCGCGTTTGCGGAAGGGATGAATTTTGTGCTCGGCGAACCATTCCGCGAATTTGTGCAGGCGGTCGAGCCAGAGGAAAAAGTTGCGCCACGAAAGGTTTCCCGGGTCGGGCGCCAGCGCGAGGTCGCGTTCATGGACGCCTTCGGGATAAAGCTCGTCCAAATCCACCTCCACCGGGCGGGTGGGTTTGAAATGGTTGATGATGGCCAGGGGCACGAGCATGGCGCGCGACCAGTTGCTCATTTCCCAGAAATTCACGTGGAACCATTTGCCGATGAGGATGACCTCGCACGGAATCGTTGGGACGTATTCCCACGGATACAGGCCGATGAGCGCGAGATACAGCTTGGAAAACGTGTTCATGCGCGGCACGCCGCCGAGGTGGAGCGCCATTTCGCGCGCCTTCAGCAGGCGCGGGTCGGTGACGGGCACGCCGGCGAGTTTGAGCGCGAGATAGGCCTTGATGGTGGCATTCACTTCCGACGGGCCGCCGTAATAAATGTTCCAGCCGCCGTCGGACAATTGCATGGAGAAGATGTGATTGACCGCCTTGCGCTGCCATTCCTTGTCCACCTTTCCGTTCCAATGATGATAGGCCACCGTATCCGAGACGATTGTGGAATCCACCATCAATTCGCCGATCCAGCAGCCTTCCGGTCGCTGCAAATGGAGCAGATTATTCTGCGCCCGCAGAATGGCGGTTTCCAAATCCCGGGCAAAATCCGTTGGCAGACGGGTTGCCGAAGATGACTGCGCCGGTTGAACCCTGGAACTGCTTTCAATCACACTCATACTCTGCGAATTCGCCCCAAAGCTGTAAAGTTTTAAGTGCCAGTCCGGGGACGCATCTTGACACTACCACAAGCCAGGTTGCATCATTTCGGAAGGAACGCCGTCCCGCTCTGAGCGGGACGACGTTCCCATCGCAGTACCCAAGGACGCCCCGGTTCAGCCGGAATCCACTTTTGTTGTGGACAAGTCCGGTCAACTTCAATAATTCAAGGACAGCGTTTGATTAAAGAGCGGCAACAAAACTTATGGGCTACAAGATTGCTCGTTACGGCTGGCTGCCTGATTTGCCCGATCAGCGAGACCATTTCTACGCCGCACCGGTGGAACTGGCCGGCGTATTGCCGGCCAAAGTTGACCTTTGTCCGCAATGCCCGCCGGTTTATGACCAGGGCCAGCTCGGCAGTTGTACCGCCAACGCCATTGCCGGAGCTGTTGAGTTTGACCGGATAAAACAAAAGCTGGCCGACTTTACGCCGTCGCGCCTCTTCATTTATTACAACGAACGCGCCATCGAACACACAATTAATTCCGACAGTGGCGCGCAAATTCGCGACGGCATCAAAAGCGTGGGCAAGCAGGGCGATTGTCCCGAAACCGAGTGGCCCTATATCATCGCCCGGTTCAAAACCAGGCCGACGCCCCAATGCTATACTGACGCGCTGCAATACCGGGCCGTTTTGTATCAGCGCCTGACGCCGATTCTCAGCCAGCTCAAGGGCTGCCTCGCGTCGGGCTACCCGTTCGTGTTCGGATTCACGGTTTACGAAAGTTTTGAAAGCGCACAAGTGGCCCGGCCCGGTCACGCGCCGCTGCCGAGATCCGGCGAGCGGGCCATTGGCGGCCATGCCGTTGCCGGCGTCGGTTACGACGATGCCCGGCAGTGGTTCATCGTCCGAAACTCCTGGGGCGGCAAATGGGGTATGAAGGGATATTTTACCTTGCCCTATGCCTATCTGACCGACGATAATCTGGCCAGCGATTTCTGGACAATCCGTGTCGTTCAATGATAATCAATTCAACCTGATAAAAACCCGATAAAAAATTATGACTCTCACAAAACGTGACCTGGTTGTTCGCATCAGCAATGAAACCGGCCTCGTCCAGCAGCAGGTGTTCGACGTGGTGCAAAAAACGCTCGACTACATCGCCGAGGCGCTCGCCAAGGGCGACAAAGTGGAATTGCGCAACTTCGGCGTCTTCGAAATCAAAATCCGCAAGGCCCGGGTCGGTCGCAATCCCAACGCGCCGGAAACCGACGTGCCGATTCCCGCGCGGGCGATGGTAAAATTCAAGGCCGGCAAGGAAATGCGGGCCGACGTGCTCAAACTCACACCCCAAAAAGCGCAGGCACAAACATAACGGCAGGGAAAGCGCGGCGCGCTGCCGGGTTTTGAGTCGGACGCCGAGTCGCGGCGCCCCTTGCCGCAGCTTCCTGCTTTCCTAATTAAAAAATTTCTCTTACCTTTCCGGGCATGGAACGATTGCCTGGATTTCGCGACTTTTATCCCGAACCGCTTCCGCATCCTGGGGGGTGGAGGCATCTGTTGGTTGGACTGAATCCTTGAGGACAAGTGCAATGAGTCCCGGACCCTTCAGAAAAATGGCCAACCTGTTTGGTGTGGCCGGATTGTTTCTTCGCCTGGGCGCCACCGCCTTTGGTGGTCCGGTGGAGCACGTCGCCTTGATGGAACAGGAGGTCGTTGTCAAGCGCGGCTGGATTTCGCGTGCGGAATTTCTCGACTTGCTGGGCATCGTCAACCTCATCCCGGGGCCAAACTCGGCCGAGATGGCAATGTTCATCGGTTATCGCCGCGCCGGCAGGCTGGGATTCTTGCTGGGTGGTGTTTGCTTTATCCTGCCCGCCGCGCTCATCGTCAGCGCCATCGCCTGGGCTTATGTGAATTTCGGGAAACTGTCGCTGGCGGAGGGTCTGTTCTACGGCATCAAACCCGTCGTCATCGCGGTGGTGGTGCAGGCGATATGGAACCTGGGGCGCGCCGCGGTCAAAACGCCGTTGCTGGCCATCGTCGGTGCGGGAGCCGCCACGCTGAGTTGTTTCGCCGTCAATCCGTTTTTGGTTCTTTTGGCCGCCGGCGCATTTATGCTTGTTTTCCGCGCCGCGTCACAACCAAAAGGGTCCGTGGTCTGCCTGACGCCCTTGTTGGGAGCAACCTCGAAATTCCGGCTGCTTTCGACGGCGGGTGTGGCATCATCGTTCAGCCTCTGGCCCATGTTCCTGTTTTTTCTCAAGGTCGGTTTTGTGATGTTTGGCAGCGGTTATGTAATGCTGGCGTTTCTCCGCACCGACCTGGTCGAACACTGGCATTGGCTGACGGAGGGCCAGTTGCTGGACGCCCTGGCCGCCGGCCAGTTCACCCCCGGACCATTGCTCACCACCGCCACATTCATCGGGTATGTCCTGGGCGGACCCCAGGCGGCACTGTTGGCCACGGTGGCGATTTTTCTGCCGTCGTTTGTGCTGGTGGCCATCAGCGGACCACTCGTGCCGCGTCTCCGCCGATCACGGCTGGCCCGTGCTTTTCTTGACGGCGTAAACGTGGCTTTGCTGGCACTCTTGGCCGTCGTCACCTGGCAGTTGGGTCGGATCGCGCTGGTGGATTGGCTGACCATTTCGTTCGCCGTGGCCGCCGCCGTCTGGATGCTGTGTTTTCGCGTCAACTCCACCTGGCTGATCCTGGGTGGAGCGGCGTTGGGGCTGGCCAGGTTTGTCCTGTCAACCGGTCCTTGATCTCGGAATTCGGAAAAAATAAGGAAGCCAGAAAGCCAGGAAAGCGAATTCCAGATTTCGTGTTTTCCTAATTGAAAATTATCCGTATTCTCCGGACATGGAACGATTACCCGGATTCCGCGACTTTTATCCCGAACCGCTTCCGCATTCCGATGTCGGGAGCGCCGACGCCCGCCAGTTCATCTTCGACAAATGGCGCGCGACCGCCCGCCGCTACGGTTTTCGCGAATACGACGGCCCGCCGCTGGAACCGCTCGAACTGTTTACCACCAAAAGCGGCGGGGAAATCGTCGGCCAACTCTACAACTTCACCGACAAAGGCAACCGCGCCGTGGCGTTGCGCCCGGAAATGACGCCCACGCTGGCGCGCATGGTCGCCGCGCACGAACGCAATTACAAAAAACCCATCAAGTGGTTCGCCATCCCGCAACTCTTCCGCTACGAACGCCAGCAGAAAGGCCGGTTGCGCGAACACTTTCAGTTCAATGCCGACCTCATCGGCGAGACGGACGCGGCGGCGGATGCCGAATTGATTGCGTTGCTCATTGACACGCTGCGGTCGTTCGGTTTGACCGAATCGGATTTTGTCATCCGCCTGAGCAGCCGCAACGCGTGGTCGGATTTCTTCAGGCAGGGTAGGGGAGATGCCGCGCGCGAATACGAATTTTATCAGGCGATTGACAAACTGGAGCGCACGTCGCCGGAAGAGAACGAAAAGAAACTGACATCGCTTGGTTTTTCATTGGCCGTGGTGAACCGGTTCATCGAATCCGGCAAACCGACCGCGGAGTTACAGAGTATTCTGGACAACCTTGGGGCCCGCGGCCTGCGCGACTTCGCAAAGGTGGATTACCGCGTCATCCGCGGGCTGGCGTATTACACCGGCACGGTGTTCGAGGCGTTCGATGCCAAGGGCGAGTTCCGCGCCATCGCGGGCGGCGGACGCTACGACAATCTGGTCAAACTCATCAGCGGCGGCAAAGTGAACCTGCCCGCGCTCGGCTTCGGCATGGGCGATGTCGTGCTGCTGGAACTGCTCAAAGCGCGCGGACTGCTGCCGAAATTTGACTCGAACGTGGACGTTTTTATTTTGATCGAAGACGAAAATCTCCGCGCACCTTCGCTCAAACTTGTGCAGGACCTGCGCACGGCGGGATACGCCGTCGAGTATACGCTCACGACCGCCAAATCGGACAAACAATTCAAACGCGCGCAGGAATTGAAAGCCACTTACACCGCGAAGTTCGAAAGCGACTCCTACGTGCGCGTCCGCAACCTGAAGTCACGCGAGGAAATTGTTACCGGCACGGGCGACGTGGCGAACCATTTGGGGTGAAGGAACACCGTGTTTGCAGAAAACCCATCCGACTGATAGATTACATGCCATGAAGACGACCGTGCTTGAACCCGAGATTGTCACCCGCAAAGGCAAGCCAGTTTCTGTAATTCTTCCGATCAAGGATTACGAGGAACTGCTGGAACGCGCCGAAGATGTGACAGACGTTGCCTGGTTGAAGCGCGCCCGCCAGAAACCATTGCACTATCGTCCGATCGAAGACTATCTGGCCGAACGCCGCCGCAATTGACCATGTATCGGGTTCTCCTTGAACGCGGCGCCGAAAGGGATCTCAACCGGCTTTCATCCGAGATTCATGACCGGGTCATCACGGCGATTCGTGCGCTGGGCGGCAACCCGCGCCCGGCTGGCTGTCGCAAGTTGGTGGGCAGCAAGAACGACTGGCGCATCCGCGTGGGCGATTACCGCGTAATTTACGAAATTGCCGATGCGATCCGGATTGTACGCGTCAATCGTGTCCGGCACCGCCGTGAAGTTTATCGCTGATGAAAATAATCATTGCCGGCACAGCCGGCACGGCGAATCATTTGGGCAAACCCAAAGTGCATGAATAACCTTGGATAAACTATGTTGGTTCGTTAATCGTCAGGCCAAAACTTTATGCCCAAAAAAATTAAAGTTATTGTTCATGTAGAGATCGAATTGCCAGACAAGGCTGAAGTTATCCGATTTAAAGATGAAGAAGGTGATGAGGGTGACTACATAAAATTCATGGGAAGGCTTTTCCGTCCTAACATTGACTGGTTACAGTATTATCCCTCCGATTTCACTAAGAAATTGTATAGAGGTAAGGTCAAAGGTATTAGTTGGTCGGGTGTGGATGACGATACGTTCAACAAGTATTTTGCTTATGCGGTTGATGGGTGGTATTTAGAGGAACAATGATGCCCAATCAGTCGAGGAATTAGCGAAGAAGATGCCGCTTCAAACGAAAAAGACCTACGCCATTTACAGGATCAAATCTCCGAGTGGCAAAGTCTATATTGGCAAGGATGAGTATTTTCCATCTCGGATGAATAACCACAGACGAATTGCTGAGAATCCACGCAAGGTCGAATACAACAGTCCCGTGCATCGAGCAATTCGCAAGTATGGTTGGAGCAGAATGGTCGTTGAAATGGTTGATAGAAATGCAAAATCTGTCGCGGAACTGAAACTTAGAGAAAGAGTCTGGATATGGTTACATGATTCTAAACGAAGGGGATACAATCAGACTTTCGGCGGCGAGGGGACTGTGGGTTTTAAGCATTCGGATCAGACAAAGGAAAAGCTTCGGCAGATGAGACTTGGCAAGAAGATGCCGGAAGATTATTGCCGATTGTTGCGGCTGCGGATGCTTGGTAGAAAACATTCCGAGGAAACGAAGCAAAGAATTGCCGCTGGCAACCGTGGGAAAAAAGTCGCTGAAGTTACCAAACAAAAGCTCAAGATTGCACGGCTTGGCAAGTCTCTTTCAACCAAGAATCGAGAAGCAATTTGCCTCGCTATGAAAAAGTTTTCCGGTGTGCCGATTCCGGCGGAAAGAAAACACAGAATCAAGCGTTCTCACCTGAAACGTGAATACGAGTTTATCAGTCCAAACGGACAAGTTGTCGTGAGGACTAACGACGTGAAAACATTCGCTGAACAGAACGCGCTCTCCACTCAACATCTGTATCATGTGTTGAACGGCAAACGCCTTCATCACAAAGGATGGAAAGGGCGATATGTGAGTATTAACGGCAGTCCCGAAACTGCTGAACGCTTGAACGGAGCGAAGCCAGTGCTACTGCCAAGGCTTGAAGCATTGCGTAATGCAGTCTGCAAATTCACTTATGAGTTGCACAACCCCATTGGTGAAGTATTCGCCACAAAAAATCTCAGCGAGTTTTGCAGGCTGCATGGCTTGGATCAACGAAAGATGACTTTGGTTGTAAATAGTAAAGCTGGAAGAAAATCTCACAGAGGTTGGATAGGACGAAAAATTACATAAGGCATGACCGGTAAATCAGATCGCATCGCCGTCATTGCCGGGGACATCACACAACAGCGCGTGGAGGCAATTGTGAATGCGGCCAACTCGACGTTGCTCGGTGGTGGCGGCGTGGACGGCGCCATTCATCGCGCCGCCGGGCCGGAATTGCTGGCGGAATGCCGCGCGCTCGGCGGCTGCGCGACGGGTCAGGCCAAAATCACCAAGGGCTACAAACTTCCAGCCAGGTGGGTCATTCACACCGTCGGCCCGGTTTGGCACGATGGCCAGCACGGCGAGGATGAACTGCTTGCGAGTTGTTATCGAAGTTGTTTCGCGCTGGTCGAATCGCACGGCATCAAGACCGTGGCGTTTCCATCCATCAGCACCGGCGCGTATGGTTTTCCGATGGACCGTGCGGCGCGGATTGCCTTGCACGAGACGAAACAGTTTTTGAAACGGAATCAATCGGTGGAGCAGGTGATGCTGGCGTGTTTCGGTGCGAGTGCGCTGGAAATTCACAAAAGGGTTCTGACCGAAATTTGTGGGTAGCACCTGCGTCTCGCGGGTTAAATTCGGCGTCCCGCGGAATTTCTTCGTGGGTCAATGGAAAACCGGTCGTTGTCCAAGCGCAAGGCAAACGTTTGTTGCATGACGGTTCCGGGCGGGACGCCCGTAACGACAGGCGAGACGCCTGTGCCACCTTAAAATTATCCACGAACTCAGTCTTTCAAGCCTTCGAGGATCAGCAAAATGAACGTGCGCCGTTCGTAGGTGAAAGGCCGGCAGGTCACCCGCAGATTCACCTTGATGTGTTTACCGTTGCGGCCGAACTTCATTTCCGCCTCGTGACGGATCACGCTGCGGCCCCGCGAGGCGGCCCGCACCGACTGGCGCACCACACATTCTCCGCAGTCCGGGCTGTGACCGCATCCCTCCGGCACTTCCCGGGCGTGGATGCAGTTCAGCGCTTCCCCGCACCGTTTCCCGATCAGTGACTGCTTGCTCCGGCCCAGCAGCTTGGCCGCCGCCGCGTTGCATTCCAGGATGCACACATCCTCGTTCACAACAAAAACGGGCATGGGCATGGCATCAAACAGCATTCGATGAAATCCCTGATCCAGAAATTGAACAGCAAGCCGGTTCATAGGAACCCATTTTATCGAATCAGAGTGGAAAGGGAAACAAAAAAAGGCGGGGCCAAAGCCCCGCCGTGGTGAAAATGGTTCGCGGAATTATTTTGCCGGTGCCGCCACGGTTTTTTCCTGCTTTTCATTTACCAGCGTTGCGCCCTTGCCGAGGCGTTTGCGCAGGTAGGTGAGTTTCGCGCGGCGCACCGAGCCCTGGCGTTCGACTTCTATCTTGTCCACGCGCGGCGAATGCAGCGGGAACACGCGTTCCACGCCTTCGCCATAACTGATGCGGCGCACGGTGAAGGTTTCGTTCAGGCCGTGTCCGCGTTTGCCCATGACGACGCCCGCAAAAATCTGGATGCGTTCCTTGTCGCCTTCAACGACCTTGGTGTGCACCTTCACCGAGTCGCCGACCGCAAATTTCGTGTCGTCTTTGCGATACTGTTCCGATTCAATTTTGTCTTGTAGTGCCTGGTTCATAAATCTCTTTGCTGTGACAAGTGACATGTGTCACGTGACACGATTGACCGGCGCGGGTTCTTGTCACCTGTCACCCGTCACCTGTCACTTTACAATAAATCCGGTCTTCGTTCTTTTGTCCGCAACTTCGCCTGTTCGCGCCGCCATTTTTCAATTTCGGCGTGGTTGCCGGAAACCAAAACGTCCGGGACCTTCATCCCGCGAAATTCCGCTGGTCGCGTGTATTGCGGATATTCCAGTCCCGGCAGATCGGGACTGAAGGATTCGTCGCGCGAACTTTCGTCGTCGCCCAGCGCTCCGGGCAGCAACCGCGTCACCGCATCAATCACGACCATCGCGGGCAGCGCGCCGTTCGTCAGCACGTAATCGCCGATGGACAATTCGTCGTCGGCGAGTTTTTCCCGCACGCGCCCGTCAAAGCCTTCGTAATGGCCGGTGACGAGCAGCAAATCTTCCGATTGCGCCAGCTCGCGCGCGATGGCCTGATTGAATTTTCGCCCGGCGGGCGACAACAAAATCACGCGCGTTTTTTCGCGCTTCAAACTTTCAATCGCTTCAAAGAGCGGTTCCGGCTTCAACAACATTCCCGGTCCGCCGCCGAAGGGCCGGTCATCCACGGTCTTGTGCCGGTCGTGCGTCCAGTCGCGCAGGTTGTGGATTTTCAGGTCCAGCAGACCGGCATCGCGCGCGCGTTTGACGATGCTTTCGTCGAGCGGCCCGGCGAACATCGCCGGGAACAAAGTGAGCACGTCAATTTTCAATCCATCGTCCTCGTTCACGTCCTCGTCCTCGTAATCGAATCGCGACGACGAGAACGAGCCGTCTTCGTTGCACTTCGCCGCGCCAAAGGACGAGGACGAACTAAGTTTTCTCTTCGACAATTTCCACCGAACAACGCAGGCCTTTCTTCGCGCTGCCGGCCAGCAACAACGAGCGGATCGCATTAATCGTCACGCCCTGGCGGCCAATGATCTTGCCCACGTCCTGCGGGTCCAGACGCAGTTCATAGACCGTCATGCCTCCGCGCTCAACCGGCGTGATGCTCACCGCGTCGGTATTCTGCACGAGGCCTTTTACGACATATTCCAGGAACGCCTGCATCGCATGAAAATTAAAATCAAGTCGGTGGCGGCACCACCACCTTGCCCGCCTTCTTGATGAGGCTGGCGACGGTATCGCTCGGCTGGGCGCCCTTGCTGACCCAGTATTTGGCACGGTCGAGTTTGAGCGAGAAATTATCGCCCTTCTTCAACGGTTGATACGTGCCGATTTCCTCGATGAACTTGCCGTCGCGCGGACTGCGACCGTCAGCCACCACAATGCGAAACACCGGAGCGTTCTTGGCTCCGACGCGCTTCATGCGAATTTTTACTGCCATATATTTGTCAAAAGAGCGTAGAGAATACCGTTGTGCAGGGCGTTTGACAAGTTCTGTTTTTGAACAAAAAGGCCGCTTGCCGACCGCGCCAATCGCTGCTTTGCTGGTCTCAATGAACGGGCCGTATGAGGAAATTTTGGACGGCGGGTCGCTGCCACGTTCGGCGCCGGGCCTGCGCCACGAGGCGATTTGCGACCGCCTGCACGCGTTGATGACCGCCAGCGTTGCGAACCTGGCCGCCATCCGGCTGCTCGCTTCGCGGGAACAGGTCCGCATTACCCGGACGACGACGCTTTGTCCCGACCTTGCGCTGGTTACGGCGGCCACGGGCAAGCTCTGGCTGGCGGTGGAAATCGTCAGCACGGAGGATCACCGCTCCGACACCGTCATCAAAAAGCAGATTTACGAGGACATCCGCGTGCCGCGGTTGTGGATGGTGGATCCGCGCTACGACAACGTTGAGATTTATCACTGCACGGAATGGGGGCTGGCCTTGAAGGGCATCCTGGCTGGCAGCGAAGTACTGGCCGAGGTGTTGATTCCCGAATTCCAAATCGTCGTTGCCGAACTGTTCGCCGCGCAGCCGAAGACGAGCTGACCAGGCACTAATTGCTTGAACAAAACCAATAATCGTGGTGTCGAACTCCTCGACACCAAACAAACAAACAACCTATGAAAAAATCCATAATGTTTCTAGCTGTTGCCGCCGGCCTTTTGCTGACGGTTTCAACCTCACGCCTGCTCGCGGCGGACGCTGCGAGCAAGGAAGTCACTATCACCGGCAAGGCGCTCTGCACCAAATGCGCGTTGCACGAATCCTCGGAGTGCCAGACTGCCATTCAAACGGAAAAAGACGGCAAAACCATCACCTATTATTTAACGCCGAATGACACAGCCAAGGCGTTTCACAAGAACATCTGTTCCACTCCGGAACAAGTGACCGCCACCGGCACCGTCACGGAAAAGGACGGCAAGAAAATGCTGACGGTGTCCAAGATTGAACCGGTCAAGTCCTGATTAATTGCTTCCCGCTTAGCCGCCGCCGGACTGTTCGCTCTGGCGGCGGTTGAATTTTACCACGTCGGCAAAAAGAACGCCATCGCCTCCAAAAATGTCCAGCGCCGAGCCGATCGTCAGATCAACTTTTCCCCCGCCCAGCAGGGTGACCTCTTCCAAATCCGACATTGAATTCGCGCCGCCCGCGTAGGTCGTCGGAATGGGCGTCCACTGGCCAAGCATCTTGACCAGGTCGCGGTCAATGCCGCGGCGCAGACCCTCCTTGTCCACGGCATGGATTAAAAATTCCGCGCAACTGCCGGCAAGCTTTTGAAGTGTCTCCGGCGAAATGGTCACTTCCGTCCATTTCTGCCAGCGGTCGGTGACGACGAAATATTTTTTGCCGCGGCGCCGGCAGCTCAAGTCCAGCACCAGCCGTTTTTTACCGACGGTTTTGACCAACTCGGCCAGTCGGGTCCAATCCACATGGCCTTCGCGAAACATCCAGCTGGTGACGATGACGTGCGACGCCCCGCCGTCGAGCCAGTCGCGGGCGTTCCGGGCGTTGATTCCGCCGCCGATCTGCAATCCGCCGGGATAGGCCGCGATGGCCGCACACGCTTCATTTTCGTTGCCGGGGCCAAGCATCACCAAATGGCCGCCGGTCAGGCCGGCGCGTTTGTAAAGTTCCGCGTACCACGCGGCGGAGCGGTCGGAGACAAAGTTCGTGCGCGGAAGGCCGGAATCGCCGAGCGAGCCGCCCACGATTTGCTTCACCTTGCCTTCATGCAAGTCAATGCACGGACGGAACATGGCGTCAGACTAGAATTGCAGCGGCGAAGTTCCAAGTGCCATTTTGGCCAATCCAAACTCCTCAATTTCAGGCTGTTTGTGACCGGAATGCCGTTGGCAAACGGCGTTTCCCCGCGCAAAGCTGGTATTAATAGTGCTGTAAAACCGGTTGTTTTTACGGATCAAATGAAACAAACCATGCCTTGACGCCATGAAAATTGCCCATGTCATCCTGCCCGCGTTCGTTCTGCTGACTGCGGCGCATTTCACTCGTGCTTCCTCCATGCTGCCCCTGACGCTCGATGAACATCTTCAATCGGCCGGCGCCGTTTTTCGCGGGACCGTCCTTCGGGTGGAATGCTTTCGCGACGAAACCAACGGCATGATCTACACCCGCACCGTACTCCGCGTGGACGAGGGATTAAAAGGCCGGTTGCCAGCGGTGATCAACGTTATACACCGGGGCGGCGTGGTGGACGGCCTGGGCCTGACCGACGATGCTTCGCCGCAATTCAAGGTTGGCGAGGAACGGCTGCTGTTTGTTACACGCCGGGGTGACGGCACCTTGTTTGCCGCGCAGGGAGAGGCCGGTGCCGCCAGATTGCAGCGGGGGAAAAACGGGGCATTTGCTCCCGGACAGGAAAACCTGTTGAACCGGCTCCGCACCAAAACGGATTGGGGCAGGGCACCCGGCGCAGACGTCACCGACCAGGCGGGGAATCCCGCCCCCGATGGTTCCATCACCGCCCCGAGCGGAGACAGCGGTGGCGCGAGCACCAACGGTTTGCTGGTGGACGCCAATGGTGTTCCGACCCGATACTCATTGCCGGACTGTGGCGAGCCGATTCCGTATCTGGTGGACGCGGCCTCGTTGCCAACCGGCATAACGCTTTCCAACGCCTTGAACGCGGTGAGCAACGCCATGTCCGCCTGGGCGAAGGCGAGCAGCTTCAGGTTTGTCTTTGCCGGGACCAACAACTTTGGAACCGTCGCCACGAACATCACCAACGGTGACGGCTTTTTCCGGATTCAGCTCCACGACAACTACAATTTTATTCCGGCGGGAAACATCCTGGGCGAAGGTGGCAATTGGTTCACCTCCGGGTTGCTCGCAAATGCAAACTGGGGATCGGGTGGAAACGTGGCCGGCATGGAATTTAACAAGGGGTTGAACGGCTACGTCGTCCTCAACCACACCAATGTCGTGATGCAAACCCTCTCCACGTTCACAGAGGTGTTGACGCACGAAATCGGCCACGTCATCGGCCTGGCCCATTCCAGTGACATTACGACCAACAATTCCGTCCTCACCAATTCCATCATGTATTATCTGGCGCACGCGGATGGCCGTGGAGCGAGCTTGAACAGTTACGACACCAACGTCGTGCGTGAGGTGCATCCGACCAACACACCGCCGTTTTCGTTCAGCCGGGTCATGGACATCACCACCGCCTCAAGCCCGCCCAATGTTGCGGGAATCAACGAAATCGATATGCGAGGTTACGATCTTCAATCCACCAACCTGACTGCCATCATAACAAACCTGACGTCAATAAACGGTTCATTCTCCCAGGTGGGAAATACAATCAAATATATCCCTCGTGCGTACTATTCAGACAGCGGACGTCTCGATCCGGCCGGCACGGGTTATTACGATCTCTTTAACGCGCGTTTTTCGGACGGAACCAATGCTTCACCCTATGTCATGGTCCGCGTGCTCTCCTACAATTCTGACGGTTACCCAACACCTTCCGACGGCATCCCCAATAACTGGATGATCGGCTACTTCGGCAACGCAAATCCCACCATTGGAACAAACCACCGCGCGACAAATGATTTCGACGGCGACGGGTTGAACAATTTGAGCGAGTACCGCGCCGGCATGAACCCCACCAACAGCAGTTCCGCCCAACGCATCACCTCGCTGAACAACGGCACGCTGCAATTTCAGGCCAAAGCCTACGAACTCTACGAAATTCTGGGTTCGACGAACCTTGCTAGCACCAACTGGACGCGGGTTGGCAATCCGGTTTTGCCAACCAACGCGCCGCTGGTGATCCGGACCAATCTGCTGGCCACCAACATCATTGCCGTGGTCTCCAATCTGCCGACCACCAACCCTCTGATGTTCTACCGCATCCTGAAAGTGCCTTGAACGGATCTAAACGCATGTTCGAGCCTCTTGGTGAGCGCCGGGGTGGTGTGACGGCTCCGGCTCAGGATGGCTGCCGCTACGGGAGCGGCAGTGTGCGGAAGCACCGCAAAGAAAGGAAAATATTGCAGTTTGCGGATTGCCATTTGCCGACGTCGCTTCATAATCGGAGGCACGTATGAAAGCCGTTACGAAGGAAGAACGGCGTGTTGCGTATCCGCTCGTCCTGAGCTTCGCCATTCTGGCATTGGGAATTGTCGTGGGTGGAACTGTTTACTACCAGCACTACCAACGGCAATTCCGCACCGAGGTTGAGCGCCAGCTTTCCGCCATCGCGGAGTTGAAAGCAGGCGAACTGGCGCAGTATCGCAAGGAACGGCTGAAGGACGCCGGCATTTTTTTGAACAACGATAGTTTTTCCGTTCTGGTGAAGCGCTTTCTCACAAATCCGGAGGATGTGGACGCGCAAAGGCAGATTCAGGAGTGGGCGGCTAAATTCGTGGCGACCGGTCAGTATGACCATGTTCGCCTGTTGGATGCTCAAGGCGTCACTCGCCTGTCATCGCCCGTCGGGTTGCCGCAGGTGACCTTTGTTTCGCAGAACATTCATCAAATCTTGGGATCTGATCAAGTGACCTTCCGGGATCTTCACCTGAACGAAAACGACCATCGGGCCTATTTGAATATCATGGTTCCCATTTTCGAGGAACAGGATGTCAGCCGGCCGCTGGGCGTTTTCTATCTGCGCATTGACCCGGCGAAGTATCTTTATCCCCTCATCCAGCGCTGGCCCGTGCCCAGCGAGACGACCGAGATACTGCTCATCCGGCGCGACGGCAACGACGCGCTGTTCCTCAACGAGTTGAAGTTCGAAACCAATACCGCCCTCAACCTGCGTGTTTCCCTTGAAAATACCAACGTGCCTGCGGTGAAAGCCGCGCTGGGACAGGAAGGCATCGTGGAAGGCGTGGATTATCGTGGGGAGCCGGTGCTGGCGGCCCTGCGTGCCATTCCAGATTCGCCTTGGTTTCTGGTGGCCAAGGTGGACACGGCGGAAGTGTATGCGCCGCTGCGCGAGCGGTTGAGACTAACCATCCTGCTCGTGAGCCTTTTACTGATCGGCGCGGGCTTCGGCATGGGCATGTTCTGGCGGCATCAGCGAGTACGGTTCTACAAAGAGCACTATAAGATGACCAAGGAGTTGCGGGAAAGCGAGGAACGGCTGCGTTCTCATACGGACAACTCTCCCATGGCCGTGATTGAATGGAACGCCGACTTGATTATCACGCGGTGGACGGGTACGGCTGAAAAGATGTTCGGCTGGAGCGCGGAGGAAGCCATCGGCAAACCAATCGCGGAATTGCCCAAAATCTACGAGGAGGATCTCCCGTCCGTGCAAAACGTCATACGGCAGCTTACCGACGGCGTGTCGAAAAATGTCTTTTCCTCAAACCGCAACCGCACCCGGAATGGACGGGTCATTCATTGCGAGTGGTACAATTCCGTGTTGCGTGATGCCGGGGGGAAAATGATTTCGGTCCTGTCGCAGGTTCTTGACATCACGGAGCAGAAACAAGCGGAGGAGGTACTGCGCCAGGCGCACGGTGAACTCGAAAAGCGGGTTTCCGAGCGCACCGCCGAACTGGCCCAGGAACGCCGCCTCCTGCGCATACTGATCGACAACCTGCCGGATGGCATTTACACCAAGGACACCGCCGGCCGGAAGACCATGGCCAACCCCGCCGACCTGAAAAACATCCGCTGCAAGACGGAAGCCGAGGCCATCGGCAAGAGCGATTTCGATCATTACCCGAAGGACATCGCCGAAAAGTTCTTGGCCGACGACCAGAAGGTGATTCAGGGCCAGCCGGTGCTCAACCGGGAGGAATATTTCCTGGATGAAGAGGGCCGGAAACGCTGGTTGTTGACCAGCAAGCTGCCGCTGCGCGATCAGGACGGAAAGATCATCGGTCTGATGGGCATCGGCCGGGACATCACGGAACGGAAACAAGCGGAGGAGGCATTGCGCCAATCGCACGACGAGCTGGAAAAGCGGGTTGCCGAGCGCACCGCCGAACTTTCGGCAAGAAACGCCGAACTGGCCCGGTCCAGCGAGGCGCTGGCCAGCACCCACAGGCTGTTGCAGGCCATGCTGGACAACATTCCCGACCGGATTTATTTCAAGGACACCCAGTCCCGATTCATCATGGCCAGCCGGTCGCTGGCTGGGCGCTTGGGCGTAGCCGATCCGGAAGAGACCGTCGGCAAAACAGATTTCGATTTTCAACTGCCGGAGCAGGCCAAGGAGTTCTATGCGGATGAACAGCGGATCATGCAGACCGGCGAGGCTTTGCTCAACAAGACCGAGAAGCAGATCATGCCCAACGGGGAAATCACCTGGACGTCCACCACCAAAGTACCGCTGTGGGACTCGGCGGGAAAGGTCGTCGGTCTGGCGGGCATCAACCGGGACATCACTGAGATCAAGCAGGCGGAGGAAGCGTTGCGGGAATCGCAGGCGCTTTATTTTTCGCTGGCGGAACAATTACCCGTCGGAGTTTTTCGCAAAGACCCTGCCGGCCGCTATGTCCTGGTCAACCCTGGATTTTGCCGGCTCAAAGGCATGAAAGCGGAGGAGTTTCTGGGCAAAACACCCAAGGAAGTTGCCGCCAGTGAAACGGCGAAAGGGGACCGAACGGGGCTGGCCATCAAGTATGCCGCTGCCGACTGGAACCATCATGAACAGATCATAAAAACCGGCAAACCCATTGAGATGGTTGAAGAGTTCACGGATATCAACGGCAGGAAGCTGTTCGTCCAGGCCATGAAATCGCCGGTGTTTGGCCTTGGCGGAAAAATTATTGGCACCCAGGGCATCCTGATCGACATTACTGAGATCAAACGGGCGGAGGAAGAACTGCACCAGTCCAACGAGGCGCTGGCCAAAACCCACCGGCTGTTGCAGGCCATGCTGGACAACGCTCCCGACCGGATTTATTTCAAGGATACCCAGTCCCGATTCATCATGGCCAGCCGGTCGTGGGCCAGGCGTTTCGACCTGGCCAATCCGGAAGATGCCGTCGGCAAAACGGATTTCGATTTTCAACTGCCGGAGCGGGCCAGGGAATTCTATGCGGATGAGCAGCGGATCATGCAGACCGGCGAGGCTTTGATCAACAAGACCGAGAAGCAGATCATGCCCAACGGCAAAATCACCTGGACGTCCACCACCAAAGTGCCGTTGCGGGATTCGGCAGGAAAGGTTGTCGGCTTGGCGGGCATCAACCGGGACATCACGGAGCAGAAACAAGCGGAGGAAGCGTTGCGCTCAAACCAGGATCGGATGCTCAAGGTTATTACGCAAACACGCTGCATTCTGAATTCCGGCCAGGTGGAAGGTCCGGAAGGCTGGCGGGAACGGGCGTTGAATCAGGAATCGCCGTTTCGCTGGGATTTCCCCGTGCAAAATGAAGAAGCAGCGCAAAAGATATTGCCGCTGGAACTGGCGCCGGGCGAAAAATACCAGCAAGCCTGGACCCGCAGCCGTAATCATGCCGATCACGCCCAGATGAACTGGAATTCAGGGAACGCCTTTCTGAACGACCTGCCTTTTTACCGCAACGAGTTCCGATGCATTGACAAACACGGGGTTGGGCATTGGATGCAGCAATTTGTGACCGTCCGAAAACTGGCGGAAAATCACTGGGAGGTTTTCGGCATCACCACTGACATCTCCGATTTGAAAAGGATCGAGACGGAGTTGCGCGAATCGCAAGCGCTCTATCATTCGCTCGTTGACCAAATGCCCGCCGGTGTTTTCCGCAAGGACGCGCAAGGGCATTATGTCCTCGTCAATTCTGCATTTTGCAAGCTTCAAGAAACCACGGCGGATCAGTATTTGGGGAAAACCGCCTTGGAACTTAAGGTGGGAGATGTCGCGTTGGCAACCAGAGGTGCCGGCCACCACGCAACGATCATGCAAAGCGGTAATAAAATCGAAGATGATGAGGTATTTACAAGACTGAATGGCGAAACGCGGAATTATCATGCCGTGAAAACACCGGTTTTTGACTCCGCCGGGAAAATTGTGGGCACCCAGGGAGTTCTGTTCGACATCACCGAACGCAAGCAGGCGGAGCAAGACCGTGAGCAGGCGTTCCAGCGCCAGCGAGGCATCAGCTGGCTTCACGAGAACTTGCTCGCGTCCCGGCCATTGCGCGACAAGCTGCAGCTCGTCACCGAAACCATTGTCCGCTTGTTTGACGCCGACTTCTGCCGCATCTGGCTGGCGCGGCCGGGTGACTTGTGCGAACAGGGCTGTATGCATGCCCTGGTGACGGAAGGTCCGCACGCATGCCGGCGTCGTGACATATGTTTGCACCTGCTGGCCAGCGCGGGCCGTTACACGCATCTCGACGGCACCAAGCATGGACGGGTCCCTTATGGCGCCTACAAAATCGGACGCATCGCCTCGGGGAAGGAAGCAAAGTTCCTTATCAACGACGTGCAGCAAAACCCGCAGGTGCATGACCGGGAGTGGGCGAAAGAGTTGGGCCTGGTGTCGTTCGCCGGGTATCGCCTCCAATCGCCGGGGGGCACCCCGCTGGGCGTGCTCGCCCTTTTCGCCAAGCGCCCGTTGACCGCCCAGGAGGACGTGTTGCTGGAAGCCCTGAGCAATGCCACCACCTCGGTGCTGCTGACCCATCTGGCCGAAGACGAAAGCCGGCGGGAGTTGGCCGAGCGTAAGCGGGCGGAGGAGGCGTTGCACTGGAACGAAACCCAGCTCCATGTAATCCTCGAATCCACCGCCGATGGAATTCTGGCCGTGGACAACAAGGGGAAGGTGATCAAAACCAACCGGCGGTTTGCCGAGCTTTGGCGGATTCCCCAATCCCTCATGGATGCCCGGGACGACCGTGCCCTGTTGGATTTCGTGCTGGAGCAGTTGTCCGATCCGGACGCGTTTTTGAAGAAGGAGCGGTCGCTCTACGGCACGGACGCAGTGGACATGGACACGCTGGCCTTCAAGGACGGCCGCATTTTTGAACGCTATTACTTCCCGATGATGATGGATGGGGCGGTCATTGGCTGGGTGTGGTCCTTCCGTGACATTACCGGGCGCAAACGCCAGGAAAAGGAGTTGAGCGAGAAAAACACCGAACTGGAACGCTTCACCTACACCGTGTCGCACGACCTGAAAAGCCCGCTGGTGACGGTTAAAACCTTCCTCGGCTACCTGGAGCAGGATCTGGCCGGTCCGGACAAGGAACGGGTCAAGCAGGATGTTGCCTACATGCACACCGCGGCGGACAAGATGGGCCAGTTGCTCGATGAATTGCTGAATCTGGCGCGCGTTGGCCACAAAATGAATCCGGCCGAGCGGGTCACGTTCAAGGAACTCGCGCAGGAGGCCGTCCGGCTGATCGCCGGACGCATCAGCACTGGCGGTGCGGAGGTGCAAGTGGCCGATGCCGCCGTGGTCCTGGAGGGGGACCGCCCGCGCCTGATGGAAATCTGGCAAAACCTGGTGGAGAACGCCTGCAAGTTCATGGGGAACCAGCCCAAGCCGCGGGTCGAGATCGGCGTCGAGAAGCGCGGATCAGAGACGGTATTTTTCGTGCGCGACAATGGCGCGGGCATTGATCCGCGCTATCAGGCGAAAGTGTTCGGTTTGTTTGAGAAGCTCGATCCGAAAGGCGAGGGAACGGGGATGGGACTGGCTCTGGTCAAGCGAATCGTGGAGATGTACAAGGGACGGATCTGGGTCGAGTCCCCGGGGCTGGGGCAGGGCGCGAATTTCCTGTTCACTTTGCCCGAAGCGGTTATCATTGACCCGGAACAATCGTCGTAAAGCGAATTGTTATGGGGAAACCTCCTTTGCGTTTGTTGATCGTGGAAGATGAAGCGGCCCACGTCGCCGCGATTCAGCGCGCCTTCGAAACCGACGAAGCCGAAACTCAAATCGAGGTGGTGAGCACCTTGCGGGAATTCCGCCAACGCAGCGCCGGCCACCCGCCGGACCTCGCCTTGCTGGACCTGAACCTGCCGGATGGCCGCGCGGTGGAGATCCTGTCGAGTCCGCCCGAGGCTGGCCCGTTTCCCATCATGGTAATGACGAGCTATGGCAACGAGCAGATGGCGGTGGAGGCAATCAAGGCGGGCGCGCTGGATTACGTCGTCAAGTCCGCGGAAGCCTTTACGATGATGCCGCGCACGGTGGAGCGCGCCTTGCGCGAATGGAAGCTGCTCACCGAACGCCGGGAGGCCATGGCCGCGCAAAAGCGCCTGATCGCCCAACTCGAGGAGGCCATGTCGAAGGTCAAGACCTTGAGCGGCCTGTTGCCCATCTGCTCCGCCTGCAAGAAAATCCGCGACGACCAAGGTTACTGGAGCCAGGTGGAAGGCTACATTCAGGAGCACACCGACGCCCGATTCACGCACAGCTACTGCCCGGAGTGCGCCCGGAAGTATCTCGCGAAACTGGATCGAGGCGACCCCAACACCCGATGAAGAAATTAACCAGCATACCGCCCCGGATAACGGCAGGCATCCTGCCTGTCGTGGCCGGCGGCATCCCTGCCGTCTGGCATCCCAAAAAACGGCTCAAAAACTGCTACATAAAACCTTGGAGACCACATTATGATTAAAGGAAATCCTGTCACCATTCTGCTGGTGGAAGACGATCCGGCGCACGCCGAGATCGTGCGGCGCAACCTGGGAAGTTTTCGCGTGGCCAACCGCATCATTCACGTGGAGGACGGCCAGGCGGCGCTGGACTATCTCTTCCACCAGGACGCCTATGCCGACCCCAAGACCAGTCCCCGGCCGAACCTGATTCTCCTGGATCTGCGACTGCCCAAGGTGGACGGGCTGGAGGTGTTGCGCCGGATCAAAGAGGATGAGGAACTGAAGCTCATCCCAACGGTCGTGCTCACGACCTCGGGTGCCGAATCGGACCTGGTCAACGCCTACACCCATGGCGCGGGGAGCTACCTGGTGAAACCGGTGGATTTCGAGAAGTTCTCCAAGCTGATGGAGGTCTTCGGCTTCTACTGGCTGGCGTGGAACCGGTTTCCAGACTGAAAACAGACGAATCCCGACCGCCCATGACCTTGTTTCCACACCCAAACCACCCGGCTGGAAGCCGGGCGATACGGCAGCCAGGGATGGCTGTCGCTACGGTGGCGGCGGGCATCCTGCCTGCCGTAGCCGGCGGCATCCTTGCCGGTCCGGCTCCAACCATGTAAACCGCCGTGAAAAAAAAACATAAACCCATGCTCGTCTTGCTGGTGGAAGATGAGCCGGCCCACGCGGTGGCCATCCAGCGCGCCGTCGAAGCCAGCGGGTCGGAGTTCGAGGTCAAGGTCGTCGGTACGTTGCGGGAGTTCCGCCAGAGCAGCGTGGAACGGCCGCCGACCATCGCCGTGATGGATCTGAACCTGCCGGATGGCCGCGCCACGGAGGTGCTGACCTGTCCGCCGGAGGCGGGACAGTTCCCCATTTTGGTGATGACGAGTTATGGCAACGAGCAGGTGGCGGTGGAGGCAATCAAGGCGGGCGCGCTGGAATACGTCGTGAAGTCCCCGGAGGCCTTTGCCGAGATGCCGCATACCATCACCCACGCCTTGCACGAATGGAAGATGCTCCAGGAGCGCAAGCAGGCCGAGGAGGCTTTGGAATTTAAAAATGTCATTCTAACCACGCAGCAGGAGGCCTCCATTGATGGAATTCTCGTGGTGGATGAAAACGGCGAAATAATATCCTTCAACCGGCGGTTCGTTGAAATATGGGATATTCCTTCGGACATAGCGGAGTCGAAATCCGATGAGCAGATCCTGAAATCAGTGATGAATAAACTGGTAAGTCCCGAGGAATTCGTCGGAAAGCTGGAACAACTCTACGAGGACCGGAATGAAATAAGCCAGGATGAGATTGCCCTAAAAGATGACAGAACGTTTGACCGTTATTCAGCCCCGATGCTCGGCGAAGGAGGGAAGTACCATGGTCGGGTATGGTATTTCCGTGACATCACCGAACGCAAGTGGGCGGAGGCGGCGCTGCGGGCCAGTCAGGAGCGGCTGAAGCAGATTTTCAATGCCAGCCCCAACGTCACTTCGGTGTTTCGAATGGAAGATCAGGATTTGCGGCGGACGTGGGTAAGCTCCAACGTGGAACGCCTGTTTGGCTACACCGTCGAGGAGGCCCTGCAACCGCATTGGTGGAGCGCGCATGTGCATCCCGAAGACCTCGCGCGCGTGATTACCGACTCCGGCCGCATCCTGGCCCGCGAACACATCGTCCACGAGTATCGCTTTCTTCGCCGGGACGGCAGTGCGGTGTGGATTCACGATGAGTTGCGGCTGCTGCGCGGCGTCACCGGCAAGCCGCACG
This sequence comes from Verrucomicrobiota bacterium, assembly GCA_049510395.1. GTDB lineage: Bacteria > Verrucomicrobiota > Verrucomicrobiia > Limisphaerales > UBA11358 > UBA11358. The sequence continues at coordinate 24,588 of JBEKYY010000030.1, forward strand.
AGGTGGTGGGCGCGTGGACGGACATCACGGAGCGCAAGGAACTGGAGACACACTTGCTGCGCACGCAGCGGCTGGAAAGCGTGGGCCGGCTGGCCAGCGGCATCGCCCACGACCTCAACAACATCCTCTCGCCAATGCTCATGGTGCCGCCGCTGCTCCGCGAGGTCGTTCAGGACCCGGAATTGCGAAATATGCTGGATCTGGTTGAAACCAACGCCCAACGCGGCGGCAGCATCATCAAACAATTGCTCACCTTTGGGCGGGGCATGGAAGGAGAGCGTGTGCCCGTGCAACTCCGCTCCCTCGTCAACGAAATGTCAGGCATCATCCGGGAAACCTTCCACAAGAACATCACCACCCGACACGAGACGCCACCGGATACCTGGCTGGTGAGCGGCGACGCCACCCAGTTGCACCAGGTCCTGATGAACCTGTGTGTCAACGCCCGCGACGCCATGCCCAAAGGCGGCACGCTCACCCTCAAACTGGAGAATCAAGAACTCGATGAATCGTTTGCCCGGATGACCCCCGGCGCCCGGCCGGGACGTTACGTGTGCTTGAGCGTGACCGACACCGGGCAGGGCATCGCGCCGGAGCATCTGGATAAAATCTTCGACCCATTTTTTACCACCAAGGAACTGGGCAAGGGCACGGGGCTGGGCTTGTCCACGGTGCTGGGGATTGTGCAGAGCCACGACGGGTTCATCCAGGTCCATAGCCAGCCCGGGCGCGGCACGCAGTTCAGGGTTTACCTGCCCGCCAGCGAAACGCCGGAAGCCCAGCTGACCAGTGAGGCGGACCAGCGCCTTCCTCAAGGCGGCGGGGAACTGGTACTGGTGGTGGACGACGAGAACAGTGTGCGGCAGGTGACGCGGCAACTACTGGAGCGCAACGGCTATCGCGTCATCGAGGCGGCAGAGGGAGCAGATGGGATAACCCAGTATGTGGCGCACCAGAAGGAAGTGCAGGTGGTGGTGACAGACCTCGCGATGCCGGTCATGGATGGTCCGGCGTTCATCCGGGTGTTGCGACGAATGAACCCGCAGGTCCGGGTCATCGCGGTGAGCGGATATCAATCCAAGTCGAGCTTGCCCCCCGACCTGGGTGTGCCGGCCGAAGCCCACCTGTCCAAACCATTCACCGGGGCCATGCTGTTGCAGACATTGCAGCGCGTGCTCCACCCGGAAGTCCATTCGAAAAATTGAACGTTCAGGACTTCCCGGAAGTGCCGCCGATGATTGGCTTCACTTTGCCTTCCTGCAGGTCAAGGCACGGACGGAACCTGCAGGCAAGCTGGAATCTTGCCGTCAAAGTCTCGGGTTGATTTGCGATATGCGATTTACGATTGACGCGACTCGCATTGTCTGCCGCGTAAATCGTAAATCGTAAATCGCAGGGCTTCGCTGCTCGACAAACCGGTATTATTTCCTAAATTGGATGCAATGTCGTCTGCCAGCCAGCCATTGGTCATCGCCGGGCGGATTTTCCGGTCGCGGCTCATCATGGGCACGGGAAAGTTTTCGGCGCCCGAAGCCATGCGCGACGCCCTCGCCGCCAGCGGCGCGGAAATGGCCACCGTCGCCCTGCGCCGCGCCGATTTGAGCGGCCAGCGCGATCCGTTCGCGAACATTCTGGAATTCATTGACCCGAAAAAATATCTGCTGCTGCCCAATACCAGCGGCGCGATGAACGCCGGGGAAGCCGTCCGCCTCGCGCGCCTCGCCACCGCCGCCGGTCTGCCGAAATGGGTGAAACTCGAAATCCATCCCGACCCGCGCTATCTGCTGCCCGATCCGGTGGAGACGTTCAAGGCCGCCGAAATTTTGGTGAAGGACGGTTTCACCGTTTTGCCTTACATCAACGCCGATCCGGTTTTGGCGAAACGGCTGCAGGACGTCGGCGTTGCCACCGTAATGCCGCTCGGCTCGCCCATCGGGTCGAATCGCGGCATCCAGACGCGCGACCAAATCCGCATCATCATCGAACAGGCCACGGTGCCCGTCGTCGTGGATGCCGGTCTCGGTGCGCCGAGTCACGCGGCGGAGGCGATGGAAATGGGCGCGGACGCCGTGCTGGTCAACACCGCCATCGCGGTGTCGAGTGATCCGAACCGCATGGCCGTCGCCTTCAAAATGGCTGTTGAAGCCGGGCGCGTGGCGTTTGAAGCTGGGCTTGGTGCAACGCAGGAAACCGCCAGCGCGACGAGTCCGTTGACGGCTTTTCTGGACTAGACTTAACCACGGATGAACACGGATGGACACGGATTGAGCAAAGAAAAAATTGGACGCACCCCTTTCCCGCTGGGCGGAGAGAGGGTGGTCCAAGCGAAGGGGGATTTTGGTTTTCATTCGTGTTAATCCGTGTTAATCCGTGGTTAAACAATTAAAATGAGCATGAAAATTCTGACGGTTTCGCGAGCGCGGCAAATCCTGGCTGCCGCGACGAAAACCCGCGTGCTGGTTCTCGGCGACGTGATGCTCGACCAGTTCATCTGGGGCGGCGTGTCGCGCATATCGCCCGAAGCGCCGGTGCCGGTGGTGGATTTTGAGCGCGAAAGTTTCATGCCCGGTGGCGCAGCCAACGTCGCGCGCAATCTGACCGCGCTCAACGTCCCGACGGAAATTTTTGGCGCGGTTGGCAGCGACGATGCCGGCCGCCGGTTGAAAACTTTGTTAAAGGAACAGAAAATCGGCTGCAGCGGATTGGTGACGCACGCCGCGCGGCATACCAGTGTCAAAACCCGCGTCGTGGCGCACAAACAGCAAATGGTGCGCATTGACCGCGAAACGCGCGACGGTCTGGATGGAAAACTGACCGGTCATCTGCTTGCTGGACTCAAATCAAAACTCGCGAAAGCCGCTGCCGTCATCGTCGGCGATTACGGCAAGGGCGTTGTAACGCAGCCGTTGTTGAATGAAATCAAATCGCTTTGCCACGAGCGCGGCATCTGGCTGAGTTTCGATCCCAAGCCGGTGCATCATTTGAATTTGAGCTGCCTCTCGCTCATCACGCCGAATCGCAAGGAGGCTTTCGAGCTGGCCAATCTGCCGGATCCCGCCGTGGCGGGACGCCACGTGTACCCGCTGGCCGACAAAAATCTCATGCTCGTTGCCGAACGCCTGCTCAACGAACTGCGCCCGGTGGTGCTGCTCATCACCCTCGGCGAATCCGGCATGTTGCTCTGTCAGCGCGGGCAAAAGCCGTTTCACATTCCGACCGTCGCGCAGGAAGTGTTCGACGTTTCGGGCGCGGGCGACACGGTCATTGCCACGTTCACGCTGGCCGTCGCGGCGGGCGCGTCGCCGGTCGAAGCGGCGATTCTTTCCAACCACGCGGCGGGCATCGTCGTCGGCAAAATCGGCACCGCCACGGCTACGCCGCAGGAATTGCTGAAGAGTTTTATGCGGTAGCGCCCGCGTCTCGCGGGTTCAATTCGGCGTTCCGCCGAATTGCCTTTTAAGGAAAGCATTACGAAACCACACTGCGAAATCATCTTTGACATTGAAGAATCCGGCGAGACGCCGGATTCCACCCGCCGGAGGCGGGTGCTACAATAGAATTCAATGACTCAAATCAAAATCACCGCCGAAGCGATTCGCGCCATGAAAGTGCGCGGCGAAAAGATTGCAGCGCTCACGGCCTACGATTTCCCGATGACGAAGCTGCTTGACGAGGCGGGCATCCCCTTCATTCACGTCGGCGACACTCTTGGGATGGTGGTACTTGGGTATCCGGACACAACCTTCGTGACCATGGCCGACATGGAGCATCACGTGCGCGCTGCGGCACGCGCCAAACCGCGGGCGTTGCTGGCAGCGGATTTGCCTTTCGGCGGCTATAATACCGTGGCGGACGCGGTCGCCAATTCACAGCGGCTCATCGCCGCTGGGGCAGAGGCCGTGAAAGCCGAAGGCGGCCGTTCCATCATCGAACAGGTGCGGGCGATTGTCGCCGCAGGCATTCCCTATTGCGGGCATCTGGGCATGCTGCCGCAGCACGTGCGCGAAGAAGGCGGCTACAAAATCAAGGGCCGGACCGAATCCGAACGTGAAGCGTTGCTCGCGGACGCGCAAGCGCTCACGCAGGCCGGCGCGTTCGCCATTGTGCTGGAGATTGTCACTCCGCCGGTCGCCAAAGAGATCACCCGGCTCATTTCGGTCCCCACCATCGGCATCGGTTCGGGACCGGACTGCGACGGACAGATTCTGGTGACCAACGACTTGATTGGCACCTTCCCCTGGTTCACGCCGCGATTCGTGAAACCCCGGGCGGCATGCGCGGCGGAAATCAAAACGGCAGTCACCGCGTGGAAAAATTCCCTTTAGTTGTCGCCTTCTGGGATGAATGACTGGAGTTGCAGTTCGTCTTGCGACTGATTATGAAGATGGCTGTGCCGCAATTGCCCATAAAATTGTTTTCCGGCGGATTGCTTTTGGCGTTGGTTGCCGCCGGCTGCGTCACCCGGTCGCAGGCCAATGCCCAGGCGCGGGCGGCTTATCTGGCCAGCCAGAAGGATGCGCTCGCCAGCATGGCGGGGCAGGGGCAGGGCGTCACCATCGTGGGGTCGGTGCAACATCCCAATGTCCCGTGGGTCGAGGGATTGACCTTGGCGCAGGCCATCGCGACGGCCGATTACACCGGTCACCACAACCCGAAGGTCATCACCATCACCCGCCAGGGCGAGGAAATCAGCGTCAACCCGCGCGATTTGCTCACCGGCCATGTCGTGCTGCTGCAACCCGGCGATACCATCACGATTCGCGAATAGTTGGGAACATCGAACATTCAACTCCCAACATCCAACATCGAATGAATCCAACATTGGGTGTTGAATGTTGGATGTTTTCCCGCCTCAAATTTTTCCCGGGACGTTATACTTCACAAACCCAACTTTTAGACCGTCTCTGGAATGGCTTGTATTCATTGGTTTTTAGGCGCGGCGGGCAGCGGCAATCAATTTGGTTCTAACCCACTCCGTTTTAGCCAACCCAGAGGATTTCACAGCCGCCATGATTTCGTCATATTCAGGCGGTGAAACTCGCGTGGAAATGAACCTGCCGCGCTTCTCTTTTTTGGGAAGCATTGGGCGTCCAACTTTTGGCGTTTCAGTCATACCTTTTTCTTTTTAGACTTTGGCGGTGGCGTGTGCAGCAATGCCCGTAACGCATCCTCAAATTTCACGCCATGCAAACTAAGCGGCGCGTCTTTGGTCGCCTCCGCTTTCCGTTTTGTTTTTCTTGGCACGGATTCTCTTTCTGCCCCAAGGGATTCTTGGCGGCTTTTGTTTCACTAGGAAATCAGGCCGCACTCGCGGACCATACCCTCAATTCACTTGCTTGTATGTCAATCGCCGCCCCTCTGCCATCGAAACCGCTTCTTGCATTCTCTCTCCATCGGTCAAAAACCGGGTGTTCCAACGGAAACCAAACTCATCGCAATATCGGTGCAAATGCTCTTTGCTGACGTGATGGAATGAACCATACACACCCCGCTTAATAAGGCTGAAAAAGCTCTCGCAGGTGTTGATGTGCGCCACGGTGCCGTCTGCATTGTGGCGGGCATATTCACCTATGGAATGATTCACAACCTCATGCTTTCCAAACCGGCCTTTGACGATTGGATAAACAATACTATGGTAAATTTGGTTTTGGTCAGTGTTGACCGTGCAATCCCTGACAATGTTGTCATCAATGAAGCCGCGCAGATTTTTCTGATTCACATTGGCAACCACCTTTGTCCGCACGTCGCCACCGCGTTCCAGCAACGCCACAACGGGCACTTTGTTTGAATCCTTACGGTAGCCAGTGCCGGTGACATTGTCACCAAGACGGGGCTTCCCACCAACAAAGGTTTCATCGCACTCAATCACACCTTGAAGCAGTTTTCCAAGCGGAGCTTTTCTCCCCACCGCATAGCGGAGCCGATGCATCATAAACCATGCGCTCTTGAGGCTTATCTTGAGCATCCGATGAACCTGATGTGCGCTCATTCCTTTTTTGCTGGAACAAAGCAGGAAAATCGCCATGAGCCATTTGCCAATGGGAATATGGGAATCCTCGAAAATGGTGCCCACAGTCACGGTGAACTGTTTGCGGCACGTTCGGCACTTGTACAGCCCTTTGCGAGCAGGCCGCTTGCTGGTGGCCTTTGGCGTCAGTTTGTAGGGCATATCAGCCTTGCAGTGCGGGCAATAAGCCCCATGCGGCCAAAGCAGGGATTCAAGCAACTCGCGGGCTTTGTCGTCATCCGAATACTGCTGCGCCAGCGTTATCAGGTTCAACTCGTCTTTTTCTTCCGTTGTTTTCATGTAATAAAGGTGACACAATTACTCGGTTCTGTCAAGTGTATTTGTGACACTTTTATTATTATTTTTAGTTGTTTTTAAGAGGCAAATTGCGTATCCAAGCGCAAATGAACCTATTGATAGCGCCAAAACACCAAGCATTTTTGTTATCATGTCTAGCCAGTTCATATTTTGGTTCTGAAGACTCGTTTTTATTTCTTCATCATATTGTAACCGTCATTGTTTGGGTTTTTGGGGCGGCTGGCGTAGTTGTTGCAATTCTTCTTTTCAGGCACAGAGAGGAAGAAATATTCAAATTGCTTGTAGCCGAACTGATTTGCACCGTGGTCGTTGAAATATGCCTGCTTATTTTCCCGTTTTTGGATGCTCGATTAAACCGTTTACGAGACCAAAGAATGGCGAATTCTGAAACGAATTTTGTAATTCTTTCAAACAAGTGGCAGCAAACCAAAACACAACTGACAAATCTGACAAATGCAGAAGCGCGCATTGATGAGAGTGTAGCAAATTTACGGGAAGAAAATTCGCCGATGGATATTGGAGAGGAGTTTTCTTTTGTAAATGCCTTACGGCCACTAGCGGGCATACGGGTAGAATTACGATATGTGGCTGACGGCAAGGCAGAGAAAACTGCCGAATCATTACGTTCATGCTTTGTTTGGGCCGGTTGGCCAGTCATAAACACCAACTAGATAGGCGATATAGGGGAGGAAGGCGTCGTTATCGGATACAACTTCCATGCCGCTCCATGGGGAGATGATAGCATAGATGATTCTTCAAAAAATGCAGCGCACCTTCTCTTGAAACTGCTGACTGAAAGAAATGTGCCCTCGGAAGTAATTGACGACCCGTTTGGTTTTCGTGTTCGCGGAGTTCCAACGAACGCCATTATTGTTGCTATTTGCCAACGTCCAAGCCGATTGAAAGCAGATTTTATGGCGGTGAGGGCAAAAGAAATAGATTTGCAAGACCAAAAATCTGAAATTTCTCCAAGACTTATGGAATTAGCGGGGAAGTGCTTCGATCCTGCGTTAAAAGAGCCTGCAGAAGTGCAGGCAGAATTTAACAGACTAAAATCAAGATATGTGCAATTTCTTAACGAAGAATCGGCTCTTTCCGAACAAGAGAGAAAGCTGATCGACCAGATAGAAAAAGAAGAAGAAGGAACAAATTCGATGAGACCGGGAATACATATACATAATGCGAGTTTTAGTGGTGTTGGGACACCGATAGTTGTAAAAGGAGGAACAAACTCGCCAAGAATTTTTATGCATGGTTCACGAATTAACCCGCCACCATTGCAATAATAATTAATATACCTGCATGAACGAATTTCATGCCAAATTCCAAGAAGTAAATAGTGGGGGGCCATAAATTTCAAATCAGAACACGCCCAGAGATTTTCCTGTTTTAGCTCCTGTTCCATTGGTTTTTCTTCCCCATTTTGGGTTTGTGAAGTATAACATCCCGCTCGGTTTCAACCCCGACAGGCAATGTCGGGCCGCCAACCCGGCACGGCGTGAAGGGCGCATCGCCCGCGCCGGCTGGTGGTTCGCCCAGATGCGCGACATCGTGGAGCGCGCAATGGAAGCCGCCGGCGAGCCGCGGCCGGAACAAATCTGGATTCCCGGTGCGACCCGCGAAGCGGAGGTTTGACGGTAAGGCGGGCTGTCCCAGCCCGCCGCGGCGCGGTGCGGAGACCGCGCCCTACCAAATCGGTTCTTCGCTCCCGCACCGCGGGACTCCGTGTCCCTTCGCGGCGACACGGACGCGCCGGTTATTTCCCCACAACACCCGGATAACCGGCGCGTTTTCTCTTACGGTGGCGGTGGCCTGAAGGTGCGGCGACGAGATAATGACTCTGAGGCGGATGGCGGCGTGGGATTACAGATCGCCTGTTCTGCCAACCTTATGGCCACGTCGGCGGACACAACGCCGTAGCCGAGCTTACCTTCTTGCCGGTCAGACGCTCGCCACCAATCCGCCGTGACGTGGCCTAGGTCCTCGTCGTAAGAACGTACAGTGATGTGGTAAACGTCGCCACCAAACTTAAAATTACGACTCGTAATTGATTTTGATGCCATATCATCTCCTGGTTGGAATTACGAATTAGCGTAACCATACTCACTGTCAAGTCGATTGGTTTTTATTTTTGTAAACAATTGGTCAAAAACGGCTGATTTCTTGACATCGGCCCAACCCGGCACCAGCCACGAAGTAAAGGTTTGACGGTAGGGCGGGCTGTCCCAGCCCGCCGCGGCGCGGTGCGGAGACCGCGCCCTACCAAATCGGTTCTTCCATCTCGCGTTGCGGGACTCCTTGTCCCTTCGCGGCGACACGAGCGCGCGGTTATTTCCCCACAACACCCAGATACCCGGCGCGCACAAAATTGCGGATCACGGCGATTTCCTCTTCGCCGGCGACGGTGTGCACCTTTATAAATTCGTGCCACTCCAGATGCAGGCCGGCGGCCTGGAGCAACGGAATCTGCCGGCGCACCTTGTCAATCGGAATCATGGGATCGCTCGTTCCGTGTGTCATGAGCAGGCGCTGCTGGCGCGCGACGGGGGAAAGTTCCTGCACCAGTTTTTCCGGTTCATAAATCCAGCCGCTGATGCCGACGATACCCGCGAACCGGTGCGGATAATGCAGTCCGGTTTCAAAGGCCATCAGGGAGCCTTGCGAAAAACCGCCGAAGATGATTTGTTCCGCTGGAAAACCTTTGGCGCGCAAATTGTCAAGCAGGTCGAATAACAATTTCCGGCTGCGCTGAACGCCGGGAGCCATGTTGTCCAAATCGAACCACGAGTAACCGCCGTAGTAGTCGTCCGGCGCGTTGACGAGCAGATAATTCAGCCACGGCAAGTTCATCACCTCCGGGAACCAGCGCCAGCCGTCCACGCTGTCGCCCAACCCGTGCAACATCACCATCAATCGCCGCGTCCCGCTTGGGCGGGATTCGGCGGCGGAAATCAATTCGCTGTGCAACATAAAACAAAAAGCATGTTTGGCAGGCTTGGTTCCGTCAATGTCCAAACTGATTTGAGGCAATCAGGGGACGCATCCTCAAGATCCGTCCTACCGCTGTTCCAGCTACAAAATGGGCGTGCTAAAGATCCCGCCCTACTGATAATTTGGGGGAGTCCCATGTGCAGTCCAGAGACGAAATCCAACCCCGAACCGACGATGGCATCTGCCCTGGTCATGGCGCGGTCGCGTTTTCCGGTGTGGTTGATGGCGGCATTGCTGGCGCTGGTGACGATTACCCTTTACTGGCCGGCGACGCGATGTGACTTCATCAACTACGATGATCCGGACTATGTCACTGCGAATCCCCACGTTCAGGGCGGTTTGAACTGGGAGGGGGTGAAATGGGCGTTTGGCAACACGGAACAAGCCGCCTATTGGGCGCCGCTCATGTGGTTGTCGCACATGCTGGCTTGCCAGCTCTTCGGGTTGAATCCCTGGGGACATCACCTGATCAATGTGCTGCTGCATGCCGCCAACACCGTTCTGGTCTTTCTGTTTCTTCGCCGCCTGACGGGCGCGAACTGGCGGAGCTTGTTGGTGGCGGCGGTGTTTGGGTTGCACCCGTTGCATGTGGAATCGGTGGCCTGGGTCACGGAGCGGAAGGACGTGTTGAGCACCTGCTTCGGGCTGCTGGCGCTTATTTTTTACACTCGCTATGTGCAGTGTGTGACAAGTGACACGTGTCAGGTGACAGGACCAAAAGTCATTCCTGCATCTGTCTTGTCACGTGTCACTCATCACCCGTCACTTTTTTACGGTTTGGCGTTGTTCTTCTTCGCGCTCGGATTGATGAGCAAGCCAATGCTGGTGACGTGGCCGTTCGTCATGTTGCTGCTGGATTATTGGCCGTTGGAGCGGTTCAAACCCGGTTGCGCGTGGCGATTGGTGGGGGAGAAAATCCCGTTCTTTGCCCTCGCGGC
>JBEKYY010000031.1:0-31806 GCA_049510395.1 Verrucomicrobiota bacterium
AATTGAATCTCCCGGGAAACACAACCTTACCCTTCGTATTCCCAGTCCGACACGTCTCGGGCGAAGTGTTACCCATGTCCTGAAACACCTGTTACCTATCTCTTGACAACTGAACACCGGCGGTGCGACCCTGCCTTTTGATGCAGAGACGCAGAAATTCGGAAGGCATTTCCTTGCGACTTTATCCCTTTACGGCGACGTGATGAGCAAACGGACAAAGAGCGCCGGCAGATCTGACGGCAGCGTGGTTTTCAACGTCTGCGTCGTTGCGGTGACCGATTCGATGGTCGTGGTCGCAGGCGTCCAGTTCGGGTTCAACAGATTTGTCGAGGACTGCACAACGTAGCTGGTGCTGATCACGTAGTTTGGCTGCGTGAAACGGAAGACCATCTGACCATTTTCTTGAGTCAGCTTTGGCAGGGCACCGGCGTCAGACGTTGTTGGCGACAGACCGAGGGCGTATTCCACGTAGTTGACGATGCCGTCGGCATCGGGATCGGCTGTGGCCGCGGCGTCGGGGCCGGAAAGCCCGGCGGCCGCCGCCCACGATGTGAACGATTGGGTCACCACAAGCGCGGCGGGCTGCGAGAGGGTGAGGAGCGGGGCGCTTCTGCCTACGAGCACTTTTGTGATCGTGTTATAGGCGTCGAGCGAGTTGGAGACCATGAGCGTGTATTGGCCGGCGGCGCCGGGCTTCACAACGTACAGGTTGAGCGTAGCGGTGGTGGCACCAATGATGACCGTGCCGTCGCTCTGAGTGCCATTGGTCAAGGCGATCCCTTCGCGATACCATTGAAAGGCCGGATTGGACACCGGCGCCACGCCGCTCGTGCCCACGGTCTGCACGGTGAATGAGGCGCCACCTCCGGCCCCCATGGTCTGGTTCTGCGGCTGCAATATGAGGGCGAGAGCGTTGTAGGTCGTGAACGACGCGATGTGATTCGTGCCTGAAAGTTGCACGTCATAAACGTTGTAGAGCGAGATATGACTGAAGCCGCCGCTGCCGTTGTTGATCGAGACGTTGTTCAACCGCACGCCGGAGATGAATGCGTTGGTCGGATTGGCCAGGGGCAGTCCCCAGATAATGCTGCTGCCACTGGCACCTATCGCCGTGAGGCCGTCAATGGTGATGTTCTTCCAGTAGGAGATTGTCGAACTCGTCAGCGAGTCGGGCGGGGTCGCGTTGTAGGTCGTGGGTGAGATCGTGCCGGTCGTGCCGGTGTTGCCCGGATTGCCAATCTCGCGGTAATAAGAGTAGAAAACGATGGGATAGACGACGTTAGTCATCCGAATGTCCAGGTAGTAAATATTCCGCACCATCCCGCCTTGCGAAGCATCGGCCTTGAGACGGAGACCGTTGTCGGTGCCGGTCATCGAACAATGAGCGACGAGCATGTCGTCCAAGCCGTCGTTGGTCTGGCCGCCGACGGAGATGCCGTGCCCGGTGCCGATGGTGCAGTGCACAATGACGATGTTGTGGCAGAAGATATTCTGGGGTTTGACGGCGACATTGTCGTCGCCGACGGCGAGCGTGGAATTCTCAATCAGGATATTGCTTCCGGAGGGGTCGATGGCGTCGGTGTTCTTGGGGTTTGTGCCGGACGCGGTGATGGTGACCTGATCGATGGTGACGTTCGTGCACGCGCTCGGGACAAGGTGGAACATCGGGGAGTTGTGCAAGGTCACGTCATGGACGTAGAGCGTCGTGCAATTGCTCAGTTTAATAAGGTAAGGGCGGTGGGGCATGTTCTGGTTGGCATTGAACGCATCCCACCATGCCTGGCCGTTGCCATCAATCGTGCCGAGGCCGCCGATTTCGATGTCATGCGCGCCGCTGGCGGTGAGCCAATCGTCGTAGCGGCCGCTACCCAGAGGATAAAGGCCGTAAGGCAGCGGTTGGAGGATAGCTCCCGATTCCACCTGGAGTTTGACATTGCTCAGAAGGGTGAGCCGACCACAGACGAACGGCAGCGTCGCGGCGGGCACTCTGACCACGCCGCCTCCGGCGGCATTGGCGGCGTTAATCGCGGCCTGGACGGCAGAAGCATTGTCAATTGGCGTGCCGGCGCTGTTCGTGCCCGCCACCGCGCCGTAGGTGGTGATGTCAAAGATAGTGGCAGGGATGGACGGCTTGATGGTAAGGATTGCCAGCAGGCTGATGGTCGAGCCGGTGACATCCGAGACCACGGCCTTGTACGCGCCCACGTCGGCCACGGTTGGACTGGTAACGGTATAGGTGGCGTTGGTGCCACCGGGGATGGCCGTGCCATTGAACTGCCATTGATAGGTCACAGTTCCAGTGCCGGTGGCAGCGACAGAGAACGTCGCGGCGGAACCGACATTGGTGGAAAGACTGTCTGGCTGCGTCCCGATGACCGGCGCTGCAAAAACCGAAGAGCAATCAAGAGCAATAGCGCTTATCAAGGCCAACAGAAGAGCGGTTGGTTGGGCAAGCTGGAATCGTTTGACCGGATTTTTAGTCCATCTCATAAGTAAGTTTATTATATCTACTCAATGGGGTGAAGTCAAGCGTTAAAGCCTCTCTTCCAAAAGTTCCATCAGCCCAAAACGGGTTCCGAGTTTGACACAAACGGGCATCAGCTCAAATGGGGAGCGCGGCCGCCCCGGCTGCGGTTCGACGCGCCCCCGCGTCGAACATCTTTCCCCGGGCATTCGCGACGGGGCGTCGCGAACAACACGCGAGGCGCGTGTGCTCCCCCTCCGCCAACATCAAACGCACTCGTCGCGCCGCGCCGCTGATGTCAATCCCGACCTGTCGGGAAACGAAACGCCCGGTTGAGGTTCATTGCCCGCTGGTTTGGCCGGATTCGACCGCCCAATCAGGCGTTCGTTTTTTCCGGCGTTTCCGGGGTCGATTCAGGATAGGCGAACCTTACCAACTGGGGCGCGCCGCGAATCAAATACACGCCGATGACGGCACACACCAGCCGGAGAATCAGAACGACGATTGTGGGCGAACAATTTCTTACAAACGTCCGCAGGATGTACATAATGCCCAACACCCCAATGATCCGAAGCGCCAACGCGAATTGCTCTTTTGCCTTCATTGTGCTGACCTTTCTGTTCGGTGTTCCGGTGATCACCTGATTGCCGCAGAGACGGAAGTCTGTGGGCCAACGTGGCAAGGTGAAGTCGTATTGCAGCCTAGTCCCTTTTGGCTGCGCGTCAATGCAATTCCTGGGCCTCAAGGCATAATCCAAAAAAACCCCTCTTGAACGAAAACGGAAAACGGGCTGGTCCTGAGTGGCCAAGTGTCAGCGAATGTAGGTCAGGTGTGTGACAGCGGATGCAGGTCGCCACGTTGAACCGGGTCGCTACGCTTGGACGTGACAAGAACGCGGCTGCTGGCGTCTGCCGTGAGCATTTTTTCAACGCAAAGACGCAAAGGCGCAAAGATTCAGAGAGTATTTCCCTGCGCCTTTGTCCCTTTGCGCCTTCGCGTTAAATCCTCGCATTGAATCAGATTTAACCGATGTGGCCGCGACTAAGGCCCTCGAACCAATCGCTGCTTTCCTTGATGACACGATGCTCGAACATCGTTGAGTCGAGAAGTTCCCGGACAAACGTTTTGGATTCTTCCGGGATAATGTTGGCGGGCCGGCGGGGATTAATCCGGACATGGATGAGCCAGCCGCAATCTTTGTGGTCCGGGAAAAAGTATTGTCCCTTCAAGTCCTCATTCGGGTAAACATCAAACCAGGTTCCCGTTGCCTGGTTCAGGTTCCAATAAAAGTACTTGATCACGAACGGTCGATACCCGTCGAACATCTTCCGGTCTTTGGTTTGGGTGATCGTTTGCCGGTGCTTGGCCAGGTGATTATTAACGCGCTTGAGGAGCACGTGCTCGTCCTTCTTCAGGCATTTCCATCCGTAAATGGCAACCGGTTGCATAAGGTTCAGGGATTATGACTGGCGGCTCCAACGCGAGACGGATTTGTATGTGACGGCGGTCCCGGAACGCAGATAAAGATCGTCCAGGCACGCAACCGCGAGACCAGTTGTGGCCAAGACCAGCCGGTTGGCCGATAGTGACAACGTCGCTGGCTCTTTTATATTTATGTCCTGCTCCATTTTCATGGTTTTCACCCTGGAAACAGCCAAGGCTATCGCCAGACTGGCCCTTTTTTTACCCTATAAGGGTCGAAATAAAAGGCTTTGGGGACGAATTGGAGGTTTACAGGGGTGAATTACTCCCAGCGAGGGGCGAAATGCTTGAGTTTTCCCAAATGTCACCGTTTTGTTTCCGAATCGCCTTTGACGAAATTAGGAATGAATGGTCTGATGCATACGCAACTAATAGAAGACCGCAAGTAACGCATAACAAGCGCTGGGACTCTCTTCACCAGCGCCTTCTTTTTTCGCTGCCTGTCGGGAGCGGTAGCTGGCGTCTGCCGTGAACATTTTTTTCAACGCAAAGACGCCAGGGCGCAGAAACGCAAAGGTGGCGCAGGCGTCTCGCCTGCTTTGCCGTCGAATTCATCCGAAGGCAGGTGGGACGCCTGCGCTACGTTGTTACGTGGCGAACTCCGCGAGACCCAGACTTCTCCGGTCAGTCAGGGACTTATATAACTTGTCCCTCCGAAGGATTTTCGAACAAGGATGTTTACGTCTTTGGGCGCGGTTGCTGGCTAAACTTCCTTGTTGTCCCGGCTTTGAATCAACAGGGCGGAGATGACCCGATTGACCTGCGTGGAGGACAGGATGTTTTTGAGGGCGGACGTGAAGCCCTCTTCATTTAAGCACTGTCTTTGCACATGAACGGTGTGGTCGGTCAAGGTCAGGGGATAAATGGTAATGGAGTATTGCAGGGTGAGAATCAAAAATTTATGATTGTTGATGGCGGGGGCCGTGATGGCAAAATTGTAAATGAGGATGTTGTTGGCGGTCGGTTCCTGCTCAATGGAGCCGATTAAAACGCCCTTGGTGAGCTGGCTCAAAATCGAGGCCTGCTCGCGTAAAATCGACGTCGGAGTTCTCTGGTTGACGGGGGCATTGATCTCCCCCCACATGTTTTCGACGCTCATAAGGTTATTGCGTCCCCATCATACCCATACGACCAATGACTGCAAACATATTGGCGGCGTGACAAAGTCATCCGGGCACTGTCCAAACCAGCAAGAGCACCTGCCAGCGGGGCAGGGCCTGATACGAGGTTGTTATGTCCAGTTATTGTTATGAAGCTGTGGATGCCGGCGGACTGAAGACCCAAGGTACGCTGGATGTCACCGATCAAAACGAGGCGTTGAGGCGGATTAAAGAAATGGGGTTGTTTCCGACCAGGGTCGCGCCACCAACACCGTTCCGGCGCAGGCAAAGCGGGGCATTTGCCGTTCCCCAAAGGCTCAAACTGCAGGTTCGAATGCCGGGCGGAAGAATCAAACCGGCTGTCCTCGCGGTGTTCACCCGTCAGCTTGCGACACTGATTGAAGTGGGGATGCCGCTCATGCGCGGGTTGTGCATCCTGCAGGAGCAGACGGAGAATCGCGCGCTGAAGCGCGTCATCACGGACGTGGCCGCGGCCATCGAAGGCGGGGGTACGTTGTCCGAGGCTCTGGCGGCGCATCCAAGGGTTTTCAGCCCGCTTTACGTAAACATGGTCAAGGCGGGCGAAATAGGCGGCGTCTTGGAAGTAACGCTCCGGCGCCAGGCGGAGTTCATGGAGAAGGCGCTGAAAATCAAAGGCAAGATCAAGGCCGCCATGTTTTATCCGGTCGCCGTGCTGGTGGTCGCGACGGGCATCCTCGCGCTGCTGACGGTTTTTGTCATTCCGCGGTTCCAAGCAATCTTTGATGGGCTGCTCAATGGCCGGCCCATGCCGGCGTTCACCGTGTTGGTCTTGAAAATCAGCGATGTGTTCAAAAGTCACTTTCCGGCGGTCGGAATGGTTGGGCTGGCCCTGGCGGTTGTGTTGCCGATTTTCGTTCGCACGCGGCGCGGCCGGCGATGGTTTGACCGCTTCAAACTGATCCTGCCCGTCGTTGGCACGGTTTGCCGAAAGGTGGTGCTCTCACGATTTGCCCGGACACTGGGGACCCTGCTCGGCAGCGGCGTGCCAATCCTTCAGGCGTTGACCATCGTGAAGGAAACAGCCGGCAATGTCATCGTGGGCGGCGTGATTTCCAATATCCACGACAGCGTAAAGGAGGGCGGGAGCATCGCCGGGCCGCTGAAAGAATCCCGGATTTTCCCGGCGATGGTGTCCGGCATGGTGGATGTGGGCGAACAAACCGGCGCGCTGCCGGACATGCTCATGAGAATCGCCGACACCAGCGACGAGGAGGTGGACAATGCCATCAGTGCCATGACGTCGCTGCTTGAACCGGTCATGATTATTTTCCTGGCCATTGTCGTGGGCAGCATCGTCATCGCCATGTTCCTGCCGTTGATACGCATTATTGGGGATGGTGGTATCGATGGCGGGGGTGGGGCCGGTGGGGGGCCTTGATATAAAGCCCGAACTCCCAAGTTAGTCTCTGCGCTGGCGGAGTGCGGCCGTCCCGGCCGCAGCAAGGCGGGGCGGGCAAGTGATTGGAAATATTCCGTGGTTTGAATGAAGCCAGTTGCTGCGCCCGAGGACGGGCGCACTCCGACAGGGCCTCATCCGCCCCGCCCCCACCGGCAACTTCGGAGTTTGGGTAGAGTTTCCATTTTCGCTTTACTTTCCGCCGGGCCGGCCCGCTGCGACGACGCGAATTTTTTCCTTGAACTGGTGGCCGCAACGGATGGAGTATCAGCGGGAAAATGTTTTGCTGTGAACAGAAGGGTGCGTCATGAAAATAATTAACGATTGCTTTGATCTCCGCCGAATCACACTCGCGGGCAGCCTCGGTTTAATGGTGCTCGGGGTGGTGGTCGCGGGCTGTGGAAACCCGGGAAAAATCATCATCCGGGGCTCGAACACGTTTGGAGAAGAACTGGCCCCGCGGCTCATTGCGGAGTATCGGAAGGAGCATCCCACAGTTGTTTTTGACACCGAATACAAAGGGACCACGTATGGGATGGGGGCATTGATGGTTGAGCGATGCGACATCGCCGCGGCTTCGCGCCCGGTGAGCACGAACGAAGTGCAACTGGCCAAGGATCGAGATGTAGAGTTTAACGATCACGTCATCGGCGCTTACAGCGTGGCGGTCATCGTCAATGCCGGCAGCCCCATCGGGAACCTGACGCGGGATCAAGTGCGGGACATTTTTACCGGAGCGGTCACAAACTGGAAAGAAGTGGGCGGGCCGGATGCGCCGATTCATTTGTGCAGCCGCGATGAAATTTCAGGGACCTATCTGGGCTTTCGGGAATTGGCGATGGAAAACAAGCCTTATGCCCTGGGCCTGAAAGCGTTTACCAATTACCTGGGAATCATCCAGAAGGTGGCTCAAGATGCGAACGGAATTGGTTATGCCAGCATCGATCTGGGCAGCAAGGACGGCGTTAGGGCCGTGTCGATCGGGGGTGTGGCCCCCACCATCGCGTCGGTGAATGGAGGTCAATATCCTTACGCGCGTGTGCTCCACCTTTATACTGACACGACGAAGGAATCGTCGCCGACACGGGAATTTGTCCAGTTTGTCCAGTCAAAGCGCGGGCAGGAAATCCTGACTCGAATGGGCTTCGTGCCTCGTCCTTGACATGGTTAAAGCCGGAAGAAAGACGATACAGAAGGACGGACGCGAACTCCAAGGGGTTGGCTTTACGGTTTCCATCCGACCCGGGGATAATGTCGAGACACAGTTTGGATTGATGGTTGACACTCTCTATCAGTGGTACAAGAAGTTCGGCGACGCTTGCGAGGAGTTCACCGTCAGCTTTGTTGGCTCCCCGGAAGACCACGAGGCGCTTATGACTTGTCTGCTCTCGCTTATTCAGCAGGAGGAGCCATTGCGTCTGCTGTTTGTTCGACTGGGCCAGGTGGAGGTTGCCTTCGTTTCACGTGATGGAACCGTCATGAAGGAATCCAATTTGAAGATTGAATCCGGTGCCTGGCCCGAAGCGGCCTGACCGCGCCCCGGCCCGATGTGGCGTCAGGTCAAGGGTGGTGTTTTATCTTTTGAAACCGCTTTTTGATTTCATTCCACTCCACATTTATCCGCAGAGTTGCAT
The DNA here is from genome assembly GCA_049510395.1 of Verrucomicrobiota bacterium. GTDB lineage: Bacteria > Verrucomicrobiota > Verrucomicrobiia > Limisphaerales > UBA11358 > UBA11358. The sequence continues at coordinate 8,119 of JBEKYY010000031.1, forward strand.
TTAGCAATCGCGGGAGCACGTCCAGGGCGGCTTTCAACTCGTCGCTATTTTCAAATTCGAATCGCATTTTCCTGCCGTCCCGCAGGGAGAAGTTCCAGCGCCCCGCCTGTTTGCCGTGCATGGCAAACAGGGCCGGCGGGTCAATCGCCGCCTCGCGAATCTCGGGAATATGAACCTTGAAATTATTTTTGTTTTCGCGGAGCAATTCTTCCGGGTCCACCTGCCCGGCGCGTTGGAGGGTGGTCTCCGCATTCTTCTTCGCCCGCCGTTTCATGGATTCCCCGATGAGCAGCCCGATGAGCCCGAAGTGAACCGTGAGGACCTCCGCGGTTTGGCTGAAGCCGGCGAGTTGGATGAAGAAAAGGTCGCTTCCCTTTACGTAAATCCGGTACACCCGCTCCGAGGGACTGGTAACCAGCCTGGCATTGAACGTTGCTGAGGATTCCATATTTTGTTGTCTTGGGTTGACAGGTCGCCAAATTCTATGGCTGCCGGACCTGCTCCGCCAAGCCGAAAGCCCCGACCACGGCGTTTCTCCCACCTCGACAAACCATGAGGCGGGAGTAGGTTTTAATCAGCATGAAAGGCGAGGTGGTCTATCTTTACGCGTTCGATGTGGCGAATGAAATCATCACGCCGCGGGTGCAGGAAATTTTGTCGGAAAAGCCGTTTCCATTTGAAATCCGGATGGACCGCACGCTGCCGAAGGACATGCCGCTCTACAAACCGCTCGCCATCGAGCCGTCGCCGCTGTCCGCCCCATTGCACGGCGTGCCCGTCCGCCGGCTGATTCGCATCTACGATGTGGGCGTGGTCACGGTGATGCTGCGGGTGGCGTTTGAGGTGGGCGCACTCGCCGACCTGATGCCGTTCCACAATCCGAAGCTGGAGAACGGGCTGACGCTGGACACGGTGGCCATGAAGCTTTGCGCGGAGGTTTGTGATGGTCTGAAAGATTTGATGGTGGGGCGCACGGAATTTCCGCCACCGCCGGAGGCTTACACGGTGTTTTGCCTGACCGACCTGGCCGGGGTGGATGACGTGAACCGCTGGCTGGGCGACCAGCGGCGCGAAGTGGCGGGTCTGCTCACGGAGACGCCGGCGGACCGGTTGAGCGAGGCGCAGGTGGGCGAGGTGCTGCGCATCCAGCGCTCGTTCGAGAACACGGATCTGGCGGTGATTGACTGGGACGCGGCGCTGGTGGCGGACCTGACGGGTTACGTGGACGACGTGTTGTACGCGCTGGAACTGGCAAATCTGCAACTGGAGGAATTCCGGGTGATGGACCGCCGCCTCGACACGTATCTCGACCGCGCCTACGACGATCTGGAACGCCGACGCCTGCTGTTGTTTGGCGGGGCTTCCAAGACCCTCCGCCATTTGCGCCGTTTCCGCGTGGACGTGGCGAAGCTCACCGACGAGGTCACGCATATCACCAAATTTTTCGGCGACTGGTATCTTGCCCGCGTCTATCTCGGCGCGCGCGACCGTTTTTATCTCGACCAGTGGCGTGCCAGCGTGGAACAACGCCTTGCCCAACTGGACAAGCTTTACAGCGTCTTTCACGCCGAGGTGAACGAGCAGAGGATATTGTGGCTGGAGGCCATCATCGTGATTTTTTTCGCCATTGATTTGCTGATCCTGGTGTTCGTGAGGCGATGACGCGGCGGCGCGCTTTGATTTGGCCGGCTGCGTTCATTTGTGGTTAAATTCCCTGCGTTGTGATGCGCCCGCTGATCCAGGAAATTACGACCGCCCACACGCCGGAATCGCTTGTCGAAAGTCTGCGTGGCTTGTCGCGTGGCAGCGAAGCGGAGACGGATGAACCGGGCGTCGTTTTGCTGCGCACGTCGTCGTTCGACTCGCTGTCGGCGCGGTATTCGTTCGTTGCCGCACGACCATTTCTCACTTTCCGCTCCTTCGGCTCGCGCTGCGAAATCACCCGCCACTCGTCACCCGTCACTCGTCACATTCAATTTGGCAATCCATGGCAGATTCTGGACGCGCTGCTGGCGCGCTGCGAATTGCTGGACGAGATTGATCTGCCGTTTCCACTGGGCGGCTGCTTCGGTTACTGGGGTTACGATTTGAAAAATTTCACCGAGCCGAAACTCCCGCGCCGCGCCGTCAACGACCTCGAATTGCCCGATTGCCACGCCGGCTTTTACGACAGTCTCGTCGTGTTCGACCATCACCTCGGCAAAACATTCGTCGTTTCGACCGGTCTCGCCGCCGACGGTTCGCGCAGTGAAAAGCGGGCAGGGGAACAGATGGAATTTTGGAAATCGGCGTTGACGACCGAGGTGGCGGGTAGGGCGGGCAGTCCTCTGCCCGCCGTTGAACGAACGCTTGCCCACGAACGGCGCGCACGGAGTGGCGCGCCCTACCTTCAATCAAATCTGTCCCGCGCCGATTTCCTTTCCGCCGTCGAACACGCGCAGCGTTACATCATGGCCGGGGACATTTATCAGGTGAACCTTTCGCAGCGGCTCGCCGCCCGGTGCGATTTTTCGGGTTGGGAATTGTTTCAACAGTTGGGCGCGGTTTCACCCGCTCCATTTTCCGCGTTCATGGATTGCGATGTGGGGAGGCGGCACCGCCGCTTTCAAATCGCCTCGTCGTCACCGGAATTGTTTTTGCGTTTGAGCGGTTCGCACATTCAGACGCGGCCCATCAAGGGCACGCGCCCCCGCGACGCCGACCCGACGCGCGACGCGCAACTTGCCTATGAATTGCAAACCAGCGCGAAAGAACTCGCCGAGCTGGTGATGATTACCGACCTGCTTCGCAACGACCTGGGCAAGGTGTGCGAGTTTGGGTCGGTGCAGACGCCGGAGCTGGCGCGGCTCGAACGGTTTGCGCAGGTGCAGCATCTGGTCTCGACGGTGGAAGGCCGGTTGCGCGCGGAGGTGACGCATCTGGCGGCGCTGGCGGCGTGTTTCCCCGGTGGCAGCATCACCGGCGCGCCGAAATTCCGCGCGATGGAAATCATTGACGAGCTGGAACCGCTTGCGCGCGGGCCATACACCGGCGCGCTTGGCTATCTCGGTTTCAACCGGGAAAGCCAGTTGAACATCATCATCCGCACGGCGATTTGCCACGAGCGGACGGCGTATTTTCACGTCGGCGCGGGCATCGTGGCGGATTCAATTCCTGAAGCGGAATACGATGAAACGCTGGCGAAGGCGGCGGGTTTTCTGGCGGCGATAAATTGTAGGAGCCGACGTGAGAAGACTCATTTCAAAATCGGAAACGTGAGATTGATTTGAGCCTCGTTACCTCGGCTCCTACAAATCATGGGGGTTTTCGATACGCTCTGATTTTCCGCTCGCGGAAGCGCAGCGTTTCGGATAGTTGAAAGACCATTAGGAATTGAGACCCATGATTGTTTTTCTGAACGGACAATTTGTGCCCGAAGCCCAGGCCGTCATTCCCGTCAACGACCGCGGTTTCATGTATGGCGACGGGCTTTTCGAGACGATGCGTGTGTGCGGCGGGCGGCCATTTCGCATGGCGCAGCATCTGGAACGGATGACGCGCGGCGCGGATTTCCTGAAAATCAAATGTCCGTTCACGCCGAAGGAACTGCAGGATTTTGCCGGGCAACTCATCAGACAAAATCAGATGCCCGAGGCGGTTCTGCGCTTGACGTTGACGCGTGGACCGGGTGAACGCGGGTACACGCCGCAGATTGTCAGCCAGCCAACGGTCGTGATGACGTTGCACGCCGCGCCGCCGATGGATGTGGAAAATCCGGTCCGGTGGAGACTCATCACGTCGTCCTATCGCATTCCGGCAGCCGATCCGCTGTCGTCATTCAAGACGATGAGCAAGTTGGTTCACATCATGGCGCGCATGGAGGCTGTGGAAAAAGACGCGGACGAAGCGTTGCTTCTCAACACGAACGGCGAAGTGGCGGAAACGGCCAGCGGCAATTTGTTCTGGGTTTATCAGGACAACATTTGCACCGCGCCGACGGGTCGCGGAGTATTGCCCGGAATCACGCGCGCGGTGGTGCTGGAAATCTGCCGGACGCTTGGCTTGCCGACGAACAAATGCGTCATCAAACCCAAGGCGCTGCGGAATTCCGAGGGCATTTTCATCACGCAAAGCGCGCTCGGCATTGTGCCGGTGATTACGCTGGACGGCGAACCGGTCGCGCCGTCGCCGCTGCTGGACCCGGTTTTGCGCGCTTACCACGAAATGCTTGCCAAACCGTAAACCCGCCGCTAATGGTTAATCATCATCAAATCGTTCTGGCACCGTTGAAATCAGTCGTACCGGCCGCATTCTGGAAATGGAATGCCGGCGACGACGAATCAGGTGTGCCAGCGGTTGAACAACCCCGGAGGTCATTATGATCGAGAGCGCCGGTCTTGAACATTGTTTGTCCTTCATCAACAGCCAGCTACAGGACGGCGGGAAGTCCGGAACTCATGCTGAGGGCGGCGTGCGCCGCGCCGTGACCATATCCCGGCAGGCGGGCTGCGGCGCGCTCGCCGTCGCCCAAAAACTCGCCGAATACCTGCAATCCCGCTCGCCCAAGGACGCTCCTCCGTGGACTGTGTTCGACCAAAATCTCATGGACAAGGTCCTCGAAGACCACAACCTGCCGACCCGCCTGGCCAGGTTGTTGCCCGAGAACACCATTTCGAAAATCGATGACATTCTGGCGGAGTTGTTCGGCGTGCGTCCGTCGGTGGAGACGATTGTTCATCAAACCACCGAGACCATGCTCAAGCTGGCCGGGTTGGGCAACGTGATCCTCATCGGCCGCGGCGGCAACGTGATCACCGCCGAATTGCCACACGTGCTGCATGTCCGCCTGGTGGCTCCGCTCGAAAAACGCATCGAATATGCTCACAAAGAATACCACCAGTTCAACGTGACCGCGGACCAGGCGCGCAAGTTCTGCCTCAAGGAAGATCACGGTCGCGAACGTTACATGAAAAAGTATTTTAACGCTGATATCAGTGATCCGCTGCTTTACCACATGATTATCAACACGGGCCTGGTCAATTTCGATGACGCCGCAGAATTGATCGGCGACGCGGTCCTGAACTTGCACTGAGGCCGACTTCGGTCTTGGGTCGCCGTCCGGCCTGTGGCTTAATCTCTGCGTGCGCCGCAATTATAAGTCTTCGTCGTCCCGCCCGCATCGCAAAAGACGCGGCGGCTGGCGCTGGCTGTTGGCGCTGGCTGTGGTCGCGGTCGCGGTGTGGTTTTGGTGGCATCGTGAGCATCCTCCAACCAAAGTTGTCCGTGCGCCGGCGAAGGCCGTGGCGCCGCGCCTGCAACCGTTTATCGTTACTCACGAATCGCCGGCTGATTTTCCGCGTCCGGTGCGCAACGTGTTTGAAGCACAGATGGCCCTGGCGCGCCGGGCGATTTCGTCGGGACCGATTGACGCCGCACTCGGCTCGCAAACGCGCCGGGCAATTGCCGTTTTTCAGGAAACCCAACATTTGCCGGTAACCGGCGCGCTCAACGCGGATACGCGCGCCCGGCTCACGCTCGCTGTGCCGCTGGTGACGACTTATGTGGTCACGGCCAGCGACCTCGCACGGTTGCAGCCACTCGGCAAAACGTGGCTCGCCAAGTCGCAACAAACGGCGCTGGAATACGAAACGGAACTGGAGCTCGTCGCGGAAAAAAGCCATTCGCATCCCGAACTGATCCGGCGGCTGAACCTGAACGTCAACTGGACGAACACCGCGGCCGGCACGGTTTTGCAGGTTCCCGACGTGGATTATCCTGCGGCGTCGAACAAGGCGGCGTTCGCTGTCATCCATCTGGCAGACAAGTTTTTGGAGGCCTTCGACGCGGAAACGAACCTGCTTGCGCATTTTCCGTGCAGCATCGCGGCGAACGTCGAGAAACGGCCGGTCGGCGAATTGCATGTCGCGGTCGTTGCGCCCAACCCGAACTACACCTTCGACCCGGACTTGTTTCCCGAATCGCCCGAGGCGCGGCAGTTGAACCGGAAATTGATTCTGCCGCCCGGCCCGAACAATCCGGTGGGCGTCGTATGGATTGGCTTGGACAAAACCGGTTACGGCATTCACGGCACGCCGGTTCCGGAGCAGGTTGGGCGCACAGAATCGCACGGTTGCTTCCGGCTGGCGAATTGGGACGCGGAATATTTAATAAAGCTGGTGTGGGTGGGGATGCCGGTGCTGGTCGAGCCGTGAAGCGGCGAACCGATTCCAAAAAGAGGGGCAAATTATCATTGCCGGTTGGCGGGCTTTGGCCTAATTGTAAATCAAATTCAACAAAGGATATTTATGGCCATCGGAATTGGACTGATTATTGCCGTTATTGTGCTGGTTTGCGCGCTGGGACTCATCGCTTTTGTCATCGGCGTTTACAACAAACTCGTCACGATGCGCAACCGCTACAAAAACGCCTATGCGCAGATTGACGTGCAGCTCAAGCGCCGCTACGACCTGATTCCGAACCTGGTCGAGATTGCCAAGGGCTACATCAAACACGAACGCGAGACACTGGAAAATGTCACCAAGGCGCGCAACATCGCCTACGCCGCCTCGCAGGCCGCCGCCGCCAATCCCGGCGACGCCAGCACCATGAAGAACCTGATTTCCGCCGAAAGCGGCCTCGCCGGCACGTTGAGCCGCCTGATGATGGTTTCCGAACAATACCCCGATTTGAAGGCCAATCAGAACATGATGCAGCTCACCGAGGAACTGACCTCCACGGAAAATAAAATCTCGTTCGCGCGGCAGGCTTACAACGACTCGGTCATGGTTTATAACACCGACCGCGAAGTGTTTCCGAGCAACCTCGTTGCCGGCATGTTCAACTTCGGCCCGGCGGAACTGTTTGTCGTTGACAAGCCGGAACAAAAGGACGCGCCGAAAGTCTCCTTTTAGTGATTTGCGGGAGGGACGGCGTGTCGCCGTCCCCAATTAATTTTGGGACGGCAAAATGCCGTCCCTCCCAATATGGATTTTTTCGAGCAACAGGCGAAAGCGCATCGCAAAACGAAGTGGCTTGTCATTTATTTTGCGATGGCTGTCGCCGCCATGATTGCCGCTATTTACGTCGCCGTGCTGCTGGTTTTTTCCGGCGTGCAAGCGCATCAGCATCGTAATTATTACGAAGAGGGGCAGCCGCAGTTTGCCCTTTGGAATTCGCAGATTTTCTTCGGCGTCAGTATTGTCACGCTCGCCATCGTCGGCATCGGCAGCTTTTACAAAACGGCGTCGCTTTCCGCCGGCGGCAGCGTCGTTTCGGAAATGATGGGAGGCCGGCTCGTCAAACCCAACACGACTGACCCCGATGAGCGCAAGCTGCTCAACGTCGTTGAGGAAATGGCCATCGCTTCCGGCGTGCCCGTGCCCCAGGTTTATGTTATGGACGAGGAGAACGGCATCAATGCCTTCGCCGCCGGCCATAAGCCCGGTGACGCCACCGTCACCGCGACGCGCGGCTGTATAAAACTGCTGACGCGGGATGAATTGCAGGGCGTCATCGGCCACGAATTCAGCCACATTTTAAACGGCGACATGCGGTTGAACCTGCGGCTCATGGGAATTATTTTTGGCATTCTCTGTCTCGCCATCATCGGACGGGTCCTTTTGCAAACCGCGCGTGGCGGCGGGCGCGGGCGCGGCCAGAATCCATTACCGCTGCTGGGTCTGCTGCTGTTGCTCATCGGTTACATCGGCGTTTTTTTTGGACGGCTCATCCAGGCCGCCGTCAGCCGCCAGCGCGAATTTCTGGCTGACGCCTCGTCCGTGCAATTCACGCGTAATCCGGGCGGCATCACCGGTGCGTTGAAAAAAATCGGCGGGCTGGGTGAAAACGGTTCGCGCGTCAGCCACGCCCACGCCGAGGAATTGTCGCACATGTTTTTCGGCAACGGCGTGTCCGAGCCGTTCATCGGCCTGCTCGAAACCCATCCGCCACTCGTGGCCCGCATCCGCGTCTTTGAGCCGAACTTTGACGGGAAATTTCCGTATGTCCGCTACGACGAACGCGCCCAGCCGCCTGAGGGAATTTCCAAACCGACGCGTCCGCCGCTGCCGAATATTTTCGGCACAGTGTTGGGCGGCGCAATTCTCGCTTCCGGCGACGTTGGAAAACCGCCGGTCATCCGCTCGCGTTCCGTCATGCCGAATCTCGGCAATCCCACGCCGTTACATCTCAAATACGCCGAAAATTTGCGCGATTCACTGCCCGACAGTGTAAAAGCCGCGGCGCGCGAACCGCTTGATGCCGTTGCGCTGATTTACGCGATGCTGCTCAGTCCGGATCCCGCATTGCGGGACGCACAATTTGCCGAACTGGCAAAACGGGTTGAGCCGGTGGTTTATCAGAAAACGGTTACGCTGTTTCCCGATGTTTCATCCGCCGCCACACACGCGCGCTTGCCGATCGTCAACCTCGCGCTGGGCGCGCTGCGGCAGATGACCGCGGAGCAGTTCAGTCGATTTTCGCAGACGCTCCAGTGGCTCATCGAAAGCGACGGAAAAATTGAACTGTTTGAATTCGTGTTGCAAAAAATCGTTCTGCGCCATCTCACGCTGCAATTCAGCGGGGCGCGTCCGCCGGTCGCCCAATATTACACGCTCAAGCCGCTCGTGCCAGATTGCGCTGTCGTGCTGTCCGCACTCGCCAACATTGGCAGCAGCGATGCCGTCGAAATCCAAAAAGCCTTTGAAACCGGTGCGCCGTATCTGCGCGCGCCGAACGGCGCCGATCTGGCGCTGCTGCCGCGCGGGCAATGCGGTGTGGACCAGATTGACGCTGCGCTCAACCGCCTTGCGCTGGCGGTGCCGACCATCAAAAAGAATTTGATCGAAGCCTGTGTCTATACGGTCGGCGCCGATGGTGTGATGACGGAAAGCGAAGCCGAACTGCTCCGTGCCGTCGCCGACACGCTGGATTGCCCCATCCCGCCGTTTGTCCAGACGGAATAGGCAAGGCAAGTCGCGGGACTACCTACCACACCAAAAGGGCTGGCATTACTCAAAACGCGCGGGTTGGCCGGTGGAGGCCAGCACTGCGTGCCAGATGGAGCCGTTGGGATCCACACGTTTTACCTGTTTCGCCAGCATTTCAATGGGCACATGGATGAAGTGGTCATGCAACAGCCCAATCACCAGGCCGGTCTTGCCTGCCATCGCGGCATGCACGGCATGGCGGGCGTATTGGTCGCACAGAATCGCATCTTCCGCATCGGCGGGCACGCTCCGGATAATGTAGCTAGGTTCTAGGTAACGCATTACCACTGGAATTTTTTCCGCCCGGAAGTAAGACTCAATCTGTTCGCGGAGGAACAAGCCGATGTCCCTGAGTTTGACGTTCCCCGAAGCGTCACGTTCCTCGCCTTTGTTTTCCAGCAGGTCCTGTCCGGCGCCTTCGGCCACCACGATGACTGCGTGTGCCCGGTTCAACGTGCGTTTCTTCAACGCGTTGAGGAATCCGCCTTCGCCTTCCAGCTGAAACGGAATTTCGGGGATCAAACAGAAGTTCACCTCCTGGCTGGACACCGTGGCGGCTGCGGCGATGAACCCGGCGTGCCGTCCCATCAGTTTCACGAGGGCGATCCCGTTCTGGACGCTGTGAACCTCCGTGTGGGCGCAGGTGACGACCCGGGTCGCTTCCTCCACCGCAGTCTGGTAGCCGAAAGAGCGCGAAACATACGGCACATCGTTGTCAACGGTCTTCGGAATGCCCACAACCGCCAGCGCATGACCGCGCTTTTGCGCCTCCCGGAAAAGCTCATAACCGCCGCGTTGCGTGCCGTCGCCGCCGACGACAAACAGGATGTTCACGCCGCGTTTGATGAGATTGTCCACCGCTTTGCCGATGTCCACCGGGCCGCGCGATGTGCCGAGAACGGTGCCGCCTTCCTTGTGGATGTCTTCCACGAAGTCGGGATTGAGCACAATTGGCTCCAATCCATTCGCCGGATCGAGTCCGTGATAACCGTCGCGGAAACCCAGCACTTCCTTCACACCGTACGTATTGTGCAATTCTAGGAAGGCGGAGCGGATGACGGTGTTTAATCCGGGACAAAGCCCGCCACAGGTGACAATGCCGGCAATGGTGTCTTTGGGATCGAAGAAAAGTTTTTCGCGCGGGCCGGCCATCTCGAAAAGGAGTTCCTCCGGTGGCGTGACGCCTGGCGTCCGCACAATGTGCAACGGTGCGCGCGCCGCGTCACTCACCGAGTGTGGAATCGGCGACGCGAAGCGGGCTTTGCCGAGCAGGGTGATGTTCGCGAAGTTATTCACGCACGACCGCCTGCAACTGTGTATTGAATGCTGTTACCATTCTTCGTGTGCCATGTTTGTCGTGGTTTTGGCCAGTGCTTAACCGTCCGGCAGGAATATTTATCATATGCCGGAGGGCGGGATGAACAGAAAAGATTTGTCCGCTTCATGCAACCAGATCGCACGGGGAAATGATTTGGGAGGAAGGATCATCATTCGTTCATGACATTGGCAGCTTGATTGCCAAGCAACTCTTGGGCGGCACGAACAAATCCATTTTGCCCGATGGCCTTGCCGGGAGTGATTCTTTCTTCCAGTTCGTGCGACCTAAAACGGTATTCCATTTCCATGTCCCGGTTTTGTTCGCTGGCTTGCGCCGCCTGCTTTTCAACTTGTGCCTTGCTGGCTGGCAGCGGGTAAAGGCTTTCGGGTTTGGCCGGACACTTCTCGGCGGCGATCGCAACGTTGCGCCAGAGCGCGGCCAGATCGGAGACCACCTCAAACGACGGATGGGTGTGACGGCCCAGTGGATCCAGTCGAAGAAGATTGAAAACCACGGCGTCGCGGTTCGTGGCGGATTGGAATACATGGGAACTGATGCCTTCGATTTTTTCCCAAGCATTGAGATAATCCGGATCCAGCCTGACCGCCATGCGATAACTGGCCAGCGCTTCCGGGTAATGCCCTTCTTCCTCCCGCAGATAGCCCAGCAGATAATGCACCTGCGGTTTGTTCGGCGTTTTTTGGGCCAGTTCCGTGAACACCTTCTCGGCAATGCCTTGCGCCCGTTCACCGTCAAACGCGCGTTCGCACCCGAAACAATAACTTTCCATGCGGCCAAACTGGTCGGGCATCAATTCGTAGGCGCGACGGTAATGTTCCTCCGCCAGGTCGTGTCGTCCCAAGTCGGACATTTGCACTGCGAGCCGCGCATGGATGCAATAGGCGTCCGCGAAGCTGTTCAACGAATCCTCATACATGGCCACGGCCCGTTTGAGCAGGCCGGCGGCGTGAAATTGGTCGGCCAATTCCGCTTGTTGCACGGATTTGACGACGCCACGCAAAGTTTCTGCCTCCTTGGTGTCACCCCGGGCGGCGCGGATCTCCGCCAGTTCGGCATAGGCGCGGATGCGGTCGCCGGGGCCTTCCTCGCCGTCGGTGGGGTCAATGGCAATAGCTTTCCGCGCGGCCTGTTCAGCGTCTGCCAGATGCTGATGGGTGCGCAACCAGTGTGCTTTCCAGATCAACGGTCGTTCCTCAAACTGGTCGCGGGCGAAAAGAGCATCCAGCGTGGCGGAGGCATTTTCTTCATCCAACGAAAGCAGCAATTCATAAAGCCGGTCACAGCCCGGGGATTGGTCGAACAGCGGCTCAAGCAGCTTGCGCGCTTCCGCCGTGTGTCCGGTTTTGGCCAGCGCCGCGGCGCAGTAGTAACCGACAGGGACGGTGACATGCTGTTGGTTGTAGTAGTCGTAACTTGAGACCAGCCGTTCCAGATCGGTTTGGCGTGGATTCAAATCAGCCAGGTCTTTTGCGCCCCAATAGGGTGCGTTATCGTATAATTTCAACACGTCCGCATCCCGTCCGGCGTGGTGATACAGCCGGGCAAGCGCCGTCAGAATCCGGGTGGCGGGAGCGGAGCGTCCTTCGTAACCGTACATTCGCGGGTTTGCCTTCTTCGAGACGGCATTGGACAAAGCCGTGGCCAGAACCGCTTCTGCCTCCGGGCCCCGATTGAGATCGTCCAAAAGCATCGCCAACGACAGGGCGGTGGTGTTTCCCCACGGAGAATAATCCTGTTCATCCTGTTTTTGAACAACCGCCTTGGCGGCGGCGATGCCCTCCTCCAACCATTCGGGATGATTGAGGAGGTGGCCGATTCGCACCAGCTTCAATGCCAAATCGCCGCGGTTTTCACGCTCATAGCGGCCCGACGAGGCCAATGCCGGTTCATTGGTTTGAATCAAACGGCGAAGTTGGGCCACCCCGGCCTCGACTTCGTCGTTGGCCAGCAACGCCTGGTACAACAATTGTTGCAGATGCAGCCGTTGGCCTTTGCTCAGGCCGGACTTGGAAATAGCAGTCTGGACCAGCTTGACCATTTCCGCGGTTTGACCCGCGTGTGCCGCCACCTGCACATACTCCTCCCAAAAAGGCAGATCCGGATTTTGCTGCAACAGTTCATGGAAAAAACCATTGAGCTGGCTGACAAAACCGGCGCGTTCCATCTGCCGGACGACTTCATTCGGGAAGTAAGCGTCGTTTTCCTTCTCAAACTGTCTGGCAACCGCCACGGCATCAGCCGTGCGCCCATGGGCAATCAGGCCAAGCAGATAATAAATCCGGGCGCTCTTCTTTTCATAGTCGCCGAAAGAATCGGTCGGAAGTGACACTGAAGGCATATCGGAAACGGCTGCCGGGGGTTCATTGGTTTCGGGTTTGGCAAAGCGTTTTTCTATCGCTTCATACAAGTCCACCGACTCCAGCGAATTGACCAGCGACCACTGCGGTGTTTTCAATTCGCTGATCAATTCCAGCGCCAGTTTCTGCGCGAGCTTGTCGGTGGCTGTGCCGGCGTCAATATTCAGTTGGGCTGTGGATTTGACCAGGGCGCGCCGGAGAAATGCCTCGGCCTTTTCCGGTCCGACCAGCGGAACAAGGTCCGGGACTTGGAGGCTGGATTGATAGCGAAAGCTGTCCTCGGATTGTTGGGCCGCCAGTTTCCGGCCCAATGCCTGCAGCACGGCATCGGGATTGTCCATTGTGGCCATGAGGGAACTGCTTAGTTCCTCAAACAGGGAATTGTAAAAGTAGGCCTGCCGGGTTTTGGCCTTGGCAGCGAGGGCTTCCAAGGCAGCGATGTCTTCCCGCCGCTTGGTCGTGTCACCCAGAAGGGTGTGCGCCAGCAACCGCAAGCCAATCCCCTGCAACACCTGTGCGCCTTCGCCCGCCGGGCGCGCTTCAATGGCCTTGGCCAGTTCTGCCCAACTCGCGGGTGGCGGCAGCGCCTCGACTAATTCCTCCGGTTGAAGGGATTTGGCCATCCCGCCCTGTTGGCCGTAATTGGCGGGCGTCTCGTTTAGTTGCAGCAGACGGTCTGTCAGCGCCAGCCATTGTTTCGCCGCTTCCGCCGGCGCCAGGCTGCCGGACTGTTGCTTGAAAGCCTTCAAATCCGCGCGCAGTTGTGCCGCCGGAGAGGATTTTTCCTCCTTTGATTTCGGTTGGTTGCTGCTTTCAGCCGCCTGGCGAAGAATGGCATCGGCACCTTGGTAATTGGTTGCCGGCGTCGCTTCCGCCGTTGTGGTCCCAGCCCAAAGGCCCGTCAGGCACAACGCGATACTGGCACCGACTCTGCGGCAAATTTTGATGCTCATAAGTGTTCCCTTTGTGGTTTGTGATTAAACGTGTCAACTCCTTGTAGCCCTCCGAGAAGTGACTTTCAATCCAGATTTGCAGGATGCCGGCAATCCATGCATCCCGCCTGCCAGTTATCGCCGCGTTAAAACGGTTGGGTTACTCCCGCACGACCGCCTTCAACTGAGACTTTAACGCTTCCACGACTTTGGCGTGTGCGGCGTTTGCCTCGGCATCAGTCAATGTCTTGTCCGCAGCGCGATAGGTGAACGCATAGGCCAGGCTCTTTTGTCCTTCCGGCACGTTTTTGCCGCGAAACACGTCGAATAACTCTGCTGATTCCAGATTCACCGGTTTGGTTTGCTTTACCACCTGCAACACGGCGTCGTGCGTCGTGGCTTCGGGCACAATCATCGCCACGTCCCGGCGGATGGCCGGAAATTGAGGCAACGGCTTGAAGGATTTGGCCGGGTTTCGCCGCGCGAGCAGCGGGTCCAGATTCAGTTCCGCCAGCAGCACGGCGTCGCGCAAATCGTATTTTTTTGCGAGGGCGGGCAACAACAAACCGAACTCGCCCAGCGTTTGCTTGCCGAGTTGAATTGTGGCCGATTCGAGAAAGAGTTCCGATGAATCAGGACGGCGGCTAAAGGTCATTCCGCGCAAACCGAATTGGTCGAAAAATTCCTCCAGCACGCCTTTCAAATCATGGGTGTCAAACTTGGCGTCACGTTCGCCTCCGCTCCAGAAGGGCAGGGCACGCTGGCCGGTAAGGGCGATGGCCACCCGGCGCTCTTCCTGGTAGGGACGGCTCGCCGAGCCGTCCGGACGCTTCGGCGAAGCGTCCCCACCTTTCGCAAACACCCGCCCGATTTCAAACAACGCCACGTCATAATTTTTGTGACTGACGTTGTGCCGCAACGAATGAATCAGGCCGGGCAGAAGGCTTGGCCGCAAAACGTCCATGTCCGCACTCAGCGGATTCGCCAGCATCACGGATTCCGCACTTCCACCCTCCGTAGCAGAGCTACTGCGGAGGACGGGCCGCGTTCCGAATTCCGCACTCGACACGAGCGTTTGCCCCTGCGCTTCATTCAAGCCCAGCCCGCTCAAAATCCGCCGCGCTTCGGCAATTTGATTGTGTACGGCGTCGAATGCATTTGCGCCAAACGCGCCGCGCGGTGGTGTGGCCGGAATTTTTTCAACGCCATGCAGGCGGGCGACTTCCTCAGTCAAATCCGCCTCGCGTTTCAGGTCCACCCGGAACGTCGGGATTTGAAACGTTACCGGTTCCAGCGGGCCGCCCGCACCAACCGGGCGCGCCTTGCGATTGACAATTTTGAGGCCAAGCTGGCTGAGGTAAAATTCAATTTCCTCCGGGCGAAGTTCGATGCCAAGCAACTCGTTCACCTTGTGATGCCGCAGCGTGATTTGCATCGGTTCGACCGGCTTCGGGTAGGCGTCCACGAGGCCTTCGGCGAGCTGGCCACCGGCGGTTTCGAGAATCAATTGCGCGCAACGCGCGCCAGCCCAGTCGTTGATGTCAATGTCCGCGCCGCGTTCGAAGCGGTAGCTGGCGTCGGTGCGCAGGCCGAGGGTCTTGCTCGTGCGGCGGACGTTGGTGGGCGAGAAATACGCGCTCTCGATGAGCACATCCACGGTGTTGTCCTTGATCTCGGAATTCTGACCGCCCATGACGCCGGCGAGCGCGATGCCTTTTTGCTCATCGGCGATGAGCAGGTTCTCCGTGCCGAGCTTGTGCTTCTGGCCATCGAGCGTGATAAACTCTTCGCCGGCCTTCGCGCGGCGGACAACGATGGTTGGTTTGCCGTCCTTGCCTTTGGCAATGAGATGATAATCAAACGCGTGCAACGGCTGGCCGATTTCCATCATCACGTAATTCGTCACGTCCACAACATTGCTGATGCTGCGGATGCCGACTTTTTCCAGCATCGAACGGAGCCAGTCCGGGCTGGGCCCGATTTTCACGCCCTTGACGACGCGTGCGGTGTAACGCGGGCAAAGATCAGGATCATCGAGGCGGACGGAAACTAGTGCGGAAGTTTTCTCGGAGGGGCGAGTTCCACGAGCCCCTAAATTTGCTTCGGAGTCAGGGCGTCGCGGAGCTCCGCCCTCCGAAACGTCTGGCATCTTCAGCTTGTTGCCCGTCACCGCCGCGATTTCGCGGGCGATGCCGATGACGCTGTTCCAATCTGACCGGTTCGGCGTGATTTCGAGATCAAACACCACGTCGCCACCGGTACGGCCGAGATATTCGGCGAACGGCTGGCCGACTTTGGCGTCCGCCGGCAGGATGAGGATGCCGTCCACCTTGTCGGGCAGGCCGAGTTCCTGCGGCGAACACATCATGCCGTAGCTGGTGATGCCAAAAACTTTTCGTTCCTTGATGACGAACGGTTCCTTGTCGCCGGGCTTCAGCGGCAACGATGCGCCGGGCAGGATGAGCGGCACCTTGTCGCCCGGCTTGTGGTTCTGCGCGCCGCAAATGATGGTGCGCTCGCCCTTGCCGTCGTTGACCTTGCAGACGGAGAGCTTGTCCGAGCCGGGCACGGGGTCGCGCGTGAGGATTTGGGCAACGACGATACCCACGAACTCGCCGCCGAGCTTTTGCATTCCTTCGACTTCGAGGCCAAGCATGGTAAGCCGCTCCGCCAGTTGTTCGGGCGACCAGTCGAAATCAACGTATTGTTTGAGCCAGTTAAGGGTGACTTTCATTTCTAAAAATTAAACTTGGGTCGTTGACGAATTCGGGTTTTTTGTAACCGCTTTACCAAAATCAGTCCAAACATAATGGTAAGTGCAACCACCGGTGTGTTCACATTGAATAATTCCAAGTTCCAACAACCGGCGAATTGTAAGTCGCTCTGCAATATCAGCGTTAGATTTTTGGCCGAATGGTGTGTAGTCGCCTCGCTGGAGCATTAAACTCAAACAATCTTGGTCAAGTAATGACCATGTATATTTTGTAATTTGACTTTTCGCATTCTTTCTTGCTTCCAATGCACCGTTCAAAAATTTGGAAAACGTTTGCCTCGCCTCGTTTAAGTTATCTTTTGAATATTTGCGAACCCGAATCTGAAGTAAATCAAAGTTGATGTCTTCGTTGTCAGATTTGAAGATGACCATGTCCGTTTCTGGCCTAATGGCTGTGGCAAGCCCGATTTCATACATCACGTTGCCATTTCGTTGACCTTTCCAAACTTCAGTCGTCATCATTGAGATGTCAGCGAAAATCAATGTCGCATGAGCAATTCCATCAAAAATTTCTGTGACAATGCTGCCGGAAAGGATTGTAACATCCACACGATGAGCCTTGTATTTTCCTCCGCCTTCCAAATCGTTTTCAATCGCGGGCTTGATTGCGTTTTCCCAGACTGAATTGAACTCATCTGCAAACGACATTACCACGAACACTTCTGGTTTCAGTGTTCCGCGCCAATATGTGTCAAACCAAGTTCTAGGATACATGATTCAAACCGTTTCAGGAGCCGTGTCGTTGATGCCGCCAAGCTCCGTTAGGAGCGACATCTTTGTAGCCAGCGCGCCACTAACCCGCCAAGCCCCGTCGGGGCGGCATATTCCGGCAATCATAATTTTTTGACCGGCGTTGTTCATTCGTTTTCGATGTCGCTCCTAACGGAGCTTTTTCCATTTTTGTTTGGTCGCTACAAATATTTCGCTCCTAACGGAGCTTCAATCAGGGCTCGACGGAGTCTCGCCCCACCAAATTTAAAACTGTTCCAAAAACCGCACGTCGTTTTCGTAAAAGAGGCGGATGTCGTTGATGCCGTAACGGAGCATAGCGATGCGTTCGATGCCGAAGCCGAACGCCCAGCCGGTCCAGATTTCCGGGTCGTAGCCGACATTTTCAAACACCGCCGGGTGGACCATGCCGCAACCGGCAATTTCCAGCCAGTCCTTGCCCAGCTTTTTCACAAGGGCGTTGCTGAAATCAATCTCGAAGCTCGGCTCGGTGTAGCTGAAATAGTGCGGACGGAACCGGATTTTGGTCTCCTCGCCGAGCACTTCCTTGAAAACAAATTCCACCGTGCCCTTGAGATCGCCCACGGTGACGCCTTTGTCCACGTAAAGTCCTTCAATCTGCTGGAAGGTCGGGTTGTGCGTGGCGTCGGCGTTGTCGCGGCGATACACGCGTCCCGGCACAATGATGCGGATGGGAGGTTGCTGTTTCTCCATCACGCGGATCTGGACCGGACTGGTGTGGGTGCGGAGGAGAAATGGTTTTCCCCCACGACCCTCACCCGACGCTGCCGCGCCACCCTCTCCCGCTCCCGCGGGCGAGGGACTCAAATAAAACGTATCTTGCGTGTCGCGGGCTGGGTGGTCGGCAGGAGTGTTGAGCGCGTCGAAGCAATGATATTCGTCCTCAATCTCCGGGCCGTCAGCGACGACAAAGCCGATTTTGCGGAAGCTGCGCACGATATCCTCGGTCACCTGTGTCAGCGGATGGAGTTTGCCGAGGGCGCGGCGGCGGCCGGGCAGGGTGAAGTCGGTCGGCTCCTTGGGCAACGCGGCTTTGAGTTCAAGTTCAACGCGGCGTTCGGCGAGTGCGGCCTCAAGAGCGATTTTGGCGGTGTTGATGAGTTTGCCGGCGGCAGGCTTTTCTTCTTTCGAGAGCGTGCCGAGCTGTTTCATCAGCGCGGTGAACCTGCCGTTGGCGCCGAGCCACGCACCCTTGGTCTGTTCGAGCGCGGCGAGATCGGCGGCGCTTTTGAGTTCGGCAAGCGCGGTTTGCTTGAGCGGTTCAATTTGGTCAATCAGTCCGGCCATAAAGGATTGCCGAGTTTAGCCGCAAAGAGGCACAAAAGTCACAAAGAAATTCCGGTCCGGTTTGGAAATGATGACTTGCGGGATTGTATCCGATGCCTCCGGCCACGCTTTGCTTGACCGTGCTCGATGTGGTTGCTTTGTTCAACTGCCCCCACAACCGACGGTTGCGGGCTTGTGTCTCAAGGGATTTCCCGCATTCGATAAGTCCGCACATTCACGCCCGGCATGGAGTTGGTGACATCCAGCGAGGACAGGCTATTGGTGGTCAGGGATGCCCAGTTGACAAGGTTCGGGGAGTATTCGACCACATAAGCGGCGTGTTCGGTTGCGGTGGCCCGGAACTTGAAAACATTTCCGGGGAGTATCTGTGCGTCACGCAACCGCATGGTTGAACGCGGCGTGAAATCAATCTGATCGGTCCACCGCGCGATGTAACCGGCGTCAATCACACCTGCGGTTTCGAAGGTGCCGCCCACAAAAAGATCATTGTTCCAGGCCGCCAGTGCAAAGCCACGCCCCACGCCTGAAGAGAGGTCATTGCCTATGCCACTGCCGAGCGCCTCCCATTGGGTGCCATCCCAACGGGCAATGGCGCAGGTGATCACGCTGCCGCCGGCATTGGTGAAAAGTCCGGAGGCATAAAGATAACCGCCAATCTTGGCGAGCGCCGCCACGGAAGCCGTGCTGGTTGCAAACATTCCCTGTCCCAACTGCGACCAGTTGCTTCCGTTCCATTTGGCGACGGCGCGCGCCGTGGCGCCGCCGGCAGTGGTGAATGATCCGCCCACGTAAACGTTGGTTCCATCCACGAGAATGGCGGACACCGTGCCTCCGAGTCCATTGGCGGAGCCGGTGCCCAACGACGACCAGTTCGCGCCGTCCCACACGGCGATGCGATTGGCGGTGTTCCCTCCAGCCGTCGTAAATGAACCACCGACATAGACGAGGCTGCCCTGGACGCAAATGGCACTCACCGTGCCATTGACGCCGGTGCCCAATGGCCACCAGCCGGTGGACGAATTCCAACGGGCGATGCGGTTGACAGTGTAGCCGACGCTTGGGGAGTCGTAGGCATTGGTGAAACTCCCGCCAACATAGACGTCCGAGGCGGTGGTGCCGATCGCGAACGCTGCGTAATCCACACCGTAACCAAGCGTGGACCAGGCGCTGCCGTTCCATTCAGCCACGTTATTCGCCGTGACGCTTCCGGCGGTGGTGAATAAGCCACCCACAAAGACCTCGCCACCCCTGACTTTGATTGCACGGACGCTGATGCTGTTGCCGTTCAACGAACCGCTCACTCCGTTACCGAGCGCGAACCAGTTTGTCCTGTCCCATCGCGCTATTCGCGAAGCCACCGTGGCGCCGACCGCGTTGAAGAGTCCACCCGCGTAAAGGCCGTCGCTGCCCAGTCCAAGCGCGTACACATACATGTGCGTCCCCTGTGCGGCTTTGCCGATCAATCCATGCCAGGTCGAGCCGTCCCAACGGATGACATGGTCGCCGATTACGTTGCTGGGGGTGTTGTAATTGGCGATGTTAAACACGCCGCCGATGTAAATCGAACCCGTATTTGAAACCGCCCGGTATCCGCTGCCGTTTATGGCGCCAAACGATTGCCAGACGCTGCCATTCCATCGGGCGACCCGACTCGCAGCGGTGCCGCCGGCATTGGTGAAACCGCCGGTGGCATACAGGTCCGAGCCCAGAAACGCCAGCGCATTGACCGGCGTAAGGGATGGAACGGATGGAGCTTTCAGTCCCGTGCCAAGTGCTGACCACGTGCTGCCATTCCACCGGGCAATATTGAGCGCGGACACGCCGCCAGCGGTTGTAAATTGTCCCGCAACATAAAGGTCGTTTCCCGAAAACTGCAGGGTTGAAACCAGATCGGAAACGGTCCCGACACCCCCGCCGATTTGGGACCAGGAGCTGCCGTCCCAACGCGCGAGATTGGTGGCGGCAACGACGCCGGCGCTGGTGAACGAGCCTCCGATATAAAGCTGTCCATTGTGCCATTCAATGGCATAGACCGAGGGACCAATCGACCCTCCGTAATATCCTATCGCGCCGCCGACGGCCGACCAGTTCGCGCCGTTCCACTTCGCAAGGTTGGTGATCAATACGCCGCCCGCATTCGTGAAACTGCCGCCAACATAGAGATTGGTCCCATCGGTGGCCATCGCCCGCACCAAACCATCGAATCCGCCCACACCCGACCAGTTCGCCCCGTCCCATTTCGCCAGCCCGGCTGCGGGAACACCACCCGCCGCACTGAAAGTTCCGCCCACATAAACATTCGAACCAATAAACTCCATATCGTAGATGACTGGCGTGCTGCCGGTGATTTCCCCGATGGTGCTCCAATTCGTCCCGTCAAAAATGCTCACCGACGTGTTCGTGGCAAAGCCTCCGTTCAAGTTGTTGAACCCGCCGGTGTAGAGCGAATTGCCTTTGAAGCGCAGCGCGAAATTCACGCTGCCGGTGCCCGGCATGGCAAATTGCCGGTCCCAGTGGCCATCGCCGGGCGCGGCATGAAGCGTAAGCACCCAGGCAAGTCCCAGCGACGACAGGAACGACAGCCGCAAAAGATGTGGAGAGAATGCGACATTCATGATGAGAAAGCGAAGTACGCTGTTCTAGGGTTAATTAACAGGCGTGATGATTGCACGCAAGTTGAGACGTGTCAACGTGTTTATCGGAGGACTTTTTTCAGCGGTCAAAAGACAGTGTTGCCGCCCATCAAATTTTCTCCAAGCTGTTGACAAACAAACGTCGGCTGCCGCCGCACCACAAAACAAAACAGGCGGCCGTTTCCGGCCGCCCGTAACGTCGATATCAGGAGATTGGCCTAGATTTTCACGCCCTTGGCGGCCAGCGCGTTTTTGGCAATTTTGACGAGTTCTCCAAACGCGGCATTGTCCTGGGCCGCGATGTCGGCGAGCACCTTGCGGTCGAGCGCGCACTTCGCGGCCTTGAGGCCTTCAATAAACCGGCTGTAAGTAATGCCGGTGGCACGGGCGGCGGCGTTGATGCGCACCTGCCAGAGATAACGGAAGGTGCGTTTCTTGACGCGGCGGTCGCGGTAGGCGTATTTCCGACCGTGATCAACGGCGTCGGACGCGTAGCGGTAGAGTTTGGAGCGGCGCATCCGGAAGCCTTTGGCGGCGCGGATCATCCGGGTACGGCGTTTGCGGGAGGCGGCGGCGTTGGTAACTCGCATAAAATTGGGGGCTGGCGTCTAGGGTCTGGAGTCCGGGGTCTGGGAAATCAATGGCTGAACGGCAGATTTTGCGTGATGCGATATGCGTCGGTGGCGTCCACCGTGGCTACGCTACGGAGATGGCGTCGGCGCTTGGGATTCTTGGTCTGGGCCAGGTGGCGGTTGCCGGCATGGTGGAACAGGACTTTACCAGTGCCAGTGATCTTAAACCGCTTGGACACGGACTTTTTCGTTTTGATGCCTTTGGGTCGTCGCATAAATCTTAATTACAAAAGAACGCGAACTATACGTGGCGACAGGTGTTGAAGCAAGCGCCATTTTTGAATTTGAATCAAGAAGGTGGCGCCTTGACACTGTCACCAGCAATGGCAGGGCAAATCTGCCGGTTCGCCCAAACTTGGTGGGTCAAGATGCGCCCAATCGAGAAGACGGTTATTGGTCCCAAAGGCGGAATTCAGGTCATTCCATCAAGCTGGGAACATAAACCGAGCGGTAGAATCGCTGGCGGAAGTGGCTCGCGTTGGTATCCACAAATGTAAACGGAGCGGTATTGGTCTGTACCGGAACCCAATAAACCAAGTTTGTGGATGCTTGAACCACATATTGATACCCAGACACGCCCGAAACCGTCAAAGCGAACTGACCACTGGCATGGGCCGCTGATGCCAGGGTGGCCGCCGCCGTGGCACACACCGTTAATGAGGCTGTGCTGTTGGTTGAGCCGGCAATGTTGGACACCGCGATAGAATATGTGCCGGCTTGATTTGTGGTGACACTGCTTAATGTCAACGCTGCATTCGTTGCCGAAGCCAGGTTGGCGCCATTGAATTTCCATTGGTATGTCAACGGAGCTGTTCCAGTGGCTGTAACGCTGAAAGTTGCGGTTTTACCGGCCACAACCACTTTATTCGTCAGCGGGCTCAAGAGCGACGGCTGACTGGTGCCTGGGGGCAGAACGGTGACCGTGAAGGTTTGGGTGACGATGTTGTTGCTCGCGCCGCCGTCATTGACGGTGACGGTGATGGTCGCCGTTCCCGTGGCATTGGCCACCGGTGTAAAGGTTAATGTGCCGGTGGTGTTCGGGCTGGTATAGCGAACGGATGGAGTGGAAAGCAAAACCGGGTTACTACAGGTCGCGGTGACCTTGAGCGTTTGGATTTCATTGGTCGCACCGGAAGTGATGCCGGACAAATTCACCATTTGCAGCCCACCGTTTTCATTGATGGTTAAATTGCCGATGGCATTCAGTGTCGGCGGTTGATTCCCGACAGCAGTGACGGTAACAGTAAATGTGCGGGTGATGATGTTGCTTTGCGCTTGACCGTCATTGACAGTGACAGCGATGGTCGCCGTTCCCGTGGCATTAATCACCGGCGTAAAGGTCAATGTGCCGGTGGTGTTCGGGCTGTTGTAATTGACCGTCGGATTGGGAATCAAACCCGTGTTGCTGGAAACCACAGTGACGGTCAGCGTCTGGATTTCATTGGTCGCACCGGAAGTGATCCCGGATAGATTCACCGTTTGCAGCCCGGCGTTTTCATTGATAGTCAGGTTGGTGATGGCGTTCAACGTCGGCGGCTGGTTCACGGCGTTGACCGTAACAGTGAAAGTTCGGGTGACAATGTTGTTGCTCGTGCCGCCATCGCTGACAGTGACGGTGATGTTGGCTGTTCCGTTGCCATTGGCCACTGGCGTGAAGGTCAGGGAGCCAGTGCTGTTCGCGGTGGTGTAATTGACCGTCGGATTGGGAATCAAACCCGTGTTGCTGGAAACCGCGGTGACGGTCAGCGTCTGATTTTCATTGGTCGCACCGGACGTGATGCCGGACAGATTCACCGTTTGCAGCCCGGCGTTCTCATTGATGGTCAGGTTGGTGATGGCGTTCAACGTCGGCGGCTGGTTCACGGCGTTGACCGTGACCGTAAAGGTTCGGGTGACGATGTTGTTGCTCGTGCCGCCATCGCTGACAGTGACGGTGATGTTGGCTGTTCCGTTGCCGTTGGCCACTGGCGTGAAGGTCAGGGAGCCGGTGCTGTTCGCGGTGGTGTAATTGACCGTCGG
>JBEKYY010000032.1:0-30617 GCA_049510395.1 Verrucomicrobiota bacterium
CGGCCAGTGGCAGGGCAGCATTTCATCGAAGTCCCGCTGGTAAATGTTCCAGCCAGCGGCTATCTGCCGGAGGTTGCTGACGCATTCAGCCCGCAAAGCGCGCTCCTTGGTGGTGAACGCTGCCGACAAAAACACGGTCGCCAACACGGCAACAATGGCCAGGATGACGAGCAATTCAATGACGGTGAACGCCTGGACGGTGCCGGTCTGCCACCGGCGAGCCGCCGCCAATTGGTTCAATAACGATTTTTTCATAGACCGTATCCATCAATTACCGCACCAAATACGGAAATAACGCTGCGAATTTGTGGCCGGGACATTGAGATATCGCTGGCCTCCAATCGCCCCGACACTGCCGGGAAACACCAACCAGGCCGGATTGCTCAAATTGGTGGCGGACAGAACCTGATAGTGAAAGTTTTTGCCGGAGGCAACCGCCCAGTTCAGCAACACATTGGTGCCCGAGGTGTCACGCGTAATGTGAAGAGCCAGAACGGAAGCTGGGTCGGTGGGAATCGTGCCCGCGAGAAACTCCTGGAGATTGTTCACGCCGTCACCATCCGCATCGTCCTGCGCCCGGGACAGATCGCCCGCCTGTCCGGTTGGGTGCCCAAAATATTGTATCATCCACCAATCCGGGATGCCGTCTCCATCGCTGTCCACCGCGGGCCAATTGGTCAACGCAAAGGCGTCGCCGACCCCATTCAAATCGCCGCTCACCAGGCCGGCATCCCAGCTTTGAAAGGCGAGCTGCAATTCATTCGTGCTGAGGGCCGGCTGGGACACCCACGTGGTCCAGCCGGTTCCCGCCGTTCCCGTGACGAGCAAACTGTTCAATCCCGAAAGGCGATCAAATACAACCAGAGAGGGAGGTCTCACGATCCCGGGCAATATGTTGGTGGCGAAACTGCGGAACACCACGAACCGTCCGTCCGCGCTAACCACCGGTGAATCCGAAGCCCCGGCGGCGCTGGTGGTGCCGCTTTGATCCACGCTGACCAGGGTGAGGGTGCCCGTCTGCAAATCCTTGAGATAAACGTCGTTGGCACCATTGTTGTCGCCGGCCACGAGATTGGTGGCGGTGACAAAGGCGACATAGCGCCCGTCCCCGCTCCACTGTGAGGAGCCCTTGATTTTGACAGCGCTGGGACAGAGAAATATATCCGAGGCACCAGCCAGGTCGCGAACGAACAACAGGTTTGTGGCCAGATAGAGCAGCCGGTTTCCCGCCGGAGAGATGGCGGCGGAAGTCAGTTTGGTGGTCGTGTTGGTGTAGATATTGGCCTGCAAATTGGTGTCCCACACATAGAGCCAAGGATTGGACTGAGCGTCGAAATAGGCCACGCGTTGTCCATCCGCACTCATCGAAATTGGCCGGTTGGGATTAGCGCTGGTGGACACCGCAAGGGTTAAACCGGAATTCATGTCCCGCCAGAACAGGTTGGTCAGCACGCCGAGCAAGTATTGGCTGTTGGTGCGCCACAGGAACGCGATGTAGCGACCGTCTTGGCTGCTGACGGGCAAAAAGGCATCGTATTTGCCATTGGCCCCGCTGGAGCTGATGCTCACCAATTCGGTGGTGCCCGTCTGTAAATCGCGGCGGAAAACTCTCCTTGGACTAAGTACACTACTGATGTCACCCGCCACCAGGTTGGACGCGCCACTGGCAAAGGTGACAAACCGGCCATCGGCACTGATGACGGGGTTGAAAGAGGGTCCGCCAATGCCGGAGTTTCCATCCATTCCCACACTCACGAGGATGTTGCTGTTGGCCATCAGATCGCGAACGAAGACGTCGGCCGTGCCGTTGAAATCGTTGGTCACCAGGTCGCTCGCGTAACTGGCAAATGCTACCAACCCACCGTTGCCGCTGATGGAAAGTGGTCCCAGCGTACTCACCCCATTCCCGGCTTGAGAAAGCACCGAAGGATCGCGTGCCGAAAACAGCGTATTAGTCCCGGTGGCCGCGTCCCACAGAAAAACGTCCAGCGCATTGTTGTTATCCCGGCCGATCAACCCGCCGTCAAGCGCCGAAAACGCCGCGTACTGGCCATCGGCGCTCAGCGACGGGATCGTACCCAATTGATCCATCGAACCGATGCCGTTCGTATCCGCGTCCAGCAGCACGGTCGTGGCGGTTTGCAGGTCACGGCGATAGATGTGCAGGCCGTTGGAGACGGTGTTGCTCACCAGGTTGGTGGCGTCGCTGAGAAACGTCACATAGCGCCCATCCTGACTCAAGGCCGGGGTGTGCGACGTGCTGTTCGACGGCCACAAACCGCTTGCGTCCGCGCTCACCAGCACATTGGTGCCGGTCTGCCGATCCCATAACCTGACGCTGGAATTGGTCGTGCCTCCCGCTATATTGAACTCCACAAAGGCGATGCACCTCCCGTCCGGTGTCATTTCCGGACCATAAACGTCATCGCAGTTTGGCCAAGGCGGATAGCCATTGGTGCTCACCATCGTGGTTGTCCGATTCAGTGAGTCGTAGAGAAAGAAGATCACCGCCGGCGAGCCTGGAGAGAAGGTGCCAATCCCGTTCGTCCAGCCGGTCTTGAACGCAACGTACCGGCCATCGTCGCTCAACGCCGGATGAGTGGACGGCATCGAGCCCAAATGCAACATTGTGGAGACGGTTGCCGCCGCATTCACGCTGGCCCAGATCGTTGCCCCTGCCAGCCGGTCGCGCACGTACACCTCCCCCGTCGTCGTGCTCGGCACACCCGCCGCCAATCCTTGGGCGTCGCTGAAAAACGCCACATACCGTCCGTCTGGCGTTATCACCGGCGTGGCCATGCTGGCCACCGGTGGCGAGCCATTCCCGGCCGCTTTCACGCTCATCAGCCGGGTCGTTTGCGTGATCAAATCCCGCACAAAGACATCCGGAATCCCGTTGGTGTCTCCGGCCACCAGATTCGTCGCCGCGCTGATGAACACCACGCACGTGCCGTCCGGCGTCATGACCGGGTCCGTGGAAGCCCCATTGGCAAAACCACCGTTCGCCGCCACGCTGATGAGCCGGGTTGTGCCCGTGAAGGTATCGCGCAGGAAAATGTCACTGACTCCGTTCGTATCCCCGGGCACGAGGTCGCTGGCATCGCTTTGGAACACGACGTAGCGGCCATAGGCGGATGCCTGTCCGGCCGTGGAATGGCCGTTGCCGCCGCCGTTGCCGCCGGCATTGGCGCTGACCAGCACGGTGGTGTCAAGGCTGCGATCACGCAGATAGACGTTCAAGACCTGCTGACTGTTGCCGCCGGGTGCCACATCGTTGGCCAGGCTGGAAAAGACCACGTAACGGCCGTTGTCACTGATCCAGGGCGCAACCGAGTCGCCATTCCCGCCGGGGAGGAAGGCAACGGATGGATTCCGTGCGGAAATCAACTGCGCGGGGCTGGCGCATAAAGAGGAAGCCGCAACCAGGATGCCTCCAGCGATGATCGCAAAGCCATGCCGCTTTGCTTTTGTCAGAAGTGAGCCAATCAACATTTTCATAAGGGCAGCCTTTCCACTCTCCATCTGCGGTTATTTTTTTGCTATCTTTGCCAAAAAAATTCCCCCAATGGGTTGATATGTTCCCAAAAATCTTCTAATTGATTTGCCTAATTCATACCTGATGCAAACAAACCGGTCAATTATAAAACATCGGTCGGTTTGGAGGAGTTTATGTTCACAATACATTTTCATCTCATCAATAGCTCGTAAGCAAAAAGACGATTCTTTCAGGAAAGTCATCGTTGTGCCGAAGAATCTGGTGAACCTGGTGGCGGCGTAACGCAGACATTCTTGTCTGCGGGTTATGGCGACTTTCCAGTCGCCATTTTTAATGCGAAGCGGCTACGCGGGCTCTTGAACGCGACGGGAATGTCGCGTGAACCCGTCCCGACGAGTCGGGAGAAAGCCTGCGCTAAGAGGTTAACTTTTTTCGCCGCTGGCCAGAATCGTCTGGAAATGGGCAGTTTTTCATGGGCAACCACGCAGGGAAAGCTCCTTCATGCTGAATCCTGTGAGTATTTTTTGAACAAGACGGCTTGACTTGGTGTATATTTTCCTGAAACTATACTGAGACAACAAACCGTTCGTAATAAGTAAGCCGTATCATGCCCGTTATCGGAAACCTCCAAGGCTGTCACCTGCGGGTATTGCTCCCGCTCTGGCTTGCGGCGCTCTGTCTGGTCTTGCCCGGCGTGTCAGAGGCCGACGGCACAAATGGCGCTTTGCCCGTCGTCAGTGTGCAAACCGCCGGAAACGCCACAACGTCCGGGTCGCAATCGGGAGCCTTTACGGTTCAACGAACGGGAGACACGGGACAGACGCTGGCGGTGAACTATCGCATCAGCGGCACCGCCACCAACGCGGTTGATTACCAGCGATTGTCCGGCACCGTGACCATTCCCGCCGGACAGTCCTCCGCCACCGTTGGGGTGATGCCGATGGGCAATCTGGCGGAGGGAAGCGACAAGAACGTCACGGTAACGCTGGTTCCGCAGAATCAGCCGTTCACTATCGTGGCACTGCCGGACACCCAGTACTACACCCGGGAAATCAATGGCGCCACACGTGACATTTTTACGGCACAGACCCAATGGATTGTGAATCACAAGAACGACTCGAACATTGTTCTTGTTTTGCACGAAGGCGACATCACCGACGGGAACAGCGCACCGGAATGGACGAACGCCCGGACGAGCATGAGCCTGCTGGATGGCGTGGTTCCCTACGCGCTGGCGGTGGGCAATCATGACGGGCTTGGGGGGAGCCAAAATCAGACGGCCCTTTTCAACCAATTCTTTCCCCTGAGCCGGTTCCAGAACCTTCCGACGTTCGGCGGAGTGTTTGAATCCAATCGCATGGACAATTGTTATCACCTGTTCAGCGCTGGCGGAGTGGACTGGCTGGTATTCTCGCTGGAGTTTGGACCGCGTAATGTAGTGCTGGCGTGGGCCAACCAGGTCGCAACCAACTATCCGAACCGCCACGTCATCATGCTCACCCATGCTCACGTTTACTGCGACAACACACTGCAGGGTAGTTCCACCAATCAGCTTTATCTGCCGACGGCCTATGGACGTGAGAACAATGGCACGAACGTCTGGGAAAAATTTCTCCGCCACCATGCCAACATGGGTTTTACATTCAACGGACACATCCCAAACGCCGGTTACGCCGGGCGGCTGGTGGGCGTGGGCGATTATGGCAACCAGGTGTTTCAAATGATGGCTGACTACCAAGCGTGCATGCTTGGGGGCGCGGGCTATCTCCGCATCATTCAGTTCTTTCCGGACCAGGACAAAATGTCGGTCAGCACTTATTCACCGTATCTGGACAGTTGGTTCACAGACACGAACAACCAGTTTGCGTACACCAATCTGGGTGTTTTCACCAATGCCAGCCCCGGGTATCTGGTGGACACCCAATATGCCAGTGCCAGCCTGATTATCACGAACGACAACGTGGATTTGACTCCTCCGGGCGTCTGCGGGTTCAGCTATGCGGGCGTGCCACCCGCCATCAAAGTGACCTTCAATGAACCGGCGGAAGCGGTGTCGGCGCAAACCGTCACCAACTATTCCATTGATAATGGGATTCACCTGACCAGCGCCACCCTGCTGTCTGATGGTAAAACAGTGGCGCTGGCCACGGACTCCGATTTTACTCCCAACACACTTTACACGCTGACCGTCAACCACGTGAAGGACTGCTCGCGCGCAGCCAATGCCATGATCACGCCGGTTGCAAACACATTCCTGTATTCGCCCATTTTGCTTTCTGATGATTTCACGAACGGCCTCCAAGGTTGGACGGTGGTGGACGAAGGAACCATTGAGGCACCGTCCAAGTGGTTTGAAAGGTCCGGGCGTTTGATGCAACTCAGCAACATTTACGGTCCGAATACAACCGACCATCGCAAGGGAACGTATCTTTACTGGAACGATCCCCAAGCACTGGGTTGGAGTAGTTACACGCTC
This sequence comes from Verrucomicrobiota bacterium, assembly GCA_049510395.1. GTDB lineage: Bacteria > Verrucomicrobiota > Verrucomicrobiia > Limisphaerales > UBA11358 > UBA11358. The sequence continues at coordinate 5,973 of JBEKYY010000032.1, forward strand.
TCCGTGACGTTTAATAACTCTGATGACGACGGGGTTGGTGTGATGTTCCGCTATCAGAACCCCTCGAATTATTACAAGGTGGATTTGGATTCCCAAAGGAATTTTCACAAGCTGTTCAAAATGGTCGGCGGGATTGAAACCACCTTGGCCACCGAGTCCGGTGGGTATGTGATCGGAAGCAATTATGTCCTGCGCGTCGAAGTGACCAACAGCGCAATCAATGTCCTGCTCAATGGCGCAGTCCTGTTCGGCGGCACGATCACCGACAGCAACAGTCTGGGGGCGGGCACGGTGGCGCTCTATTCCTGGGGCAGTCAGGGCGTGTTTTTCAATACTTTGAGAGTCACTCCCCTGTACCGTTGGCCTCGCCTCACAATCCAGAGTCCTACCAATGGCGCTGTGTTCACCCAACCCGACCCCGTTCCCGTCGAAGTGGATCCTTTCGTTCCCGATGGTTACGCCAAGCGGGTGGATCTGTTCTATGGAACCACCATCTTGGCCACATGGACCAATGCTCCTTATCTCTTTCAATGGACCGATCTGCCGCCGGGGAATTACACCTTGACAGCCCAGGTTGTCGATAACGCGGGCCTGATCGGAGTTTCCATTCCGGTCAGTTTCACGGTTGTGCCTCCGCCGCCCAAGCCCGTGATCCTTGTTCAGCCGGCGAGTCAAAACGTGCGTTCCGGGAGCGCTGCCATGTTTAGCGTGCAAGCCGCCGGGCCGCAGCCGATTCATTACCAATGGTTGTACAACGGCGTGCCCATGAACGGAGCGACCAACACATTTCTCATCCTGAACAACGTTCAACCCGGAAATGCCGGAACCAACACCGTGCTGGCCACCAACCAGTGGGGAAGTGTTGTCAGCCAACCCGCGATTTTGAGCGTGGATTTGACGCCGCCGCCCGCCGGCAATACGAACGGCCCGCCTTCGTTATGTCTTCCCAACATGGAAATGCTGGATCCGGGCGTGCCGTTGATCTCCGTCAATGTGACGAATATCAATGTGGTGAACATCGAATGGTCTTCAAATTGCCTGACTTGGGCCCCATTGCTCACTCTCACCAACGGTGGCGGGTTGCTGTATTTTGTGGACCTGGATGCGGTCAATTGTCCGTGGCGGTTTTACCGGGCGGTGGCGCAACAGTGAAGCGTTGGCGCCGGAACTTCAGCTCTTTTCCCCACCCGCCAATATCGTCTGGAAATGCGGCGGCTGGTCCTCGCGGGCAACCACGCTGATTTCAATTTTCTTGAAACCCGCCGCTTCCAGCCAGCGGTGCAAATCACTTTCGGCAAAGCCGGGCCAGCGGTCGCCGTACAACTCGCGCGCCTTCCCGAAATTGTGCTTGAGCAAATCAAGGATCAGGATTTGCCCGTGCGGGCGGAGAATTTTATGGGCGGCGGCAATCGCGTTCGCCGGGATTTCGGCATGATGCAATGCCTGGCTCAAAATCACCAAATCCACGCTGCCGGGTTCGATCGGCGGGTTTTGCAAATCGCCCAGCCGGAATTCCAGGTTCTTCAACCCGTTCTTCTTCGCCTTGGCCGCGCCGAACGCGACAATCTTCTCCGAATTATCCACCGCGATGACTTTTTTGCAGCGGCGCGCGAGCAATTCGCTCAACAGACCTTCACCCGCGCCGAGGTCGGCCACGGCCAGCGGTGGCAGGATGCGCAGCAGCAGATGCCCGAACGCCTGCCACGAACGGCCCGGTCCATAGACGCGATCGAACCGCCCGGCGACCTGGTTGAAATAAACCTGCGCCTGTTCGCGGCGGCGGGCGAGGATGCGCTTGAGATTGATCTGGTCGCCGCCGTGCTCGGGCAGTTCCTTCGCGCCGCGGATGGCGAGCTGGATGAATTCACCCGTGGCATCATTGGCCTGCGGGTTCAATTTGTAAAACGTCCGCTTGCCCTCGCGCCGCGCCTGCACCAAGGCGCAGTCCGCGAGCAATCCAAGATGCGTCGAGATGCGCGACTGGCCGAGCCGGGTGATTTCCTGCAGCTCGTTTACGGACAACTCGTCGCGTTCCAGCAACGCCACGATGCGCAGGCGCGTCGGGTCGGACAAGGCCCGCAATGATTTCAAGATTGAAGACATTTTTGTGTCATTAAATTACTTGCTCCATCGGCCACTCTCATTAACACCGGGCTTCAGCCCGGTGAACGCGTGACGCTGAACTCAAAAACCGTTTCAACGGTTTTTCGCCCGCGCGCGAAGCCGTTAAAACGGCTCGAATATCCTGCTCGCCACCCACACCGGGCTGAAGCCCGGTATTAATGAAACCAAATCACGGCTACGCGTTTCAAACACTCGCCCAACTTTTTCTCAAAAAAGCATTTGACGCGCTTCAAATTAGATATATCATCTTATCCTGATACGTCAATATGACATTTTAACCCATTGATTCATGAGCAAAAACTTCATCTTTTCATCGGAGTCCGTCGGCGAAGGCCACCCGGACAAGGTTTGCGACACCATTTCCGACGCCGTGCTGGACGCCTGCCTCGCGCAGGACAAGTTCAGCCGCGTCGCCTGCGAATGCTACGCCAAATCCAACATCGTCATCGTTGGCGGCGAAATCACCACCCGCGCGAAACTTGATTTCACCAAAATCGCCCGCGACACCATCCGCGAAATCGGTTACGTGAACGACGACGACGTGTTCCATGCCGACAAGGTTTTTGTAAACACTATCATCACGCAGCAATCGCCCGACATCGCGCAGGGTGTGGACGCCCGCAAGGCCAAGGGCAAGAAAACCGCCAAGCAGGGCGCCGGCGACCAGGGGCTCATGTTCGGTTATGCCTGCAATGAAACGCCCGAACTGATGCCCGCGCCCATCATGTTCGCCCATCGCCTCGGCCGCGAACTCACCCGCATCCGCAAGACCGGCAAGGTGCCGTGGCTGCGCCCCGACGCGAAGTCACAGGTCTCCGTCGTTTACGAGAATGGCAAACCCGTCGCCATTTCCAACGTCGTCATTTCCACGCAGCACACTGCCGATGTCGAGCATCGCGAGATTGAAAAATTCTGCATCGAGCACATCGTGAAAAAAGTTCTGCCCAAGCGTCTGCTCGCAAAGAAGACGGTGTTTCTCATCAACCCGACCGGACGCTTCGTCGTGGGCGGGCCGCAGGGCGATACCGGTTTGACCGGACGCAAGATCATCGTGGACAGCTACGGCGGCATGGGTCGCCACGGCGGCGGCTGTTTCAGCGGCAAGGATCCCACGAAGGTGGACCGCAGCGCGGCTTACATGGGCCGCTGGGTCGCCAAGAACATCGTGGCTGCGAAGCTCGCCGCGAAGTGCGAAATCCAATTTGCCTACGCCATCGGTTATCCCGACCCCGTCAGCGTCAGTGTGGACACCTTCGGCACGGCGACCGTTCCGGAGAGCAAAATCATCCGCGCCGTCAACCGCGTGTTCAGCTTCCTGCCCTCGGACATCATTGACCAGCTCAACCTGCGCCGTCCAATTTATTTAAAGACCACAAACTACGGCCACTTCGGCAAGAGCGACCCCGCATTGACGTGGGAAAAAACCGACAAAATCAACGAACTGAGAAAAGCCCTGTAACCTGTCACGTTTAGCGCATCACGTATCACGCATATGCCATCCATCAAACTTTCACCTCCCCGCGCCAAAGCTGCCAAAACCAACGGCAACGGCGCCAGGCACGATTACTACGTCCGCGACATCACACTCGCCGACCTCGGCCGGCGCGAGATTGAAGTAGCCGAACAGGAAATGCCCGGCCTCATGTCCATCCGTGCCAAATACGGCCCGCAAAAGCCGCTCAAGGGCGTGCGCGTTTCCGGTTCGCTGCACATGACCATTGAGACCGCCGTGCTCATCGAGACGCTCGTCGAACTCGGCGCGTCCGTGCGCTGGGCTTCGTGCAACATCTTCTCCACCCAGGACCAGGCCGCCGCTGCGATTGCGAAAACCGGTGTTCCCGTGTTCGCCTTCAAGGGCGAATCGCTTGAGGAATACTGGGAATTCACGCTCAACATGCTCACGCATCCGGGTAACAAAGGCCCGCAACTCATCGTGGACGACGGCGGCGACGCCACGTTGCTCCTGCACAAGGGTTACGAAATGGAGCAGGGCGACAACTGGGTCAACACGCCAAGCGACAGCCACGAGGTCACCGTCATCAAAAATCTTTTGAAGAAATGCGCGAAGGAGCGTCCGGGGTGGTTCAAGCAGGCGGTGAAGGACTGGAAGGGCGTCAGCGAGGAAACCACCACCGGCGTGCATCGCCTTTACCAGATGCTGGAACAGGGCAAACTCCTCGTGCCCGCCATCAACGTCAACGACTCCGTCACGAAATCCAAGTTCGACAATCTCTACGGCTGCCGCGAGTCGCTCGCCGACGGGCTCAAACGCGCGCTCGGCGTGATGATTGCCGGCAAGACTGCCTGCGTCTGCGGTTACGGCGACGTCGGCAAAGGCAGCGCCCATTCCCTGCGCGGATTTGGCGCGCGCGTCATCGTCACTGAGGTTGACCCCATCAACGCGCTGCAAGCCGCGATGGAAGGTTTCGAAGTGAAAACCGTCGAGGAGACATTGGGCGAGGCGGACATCTACGTCACCGCCACCGGCAACTGCGACGTCATCACGCTTGAACACATTTTGAAGATGAAAGACCAGGCCATCGTCTGCAACATCGGCCACTTCGACAACGAGATCCAAGTGGACCGGCTGAACCACGCCAAGGGCGTCAGCAAGGTGAATATCAAACCGCAGGTGGACCGTTACGACCTGCCCGCCTGCGTGGCCGAAGCCAGCCCGACAACTCAGCAAGCGCAATCCGGCGACTTGGCCACAGACTCGAAGGGCAATGACACTTCGGCGCGGCGAAGGCCCGGCGACCGCAGCATTTATCTGCTCGCCGAAGGCCGGCTGGTGAACCTCGGCTGTGCCGAAGGCCATCCGAGTTTCGTGATGAGCAACAGCTTCACTAACCAATGCCTCGCGCAACTGGATTTGTGGAAGAACAAGGACAAGAACAAGATCGGCGTCTATTGTCTGCCCAAGAAACTGGACGAGGAAGTCGCCCGGCTGCATCTGGGAAAAATCGGCGTGAAGCTGACCAAGCTCACCAAGAAACAGGCCGACTACATCGGCGTGCCGGTGGAAGGTCCCTACAAGCCGGAACACTACCGGTATTGAAAGGTAGGGCTGGCTCTTCCCCCTTCGCAGTACCTGCTACGGAGGACGGGCCGAGCCGGCCGCGGCGCGGTGGGACACCGCGCCCTACCGAAGAATTCAAACAGAGGCGAACAGCGACTCCGTTCGCCTTTTCATTTCTCGCGGCAGGGAGGTGACACCCTAAAGTGAAAGGAGCCTGGCCGCCTCGCTCATGGTCTCACAGGTCACCGCCCGCGGTCGGTGCGGGTAATGGAATATGGAAAGGATGTTCGGCCCGATGTCTTTTGCCGGATCGGGAATGACGCGGACCACCAGTCCCACGCCGTGCTGGTCGCACAATTCCATCACCTTGCCGATTTGTGTCGAGCAAGCAGGTTCCATGGATTCCAGCCGGCCTAGGTCCACCAGAAAGTGAAAGCCGGGCGGCAAATCGGCCAGCAGCGCCGGCATCTCTTCCAGTCCGCGCTGGAGGTCCTTGGTTCGCACCTGTTGGATAAAACCTATGTAGAGCAACCGTTTCGATTTGTTCGTCGTGGCCAGAAACATAGCCACAACCTAAGCCCTCACGGGTCGGAATTCGACGAAAATACGTCCATAAAAAACGCGCTCACACACGCATTGCGCTATCCACCGCCGCCGCCCGTCGGACAGCGAGCAAGAATTGTGTAAATTCATTTATGCGCATTGAAAGAACCTCCAGTGCTGTTATCATTGCGTCCAGAGCAAATGACAACCGCCGCCGTCCATACGAACGTCTTTGCCGGTGAAACGCCAACCCTTTCGCCGTTTGCTCCAGCGTCGCAGGACGACTTGGACAAGCAGCATGAACTGGGACAGTTCCTGACGCCCAATCTGGTCTCGGAATTCATGGCGTCGCTTTTCGAAATTCACCGGAGCGAAGTGTATTTGCTCGACGCCGGTGCTGGCGCGGGCGCATTGTCTGCTGCACTGGTCAGGCGGTTGTGTCACGAGCCACGAAAACCCAAGCGGATTTCGGTCACGGCTTACGAGATTGACGAGGCACAGATTGAATCGTTGCGGGATACGCTCGACGGCTGCCGTCGCGAGTGTGAACAAGCGGGCATTTTATTTTCAGTCACGGTCTTGAACGAGGATTTCATTGCCGCCGCCGTGCCGATGGTACGAGATGATTTCTTTGGGTCGCTGCCGCCGCCCTTCAATGCGGCCATCATAAATCCACCCTACCGGAAAATTCGCAGTGATTCTTCTACCCGCCTGTTGCTGCGATCGGCGAGTATTGAGGCAAGCAACCTGTATGCGGGCTTTGTCGCGCTCGTCACCCGGTTGCTGGTCAAAGGTGGCGAGTTGGTCGCCATCACGCCACGGAGCTTTTGCAACGGGCCTTACTTCAAACCGTTTCGGGAAGACTTTCTTGAAACGATGTCACTGCGCCGGCTGCACGTTTTCGAGTCGCGTTCCGCCGCCTTTAGCAGGGATGCGGTGTTGCAAGAGAACATCATCTTCCATGCGGTCAAAGATGTGTCCAAACCCAAGCGGGTCGTCGTGTCGACGAGCAGCGGCGAATGCGGCGGTGCGGTGACTGAACGTGCGGTAGATTTCCACGAGATTGTTTCGCCGGACGACTTGGAGCAATTCATTCATCTGCCGACGGGCGATCAGCACACGCAGGCCCGCCAGGCGATGGAGCGGCTTTCGACTTCGTTGGCAACGATGGGCGTGTCGGTCTCGACGGGGCGAGTCGTGGATTTTCGGGCAAAGGAATTTCTCCGCCAGCAGCCGGGACAAGACACCGCGCCGCTAATTTATCCTTGCCACTTCAACGGCGGGTTCGTGCATTGGCCGCGTGAGAAGGCACGCAAACCGAACGCCATTGTCAGCAACGAGCAGACGCGCGAATTGCTCGTGCCCGCCGGCGTTTACGTGCTGGTGAAGCGATTCACGGCCAAAGAGGAACGGCGGCGGATCGTGGCCTGCATCTACGACTCGCACCAGATCGCAGCGCCGTTGGTCGGATTCGAGAATCACCTTAATTATTTCCATGTCGCTGGTCACGGTTTGCCGATGGCGCTCGCGAAAGGCCTGGCCGCGTTTCTCAACTCGACGGTGGTGGATGCTTATTTCCGCCAGTTCAACGGCCACACTCAAGTCAATGCGACTGACTTGCGCAGTTTTAACTATCCGACGTGGGTGCAACTGGAACGCTTGGGCGAGAGGATTTCTGATTTGGATTTGTCCCAGGAGCGGTTGGACGGAATCGTGGAAAGGGAACTTTTCTAATGGCAAAGACAAAGCAATCGGAGCGCGAGAAAAAACTAAAGGGTGCGACAGAAATCCTGCGTGCGCTCGGTTTCGCACCAAAACAAAGCAACGAAGTGGCAGGCTATACGCTGCTGGCATTGCTCGATTTGAAACCAGGCCAATCTTGGGCTGAAGCCGCAGCGCCGATGCGCGGAATCACTCCCATCATTGACTTTGTGGCGGTGGCGTATCGTGTCCGTTACGCGCCAAACACCCGCGAAACCATCCGCGACGAAGCCGTGAAATACTTTGTCGAATCTGGTTTGTTGCTTCGCAATCCCGATGATCAGGCGCGACCAACCAACAGCGGCAAGACGGTCTATCAGATTGAAGCTCACGCTCTGAAACTGATTCGGACGTTCGATACACTGGAATGGAGCGGGAAGTTGAAAGCGTATCTCGCCAGCCGTGACCGCATTCGCAAGGAATTAGTGCGTGACCGAAAACTCGCTCGCATCCCGGTGCGACTTCCGTCCGGCAAAACCGTGACAATCTCACCCGGTGGACAAAATCCGCTCATCAAAACAGTCATCGAGGAATTTTGTCCACGCTTCGTTGCGGGCGGGACAGTTCTCTACATCGGCGACGCAGAGGATAAGTTCCTGCATCTCGACGCCGATTATTTGAAACAGCTCGGCGTCGCGATTCCCGCTCCCGCAAAGATGCCAGACGTGGTTGTCCATGATACCCGGCATAATTGGCTTCTGCTCATCGAAGCCGTCACGAGCGCCGGACCGGTGGACGGCAAACGACGAAAAGAATTGAAAGAGTTATTCGCAGGCTGCACAGCGGGGTTGGTTATCGTGACAGCATTCGCGAACCGCGAAGTCATGCGAAGCTTTTTGACGCAGCTTTCATGGGAAACGGAAGTTTGGGTGGCCGAAGACCCTGACCACTTAATACATTTTAACGGCGAACGGTTTCTTGGTCCCTACCCGGACGTTTTGCCTAAGATTGCTTGAAGCCAGGCTTGTGACAAGGTGGAGTTTGGCCGTCGTTACGCGTTTGAACCGTCCACCTTTTCAATCTTTGGGCGCATAATCGCCAATGAACGTGCAAACGTGATGGCCGAGCGAGGTGAGCCGATAAAACTCAGTTTTTCTGAATCCGCTCCCATCATTGTAAATTGAAGGGGCAAGCAAATTTTTTTCCATCAATTGTCTTTCGGAAGTTTTTACAAGCTCTGGAAAACAAAGCCCCGTCTCCTTTGCGACGTATCCGACCCAAAGTTGTGTCGTGCCATCGGAATCAGTGCTGGCCATGTTTAGACGAACCTGTTCAGGAATGTTATCTGATTCCAACATTTTGTAAGATGCGGCTAAAATTAAGATTTCCGCTGAAGACAATGATCGGCAAATCTTCATTATTTGAACTGGTAGCGCATCTTCTCTGTTGGAATTCTTTTCCTTGGCAATATTGAGGAAGGCCGCTTTCATTGCTGAGAAGCGCACGTCATCAGGCGAATCCTTGTCAATAAAATCGAGGATTTCCTGTAAGCAATTGAGTCCTTGTTCCGTTTGAAAATAGTCATCTTTGATTTCACCCTTTTCGCGGTATTTGCGCATTTCCGTGATGAGCGCTTTCAAAAAATGACCGCCTCTTGCTCTTTGAAGGATATAGCCGATGGAAAGCGCCCAATCTTTGTTTTCTGAAGAAGCAATTCCGGCGAGAGTAGCAACAAGTCCGTCCAAAGTTTGAGTAAGAAGCGCAAATACATCTCCCGCTTTTTCAATTTTGGTTATATCTTTGCTCACGTGGGAAGTTTGTTGGAACGCCGTTAGCAATCAAACCAAAACAATCCGCATATTTTGCACTCTTGAACCGGGCGCCATCATTGCGGAAGATTTGAAAACATGTTTCGCATCGGCATAGACCTCGGCGGCACGAAGATTGAAGGCATTGTCCTCGATGCCCAGGGCAGGGAACTTTTCCGCAAGCGCGTGGATACGCGGCAGGAAAAGGGTTACGGCCACATCCTGGACCGCATCAAGGGGCTGCATGATGAACTGGCCGCCAGCATCCAGGGCATGCCGCACACGCTTGGCATCGGCACGCCCGGGGCTATCTCGCCACGTACCGGCCTGCTGAAAAATTCCAACACCGTCTGCATGAACGGCCAGCCATTGAAGGCGGACCTCGAACGGCTGCTCGGCCGGAAAATTGAGATTCAAAACGATGCCAATTGTTTCGCGCTGGCCGAGGCGCTACACGGAGCGGGCAGGGGAAAGAAACTGGTCTTCGGCGTCATCATGGGCACGGGCTGCGGCGGCGGCATTGTCCATAACGGCGAGGTCATCACCGGCCCGCAAGCCATCGCCGGTGAATGGGGCCACATGTCCATCGCCCCGGACGGCCCGTTATGCTACTGCGGCCAGCGCGGTTGCGTGGAGACGTTCATCAGCGGCGGCGGATTGGAAGCGCGCTACGCCGAACAGTTCGGAAAGAAACGGTCGTTCAAGGAAATCGTGAAGGATTATCACGCCGGCGACGCGCAAGCGGTGGAGTTTATGAAAGTTTTCTTCCGCAATTTCGGCCGCTCGCTGGCCAATCTCATTGACGTGCTGGACCCGGACGTGGTCGTTCTTGGCGGTGGCGTTTCAAATTTTGATGCGCTCTACACCGAAGGCGTCGCGGCAGTGGCGAAATATGTTTTCAGCGATTGCTTCGAGACGCCCATCGTCAAACATCAGCTCGGCGATTCCGCCGGCGTCATCGGCGCCGCCTTGATCGGGGTTTGATATCGCCGGCATTCATAATCTCCATAATTCTCATTCCCTTCGGCGCCGGTTTTTCCCATTTTGTCGCCATGGAAACCAAGTGCGGATCATTCCGGTTGCTTGTCTTATTTAACCTGTTATTGGCTGCGTCGGCCTTAGCCCAAACCGGCCCGATCAAACCTCGACGTGGATGCCACGGACACGCCGCGTGGCATCCTGCACGCGCGATTGCACATCCCCGCCCGGCCCGGTCCGCTCACGTTGTATTATCCCAAATGGATTCCCGGCGAACATTCGCCCAGCGGACCCATCAACGGTTTGACCGGCCTGCAGATGACCGCAAGCGGCAGGCCGGTGAGCTGGCGGCGCGATGCCGACGACATGTACGCATTGCATCTGGACGTGCCGGCCGGCGCCGATGCCGTGGACGTGTCGCTCGACTTCCTGTTGCCGACGGGCGGGGGCGCGTATTCGGCGGGCGTTTCCTCGACGGCCAAGCTGCTGGATTTAAGCTGGAATCAGGTCCTGCTTTACCCGCAGACCGCAGAGCCGTTGAAACTTCAATACGTTGCCACCCTGCATCTGCCCGAAGGCTGGAAATTCGGCACGGCCCTGCCGGGTGCAAACGTGTCCGGTGCTGAGATCAAGTTTGCGGTCGCACCACTGGAAACGTTGGTAGACTCGCCAGTCATTGCCGGCGAATATTTCCGGACGATTGATCTGACCCCGGGCGAACAACCGCCGCACGTCATCCATCTCGTGGCCGACAGCGCCGCCGCCTTAGAGATGAAGCCGGAAGACATCCGTCATTTCATGCATCTGGTGAAGGAAGAAAATGCGCTGTTCGGGGCGCATCATTATCGCGATTATCATTTCCTGGTCACCTTGAGCGATCGCGTGTCGCATTTCGGGCTCGAACACCATGAATCCAGCGACAATCGCCAGGGCGAAAATTATCTGACGGACGAAAATGTGCTGCGCACCTTCCCCGATTTGCTGCCGCACGAAATGGCCCATTCGTGGAACGGCAAATACCGCCGCCCGGCGGGCCTGGCCACGCCGGATTTCCAGCAGCCGATGCAGGACGATCTGCTCTGGGATTACGAGGGCCTGACCGATTACCTCGGCAAGCTCCTCGTCGCGCGCAGCGGCCTCCAGACCAACGAGGATTTCCGCGAAACGTTTGCCCTGACCGCGGCGATACTGGACCACCGGCCCGGTCGCTCGTGGCGGTCGCTGGCCGACACTACTGTCGCCGCCCAATTGCTCTATGTCGCCCCGTCCACCGGCACTGCCTGGCGGCGCGGCACGGATTTTTATCCGGAAGGCGATTTGATCTGGCTGGAAGCGGACACGATCATCCGCCAACAAACCAAAGGCAAACGGTCGCTCGACGACTTCTGCAAAAAATTTTACGGTGGCGAAAGTGGCCCGCCCAAGGTCGTCCCCTACACCTACGACGACGTGGTGAAGGCGTTGAATGAAATCGCCCCGTACAACTGGCGCGGGTTTTTCCAGCAACGCGTTTATGAAATCAATCTGCACGCTCCGCTCGGCGGCATCGAAAATAGCGGCTGGCGCCTGACCTACACCAACGAACTGCCGGCCCTGCTCAAGACCCGCGAAGGTCAGCGCAAATACACCGACCTGAGTTTTTCCCTCGGCCTGAACCTGGCCTTGGACGGCAGCATCAACGATGTCCTGCCCGGAACGCCCGCAGACGGGGCGGGCATCGGCCCGGCCATGAAACTGGTGGCGGTGAATGGGCGCGCCTGGACGGCCGAAAATTTGCGCGCCGCGGTGAAATCGGCCGCGACCAACAGCGCACCAATAGAATTGCTCATCGAAAATGGCGATTACTTCAAGAATTACCGTCTGGATTATCATGGCGGCGAGAAATATCCGTGCCTCGAACGCGACACCAGCCGGCCGAACCTGCTCGCTGAAATTATCAAGCCTCTGACGCCGGAACCGCCCACGAATTCCGTGCCAAAAACTGAACACTGAACCTGCGTCCTGCGGCAAAATTCAAAAGGCGAACGAAATCTCCGTCCGCCTTATTTATTTTCGATTCAAGAAGCTTGCGGTGTCACAATTCCCGCAAGGCGGCCGCGATGGGCAGTCGCGCGGCGCGGATGGCGGGGAACAGGCCGCCAATCAAACCGATTAGCGCCGACCAGACGATTCCGCGCACCAGCAACTCCGGCGTGACTTTGAAGGCGAAGGCAATCTGACTAAAGCTTTGCCAGTTCATCGTCGAGGTGTGGAAATTGTTGAATGCCAGCCAGGCCAGCCCGCCGCCCATCATGCCGCCGACCAGCGCCAGCAGCAGCGATTCCAGCATCAACGAAACCACCACGGCGCTGCCGCCGAAACCGACCGCACGCAGCGTGGCGATTTCCCGCGTTCGCGCCGCCACCGCGCTGTACATCGTGTTTAGCGCGCCGAATACCGCGCCGATGGCCATCAAAAACGCAATCAGGAAGCCCAGCGTCGTGATCAACCGCGTGATGGTTTCCGATTGTTCAGTGTAATATTCGGATTGCCGGACGACTTTCACGTTCAGTTGGGGGTTCGACGTCAGCGAATCCTTGAATTCTTGGAATGCACCCGGTGAATTCAGCCGCGTGTAAACCGACTGGAAGGAGTCGCCGCGATGATACGCGTCCTGCAGCACCTTCGCATCGGACCAGATTTCCGATTCGGCCGCTCCGCCGTTGGCCGAAAAAATCCCGACAACCGGCCATTCGTACCGGCCCACTTTTATTTTCGAGCCGACGTCCAACCCGGCGAACTCCCGTGCCGCTCCGGCGCCGATGATGACTTCGTTTTTGCCCCATTCAAACATCCGGCCCTGGATGATTTTCATGTTGTCACGCACCGACAACGCGGCAGTTTCAATGCCGCGCAACGGCACATTGGCGTCCATGCCGGTCGAGCGCTTGGGCAGGTTGATGATGACGAACAATTCCGCAGACGCGAGCGGGCCCTGGGCGTTGCGCGCCACGCCAGGTGCGTCGGCGATGAGGCGCGTTGATTCACGGTCAAAGCCGCTGACCATCTCGCTGTCCGCGCCGCTACGCAGGACGACAGCCCCGTCGGGCGATGCGGAAACGGCCATCGCCTGCCGGAAACCCGCCGCGATGGAGAGCACGCCCACCAGCACCGCCACCACGCCGGCGATGCCGATGACCGTGGTGGCGACCGCGCCGCGCCGTTGCGGGATGCTCAGCAACCCGAACTTCGTGATGGAGACGATTTGGGAAAACCAGTTGATGGGGCCGGCCATAGTCAAGACAGGGTAGGGCGCGCAGTCCCTTGCGCGCCGTTTTGGAGTAGCCCGGGTTCGGCGCGCACGGAGTGACGCGCCCTACCAATGAATAGTTTCATCGCTGGCATTCTACATTCTCCTTAACGCGTCCGCGACGCGCAGGCGCATGGCCTGCAGCGCGGGAAAAATTCCCGTGACCAGACCGAGCGCGATACTGAGGCCCAGGCCGATGAGCAGATCGCGCGTCGGGAAAAAGAACATCGGCAGCAGGCCGTTCGTGGGGTCGCCGCGGGAAATCACCAGCCACGCGAGTCCCAGTCCCAGCGTTCCGCCCAAGACCGTCAGCAGGCACGACTCGGCGAGCACCAGTCCGACGACTTGTCCGTTGGTGAAGCCGATGGCCTTGAGCACGCCGAATTCGCCGGTGCGTTCGCGTACCGCCTGGGCCATGGTGTTGCCGGTCACCAGCAGGATGGTGAAAAACACTGCGCTCAGGATGGCAGCGACAATGAACACGATGTTGCCGATCTGGCTCGCCCACGCCTGCACAAACGCGCCCTCCGGCTCCGTCTTGGTTTCCGCCGCCGAATTTTCAAACTCCGCATCCACCCTTTTGGCGACCTCCGCCGCCTGGGCCGGGTCTTTCACCCGGATGGTGAACCAGCCGACCTGTCCCTTGCCCCAGTCTCGCCGTGCCTCATCGAAGTAGTCGTAGCGAAAAAATAAAGGCGTTGTGTCCGTCCCCTTTTCCTTCCCCTCATAGATGCCGACGATGTCGAACTCCCAGGTCCGGTTTTTATTTTGCTTCGCCCAAATGGATGATTGAATCGGCACTTTGTCGCCGATTTTCCAGCCAAAATACTGAGCGGTGTTCCGGCCGACAATGGCCCCGGTCCGCGTCGCCAGCCACGCCTTTTTCTGTTCCGGCGAAAGGATCAACTCGGGGTGCATGTCCAAAAACTCCTCGGGCACCACCGGGTTTTGCATGAAGAAATGTTTCGAGTCCTGGAACTTTCCCCCGAACCACGTCTGATGGACCGCCAGGGCCACACCCGGGATCCGCTCCATCCGCGCCTTGTAACTCTCCGGCAGGAACCGGATGATGGACACCTTGTGCCGCACAATCAGCCGGTCTGCGCCCGCCATCGCCACGCCGCCGACCAGCGCCTGCCGGATGGACGAAAGAAAACCAAACAGGACAAACGCCACCAGGATGGACAGCAGCGTCAGCGAAGTGCGCAGCTTCTTCCGCTTCAAATTGCACCAGATAAGGTGGAAGAATTTCATTGGATGGGTGGATTGCTGGATGGTTGGATGACTGGTTGGGCGGATTTGCCGGATTCAGTCACTCTCGCCCCGTGAGGAACGAGCGGGGAGAGAGCCGGAGAGAGGGGATTCGTGAAGTCACGCGCCTCCTCTCCCCGGCCCTCTCCTCCGCTTCGCGGAAGAGAGGGGGGTGCTCCACGCAGTATCCAGTATTCCTCCAATTTTTCTCATTTGACCGGTTCGTTGCTCAATTGTCCCTTGTCCAGATACACCGTCCGTGTTGCGCGCACCGAAGCGTGCGGGTCGTGCGTGACCATGATGATGGTTTTGCCATGCTCGCGGTTCAACGCCTGGAGCAAATCCAGGATTTCGTTGCCGGCCTTGCGGTCGAGGTCGCCGGTCGGCTCGTCGCACAGCAGCAACGTCGGGTCGGTGACAATGCCGCGGGCGATGCCCGCGCGCTGTTGTTCGCCGCCGGAAAGCGTCCGCGGATAATGCTTCGCGCGATGCGACAATCCGACCACCGCCAGCGCCGTCTCCACGTGCTTCATCCGGTCTGCCTTGGACAGGTGCGTCAGCAGCAGCGGCAGTTCCACGTTTCGCTCCGCCGTCAGCACCGGCAACAGGTTGTAAAGCTGGAAGACAAACCCGACGTGCCGCGCGCGCCACGCCGCCAGCCGGTGGTCGGACAACTGGTCGAGGCGTTCACCCGCGACGGTAACGAGGCCCCGGGTCGGCCGGTCGAGACCGCCGATCAAATTCAACAGGGTGGTCTTGCCCGAACCCGACGGGCCCATCAACGCCAGAAATTCGCCGGTCGGGACCTGCAAGTGCAGGTCCGCCAGCACGTGGATGTCTTCCGAGCCGCGGTGGAAGATTTTTTCCACACTCTCAATGCGTACCAACGCGCCGTTGTTTGATTGGTTTTCGTTCATAGCTTCCTTGCCCTGACGGCCATTCCATCGGTCAAAACGGCGGGTGGATCCACGACCACGCTTTCGCCGGTGGACACGCCCGCGCTCAACACGGAGTCATCACCTTGCGTGTCAATCACCGTGGCGGCGCGGCGTTCGGCGCGGCCGTGCTGGACGACGAACACGACATCCCGTCCGTCCCGGCTTTGCACCGCGCTTTTCGGGATCAGCACCGTGCGATTCGCCGTGGCCGGCCCGCCGCCGGTCTCGTGGAACGCCACCTTTACCGCCATCTCCGGCAGGATGCGCGGGTCGAGTTGGTCGAAACCAACTCGCACCTTGACCGTGGATTTTTGCCGGTCGGCCGTCGGGATGATGGCGATGACCTTGCAGGGAATTTTCCAGTCGGGATACGCGTCCAGCGTGGCCACGACCGGCTGGCCGGGTTGAACGCGGTTGATGTAGCTCTCGTTGACATCAATTTCAATTTCCAGCGAGTCCATGTCCACAACGGTGCCGATGCCCGTGCGGGTAAATCCGCCGCCGGCCGACACCGGTGAAATCATCTCCCCCGGCTGGGCATCCTTGGTCGTGACGATGCCGGCGAACGGCGCGCGAATTACCATGTCGTCCATCTGTTGCTGCCACATGGCCACCTGGCGTTCCGCCACGGTGACATCAACTTCCTGCTGCGCCAGGTGCGCCTGCAACGATTTGGCATTCGACTCAGCCAGGTCCAGGTCGGATTGGGACGCGATGTGTTGTTTGGCCAGTTCGGTAATGCGTTGAAATTCCTGGTTCGCCTGTTTGAGCTGGGCGCGGGTTTCGTCCAGTGCCGCCCTGGCCGATTCCAATTGGGCTTGGGTCACGTTCAGGGCGGCTTTGATGTTCGTGTCGTCCAGCCGTGCCAGAACCTGGCCTTCCTTCACCTTCATGCCCTCCTCGATGAGCACCTCGACGACTTTGCCGGTGACCTTGGAGGAAACCGTCGCCGCCCGGCGCGCTGTGACGTAACCGGAGGCATTCAACACCGTGTGGTCTCCGCCGGCGCCACCGATTTCCCGCGCGACCGTCGTATGCACCTCGATGGCTTTGGGCCGCGTCAGCCACCAAATCACCCCGGCCGCCAGAACCAGAACGAAAAGGCCAATGGCGACCGGCCGGATTCGTAAATTCGATTCGAGTTTGTCGCTGCGCTTGATGCGCAAATCATCCAAAGCGGGTTTCTGTGGATCCATAAAACTGACCGGGCACAGGAAACCGTTTTTTGTCGTCAGGGTCAATTACGTTGTCCCCGGCTGAACTGTCCATTGAGTGGCCAAAAGAGGCTCATGCCGGCCGCCTCGACGTGCCGGTTGAGCCGGAGCACCATCGGTATTGAAAGGTAGGGTTGGCTCTTCCCCCTTCGCAGTACCTGCTACGCCCGTCCTCCGCAGTAGCCCTGCTACGGAGGATGGAGAGGACGGGCTGAGCCGGCCGCGGCGCGGTGGGACACCGCGCCCTACCAGAGAATTCAAACAAAGGCGAACGGCAAAATCTGTCCGTTTTTTTCTCTTCCTCCAATCGCGACGCGTTACACACCTAAACTCATGATGCGAACATACTTGCGGCACAAATACACAGCCGGTGAACCTTCCAGCGACAACAAATAATTTGATTTCGCGCAATTTGTGATAAGTTGAAGTGAATATAACAATTACGTCATTTAACTTATGACTCGTCGCGACCGGCCGGTTAAGATCCCGAAGCGGGGATGCCGTTTTAACCCTGACGGCGCCGGTCGCGGTTTATTCCGCATTGAAAACCATTGAAAAATGAAAGCCCCACTACCAACCAATGAAGCCGAACGGCTCGCAGCCCTGAAGGAATATCACATTCTTGATACCGGGACCGAGCAGTCCTACGACGATATCACCATCCTGGCCGCGCATATTTGCAATGTTCCCATTGCCATGATTTCCCTGGTGGACGAAGCCCGGCAGTGGTTCAAATCGAGAGTGGGATTGGAACAGCAACAAACGTCCCGTGACGTCGCCTTCTGTGCGCATGCGATTCTCCAGGAAGAACCCCTCATCGTCAGGGACGCAACAAAGGACCGGCGGTTTACCGACAGTACGCTGGTCACGGGCGAACCTCATATCCGGTTTTACGCGGGCTTTCCACTGATTAACGCGGAAGGATTGGCACTGGGAACACTCTGTGTCGTTGACCGTCAACCGCGCCGGCTTTCCGCCGAACAGGTGAAGACGATGCAGGCCCTGTCGCGGCAGGTCATGACGCTGCTGGAGATAAGGCGGGTTTCGGCCCGGCTGGCGGATGCGCTCGATCAAGTCAAAACGTTGCAGGCATTGTTGCCCATCTGTGCCTGGTGCAAACGAATCCGTGATGACAAGGGGTACTGGGATCAGATTGAAGCTTACTTCCATAAACATACGGGCGCCGATTTTACCCACGGCATTTGTCCCCAGTGCCTGGAGAAGGCGCATGCCGAATGGAAGTACAAACGATCAGCCACTGAAGCCGAGCAAGCGGGGAACTGATATTCGCCACGCCTCTGCGCGCCGGGCGGCATAAACTGGCCGGTCACGGTGGGTGTTGGCAAAAAGCGTTTCTCTTCGGGCCGGTTGTGGTAAGGTTGGTGCAGAAATCGCAGGCTTGAATTATGAGCAATCCCTTGCCGCCCAAGGCCGACTCCGAGATGGATGCCACGATCCTCAATGAAGTTCAGGTGCTCCTGTCGGAAAAGCGCACCTCGCTTTCCACCATGCGCACCGGCATCGCTGTCTTTGCGTTCCCGCTGTCGGTGTTGAGCATTTTAATCGCCACGTCGCGGTCGTATCAACTGCAGGAGGTGATGCAATGGCTGGTGCCATTGCTGCTGCTGAATCTGGGCCTCACCGCGCTGGGGGTTTACCTGATCGTGCACGCCTTCCGGCGGATTCATCACTACGACCGGCTGATTGACGAATTCAAACGCAAGCACAGCAAGCTGGCCGAGTTGCTGGATTGAGGGCCGTATTGAAGGACAAGCTTTGCTGTCCCTGACTAAAATTGGGGCGTCATGACCACGATTCGCGAAGCGAACATCCTGATTCGGGCAACAAATTCATGGGGCAGACTTCGCCCTCCGATTTCGGGCGGTTAAAAAACCTTCATCGTATCGAGCACGGCCCTGATGCGCGGGACCTCGTGCGTGCGGAACAAATCGGTCCTGCCCAGCGCGGCCAGCACGGCGAAGAACGGCTCGGCACAACGGACCTCGTCGCGGAAATACTCGAAGGCATGCGGCAGCGCGTGACAAATCGGGAAACCGAGCGCACGCAGCCGGAACGTGTTCAGAAAAACAGTCATCTGATGCCGCACGCGGACGGCGTTGTCCTGCAAATTGCGGTAATAAAAGCCGAGGCCGGGATCGAGGATGATTTTTCCCACGCCGTGACGCTGCGCGATTTCAATCTGCCGGCTAAAATAGCCGCGCATCATCTCAACCGGGTCGGCGCCGAAGTCGAAATCGCCCACTTCGCGGACATTTTTGCCCTGCACGTAACAAATAATCACCGCCGCGTCGTGATCCGCGACCAGGCGAAACAAGTCGTCGCCGTGGTCTGTGCCGGTGAGGTTCAAGATGTTCGCACCGGCTTCAAGGCACGCGCGGGTGACGGCGGGTTGATACGTCTCGACCGAGACCAAAACGCCCGCCCGTCGCAACTCTTTGATGACGGGAACCAGTTTGCTGTTTTGCGCTGCGCCATCCGCGCGCACGGCATGGGCAAGAGTGGATTCCGCGCCGATGTCCACGATGTCCGCGCCTTGTTCGTGCAAAACCCTGCCTCGTTGAATTGCCGCCTCCGCTGTCAGGCAGACGCTTTCGCGATACCAGGAATCGGACGAAAGATTGATGACACCCATGATGGCGGGCTGCGAGTTGAAAGCGAACGGTTTGCCGCCGATGGGGAATTCCCTCACGCGCGCGGACACAGCGGCGCGGTTTTTCTCCAGCAATTCAGCGAGTTGTTCCAGCTTCAGCATGGCAACGAAGTTATCCCAATTCCCCAATCACGGAAACGGGAAAAACGAAATCCATTGACGCGGGCGCCGGGTTCGGCTTTAAGAGGCGGACTTCGATGAACGATATGAAGCCCGACGATTCACAGAAAAAGGTGACCGGCCTGCCGGTGCTGATGCTGGTGCTGTCCGTCTATGTGTTGATTGCGTTGTTCGCCGACACGGCTTTCCATTTGCCGGCTGAAATCTCGGCCTTGTTGCGAACGTTGGACACCATCATCTGTTTTGTTTTCCTGGGGGATTTTTTCTACAACCTTTACCGGGCGGAAAACCGGCTGGCGTTTTTAAAATGGGGCTGGGTGGATTTCATTTCGAGCATTCCCATGCTGACCGTGTTCCGGTGGGGACGGGTGGTGCCGATGATTCGCGTCATCCGGGTTCTGCGTGGCGCCCGTTCGGTAAAGTACATCCTGCACATCCTTTTTAAAAACGAGGCCCGGGGAATTTTTGGCACGGTGGCCCTGGTTACAGCCACACTCCTGATTTTTGCCTCCATTGCCATTCTCAATGTTGAGACGGTGCCCGAGGCGAACATCAAAACAGCCAGCGACGCGCTTTGGTGGGCCATGGCGACCATAACCACCGGCGGCAACGGGGACAAATTTCCGGTGACCGCCGGCGGTCGCATCATCGGCGTGATCTTGATGACCACCGGCGTGGGATTTTTCGGGACGCTCACCGCTTACATTGCGTCGATGTTTTTAAACCTGGGCCGGACCCGCGGCCCGACCGAGGCCGAACTGACACAGGAATTGAGGCTGCTCCGCGAAAGAATGGAAGGCGTCGAAGCCAGGCTGCATAAAATCCACGCCGGGCTGCCGGCCCAATTCGGAAAACCGCCCGAGCCGCAGTGAGCTGATTTTGCTGTGAGACCAGCGGGCAGATTGGCTAAAAGGCGGGACGAACCTGGCATATTTGACTTAGGCTGGTTCTCAAGTAAGTTTACCACCTAACTGTCGGGTTTTGGAATGCGAAGCGCTTTATAATGATAGAATCGGCAACTTAGAGAATAACCGGTAATAATGATGCCGAAAATAAAGCCACTGCCTCGGTATTTCCTTTGGGCCGCAATTATTCTGCTTTGGGGAATTCGCCCTGTTTTTGGAGCGGATTTGAAGGTTTTACCTGGTCATGTACCGAAAATCATTTCGCGCCTGACGCCGAAAGGCCGTTTGCCAGCGACCAATCATCTTTTTCTTGCCATCGGTTTGCCACTGCGGAATCAGGCAGCGTTGGATGAGTTGCTCCGGCAACTTTACGATCCGCGCAGCACCAATTTTCACAAATTTCTCACGCCGCCGGAATTCACCGCGCGCTTCGGCCCGACGGAACAGGATTATCAGGCGGTCATAAAATTTGCAGCGGCAAATGGCCTGACCGTGACCGGCACGCATGGCAACCGCGTGGTGCTGGATGTGGAAGGCAGCGCGTCAAACGTCGAGCAGGCGTTTCACATCACGTTGCGCAATTACCGGCATCCGACGGAAGCCCGCGATTTTTTTGCGCCGGAGCCGGAGCCTTCGGTGCCGGCGAATTTATCCGTGGTGACGGTCGAGGGTTTGAGCGATTACGGGCTTCCGAAGCCGTTGTCGCACAGGATTGATCCGTTGAAAATCCGTCCGCTGGGCGGTTCCGGCCCCAGTGGGTATTACGCCGGCAACGATTTTCGCAACGCCTATGCGCCCGGCACGACGCTCAACGGCGCGGGACAGTCGGTGGGGCTTCTGGAATTTTCCGCCTATTACAAGGCGGATATCACCAATTACGAGAACACCATCGGCCTGACCAATTATGTTCCCCTGACCAACGTGGTGGTCGGTCGTTCCGCCCCCGGCACGGCGAACAACGACGAAGTGGCCTTGGACATCGAGGTGGCCATCGCCATGGCGCCGGGACTTTCCCGGGTGATTGTTTATGAGATAAAAACTGTCAGCCCCAGTTCCATCTTGAGCCGCATGGCCAACGACAATCTGGCCAAGCAATTGAGTTCCTCCTGGACCTGGAGCGGGGGACCGAACGCGACGATTGACGGTATTTTTAAACAGATGGCCGCGCAGGGGCAGTCGTTTTTTCAGGCCTCCGGCGACGACGACGCTTACACCGGCAGCCAGACACTGGATAATGCCAGCCAGGCCACCACGCCAGTGGACAGCACGAACCTCACCTGTGTTGGCGGCACCGCCCTGGTGATGAACGGCTCCGGTGTTTCCTGGTCATCGGAAACCGTCTGGAATTGGAACAACAGTGGCCAGCCGAATATCGGCTCCGGCGGCGGCATCAGCACTTACTACACGATTCCTTACTGGCAGACCAATGTCAGCATGACGGCCAATTCCGGTTCGACCACCCGGCGTAACATCCCCGACGTGGCGCTGACGGCGGATTCGGTTTATGTGGTTTACAATAATGGCAGCTCCGGCGGCTTCGGCGGCACGAGTTGCGCCGCGCCGTTGTGGGTGGGCTTTTGCGCGCTCGTCAACCAGCAATCCGTCACGAATAGCGGAACGACCGTTGGATTTTTGAACCCCGCACTTTACGCCATCGCCAGCGGCACGAATTACTCCGCCTGTTTTCACGACATTACCACTGGCAACAACATCGGCACCGGCACGCCCGGCCTTTTCTACGCCGCCACCAACTACGACCTTTGCACCGGCCTCGGCACACCGAACGGAACAAACCTGATCAACGCCCTCGCGCCGCTCTCTTTGCCATACTTCATCACCCAGCCGTTCAGCCAGACCGTGACCAACGGCACCAGCCTCACATTTAGCGCCACTGCCGGTGGCCGGTCGCCGTTGAACTACCAGTGGCGGTTCAATGGCACCAATCTGCCTGCTGGCGGAAATATTTCCGGCACCACGAGCAATGTACTATCCATCACGGCGGCAACGACCAACAACTCCGGCAATTACAGCCTGATCGTCACCAACAGCTACGGTTCCGTGACCAGCAGCGTCGCGGTTTTGAGCGTCGGTTTTGCGCCCGCGTTTTCTGCGCAGCCGACCAACCTGGCCATTTTGTCCGGCAGCAACGCTGTTTTCAGCGCGACGGTCAGTGGTTCGACGACGCTCGTTTATCAATGGCGAAAAAACGGCACCAACCTTGTCAATGGCACCGGCATCTCCGGCGCGACCAGCAATGTCCTCACGCTCACCGCCGTCACGACCAGCAGCAGCGGCAATTACAATTTGTCCGTGACAAACAGCTTTGGTGCGATCACCAGCAGCGTCGCCACCTTGACCGTCGTGCTGCCGCCGGCGATCGCCAGTTCCTCGCTCACCAACCACACCGCCCAGTGTGGCAGCAACAACCTCACGTTCGCTGTCACCGTATCCGGCACGCCGCCGTTGAGCATTCGATGGAGCCTGGACGGTGCGCCCGTCACCGGCGCGACCAACACCGGCTTTTCACTCACCAATCTGCATCTGCCCAATCATACCGTCACCGTCATCGTCACCAATCTTTACAGCAGCGTCACCAGCAACGCAGTCGTGACCGTTCTCGACACGCTTGCGCCACTCATCACGCTCAACGGCGGCAATCCTATTTACGTCGAACTCGGCAGCACCTTCACCGATCCCGGCGCAACGGCCAATGACGCCTGTGCGGGGGTTGTCCCGGTCAGCGTGAGCGGCAGTGTCAACACCAACGCGCCCGGCACGAACGCGCTGACTTACACGGCGACCGATGGTAACGGCAACACCAACACGGCCACACGCACCGTTATCGTGCGTGACGTCACGCCGCTCATTACCGATATCGTGGTGGGCAATGGCAGGGTGACCTTGAGCCTCGGCGGCGCGCTCGGTTACACCTACATTTTGGAAACGACGACGAACCTCATTTTGCCCGGCGGTTGGCAGTTCATCGCGACGAACTCGCCCGGCACAAACAGCATCTGGCAGTACACCGACACGCAGGCCACGAACTTCACACAACGGTTCTACCGGCTTAAACTCGCGCAATAATTTCTGGTGGGCGCGCGTCCCCGCGAACCGCTTGTCCAGCGCGCCAAAAAAAGCAAGATGGCAGTGACGCCGGAGAGATTGGCGGCATGTCTGAGACGGGACTGGCGGGGGAATTGAGGGCGTTGAAACCGGGCTGCATAAAATCCACGCCGGGCTTCCGGCGCAATTCGGAAAACCGCCCGAGCCGCAGTGAGCTGATTTTGCTGTGAGACAACTGCCTTGCATGGATGCCAGCCAGCCACTAATGTTTCTTTGGCTGCGCCCGTAGCTCAGTTGGATAGAGCATCTGCCTTCTAAGCAGAGGGTCCCGCGTTCGACTCGCGGCGGGCGCGCCAGTTCAAACAATTGTGCTGTAGAATTTTACCTGCCGATCAACCGATTGTGAACGTTCTGAAGGTTGGTGAAGTCTGGCGAGACAATCATAATAAACCCATGTTGGCTTCGTGTCCGTCCGCTCAAACTTCCGAAGATTGCCTGGAGGTTGATTCGTTGGTAACGTTTGCGGCGTTTCGATGAATGCCGAATCAGAACCTGTGCCTCGGAATAAGTCCTGGCTGGCAACGCATCCCCGTATCGTAATCGGTTTCATTTTGGTCGTGTGTCTGGGTCCGTTTATCAACAAGGCTATCCATGTGGATGACGCGCTCTTCGTTTGGGCGGGGGAATGGATTCAGCATCATCCCATGGACTTTTTCGGTTCCGAAGTGACTATTTGGCTTTCCACAATCCCCATGTGGAAAGCCAACTGTAATCCACCGTTGATGTCCTACTTTCTGGCGGGGGTGGCCTGCTTGTTCGGCTGGAACGAAAACGTTCTGCACCTGGCCTGTCTGGCGGTGGCCTTCGCCGCCGCGCTGGGCATTTATTCCCTGGCGCGGATGTGGTGTGAGCGGCCGCTGTTGGCGACGCTGATAGGCATCCTCACGCCGGTGTTTCTGGTGTCGAGCACGACGCTGATGTGCGACGTGCTGATGCTGGCCTTCTGGATCTGGGCGCTGGT
>JBEKYY010000033.1:0-21867 GCA_049510395.1 Verrucomicrobiota bacterium
CGCAACGTCAATCCTTGAGCGACCTGTGGGTTGTCATACACATACTGATCGTCATCGTAATTGACAAATCCGTGCCGGAAAGTCTGACCGAAGACCAAAAACACGGCCACCGTCAGAAGAACACAGACGCCGGGAACCGTCCATTTACCATCCGGGCCGCGGGCGTGCGCCTCCGGGGATATGTTCAGGGATTCCATCATGGCTTATTTCTTTTCATGGCAGGGAAGGTTCGTGTCATGGCGCTTGAGCTGGGTTTGGCTGGCATCAGCCGCAAGGTGTTATGTTGCACACCGCTGGTTGCGGGTTCCCGCCTCCATGGCATTGTCCCGCCGACCGGGCCATATTACGGCTGCCGTGATAAAGAACAACGCCAGGGAAATTAAACATGCGCGATGCATCCGGGGAAATTCAGTCGCAAGCCGGTTCAAAAGACAATGACAAAATCCCGGTTGAATCAAGAAGGCAGCGATCCAGTAAATGTTCCTCCTCTTTTCCTGTCTTCCTCATTTTTGAAAAGGGTTTTGTGGCTGGTGGCTCATCACAGCCTCACTCGCGATACGGCTGGTGCTTGCGGTAAAGTTCGAGCAGTTCTTGATTTTTTTTCAACAATTCGTGTTCGCCCGATTGCCGAGCCAAATCGCAGGCGCGTTGCGCTGCCGAGATGGCATCATCAAATCGTCCCGCCTCGGCATAGGCCGCCGCCAGGGTGCCCAGGAAAATGGTTTTTTTACCGCCGGTGATATCGCAGGCGCGTTCGGCCAGTTGCACGGCGCGCGGGCCGTCGCGAATATCCGCCTGTGTGCTGGTGGCGAGCATCCAGGCAAGGTTGTTCAGAACCTCTGGTACGTCGGGTTTGAGATGCAACACTTCGAGGCAACGGTTTTTTTCGAGCGCCTGCTGTATCACCGGATCATTGGGCCTTAGTTGTGAGGCGGTTGCATACTCATTTTCCGCGTCCATAAATTTTTTCTGGGCGGAGAGGGCGTCTCCGAGGTATTTACGGATAAACGGATTATCGGGATCCAGCCGCAAGTACTCGTCAAATTGGATTTCAGCTTCCGGCCATTTTTTTTGCAGGAGATAAATAAGGCCAAGACGATAATGGACCTCTGCCAGGTTGTTGCCGCTGCGGATGACCAGCAGTAAATTTTTGGCGGCCGCATCCAGGTCGCCTGCCGCCCAATAGGCGTTGCCAAGATTATAACGACCTGCGGGAGTATCTCCGGTTATTTCCAGTGCGCGGCTGAAAAGTGTCAAACTATTCTGCCAGTAGCCCAATTGGTGTCTGGTTTCCAAAAGGCAGGCCGAGAGTATGCTGGTCATGCCAATTATTGCGGCAGTTCGCCAAAGCCGTGAAAGGGAGGCAACCTCTGCGATTCCCCAGGCCATAATCATGAACAAGCCGATGGATGGCAAATAAGTATACCGGTCTGCGATGGATTGGATGGTGATTTGAATGAAACCAATGACCGGCAGGAGCATTACGAGAAACCAAACCCAGCCGACAAACATAAACGGCTGGATGAATGCCCGCCGAATGAAAAAAACGGACAGGAGGACAAGGAGCAGGCTGCAAGCAGACACTTCCCATAGATTCGTCTGCGTGTAAGTGAAAGAATAGAAGATTGCCAGGTTTTCAGGCCAAAACATTTTCCCAAGGTAGGTTATATAGGACACTATGACGTTCTCAATCCTCGATTCCCAAGGCACATTATCCAGGGGAGCAACAGCACCCCCCTTGTTTTGAGCCCAGACGGTCACGATGCAAGAGGCCAGGCTCAGCGCGGCAAAAGGTGCCTTTTCAATTAGCAAAGCAGGGTTGAGAGTCGAAACCTGAGAGCCGAGGGTCAGAACCTCAGCTGCTCTCGTCCCTCGTCTCTCGCCCCTCGACATTCTCTGGAGCGGCCAGAAATCCAGCAGCAGCAAAATCACCGGCAGCGTCACCAGCATCGGCTTGCTCATCAGTCCCAGCGCAAAAAAGAAAACCGCCGACCAATAACACCATTGGGCGTTGGATGTTGGATGTTGCCCGCCTCGGCGAAGCCTGGGTTTCGGCGAGGTCTCGCCGCTGGCGGAAATGTTGGATGTTTTCCCTCCCGGCTCTCTGTTCACTGCACCCTGTGCGTATTTCACCCACGCCCACAGCGTCAGCATCATGAAAAATCCGCTCAGCAAATCTTTGCGTTCCGAGACCCAGGCGACGGATTGAATATGCAATGGGTGCCAGGCAAACAAGGCTGCCACTAGGGCGCTTCGCCAAACCATCCGCGTCATCTTTCTTAACACAAGGAAAAGCAGCAGCGTGTTGAGGATATGAATTCCAAGGTTGACCCAATGGTGGCCGGATGGTTTAACCCCAAACAGTTGGCAGTCCAGCATATGCGAAAACCAGGTGAGCGGATGCCAGTTGCTGGCGTGCGTGGTGGTGAATGCCCACTCAATGCCCCCCAAAGTTATTCCAGCCTCAACATTTGGATTTCCCACGACATAACCATCCCTGCCACAGTCATCAAAGGGCATGAAACCCAGATGGCCCACTGGCCAATAGACCGCCAGCGTGACGCTGGTCAGCAGCAGGCAAATCAATATATTCCGGCGCATCGTTAAACACGGATTTCACCGATTCACACGGATAAAAAAAGAAAATTCGTGTCAATTCGTGCAATTCGTGTCAAAGAACTTCGTGCTCAACATCATCCACGAAGACGCCGACCTGCTGGTTATCAACAAACCGGCGGGATTGGTTTGTCATCCGACCAAAGGCGATGAATTTTCCAGCCTCATCAGCCGCGCCCGCCTTTACCTGAAAATTGCGACTTCCCGAGCCCAACTTTTAACCCTCAACTCTCAACCCGCAACCGTCTCTTCGCCCCATCTCGTCAATCGCCTCGACCGCGAAACCAGCGGCATCGTCATCGTCGCCAAAAATTCCCAAATCGCCGGCGAACTCGGAAAAATCTGGGAAACCCGCGCCGTCCAGAAGGAGTATCTCGCCATCGTCCACGGCCACGTCCGCGACGACCACGGCCTGATTGATGCGCCCCTCGGCAAAGACGAGCGCAGCATCGTCGCCGTCAAAGACTGCGTGCGTCCCGACGGCGTGCCCGCCCAAACCGAATTTTGGGTCGAGCGCCGTTTTTCGAGAAGCGACTTCCCGTATTATGAAGAAATGTGGAATGACAAATTTTCGCGTCACATCGGCGGACAATTCTCCCTCTCCGCCGCTTACGGGGGAGAGGGCCGGGGTGAGGTGGCTCCCTTCTCCATTCCTGTCGCGCCGAAGCGAAGCAAAGGCGGACTCCATCCTTCATCCTCGTTTTCATTGCTTCGAGTGATTCCCCGCACCGGCCGCAAACATCAAATCCGCATCCACCTCGCCCGCCTCGGCCATCCCATCGTCGGCGACAAACTATACGGCGGCGACGAGGATTTATATCTGGCGCTGGTCGAAAATCGCCTGACGCCGGAGCAGCGTGCCCGGCTCCTTTTGCCGCACCAGGCGCTTCACGCCTGCGCCGTGCGCTTTACTTGGCGCGGCCGGCCCATGGAATTTTCCTGCGCAACCCGAGCCGTGGTTTCTTGAATTCGCCAGCAACGGTTAAATCCTCCTCGCCTGCCCACCGTAGCCAGGCGAAGGTGGGTCCTCGAACCATGTTTGTCTCTGGCCGATCCTCGTGTCTTGGTTTCCCGGTTGTTCAAATCCCCAATCTGAATGACTAAAAGATTGCCCGTGAATGGTGAATTCCATAACGTTTCTGGTGCTTCAATGGCAATGGAAACGCAACCTGATAACTTGAAAAAAGCCTGGGTTTCAAGGCATCCCCGTATCGTAATCGGCTTCATTTCGATCGTTTGCCTTGCTCCTTTTATCAACAAGGCAATCCATGTGGATGACCCGCTCTTCATTTGGACCGGGCAATGGATCCAGAAGCATCCGGCAGACTTTTTTGGTTTCCAGAAGAATTGGATGATGTCAACGATACCAATGTCTGCCGCAAACTTGAATCCCCCGCTGATGTCCTACTTCCTGGCGGCGGTGGCTTCTGTGTTTGGCTGGAATGAAATCGCGCTTCACCTGGCCGGTTTGTTGGTCGCGTTCATGGCGGCCCTGGGAATTTACTCCCTAGCAAAAATGTGGTGTGAACAACCGCTGTTGGCGACTGTGGTTGCCATTTTAACGCCGGCCTTTTTGGTTTCCAGCACGACCCTGATGTGTGATGTGCTGATGTTGTCTTTCTGGATTTGGGCACTCGTGTTGTGGGAACACGCCCTGGTAAACAAACAAAGCCGTTGGCAATTCGTCGGGGCAGGACTGCTTGCGGGTTTGGCCGTGCTGACCAAATTCAGCGCCGTGATCTTGCTGCTCTTGTTGCCCATCATGGGTCTTATTCGAATGCGTAAATTGGGGTCATGGCTCTTGGGGGTGGTGGTGCCGTTGATGATGGTGGCGGGTTATGAGTTGATAACCACCAGGATGTATGGAAGCGGTGGATTATCTGGTGCTGCAGGTTACGCACATACGTACGGTGCCGTCTTCGCTGGCGGTTGGCCGGTGAAAGGAATCATCGGGCTGGTCTTTGCCGGGGGCAGTCTGCTGCCCCTGCTTTTGTTTGCGCCGTGGTTGGGGCGACAACGGACGTGGTGGCTGGCCGGCGGCGCGGCAATCTTCGCTGCATTGGTCGAAATGTTTTGGCATTGCGACCTTGGAATTATAAGAGCAGTTCCTGAATCAATAAACCAATGGATTCTCGTGCTGCAATTGGCATTAATGGCGGCGGCGGGCTTGCTCCTGCTGTTGCTCACAGGGGCGGAAGTCTGGCAAAAGAGGGACGTAACTTCCATGATGCTTGCGTTTTGGATAATGAGCGTGCTCTTTTTTGCGATTGGGTTGAACTGGACGGTGAGCGGCCGGAGTTTTCTTCTTCTCGCTCCCGCGGTGGCGATTCTTCTGGTGCGACGATTGGATGCGACCCGGGGAAACTTCATGGCCGGCGGGGGGGTGATGTGGCCGCTGGTTCCGTCAGCGATCATCGCCGTGAGCCTGGTCGTGGCTGACTGTCGTGTGGCCAATTCAGCCAGAACGGCGGCAGAACAAATCGCCGCAGAATATAAATCGGCAAACCATACAATCTGGTTCGAGGGACATTGGGGGTTTCAATACTACATGGAAAAACTCGGCGGCCAACCGGTGGATGTCGAGCGTTCATTGCTTCAACCGGGAGATATCGTGGTTGTGCCATTCAACAACTCCAACCCGATACCCCTTCCGCCGGACAGCGTGGGATGGTTGGGAGACTTTTCCTGCCAGCCGCGCTTCTGGATAAATCTGTCGGTCGGCACGGAAAGCGGGGCCGGTGGATTCTACAGTGCAGATCTTTGTCCAATCCCTTTTGGTGTCGGAGGAATTCCTCCTCATACCTATTGTGCCTTCAAGGTTTTATCCCGGGTGCAATTTAACAGCCAGCCGGCCAACCTGCGGGAAGTGCAGGCCGGTGCCGGGCCGGTTTTTACCAACTTCTCCTTTTCCGGTGGAGATAAATTTGTTTTTCACATGAAACCCGGGGCGGCCGGGCAAATCCAACTGGCCGGACAGAGCGAAAAAGACGGAAGCCTGGAAGAAGCCATTGGGCATTACCGCAAGGCATTGGACTTGGATTCCAACAATCCTGTGGTATTGAATAATCTCGCCTGGATTTTGGCAACCGCCGGCAATCCCGCATTGCGGAATGGTCAGGAAGCCGTTCAACTCTCCACCCGGGCCGTTGAACTCACCGAAAACCGGCTGCCCATTTTTATCGGCACACTCGCCGCCGCCTATGCCGAAGCTGGCCAATTTCCGAAAGCGGTTGAGATGGCCAATGCCGCGCGCAGGCTCGCCCTCGTAACCGGCCAACAGGAAATTGTTGCGAAAAATGCCAGATTAATGCATTTATACTCCGCCGGTTTGACGGCTGATGCGCTGGGCGATCCCTAGACTCAAAGTGGCGTGGCCAACCCATGGAATTTTCCTGCACCCCCGAGCCGTGGTTTTCCGACTTTTTTAACCACGGATGAACACGGATGGACACGGATAAAAAGAGAGTGCATTTGTGTTCATCACGCCCTTTTGAGGCAAAGCGGGCTTTGATCTTTGTTCCTTGGTTGTTTAAATCTGAAAATACGCCTTGCGCCCTTTGCGCTCCCTGCGTTCTCTGTGGTAAAAAATCCGTCCCGCATTGCAGGATCCGTGTCCACCTGCTCGCGATTCATCGGAGTCTGTGGTTAAAATTTCGTGTCTTTCATGTGTTTCGTGGTTAATCTCCTTCCGTGCCCGACATCCCCGCATCCTCGAGCGTAGCCGTCCATCCCGGTCCGGACAAATTGGGGCGCTCGCCTCTTTTCGTTTTTCTTTCCCGCCACGGCGATAAAATCCTGGCGCTGGTTCCATTGGCTTTTCTGATTTGGGTGGTCGTCCACTATGCCGTGGCCGTGCCCTATTGGGACCAATGGGAACTGGTGCCGCTCCTGGAGAAGACGTATCACGGTGAATTGACCTTCCACGACCTGTGGGCGCAGCACAACGAACACCGGCCCGTCTTTCCCCAGCTCATCATGCTGCTGCTGGCACGCCTGACCCATTGGAACATCCACTATGAACTGGCGGTGAGCATAACCCTGGCGCTCGGCATCTTCGCTGTCTTCATTTACCAGGTGAAAATTACAGGAAGAAAACCGGGGATTGCCGGATTGTCCGGGGCCATTCCGGCCATCTCGCTCATCGTGTTCTCGGTCACCCAGTATCAAAACTGGCTCTGGGGCTGGCAGCTCCAGATGTTCCTGAACCTGTTGGCCGTGGCCGGCGGAATCGTGCTCCTGGCCAATGACCCCTTCCGTTGGTGGAAATTTGCCGCCGCGGCGCTGCTCGGCATCGTGGCCACCTATTCCTTTGCCAATGGCGCCCTCATCTGGCCGATCGGACTGCTGCTGCTCCTCCTCGTACCAACCGGGGCCGGGAAAAGAAGGGCCGCCACCGCCGGTTGGATATTGATCGGGGCTCTGACGTTGGGGACCTACTTCCATCATTATCAGAAGCCGGAAAATCATCCGCCGCTCAGTCTCATTTTCAAAATGCCGGTCGACTATGCCGTTTTTGTGTTCAAATATCTCGGGACTATTTGCGCCCAGGGTCTGGGCGGCGACGTTTCTGCTGAAGGCGCCTTTGCCTTTATTTTTGGCTTGGCCGGGACCGTTGCCACTGGTTGGGCTGGCTGGACGCTGCTCCGGAAGAAAATCGCCGGCCCCGGGACACTGCTTCCTTATTTCGGGCTGATCCTGTATTCCGTCGGCAGCGCCTTGGTCACCGGACTCGGAAGGCTTGGCTTTGGAACCAATCAGGCTTTGGCCTCCCGCTACTGCACCACGGTGGTTCCTTTATGGGGGTCTCTGGTTGTCTTTCTTATCCTTCTCCGGACGGGCGGCGACCGCGCCACGAATGCCGATCCCGCCCAAAAGAAGCGCCACGAAAGACCGGCCCCGCAGAGTTGCCGGCTGATTGCCGGGTGTTTGCTCTTGGCTGCCATTTACATGCTGGTTCTTAGTTCAGTTGGCGCGACGGCTGGCGCAAGGTTCCTGTCCCAGAGGCAAACCTCTGGCCGCAACTGTTTGCTGAAAGTGGCCGCCAACACGGCGTCGGAGACCGACTATCAAGGCTTGTGCACCATTTATCCCCGGCCGCCAGTCGTCATGGAACTATATCCCATCCTCGTCCAACACCGTTTATCCGTGTTCCGGGACCGGGAAATTCCTTTGGATTCGCCTTAAACCGGGACCGTCGCTCTCTGACTTCAACGCCAAGGCGCAAAGTTTTTTAGACGCAAAAGGGGAAATGGAATTTTGCCGGACGCAAAGCCCATGAATCCTTTGCGCCTTGGCGTCTTGACATCATTGCGTTAAAACTCCGCCGTGCTTGACGCAATGGGACATGAAACCAGCTCTCAGCCGGTTCAGCCGGGGCTCTCGCCTCTTTCCGTTTTTCTTTCCCGCTACGGCGATAAAATCCTGGCGCTGGTTCCTTTGGCTTTTCTGATTTGGGTGGTCGTCCACTATGCCGTGGCCGTGCCTTTCATGGACCAATGGGACATGGTGCCGCTCCTGGAGAAGACGTATCACGGTGAGTTGACCTTCCACGACCTGTGGGCGCAGCACAACGAACACCGGCCCGTCTTTCCCCAGCTCATCATGCTGCTGCTGGCACGCCTGACCCATTGGAACATCCACTATGAACTGGCGGTGAACATATCCCTCGCGCTCGGTATTTTTGCGGTCTTCGCTTATCAGGTCAAAATAACGGGAAGAAGACGGGGAATCGCCAGATTGCCCGGCACCATTCCGGCCATCTCGCTCATCGTGTTCTCGGTCAGCCAGTATGAAAACTGGCTCTGGGGCTGGCAGCTCCAGATGTTCCTGAACCTGTTGGCCGTGGCCGGCGGAATCGTGCTCCTGGCCAATGATACCTTCCGTTGGTGGAAATTTGCCGCCGCGGCGCTGCTCGGCATCGTGGCCACCTATTCCTTTGCCAATGGCGTCCTCTTCTGGCCAATCGGACTGCTGCTGCTGCTCATCGTAAAAACCGGGGCCGGGAAAAGAAGGGCCGCCACCGCCGGTTGGATATTGATCGGGGCTCTGACGTTGGGGACCTACTTCCATCATTATCTGAAGCCGGAAAATCACTCGCCGATCAATCTCGTTTTCAAAACGCCGGTCGAGTATGTCGTTTTTGTGTTCAGATATCTCGGGACTATTTGCGCCCAAGTTCTGGGCGGCACCGTCGGTGACGTTTCTGCTGAAGGCGACTTCGCTTTTATTTTTGGTCTGGCCGTGACCGTTGCCACTGGTTGGGCTGGCTGGACGCTGCTCCGGAAGAAAATCGCCGGCCCCGGGACCCTGCTTCCTTATTTCGGGCTGATCCTGTATTCCGTCGGCAGCGCCCTGGTCACCGGAGTCGGAAGGCTTGGCTTTGGAACCGATCAGGCTTTGGCCTCCCGCTACAGCACCATGGTGGTTCCTTTATGGGTGTCTCTGGTTGTCCTTCTTATCCTTCTCCGGACGGTCGGCGACCGCGCCATGAAGGCCAATCCCGCCCGAAAGTGGCACCACAAAAGACCGGCCCTGCTGGGTTACCGGCCGATTGCCGGGGGGTTGCTCTTGGCTGCCATTTCCATGCTGGTTCTTGGGTCAGTTTGCGCGACGGTAGGCGCCAAGGCACTGTCCCAGATGCAAACCTCTGGCCGCAATAGTTTGCTGAACGTGGCTGCCAACCCGGCGTCGGAGACCGACTATCAGGGCTTGGGCGCCATTTATGCCTGGCCGGCAATCGTCATGGAACGGTATCCCATCCTCGTCAAACACCAGTTGTCCCTGTTCAAAGATGTGAAAGCTTCCTCGATTTCGCAGTAACCTGCTTGGAATCGTCACGCCGATCTCGGCGAAATTTCCCTGTGCCCTCGAACTGTGGTTCAAAAACTTTTTGTCCGCAGATTTCACAGATTAACGCAGATTAAGTGGCGCTTTCTTTCCCCATCCGCGGCTTTCGGCGTCATTGCGGATAACTTTAAAAAATCCGGGTTTCATCTGTGTTTCATCTGTGGCTAAATATCCCCGTGCCCGACATCCCCGCATCCCCGAGCGTAGCTGTCCATCCCGGTTCGGACAAATTGGGGCGCTCGCCTCTTTTCCTTTTTCTTTCCCGCCACGGCGATAAAATCCTGGCGCTGATTCCGTTGGTTTTTCTGATTTGGGTGGTCGCCCAATATGCCGTAAATGTGCCTTTCGTGGACCAATGGGAACTGGTGCCGCTCCTGGAGAAGACGTATCAAGGCGATTTGACCTTTCACGACCTGTGGGCGCAACATAACGAACACCGGCTCATCTTTCCCCGGATCATCATGCTGCTGTTGGCGCGCCTGACCCATTGGAACATCCGCTATGAGCTGGCGGTGAATATCATTCTGGCCCTGGGCATTTTCGCCGTCTTCATTCGCCAGGTCAAAATAACCGAACGAAAACTGGCGGTCGTCCGCTTGCCTTGGGCCATCCCCGCCATCTCGCTCGTCGTGTTCTCGATCAGCCAATGTGAAAACTGGCTCTGGGGCTGGCAGCTCCAGATGTTCTTGAGTCTGCTCGCGGTGGTTGGTGGAATCGTGTTGCTGGCCAATGACTTCTTCCGTTGGCGCCGGTTTGCCGCCGCAGCAATCTTGGGCATCGTGGCCAACTATTCCTTTGCCGATGGCGCCTTGGTCTGGCCGATCGGACTGATGCTGCTCCTCCTCGTACCAACCAGGGCCGGAAAAAGAAAGGCCGCCGCCGCCGGTTGGATATTGATCGGCGCTCTGACGTTGGGGACCTACTTCTATCATTATCAGAAGCCGGAAAACCACCCGCCGCTCAGTCTCATTTTCAAAATGCCGTTGGCGTATGCCGCCTATGTGTTCAAATACCTTGGCGGCATGTGCGCCCAGGGGCTGGGTGGTGACACCTCCGGGGACGGCGTTTTTGCCCTTGTTATCGGTCTGGCCGTCACCGTTGCCACCGGTTGGGCGGGCGTGACGCTGGTCCGCCGGAAGATTGCGAATGTCCGGACGCTGCTTCCTTATTTCGCCATGAGCCTGTACTCCATCGGCAGCGCCCTGGTCACCGGAGTCGCCAGACTTGGCATGGGAAGCAATCAGGCTTTGGCCTCCCGCTACTGCACCATGACGGTTCCTTTATGGGTGTCTCTGGTTGTCTTTCTGATCCTTCTCCGGATGGACGGCTACCGCGCCATGGATGCTGCGACTGCCGCTTTAGCCCAAAAAAAGCGAAAGTACACCACCAGACACTACGCAAGACGGGCTCTCCAGAAGATTGCCGGATGGTTGCTTTTGAATGCCATTATAATACTGGCCCTTGGTTTACTGGCCCTTGGTTCGGTTTGCGCGACGGATTACGCAATGTCGCTGTCCCGGGTGCAAGCCGACGGCCGCAACTGTTTGCTGAAAGTGGCCGCCAACACGGCGTCGGAAACCGACTATCAGGGCTTGCGCCCCCTTCATCCCTGGTCGGCGGTCATCATGGAACGTTATCCTATCCTCGTCAAACACCGGCTGTCCCTGTTCCGGGACCGGGCAATTCCTTTGGATTCGCCTTAAACCGGGACCGTCGCTTTCTGACTTCAACGCCAAGGCGCAAAGTTTTTAGACGCAAAGGGTGGAATTGAATTTTGCCGGACGCAAAGCCCATGAATTCTT
Organism: Verrucomicrobiota bacterium; assembly: GCA_049510395.1. Taxonomy (GTDB): domain Bacteria; phylum Verrucomicrobiota; class Verrucomicrobiia; order Limisphaerales; family UBA11358; genus UBA11358. The sequence continues at coordinate 11,265 of JBEKYY010000033.1, forward strand.
TGCAGTGCTATATCGAAGAATCATGCATTTCTGACAACAAATATCCGCCGTGGGCATGACGCATCCTTTTCGCCAACGAATGAAAGATTCCAACGGATTCAAAAATTTCCCGCGAAAAATCCGTTGGCACTTTTCATCCGTTGGCAAGCATCGTCCCTCGCCCTTGGACTTTGGTTGCGGCTCTCTGCGTCCTCGGCGTCTCTGCGTTGAAGGCGTTTTCGTTTGGTTGCGGCTCCGCCGCGCCGTGTCTTTGCGTTCTTTGCGTTCTCTGTGGTAAAAAATCCGTCCCGCATTGCGGGATCCGTGCCCACCTGCTCGCGATTCATCGGAGTCCGTGGTTAAAATTTCGTGTCTTTCGTGTGTTTCGTGGTTAAAATTCTCCCGTGCCTGACATCCCCAAAACCATGCGCGCCGTCGTCTATCATGGCGTTAACGACCTGCGCGTCGAAACCGTGCCCGTCCCGCGCATCGGCGCCCGCGAACTGCTCGTCCAGGTCGCCGTCTGCGGCGTCTGCCCCACCGACATCAAAAAAATCCAATACGGCACCGTGTCGCCGCCGCGCATTTTTGGCCACGAAACCGCCGGCACCATCGTCCGCGCCGGCGCGCGCGTGCGTGGCTTTAAACCCGGCGACCGCGTCGCCCTGCATCACCACGTCCCGTGCCTGGACTGCCATTTTTGCCGGCATCACGCCTTCGCCCAATGCGAGACTTACAAACGCACCGGCGTCACTGCCGGCTTCCAACCCGCCGGTGGCGGCTACGCCGAATATGTCCGCGTCATGCCCTTCGTCCTGCCCGGCGTTGTGAAAATTCCCGCCAAAAATTCCTTTGCCGAAGGCGCCATGCTCGAACCCGTCAACACCGTCCTCAAAGCCGTCCGCCGATTGTCCCTGTTGCCAGGCGACGTCGTGCTGGTGGCCGGGCAGGGGCCGATTGGCCTCATGTTCACCCGCCTGCTCCAGCTCGCCGGCGCCCGCGTCATCGCCACCGACCTGCTCGAACCGCGCCTGCGCCTCGCCAGAAAATTCGGCGCGAAATGGACAGTCAACGTCACGAAAAGTAGCGCAGGCGTCCCGCCTGCATCAGCCAGCCAGCCTTTGCAGCCGGGATGGATGCGCTACAACAAACGCTCCGCTTTCGATTCTCAACGGCCCTTGGACGCCGCGATCATTGCCGTTCCGTCCGACGCCGCCGTGCAACAAGCCCTGCAACTCGTGCGCGGCGGCGGACAGGTGCTCCTCTTCGCCCACACCAAACGCGGCGCAGCGACGGAAATGGACCTGGCTTCCGTTTGCCTGGACGAAAGGGATTTGCTCGGCAGCTACTCATCCGATTTCACGTTGCAGGACGAAGTGGCGCGACTGGTTTTCTCCCGCCGGCTCGACGTGCGCCCGCTCATTTCCCATCGTTTCCCGCTGGAACAAACCGCCGCCGCCATCGCCCTGGCCGCCCGCCCGACCCCTGATTCTCTCAAAATTCTTGTAGCCACCGGCATCCATTGGCCTTGATTCCACTCTCAACCCTTCCGCCTCCGCTTGCAGCTACGGCGCGACCGCGCCGAAACCCAGGCTTCGCCGAGGCGAGCGAAGTGAAGGCGGGCAACCCTCAACCCTCAACTAATTTTGGCATCCAGACTGGCGGAAGATTCCCTCAAAATCATCGTGGGAAGAACGGCGTGTCGCCGTCCCTGATCTCCAAAAAAATCCCGCCGCGTGTTTCGCCCGTTCTTTTCGCCAACGGATGAAAGGTTCCAATCCCGCAGAGCGGGACGTCATTTGCCCCCAAAAAATCCGTTGGCACTTTTCATCCGTTGGCAAACATCGTCCCCCGATCGTCCCTCGCCCTTGGACTTTGGTTGCGGCGTCAGCCGCGCTACGCCTTTGCAGTGCAATTTCCTGGAATCATCGTGCGCCACGAGGATTTTGGAGTGCGGTGGCAGAGCGCGCCCGTCCTCTGTAGTCCCGCAACGCGGGACGGAGGGTGGACAGCAGCGACACCGCTTCGGGATGCCGACCAAAGCTATAAAGGCGGCGTGGCTCCCGCTCTGCGGGATTCCCGCCGCACTCCAAAAAGTTTGGTTGCGGCGTCAGCCGCGCCATGTCTTTACGTTAAAATCCGATCTGAAAACGCTGGCCCACCACAATTCTGGCAGGCGGACCGTCTGCATATGGTGGTGGCTTGGGAGGCCATTTTCGTGGGTTATTAACACGATTTTTCTTTCCCCCCGGGTTCCTTCGTGTGTCTTTTTGGACAAAAAAGTGGATAAATCCCTTTAAAAAGGGCCTTTTTGTGTGCCGGAAAACGTTCAAAAAAAGTAAAAAAAAAAGTTGACACCCCCTTGATTCTTTGTGATATTAATGACACACACGGTAACAACAGAACAAAAATACAGGAAAAAATATGAGAACTAAAACACTACTAATTGCATCTGCTGCTCTCGCGGCAGGTATTCTGGCCTGCTCGGCTCAGACCTATTCACAAAATGTTGTTGGCTATGCCAATATCCAAACTCTAACCGGTGGCAATCAATATATGTTGGCCTGCCCGTTTGCTATTGGGTCAAGCAATGGGGCGAATGAAATTTTTGGTCTCAACCTGCCTTCTGGCAGTCAAATTCAGACATGGGATTCTGGGAGTTCGACCTTTTCGACTGTCATTTTTGACACGTCGGATCCGCAAGGGCTGGGGAGTGATGCTCCTGTTTGGTATACAGATAATGATTGGGATGCAGCGACTATTCCCACTCTTCCGCCTGGCCAGGGCTTCTTTTTAACCCCGAACGGTCCGGTGACGAATACGTTCGCCGGGGCGGTTGCCGTAGCTGTTGGCACCTCCAATCAAATGGTTCTGCCCACTGGAGGCAATTCGTATATGGTTGGTTCTGTGGTTCCGTATGCCGGTGATGTGACAAATGGGACTGCGTCAACTGGCGGACCAAATCTCAATGGCCTTCCTAGTGGCAGTCAAATTCAGACATGGAATTCTGGGAGTTCGGCCTATACGACTATCATTTATGACACGTCGGATCCGCAAGGGCTGGGTACTGATGCTCCAGTTTGGTATCAAGATAATGATTGGGATGGAGCACCTTGTCCGAGTGTGACTGTGGGACAAGCGTTTTTTATAATTCCTAACGCTCCATATACGTGGACCACAGGTTTATAATTTAATTTGACAACAGAAGAACAAAAACTAAAAATAACCAACAAAAAAGAAATATGAAAAAATTAGCATTAACAATTATTTGTGGATTGGCCATAACCGGGGCTGCATTTGCCCAAGGAACGGTAAATTGGAATGCCTTTGGTTCCAATGTTAACTTTCAGACCAATTCAGCCACTTCAGCGCTATTTCCTGGTGGCGTAGGTACTGGTGGCACCCAGGCGAATGCCGTTGCTGGCAACTCGTACTATTACGAACTGCTGTATAATACAGCGATAATCGTTGGTGGCGGGCAAGTAGCTACCCCCGGTACCAATGCTCTGTTTAATGGTGTTGGTGGTGCTTGGATGGACACCTTGAAGGGCGCGACCAATGGTCCCGGAAGCAATGGCCGGCTCCTACCCTTTGGAAATAGCACGGCAGCGACGATACCGTGGAGCCAGGGAACTACAAACAATGTCGTCCTGGTTGGCTGGTCGTCTAATATAGGCACTACATGGGCTGGTGTGTCAAACATACTGGCTGCTTTGGCTAAGGGTGATACCTCCCTGCTGATAGCACAGGTAGGTACCCAAAACGCCTTCTTTGGTGAAACCCAAGCGGGTTATATTAACCCGGGCCCTCCTACGACTGGTGTTACGGTGTTTACCGTAACTACAGGGAACACCGCCGGCGGGCTGCCGATTGTTACCTTGCCGGGTGCTCCCAACGTGTTGTATCTTCTGCCTGTTCCGGAACCCAGCACGATGGTGTTGGTTGGTTTGGGCGGACTTTCACTGTTGCTGTTCCGCCGCCGCAAATAAGTTTGGTTTTTGTTTTCTTCAAAGCCCCGGAGCAATCCGGGGCTTTTTTATTTCTCAATTTGTGGAGCGCCGATTTCCAAATCGGCATCGGCGGATGAACTTTTCACCTCAAAAAACCAGCGCCCGATCCAGCAAACGATTGACTGCGACCCAGGCCTGGCTGAACGGGCGGAGAAACACCAGATGAAACCGGCCACATTGGACAAGCGCATATCGCATCGCGCGGTTGAAAGCGTATCGTGAATCTGGTTGCGTATGGCACTTCCTTTTCGTCAACGGATGAAAGGTTCCAATCCCGCAGAGCGGGACGTCATTTCCCCCAAAAAATCCGTTGGCACTTTTCATCCATTGGCAGGCATCGTCCTCCTTGCTCCAGGCGTATTCCTGCGATTGACACCTGCCGCCGCTCCGCTACGATAATTTGCATGGCGTGTTCGTCTATCGGTCAGGACGCTGGATTCTCAATCCGGAAAGACGGGTTCGATTCCCGTACGCGCTGCCACTGAAATGGTTGAGGGCGTAAAGCCGCGTGGGGGCCACGCCCCTTTACGGGGTTGAGCGTTGATAGGGCGCATGTCTCAGGATGCGCTCGCGTTGATACCCGGAGGGGGCAAAGTAACACTGTATCTGGAGCGCGGCTTGTCCCAAGCCGCAGCACCGGCAAATGCCAGAGCCGGTTGGAAAGTTTTTATGAACCGGATTCCGCGAATGGACCTGCTGCGAGTTGGGACAACTCGCGCTCCGGTGGTCGTACAGATACAGTGTTGCTTTGCACCCCACCCGGCGCCGAATCAAAATTGCGGTCGCCGGCCGGGTTTGACAGAATCTTTTCCCCGATGATTGCCCGCAACCGCCGTCGTTCGCTTTTGATTTGCGCCCTTTTGAGCGTCATGACGTTGATTGCCTATTGGCCGGTGCTCGACAATGATTTCATCAATCTCGACGACTACGCGAACGTTTCAAAAAACTCCCACGTGCAAGGCGGGCTGACCTGGGAAAATGTGAAATGGTCGTTTCAAGCCGGGTACTCCGGCAACTGGCATCCTCTCACCTGGTTGTCGCACATGTTGGATGTCCGGTTGTTTGGCCTTGACGCGCGCTGGCATCACCTGGTCAACCTGCTGCTTCACATCGCCAACTCGCTCCTGCTGTTCCTGTTGGTCCAGGGCTTGACGCGCATGGCCTGGCGCAGCGCCTTTGTCGCCGCCTTGTTCGCTGTGCACCCCTTGCACGTGGAATCCGTCGCCTGGGTGGCGGAACGCAAGGACGTATTAAGCACGTTCTTTTTCCTGCTCACCCTGTGGGCGTATGTGCAGTATGTGTCATGTGCGGGACACAAGGTGTCAGGGAAAAGACAAACATCGAACATCGAACATCGAACATCGAACGCCGGAAGCGAGGCATCTCGCATCACGCGCCTGCCGGCCGAAGTCCCGCAATGCGGGACGAAGGCTGGTCACTCGTCACTTTTTTACGGTTTGGCGCTGGTGTTTTTCGCGCTGGGTCTGATGAGCAAGCCCATGTTGGTCACGCTGCCGTTTGTGCTGTTGCTGTTGGACTACTGGCCGCTCGGACGAGTGGCGGGTGACGGGTGGCGGGTGGCAGGTGCTGATTCAGGCGTCACGCCTCACGCCTCACGCCTCACGCCTCAGATTACCCATCTACTGCTGGAAAAACTGCCATTCCTCGTATTGAGCCTGGCATCAAGCTGGGTGACAATTGTGGCGCAGGCCAGAGGGCATGCTGTTCACACCATGGAAAAGGTGCCCTTGTTCGCCCGCTTTGCGAATGCCGTGGTTTCCTATTCAATATACCTCGGCCATACCGTCTGGCCTGTGAATCTGGCCATCTTTTATCCCTACCGAAGAGTAGCCGGCTTCCGGGACGACTGGCAAATCGCCGGCGCTGTGGTGATGCTCGCGGCGGTTTCAATCTTCGCCCTTTTCCGCATCAAACGGTCCCCGTGGTTTGCCACCGGCTGGTTTTGGTTTCTGGGCACGCTGGTGCCCGTCATTGGCATCGTCCAGGTGGGCGGACAGGCGATGGCTGACCGCTACACGTACATTCCCTTGATTGGCGTGTTCATCTGCCTGGTTTGGGCCGGGGCCGGATTTTTTGCCGTCCGGCACCTGAGCGAAAAAATTCCTGCCGCGCTCGGCGCCATTGTTGTCATTACCTATATTGCTGTCACCCGACAGCAGGTGAAGTATTGGCGGGACACTTTCACCGTTGCCAATCATGCGCTGGCAGTCACGAGTAATAATCCAGTTGCACATGACATGATCGGCCAGGTATTGGGAGCCGAGGGTAAATATAAACCGGCCGTGGAACATTTCCGGGCCGCGCTTAAGGCCGACCCTGATTATGGCACGGCCCGGTATGATCTGGCCGTCGCTTTGACGCGATCTGCCGATGCCCAGGCCATGGCCGGCAGACTGGAGGAAGCTATTGCGACCTACCAATCCGCCGTGCAGGTCAAATCCGTCCCGCAAACCTTGAACAACCTGGGATTGGCGCTGGGGCAACTTGGCCGGCATGAGGAAGCCATTGCACAATATAATGAAGCCTTGAAACTCCAGCCGGACAGCCTTGAAGTTCACTTCAACCTGGCTTCCGCCCTTGCTGCCGAGGGCAAAATCGCGGAGGCGGAAAAGCAATTTGCCGAAGCCCGCCGACTGAGCCCCAATCCGTTGCGGACCTTGATGGATTTCGCCCAGATCCTGGCCGTGCAGGGCCGGTTGACCGAAGCCACGGCGAAATTACGGGAAGCGGTGCGTCTTTATCCCACCAATGCGGCGGCAAACCTGGAACTCGGCGTGAATCTCATGGTGTCCGGGCAAACCAATGAAGCCCCTGGGTATTTTTCCACCGCCTTGCAACTGGAGCCGGACCTCGTGGAAAAGAATTTGCGCGCCGCCAAAGCGCACGCGGAAAATGGCCGGTTTGACTTCGCCCTCAGGTGCCTGATGACGGTCTCCTGGTTGAAACCCGATGATGCTCAAGCGCATGAAAATCTGGGAATGCTGTTCCTTCGCCGTGGCCAGCCCATGGATGCGTTGAAACAGTTCGAGGATACGCTCCGTCTCCGGCCCGACGCCCAATCCCATTGCGACCTCGGTTTGGCGCTGACCATCCTGGGAAGGGCCCGGGAAGCCGCCAGCCGCTACGAAACCGCCATCAAACTGAGCCCCGACTCGTCTGAGGCGCTGAATGATCTGGCCTGGCTTCTTGCCACGACCCCCGACGCGCAACTGCGGAACGGGACCCGGGCGGTGTTTCTGGCAGAACAAGCCTGCCGGCTGACGGATTTCAAACAGCCACTGCTGGTAAGCACCCTGGCCGCGGCTTATGCGGAGGCCGGAAGATTCGACGAAGCGGTGCAGACAGTCGGAAAGGCAGTCGCCCTCGCTGTGGCGGAAAACCAGCCGGACCTGGCCAAAAGAAACCAGGAATTGCTTGAACTTTATCGGACTGGAACAACGGTGGTGCAAAGCCATTCCCACCCGGACAAATAGGCGTGGATAGGTGTGCAGCTCGCTGTGTCCCAAAGGGACATTTTGAAAATAGCCCGGCGTTTGAACGCCGGGGTTTGACGATATCACAACAAGTCCCGCAGGGACGCCTGAAAAAGGCGTTTGCCGCATCGCAGCCTTGGCGAAGACGGATTCTTTTCAACCGTCCCTGCGGGACTCGGGGCTTTCCCAATCTGTCCCGGCATTGAAATGCCGGGCTATTTTCGATGGTTCCTTCGGAACCGAACGGCTGCTTGAAAAATTGAGATGCGCCCGTTTCCGTCCGCTCAAACTTCCGAAGATTGCCTGGAGGTTGATTCGTTGGTAACGTTTGCGGCGTTTCGATGAATGCCGAATCAGAACCTGTGCCTCGGAATAAATCCTGGCTGCCAACGCACCCCCGCATTGTAATCGGTTTCATTTTGGTCGTGTGTCTGGGGCCGTTTATCAACAAGGCCATCCATATGGATGATGTGCTCTTCGTTTGGGCGGGGGAATGGATTCAGCAGCATCCCACGGACTTTTTCGGTTTCGAAGTGAATATTTGGGACTCCACCATCCCCATGTGGAAAGCCAACTGTAATCCGCCGTTGATGTCCTACTTTCTGGCGGGGGTGGCCTCCCTGTTTGGCTGGAACGAAAACGTTCTGCACCTGGCCTGTCTGGCGGTGGCCTTCGCCGCGGCGGTGGGCCTTTATTCCCTGGCGCGGCTGTGGTGTGAGCGGCCGCTGTTGGCGACGCTGATAGGCATCCTCACGCCGGTGTTTCTGGTGTCGAGCACGACGGTGATGTGCGATGTGTTGATGCTGGCTTTCTGGATGTGGGCGCTGGTGGTATGGGAGCGAGCGTTGGGGGATGAGCGAAGGGGGTGGTGGTTTGTGGTGGCGGGAGTGCTGGCGGGTCTGGCGGTGCTGACGAAATACAGCGCGTTAACCCTGCTGCCCCTCCTGCCCATTTTGAGCCTGCTGCGGACTCGGAAGTTTGGGGTCTGGTGGTTGGTGGGTTTGGCGGTGCCGATGCTGATGGTGGCGGGTTACGAGTGGCTGACGGCCCGGATGTATGGCCGAGGGCTTTTATTTGTCGCGGCCCACTTTGCGCAAATGCACCGGGTCGGGTTTTCCGGTGTGGCGAAAGGGATCATTGGTCTGGCATTTACGGGTGGCAGCCTGCTGCCAATGCTGTTCTTTGCGCCGTGGCTGTGGCGACGGCGGACGTTGTTGGTGATGGGTGTCGTCATTTTCGGGGCATTGCTGGCGGTGTTTCGGCTGTGTGGCAACCTTGGGCTGATCCACCCTTGGAGATATCCCGAACCAATGAACCACTGGGACTTCCAGCTACAGGTGATCCTATTGACAGCGGGTGGGGTGCTGCTGGTGTTGTTGGTGGCGACCGAAGCGTGGCAGCGGCGGGACATCATTACCGTGGTTCTTGTGTTCTGGATACTGAGCGGGCTGTTCTTTGCGGTTGTGCTGAACTGGACGATCAGTGCCCGGAGTTTTCTTCCGATGGTACCGGCGGTGGTGATATTGCTGGTGCGGCGGCTGGGGCGACAACAACCCTTAATCGGGGATGTTTGGTTGTTGGGGCCATTAATTCCGGCGGCGGTGATCACGATGAGTGTTGCGATGGCTGACTACCGACTGGCCAGTTCGAATAGAACGGAGGCGGAACAAATTGCCGCGAAATACAAACCTGCAGACCACCAGTTGTGGTTTATGGGGGGGTATGGGACGTTCCAATATTACATGGAAAAACTCGGCGGCCAACGGGTGGATGTGGAGCAGTCAATACTACAACCGGGAGATGTTGTCATCGTGTCCTGGTTCAATGACAGCGTTTTTGCACTTCCGCCAGGCAGCGTAGGGTGGGTCGGGCGTTTGGAATACCGCCCACGTTCGTGGGTGAATCTCATGAAGAGTGATAAACATAGCGCTGCAGGATTCTATACTGCGGATTGGGGACCTGTCCCTTTTGCTGCCGGAGGACTTCCCGGTCAATTTTACTTTGTTGTAAAGGTTTTTTCCCGGGTGCAATTCAACTCGCAACCCGTCAACCCACAAGCAGTGCGGGCCGGCGATGTGCCGAATTTTTCGCGCTTTTTTTGCAAAGCGGACAATAAACCAACCTTCCCAATGAAATCAGAGGTCGCAACGTACCTTCAACTAGCCGGCCAACTTGAAGGCGAAGGAAAGATTGAAGCAGCCATTCAAACTTATCGCCAGGCCTTGGATATGGATTCCAACAACCCGGTGGTATTGAACAATCTGGCTTGGATTCTTACAACGGCCAACAAGCCGGAATTGCGTGATGGCCAGGAAGCGGTGAGGCTTGCCACCAAGGCCGTTGAATTGACCGACCGCACGGAACCCATCATGATCGGGACACTCGCCGCCGCCTACGCTGAAACTGGCCGGTTTACGAATGCGGTCGAATTGGCCAACATTGCGGTAGCCTTGGCCTCAATAACGGACCAGGAAGATGTAGCCGCGAAAAATGACAAGCTGCGGAGCCGTTACGCGGCGGGCATGACGCCAGGCACAGCGCCGGCTCCATAATGCCGCACAGGCTGCCGTGCCACTATTTCTCAGGCTCACACTTTTCCGTCCGGAATTTTCCCATTCGTGTTCGCGGGACAAGGTTTTGGCATTTACTTGGGGTTTGAAATTTCAAATCGAATGGTTTGCACACTATTCAACGTGCGGACGGTTGGAAGGAGCTTGAATCTCGCGGAGTGTGACCATCCGATGGTGGCTCCGCGACCGGGCAAAACCGGGATGCGACCGGTGCAGGTTGCTGCCCGCAGCGCCGGCTTGACTTTCGGCCCTCAACCCTCAACCCTCAACCGATATGTTCCAGATCATTTTTACTCCAACCAGCGCTGCTGAACTGGCGCGCATGCCCAAGGAACTGCAATTGCAAATCCTCGGCGAATTCCGCGGACTCCCCCAGCAGGCCCTCAGCACCGAATTGGACGCCTTCGGCAAATTGGAACTGGACGGACGGACGTTGCACCGTTTTCGCGTGGGTGATTATCGCGTCTATTTTGAACGGCATGAATTGGGCGTGCTCGTCCACCGGATTCTCAGCCGTCACACGCTCAAAGATTTTCTGTTCCGTTCCGGC
>JBEKYY010000034.1:0-18488 GCA_049510395.1 Verrucomicrobiota bacterium
TTGTTTGAGTTTGCTACCAAACATTGGGGCTCGGCACCGCGGCTTCGGTCGTGGCGCAATCCCCGTTCCCGGAGAGCAGACACCTGTTCTCGTCTCATGACGAGCCATACTGTCTAGGCGGCGCACGCATGAAGACTATTCAACTAACAAAAGTGCTTTGGTTCGATTTGCCGCTTGATGGCCAACCAGTGGACACGCATGAGGTAATTGCTACCCGTAAGCAATTTGATCAGAATGCGAAGGAGGTCATTTTTTCCGCTCTCGCGATTGAGGTGATTTTGAAAGACCAGATCACTGGGTTCTTTGTGAGTAACGCCGACAAGGAGGCGATTTTTCACGAGACTATTTCTTCTTCAGACCAGTTTACTTTTGCCGCTGCCAAGAAGGTATTTCACGCCATTCTCAAAAAGACAAGTGCGCTGTCTGAGCCTGAGATTGCCGAACTGAATGATTTACTTGGAAAAGTTATGCACTACCGAAACGCCATGACTCATGGCAGAATCATTCAGGAGACTACCAAGCTCGTCTTGCATTACTACCAAGGGGAGCCTAGGAATGATGAAATATCAGACGAATATTGGGGCAAACTCGAAGGACGGTTTAAGCGTGCGCACGAGCTGCTTGATAAAGCGGTCTCTAAACTTAAAGGCTAGGGAGACGAATGAAGACGCCGCCTAACAAATCGCGAGGCTGTGTGAAAAGTGCTGACATGAAATTCGGTAACGTTCAAATTTTTTGCGTGAGGCATTTTGACGAAACAAGCAGATGGATGGGATGGTCGAAAATTGAGTTTTCACACAGCCTCGCGCTGCACCCAACAGCCACTGCTGTTGCAGTTTTGCGGACGATGATTTGCAGATTCATATTTTTGGGTTGTCGGGAGTCGCGGGAGATTTTTCCGTGGCTGTGGGTGAGCTTTTTTCGTCAGGCAGCATTGCGCGTGCGCATCAAAAAAATCAATGACTGGAGATAAAATATCAATTAAGGCATTCGCCCATGTCATGATAGAGTGGCGGGTATGAATACAACACGCATCAAAGCTATCGGATGGTTGCTGATTCTGCTTGGGGCTCTGGTTGTCATCTTCAGCGGAAAGATTAAGATTTTTTTTCCCGGATTGGCGCCGAATACTGGTGCGGTGGTGCGGTGGATTACTTTGGTCGCCGCGGTTGGAGTTCTGATTTGCTTGTCGGGCATCTTGGTGTTATTTAGAACAGTAAAAGCGATTCGGTGGATCGCTCGGATATTCAGCGTTCTGATTATACTTTTCTGGGGCATTTTTATCGTGGGGAGCTTTGTTAGTAGCATCCGTGGAGGGCATTCATCTGGGCCGCTTTCCATGCATGACCGCATGGGCTTGACTCTGATGTTTGCTTGGCTTCTAGGTCTTGCTCTTGCGTGGAAATGGGAGCTCGCAGGCGCAGCCTTAACGCTTGCGGCAATATTGATTGAGGCATTCTTTATCAATTGGAAAGTGGTGGCGGGACTGGGTATGTTGCCGCCGATTACCGCCCTTTTGTTTTTGCTCTGTTGGTGGATGGGCAGACAATCGCGCCAAGTCAAGCATGACAACGATGCCTAACAAATCGCGAGGCTGTGTGAAAAGTGCTGACATGAAATTCGGTAACGATCAATTTTTTGCTGCGCGGCATCTTGACGAAACGAGCGGATGGATGGGAGGGTCGAAAAATGAGTTTTCACACAGCCTCTCGCCGGAGCCAACGCCGGTTGGCGCCTTCAGTTTGCCGAGAAGGTTTGCGTCGTGCCATGTCGCAGGTCCGGCGTGGCTCAGCTTTTTTCGTTCGGCGGCGCGAAACAAACGATGGCGATGAATATCTGTTCCTATTGTGGCGCTCAGTACCCGGACGATGTGGTTGAATGTCCGGTCGACCGCACGCGGTTGTTGGAACCGCCTGCCACAGCACCGGCCGAGGTGATCAGGAAGCCGCGTGTTCGGAGAAGGCCGCTCTTTGGGGTCGCGTCAGTGTTGGCTCCCTTCGTCGGCTATGTCCTCGCGAGGTTTGTTGCCGCAGGTCATGAAGGCGAATCGGCGGACCACCTGGGCGGTATGTTCAAGTTTCTCGGCATCATCTCGCTGGGGGTATGGAGCGGCGCCCTGCTGGCCATTATTGGTCTGGTTCGTCGAGAGAAGTTGTGGGGTTTTGCTCTGGCCGGATTATTGTTTCCATTTGTTTTGATCGGTCTTCTCAAACTCCTGGATTTGATCAGATTATTTACATGAGGTTGCCGAACAAAATCACTGGAGCGAACGCGGGCGGGCCACGTCAGTTGCCAATGCGGACGCGCCGGGCCGCCCGCGTCGCTCAGTTCCGTCGTTCGGCAAGAACGATATGAACACTTATCTTACCCATTTCCTTGATATGCGGCCATGTTGTACCATTGCCACCGCTTCTGTTTCTCAATTGCCTGAGCGGGAGCGCTCCTTTTTCATGGCTTTCATGCCATCAGCACGTACAGCAATCACCTTAGGGCACCACGTCACCACAGAAGAAGAATGGACGTGGTATGTGACGGAAGAAGGCGGGGAACACTGCGCGGCAGATGATCATGCATCGGAGTTATGCCATATGATAGAAGTGGAGTTAACTCAGTCAGGGTACGAGGCCAAAGCGGTGGAATATCCACGTACAAGCGGTCTCCAATTCCGTTATGTGGCACAGGCTGCTGGCATGGGAACGATCGGCACGAATGCCTTTCTATTCCATCCCGAGTGGGGACCGTGGATTCACCTTCGTGTCATTGCCACCTCCGCCAAACTTGATATTCGGCCGAAGGTCTCCGGTGATCAGCTCTGTAACAGCTGTGGCCTATGCATAACCGCATGCCCGGCATGTGCAATATCAGAGGACACATTCTTAGGACTACAATGTCGTTCTTATCGGAAACTCCGAGGCGAGTATGAGCCGTATGGACCAAAAAGAGAACTCAGATACTGTTTGCGATGTGCATGGGTGTGTCCCCAAGGGGAGAGCCCACAAAGGCGTGACAGACTTTAACAAAGGCTGTCGAACAAGGCGCTCAAGCCAATCGGCGAAAGCGCAGGGCGCTTGCACCTCTGGCTTAGCTCAGTGTTAGGCCGCGCGAAACGCCATGTCATCAGTCATTACAACCTACCTAGAGACATGCTCACCGCAGGAACTTCGTCCTAAGCGATGCACGGACGAGCGGTTTTGGATCGGGGAAGCGAAGGTGCCACAGTGGCAGTTCAACTGTTTCCTTTACTTTGCTGTTGGTGGAGCGTGGTCATGGAACGATAAGCGCTCGTGGACGGATGAGCAGTGGCGGGAATATGTGGACTCGCCGCGTTTACGGACGTTTGGCGCCTACTACGACGGCGCACCAGCAGGCTATTACGAATTGCATCGCGAGGACGGCAGCGGCGTTGAGATTATCTACTTTGGGCTGCTGCCGGCGTTCATCGGGCGCGGCTTCGGAGGAGTACTACTGACGAGCGCGATCGAGGAGGCATGGCAGATGTCCCCTGCTAGAGTCTGGGCGCACACCTGCACGCTTGATCACCCTGCAGCACTCAGCAACTACCAAGCTCGCGGCATGAAAATATACAAGGTAGAGTCATCGCAATGATTTGGCCTAACAAATCGCGAGGCTGTGTGAAAACTCCGGCGCGGTGCGAGTGATAGGCGGAGAAAAAGTTTGACCGGCGGTTCGAAAGTTCGGGTCGCCGGTTTTTTCTTTCCAGAGGTTCAGTCTGTGCAGACAGTGGTCCGGAAGGATTAAGTAGCCGACGAAAGGAAAAAAGGGCGTCGCCGCCCGTTTAGTTTTGACCGGAATATGAAATTCAATTATCATTGTTCCATTGCTGGCCCCGCCTCCGCTGGCTGTGGCTGGACGTTAAGCGACATTGCACGTATGAAATCATTTAGTCGAACAATCGCTGTCCGCGTCTTTTTCGGTATTGTGGCGATGGACGCTGTGCTGATGGTTTTAGACCATTTAATTTCCGACAGCGTGTGGGTTGGCATTACGTGGTGGATAGTTAATTTCCCCGGCTTTCCGCTGCTTTACGTCCTTCTGCCCTTGATGCCGGTTGGTCTGTTGGGTTTAGTCTACACTTTGATTTGCGCTGGTCTATTCAGCGCATTGTTGTGGTCGGCGGTTGCCGGCTATTTTTTCCGTCATAGATATGTCGCCTGACAAATCGCGAGGCTGTGTGAAAACTCCTGCGCGGTGCGAGTGATAGGCGGATAAAAAGTGTGACCGGCGGCCGGTTTTTCAGGTCGCCGGTTTTTTGTGGTTCAGAGATTTCGTCCGTCAGGGCAGCCGCCGGGGTGCCGCGTAAAAGGCTTCCACCTTCGCCCGGAGGCTTCCGCCTACATTTGATTCCCGTCGTCGTTGTACTTTGACGCGGCAAGTCGGCGAGACAAGCTGGTGGACAGGTCGCCTCACGCGGCGAGCACCCGGCAGTGACGGCGCGCGTCCAAAGCCTGATTTTCACAGCGAGAATTGAGAATTGAAGATGGAGGATGGCGTGAAAGCGTCGTCCTCTTTTTATTTCCATCCCCAATTCTCCATCTTCCATCCTCGTTTGATTACTTTCTCTTGGGATGCTTCATCGTCGCGCGTTTCATGTCGCGGTCGGACTCGCGCTTTTTCAAATCCTCGCGCCGATCGAACCGCTGCCTGCCTTTGCCGACGGCCAGCGCGACCTTCACCTTCCCGTTCTTCCAGAAAAACGCGAGCGGCACGAGCGTGTGGCCTTTCACCGATGCCAGTTCGAACAGCTTCCGGATTTCTGATCTATGCAGGAGCAATTTGCGCGGGGCCTTGGGCTGATGATTCTGGAGATTGCCGTGCGAGTATTCGTCAATGTGCGCGTTGTAGAGCCAGACCTCGTCCTTTTCCACACGCGCAAAGGCATCGTTGATCTGCCCCTTGCCGGCGCGCAGCGATTTGACCTCCGTGCCGTGCAACACGATGCCCGCCTCGAACGTTTCGAGGATGTGATAATCGCGCCGGGCTTTGTGGTTGGTCACGATGTCGGCCATGAACCGCAGGTTACGCGGATAACGCGGAATAAAAAAGCCGGAAGAATTTTCTTCCGGCTGGACAAAATTTGTTTGAAAAGCGCCTAGCGTTTCTTGCGCTTCTTGGGTTGCGGACGGACCAGCTCGACCGGTTCGGGCATTTCCCAGCCGATTTTGTCCTCCAGCAGTTCGCGCAACGCGATGTCGGCTGCGCCCAGATTCCCCACGTCGCTGATGAGTGGACGGCTCTGACCGCCGCCCCCGGAATTCAACTGGCGCACACGGCGTGAAATGAGGTTCACCAGGATATTCGGGTTGCCGACCTTTTCGGCGGCTCTTTTGCAAAGTTCAGCGTTCACAATTTGTTTTGATGAATAGAGCCAAAAATTTTAATCAAGCCGGGTATTGAATGCAATAAGAATAATCAGGGCATTATGTGTGATTCGCGGGCTTTGACTTTATTCGGGTCTGGCGCATTCAGGTTCCGGGGTCTGGGAAGATCTACGACTCGTTACCTCCACCCTCCGCAGTACCTGCTACGGAGGACGGGTCGTCTCCGGCTTGGAATCACGCCACCGCCGGCTTGATGCCCGTTTGAATCGCCGCGTGTTTGGCGTACTTGCGCAAATACCATTGGTGGGCCGATTCCAGGTAAAGATAAATCACCGGCGTGATGTAGAGCGTCAGGCATTGTGACACCACCAATCCGCCGACGACGGCCAGGCCGAGCGCCCGGCGGGCTTCGCCACCCGCGCCGAAGCCGAGCGCAATGGGCAGCGTGGCCATGAGCGCGGACATCGTGGTCATCATGATCGGACGGAAACGCAAAAGACAACCTTGGTGAATGGCTTCAGCCGCGGGCTTTCCACTGCGTTGTGCGTCAATGGCGAAGTCAATCATCATGATGGCGTTTTTCTTCACGATGCCGACGAGCATGATGAGGCCCACAAAGCCGTAGATGTTCAAATCCAGGCGGAACAGAATCAACGTGATCAGCGCGCCGAAACCCGCCGCCGGCAGGCCGGACAAAATGGTGATGGGATGAATGAAGCTTTCGTAAAGGATTCCCAGGATGATGTAGATGACGAGAATGGCCATAATGAGCAAGACCAGAAGGCCTTGCTGGGACGATTGGAAAACCTGTGCCGAGCCTTGAAAGCTGGCGCTGATGGTAACCGGCATGTGCAAATCGGCCTGGAGCTTCTGCACGCGTTCAACGGCGGTGCCAAGAGAAACGCCGGGCACCAGATTAAAGGAAATGGTGACGGACGGCAACTGGCCGACGTGGGAAATGCTCATCGGCCCAAGGTTGCGCGTGAGCCGGGCGACGGCGCTGAGCGGAACCAGTATGGGGGTCGTGCTGTTGGTCAGGGTGACCGAACTGCTGATGTAGAGTTGCCCGAGCGCGTCCGGATCGCGTTGAAACTGCGGTTCGACTTCAAGGATGACCCAGTATTCGTTGATGTCGGTGTAAATCGTGGAGGATTGGCGTGAGCCGTAGGCGTCGTAGAGCGCGTTTTCGATCTGGCCGGCCGTGACGCCGAGCGCGGAGGCCTTGTCGCGGTCAATTTCGACCATGACCTGTGGATTGGCGACGAGCAGGTCGCTGGTCACGTCCTGAAGCAGGTTGGTCTGCTCCGCCATCCTGGCCATCAGAATGGGCGCCCAATGGAAAAGCTCCTTCGTATCGGTGTCCTGCAGGCTGAATTGATAGAGTGCCTTGGACACCATGCCCCCCATGGGAATGGTCGGCGGGTTTTGCAAATACACGTTGATGCCCGGTATCTGGGCGAATTTCGGGCGGAGTTCCTGGATGACCCGGTTCGCGTTCAATTTGCGCTCGGAGCGCGGCTTCAAACGCATGAAGAGGCGGCCGTTGTTGGCGGTGGAAGACGGCCCCCCAGCGCCAATGGCCGACATGAAACCATCAATGTTCGGGTCGGCGGCGACGATCTTCGCCACAGCCATCTGGTGCTCGCGCATTGCCTCGAAGGATATGCCCTGCACAGCCTCCGTGCTGCCGCGAATCTGGCCGGTGTCGTCGTCGGGGAAAAAACCCTTGGGGATCACGACAAACAGGGCCAGGGTCGCCACCAGCACGGCCAGCGACACGTTAAGCGTTGCCAGCCGGCGGCGCATGACCACCTGCAAACTGCGGTCGTAGGCACCGCGCATGCCGTCGAAGAAGCGCTCGAAGGCGTTGTACAGCCGGCTGTGTTTTTTTTCGTGCTCCGAGCGGATGAACCGGCTGCACATCATTGGCGTCAGCGTCAGCGAAACGAACCCGGATACCAGCACCGCGACCACAGTCGTCACGGCAAATTCGTGCAACAGCCGCCCCAGC
Source organism: Verrucomicrobiota bacterium (assembly GCA_049510395.1). GTDB lineage: Bacteria > Verrucomicrobiota > Verrucomicrobiia > Limisphaerales > UBA11358 > UBA11358. The sequence continues at coordinate 7,351 of JBEKYY010000034.1, forward strand.
AGGCCGCCCATGAACAACACCGGAATGAACACCGCCGACAGCGACAGCGTCATGGAAATGATGGTGAACCCGATTTCCCGGGAACCGTTCAACGCGGCCTGCATCGGCGGCTCGCCGTTTTCCATGTGGCGCACAATGTTTTCGAGCATGACGATGGCATCGTCCACGACGAATCCAACGCATAGCGTGAGCGCCATGAGCGAAAGGTTGTCGAGGCTGTAGCCGAGCAGCGACATGGCAGCGAACGTGCCGATGATGGACATCGGCAGTGCCAGGCTGGGAATGATCGTGGCCGAGAGGTTCCGCAGAAAAAGGAAGATGACCAGAATCACGAGGCAGATGGCGATGAAGAGCGTGTGTTTGACATCCGCTACCGACGCGCGAATGGACTGCGAGCGGTCAAACAGCACGTCGATATGCACCGCCGCCGGGATCTGATTGCGGAACTGCGGGAGCAAGCGGGTGATGTTGTCCACCACGGCGACGGTGTTCGCGCCAGGCTGGCGTTGAATGGCCAGCACGATGGCGCGCGCGCTGGAGTCGTGCGTGTTATACCACGCGGCAACCTTGTCGTTTTGCACGCTGTCAATCACGCGCCCCAGTTCCTGCAGGCGCACCGGATGACCGTTGCGATACGCGACGATGAGCGGCCGATAGTCCGCCGCCTTCTGGAGCTGGCCTGTGGCCTGCACGGTGAACGCCTGGTGCCGGCCGTAAAGCGTGCCGGTCGGCTGGTCCACGTTGCCCTGTTCCACCGCCGATTCGACCTCATCAATGCCGATGCCATAGGCGGCCAGCTTGTTCGGGTCCACCTGCACGCGCACGGCGTACTGCTGCGAGCCGAAAACGGACACCTGCGCGACGCCATTGATCATCGAAATGCGCTGCGCCAGCAGCGTCTCGGCGTAGTCATCCACCGTCGAAAGCGGCAACGTGGGTGAATTCAATGCCAGATAAAGAATCGGAGCGTCCGCCGGGTTGACCTTCTGGTAGGTTGGCGGCGTGGGCATGTTCGGTGGCAATTGCCGGGCGGCGCGGGCAATGGCCGCCTGCACATCCTGTGCCGCCGCGTCAATGTTGCGGTCCAGTGTGAACTGGACGGTGATTTGCACGCTGCCCATTGCGCTGACCGACGACATGGAGTCCACGCCGGCAATGATCGAGAATTGTTTTTCCAGCGGCGTCGCCACGGACGAAGCCATGGTTTCCGGATTGGCGCCGGGCAGGCTCGCCGAGACTTGAATGGTCGGATAATCCACGCTGGGCAGATCGCTCACCGGCAGCAGGCGGTAGCCAATGAGGCCAGCCAACAAAATACCCAACATGACCAGCGTGGTCATTACCGGGCGGCGGATGAACAGCTCGGGAATGCTCATGGCGCATTGGTGGACAAAATGGCGCTCTTGATGCTCACCTTCACGCCGGGCTCAAGCCGCAACTGACCGTCCGTGACCACCGTTTCGCCGGCTTGCAAACCGCTTTGCACCACCGTCGCGCCTTGAAATGTGATGCCGATTGTTACCGGTCGCTGCGCGACGGTTTGATCCGGTTTCACGACGTAAACGAACTGGCCGTTTTGCCCTGTTTGCACCGCCTCGGACGGCACGACGATGGCATTGGTCAACTCCGAAAGCGTCAGCGCCACCTGCACAAATTGCCCCGGCCACAACGCGTTGTCTTCGTTGGGGAATGTGGCCTTGAGCTGGATCGTGCCGGTCATCATGTCAACGGCGTTGTCAATAAACGTCAACTCGCCCTGCGGCGGCGCGTCCATGTTTTGAAAGGCCGCCATCACTTTCAGCGTTTTTTCGCTCATCTCCCTTTTGATTTCCGGCAGGTATTGCTCCGGCACGGCGAACGCGACATAAATCGGATGAACCTGATTGATGGTCAGCAAGGTGTCATCCGGGGCCTTGACGACGTTGCCCTCGTGAAATTGCAGGCTGCCCGTCCGACCGTCAAACGGAGCGTGGATTTCGGTGAAGCTTAAATTCAATTCATCCGATTGCACCGTCGCCGCGAGCGTATCTCGGCTGGCCTTGCTGGTGTCGTATTCATCCTGCGAAATTAATTTTTGGTCGAACAATTTTTGCTCGCGGCTGAACTGGATTTCCGCATTTTCCAACTGTGCCTTGTCGTGCGCCAGCGCCGCCTGCATTGGCCGCGGGTCAATCGTGAACAGCAGGTCGCCCTTTTTGACCTCCTGCCCTTCCTGAAAATGCACCTTGCTGATGACGCCGCCGACTTGCGGGCGGATGGTCACCGTGGAATACGGCATCACGTGGCCGACGGCCGCCGGCTCAATTTGGACCGGCACGTTGGTTTCCATCGCCCGCGCCACGAGCACCGGCGCGCCACCGCCCGTCCCTTTTTTTGCGCCGCCCGAACAGCCGTTGACCAGCATCGTTGCGACCACTGCGAGCGCCGGAATCAGGGTTGAATTTTTCATGCCATTTTCAACTTTCGGGTTTGGTTTGGTTGCGGCGGCCGCCGGCGGGCTGGAAGGCGGCGGCGAACTTTTTCAGAAGCGCCACGTGCCGCTTCTGAAAATGCGGATCGGAAACGGACCGGTTTATAAAAAGCCGAGTCAATTGCGGAAACGCCATCGGGAATGTCGTCAGCGACCGCATCGCCAGCAAAAGATGGCCCGGCTCAAATTCACCGGACAAATAGCCGAGCGCCTGCTGTTGACGAATACGGTCCAGCACCCGTGTAGCCACCGCCCGCCGGTTTTTCTCGTCAATGACCCTTTTGTTCCCGCCTTGCAACGCCTCCCATTCCAGCAGCCGGACCCAGTCCGGGTCCCGGCACGAAAGCCCAAACCAGAACGGCAGGCTCTCCGCCGGGTCACCTGACAAGCCCTCGGCCGACGCCTGCCGTTCGGTGATTTTGCGATGCAGCACCTGGCGGAACAGATGCTCCTTGTCGCCGAAATAATGGTAGAGCATCCGCTTGTTGATGGCGGCGCGCCGCGCGATCGCGTCCACACGCGCGCCGGCGAAACCATTCGCCGCGAACTCCTTCAATGCGGCGGACAAAATGCGCTCGCGGGTGCGTTTGGGATTCCGCCCCACCACTGCGCCGTTCGGTTTGACAGGTCTGGCCATGTATCTCATTAAGTAACCATCAAGTTACTTAAAATGCAAGTCCGATGATTGGTTCAAACGGCGTTGGATCCGCCCGGCGGCTGTTCGCCGCCCGCCGCCCGGTTGGGTTCCTTGATTTCCGCGATCATTTTCTTCGCCGCCTCCATGGAAAGACCGTGCGAAACGGAAAGCCCGAACCGGCGTTCCAGGTATTCGTCCAGGCGAATCCATTCGCCCTCGTATTTCACCTGGCCGGTCCAGGCGCAGATGGTGACGACCTGTTGCAGTTTTTCGAGTCGGCGCAGGATGATGACAATGAACACCAGCACCATGACGACGGTCCCAATGAGCACCACCGACGTGACCTGGCTGGAAATGGAATCGGCTTCCGCGCGCTGCTGATTTATATTCAGCGAGTATTCCTCTTCCTGTCCCATCTGGAACAACACGCGGCCGATTTTCTCCATCGTTTTTTTGCCCTCGTCGGTCAACGTGACGGCCAGCGCATCATGCACATTGCCCTTGCTGCCGGCAATCGTGTCAGGATTAATGCCTAGCCGTTCAGTGATGAGGTTTTGCAATGCCAGGATGTTGGTTTGTTGCCCGGCCCTGGCTTGGACGAGGCTTTTCAATTGATCAATGTCATTCCGGACCGCTGCCATGGCCCTGCCGTATGAGTTGAAATAGTCATGGTCACCAGTCAACAGGTAGCCGCGCCGTTCAGTTTCCGCATCCTGAAGGTGAAACTGGGTTTGCTGGACGAGGTTCAGGACTTTGTAGGTATGCCCCACTTGAAAAAATGAATCCCGGAATTGTTCGGTCGTATGATGCACGAGCCAGCTCATTACAATCAGTGCCAGCAGCGGAAAGCACATCCCCACGAAAACAAGGACTTTGTTGGCGCGCGGGCTTGGTTTCATACCGGATAATCTGGCTCAGATTACTGTAGCGGTTTCTCCCTTATGCCACAAGGTGTTTAGCTCATACGCATGGGCAATTTTCAGAAGCGTTTCCTCGCCAAAAGGCTTGCCGAGCAGTTGCAGGCCGATGGGTAACCGTGGTTGAGGGTTGAGGGTTGAGGGTTGAGGGTTGCCGGTGAAGCCACACGGAATGCTGATGCCGCAGATGCCTGCCAGGTTGCACGAAATCGTGAAGATATCGCTCAAATACATTTGCAGCGGATCGTCAAATTTCTCGCCAATCTTGAACGCCGCAGTCGGCGTGGTGGGCGTGACGATGGCATCCACTTTTTCAAATGCCTTCAAAAAATCGTTGCGGATGAGCGTGCGGACTTTTTGCGCGCGCAAATAATACGCGTCGTAGTAGCCGCTGCTCAAAACGTAGGTGCCGAGAATGATCCGCCGCTTCACCTCCGCGCCAAAACCCGCACCGCGTGTCCGGCTGTAAAGTTCAATCGGATCCGCGCCGTCCACACGCGCCCCGTAGCGAATGCCGTCAAACCGCGCAAGATTCGCCGACGCTTCCGCCGTTGCAATGATGTAATAAACCGACACGCCATAGTCGGTATGCGGCAGGGAAATTTCCGCAATCTCCGCGCCCAGCTTTTCGAATTGTTTCACAGCGGCGTCCACCGCGGCTTTCACTTCGGGATCCAACCCGCCAATCATGTATTCCTTCGGCAGGCCAAGCTTCAAACCTTTGATGTTGCCGGTCAGACTCGCGGCATAATCCGGCACCGGTTGCGGCACGCTGGTGGAATCGCGCAAATCGTGTCCGCTGATGACGCCCAGCATCGTTGCCGTGTCGCGGATGTCTTTTGTGAACGGACCGATTTGATCGAGGGACGAGGCGAAGGCGACGAGCCCGTAGCGCGACACGCGGCCGTAGGTTGGTTTCAGGCCGACGCAACCGCACAACGCGGCGGGCTGGCGAATCGAGCCGCCGGTGTCAGAGCCGAGCGTGGCAATGGCCTCGTCGGCCGCGACCGCCGCCGCCGAGCCGCCGGACGAACCGCCGGGAATGCGTGTCGTATCCCACGGATTGCGCGTGACGCCAAACGCGGAATTTTCCGTCGAACTGCCCATGGCAAATTCGTCCATGTTCAGCCGGCCAAAAACAATCGCGCCCGCCGCCTTCAACTTTTCGATGACTGTCGCGTCATAGGGCGAAACAAATTTGCCGAGGATTTTCGAGCCGCAATTGAGTGGTTGATTTTTGACGGCAAGCACATCCTTGACCGCGACCGGAATTCCCAGCAGGCATTTTGCGGTGCTGCCACCTTTGGCCAGTTCCTTGTCCGCCGCATCCGCCTGCGCCAGCGCATCATCGGCATTGCAGCTGATAAAGGCGTGGATTTTTTTGTCCACGCGCGCGATTTGGTCGAGACACGACTGCATGGCCTCGCGCGCGGAGACTTCGCGCTTGACCAGTTTGGCGGTCAGTTCGGAGATGGTCAGTTGGTTGAGCATTGGAAATTTTTAACCACGGATGAACACGGATAGACACGGATGGATGGCTGCAAGCTTTGGAACACGTCCCCCGCCCCGCTTGGGCGGGGAAGGGGGTCTCGATTTTCGATGGCGGTATATTTTGCACCTTTTGGTGGGGCGAGCGTACTCGCGAGCCGGCTCGTCAGCAGCCTCGCCCCACCAAATTGTGCCGCTATCCAAAATGTCCGAATCTGTATGCATCCGTGTTTATCCGTGGTTCATTTTCTATTCCACAATTTTCGGCACCATGAAAAGCCCGTTGGCCTGGGCCGGCGCGTTGCGCAGGGCTTCGTCGTGCGGCAGCGATGGGCGAACTTCATCCGGGCGCATGACATTGACCAGCGGCACGGCGTGGGCGGTTGGCTCGACGCCGGCAACGTCGAGTTCCTTCAATTTTTCGATGTAGCCGAGAATGCCGCCGAGTTGCGCACCGAGTTTCTTTTCCTCGTCGGGCGTGAGATGCAGCCGCGCCAGATGCGCGACGTATTTGATGTCAATTTCAGCGGCAGCCATGCGCTGAAATTAAAGTCCAAAGCCCAAAGTTCAAAGTCCAAAGTTGAAGAGAGGTGCGTGTTCCAAGTTGCGGATTGCGTCAAGAACAAATTTCTTCACGGCTGCTTGATGAAACCCGGACCATGCAACACGGCTCATTCCTCATCAAATTTCCGTTTGACGAGGGCTTCGAGCTCGAGGATGGCGGCCTGGGCGTCTGCGCCGCGAACGTGCAGGATCAGTTTGCTGCCCGGGCCGGCGGCGAGCATCATCAATCCCATGATGCTCTTGCCGTTGATTTTTTCACCGTTCTTTTCGACGAAAATTTCGCATGCGAACCGGTTGGCGGTCTTGACGAACATGGCGGCGGGCCGGGCATGGATGCCCAGCTTGTTCGAGATCGTGAGTTCTTTGGTGAAGAACTCACCGTCAGCCAGCTTTTTTGCGCTCATCGGTTTGCTCATTTTACACTAAATATCGCAGAAATAAAGGGCCGCGGAAATTTATTTTGCCGGCGGCAGATTGTCCCGGCTCATATGTGCGATGAGGCGGTCGTTCAATTCCTGCGCGGCGTTGTGGCCGGACATTTTCAACTTGATCTGAAACGCGGCGACTTCAATGAGCCGTGCCAGGTCGCGTCCGGGGCGGACCGGGATGACGATGTGCGGGATGTCCACGCCCAGGACCTTCTCGAATTCCTCTTCCAGGCCGATGCGCTCCACCTCCCCGACTTCGCTCCACAGCTTGAGCGTGACGATGAGGTCCAGGCGTTTTTTGTTGCGGATGCTTTTGATGCCGAACATCGCGGCGACGTTGATGATGCCGATGCCGCGAATTTCCATGTGCTCGCGCGTCAATTCGGCGCAGGTGCCGACGACTTCGCGGCCGTCCAGCAGGGTGACTTTCGTCACGTCGTCGGAGACCAGGCTGTAGCCTCGCTCGATGAGCGCCAGCACCGCCTCGCTTTTGCCGATGCCGCTCTCCCCGCGAATCAGCACGCCCACGCCGAGGATGTCCACCATGCTGCCCATCTCCGAGCCGCGCGGCGCAAACATCGTTTCGAGCTCGAGGGTCGCGGCATTGATGAACTTCATTGTGACCATCGGGCATTGAAAGACCGGCACGCCCGCCTTCTCGGCGTCGGCCATAAATTCCCGGTCCGGGCGGAAACCGCGGCTGAAAATAATGCACGGAATTTTGAACGCGAAAAAGTGGGCGTAACGTTTCGATCGTTGGGCGGACGTGAGCGACCGCAAGTAATACACCTCCGCGTTGCCGAAAACCTGCACGCGTTTGTAGGCGAAGTAATGCGTGAATCCGCTCAACACGAGGCCGGGACGGTTCACCGTCGGTTCGCGGATGACGCGCTTCAGACCGCGTTCCCCCGCCAGCAGCCGCAACTGCAGTGCGGTGGCGTGTTCCTTGTAGAACTGTTCAACGGTGACGATCTGGTGTTGCAGGTTCACAAATTAAATTCCGGTCCCAGGTAAATTTCGCGCGCCTTCGGGTCGTTCGCCAGAAATTCGGACGAACCCTCCACGAGCACCTGGCCTTTGTGGATGATGTAGCCGCGGTCAATCAATTTCAAGGTTTCGCGCACATTGTGGTCGGTGACCAAAATGCCCAGCCCGCGCTCCTTCAAACGGCGCACAATCTTCTGCACTTCGTAAACCGCAATCGGATCAATGCCGCTGAACGGCTCGTCCAGCAACATCAGCTTGGGGCTCGTCACCAGCGCGCGGGTGATTTCCAGCCGCCGTTTTTCGCCGCCGCTGAGCGTGTAGGCTTTGTTTTTGGCCAGCGGCGTCAAATCCAGTTCATCGAGCAAATACTTCAATCGCACGGCGCGTTCGTCACGCGACAGCCTGCACATTTCGAGAATCGCCAGAATGTTTTCTTCAACCGTGAGTTTGCGGAACACCGACGGTTCCTGCGTCAAATAACCGATGCCCAGCCGTGCGCGCCGGTGCATCGGCAGGCGCGTGATGCCGCGGCCTTGAAATTTCACCGCGCCCCCGTCCGGTTTCACGAGACCGACGACCATGTTGAACGTCGTCGTCTTGCCCGCGCCATTCGGGCCGAGCAACCCGACGATTTCGCCCGCGACCACGGAAATGGACACGTCGTTCACCACCCGGCGACTGTGATACTCCTTCACCAGATTTTCAGTGGCGAGCAGCAGGCCGTTCGATGGTGAGACCGGTGTTTCCATGCAAAGTTCAGAACGCTGGGCGGTCGCCGATGTGGTTGCTGATGTTTTTGTCAATGTTTTCAACCGTTCCCTGCGGAAAATTCGTTTTTACCGGCGGCGGATTCGTCTCCGGCGTGGCGCCATTGAGGTTTTGTCGGAAAATCATGTGCGGATTGTCGAAATGGATTTTGTTGTTCGCGCGATCCCAGATAATAACATCGCCCGCCTGCATGCCTTGCGCGTTTTCCATCTGCGGGTTGCCCGTGAGCGTGACTGTCTCGTTTGTCACGCCGTTTTGCACGTTGTAAAGATAAACCGCCTTGTCACTGGTCGCATGATTGGTCTGGCCCTTGGTGTCCGTGAAATCAATCACCACATTCGTCTCGGCGACGATGTGATTCGGGCGCCCGCCCGCCTGCGGCACATCCGCGATGAGCCAGCCACAGGTGAGCTTCAGTTCCGGATCGTCCACCCGCACGTGTCCGCGATAAATTGCCTGATGCCCGTTCAAATCAAAATCCGCGCTGTTGTCGGAATCAATCAGCGTCGGGGCGCGCGGCGGACGCGTCGTGTCGGGCGAATGGGTTGTCGCACTTGCAGGGGAACTTTGCGCGGTCACGTCTGTTTGCGCGTGAACCATCCAGCCGCACCACACGGCAATTACTATGAGACTGAAACGTTTCACGGCATGGTATTCATTATTGCCCCATTTTCAACCACGGTGCGCACATTATTTGAGATGGTGAGGAATGAATCGCTTTGCCGCCACAAAAAACCTTCGCCCTCGACACGGAATTTCCCATCGCCCGTCCGCACCTGTAAATGCCCCGGCGAATTCGCCACGCCTTTGAACGTGTCATAAACGCATTCCGGCGCATTCACAACCCATTCCAGCTTGCCGTCCGGGTTGAACATTTCGAGCTTGAGTTGTTTGATGATGAGCAGTCCGCCCGGCTGTGGCAACGCCTCGGCACCGGACAAAATTGATTTGATTCGCTGTTGATTCGTCGGCCCGTAGTATTCGGTGGAAGTGAAATTGTTCGCGTGCTGAACGCTGTTTTGCTGCGCGCGAACGCCGAGCGTGACGGCGAATAACAACCCCGCGCCCGCGGCCAGCGATGCCCGTGTGATGTTCGCTTTCGCATTCATTTTGAATAATGCGCCACGATCGCATCCCATTTGCCCTGCGCTTTTAAAAGCATTTCCGCAACTTCGCGCACCGCGCCGCACCCGCCCGGCGCGCACGTGACGAAATGCGCCGCCGCTTTCAACTCGGGCCGGGCGTCCCCCGCCGCGACGGCGAACCCCGCGCGTTTCAACGGTCCCAAATCCACCACGTCATCGCCAATGAAACATACCGCGTCCCAATCCAGTTTCGCACGGCGCAAAAGTTTTTCGACCGCGCCGATCTTGCCTGTCCGGTCGCCCTGCTGGATGAGAAAATCAATTCCCAACTCAGCCGCGCGTGCTTCCGTCACCGGCGATGGCCGTGCCGAAACCCAGCCGACTTTGAAGCCGGCCCGGCGCAGAAACACCAGGCCCAGGCCGTCCCGGATGTTGAACCGCTTGATTTCCTGCGCTCCGCCGATGAACACCGAGCCATCGGTCAGCACGCCGTCCACGTCGCAAATCAATAACTTCACGCGGTTGAGACGCGAGGCGAGCGATTTGGAAATCCGTTGGGCCATGGAAATTAAAATCTGGAAACATCCAACAACCAACATCCAACGTTGAACATCCAATGGCGGCCGCCACGCAAAAGCATTGGGCGTTGGATGTTGGATGTTGGATGTTGGATGTTCATCTCTTCACAGCGTTGAAAACCTTGAGCAGTTCCCGCAACAGCGCGGGCATTTCAGCCAGCGGAATCATGTTCGGCCCGTCGCTGAGCGCGCGTTCCGGTCGCGGATGCGTTTCGATAAAAAGGCCGTTGGCGCCCGCCGCCAGCGCACCCCGCGCCAGCACCGGCGCAAATTCGCGCTGGCCGGATGATTTGTCGCCGCCGCCGCCGGGCAATTGCACCGAATGCGTCGCGTCAAAAACCACCGGACAACCGAATCGCTTCATCATCGGAATCGAACGCATGTCGGCGACGAGATTGTTGTAACCGAACGTCGTGCCACGTTCCGTGAGCAGGATTTTTTCTGCGCCGGCACGCCGGGCTTTTTCGACCACCTGGCCCATTTCCACCGGCGACAGGAACTGGCCTTTTTTGAGATTCACGATCTGGCCCGTCGCGGCGGCGGCTTCAATCAAGTCCGTCTGGCGGCAGAGAAACGCAGGGATTTGCAAAATGTCCACGACCTCGCCGACGACGGCGGCGTGCGATTCGTTGTGAATGTCGGTGAGCACCGGCACGCCGAATTCAGCGCGCACTTTGGCCAGCACGCGCAAGCCTTCATCGAGACCGGGCCCGCGAAAGGATTTGGCCGATGTGCGGTTGGCCTTGTCGAAGCTGGCTTTGAAGACGTAGAAGATGCCCAGTCGGGCGCAGGTTTTCTTCAATGCGCCGGCGACTTGCAGGCACAACTTTTCGTTTTCAATCACACACGGCCCGGCGATCAAAAACAGCCGGCGCGGCGAATTGAGATTTTTCCAGATGGCGGCGTCGTTGAGCACGCGGGAGTTTTACCAGTGGCGGAGCGGAAAGTAAATGACAGCAAATCTCAAATCACCGTCCCGTGCGGGATGTCGGTTTATTTGAGAATGATGATGCCGTCGCGGACGTGACGGGGTTCGTGGTCAAGTTTGTCCGGCTTGCCGGCCGGGATTCTCGATAAGGTTTGCCAGCCTGGTATAATTCGAGCAATTGCCGGTTATTTCCGGCCAAATCCTTCAGCCCGGCACTGGAGGCAAGTTGCTCCGCTTTTTCCGCCGTGGTCACCGCTTCCGGGAAGCGTCCGGATTCGGCATAAGCGG